>CAWAAW010000066.1:0-79418 GCA_963779785.1 uncultured Planctomycetota bacterium
GTTGCAGCCTTCCAGCGACCGCGCACCTCGAGCGGAACCGAGATAATAATTGCGCCGGCTGCCACATGCCGCGTTGAACAGCGCCAACCTCCACATGTCGCGATGACCGATAATCACATCATGCGCCGGGCGAACCCAGACAACCATCCGCCCAGCCAATCCGAGAGCCCACGCCTTGACGGAAGTCGCTGGTCAATTTTCACGCTGAGCTGATGAATGACCAGGAGGCTGCTCTGGCGAAACGAGACTTCGGTATCGCCTTGTGCCGCGACGGCCCGACGGCGCGGCGATCGCGCCGCACTTGGAGACAGCCTTGACCCGCAGCCGGATGACGTGCCCACATCGGAGTCAAAGGGATTCGCGCTCGGCAGCTCAACCGGCCCGCGGAAGGGTTCGCCGCCTTCCAATCGCGTTGAGCAAAGAACCAGGCCGAGAATCGACACTGATGGGGACCCTTATCTGGCCGCCCAGCCGGCGATCGCACGGCCGCCATCGACTTCTGGCGGCGGGCCATCGCCATCAGTCCCTGGCCGTCGGATTACCTCGTCAGCTGGCTCCCCTTTACTTTGAGAATCGCGACCGAGGCGCTGCGGCCGAGTCGTGCCAAAAGAGCCTTCGTCTTGATCCGACTCACCTCGAGACCAGGAAGCTGCTCGTTCGTTGCGAGCTTCGCCTCGGCGATGTTGAAGCCGCGCGCCGAGCTCGAGGCATTGCTCGAATTCAATCCTCCTGACGGTGATGAGCTGCGGCGTTGGTTCTACGCCCATCTTACGAACGCCGGTGGGACGCTTTGATTCAAGTCAAATCGATATGCCTATCGTTTGCTGAAGCGAGGTGGGATTCAGTGGGACGAAGAAGGTTTGGGTGGCAGGGACCAACCAGGGATCGCGGCGTCGGCGGGATCCCAACCGGCCTGGAGCGCCTCGGCGGCTCGCATGTAGGCCGCGGCGCGCTGGTTGCGAAACTTGGGATCGTAGCGAATATAGGCAGTGGCCTGGTAGAACCAGACCTCGCGACGGCAGATCTCAATCCACCGAGCCGCGTCAAGCTGGAAGTGGTCGGATGCAGGCCTGGATGTCAATGACGGGATACGGCCTGTCCGGTGGCCAGCCGAAGGCGCGGCGGGTGAAGCTGGTCGAGAACGTCCTGGGCCAGCAACGCGTAACCGCGCAGGTTGGGATGCTGGGCATCGTGGAAAAAAGAGTCGTCAAGGATTCCATGCCGGCTCGCCGTTCGAGACTCGCGGGCCGTCGACGAGCAGCACACCCGGATGCTGGGTCGCGACTTCGCGGTATGCCTGGCGAAATGCCTCGGGGCAACGAAGGGCATGGCATCGCACTCGCGGGCAAGGATGTAGTGCGCTCTCGCCTCGTCCCAACGGCCGGACTGCTCCATCAGACAGGCCAGGCGAAAGTGCGTCTCGGCAAACTCGGGATGGCGGTCGACCAATTCGCGGTCAATGCGGATCGCCTCGGCCGGGTCTTTCGTTTCCAGAGCGCGCGTCTGCGCGACGGACCTGGCGAACGACTTCGCTCGGCCTGGGATGTGGCGGCACTCAGAATCGATCGGCTGGGGTCGAATCCACCGTCATTCGAGGCTGGGATGATGAAAATCGGCAGCGTGCCGATCGACTCGCAAAAGGTGGCGATGTCGTTCAACCGTCGTCGAAAATCCGACAGTAGTCCACCGGCTTCCGCCGTCGTGCAGACAGGCCCGTCAACAAGTTCACGCGTGACCACGCGTGGCGGTTTGATGTCAACTTGCTGCCGTTCGCGGACTTCCAGGATCAACCGGCATAGGGGTGAAAAGCGAGAGAGCGAGAGGATCGCGTTCACCCCAAGCATTGAACTGGCTGCGCGGCTCTTGCCGGATCGCGATAGTCGTCCACGTCACGCATCCAGGAGTACCGCCCCTGGAACTCGTTATGGCCGACATACACAATCAGGGCATCGGGCCGGTAGCTCAAACCCGCGAGTTTATCATGCATCACCGCGAGCGTGGCCCCGCCCAAAGCCCAGTTGTCGAGCTGAATCGGTCGCTCCGGAAATACCCGCTCCAATCGCCAGGCGACGATCTGATCGACCGAAAGCCAGGGATGGTACGGCTCGCCCCGTCCACTCGACTCTCCGATCACCAAGATCCGCAAGGGACTTACGCTTCGCGTTGGCCTGGCCACGGGAAATCGCTTGGGGGGCTGGATCGGAGCGGCGTCGGTGGCGGCGTGACCCTCCTTCGGCGTCGTGATGACGGCCGGTAGTCTAGGACTGTGATGCAGCCAGGTCCGCCAGGCGGCCGCGCCGGCCTCGATAGCCAGGAAGCTCGGCAGGACCGAGAGACCCAGCAACAGGAATCGCGATTGCGTCAGGCGTGTTAAGGAATGGCGGGCACGGAGCCGCAAGCCAAGCAAGGACAATGTTCCCACCACCGCCACGATCAAAGCGGGGCCGTAAACGACCAGCAGCCCATCAAGAAACACGATGGCGGCCTGCCGTTCAATTCTCGCGCCCGGGCGCCTCTGCGCAGACGGAGCCAGGATGGAGCGAGCGAACATACCAGGAATGCACAGACACCGGCCAAGACCAGGAGGACAAATCCCAACGTGCGCCACAGCTTCGAGTTTCGCGCGGGGTTCGGTTGCACAGGAGACTCCGGACCGGACTCGATTAACACGTCTACCCAGGATGATCTTATTGTATCTTGCTCGCGATCCGGAATGCGGGAAGATCCGCGTCAAGAAAAGCCGATAGGGTGCTCTCTGAGCACCGAGTGCCGGATCGGTGCTCACAAGCCCCTACTACAGTGCCGGATCGGCGCTCAGAAGCACCCTACGAGCACCTACCGGATGATGACACTCATGGCAAACATTCCATGGCTTGACCGTGCCACCGCCGACGACCCCTTCGGCCCAATGTTCCAGTCGGTGTCCGAATTGACGTCGCGAATCAAGCGGACGCTGGAGAGGGATTTCGCCGAGGTGGCGTTGAAGGGCGAGGTCTCGAACGTGGCGCGACCGAGGTCGGGGCACGTTTATTTCACGCTCAAGGATGACTCGGCATCGATCCGCGCCGTGATGTGGAAGAGCGATGCCCGGCTCGGCCTTCGATCTGACCGACGGGCTGGCCGTGCGTGCGCTGGGGCGACTGACCGTCTACGCACCGCGCGGGAGAATATCAGATCACAATCCAGCAGATCGAGCCCGAGGGGATCGGAGCCCTCGAACTGGCATTTCGGCAGCGATACGCCAAACTGGCGCTCGAAGGCCTGTTCGACCCCGGTCGCAAACGGCCGTTGCCGCGTTATCCGCGTCGGATCGTGATCGTGACGAGTCCGACCGGGCGCGGCGGTCCGAGACCTGCTCCAGGTCACGGCCCGTCGCTGGCGGTGCGCCGAGTTCCTGATCGCCCCGACTGCGCGTCCAGGGCGCGGGGCCGACCAAGAGGTCGTCGCCGCGCATCGCGCTGGCCAACCAGGTCGCCGGATGCCAGCGTGATCGTGATCGCCCGCGGCGGCGGCAGCCTCGAGGACCTCTGGACGTTCAACGAGGAAATCGTCGTCCGCGCCATCGCCGAGCTCGCGGTTACCGGTCATCTCGGCGGTGGGCCACGAGATCAATGTCACGCTCGCCGACCTGGCCGCCGATCACCGCGCCTTGACTCCCAGCGAGGCCGGCGAATTCTGCGTGCCCGATTCCCGTGAAGTCGCGCTGCACCTCGACCACGTCGCCGATCGGCTCCGCCTGGCCGGTCTGACCCAGCTCCGCAATGCCCGCACCCGCCTCGATCGACTGGCCGACCGCGGCCGGGTGGCCCTCAACCAGGACCTCGTCCGCCGCCGGCACCAACTCGCCCGACTTCGCCGCCAGCCTCGAAGCCCTCAGCCCCCTCGGTGTTCTCGCACGCGGTTACAGCCTGACATTCCACGCCGACGACCAAACCCTCGTTCCAACATCAACACGTGCAGCCGGCGATACCCTGCACACGCGGCTCGCCTCCGGACTGATCATCAGTCGCGTCGTTTCAACCAACATCAAACCATGATCGCAATCGCCGTAGGTCAGGCTTTCCAGCCTGACGGTTTCCATTCAGGCTGGAAAGCCTGACCTACAAAAGGAGATGGCCATTGGACCAGCCCGAAACCGAGCCGAGCTTCGAGGAAGCCCTGGGTCTGCTCGACCGGATCGTCGAGAGCCTGGAGCGCGGTGAGCCTGAGCTGTCCAGCGCGCTGGCCAAGTACGAGAAGGGCGTCAAGCTGCTGACCCAGTGTTACCGGCTGTTGGACCAGGCCGAGCATTCGGTGGCACTCTTGACCGGGGTCGACCAGCAAGGGCAACCCGCTGACGGCTCCGTTCGATGCTTCCGCACAGACGGTTCGCCCCACGCCGGCAGCGATGCCAACCCCATCGTCCGTCCACGAGCCCATCGACCGAAGGCCGCGATCGGTCAACCCCGCGAGCGACGACCCAGGCGGAGATCCCCCGTTTTGAACGAGCTTTCCAGCGGTCCGAGCACGAATCTCAGTTCCTGGCGACTCGCACTCGCAGTCGAAGAGCTATACTGAAGCCAAGCACTCGACGCGATCGCCTCCAGAATCCGTGTTGCGACTCCGGTTAGTACGACGATGCCTGACCCATATTTGGCAGTCGATCAGGCTTTCCGCCTGACTCGGTGATCGCCGTGTCTGGCAGGAAAGCCTGGCCTACAGAAACGGCACGAACCCAGAATCACGGACATACCATCTGTTCATCACCGACGCACGATTCACCGCTACGGACTACCCATTCTACCGAACACTTTGCATGACAAAGTTTTTCGGGGGTCGCATGTGGACTTTCGGGCGCTGAATGTCAACAATAGCGGAACGTTCTTGATGGCCCGGGGATGGATGACCCGCTTCGGCGTGCGTTCCCGAGCGAGGGACGCTGGGCCATCGGTTCGTTGCTTTCGGATTCGACGGGGTCTCCCGGCCTCCGTGGTCGGGAGCGGATGGAAACATGAGAGTTCTGTCACGACGTCGAGCAAGGTGTCCGCGCTGGGCGAGTATCTGAACCGAGCACGGGATCGGGTGGAGGAGGCCTTGGAAGCTATCTTCCCGAGGTCGACCCGGACTTTGCGGCGGCGTGCCCGGCGCGCCTCGCCATGGCGATGCGTTATAGCGTACTGGGCGGTGGCAAGCGGCTACGACCGATTCTGTGCCTGATGGCGGCCGAGGCGTGTGGTGGTGCTGGCGAGGCGGCAATGCCGGCGGCTTGCGCCTGGAGATGATTCACACCTATTCGCTGATCCATGACGATCTGCCGGCGATGGATGACGACGACTTGAGGCGTGGCCGATCGACCTGCCACCGGGCGTTCGACGAGGCCACGGCGATCCTGGCGGGGGACGGTCTGTTGACCCTGGCATTCGAGTTGGTTGCACGCGAGGTCAGGCCCGGGACGGCCGCTCTGCGGTGCGTTCAGATCCTGGCCGAGTCCGCGGGCCCGAAGGGCATGGTGGCCGGCCAGATGGCCGACCTTCAGGCCGAAGGGCGCACCGAACCGGAGGGGCGCACGACACGGTCGAACCCCCGCGAACCTTGACGGCGCTCGAGGCGATCCACCGTCGCAAGACCGGGGCACTGCTCCGTGCCCCGTTGCGCATGGGGGCCGTGATCGCCGAGGCCCCCGACTCGCTATCCTCGAGGCACTCGATCGGTATGGCAAAGCCGTTGGTCTGGCGTTCCAGATCGTCGACGACCTGCTCGACGTCCAGGGCGATGAGACCAAACTGGGCAAGCGCGTCGGCAAGGATTCCGAGCTCGGCAAATGGACGTACCCCAGGTTTCTGGGCGTCGACGGCAGCCGCCGCCGTGCCCGGCAGTTGGCCGATGAGGCCGTGGCGGCGATCGAGCCGCTCGGACCCGACGGCCGACCACCTCAGAAGCCTGGCGCTAGCTCTCTTGGAAAGGGATCGTTGATGAATCATCCGGATTTCGGCTCCGTGCTGGGGCGCATCCAATCACCGGCCGATCTGAAGAGGTTGTCCGAATCGGAGCTCAATCAGCTCGCCGACGAGATGCGTGCCGAGCTAATCGGCGTCGTGGGACGGCGGTCGGCGCACTTCGCCAGCAACCTCGGCGTGGTCGAGCTCTGCCTGGCCTTGCACCTGACGTTCGACTTCACTCAAGACCGCTTGATCTGGGACACCGGCCATCAGATTTATCCCCACAAACTGATCACCGGCCGGGCTGCCATGTTACACACGATCCGGACCAAAGGGGGTCTGATGGGTTACCCCAACCCGTCCGAAAGCCCCTTCGACCTGTTCATGACCGGGCACGCCGGCTGCGCTCCCTCGACCGCCCTCGGGCTTAAAGTCGGCGACGAGCTGACCGGCCAGTCCAATCGACACGCGGTGGCTGTCATCGGCGACGGCGCCTTGCCCTCCGGCATCGTCTTCGAATCGTTCAACCACGCCAGTGGATTGAAGAAGAAACTGCTGGTCATCTTGAACGACAACAAGATGTCGATCTGCCCGAGGGTCGGCGGCCTAGCCGATTATCTCGACCGCGCCCGCATGTCCAGCACCTACCACGACTGGAACAAACGCGTCAAGTCGCTCTTGCCCAACATCCCCCTGCTCGGCGAACACGCCGAGCGCTGGCTCCAGCAGTTCAAGGACGCGATCAAGGCCTCGCTGCACCACGGGATGCTCTTCGAGGAGCTGGGGTTGGTCTACCTCGGGCCGATCGACGGCCACGACCTCAAGACCTTGCGCGTCTACCTCGAGCGGGTCAAGACCATGGATGGACCGGTCTTGTTGCACGTCTTGACCAACAAGGGGCATGGCTTCGAGCCGGCGGTCAAGGACCCGGTCAAGTTCCATGCCCCAGCCCCCTTTCAAAAGACGGGCAACGGAGTCGTCCCGCTCAAAAGCTCATCGAGCCGCACCTACACCGACGCGGTCAGCGATGCGCTCTTCGAGGCGTGCAGACGGCAGCCCAAGGTCGCCGTGATCACCGCCGCCATGTGCGAGGGAAACAAGCTCCAGAAGATCCGCGATACGTTCCCCGACCAGTTCTTCGACGTCGGCATCTGCGAGAGCCATGCGGTGGCTTTCGCCGCCGGCATGGCCAAGGCCGGCGCCCGGCCGGTCGTCGATATTTACAGCACATTCTTGCAAAGGTCATACGACCAGATCTTCCAGGAGGTCGCGCTCCAGAACCTTCCAGTCGTCTTTTGCCTCGACCGCGCCGGCCTAGTCGGTGCCGACGGACCCACCCACCACGGCTCTTTCGACCTGTCCTACATGCGAGTCTTCCCCAACATGGTGGTCATGGCTCCCGGCGACGCCAAGGACATCGCCCCGATGTTCGCGTTCGCCCTCGAGCACACCTCACCCGTCTCGATCCGATACCCCAGGGCCAACCTCGACACGATCGAGCGCGAGGTCCAACCGGTCGAACTGGGCCAGGCCGAGATCCTCGAGTGGGAGACCGACGGCATGTTCCTCGCCTGCGGCGCAATGGTCGGCGCCTGTCTGCAAGCGGCCGATCGACTGCGTGACCAGTACGGCTTGCGTGTCGGAGTGGTCAACGCCCGGTTCATCAAGCCCTTGGATCAGCACACTGTCTGCAAAGCCATCGAGGAGTGCGGCTTCGTGCTCACCGTCGAGGAAGGCTGCGCTCATGGGCGGGTTCGGCTCCGCGGTGCTCGAGGCGGCCAACGACGCCGGGCTCTCCACCACCCACCTCCGCCGGCTCGGGCTGCCTGACCGCTACGTGCTCCACGCCGAACGCGACGAACAGCTCGCCGAAGCCGGCCTCGACGCGGACGGCATCACCCAGGCGGCAATTGATCTAGCCAGAACCGTCGGATTGTCTCTGCCCGCGGAGCTAGAAACCGGCTCTGACACCGAAATCGCCCCGCTCACTCCCCGCAATGGCAAACGTCCCTCATGGGCGCGGTGAGACCCATCATCGAAGACAATCCGATATCGGCTTAATGACCAATGGCATAATGACTCCCCGGCTGCCTCAAACTGATGATCCTGGGCAACGGGATCAAGGCCGAGGTCCCTGTCGAGGCCAAGGCGCTGGCCGAGGTCTTGTCTCAGACGCCGGGCATCGAACTGACCGGCGTCGACCTGTCGGAGGATTCGAACCTCTCCAACCTTCCGGCCGACGTGGCGGTCGTGCTGGGTGGGGATGGGACCGTACTTCACGCGTCGCGGCGGATGGAGGACCATCCCACCCCCGTGTTGGGAGTCAACATGGGCCGGCTCGGGTTCCTCGCCGACCTGACCCCAGCCGCGTTCCGTGCTCGGTTGCCCGACCTGGCCGCGCGTCAGTTCACCATCGACAACCTCATGACCTTGTCGTGCGTCTTGACTCCCCAGAACGGTCCCACTCGCGGCTTTCGCGGCCTGAATGACGCCGTCGTCCGGGCCGCCCCGCTCTTTCACCTGGTCGAGATCGGTCTATCGATCGATGGTGAGAGCGTGATGACCTATCGAGGCGATGGCCTGATCATCGCCACGCCGGTCGGCTCGACGGCACATAGCCTCTCGGCCGGAGGGCCGATCCTCCCCCCAACGCCCACATGTTCGTGGTCACCCCGCTCTGTCCGCACACCATGACCCAGCGCCCGCTGGTCGATAGCGCGCACAAAGTATTCGAGATCGTCCCTCAAGGCGAAGGGATCTCGACCACGTTGGTGATCGACGGCCAGGTGCAGGTCCCGCTCCGTTGCGGCGACCGGGTGACCATCCGCCGCGGCAAGAACCCCTTCCCCATGGTCCGCCTCCCCGGCCACAGCTTCTACCGCACGCTCCGCGACAAGCTCGGCTGGGGGGCATTGCCGCGAGCCGACGCGGGATTGACCACCTGATCGAGGCCAATCGATGTCCGACCGGCCGCGGAAGCCGCGACGAAAGACCAAGCTCCAGCCCAAGAGACTCGACACCACGACCCGGGAACTGCTCGCCGACAATCCGCCCGCCTGGGTCGCCTACATGCGACTCCATGCCGGCGGGTTGATGCAGGTGATGGATTCCAACGTCGCGTCCACCGCCGCCGAGATCGACCAGGTTTATCGCGTGACGAAACCACGCCCGCATTTGATTCACATCGAGGTTCAGGCCCGCTGGGACAACACATTGGCCCGCCGGATGTGGCGATACAACGCCCTCCTCGACCTCAAGTATGATCTCCGGGTCCGGAGCGTTGCGCTCCTGCTCCGGCCGACGGCGCGACTCCAAGCAAATGACCGGCGTGCTCGACCTCCGTCTTCCCGACGGCGATCGGGTGGTCGAGTTTCATTACTCGGTCGTCCGCGCCTGGCAACAGCCCGTCGAGCCGCTGCTGACGGGGCCCCTGGCCACCTTGCCCATGGCGACCCTGGCGGACGTGCCTGTCGCCGACCTGCCCGACATCCTCCATCAGATCGATTCCAGGCTCATGGCGGAGACCTCGCCCGAAAATGCCGCTATAATGATGGTGAGGACGCTCTTCCTGGCCGGAATGCGAATGGATCCAGAACACGTCAAGGACTTGAAAAGGGGGCTTCGGACAATGAACATTCTCAAGGAATCCTCATTCTCTCGGCCCTATTACGAAGGGGAGAGAAAGGAGAGAAACGGGGCCATATCGCCGAGGCCAAGAAGATCGTGATCGATCTGGGCCAGGAGCGATTTGGCCGGCTCGGCAAGGCAACCCGCGCCAAAATCGAATCGATCGACGATCTGGAACGGCTCGAAGCCCTGATTAAGAAAACTCAGAAGGTAGCAAGTTGGGCTGAATTGCTGACTGACGTGGAATAGATCGACGTCTTGGCGAGGGGACTTCGGACAATGAATCTTCTCAGGGAATCCTCGTTCACCAAAGACACTTACGAGACTGGAGAGAGACACGGGAAGATCGAGCAGACCATGAAGATCGTGATTCTTCTGGGCGAAGTGCGATTCGGACCCATCGACGATTCGACCCTCGCCACAATCGAATCGATCGACGACCTGGAACGACTCGAGGGATTGTGCGAGAAATTGCTGCACGCGACGAGCTGGGCCGATTTGATGACCGAGTCTCGAAACACATCTACGTTGACGCCGAGAAACGGGGTCAGATCAAAGAAATCAAGAAGCTTTTGACCCGCGAGACATATCGCAACCTTATCGAAGTATTTTGAAGTGGACCCAGCCGCATTCCTGGGTCCGGTCTGATTGGACCACTGACCACCACCCTTGTTGCGGCGACCGTGCCAAACGGTTCATCGCTTGCCGACGGGCAAGCCGCGAATCCAGTCGGCGATCATCTTGACGGCCGTGCGGTCGACCTGGGTAGAGGCCAGTGGAGGCATCTGGCCGGTCCCTCGCCGCGAGATCCGCTGGTAGAGCACGGATCGCTCGGGCGAGCCGGGAGCGACGAGGAAGGGATTGGCAATGTCGAAGCGGTCGTGCTCGGGAACTTCATCGATCAGCTTCATCTCGCCGACCGGCGTGGCGAGACCCAGCTCCATGCGGGAGTTGCCGCCACCTTCATTGACGTGGCAGGTCGAGCAATTGACATGCAGGTACGATTTGACCCGGGCCTCCAGCGGAGCCTTGGCCTCGTACGGGTTGACCAGCCGGGGCCGGTCGGCCGGCCTCTCCGGTAGTTCGCCTTCGAACACTCCGATGTGCTCGAACGCGCGGAGCTGGTTGTCGATGATGCGCGCCGTAATTGTGGTCGCGGTCAAGCTGGAGTGGATTGAAGGCCGCGTTGAAGCCGAGGGCTCGCGAGTGGCAGACCATGCACTCGGTCCGGGAAGGGAACCGCCAGTCCTGCTCGCGACGGCCGCCCGGCTCGGCCGGGTCGGGCACCTCGAACACCTGGGTGTCGCCCGAGCCGCGGACCAACTCGCCGTCGGTCTGCTCGGGGTTCCATCGGTAGGAATAACCGGTCCATTCTCCCTGCTGGCGAACCAACAGACGCGTCTCGACTCGCCTGCTGGCGGGCTTGCCGGCGGCTTCGACCACGTCGAGGCTGAGCGTCTGCACCAGGACCGAGCCGTTGGGCAAACTCCAGGAACCGCCCGCGTTGAGCTGGGGCTTTTGCACGATCTTCTCCAGGCCCGGCAGCACGACGAACCGCTCCATCGTCGCCCCGTCAGCCCACTGAGGCGTATTGACGTCGAACGGGATCGCGGCCGGGTGTGGCTTGTGGCTGGCGACCGATTCGAACAGGCCCGTCTCGCTCAGCTTGGTCGGGAACGGCTGCTTGGGCTGGTCGGCCTCGGTCGTCGGCTCGAGGCGATAGAATCCGGTCACCTGGTCGATGACGTACAGCTCACCCGCGTGATCGGTGCCGAAGCCGGTGATGTTGAACGGGTGTATCGACCAGCTCGCGGTGCCAGATGGCCTTGGTGCCGTCGTGCTTGATCCCCCAGACCTTGCCGGTGGACCAGTCGCCGTAGAGATAGGCCCCGACCAGGTCGGGCAAGCGCGTACCGCGGTAGACCCGGCCGCCGGTGAGCGAGCGAGCCTCGCTGTGCGAGTGCTCGGCGGTCGGCGGCAAGATCGGGTCGGGGCCAGCCTGGCGCGTGGCGACGAAGATGTGGCTCCCCTCGGTGATGCTCCAGCCGTAGTTGCCACCCTTCTTGATCAGGTAAACTTGCTCCCAGAGGTCCTGCCCGTTCTGGCCGACCCAGAGCTGGCCCGACTCGCGGTCGTAGCTCAGCCGCCAGGGGTTGCGCAGGCCGTAGGCCCACAGCTCGGGCCGGGCTCCCTTGCGATCGACGAACGGGTTGTCCTTGGGCACGCCAGTAGTTCCGGCCCGGGTCGGGGTGGTCGACGTCGATCCGCAGCACGGACGCCAGCAGGTCGTCGATTCTCTGGCCGGTCATGTGGGCGTCGGAGCCGCTGGAGCCGTCACCCGAGGAGACGTAGAGAAACCCGTCGTTGCCGAAGGCCAGGTCGCCGCCATCGTGGCCGTCGGAGGGCCACTCGATGATCGAGCAACTTCGACGCGGGTCGATGCCGTGCGGCGGCTGGCGGTTGACCGTGTAACGCACCACCTGCGTCGTCTTCGGCCCCTCCGAATCGGGCCATTCAAACCAAAGTAAATGTAACCGTTGCGTTCGTAATCGGGGTGGAGGGCGAAGCCGATGGCCAGGCCATCGATCTCGATCAGCATCTCGGCCTCGGCCGCGGTCACGTCTTGGCGGTCAGGGACGGCGAGCAGGCGGCCCGGCCCGGCCCAGACATTGAGGTGCTGGAGGATGAACAGCCGGTTGGTCCCCGGCTCGGGGGTCAAGACCAAGGGTTGCTTGACGGACAGCTTGGGGAAGACCCGCACAACCTTGTAGGGAGGCAGCGGGTCGGGCGAGCCGGCCACGCGCGAGTCGTTCCACGGAATGCGCCGCTCCAGACCGAACGGTTTGTCGGCGGCCAGGGCCGCGGTGGGGATGAGCAGAGAATCAGAACGAACACGCGCGAGCGACCACATGGCCGGAACCTCTTGGCAGATCGATATCGAGTCGTGGTATCGAAGGACGGACGAGAACCCGGACCGGTCAAGGAAAGCAGCGAATGCGGCCCGGGGTGAGAGGGGAGTCAGTTTAATCGACCGAAGACCCCGTCGCCAAGCCCACCTGGATCGGCTGTCGTAGGACAGGACATACTCGAATTGACGGAGCCATCGTCATCGGATAGTCTCGCGAAATCACCAACAGCCCATTCTCACGGTCATTCTTGCGAGGCAGCTCACACTATGCTTACACTGTCGCTCGTGATGAGTTTCACCTTGGTGGGATGGCAACAAGAGCCCGAGGCCGCGAGCGGCAGCAAGGGACGCAACGCCGCCCAAGTCCGCGACGAAGTCCACCGCGGCCGGCCAAGGCTGGGTCTCTCTCTTTGACGGACGCGACCTCAATGGCTGGTACACGTTCTTGCAGAAGCACGGCAAGAACCAGGACCCGGACCGCGTGATCACGATCGAGGATGGCTCGATCCACTTGTACAAGCACGCCCGCGAGGGGAGCGACGTGGTGATGGGCTACATCGCCACCGAGAAGGAGTATGGCGACTACCACCTGAGGTTGCAGTACCGCTGGGGGACCAAGAAGTTCCAGCCGCGGTACCAGCTCAAGCGAGACGCCGGGCTGTACTACCACATCATCGGGCCGGACGCCGTCTGGCCGACCGCCCTCCAGTTTCAGATCGAGGAGACCAACGTGGGTGACCTGATCGCCCTCTACGGCATGACAGTCGATACCTGGATCGATCCCGAAGACGCGCGAGAACGCACAGCCGGCTTACCTCGACCCGAAGCAAGGCGGCCAGGAGCGCGTCCTGGGCGGGCGCGGCATCGCCTACCAGAAACACCTGGCAGGCGAGTGGGAATTGCCGGAATGGAATACCGTCGAAGTGATCGCCCACGGCGACACGACGGTCCATCTCCTCAATGGCCATGTCGTCAACCAAGGTCTGAAGGTCCGCTATCATGACCCGAAAACCGACGGCTCAACCACCCGGCCGATCACCCGAGGCCGGATCGCCCTGGAGATCGAGGCGGCCGAGATCTATTTCCGCAACGTCGAGATCCGACACCTTCCTCCGAAAGGATGAATCAGAAAAGGATCGGACGGATGATGAGTGGCGGGAAAACATTCACGCACCGCACACCACACACCATCGGCCATCCAGTTCATCCTTCATCCTTTCCGGTGGAGGGTCGTCTCGTGGGACGTGCTGGTTGCCATGACTTCCTCGATGAGATCCTTGGCTTCCTTCAAACCGGCCCCGGTGGCCTCCCGGTAGAGCTTGATCGCCTGGATCTTGTTTCCGTTTTGCAGGGCGCTCGATGACCGGTGCGGGCAGGTTCGCATACGGGACATACTTGAGACCCGCGTGCTGGAGCACCAGGTCGAGCTTGGCCTCGATCCGCGACAGCGCCGCCAGGCGCTTTCGGAGCTGGGCGAGTTCCAATCCGTGAAGGAATACGAGCACGCTGATCACAGCCACGAAGAAAGACAGTAACCACGTAGTCGGCCATGAATCCTCCCAACTGCAAGAAAGCTCGCATCGCGATGCAAGCCACCGGCCCGCGCTCAAGCTCTCCGGCGGACCGTCCCGCCGCGCGTCATCCCTCGAATGATCGTACCCGCGCCCGACGGGCGTGAAAATAGCCGAGAGCCGCCACGGACATCGATCGACGGTTACACTGGAATGCCCAATGAGTCATCGCACGTCTTCAGGCGCTTCATCTTTTGGCCTCACTCTGTGTGAGTTAGTATGAAATTGGTATATCGCCTGGGTCGAGCCATTTTCGGAATGGTACCAGAGGACTGAGACCCCTGGAGCCGATCAATGCCGGGACGTACGCCTCGCCGTTCATGCCTCGTGATGGCCGTCACCCTGTTACTCGCCCTTCAGTCGGCAGCGCCCGTGTGGGCGTGGGGCCGGCTGGGACACCGGGTGATCTCCCGGATCGCCGAGAAGAACCTGAACCCGAAAGCCAGGCTCGCGATCGCGGCCTTGCTCGAGCCGGGTGAGTCGTTGGCGGACGCTTCGACATGGGCGGACGAGCACCGCCGGGAACTGCCGAGAACCGCTCCCTGGCACTATGTCGACGTTCCGCTGGACGAGCCGCGATACAACTCGATGTTCTCGGGCGATCTCCCGGAGAGGGGTTATGTCGTGGACAAGATCCATGACTTCAAGGTGGTCCTCAAAGACCCCAGCCGATCGGTCGAGGATCGCCGGTTCGCCCTCCGGTTCCTCATCCATTGCATCGAGGATCTGCACATGCCCATGCACGTCGGCGACAACAACGACAAGGGAGGAAATCAGACCCAGGTCCGGTTCTTCGACGAGGGAACCAACATGCATCGACTCTGGGATTCCCAGATCATCGAACACGTCAGCGACAAGGAGGATTTCTGGCTGACCGATCTCGCCGCACTGGACACCGCTCGAGAACCGCGCCGCGTGGATGAGAGGGACCGTCGAGGACTGGGCGACCGAGAGCCTGCTGGCGGCCCGGCAAGCCTACCAGGTCCCCGAGACCGGTCAAAGGCTCAAGCCCGGTCAGAAACTGGCCGATGCGTACCAGGCGGCGAGCCTGCCGGTTGTACGGAGACGGCTGTATCAGGGAGGTATGCGGCTGGCGATGGTGCTCAACGAGGTCGTTTCACGGAATAGTCCTGGTGGCATGGGTCGTGGTTCCATGAAGAATCCGTCCGTCCGCGCATTCCTCATCGCCGAAGTACTCGCTTTCGTCCGTGCCGCGCGGCAAGTCTCCGGCGTCACCCGGATCGCCCTGATCGGCTCGCTGACGACCGAGAAACCCGAGCCGAAGGACGCGGACCTCCTGGTCACCGTCACCGACGACGCCGACCTGGAACCTCTGGCTCGATTGGGGCGGAGGCTCCAGGGCCGAGCCCAGAGCATCAACCGGGGCGGCGACATCTTCCTGGCCAATCCCAAGGGGAAGTACTCGGACGCACCTGCCACTGGAAGGAGTGCCGTCCCGGAATTCGGATGTCGTGCGATGCGCTCCACTGCGGCTGGCGACACTACCTGCACGACGACTTGCGCTCGGTCAAGCTGTCAAAGGAGCTGATTGCCGCACCGCCCCTGGAATTATGGCCTCGGCAGGTCGTTCGGGTCCCTCTTCCCCAAGACCTGGAACGGGAACTCCTGGCATTCCTCCAACCGGAAGAGTATTCGCAACTCAGCCCAAATAGCCCGGCGTAGCACGATGTTGCAAGCGTTGTCGCCGCTTGAGTTAAAGCGAATCGGCGTCTTACCCAGGTCGCCCGGATAACACGCCGAGCGATTCCGACCGGGATTGCGGCGCTTGCGATTGGGCTGGTAAGATTTGATTTGCTGGCTCCGTAGCCAAGTGGTAAGGCGACGGTCTGCAAAACCGTTATTCCCCGGTTCGAATCCGGGCGGAGCCTCTTCCCCCATATCCGCTATAGACCCGTCTGGAAGCAAATGCGAGCGCCACAAGACCCTATTCCACAAGGGTTTCTGTTCAAACCGACCAAGAGCATTCGGTCCCACAATCACGTACCAAAGCGAATGATCGCGCACCGGAGCGTCCCCTGCGCCTATCAAAGCGCTACCCGCGCGCTACCCGAGGATTCGGATCTGACCGTTGTCATCGACGCCTGGGACACACTTCCCGAGGCCATGAGCGCGTCGATCCTGATGCTGGTCGGAGTGGCGGCACGACGAACAGACGTACGTCGACCCCGGTAAGTCCTACGGCTGCGCTCCGGGGTTATGGTTTTCGCGGCCATAAGTGAGACATCATACCGCCGAAGGCCGGCGCTGGTTCCGGCCTCCCGGGTTGTGCAGGGGATTCCGGTTGCGCGAACGGATTCCGACGCACGAAAGGCTCGCCGAGCAGCCGAAGATGCCGATCCACGACGCTTGAAGAGCGCACACACTTTGTCGGGTCGAGAAACAGCCGTTCGGCTACATCTGATGACAGGCCTGAAACTTACGTGTGACACAGGAATAATCGGAACTGCGGCGATCAGCCGTAACGCTCTGCTTCCCTTGTGGTTATGTGTGACGCAGGCATAATCGTTAAATTTGGTAACATGAAGAGGGTTCTGACATATCTCCCTGTAAGGCAAAAAGTTACGTGTGACACAGGCATAATCGTTAAAACTCGACCCAAGAGCGTGCTTTTCTGTATCTCTTTATCAACAAATCAGTTAAACGTGACACAGGAATAATCGTTACATTGTTCCGATCCATAATACGCTGCTGGAGTTGGAGTTAGGTTGTGCGCGCCGGTATAACCGGAAATCTCGCTTGGCGTGGCCGCTCGAAAGTCGCGAATATAGCACGAGCGAGGGCGCGGGCGGCGACCGACGTCGGCCGTTCGATCGGATGATCACACTCAAACGGCGTAATGGTTAATACGACCCGGAAAACCCGGGACATGATCGCATATCGACAGATCCCCCCCGGCATCGGACAGTCGTCGATATGCGCGATGTCCCGGGTTTGTGTCCCCTTGCGGGGTGCTGGCTCTGTTCGAGCCGGTCGGCTCGGATCTGCGGCGATTGGCGACCATCCTCAAAGTGAGCCGGGACTGGGAACGGATCGCCGATCTGGCGGCCCGGATTGCCCGGAGAGCCCGCAAGCTGGCCAAGAAGCCGGACAGCCCACCATCCCTGAGCGCTCAAGTCGCTGGCTCGCGACGTGCTCACCCAAGTGTGCGCCAGCTACGAGGTGTTGGCCGGCCGTGATTCCGCCCGCGCACAGAGGTGATCCTGGGCGACCGCCTGGATCGATCGCCAGTACCGCTCGATCCGTGCGCGAGTTGAAGGAATCTCTCCGCCAGCACGCCGCGCAGTTCGAAGCCTGGCTCGAGTTGATGAACACGGCGCGGAACCTCGAACGAATCGCCGACCATGCCAAGGATATCGCGCAGACGATCGTTTACTTGCAAGAAGGGGTCATCATCCACCACAAGTCCGACAGCCTCGCCATCAACGATTGATGCCGTCTCGACGATCCTGCCCTGTCTCTTCTTTTCTCTTTTCATTCCATGTTTACCGACCGGGTGATCCTTCTAGCCGACCGCCGCGACGGCCAACCGCTGTCGGCCCGGCATGGCCTGCCTTCAGGTCGTCGTCCCCCGCGAGAAGAAGCATGCGCGCTGGGTGAGACAGGTGATCAAGCTCAAGGTCGGCCGGGGCTGAGGTGACGGGTTCGTCGGTGGGATAGACCGGCTGAGCGTCTTTCGGGTAAGATCTCGCTTTCGACCACTGACACGGTCTCTCACTCGGGCAAGGGAATGCCAGGTCCTGCAAGCAAGGGAGTGCCACGATGTCCGGGACTTCGACCGCCTCGGCCCTGGCTCCCATCGCGGCACTGTCGCGGACGCTGCGTGTGCATGGCGGGCCGGAACAGGCCCGGAATCCCTACGCCGATCTTTTCTTCATCAGCTTCGCCACTCTCTTTCTGGAACTGGCATGCATCCGCTGGTTCGGCAGTGCGGTGCTGTTCCTGACGTTCTTCACGAATCTCGTGCTCTTCGCTTGTTTTCTCGGCATGTCCGTCGGCCTGCTCGCCACCGGCCGCCGGGCCGACCTTGTGACCTGGGTCATTCCCCTGGCGGTTGCCGCCGTCGGTCTGGCCGAGCTCACATCTTGGGCGTACGCCCATCTTGGGAATCTGAGCATCGACGTCGGAGGGCAGGCGTCCCCCCAGCAGGTCTTCTTCGGGACCGAACCCCTGCGCGGTGATCTCAGCAAGTTCGTCGTGCCCATCGAGTGCATCGCCGCGGTGTTCTTCGCGGTCATCGCCTTGATGTTCGTCGGGCTCGGCCAGGCGATGGGCCGCGCCTTCGCCGCGACCCCGACCGCGTGGCCGCCTACTCGGTCGACATTCTCGGCAGCCTCGCCGGGATCGCTTGTTTCAGCCGTGGTCTCGTACTGGCAGACTTCTCCCGTCGTCTGGTTCGCCATCGGCATGGCGGCGGTCTTCCGCGCACTGCCGAAAGTGTCACGGCCCCAGCTCTATGGCCTGCTAGCCCTGATGGTGATGCTGGCCACGGCGGCGACGCGCGACGGCGGCAGGTTCCTGACCTTCTGGTCGCCCTATTACAAGGTCACCTACCATCCGCGAAGCGGGATGATCGAAACCAACCATATCGGCCACCAGGTGATCGTTGATGTGCGACAAAGACGGCCCGGCCTACTCGCTGCCCCACTTGCTGAATCGGGACACGGGCGGCCGACCGTTCGATGACGTCTTGATCATCGGCGCCGGCTCGGGCAATGACGTCGCGGCCGCGCTCTGGCACGGGGCCGGGGCAGTCGACGCCGTCGAGATCGACCCGAGCATCCAGCGGATCGGGCGGATCGACCACCCGAACCGCCCCTACGCCGACCGCCGGGTCACCGCCCACCTCGACGACGGCCGCAGCTTCGTCAAGGCGACCGGCCGGAAATATGACCTGGCGACGTACGCGCTGGTCGACTCGCTCGTGCTCCACTCCGGGTATTCCAGCCTCCGGTTGGAGAGCTTCCTGTTCACCGAGGAGGCGTTCCGCGACGTCAAGGCCAAGCTCAAGCCGGGCGGGGCGTTCGTGATGTACAACGCGTACCGCCAGGGCTGGGTCGTCGGCCGCCTGGCCGCGCTGGCGGAGAAAGTGTTCGGCACTAAGCCGATCGTCCTCTCGATGCCCCACGTCGACGCGATCGAGCCGGGCGACAACCAAGGCGGGCGGGTCACCTGCCTGATCGTCGGCATGCCCGGCTCGCCGTTCGTCGAGCGGGTCGGCAAGGCATTCGATGCCGGGAGATCGTTCTGGCTGGCGTCAGTGCCGACGGCCAACGCCAGGCCAACGGTTTCGGTGACGCGGCCTCCGCGCGGCGTCGGTTACGACGGCGCTTGGTCCGAGGTCCGCCCGGTCCGGGTGGCGACGAGCGGAGTGGGGCCGCTGCCGACCGACGCCTGGCCGTTCCTCTACCTTCGAGAGCCGGTCATCCCCGCGCTCAATCTCCGCGGGATGGCTCTCGTCGCCGGGATCTCGCTCGTGATCCTGGCGAGCTTCGCCGGCGTGCGCACGGCTCGACCGAGCGGACGGATGTTCTTCCTGGGCGCCGGGTTCATGCTGCTGGAGTCCAAGGGCGTCGTCCACATGGCGTTGCTCTTCGGCTCGACATGGGTGGTCAATGCGGTTGTCTTCGGCGCGATACTCGTCATGATCCTTTTGTCGAACCTGTTCGTGTCGGTCGGCGCGGCCGCGGGCACTGTGGCCGTACTACTTGCTTCTCGGTGCGGCGCTGGTGGTCAACGCCTTGGTGCCGATGTCCGGGTTCCTGCGTCTGGCGGGCCCGTTGCGGCTGATCGCCTCGTGCGCGGTGGTCTTCATACCGGTATTTTTCGCCGGGGTGATCTTCGCGGTCGAGTTCCGCGACAGTCTTCATCCGGACGTCGCCCTCGGCTCAAATGTCGCCGGCGTGATCCTCGGCGGGCTGGCCGAGAACCTGTCGCTGGTGCTCGGCTTCGACCACCTCTTGCTGGTCGCCCTCGCTTTCTATTTCCTGTCAGCCTTGTTCGGCACTCGCTGGCCGGTCTGGACGCGGCGAAATCCGCTGAGTTTACCAAGCTGATCCCACATTCGCCGGTACCTTCATGAGGGCGAACTTCGAGGACGAAGAGGCCACAACTCTCCCGAGCGCTCGCGAGTTGGTGCGCCAGAATGGAGGCGGACAGCCCTAGTTTTCCATGCCTGACCTCGCCAGGCTGTCCAGACTCGCGCACCAACTGGCGAGCGCTAGGGGGGGTTTTCTGAAGCGATGGGAGAGATGAAGCCTTGGCTACAAAAGCAGGGCATTCCGGTCGGGCTCAACACTGCGGTCAAGCCTGAGTTTGCATCAGCCTACGGCTGCGCTCCCGGGCTCAACGAAAGTCTCACTTAAGCCCATGAGTCGTATCGCGGCATCGGTCAAGAGCCTGTCCAGGGAAAAACTGCTCCAATTCACGACCGTCGCCTCGAGTCGCAAACCGATTCCATCGCGAGGAATCAGGCTCCCTCGACTGTGCGTATGACCTATTCTTGAGAAGGACGCATCCACAGCGCTCCAGTCAGTCCTCACCGTCGAGAGATCATAAGTGATTGTTAGTTACTAGATTTAAGTCTAGTCTGGCTGGCCTCCTCGTGTTGTGGGGGCTGGTTGTCGGCTCAGGAATAATCGTCCTTGAGGTCCACGCAAGCCGGCCTGGCGATGCTGGGAAAACGGTTGTTCGGTGGCCGGAGGGAAGTTTCATCCATCGAGCCGGCGGTCGGCCGACCCTGTTGATCTTTCTCCATCCCCATTGCCCGTGCTCGCGGGCCAGTGTCGCGGAGCTAGCACAAATTATGAGCCGCTGTGTTGGTCGTGTATCGGCCCATGCCCTGCTGCTTTCTCCCGCTCATCTTCCTAAAGGCTGGGGAGAGTCCGCGATCGAACAAGACCTGGCAGAGCTTCCTGACGTTCATATGTGGCAAGATAGAGGGGCCAGCGAGGCCCGGAGATTTGGAGTGGCGACCTCGGGGCACGTTCTTCTGTACGACGCCCGAGGCTGGCTGACTTTCAGTGGCGGCATCACGTCAGCGCGCGGCCATCAGGGCGACAACTACGGCCGTGCCGCGGTGCTGGCCTTGATCATGGGCCAGGAAGGGGAGCGAGCGAAGAATCCCGTCTTCGGTTGTCCGCTCGCGACACCACAACCTCTCGTCATCGAGGAGTCTCCGCGATGACGAATGCGGCAGTCGGGGAATCTGATCCGGCTGGGTCGGCGGTGGAACGTGCCCAGGTCTTGTACCGGCAGCGGTTGAACGCCGGCTATCGCGACACCGACCCTCTCTTCGCAGTCCTGCTCTTGCTGGAATGGTTGTTAGGCATCGTGTTCGCCACCTTGATTTCCCCCTATGCATGGGCCGGCGAGACGGTTTCGCTTCATATCATGGTTTGGGCCGCGGTGATCCTGGGGGGCGCGATCGTCAGCCTGCCCGTCGGTCTGGTCCTACTCCGACCCGGTGAGGCAATCACTGCGCCATGCCGTGGCGATCGGGCAGATGCTCATGTGCGCCCTGTTGATCCACCTGTTAGGAGGTAGAATCGAGGCTCACTTCAGCATTTTCGCTTCGCTCGCGTTCCTGGCTCTTTACCGCGACTGGCGGGTACTGATCACAGCCACCGTTATCGTTGCGTTGGATCACTTCCTGCGGGGCGTGTTCTGGCCGCGCTCGGTTTATGGGCTCTTGACGGTCAGTCCGTGGCGCTGGGTCGAGCATAGTACTTGGGTTCTCTTCGAAGACGTCGTGCTGATCCGTGGCTGTCTCAGATCGCTGCGAGAGCAGGGCGAGCTCGCCTTCCGCCAGGCGGATATCGAGGCCGCCCATTCCCTGGTGGAGGATATTGTCGCGATCCGTACCGCCGAATTGAAACAAGCCAATGCCGCGTTGCAGACCGAGGTCGCCGAGCGGTGCTTGATCGAGGAGGAGCTGACACGAGCACGGGCGCAGCTCATGGACGCGATCGAGAGCCTCGATTCCGGATTAGTGATGTTCGACGCCGAGGAACGGCTTGTCCTCTGCAACCAGCGCTATCGCGAGATCTACGCCGAATCGGCTCATCTGCTCAAGAAAGGCGCCAAGTACGAGGAGGTCCTGCGGGCGTTCTGCGGCACAGGTGGCCACGCTTATAGCGGGTTGAGCGCGGAAGATTGGATCACGCAGCGGATGGACGCTCATCGCCGGCGGCGGGGCGTCACCGAACAAGAACTGGCCGATCGTTGGATTCGGATCGGCGACTTTCCCACCAGCGACGGCGGCGTGGTCAGCCTGCGGACGGATATCACCGAGATCAAGCGTGCGCAGATGGAACTACAGCTCGCCAAGGAGGCCGCCGAGTCGGCCAGTCAGGCCAAGAGCGAGTTTCTGGCGAATATGAGTCACGAGATCCGTACGCCGATGAACGGCATCATCGGCATGACCGAGCTGGCCCTGGATACCAAGCTGACACCGCGGCAGCGCGAGTACCTCGGCCTGGTGAAAAGCTCGGCGGATTCTCTCCTGACCGTGATCAACGACATCCTCGACTTCTCCAAAATCGAGGCCGGCAAGCTCGGTCTCGACCAGGCCCCGTTCGCGTTACGTGACGCGCTGCATGAGACGCTCCAGGCCCTGGCGCTGCGGGCACACGCCAAGCGGATCGAGCTGGCTTGCCGGATTGCCCCCGAGATCCTTGACACTCTCGTCGGCGACCCCGGCCGGTTGCGCCAGGTTCTGGTCAACCTGGTCGGCAACGCCATCAAGTTCACCGAGCAGGGAGAGGTTGTCGTCGCCGTTTCGCTCGTCGAGGCCGGAGGTGAGCAAGTGGTCCTTCGGTTCGCCGTCTCCGACACGGGGATCGGCATCCCCGCCGAGAAGCGACGAATGATCTTCGAGCCGTTCGAGCAGGCCGACGGCACAACGACCCGACGGTTCGGCGGCACGGGGCTCGGATTGACGATCTCGGCCAAGCTGGTGGAGCTGATGGGGGGACGTATCGAGGTCGAGAGCGAGCCGGGCCGGGGTAGCACTTTCTCATTCACGGCCGTGCTGGGCGTTCAGCCCCAGGACGCATCGTGTCCCATCGAACCGGACGTTTGCCGGCTGGAAGAACTGCCGGTCTTGATCGTGGACGACAACGCCACCAACCGCCTGATTCTCATCGAGATCATGACGAGCTGGGGTGCGCGTCCGGTCGCCGTGGCGGAGGGGCCGTCGGCACTGCGAGCCTTGCGAGCCGCCGCGGTGCGCGGCGAACCGTATACCATCGCGCTGATCGACGGAATGATGCCCGAAATGGACGGGCTCGAGCTCGCCAGGCGGATCCGACGCGAGCCGGAGATCGCCGGTGTCCGGCTGCTGCTTTTGACCTCCGCCGGCAGGCCCGAAGATAGCGCATGTTTCCAGACCCTCGACATCTCCGCCTGCCTGATCAAGCCGGTGGGGCAGTCCGAGCTGTTCAACGCCTTGATGAAGGTGATGCCCCTTTCCGACTCGTGCAACGAGGGACTCACGATGCGGCAACAAGACGAGGATCGCTCGGACCCACCAGGACCCGCCGACGGAGGATTGCGCGTCTTGCTGGCTGAAGACCACCCGGTGAACCAGAAGGTGGCTAGCCGAATGCTCGAGCGCATGGGCCATACGGTGGTAATCGCCCCCGATGGCCGCCAGGCGCTGGCGGCGCTCGAGGACGGTGACTACGACCTGGTGCTCATGGACGTGCAGATGCCGGAGATGGACGGCTTTGAGGCGGTCCGGACCATTCGTGAGCGGGAGGCCATGGACGGACAGCACATCCCGATCATCGCCCTGACGGCCCACGCCATGCAAGGCGATCGTGAACTCTGCCTGAATGCCGGCTTCGACGACTATCTGGCCAAGCCCATCCGCCAGGCGCAGCTCCAGGAAACCCTCCAGACCTGGAAAGGCCGCAGAGCCGGAGACCGAGATTCCAAGCAACCGCTGGTTGAAGGATTGCTGACCATCTGCGGCGGGGACGAGGCGTTCGCCCATGAGCTGGCCGCGTCGTTCTTGGAAACAGCCCCCCTTTGCCTTGCCGGTATCGACACCAGCCTGCGGTCCGATGATTGGGAGACATTAGCCGCCGAGGCTCATGGCCTGAAAGGGATCAGCCGGACGATCGGGGCCAACGAGCTGGCCGTCGTTTGTGGACAGTTGGAGGATGCGGGGCGACGGAAAGACTTCACGAACTGCGCCGGCCGCAGCCAGCCGGCTCCTTGTCGAATGGGAGCCAGTGCGAAACGCACTCGAACATCTTGTGAGTATGGGAATAATCGCATGAAGATTCTCATTGCGGAGGATCAGCCGACGGCGGCCTTGTTCCTGCGGTACATGCTGGAGAAAATGGGACACGAAGCCATCATCGCGCCAGACGGCGAGTTTGCTTGGCGGATCCTCCGCGGCGGCGAGGCGCCGCTCTTGATCTCTGACTGGGTGATGCCACGCCTCGACGGTCTCGAACTATGCCGCCGCATCCGGGCCGAGGGAGGCGACCGCTACACGTATATCATCCTGCTCACTTCCCGCAACCTCCGCGAGGAGCGGCTGGAGGGACTGCGCGCCGGCGCCGACGATTTTCTGACCAAGCCGCCCGACCCGGACGAGCTGGCCGTCCGCCTGGAGATCGCCGGACGCATCTTGAATCTCTACGAGCAGTTGGCCCTGAAGAACACTCAGCTCGTCGACCTGGCCACGATCGACGAGCTGACCGGCGTGAAAAACCGCCGGCGATTCCGCGAAGACCTGGAGCTTCTCTTCGCCCAGGCGGATCGTCACGGCGCGCCCCTGTCGATTCTCATGCTCGATATCGATCACTTCAAACAATACAATGACACCTTCGGACACCAGGCCGGTGACGAGGTTCTCCGCAAGGTCGGTACGATCCTGCAAAAGTCGGTACGCGCTCACGATGTGGTGGCCCGCTATGGAGGGGAGGAATTCGTCGTTCTGATGCCGGCGACCCAGGCGAACGAGGCCATGGAGGTGGCCGAGCGGCTCCGAGCGGCCATCGCGTATCAACCCTGGCCGCTCCGCAAGGTGACCGCCAGCCTGGGCATGGCCACAACCGCCCACTCGACCTCGAACGCGGCCGCGCTGGTGGACCAGGCCGATCAAGCCCTGTACCAATCCAAACAGGCCGGCCGCGACAAGGTCACATTCTACCATTACCGTGCCAACCCGGTCGTCCAGATCCCTTGAAACCAGACCGTCGGACCGGCTGGCAAAGTCGCTCACGACCCGATCGGCTCTCACGTCGCGGCGCCACGAGGCGATCCCCGAACGCAACGGAAGCTTAGCCCTGCCCCCTTTCGCTCCGCCTCAAGTGGGCGGTACGATACGGGCCTCTGCCGGGCGAGGTCGTGTGATCCCGCCTCAAAAGGAAGCGAAGCCATGGTCCCGACCAATGCAATGGGGCGCATCGCGCACCTCGGCGCCTTCACTCTGTTCTCGTTCTTGCACGCGATGGTCCTCAACGCCGCCGAGCCTGTGACGTCCCGCCCAACCGGGCTGCGATTTGAGGTACGGCTGGGCCGCTCGGCGGTTGCCGAGCCCGCTGGATCGCGTCCGCCACCAGCCAGGCCGCTCTCGGGCCGACTGCTCGTGGTGCTGGGACATCCCGGTACGCGAACCCAGACTCGCCGTCGCCCAGACCGGCAAGAACGCCTCACCGCTGCTCGGCGGAGACGTCGTCAACCTCGCGCCGGACGCCAAGGCCGTGCTCGACGCCCATTCGGCGATCTTCCCACTCGAATCGCTGAATCAGCTCAAACCCGGAACCTACGCGGTCCAGGCTCTCTTGCACACCAATCCCGACCTCAACTTTCCCAACGCACCGGGAGACCTGTACAGCCCCGTGACCATGGTGAGAATCGACCCGGCCCAGGCGGGTACGGTCCGCCTGGAACTCTCGCAAGCCGTGCCCCAAGAGACACTGCCGGTAGATTCCGAATTGATCAAGTATGTCAAGATTCACTCGAAACGGCTCAGCGATTTCCACGGCCGGCCGATCCACCTTCGCGCGGCGTGATCCTGCCGCGCGACTTCGCGCGGCAGCCGGACCGGCACTACCCTGTTAGAGTTCACATCGGCGGTTACGGCACCCGGTTTACCAATGTCGGTCCGATGATGACCCCCGGCTCGGGGTTCGAGCGTACCTGGATGGCTGATGATACTCCGCGAGCGATTTTCATTCACCTGGACGGCGCCGGACCGCTTGGCGACCCATATCAGGTCGACTCAGCCAACCACGGACCTTTCGGGGCGGCGATCGTCCACGAGCTGATCCCCTACGTCGAGGCCAACTTTCGAGGCATCGGCCGGGCAGATGCGCGTGTGCTCGATGGCGGCTCGACCGGTGGTTGGGTCGCGCTGGCCTTGCAGATCTTCTACCCAGAGACGTTCAATGGCGCCTGGGCCTTCTGTCCTGACAGCGTCGATTTTCGCTCCTTTCAGCTCGTGAACATTTACGACGACGATAACGCCTACATCAACCGGCACGGCTTCGAGCGGCCCGCGGCCCGCGATGTCTCGGGCGAGATCCGCTACACGATGCGGCATGAGTGCCAGCTAGAGAACGTGCTGGGCCAGGGCGACTCCTGGGCCCTCTCCGGCGGCCAGTGGGGAGCGTGGAACGCCACTTATGGACCCAAGGGCCCTGATGGACGCCCCGTCCCGCTCTGGAACGCAGCGACCGGCGCGATCGACCACAAGGCTGCCGCCCACTGGAAGACCTACGACCTCCGCGGCGTCCTCGAAGAGAACTGGGCAGTGCTCGGCCCCAGGCTCGAGGGAAAGCTGCATATCTGGGTCGGCGAGGCCGACGACTACTTCCTCAATAACGCCGTCCACCGGCTCGACACGTTTCTGTCCCACGCCCATCCGCCGTACAAAGGCTCGATCACCTACGGTCCCGGACAGGGCCACTGCTGGATGGGCATCTCCCAGCGCGACATGATGAAGCAGATGGCCCGGCGCACGGACTCGGCGACCAAAACCACCACCGCGATGCCCCCATCCGGAGATTAGCCCACCATGTTTAGTTTTCCGCATTATGGTCATGCCCTGTCGTGGCCCGTACTTTGTGGCGCGATCGCACTGCTTGCCTTGGCTGGACAAACCGCCCGCGCAAGAGCCGGACGCCAACTACGACGAAAGCAAGGTCGGCAGTGATCCTCTGCCCGACCCTTTGAAAACAGTCAGCGGTCGAAAGGTCGAGAGCAGCTCCCAATGGATTCAAGAACGTCGCCCTGAACTGTTGCGGCTGTTCCAGATCGACGTCTACGGCAAAGTGCCGCAACCTCCTCGACCGATCCGTCCGACTTTTCATATTTATTCCGAAGACAAACAGGCCCTGAGTGGAACGGCCGTCCGCCGCGAAGTCACGATCCTGTTCACCGACAAGCCGGACGGACCTCGGATGGACCTTCTGCTCTACCTGCCCAAGACGGCCAGTGCCTCGAAGCGCGTGCCGGCGTTCCTGGGGCTGAACTTCGAGGGGAACCACACGATTCACCCCGACCCGGCAATCACACTCTCGCTTCGATGGATGCGAAACGGGAACAAAGGCGTCGTGAACCATCAGGCCACCGAGTCATCGCGAGGCGCCGGCGCATCGCAGTGGCCGGTCGAGCGGATCCTGTCGCGCGGTTTCGCCCTGGCGACCGCCTACTACGGCGATCTCGACCCGGACTACGACGACGGGTTCCAGAACGGAATCCACCCGCTCTTCTACCAAGCGGGCCAGACCCGACCCAAGGCGGACGAGTGGGGGTCGATCGGCGCCTGGGCCTGGGGACTCTCCCGAGCCCTGGACTACCTCGAGACCGCTCCGGAGATCGATGCGACCAAGGTCGCGATGATGGGCCATTCACGGCTGGGCAAGGCCGCCCTCTGGGCCGGAGCGGAGGACCCGCGGTTTGCCATTGTAATCTCCAATAATTCCGGCTGTGGCGGAGCCGCACTCTCGCCCGGATCTTCGGCGAGACAGTCGGGCGGATCAACACCTCGTTTCCTCACTGGTTCTGCGCCAACTTCCACCAGTACAACGACCGCGAGTCCTTGCTGCCGGTCGACCAGCATGAGCTCATCGCCCTGATCGCACCACGGCCGGTTTTGATCTGCTCGGCCGAGCAAGATCTCTGGGCCGACCCGAAAGGCGAATTTTTGGCCGCCCTGGCCGCCGACCCCGTCTACCGGTTGCTTGGCACCGATGGTTTGGCCGCTACCGAGATGCCCAAGCCGGCTCTCAACCACCTTATCAACAGCACCATCGGCTATCGCATCCGGCCCGGCAAGCACGACGTCACCACCGAAGACTGGGACGCGTATATGGATTTCGCCGACCATCACTTCCAACGGGCGAATCGGTAGCCAGCGATTCGACCGAAGGTGATCGCGGAGCGCTCACACTTGCGAGGGGTAAAAAAATATCCAGTCAACCACATATTGTTACTATGGTAACGCTTAAATTTGACGACGGAATAGCGGCTGAGCATGCCAGAGGCGGATCGAGCCGACTCGATCCCCGGCCGATCTCTCTGCCCAGGTCTTGTTCTCCCGCTAGATTTTGGCTATCATCTAGCCAGAATGCCATTTGAGATTGTCTTATTCTCTGAAGCTGTTAGCGACTTGCGTCGCTTGAGCGCATTCGAAACGAGCCAAGGTGCGCGAGGCGATTGAGGTCCATTTGCGGCACGAGCCGACCAAAGTCAGCAAGAGCCGCATCAAGCGTCTTCGGGAGTTGGCCCATCCGCAATATCGGCTGCGCGTCGATGACCTTCGGGTCTTTTATGACGTCAAGGGCGAAGAGGTTCAAGTCCTCGCGATCGTCGCGAAAGCCGATGCGGATGCATGGCTCGAACAGGTAGGTCAAAGCGATGAAGACGGTTCCGCTCTCTGAAGTGAAGGATGATCTCTCGAAGTACCTGCGTCTCGCCGAGACCGAGGAGATCGTGATTACCCGGCACGGTAAGCCGGCTGGAGTGCTGATCGGCTTCGGCTCCGAAGACGATTGGTTCGAGTATCGCCTCGTGAACGATCCCAGGTTCCTCCACCGTATCGAGGCTGCCCGGCAAGGCATCCGTGAGGGACAAGGCATCCGTCTTGAGGATGTCGAGGATTGATCCGTTTCACAAAATCCGACCCGGACGGAGACAGAGACGCGCTTTCAATCCAGCTCGATGCCCAGTTCCCGTAGTCGCGTGGCTAGACGCTCGGCTCGCTGCCGTGCTTCGTCGGCGCGTTGGCGTTCAGCCGTTGCGATACGGGCTTCCTGCTCCGCTCGCTGGCGTTCTTCGTCGGCGACTCGGGCCTGCTCGTCGGCTCGCTGCCGCTCCTTGTCGGCTCGTCGCTCCTCGGCCCTGAGCTTCTCATCCAACTCGTCAAACATCACGAAACGCTCGCCATCGGGGCGAAAGATCCTGAGATTGTCGGGACCTTTGCCGGGATCGAAACGGATGCCGAGCCGAGGGCTGACGTAACCCGCCATCTGGGGTATCGCTTCCAGATGATTCCCCACTCGCCGCCAGCCTTCCAGCGACCCGTCGTCCGGGTCATAGACGTAGTACTCCTCGACACCATACTGCTCGTAGAATCGAAATTTGTGGTCCATTTCACCGGGACGGTTGCCGGGCCCAGGACCTCAAAAACGACGTGGGGAGGCTGGTTCCCTTCCTCCCATTGCCTGTAGGAACCGCGACGCCCTTTAGGACGTCCGAACACTACCATGACGTCGGGAGCGATGCGTGTGTCCGGGTCGCCCTGGACGGGATACCACAATAAATCGCAGGCCACGAACACATCGGGATCAGCGCGAAAAGCGCGGACAGTCCCCCCTTGATCTTAAACATCCAATCATTTTGCAACGTATTGTCCGACATGGGCAATCCATCGCTGTCGGGATATTCGATCGCCGGGAGTTCAGAAAGTTGGGTCGCGGTCGTCATGATCGTCGAGAGCCTCTGAGGACGATCTTCGAGATTAAGAAGCCAAGAAGGAAGTCAACAATAGACTACCACAGTTAGAGAGGAACGTCGACCCGATCCATGGGTTTACTGATTTCTGCGTCTTGCGGAGAAAAAACGAAAGATAACTATTAATAATATATAGAATTCTATATTATTAATCATGACAAAAATGGAGCGATCGTATGTCTTAGCTCCCATTTCTTTCTTCATCTGTTTTACAAGCTTGAAAAATCTTGTTTTTTCAACAAGCTTTTCAGGCTGCGATCTTCGTAACGTCAACCTCTCGTAGTCTTAAGGCTGTAGTCATCGCATGATGGCCCTTGGGTGTTATTTGATAGCGTGTGGTCTTTGCTACCTTGCGGATCAGTCCATGCGCGCACAGCAGCCCGAGACATCGCGTGATACGGGCCGTGATGGCCCGACCTTGTTTCGAGTTCGGTTTGACTCCCGCGGTCAACAGCTCTCGAAGGTCCCGGTTGCGGAACCCGTTGAGCACGTGTTCCCCGCGCATCACCGCTTTGAACAGGTCGGCCTCCTCCGGCGCAATCGGGCGCAACGGACGATACGTTCGCCCTTGCTTGATCACCGGTCGCGTCAACGGATCAAGAACCTCCCTGGTGGGAGCCGGTTCATCCACCACCGCCAGCGCCTCGGGATCGCGCTGATTCGCGGCACAACAGACTTCCACGCGCCGGGCAATATCGGCCAGCCCTTTCCGCATCGGCAACCAGTACAAGCCGGGCTGGCCATTTCGGGTCGTCTCCCGACAAGACTTAAAGTCTCTCGGGTTGTTGATCGTCGTCTCGATCCTCAGTACGCTCCCTTGCTTGTCGTACATCTTGATCGAATTCTCACCGACCCGGTGTTTGACTCGGATTCCTTCGAAGAACTCCGCCTTCTGGCTGGTCACTTCCTCTGTCAAGCGCACCGTCATCCGACGTCCCAGGAAGCGCAGCACATCCCGGGAATGGAAATGGTCCATCGCGTGCGAGACCAACCGGGGGTAAATCGCCTTCAAGGCGGCGGCGTCGCGGAACATCACGTCGGTCGCATACTCGGATTGGCGGAAGGTCCAGTAGTAACCGCGCAACTCCAATCCGGCCTCCGGCGCCAACAGCGGATTGACCCGACGCGCCAACATCGTGAGAAATCGCTCCCACTTGCGGGTCACCAGGTCGTCGAGCATCTCCTGGGCCCTCTTGAGATGATCGATCCGGACAAAGCAGTTGTCCCGTTTCTCAAAGCCGATGCCCGCTCGCTCCAAGCAACGCGCCAGGTACTCTCGGCCGTTCAGACAGACTTGGATGGAGAAAGGGAGCCACGTCTCCAGCCTCACGTGCATCAGCCCGAAATCGCGATCGAGGTAATAGAAGTAATAATGCAGGCATTTGCACTGCGCCGAGACCAGTCTCAGCTTCTTCGACTTGGAGTCCTTGCGGATCGCGAAGCTCTGGCACACCTCGACGCAGCCCAAGACACAGATCAACCCTTCGGTAATCCGATCATCCCGGCAGATTCGCTCGGCGATCTTCTCCTTGGACTGCTTCGAGGATTCCAGGTAAAGGTAAGGACGTCCGGACTGTGCGACCAAATCCTGGACATGATCCTTGACGGTTTGGGAGAGCCCTCCGGCAAACCGGCCGAAATCCTTCAGCAGCACATCGTGATGACTCAAGAACCGATCGAGGCCATCGCGATAGCTAATCGACAAGAGTGTTCCACGAAAGAGGATCCTGTCAAAGCCGGAGAGAACACCGATCACGTTGTCCTGATGACGATCCAAGAAGCACACCATGTCGCACCTCCAGAGAATGTTTTGGCCGAATCCATCATCCGAGATGTGCCATGGGATGTCATCTATTTTGGTTGCGGCCGGTAGGCTGCGCTAGGTTGATCTGTGTTCATCCGTGGTTACTTCTTTGTTCAACAATATATCGCCACCAACCGGACCCATTGAATTCGACGTTCTCGTCCGATGCGCGCGAATCGAGGCTGCTTGCCCAACGACCGGGCAGAACGATGACGTCGTCGAAGACTTCCGCACCGGAAGTGGTTGGTCGTAATCACAAGAGATTGTTGACTTTCCGACCTGGCGGCCCACGCCTCGCAGCCGACTTCTTACGCGGTTGGCACGCCATTCGCGGTCCACTGGATAAGTCGCACCGCACCGTCCGATACTGTTCGGGCCACCCTCTCCCGGGGCGAACCCCAAATGGATCGCATGGCGCGGTTCGTTTTTTCTACCGAGGACGTGGAGAATCCTAAGCTGATGCTTGGTTACTTGATCGACATGGACGGCGTCATCTACCGTGGCGGCCACCTGATTCCTGGAGCGGATGCGTTTATCAATGGGTTGCGCAAGAACGACATTCCCTTCCGATTCTTGACGAACAACAGCCAGCGGACCCGACTTGACGTCGCCACTCGACTTCAACGCCTGGGGATCGACGTGGAGATGGAGCATGTCTATACCTGCGCCATGGCGACAGCCCAGCTTCCTGGCCCAGCAGAAGCCGGGAGGAACGGCATTCGTGATCGGGGAAGGCGGCTTGTTGACCGCCCTGCACGAAAACGGCTATGCAATTGTGGATAAGGACCCGGACTATGTCGTCGTCGGCGAAGGCCGGACCATGAGCTTCGAATTGGTCGAGGCGGCGCTGAAGATGATCATGCGAGGGGCCAAGCTGGTCGCCACCAACCTCGACCCGAACTGCCCTACCGAGTCAGGGCTGCGACCGGGCTGCGGCGCGACGGTGGCGATGCTCGAGACGGCCAGCGGGATCAAGGCGTTCAGCGTGGGCAAGCCCAGCCCGGTCATGCTGCGCAGTGCCCGCAAGGAGCTGGGCCTGGCGACCGACCAGACGATCGTCATCGGCGATACGATGGAAACCGACATCCTCGGCGGCATCCAACTCGGTTTCAAGACGATCCTTGTCCTCAGCGGAGGCACATGCCGGGAGGACCTGGCGCGGTTCGCCTACCAACCTCATAAGATCGTGGATTCGGTCGCCGACCTTGACCCCGTGAAACTGATCCGCGAGTTCACCACGGCGGTCGACTCCGGCCCTTCACTCACCAAGCAGCCTCGTCGGAGACCAGTCGCAGCGGCCACGTCAGCCTGATCGCATAATCGAAAGCGAATTAAACACAGATAAAGTTAAATATTAATTTGAAGAATTATTAAATTAATTCAAGAATATGTATGATTTATTCTTTATAATTCTTACTCTGCGTCTATCTTTGTTAATCTGTGCTTAAATTGCTTTTCCTCTTCGGCGGTGGTTTGAGCCCATTCGAGCGAGGCCAAGAGCGCCAGCAGGGCGTCGGGGTCGATCGGTTTGACCAGGTGGTGGTCGAAGCCGGCCTCGCGGGAACGGCGGAGAGCTTCATCCTCGGCGTAGCCGGTTACGGCGACCAAAAGCGCGATACTTGCTCCCAGGTCCTGATCTTGGCGGAGCCGGCACGCCAACTGGTAGCCGTCCATGCCCGGCAGGCCGATGTCCAGCAGCACGACTTCGGGACGGAATGTCCGCGCCGCCTCGAGCACCACCGCGCCGTCGTGCGCAACCTGGACGTCGTATCCCTCCAGCTTCAAGACCATGGCCAGGCTCTGTGCCGACGAGACATTATCGTCCACCACCAGGACACGTCGCGATGGCGCACGCCCTGTCTTCTTGCGACCGAGATCGACGGGGAGCCGGACGAGCGGCCTGAGGCGCAGCTCGGTAATGGCCTTGGCCATGGCCGCGGGTAAGATCGGCAGGCGGACGATGAACTCACTCCCACGGTTTGGCCCCTCGCTCAGAGCTTGCACGGTCCCACCGTGCATTTCCACCAAGCTTCGCACCAGAGTCAGTCCCAGGCCCAGTCCCCCCTGCGAATGGTCGAGCGAATGATCGACCTGGGTGAACAGGTCGAAAACCTGCGAAAGCATCTCGGCGGGAATACCGATACCCGTGTCGCGAACCCGGAACAAGACCTCGGTTCCCTCGACAGAGACACCCAGACGGATCTGTCCGCCGGGCTCGGTGTACTTGGCCGCATTGTTCAGGAGATTGGAGAGGACCTGGGCCATCCGGATCGGGTCGGCCTCGACAAACACAGGGCCAGGGGGCAAGGCGATCGAGAGACGATGGTGCTGCTGCTCGATGGGCGGACGGCTTGTCTCGACCGCGTAGGCCACGATCGTCCCGACGTCGATGGGCTCTTTCTGGAGCCGGACCTTACCGCTGGTTACTCGGGAGATCTCCAGTAGCTCGTCAACCAACTGGCCCATCTGGCGCACCTGATGGTCGACCACGTCGCGGGCCCAGCACAGGTCGGGGTCGTCCGAGCCGCGCTGCTTCATGATCTTGACGGCGTTGCGGATCGGCGCCAAGGGATTGCGCAGCTCATGGCCCAACATAGCGAGGAACGCGTTCTTGCGGAGATCGGCTTCGGTGAGCTTGCGGGCCTCCTCTTCACTCTGTCGAAGGGCTTCCTCAGCCTTCTGTCGTTCCGCGATCTCCCGCTCAATGTCTTCGTCTTCGTGTGGTGCCGGCCGCCGCGAGAGCAAGGGCACCAGCGTAAGCGCCGCGGCCCAGCAGGCGATCGCCGCCAGCAAGGAGATCCCCATCACGCGGTTGACGGGCATCGCGACGATCGCCGTGGCGAATTGCGATAACCCACAAACGATCAGAAACGCGCCCAACGTCCCGACGTTTCCTCGGGAGGGAAGTTCGCGTGGACGCCTTTGCCCAACATACGCCCGCACAAGGAGCGCGAAGATGGCCAAGCAAGCCATACCCAACAGAGCATCGGACACCTGTTTCAGGTTGACCAAGCCGGGGGGCCACATGCCCCAAAGTCCGGTCGCTACCAAGTTCGAATCACCGAACAGAAGAATCGGAGCGTCCAAGAGCATCGCCTTCCTCGCCGCGCCTCAAGCCACGACGTTGGGATCGCCTTGTCGGCGGCCTTGCCGCGACGCCGCACACACAACATATACTTCCCCGGAGTCACAATCTCAAGCCACAACCGCCGGCAGTTTCTTGATCGAGTTGAATTGGATCGTACTTTCAGATCACTGTTGATCAGGCCGGCGTTCCGGTGTGAGCAGTTGCTGTTGACGGCTGGGTCGAATTGGCCTAAACTTCCGCTCAATCCCCGTTCGACGCGACACGACGCCGGCGGTCTCGTCTGCTCGACTCGCTTCCATCACAGCGAGGGCTGAAATCAATAAATATCGTTTCGTTTCAGCCGTGTGAATCATGTCCGTTCGGGGTATCGCGGAAAGGATTCCGCTCCATGGACTCGAAGAGCCGAATGCCGGTGTGGGTCTCAATCTTGGCGGCGACGGCCGTGGCCGGCTTGCTGGTCGTGGCCGGTTGCGCGTTGGACAAGAACGGCGTTCCTTCCCAGAACGTGTTCACCCGCATCGGGGGTCAAAATGGACAGCTTATCGAGCCCAACCGCTGCATGCTCAAGGTGGTGATCCTCACTCGCCCGTTCGCCGACCCCGCGATCAACGAGGTAGTCTGGCGGGCGGCCGACGAACAGGTCCTCGCTCCGTCCGAGCGGCGGGCCTGGGAATCAAACGGCCTACGCGCCGGCCGAATCACGGGCGAGTTCCCGCTCGAGCTCGAAGCGATCCTCAAGGATACGACTCCCGGAAAGACGGTCGTTCCGATCAGCATCTATCCGGACACCAACGAACAGCCCTTGATCCGGATCAGTGACGCCGTGGAACAGGCCAGTCTGCTCTTGAACCGGGACAACCGGGCCTTCGGCAAGGACTACAACGACGCCAGTGGCTATTTCCGCGTCATTGTCGGGCACAACGGCACCCACGGCGTGTCGTTGCGGCTGGTCCCCGAGATCCACCACGGTCCAATCCAGCGCAGCTTTCAGGCGATGCCCAACGCCGCTCCGCTCGCCCCTCAGGAGCTCAAGATCAACGACGGTCAGAAGGAGGAGACACTCCGCGACCTGCCCGTGAACTTGGTCGTCGAGCCCGGCCAAGCCGTCGTCGTCGGTTGCGTACCCGAGCAAAGGCGTTGCCTTGGCAGCTTCTTGTTCACTCAGAGCGTCGCCCATAGCGATCAACGCGAACAGAAGTTGATCCTGATCTGGGCCTCGCGCAACAAGGAGGGCGTGTTCGAGGCAGGCTCGAACGCATCCGATCGGCCGAAACTCTTCAAACGGCTGATCGCACCATTGCCAAAGCCCGCGACGCCCAAAGCCGCCGTGCCTCCGCTCACACCGTTGGCTATCCCGGAAATACCGGGAAACAGCGCCCCGGCCACGACCACGGCACCGGCCGCGTCGTCCACCAACGAAGGCGACAAGAGCGGACCACCAGCCCCGTCCGATCCGAAATCCACTGGGTCCAACGATCCAGTCTCTACCGGCAAGAGCGGCCCGACACCCTGATTGAATGATCGATCGATCTCATCTCCCCACAAGGTGAACGGACCTCTTTCGACTCAACCCGCCGGTTAGCCGCGCGAGCGGATCCCCGAGAAAATAAGCGGGTTGCCTACCCTTCCGTCCGGGAAGGTCCCGACTGCCGCATCCGGCCCTTGACTTTTAAGGAGCGACATCCGATGGATGGGTTTCAAGGGGCCGAGCGGGTAAATTGGTTGGACGGGAGCCGAGTCGTCGAGGCCGGGACCAAACCCAGGCGATGGAAGGCACACAACGCCCACACCTCGATCGCGGCGCCACACCGACTTGAGCGGCCCCGGGTGTTTCGTCCCGAGGAGTTCCCTGAGATGTCGTTATCCTCATCGCCAACGTCCTCGGCCGGAGACCAAGGCCGAGTTTTGCTCGATGGGTCGCGAGGGGAGGGGGGAGGCCAGATCCTCCGAACGGCCCTCACACTCTCACTTTTGACCGGCCGGCCGTTCCGCATGGTCAAGATTCGGGCCAACCGTGACAAGCCGGGCTTACGGCCCCAGCATCAAAAGGCTGTTGAGGCGGCCGCAGCCCTGGGAGAGGCCAAGATCGTCGGCAACACCGTCGGCGCGCGTGAGCTGGCGTTCTCGCCGGGCGCCCGTGTGCTTCGTGACCTGACCATCGACATCGGCACCGCCGGCTCGACCAGCCTCGTGCTACAAACGCTGCATCCGCCGATGGCCCTGCGCGCCGAAAACCCTGTCCGTTTGGTGCTTACCGGCGGAACGTTCAACCCCAAGGCGCCGGCCTTCCTCTTCCTGGATGCGACCTGGCGCGCCTACCTGTCGGCACTGGGCATGCCGCTGACCTTGACGATGCCCTCGGCCGGCTTCTATCCTCGCGGCGGCGGCCGGCTCGAAGCCTGGATCGAGCCGGCAACGCCGAGGCCAATCGACCGGACCGACCGGGCTCCGTTGCGAACCCTGCATGGGACAGCCGGGATTTCCAACTTGCGCGAGGATATCGCGCGTCGGATGCGCGACCGGGCGCTCGAGCGCCTGTCGCCCCACGGCCTCTCGGCCGAGATCGACCTGGTAAGCTGGCCCAGCCAAGGGCAGGGGGCCGCGATCGCGCTGACCGCCGAGCACGACGGGGTGGCTCCCGCCACCTTCGTCGGCCTGGGCGAACGCGGCAAGCCGGCCGAAGCCGTCGCCGACGAGGCGGTCGATCAGCTTCTCGCCTTCGAGGCCGTCGCGCACGCCGCGGTCGACCCTCACTCCGCCGACCAGATCCTTCTGCCTCTGGCCCTCGCACCAGGCCGCAGTGTATTCACCGTCAGCGAAGTCACCGAGCACCTTCGTACCAACGCCGACACCATCCGCGCTTTCCTCGACCGATCCATCACGATCGAAGAACCTCAAGGTGAAGGCCAGCCGGGGCGAGTAATCATCGATTGACGACCGATTCGGATGAATCTGTTCTGATCTCGACCGTTCTTGGCTCGACCAACTGGTAGACCAAGACCGGCGCGCGTTTGCGGGTGACGGCTGACGGCGATCTCGCACCGCAGGTGGCCGGCGGCGTGCTCAATGTGTTCCAGCACGCTTCCGGCCCCGATCACGGCCCCCGGCCGGTCGTCGATCGACGTCAGGGTTACCAGCAGCCGCGAGGCATCGGGAAACGGCGCGACGCTCACCACGCGCAGGCCTCGGAGCACACCGTCGCCGCACTCGGCCAGAACCTCGTCGAGCGTCACGGCGACTTGCCGGCAAAGCTGCCAGGCCTTGTGGCCCGTCGGTCGACCGCGCGATTCAACCCGGCGGGCTCGCCGCGCTCGTTGCTGCCGCCACGAGTGCGTCGACGGAGCCTGGCTGTCATCCTCCCCAGGCTCGGCGTACGGTACATGGACTTGCTCGCTTGAAAGTGTATGATTTCTCATGATAGCTCTCACGTGATTTGATCAAAAGGCGATAGACTCGTTTTTGAACACCGCACCGTCCACACCGATCCTTTTTGACAGCGCAGCCAGTACGGACCGATCCGATGGGACGGATCGGTTCCAGTGTGATGAGAGCCTAACCCAGCGCGCGGGCGAACCGCCCGGCAACCAGAATGCGCTTCTCTTCGCTACGAGGAAGCGCAGCTACCGTGACCCTTGCGCGGGATTCAGGCTCGACGAGACACCCCTGTGGTAACTCATTCGCATCGCCGGTCTCCTTTGGGTCGTGTTTCTATGAGAGGTGAAACAGAGAGCGTGCAATCACCTCGGTACGATGATCGACACCTCAATCATAGTCGCGGTTCGGCCTTTGATCAACCCGGTGCAGAAATCGGCCGCAAAACCCGGTGCGCCAACGGATTCCAGTAATCTTCCTCGGCAATGGCCACGGCAGCCTCCAGGATCGCATGCCGCCCCGCGGTCTTGGCCGGATGAGCAAAGTTGCCGAGGCTATGCCTCCTCGCTACCGTCCCCGACCTTGGCGTCGACGCCAAGCAATCGGAGCGTCTTGTCGTCAAAGCCGCCGCGATAGTACTTATCGAGCAGATCGTGAAACACAGAGCCCGGGGGCGACACGCACGCGAACAGGGTTGCGGACGACCTCAGTTTCAGGTCGTCGGGCGAGCCGAAGATCTCCGTCGCGGATCGACCCTCAATGCGGACGACCGCCTGCGCGCATGCCAGTAGTCTCGGTCCTAAGACTGGGTGATCAAGGTACGCCTTGGCCTCCTCCGCACTTTTGATCGAGTAGCGCTTCGAGGTCGAGCTGAAAGCCAGCCCGTCGAATTGCGGAAAGATGTACCACATCCAATGTGTGCGCTTCCGCCCGCTCGTGATTTCCAAGAGTGCTTGCTCGTAGTCGCCCTCCTGCGCTCGCACGAAGCGGCTCAGGTCATAGGGGTCGTCCACGCTGAGAGAGTTGTTCGAGTGAGTCATGCCGACCCTCCGCTTCCGCCACGTAACGTAACGATCAAGTCCAGCGGACTGGAACGCCGAGTGAACGCTATCATATCAAAGAAATCGCCCGGCGGCCCGCGTCCAGTGCAGCGCCAGATGAGAAGGCCGTCCGTCATCCAAAGCCCTACGTCAACTGGCGCTGTTCAGAGTTTCCCCCCTTTCCTCCTCTCTGTCCCCTTTGCATCCCCAGGCAGCTTGTCACTGCCTCGTGCCTGCCTCTTCCAAAAGCTACGATTGAACCCTAGATACTTGTGGAGTGGAACGGGAAGACGAGATCTTGGCCGTCGGGATCATCTCGCGCACCTTGGCCTGGAGATCGCGGACGAGGGTGAGAATCCGGAGAAAATTGGACTGAACGAACAGCACGCCGATCAGCTCGCGGTCCTTGTCGAGCCAGGGGGTGGTGCCGAAGAGGCCAGGGTGGGTGATCATCCGGGCCTGTCCCTTGTCGTCCAGCCGATCGAGGAAGAACGCCAGGCCGTAGTCGTTGCCATAAGGGCCGGCCATCAGCAGTTCGAGCTTGCCCTGGCGCGTGTGCATCGTGGCGACGCCACGCTCGCTGAGATACGTCGGCCGTGGTAGGTCCCGCCGTTCGCGTGCATCTGGTAGAACGCCGCGAAGTCGTCGAGGGTCGAGGTCATGCCCCCGCCCGCCATGATGAAGCGGCTCTCGCCATTGGGGAGCGTCGGGCTGGACTGGACCGCTTGCAAGCCGAAAGGCGTGTAGCGCGTGTTCTTCATGCCCATCGGCTCGAAGAGCTCGGTGCGGACCAGCTCCTCGAACGGCCGTTTGGCCGCCACTTCCGCCACCCGGGCGGCCACGTTGAAGCCCATCGTACAGTAATGAAACTCAGCCCCGGGCTCGGTCGCCAAGCCTCCCTCGGCCAGGCCGCGAACCGACGCGGCCAGCGAACGGTTCCGAGCTGAGAACAAGCTGGCCTCGGTGCTTTCCTTTCTCCAGGTCCTTCTCCGCCTCCTTGGCGACTTCTCTGGCTTTGCCGGCTCCTTTCCGCAGCCGCTTGAGCAGCGACTCGGCGAGGAAATCGCCGGGAAGGCCCGACATGTTGCAGAGAAGGTGCCGCACCGTCGGCAGCTTGGCCGGAGGTTTTCCCTTGATGGTGATCCCCTTGAACTCCGGCAGGTATTTCTCGATCGGGTCATCGAGCGAAAGCTTGCCCTGATCGACCAGAATCATCAGGAGCGTCGCGGTGACCGGCTTGGAGCTCGAGGCCATGAGCACCTTCTGGTCGAGCGTCAGGTTGCCGAACGCCTCCTTGAAGATGATTTCGCCTTTGTGAACCAAGAGCAGCGAAACGCCGGGCACCGTGTGGTCATCGACAGCCTTGCGGAGGATTGACCGCAGCGCATCGAGGTCGGTATCCGTGAGGCCGTGGGCGTGAGGATCGCCCGGCCGGAGTTCTTGTGGATGGGCACCATCGATCGTCGCGGCGGGCGGCTCGGCCGCTCGGGCCGAATTTGTCCTTACATCCAGGCCGACCAGCGCGGCCAGCACCATTGCGAACAATGCACGTAACGGGCGAAGTTGGAAGCGATGAAGAACCATCATGGTTGCCTCTGGTTTTCGAGTAGATCGGCGTTCGGCGTCAGCGTCGGCCATCGTTCTGATATAGTCCGGTCATCGTCAAGGTTCAATCCCAGCATGTGAACAAATTCCAACGAACATTCTGGTCGCGAAACTTCATTTTCTCCGAAAATCGCTCCAAAGTGGTGTGAGGCGATCCCCGCGAGCGGGCAGTATTCTCTGAAGAGACGGATCGGGCTTGAAGGCACAAAGGATCGACCATGACAAACCGATCAACCGATGCTGGCCGGCAGCTTGACCGGCTCTTCCGCCTGGGAACCGTCGGTGGGATGACTGATGCGCAGCTTCTGGAGCAGTTCGTCACGGCCGACGACGAGGCCGCGGCGCTGGCGTTCGAGGCGATCGTCGAGCGATACGGGTCGATGGTCCTGAGGGTCTGCCGGACGTTGCTCCGCGATGAACATGCGGCCGAGGACGCATTTCAGGCCACGTTCCTGGTGCTCGCTCGCAAGGCACGGACGATCGACACGCGCGAGCTGTTGAGCAACTGGCTCTACGGGGTCGCCAGTCGCACGGCGACGGAAGGCGAAGGCCATCGCCGCGAGGCGGCGAATCCGCGACCAACAGGCAGCCTGCCACCGGTCTCTCGCGGTCGTCGAACCCCCTCGCGACGCAAGCCAGTATGACCTGGAGCAGGTCCTCCACGAGGAAATCGACCGCTTGCCCAGACCGTACCGAGCCGCGGTCGTGGTCTGTTATCTGGAGGGGAAGACCCAGGCGCAGGCCGCCCAGCAGCTCCGCCTGGCCGAAAGCACGATCCGGGGCCGGCTCGCCCGGGCGCGGAAGCTGCTCGGTCAGCGGCTGACCCGTCGGGGAATGGCGCTCTCGACCGGACTGGTTGCACTCGCCACCTCGGCCGATGCGGCCGCCGGGCCACTCTCCAGTACGACTGCGCAGACCACGGCCCGCGCTGCTCTTCTTTTTGTGAAACGAGGCAAAGCGATGAAAGGCGTCGTCTCGTTGACCGCGCAATCCATCGCCAACGGAGTACTCTCCACCATGTGGTTCAGCTCCACTCAAAACGGTTGCGGCGATCGACGATGGCTGTTGGTCTCCTCACCGCTGGAGCTGGCTTGCTGATGCAACCGGCGGCCGAGGCAACGGCTCCAGGTCGATTCGTCCCGGGCGGAACAGCTCCCGAGATCGCGATCGCTTCGTTGGAACCGACCTGGTCGCCAGTCCTGAGCCATCGCAGCAAAAGAAGAAAACGAGCCAGGAGCAGGCGAAGTCTTTCGAGGTCGACATGGACCTGATGAAACGGGTCCTGCGCGAACCCCGAGCACGGGGCTCCCGGCTCGATTATCCGGGCAATCCCCGTTTCCCAGGATTGCATGACGATGACCTACATGCCTGACTGGAATTTCGGCAACATCGACAACTTTGGGATCCAGAACAGCGGTGCCCGAGTCTTGATCGACTGGCCGGCGATCCCTCCTGACTGAAGACGCCTCGACCGATCGTCAATTCTTGATCGCGATTTACTCACGTAAGACCACAACGCATCCCCCGACTGGCCCGATCCACGCCTTTGAAATCCTCGAAGGCTGGCGAGAGATGACCTCGTGGAAAACGCGGCCAAGGTATGACCCAGAGCCCGCGGCAACGTACAAGTTCGAGCCCGGCGATGGCTGGAAGCTTTTCGACATCACCCCTTTGATCCGTGCCCAGGCCAAGGCCGGCCGGCCCAGCCACGGCATTCTCCTCGGTTCGCATGACACCCTGGCGGTCAAGACGATCCAAGCTCTGTACTACAAGGCGGGAAAGGATCGCCTTCTGACCATCGTCTTGGTGCGCAACCTGGAAGGGAAACGCCCCGATCAGATGTTTTATTGTACCAAGCTGGATTGGACGGCAAAGGAAATCCTCTCGGCATATGCCTGTCGCTGGGCGATCGAATGCACATTTGAATACTGCAAGCAGTTCTTGGGTCTGGAGGACCCCGCCAATCGTGTCCGCAAAGCCGTCGAGCGGACTGCGCACATGGCGATGTTCATCTACAGCTTGGTGGTGGTTTGGTTTCACCAAACGGGTCATCAGCTTGTCAGGTTTCCCTTCCGGCCGTGGTACCTCAAGAAGGAAGAACCATCATTCGCCGACATGTTGACGACCCTGCGACTGGTCAGTTACGACGAGAAAACCGAGCAACTGCTTCCAAAACAGTGTGCACTGAAAACCTGGATCACCCAGACTCACCGAGCTTCTCAGCCGGACCTGAGTGAAGACGCCATCGCACCGGCCTTGTCCGGATATGATTTCGTCAGTCGCGAAGGGACCGGCGAGTGGGTAAACCGCCGCCCCGTGCTCCTGGTCGTGAAAGCTTCGAAGCCGGAAAAGGCCCAAGCGAAATGATGATTCCGAGCGCGTGGGGCGACCTCACTTGACCCCAGCCAGGGCTTGGGGGTCGTCGACGACCAGGTAATGGCCGTGGTCGGACGAGACGAGCAGGACCGACTCGTCCCAGTTACTGTGGGATTCGACCCAGCGGATGATCGAGCGAACGGCCTCCTCGCCGCTATAAACCGCGCCGATGGCGTTATCGAGATTGTTGGCGTGGAGCGCGAAGTCGACGTCCCCCGCCTCGACGAACAGGGCGAACGGCTGGGTGGGCTCCGCGGCCAGGACGGTCAGGGCGGCCTCGGTCATCTGGACCAAGCGTCGGCTGCTCGATGCGGTCGGACGGAGAGTACGATTCGGCCGGTCGCGGCTCCCCCTTGCTGCTGCCGATGCTGGGCGCGGGGTTGTAGCGGCCGTCGGCGGTCTGGTAGGGGAGATGATCGAGACCGGCACGACCGAAGAAGCCGAACAGTCGCGCAGAGCCCCGCAGCCGCCGCGGCGGCTTGCTTCAGTGCCTGACCGCCGTTGACTCCCGGCTCGGTGTGAACCACGACGTACTTGCCCCCGTTCTTGACGTCGATCGCCGCTAAATCGGCGTCGGTGATGAACAGGTCGCCAAGAACCCCGTTGCGCCCCTTGCTCCGCCAGGGACTTCGGATTGGTAATCACCCCGAAGCCCGTCCCCATGACCACGTCGAGACCCGGATGGAGCGGTCCTCGCCGCGCCTGCCTGGATGATTCCCGGCAGGCCGAGCATCGCCCGGGCCAGGTCCTGGTAGTCGTCGCGATGGACGTTCTGCGCGTACATCGCGGCGGGCGAGACGTGGTCGAAAGGCACGCTGGTCACCGTGCCGACTTTCCATCCCACATCCTGGAGCTCGTGAAACAGCGTCGTCACCAGCCGGCCGTCATCGGTGACGTTGACCCCGTTGTTGTACGACTTGACTCCGCTGATCATCTCGGCGGCGCTCTGGGACGAGTCGGTATAAGCGTGCAGGACGCCGCCGACGGCCAGCACGCCCGCCTGGTCGGCCGCGTTGGCCGACTGTCCCTTGAGATAGCCGAGGGCCTTCAGGCCCAGCGGGCCCGGAGACCATGGGTTTGGCCCGGCGATCCGCGCATCGTAGCCGCCGCCGAGGCTCTCCGCCGGGATGACGACGGTCTGGGTGTCGACGTCGGGCCGGTTCTTCTCATGCGTCGGACTGGTGACGGCGAAGCCGTACTGCGCTGTGCCGCCGGCATCGTAATCTTGGAACACCAGTCCCGAGCCTTTGCCCTCGGTGTACACCTTGCCCGTCTTGACGATGGCCGCGGCCTGCGTGGTCGGCCAGTCCAGGCCGTCGAACCAGACGATGAATAAATGCTTGACCCCCCGGGCGACCGCCTCTTTCTGCACCCGGTAAAGGTCGCTCTGGTCGGCGTAGACGGCGCGGGGGTTGACCGTGTTCTCGGGCAGGAATCCAAAGAGAGCCTTGATCTTCTCCGGGTCGCGATACCGGCTGTTCTGTCCCGTGACAGCGCCCAGGTCGGCCTTCGCACCGAAGAGGTAGATCGGTACCAGGCGGTTGGTATGGCTGGTGTGGTTGGTGAAGACATCGCCCGGCCCCTGCGACCCGAAGTGATAAGCGCGCGCGATCTTCTGACCGGCACCGGCGACGTAGCTCGTCTGAAGGTCCTTCAGCCGGTCGGGCTCGTCCCCCGCATCGCCTGTCCTGAGAAGCTCGCCGCGGTGAGCGTCAAAGCCAGGGCAAAGCCAGTTACCCTGCGAGCGCGCACGGAAACCGAGGCTCGGCTCGCGCGGCAACCAGCCCGAGCCGCGATCGACCTCCTCGACGCCCAATCCCAAGCCAAACCAACCATCACGCTTCATCCTCCCGAATCGAATCAGGTCATTGCCGTCCCGGTACGCTTCGGTAGTTCCGACCTCCCTTGCCGGCATCCTCGGATGTTGACGCGGTCCATTCGCCGGACCGACCGGGAATCGTCGAAAAACCAAAAATTGATTATCGTCGCGTTCCATGAAGACTTTACCAGGAGACGAAGAAGAAATGAAACGGTCCAGCCCGATCCAATCCAGTCGAGCGAGTGGGGTCAAACCGACGAACCTCGGGCAAACCCGTTGGCGTGTTCTAAGATCATGGGCACAATGGTGGGAAGTTTCCCTGTGCGGATGATTCATGGGATCCTCCCGGGGAACATCGAGCGGAGGTTGTCTGGTGTATCGTGATGTACTGGCGATCGTCTTGGCTGGCGGCCGAGGGTCGCGTCTGGAACCATTGACCCGGGACCGTGCCAAGCCGGCGGTCCCGTTCGGCGGCATTTACCGGATCATCGACTTCACGCTGTCGAACTGCATCAACTCCGACCTGCGCAAGGTCCTGGTGTTGACGCAGTACAAGGCGGTCAGCCTGAACCGGCACCTCGACCAGGGGTGGAAGTTCCTCTGCCGCGAGCTGGGCGAGTACATCGAGCTGATCCCTCCCCAGCAGCGGATCGCCGAGATGTGGTACCAGGGGACCGCCGACGCGATCTACCAGAACGTGTACACCATCGAGAAGGCGGCCCCTCGCGATACGTTGATCCTGGCCGGCGACCACATTTACAAGATGAATTACGCCCGGATGATCGACTACCATCGCGACAACCAAGCCGACCTGACGATTGCCTGCTTGCCGGTACCGCGTTCGCAGGCGCGCGAGTTTGGCGTCATGGGGATCGATGCCGATCATCGGGTCGTGAACTTCATGGAGAAGCCCAAGGACCCGCCGGGCTTGGCTGATCAGCCCGACATGGCGCTGGGGTCGATGGGCATCTACGTGTTCAACACCGACGTGATGTACGAGCTCTTGTTCCAGGACGCCGCCAAGAAAGAGGCGAGCAACCACGACTTCGGCCGCGACATCATCCCGGCGATGATCGCGGGCGGCTCGCGGGTCTTCGCCTACCCCTTCCGCGACGAGAACCGCAAGAAGGCCGCCTACTGGCGCGACGTCGGCACTCTGGACGCCTATTACCAAACCACCATGGACTTGATCCAGATCGATCCGATTCTCAATCTGTACGACCAGGACTGGCCGATCCACACGCTACCAGCCGCCGTATCCGCCTCCCAAGTTCGTCCACACCGAGGGGGATCGCCGAGGAGCGGCCTTCAACTCGATTGTCTGCCAGGGGGCGATCATCTCGGGGGGACAGGTCTACCGCAGCATCGTCTCGCCCGGCGTGCGGATCAACAGCTACGCCTTGGTTGAAGACTCGATCTTGTTCGACGGCGTCGTCGTCGGCCGCCGCGCGCGCATCCGCCGCGCCATCGTCGACAAGGACGTGCGAATTCCCTCCAATTTCGAGATCGGCTGGAACCGCGACGCCGACATCGCCCGCGGATACACCATCACCGACGATGGCATCATCGTCGTCGCCAAAGGGGAAGACCTGGAGCGGTTCGGGTAGAATGAATCGAGTCTCAAATACCAGATGGCGAGAACGAAAGCGCAGTCATGCCCAGCCTTAAGAACAAGAAAACCCGATCCAACGGCGCCACGGGAGCCAACCAAACGCACCCAACGACCGGGTCGTATTTCCTCTCGCTCGAATTGGAGAACGTGCGTTGTTTCTCCGAGAAGCAGGTGCTCGACCTTTCCGACGGACAGGGCCGGCCGGCACGCTGGACGATCTTGTTAGGGGAGAATGGGACGGGGAAGACGACCGTATTGCAACTTCTGGCAGCTTTCGAGCGAGTGATTCAAGCCTTTTGCGAGATTTGCTCTCCGCTGAGCAACAGGAGGGTAGACTGAGTTTTTTCCCCCCTAGTGCTTTGATCGAGGGTATCACGCGTAATCCAAACGGACCCCGGCCCCGATTCTCAATTAAGGGGCTCGATGGTCTGAACTTAATAACCAATAGCAATCGATCATTCGTGTATGAATGCGAGGTTTTCTATGATTCTAAAAGCATAACTACTCATACCACGAATTTCCATAATCCTCCGAAGTGTTATGCCTATGGCACAGGACGGCGTCTCGGAGTCTCTTCTCTGTATCAAGAAGAATCGGATACGGCGACCAAGAGTCTTTTCTTCGAAGACGCGAAGGTCTTCAATGCCGAGCAATGGCTTCTCAGGCTCGATTACTCGGCTAGCAAGCCGTCGACAATTCAAGAGCAACAGAGGAAACGGCTGGAGCTGGCCAAGGATGTTTTGATCAAAGTCCTGCCGGACGTCTTCGAGATCCGGTTCAGCTCTCCGACGGAGGAGAAGCCGAACCCCGGTGTTGAATTTCAAACGCCACTACGGCTGGGTCCCGCTCCGGCAACTCGGCTATGGCTACCGGACGATGATTGCCTGGGTCATCGACTTCACCAGCCGGATGTTCGAGCGCTATCCTCACAGCCCCGACCCGCTGGCCGAGCCGGCCGTTGTCTTGGTCGACGAGATCGACTTGCACCTGCACCCCAAGTGGCAGCGGGAGCTGATCGGCTTTTTGACCGAACGGTTTCCGAACACCCAATTTATTGTCACGGCGCACAGCCCGTTGATCGTCCAGGCGGCGCCCGATGCCAACCTCGTTTTGCTCAAGCGCGAAGGCGACCACGTTGTCATCGAGAATGACCCGGAAACCATCCGAGGTTGGCGAGTCGATCAGATCCTGACCAGCGAACTGTTCGGCCTGGAGACCGCACGTCCGCCGGACATGGAGAAGCTCTTGATCCGGCGCAAGGAGTTGCGCACCAAGTCGCGGTTAACCAAGGCCGAACAGAAAGAGTTGGCGGAGGTCGAGGCCAAACTCGGTCCTATCCCTACCGGTGAATCATTCGAGCAGGCCAAGACAATGGAGCTGATCGAAAGAGTCTCTTGAGCTTTTGAAGAAAAACCAAGGCACCAAGCCGTGATCCGGATCAAGAAGCCGAAGCAGGCTCCCGACATCCTTCGAAAGCGAGGCGTCAAAGCGGCGCGGCAGTTCCGCGAGCAGTACGACGCCGACCCCGAAGCTCACAAAGGATGGTCCTTCGATTCCGGCATTTACGGCGCGAAGTCCGTCAAGAACGCGCTTCAAAAGGCCCAGCATGACAAATGTGCCTTCTGTGAGTCGAAGGTTTCCCACATTGCCTACGGCGACGTCGAGCATTTTCGGCCCAAGGCCGGCTATCGACAGGGACCGAACGATCCTCTCGTTCGGCCCGGATACTACTGGCTGGCCTACGAATGGTCGAACCTCCTATTTTGCTGCCAGCTTTGCAATCAGCGTTTCAAGGGCAACCATTTCCCGCTCATAGACGACACGCAGCGAGCGAAATCTCACCACGACGACATCAAGAATGAACAGCCCCTGTTCATTCACCCCGCGATAGAAGACCCATCAGATTTCCTCGAGTTCGACAAAGAGTACCTTTGCGCGATCGACGATAACGCGCGTGGCAAGGCCACGATCGAGGCACTGGGCCTGAATCGCGACAAACTCGCTCGAAATGCGACGAGACGTTCTTAGAGCTGATCAATAGCACTGATCGATTATCGCGAGCGAGTTCGCGAATCGATGTCACCATAAGATCCCAAGCCCGAACTTGTGGACCAACTCGCCGAGATCGACGCGCAGACTCTGCAGTACGCCAGGGATTCAGCAGAGTACGCCGCGATGGTCCGGGCGGTCTTATCAGCACGTTTTGGGCTCGACGCCGAATAATCACCAAAGCACGAAACGAGCGGTCGTTTGCTTGGTATCGGCCGTCACATGTCATGACTCCAGGCCGCCCACCGCTCCGCGCGTTCGACCCTGCGAGCCAATGCCTGAACCGCGGCCGCGCGCCGCGAGGGATGATCGGGGACGGCTTTGAGGGTGAGGAGCTCATGGATCAGGCTCCCCTTCTTGCCAGAGGTCTTGTCTTGGTTGAGATAGGCGCGGGCTCGGGATCGGCGAGGGCTTCACCGGTCTCGATCAGGAGTTCCTTCAAAAGCACCAGCAAGATGTTGCGGCTTGTTGTCGTCCGGGTGTCGAAGGACTCGCCGCGCAGCATGCGTGGAATGGCTTTGGAGATGACGCGAGCGTGGAGCGGCGAAGTCCACGCCGCGTCGCCCAGGGCCTTCGCCCAACGGTTGAGTTTCACGAATGGGACCGGGAAGAGCCTGTGTCGCGGGCCTGTTCCAGGCTGGAGCGTCCTTCGGCGACTCTACATTGATTCGCGCCATTTCGGCCAGTGTCTCGCCCAGATTATCACCGTCGAGCCGGCCGTCGTTGATTGCCGCGATCAAGACATCGGTCGCCAGGCCGCTCAGTTCGGCCCGCGCGGCGTTCAAACCGGTGACGAGCAGGAGCATACCCATCGGCTGTAGCGGTACGTCGGGGTCAAGCAAGGGAGGGAAAAAGGGTTGGTTGAACATGACGTCCGTTGTTCCCCGGTCATTGACGGAGACGATCTCGGCACCGGTCGCGAACAGGGGTTCTCGCACCATGGGCCAAATCGTCGCGGCCCACGAAACAATCTCGCCGACAAGGTTGCGATGATCGTGGAGGCACGACATCGGAAGATCGTGCTTGCCATCAGTGGGGACACCCGGCTTCCGATCGACGAAGAACGCGGGGCGTTTGTAACGGACGAAGAACGCGGTGAGTTCGTAACGATCGGGGGGAACATCCTGTCCCACGCGGAGGACATACCGCGCCGCCAGCCCGGCGTCAGGACCCAGTCCCGGGAAGCGTTCCTCGACACGGGGGTCGTCGGCCCGAGGATCTCGAGCCCGGGCGGCGGCGGCCCATAGGCTTGCGTCTGAACCGATCGGCTCGTCTTCCGTGGAACCCAGGGCATATCTCAGAGCGGCCCCGAACTTGCCGCTCAGTCCCGCGGCCGCTTGCAGAGCGGAATCCCGATGTTCGGGGGCGAGTCTCAACAACGCCAGCTCAATGTCGAATTCGTCGTCGGCGAAGGGGGCGCCGAAACGTTGTCGGATACGCTCGACCAGGACCCGGGGATCGATCCAACCTCCCGCATGGGTCGGAGTGCTCAAAAGCGGGGCGGCCTGCCGGGCCGCCGCGCGGCGGCTGATCGAACGGACCCTTCGGCCGATCAGGCCGTGGATATTCATCTCGCCTTCTCGCCAGTGATGATGGACCATGATTGGTCGGCCAACGACCCGTCGTTCGGGTTGATAATCCTGTAGCATATTCCGCTCGCCTCCCAGCGGGTGTTCGGAGCCTAAAGCCAAACCGCAAGTTGACCAGCTTAAAGCCAGACCGCAAAATGCTTTCGCGAAACTGCTCTGATAAAAATACTGCTCCGTCCAGAAAAGGTGATCGGGCACGGGCGGTCAGCGGCGCGAGCCGCGCGGCAAAGTCATCCGGTCGCTGGTCGCAGAGGCGCGAGACGCCGTCCAGAACACGTTCGAAATCATCGGGCGGTGCTCGATCTTCGATCACCCTGGCGAAGAGGTCAATTAGTTCATCCAGATCGGTTATCGGCACCAGCCTACGAGTGGGATCGAGGCGGGGGATCTCGGTGCCATCGAATACGAGCGACGGGATGTCGCCACCGTTCCGAAGAGCATCAAGGGCCGCGGGCACGCCGGCAAGCCGCGCCCATCGGGGCTCGATAGCGGCGGCCCGGCGATGAGGCTATCGATGTCGGCCGAGGGGCCGGCGTCTCCAGACGACTGTACCGGTGACGGTCCTAGCCATGACTCGAGCCGCTTGCGCTGCGAGGGCGCCAGGGCTCCGGCACGATCGACGAGCAACGCGCGTAACTCGGGATTGGCCGGATCGCCATGGCGCTCGATCAGGTCGATAACCGCCCCCTGGATGTCGGGCGCTTCGTGAACCAGGGCCTCGGCCGCGACAATCGCGGCCTGGCTACCGGGGAGGGACGGAGCGCCGCGTTTGGCAACGCGGTCGAGCAATTGCAAGGCCAGCCGGATCGTCCCCTTGGTTCGGGCCTGGAGCGCCGGGGCGATGCTCGCGACCAGCGCGACCGGATCGAGCTGCTCGGCATTGTCGAGTATCTTTGAGTGCGTTGAGCGCGAAGCCGACCGTCGAGGGATTGCGGCTGGCCAGCAACGACAGGTAGCGGCTGGTGAACCCGGCCCGCTCCTCGATCGTGGGTTCCAGTGATTCGTGCAGAGCCGCAAACCAGCGTGCCCTCTGTTCGTGGAAATCGCGCTCCAGACCGTCCAGGGTCGCGTCGAGCAGCCGCGCGCGAGGGATTCTCCCTTCACGAGTCAGCTCCACCAGCGCATCGTTCCCACGTGTTGTTAACATTGTTATCCGCATTGCCTGTAGAGAGTATCTGAATATTGCCGGCTCGTGGCTCGCACTCGAAGATTCGCCAGATCTCATCATCGAGCAGGCCGGGGTCTTCGAGCAGCAGGGTTTTCAGATCCTTCTTTCGATGCCAGCTTTCCGAATGGAGGGTAAGCGAGCATTCCTTCCAGATAGGCGGTGCTCGTGGGCGTTTGACAGAGCCCGTCGCGGATCATCTGGCGTATTTGAGGCCAGCAGGACGTAACTCGGAACGGCGGCCTCGGCTCCAACAACACTTCGACAAGCTGATCCAGCCACGGCGGGCGGCGGTCGTTGAGAATAAGATAGACGAGCTCGGGCGCTATCCATTCCAGGCCCAGCGATTTCCACTGACTCAAGGAACCCGAGGCCAGCACGGCGACGTGAACAGAGTCGAATACACTGTGACTGATTGCGTAGGAATCGGTCAGGCTCGTCATCGACGGCTCGATCTGGGCTTGGGCGATACTGGCGAGCAACCGAGCCGGTATCGACGTCGTTTCGTGAGCTCCCGCATGTGGTTCTGAGCCACCTTCGCGACCTTCTTCCGCTCGGCTTCGCTGGCTCCTCGGAAAAAGGCAATGCAGGCCGCGACATCGCCAGCCTTGATGATCGCATCCAGTTTCTCGGGGTCGAGTGCCATTGATGGTGCGCCTCTCAGGCAAGATCAGGGTGCGGGTTGGTCGATCTCATCGCGGGCCAGGACGATCTGGACGGCCAGGACGTGTTTGCAAGGCCCGCGGGTGCCCTGATGCTTGGAGAACCACGGGCAAGTGCATCGGGCGCCGCTCGGCCCGATCCGCACTCGGTGCTCGACGTCGGTGCCCTGGACGAGCGCCTCGGCCTGCTCACCATCCCGGCCGCGTCTCCCGCCGCACCAGGCGCACGCCTCCTTCATTCACCAAACGTCGGGCGTCGAGCAGCCGCGGGTGCAGCGACTCGACCAGTGCCAGGTCGAATGGCAGCTCGCGATGGAAGTACGCCCCTTCGGCCAGGTCGTAGCCGACCAGCCCTCGCGAGCCCAGGGCGCCCAGCGCGGCCGTAATGTCTTCAAGCGACAAGGACAGCTCGCTGGCCATCGAGCCGGCGTCGATCCGTGTATCCCACTTCAAAGACGCCTGGACCCTGGGCAGGACGGCTTGCCAATGCGCCCCGGCCAGCGGTTCGAGCGTCTGCCCTTCGCCCGAGAACCCGCGCGTGGCGTCAGGGCTCAGGACCAGGGTGAACCGCGCCTCGTCGAGCGTTAGCTCCCAGGCGCTGGCGCCTGATGCGTCGTCGGCGTAGACGCGTATCATCCGGGCATGGCGGGTGAGGTCGTCCAGGATTCTCAGCCGTTGTACGTCACCGACGCGGAGACCCCTACGGTCTTCGACCTGGCTCAGCCTTAACCCTCGCCCGGACGGCACGATCCAGCAGACGGATTTCGCCGAGCTGGAGGGGAGCGAGCGGAGGAAACGGCTGGCCTCGAAGCCCGACAGATCCAGCCGCGGTATCATCCGGGCCTGGTACGCTTGGGCCTCGACGAACCCTTTGAGCCAGCGGACCGGCAGCGTGACCTTGCGCTCGACGATCGCCGCTCCGCCGCGGGTCAGTTCAAGGGCGTCGGTTCCCACCGACAGCCCGACCGTATCGGCGTCGCGAATCTTGGCCAGCGCCGCGCGCATCGGCGCGTTGAAATCCACATTGGTCGTCCCCCGTCCGTGCCACTCGCCCTCGATGGCCTCCGGCAGCAAGTCGACACGCGCATAGGTGCTGCAACACGCCGAGAACGCCTCGAGCCGCAGAGACGTCGCCGTTGCCGGTGACAACCGGGTCATACTGGGCCAGGATGCGCGTCAACATCGCCGGCGGCATGTAGAACCTCGACTGGACGACCTCAACGAGGCTCCGCAAAAGTGCGGCAGCGCGGCCCGGTCGCCTCAGCCGTCCCTGGAAAAAATACGGGTGTTCCTCGGCGCCGCCACAGGTCGCGAGGCGGAGCGCCGGCCCTTGGGAGGTCGCCGCCAACTCGGACGAAAATGGATAATGGTAGATGTGATCGAGCGCGAGAGCCGCCATCTCCACCTCCGCCGCTCAAAGGAGACGATCACGCCGACGTTCTTTTCCTCGGAGTCTACACGAACCCGTTCTGACAGTCTCTCGAGAAAATAACCGCCGACGTGCGATCACACGATTTTCGTGGCGACGATCAGCCGGCGGAACGGGGCCCATCAGCCGGGTCATTCCTCGCGGCCTGGTCCCAGGGCTTGATCGGGGGAACCGGGACCCGCTGGAGGTGTTCTTCAATCCCTTCGGCCTTGCGGTAGAGGTGATGGACGTTGACCTTCTGGCCGGCCATCAGACGCCGTCTTCTCGAGCCATTGCACCAGCTCTTGAGCCGCCTGGGGCTCGACCAGGCCGATCGGGGCCTCGAATGCCGAGGCGTTTTGAAAAGTCGAGTGCGGCACCGGCACGAGCTGGCCCAGGCTCTCGCCTTCCGCGAAGACGACCGTTCCCGGCTCGACGAGCTTCCAGTTCAGGGTGAACGTGTAGTTCAGCCACCAGGTCTCGATTACCCCTTCCAGCGGGACGCAGTTGGGTTTCCAGCGATTGCTCGGCCCCTTCGCGTAGAGGTCCCAGCCCGGCGGAGTGCGAAACAACCAAGGAGGTGAAAACGTGATGATGCCCGCCCCAAACTGGCTCTTGATCGCCGGTGCATACTGCGGCTTGACCTCGACGCGCAGACCCGGCAGGTCCGGGGTCCCGTCCCAGGTGACGCGAACGTCCGTCGGGCAGAGAATCTGCCAGCCCCACTGGTTGGCCATGACCAGGGGCAAGCACTGATAGGAGTAGGGTAATTCGTTCATCCATTGCCGCCGGGGTGGGGAGGGGCGCAACTGCCATCCCTCGGCCCAGCCATGGGGAAATAGACGCAGGGCTTTGAATTCCAGGAGGGGCATCGCCGGCGCGGAGGGAGCCGCTGCGCCGTTCTCCGCTCCGCGGCGTTGCGCCGCCTCGGCTTCCAGCTCGGCGATCCGCGCCTCCAACGCTTGACACCGCGAGCACGTCTCGGCCACAGCCCCGGGCGAGGGTTCGTGATTGATGTGGTCGTGGTGCTCGGCAGACTGGCCGGGACGTTCACTCTCGCCGTCGAGTCGGTTGGCTCATGGGTAAGGTCACTCCCTGACCATCATGGTTCGGGCGTAAGCGACGGAGAATCCCTGACGCTCGGCGTTGCGTTGCGAGCCGCTGCCGGGCTGGGTGCAGATGACGGCGAGGTCGCACCCGGCCTGTCGCGCCTGGTCCAGCCGGGCTCGAAGCAGAGCGGATTGCACGCCCTTGGCTGCGGAATGCGGGCAACGTGCCGTCACCGCAGATCAGGGCCAGGCCGTCGTGAATGATCAGTGAGCCGCCGCCGGCAAGCCGGCCGTCGATCCGGGCCATCCAAGCGGTCGCCGAGGGGATCGAGCTCATGGCAATGGCTCCTTCCAAGAGCGAGTCGGGCGGCTCTTCCGGCCCCTCGAAGAAGCTGCGCAACACGACCTCGGCCCAGGGTTTGATCTCGTCCGGCTTGACCTTGGAAACCTGGACGATCGCGGCCGTCATGCCCATCTGACCCGGGTTGGGCCTCGATCTCGGCGGGGAATGACTGGCCCGGTTCCAGCGGTAGGACGAGCAAGTGCGTCTGCTCCAGGATCTGGTAGCCGCGGCGGCTTAATAGCACCAGCAGCGATGGGTCGGCCAGCGAGGCCACCTCGATCTGGGTAACCGTCCCCCGCTTTCGAAAGAACTCCTCCATTCGCTCGATCTCGGACTCCGCGACCGGCCCGTATAAGCCCAGTCCCTGGGCCTGGGAGAGCGGCGAGCCAGCACCGAGAAAAACCGCGTGGCCCCCACCAACCGAGAGCGCGGTCGCGCCCGATTGCGGATCCAGTCGCATCTGGACCCGTGCGTTCTCCACGCCAATCCAATCCCAGGCCTCTTCCACTCGCCGTGTCAGTGCAAGATCGGCAAACGGCATGACCTGCTTCTCCCGTTCTTTGTGTTCGCTGGGAACGCAGCCGCCGACCGGGAATCAGTCCGACTCGCCGACACCGCTCAAGACATAAAATGTTGATAATTTCAACAAGATCGACCCTACGGGATTGTCGCCATTATCTCTGATCCGAGCTAGTCGATTTCTTCGATCTTTCCGATAATTCGATTAAAGGTCAATGCCCCGCGGTCGCTCGTCGTGTCGCCCGATCAGACCCTGTTGGGACCGCGAGGTTCGAAATCAATCAATGAGCCGGATTGACCTGGACCCTTTATTGTTGTGAGACGAGAGACCACCATGTCCACCCGTGTGCGATGGCTGGGGCATGCAGCCCTTCTGCTCGAAAGCGACGGCCGAAGCCTGCTGATCGACCCGTTCCTGACGGGCAATCCCAAGGCGGCGGCCGAGGCTGGCGACGTGCCAGCCGATTTGATCCTGATCTCGCACGGTCATGGCGACCACGTCGGCGACGCGGTCGCGATCGCCCAGCGCACCGGAGCGACGGTCGCGACCAACTACGAGATCTCCGAGTGGCTCAAGCAGCCCCCCCAAGGCCTCAACGCCGACAAGGTCCATGGGCTCCAGCACGGCGGAAGTTTTCTGTTTGACCAGGCCGTGCGGGTCAAGCTGACGCTGGCTTTTCACGGATCGGTGCTCCCCGATGGGACTTACGGCGGCAATCCCTGCGGCTTCGTCGTGACTTTCCCCGACGGCACCAAGATCTATGACGCCGCCGACACCGCCCTGTTCGGCGACATGGCGCTGATCGGCGAGGAAGGGCTCGACCTGGCGATCTTGCCCATCGGCGATTATTACACCATGGGCCCCGACGACGCCGTCCGCGCCGTCAAGCTGCTCAAGCCCCGGTATGTCCTGCCGATCCATTACAACACCTTCCCTCCCATCGCCCAGGACGCCGATGCCTGGGCCGCCCAGGTCAAGAGCCAGACAAACGCCCAGCCAGTCGTTCTTCAGCCGGGTGAGTGGTTCGAAATCCCCAAGAAGTAAAGGGAAAAACCGCCATGTCCATAATCACCACCTTACCGCCGCTTCCCCCCATCGTGCCGCCGGTCCCGGTCCGCCGGTTCACCGTCGACGAATATCATCAGATGATCCAGGCCGGCATTATTGGCGAGGATGACAATGTTGAGCTCTTGGAAGGATGGATCGTACCTAAAATGGGAAGAAATCCGCCTCACGACACTATGATTTCGATTGTCGAAGCTGTTCTCCCGCCGCTGCTTCCCAAGGGATGGTTTTGCCGAGGTCAGTCGGCAATCACGACCACCGCCAGCGAGCCCGAGCCGGACATCGCCGTGATCCGTGGAACCCAGCGCGATTATTTTGGTCGTCATCCCGGCCCGGCCGACATGGCGCAGGTGATCGAAGTGGCCGACTCGTCGCTGTCGCGCGACCGGACAATCAAGGGCCGGATCTACGCCGCCGCGGCTGTGCCGGTCTACTGGATCATCAATCTGGTCGACAGCCAGATCGAGGTCTACACCGACCCAACCGGTCCTGATCCCGCGCCGGTTTATCGTGTGCGCCAGGATTACCGAATCGGCGACATGGTCCCGTTCGTCGTCGACGGTCGCGACCTCGGCCCGATCCCCGCGCAGGAGCTGCTCCCTTGATCCAGGTTGGATCGAGCGGGTTGAACTGCCAGGAGGAGGCGTCGATCGCGGTGCCGTGGGGTCCGGACGGGTCGCTCGAACTGACGTTTCCGCCAGCCGAGACCTTCGCCGACGACATCGAGGTTGTCTCGCCGGACCTGAGCGATCCACTGGCCGACTACCCGTCGGCGCTCGAGCAGGCACTGGATTCGCCCGAGGGCTCGGCGCGGCTCGAAGACCTGGTGGCTCCGGGCGCGTCGGTGGCGATCGTGGTCGACGATCCGTCGCGGTGGACGCCGGTCAGCGAGGCGCTGCCGATCGTTCTGAGACGGCTGCACGCGGCGGGCGTTCGAGCCCGAAGACGTGACGATCAGCGTCGGGGTGGGCCGCCACCACGCCGTCGACGACGAGTCGATGCGCCGGCGACTTGGCGACTCGGTCGCGGCGAGCTACCGCTGCTTCAGCCCGCCGGTGGACGATCTTTCGGCCTATGTCGACATGGGTGAAACTCCCCAAGGGGTTCCGGTGCGGGTGTTCCGGCCGGTGGCCCAGGCCGGCCTGCGGATCTTGGTCGGCTCGGTACTGCCGCATCTTCAGGCGGGTTTCGGCGGCGGGTACAAGCTGATCTTCCCGGGCACGAGCCACCGGACAACCCTGGGAGCACTCCATCGGCAGGGGTTGGAGGGAGGGTCCGACGCGAGCGGCCTGATGGGGTCCGACGCCGCCGACAATCCGATGCGGCGGGCGATCCACGCCGCGGCCGCTCGGATCGGGCCGTGCTGGTCGATCAGCCACTTGGTCGGTGGTTTGGGGCAGATCTTCCGGATCGTCGCCGGGCATCCCGAGCGCGTGCAAGATCTCCTGGCACCGGAGGTGAAGCGACGGTTTCAAGCACGCGTCGGCCGCGCCGGCGGATCTCATTGTCGCCGGCAATCATCCCTGGCCGGGCGACCCCATGCAAAGCTTCAAGGTGTTGCTTCATCACCGCGCGGCCAGCCGGCCGGGCGGGGTGCTGGTCGGCCTGTTCTGGACCGACCCCGAGGAAATCGATCGTTCGTTTCCCATCAACGTACTGCGGCGGATCGCCGCGACGGGTGCTTTTGGGGGCTGGGCGATCCGCCGGGTATTGCCGATGGCACAGCGGGTCACCTCGGCGATGGGTTCCCCGGCCGCGTTCATGCTTCGCTGGGCGTGCGAGCTCGTCGTCGACCGTAGTGTGCTGGTCTACGCACCGCCTCTTTGTGAGCGGATTGGGCCCCGGCTGGGCCCGGTCCGCCTCTTCGACGATCAGGCCGCTCTCTGGCAGAGCGGCCGCCGTCGCACTCGATCGACGCGATCGGCCGGCCGCGGCTCGCCTTGTCCGGGTCTTCCCCCAAGGGGGGCTGACCTATGTGCCGCGGTAGCCGATGATCGCTTGACTTGGTCGCGCTCACCAATCAATTTCCCCAAAGTCGCCAATCGTCTTGCCCCACTGTTCCGCCCCGGCTCAGGATGAGACAATGGCCCCGCTTGGCGGTCATGAAAGCGATCGATCGTTGTCAAGGATCGAACAATGGATGAGACGAAGACCCTGTCTGAATCTGAAACGGAAGCCCCTCAAGCGCCCGCTGACGGCTTCGAATGGCTCCTCGGATGAAACAAGGAGCCTGCCGGGCACTGCCGGCTCGCAACCGCCCCTTGAGAGTTCGAGCGGCTCCCCGGACGGAGATCCTTCCAGAGATTGGGCGTTACAGGATCATCCGTCGGTTAGGTCAGGGCGGGTTCGGACGGGTCTATCCTGGCTCATGACGATGACCTCGACCGCCCGGTTGCGATCAAAGTGCCAAACCCTGAACGAATCACCCACCCCGAGGATGTCGAGGCGTTTCTGGTCGAAGCCCGAATCCTCGCCAAACTGGACCATCCCCATATCGTGCCGGTTTTCGACGTGGGACGCACCGACGATGGACTCTGTTTCGTCGTGTCGAAGCTCGTCGAAGGCAGCGATCTGGCGGTCAGGATCGGACAGGATCGACCTTCCTTCGGGATTCGGCGGAACTGGTCGCCACCATTGCCGACGCCTTGCATTATGCCCACACCCGAGGGCTGGTCCACCGGGACATCAAGCCCGCCAACATCCTGATCGACGCTTCGGGCAAACCGTGTGTGGCGGATTTCGGGCTCGCCCTCAAGGATGAGGACTTCGGCAAGGGTGGCGGGCTGGCCGGCACACCAGCGTACATGAGCCCGGAACAAGCCAGGGGAGAAGGTCACCGGGTTGATGGGCGATCCGACATCTTCAGCCTCGGCGTCGTGTTCTACGAGTTATTGACCGGGCGACGACCATTCCAGGGGGATTCACTCCGGACGATCATCGAGCAAGTGAGCCAGGGCGGAGGCTCACCCACCTCGCCAGATCGACGACACAATCCCCAAGGAACTGGAACGGATCTGCCTGAAGGCGATGTCAAAGCGGGCATCGGAAAGGTACACCACGGTACAGGACATGGCGGAAGACCTTCGCATGTTCCTCCACACCGTGGGAGGCACGGGCTCGCCTCTCGCACTCGCGGTCCCGATCGCTGCACCCCGGATCAACCCTGGAAGCCGCTCCGCTTCCGCCTACCTCCCAGCAATCCGACTCCGATCAGCGACCGATCAGGATCGTCCCGAAGGGGCTGCGATCGTTCGATGAGCATGATGCCGACTTCTTCCTGGAACTGCTGCCTGGACCTCGCGACCGGGACGGACTTCCCGAGAGCATCCGGTTCTGGAAAAGAAAGATCGAACTGATTGATCCCGACGAGACCTTCAAGGTGGGCTTGATCTACGGTCCCTCGGGTTGCGGGAAGTCATCGCTGGTGAAGGCAGGACTGCTGCCCCGGCTGGCGAAACATGTCCATCCGGTTTACATCGAAGCGAGCTCGGAAGAGACAGAAAGCCGACTGCTGAAAGGGCTGCGGAAGGTCTGTCCCGACCTACCGCCGCAAGCTGGGTCTGGTTGATTCCCTGGCGGCCATTCGTCACGATCGGGTGCTGCTTGCTGGTCAGAAAGTCCTTTTGGCCCTGGACCAGTTTGAGCAATGGCTCCATGCGACACGTGGTGAGGACAACACCGAACTGGTCGCTGCTCTGCGGCAATGCGATGGTGAGCATGTGCAGGCGGTCGTGATGGTGCGGGACGATTTCTGGATGGCGGCAACGTCGTTCTTCGAGGACCTGGAAACCGAGCTGATCCTCCGACGAGAATGCCGTGGCTGTCGATCTCTTCGATCCTCGCCATGCCCACAAGCTGCTGAGGGCGTTGGGTACCGCCTACGGGGCAGTTGCCCGCGCGAGACGGGAGACTTTTCTAGAGACGAGCACGCCTTTCTGGATCAAGTCATTGCCGATCTTGCCCAGGACGGCAAGATCATCCCCGTGCGGTTGTCTCTGTTCGCCGAGATGATCAAAGGGAAGCCCTGGACCTCGGCCACATTACACGAGATCGGTGGCACGCAGGGGGTAGGACTGACCTTCCTCGAAGAGACCTTCAGTGCCTCAACGGCCCCTCCCGAGCATCGCTTCCACCAGAAGGCAGCCCGGTCGGTCCTGAAAGCCCTGCTTCCCGAGACCGGCACCGACATCAAGGGGCAGATGCGGTCACATCGGGAATTGCTCGAAGCTTCGGGGTATGTCAGCCGCCCCAGGGACTTCGACGACCTGATCCACATCCTCGACGCGGAGCTCCGCCTGATCACGCCCACCGACCCGGAAGGGAAGGATGAAGGCGGAAGGATGAAGGATGAAAACCAGGCGCCGGAGTCCGCCGGTGTTGATTCATCCTTCATCCCTCATCCTTCATCCTTCCGATACTACCAGCTCGCCACGATTACCTGGTTCACTCCTTGCGAGACTGGCTGACCCGAAAGCAGCGGGAGACCCGCCGAGGAAGGGCGGAGCTGCGACTGGTGGAACGATCCTCGCTCTGGAACGCGAAGCCCGAGAACCGCCGCCTGCCGTCGCTGCTGGAATGGGCGAACATCAGGCTACTCACCACAGAGGAGGAACTGGTCAGAGCCGCAACGCGCGAATGATGGCCAAAGCCGGGTGGCTCCATGGTAGCCGGACGCTGACCTCTCTGGTCCTGCTCGGATTGCTCGCCTGGGCCGGCATCGAGGGCTACGGCAGACTGCGGGCGTCGAGCCTGGTGGAAGCGCTCCGAACCGCCAACACGACCGATGCCCCCGCTCTCGTCCGGCAGCTCGAGGGTTATCGCCACTGGGCGAATCCTCGCCTCAACTCCCTGGTTCAGGTCGCCGACGAGAAGAGTCTGGAAAAACTCCACGGCAGCCTCGCCTTGATACCGGTCGATGCTTCTCATCTCCCATTCCTGGAAAAACGCCTACTCGTGGCTTCGCCGACCGAACTGGTGGTGATCCGGGATGCCCTGAAGCCCCACCGTGCGACCCTGGTCCCGAAGCTCTGGAACGTCCTCGACTCGGCCCAACCAGGGGATGTGAGCTTGCTCCCCGCGGCGAGTGCCCTGGCCGATTACGACGCCACCAGTGAACGCTGGGAGTCGGTGGGTCGCAGGGTGGCGCAAGCCCTGATCCGAGTCAATCCGGTCTTTCTCGGCCCCTGGCTCGACGCCCTCCGCCCCGTGCGGGCACCGATCCCACATCTCCGTTGCGGCCATCCATCGGAACGCTGCAAACCTGCTCATGGACGCCGACCCCAAGACGTATGCGTCGTGCTTCGCCATCGCCCAGTACCACGAACCGGTGACCTCGCCCCTGTTCCGGGCGGAGATCGCCAGGAACCTCGCGCTCTCGTGGAATGATCCTCCCGTCGATTCCTCCTGGACCACGGCCGACGCCACGCTCACCAGCAAGATCGAATCGGCTCAGGGGATGTTTTCCGAGCGATTCGCCTTCTGCCAGACGATGCCAATGGACGATGTCGTCGCCACCGCCGAGGCTTTGCGGAAATCGGGTTATCGTCCGATCCGATTTCGTCCCTTTGCCGATGGCAAGAGCCTCCACGCCGCGGCAGTCTGGACTCGGGATGGTCGTCCCTGGCGGCTCGCTCACGATCAGTCCCTTGAGGAGATTCGTCAGACCGACGAGCGAAACCGTAAGGACGGATACCTCCCGGTCGAGGTCGCTGGATACGTGGCCGCGGGTGGGAATGAGGGCAAGCCCACCTCTCGCTTCGCCGCCCTGTGGACGCAAAGAACCGGACCAGACGACGACGCCCGCATCGTCGTGGCGTCCTCCGTTGCCGAACTCACCAAGGTCCAGGGCCAATTGAAGAACGCCGGGCTGGTTGCCGCGACCTTGCACGCCTGGCGGCAAGCGGATGACACGCTGAGCTACTCCGGAGTCTGGCACAAGACGGCGAGCGGAATCGCAGATGCGGCATCGTCCAAGAGCGGTCAGTCGGAAGCGGCCCTCCCCGGTGAGTTCGCTCGATCGTCTGGCTCCCTGCTCGACCTCGATGTCACTGCGGCACCACCGCCGATGAGCACCAAACAACGTGCCACCGCCGCTTTGCAAACGGCGGAAGCCGCCCTCAAGGCGAATCCGGATGATCCCACGCTCGGCTCACCCGGGCGTCGGCTCACCTGGATCGAGGCGAGAGCCAGAAGGCGATTGACGACCTCGATGCCGTCATCAAGAAGCACCTACAGGAGACTCAGGCTCGCATGTACCGTGCCATCGCCTACGCCCGGCTGGGTCACAAGGACCGGGCGAGGGCGGATCTGGAGCGGTACCAGGAGGGAAATGCTTCCGAGGGCCAGAAGCTCTATCTCGCTGTCATCGTGGCGGCGGAACTGGGCGAGGGAACCGACAAGGCTATTGAGGCACTCGAAGCGGCCCTGAAGGAGCAACCCCAGGATTCCGACTTGCACTACAATGCCGCCCGGGCCTGTTCCCTGGCATCCCAGGTTCTTGCCGGGAAGGACCAGGCGAAGGGACGTGAGCTTGCGGAACGAGCCCTCTGTCTGCTGCGCACGGCGATCGAGAACGGCTACACCAACTACAAACAGTTACAGGAGGACACCGACCTCGACCCTGTACGAGAAACTCCAGCGTTTTCCGAGATCATGAAGGCAGGGCATCCCGACCGCTCCTACACCGCCGTCTGGGCGGGCGATGTTTCGTTCGAGGCGTCACCACTCCTCGGTCTTGATTCCGCAGCTCACCTCCAGCGCTGTCGGGAACTGGCATCCCAAGGTTGTCGCATGGTTTCCTTGTCGGTCGCCTGGACTTCCCCGGAGGGTTCACCGGTCACCGCCTCGACCTGGCACCGCCCGGTGATCACGGAAAAGGCGAAAGACCGACTGGCGGAACGTCAAGCCCGTGCGGCGATCGCTCTCCTTCGCATGGGGAAAGCGGCGGAGGTCATGCCCTTGCTGCGCCACAGTGCCGACCCCCGCCTTCGTACCTTAATCGTCCACTGGCTGAACCCTCTGGGGGCCGATCCCAAGACTGTCGGCGCCGAACTGGACCGCCTCCCACCGACCGCCAAGCCCACCCCCGCCGAGGGGCAGCAGTTCACGGATGCCGTGCTGTTCCATCCCGAGACCTCGCCGCGGCGGGCGTTGATCCTGGCGCTCGCGACGTACGGCACGGAGGGTCTATCCCCCGGCGAACGAGGGCCGCTGACTGCCAAGCTGATCGACCTCTACCGCAACGACCCAGACAGTGGCATCCACGGGGCGGCAGCCTGGACCTTGCGGCAATGGAAGCAGCAGGAGAAGCTCAAAGAAATGGATGTTCAGTTGATGACGCAAAAGGACCGAGGCGACCGCCGCTGGTTCGTGAACAGCCAGGGGCAGACCTTCGCCGTGATCGAGGGACCGGTCGAGTTCCGGATGGGATCGCCGCCGACCGAGCCGGATCGGGATTCCGTCCACGAGATTCCCCATCGCCAGATCATCCCCCGCCGATTCGCCATCGCCGCCCAGGAGGTCTCGGTCAAGCAGTATCAGGCGTTCGTGAAGGAGAACCCTGGACTCAATCACGCACAGAATAGCAGATACAGTCCCGACCCGGAAGGGCCGATGAACAAGGTCTCCTGGTATGATGCCGCCGCTTACTGCAACTGGCTCAGTCGCCGGGAGGGCCTAACCGAGTGCTACGAACCGAACGAAGAGCGGCAGTATGCGGATGGCATGAAGATCAAGCCCGATGCCCTGCGTCTGAGCGGCTACCGCCTGCCCACCGACGCGGAATGGGAATATGCCTGCCGGGCCGGTGCAGGGACCAGCCGCTATTACGGGGCGAGTGAGGACCTGCTGGGGCGGTACGCCTGGAACTATAGCACGTCACAGAGCCACGCCTGGCCCTGTGGTAGCCTGCTGCCCAACGAGCTAGGGTTGTTCGACATGCTTGGCAACATGTGGGAATGGTGCCAGGATGGTTACTTCAGTTACCGACCGGACCACACCGGGAAAAACTATGATTATACAAACATATTTATATCAATAAGCGAAAGAATGGCCCGCGTCCTTCGGGGCGGCTCCTGGAACGACCGCGCGATCGACCTCCGCTCCGCCGTCCGCGCCGGGCGCGTGCCGGCTGAGCGCTACCAGGTCTACGGGATTCGGCTTGCCAGGACTTACCCCTGATTGACTTTACTTCTTTACCGTTTCACATTTTATTGATATGTGTATATAGCTATTACTCAAAATTCTTTGTGCTTACCCGGCGAGGCCGGGTCGGACCCCCAAAAAACCGTTGTGCCTGCCAAAATGGCAGTTAAGTTCTACAACCAGAGGGACTGCGCCGAGAACAATTCCATTCAATACACTTCCCCCGGTGCCGCTTTTCCGGGGCTCCGCCCTTGGCCGAGCCCAGCGACGAGCCGTAGCGGGCGTGCCAGCCCTCCGTGGCCCGGATGGTCGACAGGTCTTCCACGGTGAGGCCGTATCGGGAGAACCAAGGAGTACCATGCTCGCGAACCAACTTATTCACGTCGGCCACTCGCTTGAAGGCCGTGGTTGCGGCGAACTGGCTGCGAGCCGCGGCGCCGTCCTGGAGGAAATACTCCTTCCAGAACGCTCGGCCGCCCAGCACGCCCGACGGCGCCGGTGCTCATGGCCATCTCCACCTGCTTGTAGTAGTCAGGGTAGTCGACGCCCGCCGACAGAAGCACCCAGGGCCGTTCGCTGGCCGCGTCCAGCGCCTCGAGGTTGTCGCGCAACTGGCTGTCTGAATCGTGGCCCAGCGTGCCGGGAAACTCCGCCTTGTAGACGTCGCAGAACCGGCTGAGCTGGCGGGCCGACTCGATGACCGTCTCGGCCTTCCGGCTCAGGAAGCTGGCATCGGTCTTCTTCTCGCCACCGAACGGGAACGCCACTGTCTCCAGCAGCAGCAAGATATCGTGCTTCCTGCATTCTTCGTAGACGTGAGTGATCAGTTGGAACTGGTGCTCTCCCGACATCGGTTCGGTCGGCTCGTACTGGGCCAGCAGCTTGACGGCGTCCGCCCCCATGAGCTTGATCTTCTCGACGCTCCAGCCCGGCTCGATCAGGCCCGAGCGGTGCGCCGACCTTGTTCTTCGGGCTGCCCGACATCTCAACCCGCACGAGCAAACCCGCCTGGGGTCCAATGGCTCCCGAGGCCATGCACGACCAGGCCCCGTAATAGGCGTCGATCAACACGCCGGAGGCCGACGGCGCCAGGTGCCGCGCCAGGTCGACCTTGGCCTCGACAATCTCCTCGTAGCTCGGCTCACGGTCCTGCCCTTTGCCCTTGAGAGCCTTGGCGGCCATCTCGATCATCGAGCTGTTCTGATCCAGGGCCACCATCGTCAGCGTTCCGTTGGGATTGCAGATGCGCTGCAATCCCCGGAGCTTTCCAGGCGTCAAGCCTTTGCCGAACAGAACTACAGTGCTCAAGTGGCTCGAGCTCGATACGGTCCCCATTGGAGGCACACTCCCCTCGTCATAAACTTCGATTCAATTGCGCTCGCACGGCGAGAGTCCATGCTCGCACGCAGGCAGGACGGGCGCTTTCGCGGTTGTGACTCGGTTGCATTCCGGCGCCGATTGTAGCCTTGTTCCGGCTGGGTTTTCAAGCAGTCCGAAAGCCGGTGAATTGTCCGTACACTCGCGAACCAAGGACGGGATTTGCCGTGACGCGACCCGGATTCCGCGCCAGATCGGGCCACGGAACCTAACTCGTTGGCGGGCTTTGAGAACGTTCGATTTGCGACCTCTTTGTTCCGTCAAGATCACAAAAACGTTGCAGCCGGACTGTCCGCACGGCCGATACAATCCATGTCGGTTGGAAAACCGATCCGGTCAGGGACGACTGAGAAACGGCTCCGAAACATCGGTCGCGTCCAGGGACGGACTGGCGGCTCGGGGGCCAAAGGCCAAGGATGGCCTTTTACTTTCCAAGCTAGGTTCGATCTAGGCGGTGGAAAGTTCCACCCACGTGTCTTGGCACTCAGACGGCCCGAGATCCTCGGCCCGTCCGGCTGAAGGCCGCGGTTGGAAGCGCCGCGACCGACCGTCGCTCCACGTGGCGAACGGGCCCCCAAAAGGCCCGACGCCCGCGGGAAGGCGGTCGATTCTTTTTGATGATCCCTGCGGGACAGTCTGCCTGCCCTGGCATGTTCCGAGCAGCCGACGATGGCTGTTCCAGATTCCGATCGGAAGACCAGCTCGGCTTCTATCGTGTTCCCACTCCGATCAATAACGCCGAGCCGTCCTGGAGTTCCCGTTCGCAGAAGAAGAGCTGATTCATTGGCGTTTTGACCAGTGTCGAGAACTCACGATTTTGGTTCAGGAACAGTTCGCAACGGAGCGGAACCTTCCCATTTTCGTCCACTGCCCCGACCAGCTTTGTCTGGGTCGTGTATCCATTTCGCAAGTCACAGGCCACCGACTCTCCGGTCACGAGCCGCTTGCTCTGCACGTCGAGAAGCTTGAACCCGTGCTGGGGCATGAGTTTGTCCAACTGGGTCTTGATCCTCGACAACTTCGAGTCGACCTGTTTTGCTTCCCGGCGTGGCAATGATCGCGAAGACGGTCACCTGCCGCGCCGCGATCGTCGGCCGGCTCGACCTTCACCTCGGCACGCGACACGCGGAAAGCCCTCCCAGCCCCAACGCCAGGCCACCGAAGGCCAGCACGACCACCGCCAACTCGACCCCGATCCAGATTGCCCGCCGCCTCGAATCCGCCACGGCATTCACTCCTTCATTGCGACCATGGGACTGGTCATCGATTCCATCTCGTTGTACATCACATACCAGTCATCGACACCAAAAAAGACTCCCCCTTCAGATGTCTGATCCTTGACCTTGGGTGCCTTTTTCCACCACTGTTCGTGAGCCAGTATCCTCCGACTCCCCTCAGGTGTATGATCTACGACCTTGGGTGCCTGCCCATCCGCGTGGATCACGAGCATGGAAAGATCTGCCAGGAAGATCGGAAGCACAACCTTGTGCTCCTGCCTCTCCCAATGGATGACAACCGAGTGACCCTCGTCAACCACGACAGGAAAGCCCTCGTCGGGGAAGGCGATGCGAACCACCGACTCCGAACTCGAGGGGGAAGACGTAGAAATCGGTATTTTTGGCAATCTGCGATATCTGGGATGGCGTCGACTGATGCCAGGCCAATCCCACGGCGAGGAGAATGGCGGCGGCTTGAGCCAGGCCGAGAGGCCGATCGCCGCCGAGTGCCAGGGGTCGGGATCGAGGCGAATGACGAGGCTCGTTGCGAGGAAGCTCGACCACGCGCGGCGATCCGTTAGGGAAGCGGCCGTCTGGGTGTGACTGACGACCAACCTCGGTTGAGGTCAAGGGATCGAGCGACGTGGCCATGCGCGCCCAGACCGCGTCCCAGACGTCGGGCGTGGGCTCGACCGGGCGGGTCGCCTCCCAGAGACGATCGAGCTGAACGGCGCGGTTGGCCCAATCGGCACAGGCCGGGCAACCGGCAATATGGTCGGCCAGCGCGGTCGAGTCCCGATCGATCGGTTGGAGTCGGCCAGTTCTTTAATAACTTCATCGCAATGCATCGTCGAACATCCTCTTCTTCTTCGCTCTTCTATTCTATCTAAATCAGAGTTCGTTGAGCTTGTCCCAATCGAGCTCTGCCTGCAATTTTTCGCGGGCCGCGTGAATCCGGCTCATCACGGTGCCGATCGGGACGTTTTGGATCTCGGCGATTTCCTTGTAACTGAGGTCCAGCTCGGCAAATAGGACGAATGTGTCCGGATCGTCGGGCTGAGGCGGTTGAGGGCTTGCTCAAGGGCGAGGCGGAGGTCTTGCTGGCGCAACGGCCGGGCAGGGTCGTCTTCGATGGCCGGCTCATGGCCGTCTGACTCGTCGTCGCCAACCCGGAATTCCCGCCGTCGCTTGCGCCGCCGCCCCCAGTCATAGGCCGCGTTGGTCACGATCCGCAGCAACCAGGTCCGGAACCCACTGCGGCCGTCGAAATCCTTGAGTGCCGAAAACGCCTTGAGCATTGCCTCCTGAACCACGTCGAGCGGCGTCCTGCTCGTGCCCAAGCAACCGATATGCCACCCGGTATGCATCATTTCGGTGACGGTGGAACAACTCCTCGCGGGCTGAACCATCACCCTCGCGAGCGAGCCGTACCAGCGTCTCATCGGGCGTCTGCAAGTCGGTCAGGGCCTCGAGCATACAATCCCCTGCACTATTAGACGCGGAACGTCTCGGACTTATTCGCTCTGCGGTCGCGATCGACCCAACAGCCCGACCGGGTCAAGTCAAGCGTACTGTACGCGGACCGTCTGCCCAGGGGTCGGCAAGGTCGTCCATTTCCGGCCTGGCCGCGGATGTCGCCGATCTCCTTACCGCGATCCCGGAGCCAACATGCACGCCTTTCGGTTTAGCGGTCCGAGGATTCTTCACATGCGAGCGGTTCGAAAATCGTGCCATTCCGGCTTGACCCGTTTCGCGAACCCTTGCACAATGCCGCCCATCAAGCTTCAGTCTGCCAGGTTACTTTCACCTCTGATCACCACCTTCCCCAGCTTGAAATCGTGTCTGGGTAACGGCACACCGGCCTTTCGCACCAAGCGAACGGCGAGATTGAGTCGGAGCAAACCGCAACTGGGCCGCGGCTGTGGACAACCGAGACCTTCCGAAATGGGCGCGACGAGATAAATCAAGGATTTCGAGTTCGAGGCAGAGAGTTCAAGGAGGAGACTTGCCGTGATACGTCGTTGTCCTGCTCCATTGACCATGATGGTCGCCGCCCTGGCGATTAGCCTGGGCTCGCGGCCGATGTCCACTCAGGCCGATACGGTTACTCTGACCGCGACATATACGTTGACCAGTAGCAGCCGGCCTTCCGGTCCCGAGCGCCAATATCGCGGGGCCGCAGGTCGAGGCGCTGGTCTCACCTCCGGGAGGCGTGGTTCCTCCCGCGTCCAGCAACGGCGTCAGGAGAGCCCGCTGACGATCCTTTCCGGTTCGAGTGGGTTTGATGCAGAGCCAACTGGTGGTTGCCCTCAAGAACACGACCAGTTCCACCGGGCAGCCCGAGCAGATGTTCGGCCTGGTCTTCTTCGGCCAGGGGCTGGCGGCCGGCGGCGTGCTCAACTTCTCGCTGACCACCGAGAGTTCCCTGAGTACCCCGCCTGTGCTCCATCGCAGACTTCGGCGTCACTATCACCCTCGACTCGGTGTCCTCATCCACGACCGGCTCCGGCTCGACTCGGGAATGCCGAGTGACTGGCGGTGGTGGTGGCTAGCCCGAAAGTTCCCGAGCCCCTGTCGCTCTTGATCTGGTCGGCCTTGGCCTGCGCCGGGCTGTTGCGGGTCCGTGCCCAGCGTCGCTCCCAACAGGTCGCACTCTGAGGAAATCAGGCATCCCGTTCGAGATGGTCGGGTGCTTTGCCTGGCTCGTTCGGTCGATTATCCTATTATGGATGACTGTCGCGCGGGTGTCGTCTCGACCGACCACTGGCCCAAAAGGGCCTGCTTGCTCACCGCCGTGACCGAGCCGCTCGTATGGCGACAGCGTCGTCGACTTGCCCTACTTTGCTTCGGACGTTTCCGTACCGCACCACTGGGATCACACCCGATGAGATTGCACCGTCCCTTGATCGCCGCGCTCTTGGCTGATGGCGTTGAGTTCGGCCCTTGTCCGGCATGGGGACGTCGCGGCCGGCTCCGGCTCGCTCCGTCGCGGCGGCAGGACAAGGACAACGACACTGCCAGCGCTTTCGTGGTAAAGCCCTACTTGCAGCTTGGCGACGCTCCGCGAGCCGGTGTGAGCGGGGATCTCGTGTTGCTCTGGCACGCCGAGACGCGGAAGCGGACTGGGAGGTCGAATACCAGCCCGGCCCCAACCAGACCTGGCGCCATGCCCGATGCCCCCACGATGCGACGGATCGCCGTGCCGACCATCGCGACTCACCGGGTTTATCGCGCGGCCTTGAACGATCTGGCGGCGGGAGCCACCTTCGCGTACCGGGTGCGCAAAGGCGGGGAGGCGGTCTTCTCGGCTGACGGACACGCCCCCAAAGGGGCCGGCCAGCCTTACCGCTTCGTGGTCTTCGGTGACTGTGGGGCGGGTACTCCCGAGCAGAAGGCGATCGCCTACCAGACGTACCTGGCCCGGCCTGACTTCGTGATGATCACCGGCGACATCGTCTACAGCCGGGGCCAGATCAGCGAGTATCGCGCCAAGTTCTGGCCCTTCTACAACGCCGAGGAAGCCTCACCGCTTTTGGGTGCACCCCTGTTGCGGTCGACCCTTTTCGTGGCCGCGCCGGGCAACCACGATATCGCGACCCGCGACCTGGAGAAGTACCCCGACGGCCTTGCCTACTTCCTCTACTGGGACCAACCCCGCAACGGCCCACTCGGTACGGAGGGGAGTGTGCTCGTCCCGGCACTCAAGGGATCGGTGGCAAACAGGGAGGCGTTCCTCGCGGCGGCCGGCGGGGCCTACCCCGGATGGCGAACTTCTCTTTCGACTACGGCAATGCCCACTGGACGATCCTCGATTCGAACCCTTACGTCGACTGGACCGATCGCGAGCTCCGGGCGTGGGTCGAGCGTGACCTGGCTGCCGCCCGAGACGCCTCCTGGCGGTTCGTCGCCTTCCACCACCCCGGTTTCAACTCGTCCAAGGCGCACTTCGACGACCAGCAGATGCGCCTGTTGGCCGATGTTTTCGAAGAAGGCCGCGTGAACCTCGTCTTCAGCGGACATGTCCACAACTACCAGCGTACATTTCCCCTTCGCTTCACCGCCACTTAAGGGCAGCGACGGCAAGATGGTGCGGGACGGGGACAAGGTTCCCGGTCGCTGGACGCTCGACACGGTCTTCGACGGCCGCGACAACACCCGGCCCCAGGGAGTGATCTACCTGATCAGCGGCGCCGGCGGCAATCGTCTCTACAACCCCGAGCAACAGGACGATCCCTTTTCCCAGCAGTCGTTCACCACCAAGTTCATCTCGAAAGTTCACTCATTCACCGTCGCCGACGTCAACGGCTCGAACCTTGACCGTGCGTCAAATCGCGATCGACGGCGCGGAGCTGGACCGTTTCGTCGTGACGAAGTGACTTCGATGTCGAGCCTGCTGACGAGTTCCCGGGTGAGAAACCAGATGGATTGGCCCCTTCCCATACTTGCCGATGTGTTGAAAGCGCGACGAGCGATCTCGCCCTACCTGTCGCCGACGCCGGTGCTCGAACCCGCGGGGCTGGCCGGAGCACTGGGGTGCCGCGCGGTGCTCAAGTGCGAGAACTTGAACCCGACCGGTGCATTCAAGGTGCGCGGAGGTGTCAACCTGCTGGCGGCACTGGATCCCGAAGCGAGGGCGCGCGGCGTGGTGGCGGCCTCGACGGGAAACCACGGTCAATCGGTCGCCTACGCCGCGCGGCTCTTTGGTTCCAGGGCGACCATTTTCATGCCGGAGGCCGCCAACCCGCTCAAGGTCGCGGCGACCGTCGCCCTCGGGGCCGAGGTCATCCAGACCGGCCGCGATTTTGATGTGGCCCGCCTGGCGGCCGAGGAGCATGCCTCTCACCTCAACCTGCGCTACATCCACTCGTCGAACGAGCCTCTCCTGGTCGCCGGGGTGGGCACGGCCACCCTCGAATTGCTCGAGGCGGCTCCCGATCTCGACGTGATCTTTGTGCCGGTGGGCGGCGGCAGTGGAGTGCTCGGGGCCGGGGTCGTGGCCCGGGCGGTCAACCCGGCGATCCGGGTCATCGGCGTGCAGGCCGAAGGCGCTCCGGCCGTGTACCGCTCCTGGCGCGAGGGACGTCGGGTCGTCACCGAAAACGTGGCCACATTCGCCGAGGGGCTGGCGACCCGAGAACCATTCGCGATGCCCCTGGCACTGCTCCCACGCCTGGTCGATGAGATCATGCTCGTCAACGACGACGAGATCGCCGCGGCGATCCGTCTGCTGATCGAGACCACCCGCCAGGTCGCCGAGGGTGCGGGCGCCGCCAGCGTCGCGGCCGCGATCGCGCACCGCGACCGAGCTGGCCGGCAAGCGCGTCGGCTTGATCTTGAGCGGCGGCAACATCACGATCGAGCAGTTGCGTCGAATCCTCAATCATCAGCAGCCTGTGATGAATCAGATCAGACCTGTTGACAGAAAAGCGGCTCATGCCGGAATCATCCGGCAGCTAGCCGCCGTCTCACTGTCCCGTGAAGTTCCGCCGATCGATGTTGGTGGGCGGTGTACGGTACGGCTTCTTTACGGTTTCTTGGGCTTGGCATATGGGATCGGGGGCCATCTCCGCCGAGGGCCGGATGCCGGTCTTCTTGTCGAGCAACATCATCGAATCGCTGTCGATCACATTGGCGGCGCCGGTCTTGGGGTTGAACTGCACGGCCTTGCCCGAGCTGGTCGAGGCGGGCTGGCCAGGGGCGTGCTGATCCGCGAAGTAGCACCCTGCGGCCCTGCTCGCCATAGGCAAAGAATAAATCTTTATATGTATCGTAAGTGATCACGTCGGCATCCAGTGTCTTGTCAACGCTGGTGACGTGTGCTCGGTCCCAGGCCTTCAAGTAGTTCCGGGCCGGGGTCGACGGCGGTGCGGTGGCGGGCGGCGGCTCGGTGATGACGCGTAAGGTCTGGCCGGTCAGGAAGAAGCCGTCGCGGGGGAGCTTGTCGGGGTTGAGGACCGGACTATTCGTTGGGCACCTGTGCGCGGCAGACCTCGATGTCGCCGAAGAATTCCGACCAGCGGGTCTCGGTCTTGTCGTTTGCCTTACCGCTTCCGACCTGGCCCCTCATCCCCTTGACGAACTGGATCTGAGTCAGGACCAAGGGAGGGACCTCGGCCGGTCTTCGGCTTGGCGGCCGGCGGTGTCGGGCGGGCGGTAGTGCGGCTCCTGGCGGCGGTCGCGGGTGCGCCGCCGGTCCGGCTCGGGCTGACTCGGGGCACGGCCCGAGGTCGGGGTCACGGTCCGCCCGGTCGCGGTTCGGTTCGGCACGCCGTTGCCGTTGCCGTCGGTTCCTGTCCCGGGTTCTCGGACGATTTATTGTCGCGGTCAAAGAGCCAGACAACTCCCTTACCAGGGACCTCGAAGTCGCCGGTGCGGTGGTCGTAGATCAGGCTATCATTGCGTAGATCTTCTGCTTCTGGAGCAAGGTCGGCGAGTCGGGATCAACCTTGCGGTTGATGGCGATGGCATTCTTGTAGCAGTAGATCCGGGCGAGCTCGGCCTGGGGCGGAGTCTCGGCCTCGCTGTCGTCGCCGACATCCTCGTTCGCCGGCTCCAAGGCGTCGCCGCCGGCCTTCGGTTTGGACTGGCCTTTGGACATCGCGCCGAGCTGAGCGAGGGGGACTTCCTTGTCGGTAAAGGTGATCATCTGCTCTTCGCAGTAGAGCAGGCGTGTCTTCCATTTTCGCGTTGACGATCCCGTAGAAGTCGGCCCGGGCGGCCGGCTGGCCGTCGGGGTCGGTCGTCCGGCCGTTGAATTCCATTCGTTCCGTGAATGTGATCGTCATCGGTGTTTTTTCGCTCAGCGCGACGCCCGCGCGTTTCTTGGGCTTGGGCTTCGACTTGGCCTCGACGTCCTGCGGGAGCCTGGGCCGGCGGCTCGGCGGTCGTGTCGGGAGACTTGTCAGTCAGGAAATCCCGGGCGGCCAGTTGCGTCATCGTGCCGGGCCCGTTCGCCGAGACTTGGTCGGTCTCCTGGTTCATCGTGATGAATCCCGCGACGGTGATCTTGTTGTCATCGTTCTCGACTCGGGCGCGCGGGATGCGGGCCAGGCCGCCGCGTCTTTTCGCTCGGGTCTCTTTGATAGACGACGGCTGAGCGCCTTGTCCTTGCCGCGGTTGTCGAGATAGATGGCTTCGCCGGTGGCCTCTTGCCCCTTGGTCTTGCCGGCCGCGGGATCTTGGTGCAAGGCGACGTTGCCCCACATCCAAACCTCTCGCACTTCGGCATTCGAACTCGGGGCGCGGCGGCCGTGGACGTGGTCTTCGTGGCTCGCGATCTGGCTTCGATCCGCCGCCGAGGCTCGATCCCTGGAGCCTGGACAATCTTGGCCCAGACTCGTTCGGCCGAGCCGGTCATGGGGGGTTCGGTCGATTGCGTTTGTTCTGGATTTTGAGCCGCGACCGGTTCGGGACTCGGTGCCGACCCAGGTTGCCGGGCCTGGGCCTGGCTTTGGGCTTGAGGCGGGTCCGCGTTCACTGCGGGCGAGTTCGGCGTGCTTTCCGCTTTGGTCGCCGGGGCCGAAGCGACAGGCGTCGGCGGAGCGTCGACAAAATCGGCATCGAGCCGCTCGCGGGCGGTCATCGTTTTGGACGGTGCGAGCAAGTGTACGTCGCGGAGCGCGACCAGCCGATCGATCTGAAAGCCGCCGCCGCCAAGATCCGCCATTGGCGCTGCGATCATCGCCGGCCTTGGTCTGGGTGCTCGCGGACGAGGCCGAGGGGGCGGTCGCGCGGCTGCTGGCCATGACGATCGGCGTCGCGGCCGGTCGCGCCTGTTCCGGCAAGCCCGGCGGGTGCCGTGGGGGACGAGCCCGGCTCCTGGCCCGACGTCGGTTTCGGCTTGAGCCAAACCCAGATGGTGCTGGCCGAGTCGAGCGAGGTCTTTTTCAGCGCGTCGATGAAACAGGGCCGGCTTCCCGAGAGAACGATGATCTTCTGTTTGACCTGGCCGTCCGGTCCAAGCTGGTTCTGGACGTCGAGGCGGTCTTGCCAGATGGCGATGCGCTCGACCGGCTGATCGCGGTCGGGCCGGGTTTCCATCCTGCCAGGGCCGCGTGCGATCACGTTGGCGGTGTCCAGACCAGTGCCGCTGTCGAACATCGTCGCGTCGACGGTCCGGATGTGCGTGACCGATGTCACCTTGCCTTGATCGGGCCCCTCATCCCGAACGACGTCGACCTTGCCGAGCTCGATCGGCCGGGTGAGGTCGCCGCGGAAGTAGGTCACGTCGGGTTTGAATGGCATCAACCGCTGCATGGATCAACTCGTTGCACCGGAGCTTGACCCCGTTGGCCGGCAGATAAAGCCAAACGGCGTGGCCGGTGGCATGGGCGCGCTGCAGAGTCAGGTCGCCGAAGCGGACCCTTGTCCTCGTCGGTGTTGGGCTGAGGCTGAGGCTGGGCTCGGACTCGGACTTGGACTTGGGTTCGGTGCCGTTCTTCGTCGTCTTATCGCCCGGAACCAAGGTCAGTTTCAAGGTATCGCAGGTGAGCTGGTCGCGCTGGCTGTCGACCGGGCCGCGGAGGACGACGACGTTGCGATCGAACTGGACGAGCGTCGGCGCCGGCCGCTCGGGGGGACCGACCGCAACCGGAGTTTGCGGCTTGGGCATGTCGACCCGCATCGTCGAGTCGCAGTGCACGTCCAGCGGCGTCGGCTCATTCGCCGCTGGTCGGCGAAGCCTTCTTTTGATCGGGTCGACTCGCCATCTGAGCCTCGACCTGAACCTTCCCCGGCGCGACCCGCTTGGTCTGGGCCGACCCCGGCAGGATGCCCGACTTGCCGACGTCGCGCATCACCACATGAACGTTCTTGTGCAAATAAAGGGTTTCCGCCCCCTGGAAACCCGCCGGCGAGTGGCTTGCACCGGCGCGTCTCATCTGGCGACCGAAGCTGGATCTGCATGCCCACGGCCAGTGACCCGCATGTCGCGATCCTGGATGACCACGTCGGATTCGCTGCGGATCTGCAGCGTGGGCTCGTCGTACTCGACGGCCGTGAGCGGGCCGATGTTCATGTCGTCGCTGGGGTCCCGGGGCGTCCCGTGGTTGTCGCGGATCAGGACGTTCTCCTGAATCCAGGCATGTTTGATCTTGAGTGCCTTGCCACCGGGATTCATGTTCATGCTCAAGGGTTCGTTGAGGTCGAAGACCGCCCGGTCGCTGAGGATCGTCTTGGCGCTCTTGCCGTCGGGCGATAGCCAGATGAGGGCGAAAGGGGCCATGGTCACCCGTTTGCCGTCGTACTTCACGCCATCTTGCTCGACGACGCGCACGACCTCCTTGGCGTACATCCAGAACCCCGCTCGGAGTTGTAATAGCGGAACATCAGATCTTCGTCGGCGCTCCAGTGATCGGTCCCGAAGTGGGTCTTGGCCAGGTCGATCGCTTCCCGCTTGGACTTGGAGTCGGATGCGGACGAACAAGTTGCATATCGATGTGGCGGGTCGCCCTGAACTGCTCGACCACCACCGCGAAGGCGCGGACGTAGCCCAAGTAACACCCCCAGAGGAGGATGAACGCGGTCACGGCCTTGAAGATCTTTTTGAGCACGAGCGAGGTCCCGTAGCGATCAGGAACCTTGATCTGAAAATTTCACGTCGAACCGATCCCTAAATCCACATTTCTTAACCACGGAAAACACGGAAAATACAATTCAACATAATCTATAATAGATTAATGTTTATATTTACATGAATATCTACAGTGAATTATTTGTCTTCGTATTTTCCGTGTTTTCCGTGGTTAAGAAGTATTCATTCTTTATCCGCCGTTCCACTTTCCCTGGGACTTCAAGATGACCTCGACGATTTCGCGGACAGCGCCTCGTCCTCCTGGCGCCCGGGTGATCAAGTGGGCGGCGCCCTTGACCTCGGCCACGGCGTCGGCGGGGCAAGCAGCCAGGCCGACAGCCCGGAGGACCGGCAGGTCCGGCAGGTCGTCGCCCACAAAACAGACTTGGTGCGGTGAGAGACCGAGCCCTTCGATCAAAGCGTGGAACGGCGCGGCCTTGTGCTCGTGACCCTGGAGCACGTGCGCGATCTTGAGCTCGGCCGCGCGGCGCTCGACGGCCGCCGCGCGGCGGCCCGACAGGATCGCCGCCTGTTTGCCCGCCCGGTGCCACAAGCCGAAGGCCAGGCCGTCGCGCACATGAAAATGCTTGGTCTCGACTCCTCGGTCGTCCATCGCGATGACGCCGTCGGTCAAAACGCCGTCGACGTCCGCGACCAGCAGCTCGATCGGCTGGCACCGCGCGGTCAGGTCGGCCGGCGTTTTCGGGTCCATGACGGAGTCACTCCTCGAAATCGGCGGGCAGGAGCCCGATCAGATCGGTCACATCGACCAGGCCGACCAGGTGGTCGCCGTCGTCGACGACGGGTAGCTCGCTGATTTTGTGGGCCTTCATCAGCTCGACCGCCTCGGCCAGCGTGGCGCCGACGCAGACGGAATAGGGATCGGGCGTCATGACCTCGCCGATCGGGCGGTCCAGATCGGCCTCCCGGCGTTTCTCGAACAGACGCGCCAGGTCGCTGTCGGTGAAGATCCCCAACAGCAGGGAGTGCTCATCCTCGATCAAGACCGCCCCGGAGCGTCGCCGAGGGCCGGCCAGCCGCACGAAGACGGAACGGACCGTTTCCTCGACGTGCGCCCGGCGGAGCTGCCGCCCGGTGCGCATCACTTCCTCGACCCGCGTCAGCTTGCGCCCCAGGCTGCCGGCCGGGTGATAGAGGGCGAAATCTTCCGCGCTGAAGTCGCGCATCCGGCTGACCAGAAGCGCCATCGCATCGCCGACGGCCATGAGCACGGTCGTGCTGGTCGATGGGGCCAGACCCAGCGGACACGCCTCCTCGACCGGGCCCAAGGCGATGCAGAGATCGGCCGCGATGCCCAGCGAGCTGCCGGCCCGTTCGGTGATCGCGATCAGAATGGCTCCCATCCGCCTTAATGCCGGGATCAGCCGCAGCACTTCCTCGGTCTCGCCGCTTTGCGAAAGTGCGATCACCACGTCGTCGGCCCGGATCCGGCCCAGGTCGCCGTGGACCGCCTCGGCGGGATGGAGCGGAAAGGCCCGGGTGCCGGTCGAGGCCAGGGTCGCCGCCAGCTTCTGGCCGACCAGCCCCGCCTTGCCCATCCCCGTGACGATCACGCTCCCCGTCGAGCGATAAATCAAATCGGCCGCCCGCGCGATCGACGTCCCCAGCCGCTCGCGCACGCTTTCCAGCGCCTCGGCCTCGATCCGCAAGACCTCGCGCAGCAAACGCCACCCGCCTCGGCCTCGGTCTCAGACTCCGAGGCCAGCGCCGCATCCGTGATCATGGCCATCGTGGGCCTCCCTGCCCTGCTCGACACCACTGGACCGCCGGCTATGCCGACTGGCGACCGCACCATAGCCCATCCCCGAAGACTCGTCAACGCAAGCCGCCTCAATTCGCGCACTCTCTCCTCTTTTCTGCCGAACTCTATTCTTTCATCGACTCATCGCTTTTAGAAGTTTGGGGGACTTGGGGAAAATAAGCGACCGCAATGGACTCAGCCGGTCTGGTCGACAAAATCGAAACGATCGCAACTCGCGTGCAAGCGAGTCCATTTATCTCACATCCTCCGCCCCATCCCCAAAGTTGGCTCTGCTTGGAAAATCGCGTAAACCGAAACCAGATTTAACCCCCTGCACCGGCACTGTGCAATGCCGGTGCCCTTCCCAGGGGTCCACGAAACCGGGTTGTAAATCGCTCCACTATCCCTAAAAAGGGATAATGTCCTTCTAAATATACATCAGTTTTTCTTGAACGTTGGGAAAATTGTGATAATAGTCACAGTGTGTGCGTGTTCACAAACGCCTTTGCCGAGAATGCCTTCGACGTCTCGATCAATCTCATCGAATGGCGTGGATCTCCTGTAAGTCCTCCACAAAGGGATCGCAGGTCGGAGGGGCGTGACAATACAGGGAGACCGACCATCAGTGAATCTCTGGGTTTTCGGGGGGAAAGCGCCCGGAACACTCGCGAAACGCGGATGGTGGCGCGGTGCCTTGCGGGAGCGATGCACATCCCCAAGGCCATGCGCGGGACCTTGATCGACCGGCTAGGCCGAATCCTCGTGA
>CAWAAW010000067.1:0-120193 GCA_963779785.1 uncultured Planctomycetota bacterium
GCGGTAACTGAGGTCGGGGGGAATCTCGAATTGATCTGATCGTTGATCGGACCGAATAGCCCGTTGAACGGCGGATATGACACGACCATAAGGGGTACTTTGACAGCCGCAAGAACGGTAAAGGGTCAATATCCTCCATGAATCGCCGATTTCTGATACGATCCCATTGGACTTACGTCGAGTGCGGAGTGTAACGCCTCGATTAGAGATCAGACTTGTCAAGCCGCCATTGAGGTGGAACGACCATGCAACTGCCCAGTCTGCGTTCCGCAGTTCAAATGACGAAGATCGCGGTCGTGGGCCTTGGCACTTTAGTCGTATTCTCGTTCTGGATGTTCGTGCTGCGTCCGCGAGAGCAACACAGCGAATGGGACCACGATATCGACGATCACATCGTCATGCTCGCTGACAAGCGGCCTGATGGTGTGAGTCCTGGCCAATGGGCTTACTGCTTGAGTTGGACGTGGCAACTTCACGCGAATTGTGGGGGCTATGAATACTTCGATCACAGCGAACGGGCAGGATTCCTGGCTGAGTTCGACCGCCGCATAACAGAGACGGTTGATCTCGGCACGATCGACTGGATCTGGGATGAGTATGCCAAGCACTTCAGGGGCGGCCGCCATTATTCGCGGAGGTTCCGCCCGAGCGATCCCGACCATCTCCGGGACTTCTTGGCAGGTAAGCAGGGCGATTTTGACTTGCGATGGTGGCTGGACAAGTTGGGCCGTCTGCCGACCAGAGGGGCTCGGTACGATCCCGAGCGCCACCGGGACCGCAAAGGTTACAGATAGGATCATTTTTCATGCAAACGAATTTCATCCTGACCCTGACCGGACCCGACCGGATCGGGATTGTTGACGAAGTGACGGGGCTGCTGTTCGACCGCGGCGGAAACGTCGAGACCAGCCGCATGGCACGCCTCGGCGGCGAGTTCGCCGTGTTGATGCTCGTCTCCATGCCGGCCGACCAGTTCCCCGGCCTGGAAACGGGCCTGGAAGCACTGACCGCCCAGGGCTACAAGGTGACGACGACGCTGGCCGAGCAGAGCTACGCCGAAGCCCATCCCGGCTGGCTCCCCTACCAGATTGAGGTCCAAGGGGCCGACCACGAGGGGATCATCCACGAGGTCGCCCACTACTTGTCGTCACACGGTATCAGTATCGAGTCGATGGACTCGGAGTGCACCCCGGCACCCACCAGCGGTTCGCCCCTGTTCGCCATGACGGCCCAGGTCGTCGTACCGCCCGGCCGGGCCGGGACCGATTGGGAGGCAGGGCTGGAAGAGATCGGCAGTCGCTTGAACCTGGACATCCGGGTGTCTCCCTATCGGCGCCAGTAGTCCAGTTCTGACGCGAATTCCGGGCAATTCCTCCGAGAGATTCTCTTACCCGTGCCTCGGGTACTCGGGCCTGTAGAGCTGGTTTTCGACGAATTTCCGCACGTCGGACGGCTTCTCGGCGCGGGCCAGGCCCCGGGCGAAGATGGTCTCGGCCACCTTGACCGCGACTGCGACCTCCGTCGGCAGGATGTTGCTCTGCGGGGGGTACAGCAGGCCCGAGTCCAGTTCGGCCTGGGTCACCTGGTCGGCCACCGCCCGGGCGGCCACCACGAATATCTCGTCGGTCACGCGCTGCGCTTCGTGGCAACGATTGCCAGCCCGACGGCCGGGAAGATATACAGGTTGTTGCCCTGTCCCGGCACGAGGGTCTTGCCGCCGAAGCGCACCGGCGGGAAGGGCACTCCGGCCGCATACAGGGCCCGCCCGTCGGACCAGCCGTAGGCCTCCTCGGCCGTGCATTCCGCGTGATCGGTCGGGTTCGACAGGGCGAATATGATTGGCCGCTTGTTGATGTGGGCCATTGCCTCAACGACCTCGCGGGTGAAGGCCTTGGCCTTGGCGCTGACCCCGATGATCGCTGTCGGCTGAAGAGACTCAATCACAGAAACGAAGTCACGCGACGGTTTGTGGGGGTGCGCGTAAGGCTTCTGGAAGTCGAACAGGTCGGTGCGGCTCGGCTCGAGCAGGCCGTTAATGTCGAATAGCGAGATGCGGCCGCGGGCCTGGTCCTCGGGCAAGCCTTCCAGCGTCATGGTCAAGGCGATCATGTCGGCGATGCCGATCCCGGCCGAGCCGGCCCCCAGGAACAGGACTCGCTGATCGCGCAGTTCGCCGCCGGTAACGCGCAGGGCGCTCGAGAATTCCCGCGAGGACCATGCCGGCCGTGCCCTGGATGTCGTCGTTGTAGCAGCACATCCGGTCCCGATACCGCGCCAGCAGGCGCATGGCATCGACGCCGGCCCAGTCCTCGAAGTGGAGGCAGCAGCCGGGAAAGACCTCCTGGATCGCCTGCACGAACTCCTCGACGAACTCGTCTCGTTCGGCTGTCGAGACGCGCGGCTGGCGCAAGCCCAGGTACAGCGGATCGTTGAGCAACTCCTGGTTGTTCGTGCCGAAATCGATGTGCACCGGCAACAGGTATTGCGGCGGCACAGCGGCGCAGGCCGTGTAGACCTGAAGCTTGCCAATGGGGATGCCCATGCCGTTGGCACCCAGATCGCCCAGGCCGAGGATACGTTCGCCAGACGTGGCGCAGATGACGCGCACGTCCTTGACCGGCCAGTTCCGCAGCACGTCCTTGACCCGGCCCTTGTGCTTGAGCGAGACGTACAGGCCACGCGGCCGGCGGAAGATATGCCCGAATTTCAGGCATGCCTCGCCGACCGTCGGGGCATACACAAGCGGCAGGAACCTGGCAGCGTCGGACATCAGCAACTTGTAGAAGAGCGTCTCGTCGGTGTCGAGCAACTGGATCAGGTAGATGTAGCGTTCCAGGTCGGTGGGCTTCTGGCCAAGCTGTTGCAAGGCGCGTTGGACCTGGGTCTCTTCGCTGTCCACCGCGGCGGGCAGAAGCCCGGTCAGTCCCAGCGCCTCGCGCTCGGCCTCTGTAAAGGCGGTGGACTTGTTGAGCTGTGGGTCGCGCAGCAGGTCGATCCCGCGCTTCGCCACACTCTTGTCGGCAGACATGTTCAAGATCTCCTTTGATGGGTTCGTCAACGACACGGTCTGGTGTCGGTGCGTCGTGCAAAAAATACCGCTGCTGCACGACGGTCCACGAATTCAAGCCGATTGAACGCGCAGAACTTGTGGCTAACCTGTCACTGCAAATACCACGTATACCGAGCGAACATCAAGACTGCGATCGGACGGCAAAAGCGAGGCATACCTATTGAAAACAGACTCCGAGATCCTCAATTGAGTACGTTGGGATGGACGATCTCCATGAGCCGGTGGTTGTCCCTGTAGTCCACGGGAATGCCGATGACCACCGGTCCTTCCAGCGCGAGGGCTCGTTTCAGCGTGGTTGCGATCTCATCAGGCTTTCGGATCATCAGCCCTTTGGCGCCGAACGATTCGGCGAAGGTGACGACATCGACAGGGCCGAACTCAACGCCCGAAGCGCGGCCGTACTTGGCCACTTCCTGGAAGCGGACCATGTCGTAAGCGCCGTCAATCCACACCAGGTGGACGAGGTTGCACTTGAGCCGCACCGCAGTCTCCAATTCGACCGCCGAGAACAAGAAGCCTCCGTCACCGGAGATGGAAATCACTTTCTCACCGGGACGGACCAGGCACGCGGCGATTGCCCAGGGCAGCCCCACACCCAGGGTCTGCTGCCCGTTGGATATGAGGATCTGCCGGGCGCGAAAGCTGTAAAGGTGGCGGGCCAGCCAGATGTGGAACGAACCCATGTCCAGGCATAGCGTCATGTCGTCGCTGAGCAGACTCTGAAGTTCGTGTACCAGCCGCGTCGGGTGGATTGGCACGCCGTTCATCGCGGCTGCACGCTCGGCGAATTGCGCCCGGTCGTGGGCAATGTCTCTGAGCAAGTCCGCAGCCGCCGAATGCGTTTTTCGATCGACCAGGTTGGTGAGCGCACGGAGTGTAGCGGCGATATCCCCGGTCAAGTCGAGCTGCGGCCGATAGTCCTTGTCGATGTCCGCGGGCACCGCATCGATGTGGACAAGCTGACGCTTGCATCCCTTATTCCAGAGACCCGGTTCGTATTCGATCGGGTTGTACCCGATGGCGACGACCACGTCGGCCGCGTCCAGAAGTTTGTCAACGGGCTGGTTGTGGAACAGACCGATTCGACCGCCGAAGCAGTCGAACAGGTCTCGCGACACGACTCCGGCTCCCTGGTAGGTGCAGACCACGGGCAGTTTCGTTTTGGCCAGGAGGGAGTGCACGGCTTCCGCGGCGCGAGGCTGGCTCGCGAGCAGGCCGAGCAGCAAGACGGGCCTCTCCGCGCCGTTGATCAGGGCCGCCGCGGCCGCGACTGCTCCGGCGTCCGCGGAACCGAGCATCGTCGGTGCGATGGGGGTCAGCACGTCGCCGTCCGCGAGCCCCGTCATGATATCTTGCGGGACGCTGATAAAGGCCGCCCCAGGCCGCCCGGACTCGGCGGAGCGGAAGGCGTTCGCAACCACTTCCGAAACTGTCCGCGGAGAGTCGACTTCGGCGCTGAATTTGGTAATGGGTCGGAACAGGTTCGCCGTGTCCATGCTCTGATGGATTTGTTTCAGCCGGTTGGCGATGGGCACGGCGCCTCCGATCGCGACGACTGGGTCGCCTTCCGAGTTCGCGGTCGCCAGGCCGGTCACCAGGTTGGAGCAGCCGGGGCCGGACGTGACCAGCACCACCCCCGCTTTGCCGGTCATGCGGCCGATCCCGCCCGCAATGAACGCGGCGTTCTGTTCGTGCCGGCAGACGACCGTCTTGATCGTGGAGTCCAGCAGCGTGTCGAACACTTTGTCGATCTTCGCTCCGGGAATGCCGAAGATGTATTCGACGCCTTGCGCCTCCAGGGTCTTCACTAGCAGTTCCGCGCCGGTCTGCGCCTGGGCCTTGTCACGGGTGTGCTCATTCCTTCTCTCCTTCTGCTCGGGCGAGATCCGCCGCAGGGTCACGGCGCAGGTCTGCCTTCAAGAAATCCTCCGTTTCGGGCAACGCGAGGCGATAATCACCCTCACGCTGGATCTGAAGACGCAGGTTCGAGCCGCGGCACTGGAGCAGGTGACCGCCCCTCTTGCGGTCGGCCGACACGAAGTGGAGGTGGTAGCCAGGCACGTTGAGCGTCTTTGCGTACTCCGGCGTCCAGAACCCGACGAGAGTTCCCGACAAGTCGTGGAACTCGAACTCGGGCTGGACCGCGGCCGCCTGGACCAACGGCACCCCTTCTTCGGTCCGGCACATCGCCCGCGTGTGGACGTATTCAAAATGTCCGTCCACCCGAAGGGCGAAGAAAATGTTATCGGAATGCCGGAGGCCGTCGAATCGGACGGTCAGATCGCTCAAATCCGGGCATTGCGCCAGCGTGACCACCGCCTCGGGCGCAAACCGCGTCACCACCGCAAACGGGCTCAGTACGTCGTCGTCGCATTCCCGCACGGAGCCGTCGGACCGTACCTGAAAGAACTGTCCATCGACGACGACCATTTCGCCATCGAGGTTCTCGAATGTGCCTAACCCGAGGTCGCCGTGCTCTCGCAGGGTGCCGACTCGCACCGCGCCCTGGTAGATCCCCTCGACGAGAGCGGTGGAGGTTGAGACCTGATACAGCGTGTGGTGCGAGACCTGGAGGTACTCCGCCAGCGCATTGCTGACGATGTGCGCCAGCGGCTCTCGAGTCCTCTCGGAATGGTCAACCAGGGCACGCCAAAGACCTCGTGAAATGGTGGCTTTGAGTTGTCCCATCAGAAGGCTCCTGGCCGGGAGCGGATCAAGTTCTGTGTAATGTTGAACGGCATAGTGAACCTCAGCTATCGGGTTCATCCGGAGTACAGCGTGCTTCCGCCGGATGAACCGACAGTCTACACGTTGCCGTGCGTGGCTCACAGGCGACTGGCGGGCCGCTCGTTTGACCATTCCAGGTCTCCTGCTTCGTTCAGCGTTCGGGCTGAGCGTACATGCTCGGGCGAAACCTGATCGCCGCGGCAATTGCAAACGCGACGAAAAGCACGAGGATGACGACCTGCGTTCGCACGAAGGGAGGCTCCGACTGAGTCGCGGCCATGGCGTTCAAGGCCGGCACTTTCTGAAAGAGCTGCACGATCAATACGAAGACATTGAGATAGAGAGCGATTACGGCGCTCACCGCGTAGATCCAACGCCAGGCCCTGTCGATGTGACGGGCGTAGCGTGCGAAGATCGCAACCGCCAGCACGAGCAGCGATACGATGCCCACCGCATGGGAGGGCAAAAAGTGCCCGACCGGAAAGAGAAACCCGGTCACGCTCGTCGCGACGGTGCTCACCAGAAAGGCGCCGTCCAACTCTCAAGCCGTTTCGCCGCGAAAAGACCGCCCAGGACGACCAATCCTGAGCCGATCCCGACCAAGCTCAAGAGGACGTGCACAAAGGTGAGTACTGTTATGCCGAAGCTCATGTTTGGCTCCCCCATGTAGGCCGTCCTCTCCGCGGCGCCGCCGAGCTGCACCGCCTGTTCGGCGATTTGGTCCACGTCGTCTTCCAACTGCCGCTGATCTCGTCCAATTGCTCATGGAGGGCAATGAAGTTCGGCCCCTTGACCTTCTCTGGTCGAAGAACGGATTCACAAACCCGCCGGAACAAGGTCGATCCCTCATCACACCTGTCGCTGCATTGCTAAGCGTGGCGGGTGCACATCCTGCCGTGCTACAATCGGCCATTCTGCATCCACCGTGTGGCCGATGGGTTGCACCATGAGCGAAGAGCACACCACCGCCGTGGTCCAGCGCTACCTGGACGAGCTGGCCGCGGATTCCCCCGCCGAGCCGATCGTCCGGGCCCTGCTGGACCGGTCGGTCCGCCGGCTGCACCTGCTGTGCGCCGCGCTGCTCTACCGGAGCTACCCACGTCTGACGCAGCCGCCCTTGAACTTGCAGGCCGACGAATTGCTCGGCGCCGTAGCGGAACGGCTGCTCAAGGCGATGCGCGAAGCCCGCCCGCAACGGTGCGCCAGTTCTTCGCCCTGGCCAACCAGCACATGCGCTGGGAATTGAATGACCTGGCCCGACGCTTAGATGAACAGCCCTCCGCCGTGGGGCTGCGCGAGGACTTGGTGCCGGCGCCAGGCGAGCAGTGGCTCCGGGCTGACTGCCGAATGGCCGCCGCATGCTCGAGGCGATCGATGGCTTGCCGGAGGACGAGCGGGAAGTGTTTGGCTTGGTGCGGGTCCAGGGAATGACCCAGACCGAGGCCGCCCAGGTGCTGGGTGTGTCCGCCGTCACGGTGAAGCGGCGATTGAATCGCGGCCTGCGGCTGCTGACGGACCAACTGGCGGACCTACGCCCTGCGAGTAGAACGAACGATGGAAGATGCATCTCTTCATCGTTTCGTGTGGAGGCCGAGCCATGGCCGACGAACCGCGGGTGCAGCAACTGCTGGACGAGATCCTGGACTCCGAGTGCACTCCGGAAGAGGTCTGCGGCGATTGGCCCGAGCTGCTGCCGGAGGTTCGCAAACGCTGGCAGCAGATGCGCATCGTCGAGGCGGAGCTCGATGCGTTGTTCCCGACGACCGGGCCTCGACCCGAGCGCCGGCGCCCGGCGTCTCCGCGTGGGGGCGTCGACTTGCCGCACATCCCCGGCTATGAAGTCGAGGCCGTGCTCGGCTACGGCGGCATGGGCGTCGTCTACAAAGCCCGGCACTTGCGCCTCAACCGCGTCGTCGCACTCAAGATGCTGCTTGCCGGCGCGTACGCGGCTCCGCACGAATTAGCGCGGTTTCGGCGCGAAGCCAAGGCGGTCGGCGGGCCTGCGGCATGCGAATATCGTCCAGGTCTACGACGTGGGCGATCATGAGGCTCGGCCATATTTCACCATGGAGTTCGTCGAGGGAGGCAGCCTTGGCCAGAAGCTGGCGGGCACGCCTCAGCCGGCCCGCCAAACCGCCGCGCTGGCGGCGACACTGGCCGAGGCCGTGCAGGCGGCGCACCAGGGCGGGATCGTGCACCGCGATCTGAAGCCGGCCAACATTCTTGCTCACCGCCGACGGCACTCCCAAGATCGCCGACTTCGGGCTGGCGCGGCACTTCGATGGAGGATCGGGCCTGACCTTGAGCGGTGCTCGACTGGGAACTCCGAGCTATATGGCCCCCGAACAGGCGACCGGCAAGCGCCGGCACGATCGGCCCATCCGCGGACATTTACTCGCTCGGCGCCGTCCTCTATGAATTGCTCACGGGAAGACCACCGTTTCGAGGAGAGACGGCTGTGGAAACGGAGCGGCAGGTGATCTACCAAGACCCCGTGCCGCCGTCGCGGTTGAACTCGAAAGTGCCGCGCGACCTGGAAACGATTTGTCTGACGTGCCTGCACAAAGATCCAGAGCGACGCTACGCCACGGCGGCGGCATTGGCGGAGGACCTCCATCGGTACCAGCGCGGTGAGCCCATCGCGGCACGACCGGCGGGCTTGCTGGAGCGCGCCGGCAAGTGGGTCCGGCGCCATCCGACGCAGTCGGCAACGCTGGTGGCAAGCTTACTGTTCGCACTCATGTTGGTCGGCGTGAGCCTGTGGCTCGTCGTGCAACAGGCCCACCAACGAGATGCGATGGAGGCGGACCTCAAAGAGCTGGCAGGGCTGCAAGAAAGCGCCCGTTGGGCGGAAGCACGGGCAGCGCTCGAACGGGCCAACGCTCAGCTCGGAGGGGGCGGGCCGGACGACCTGCGCCGGCGGCTCAGCCAGGCCGGGCGCGACCTTGACTGGTGATCCACCTGGACAACATCCGGCTGAAGCGGGTGACCCGCGGCGAGCTCGCATTCTACAAGGCGCGAGCGAACCGGGACTACGCGGAAGCGTTCCAGCACGCCGGGCTGGGAACGAGCCACGATCAGCCGTCGTCGGTGGCGGCACGGATCAAACGCATCGGGCGTGCGCGGGCGCTTGTGGCGGCAGTGCACGACTGGGCGGTCTGCGCCGCCGACAAGGCGCAACGGGGTTGGCTGCTGGAGGTGGCGCGGCAAACAGACTCAAGCTCGGACGACTGGCGCGAGCGCGTTCTCGATCCTGCCGCATGGGAGAATCTACCGGCGCTGGCTGAATTGGCCGAGACTGCGCCGGTGGCGAGCGAGCCGGTCTCACTGCTGCTGGCGCTGGGGAACGGCTGAGGGCGACCGGCGGGGACGCGGCCCCTTTCTTGCGGCGGGTGCAGAAGGAACATCCTTCTGACTTCTGGGCCAACTTGATCCTCGGCAATGCAATGCTTCAGGGGGCCCCTCAGGAAGCGGCCGGCTACTACCGGGCGGCGCTGGCAAGCCGGCCGGGGACGGCGGTGGGCTACTGTGCGGTCGGCGACGCCCTGAGATTCCAACATTGGCCGGATCAGGCGATCGACTACTACGAGAAGGCGCTCCGGCTCGACCCCAGTTATGTCAGGGCCTACAGTAATGTCGGTGATGCTTTGCAGGACCAGGGCCAGTTGGACAAGGCGATCGACTACTACGAGAAGGCCCTCAGCTCGACCCCGACTATGCCTGGGCCCACCACAACCTCGCCAACGTCCTGCGAGTGAAGCATCGGCTCGACGAGGCCTATGATCACTACCAGCACGCGATCCGGCTTGATCCGAAAAACTCGGAAGTCCAAAACGGCGTCCGAAGCGTCCTGCTGCGGCAAGGACGAGGAACAGAGGTGCAGGCCGACTGGCGCAAGTTGCTCGATGCCAATCCGCCCGAGCATGAGGCCTGGTCCGGATACGCCGAATTGTGCCTTTTCCTCGGACAACAAGAGGAGTACCGCCGCGCTCGCCGCGCTTTGCTCGAGCGCTTCGGCGCAACCACCTCGCCTTCATCGCCGAACCAGTCGGCCGGGCCTGCCTGCTCGTGCCGGGCACGGAGGACGAACTGCGCAAGGCGGTTGCCCTCACCGACCGCGCTGTCGCCGCCAAGGAATCGACACCGGCCTGGATTTACCGATACTTTCTCTTCGCCCAGGGCCTGGCCGAGTATCGTCAAGGCCGACCGGCCAGCGCAATCTCCCTGATGGAAGGGGAAGCGTCCAGCGTGATGGGACCCGCCCCCCGCCTGATCGTGGCCATGGCCCAACACGATCAGGGGCAGAAGAAACAGGCACGCAAAACGCTCGCAATGGCCATCTTAGCTTTCGATTGGAGTGCTGCGCAGGCGGACAGCCGCGGTGTCTGGATAGCCCACATCCTCCGCCGCGAGGCCGAGGCCCTGATCCTGCCGAACCTGCCGGCATTCCTTCAAGGAGAATATCAGCCCCTGGACAACGACGAGCGACTCGCGTTGGTGGGGATCTGTCAGTTCCAGGGCCGCTGCCACGCCGCGGCCCGCTTGTACGCCGACGCCTTCGCGGCCGACCCGGCCTTGGCCGAGGACTTGACCTCGGAGTGCCGTCCCGGGCCGCGCTCGGAGACAAACAACCTGTCGGCCGCGTGGAGGAGCTGGCCACCGAATGCCGTTACCCCGCCGCCCGGTGCGCAGCCCTGGCCGGCTGCGGACTCGGCGAGGACGGGGCCAAGCTCAGCGAGACGGAGCGGTCGCACTGGCGCACGCAGGCGCGCGCGTGGCTACGGGCCGACCTGGCGGTCTGGGCCAAGATACTGGACAGCGGCTCCCAGGCGGGCCGTGTTCTGGTAAGGAAAATGTTAGAGCACTGGCAGGCCGACCCCGACCTGGCCGGGTTGCGCGAATCGAGCGCAATGGACAAGTTGCCCACGGACGAACGGAAAGAATGCCTCGCGATTTGGCAAGCGGTCGGTAACCTGCTCCGGCGGCGCTCAACAGGGCAAGTGAAAAACGGAGGCTTCTCACTCATCACCACCGCGTTGAGGGGAATGGCTCGCCCCGACGCCTTTGCGAGCGACCCGGCCTTGGCCGAGGCCTTGACCTCGGCGTGCCGTTCCCGGGCCGCGCTGGAGACAAACAACCTGTCAGCCGCGTGGAGGACCTGGCCACCGAATGCCATTCGCCGCCCGGTGTGCAGCCCTTGCCGGCTGCGGACTCGGCGAGGACGGGGCCAAGCTAGCGCGACGGAGCGGTCGCACTGCGAACGCAGCGCCACGCGTGGCTGCGGGCCGACCTGGCGGTGTGGGCCAATATCCTGGACAGCGGCTCCCAGGCGGGCCGTGTTCTGGTACGGAAAATGTTAGAGCACTGGCAGGCCGACCCCGACCTGGCCGGGTTGGCGAATCGACGCGCGATGGACAAGTTGCCCACGGACGAACGGAAAGAATGCCTCGCACTTTGGCAAGCGGTCGGTAACCTGCTCCGGCGCTCGACAGGGCAAGTGAAAAACGGAGGCTTCTCACTCATCACCACCGCGTCGAGGGGAAAGGCCCACACTGGCGTGATGAAAAGTTCGTCCTGCACAGGTCTCGAGTTCATCCCAGTTTCGTTACGCGTTTCCCCCCTTGCGAAGGGGGGGTCAGGGGGGGTGGGCCCGGCGAACCAGGCGCCAGGTTCACGGCTTCGGGTCGGCTGGACCGGCGGAACTACGGCGTATTCCGAGGCACTTGGTTATGCCCTGTTCACCCCCCCTGACCCCCCCTTCGCAAGGGGGGGAAACAGATCGCTCGCTCACACCGGCATTCGATCGCGCGGAACAAAATCGCGTGTCTCGAAACCGTCCCGCGAGCGCGTCTAACCCCAACTTTTCATCAGCCCGGGCCTACACTAACCCGACGCGCCAGCGAGGGATGCCGCAAGTCTCTTGCGGCGCCATGCCAGCGCCCTCGCTCGCGCGCGGGTTGGTATTTAGGACGACCCCCGTAGCGGATTTGAATCGGCAAGTGCCGGGTTTCCTGGTGGAGTCCAGCGAGGAGTCTCGTTTGTGCGAATCATCGAATTCCTCATCACCTTCGACGCCATCCGGTCCGCCGACCCTTGCCCGAGGGGCCATGCCCTCCTCGCCGCGAGGCTCCGGTACAATCGCTCGGCGATGACCTGGTGCCCGGAGCGATTCGGGTGCAGCGTTCCGGGCGCGAGTTCGCCGCGGATGTATCCGACGAGCCACAGGCGGGGGCCTTGATGCTGCTCCGACTCCTTGGCCCGCCGGAACCAGGTGTCGGGCGCCGCATACCCGTGGTTCTGAAAGGACGCGAAGATCCCGCCGACGTAGGTCCAGCCGTGGCGGTCGGCCGCCTCGCGGAGCGTCCTGTTCACGGGCCGAACGAGGCGCTCGCGGACCAGGTCCAGCTCGCGGCGGTTGACCCGAAAGCCCGGGACGAGATCGTCCAGAATGGCCGCGGCGGTGGCGCCGGTCGCGTCACCCGTCGGGTCGGGGTACTCCAGCAGGTAGACCTCGGCCCCGGCCAGGAGCGGATCCTTGGCGATCGCTCCTGCCAGCCGATCGAGCTGCTGCCGGGGAGCGGCCAGCCCGAGCTTGGCCGATTCGGCAACGTCGTAGATCAGGCCGACGTCTTTGACAAGAGCTCGCGGCGGTCCTCGGGGCCCAAGCTGTTGAGCCCGGGAAGCTCCTTGGGGTCGACCAGCGCCTCGATGTCGGCAGGCCGCTGCTGCCGCCCAGTCCTTGCGCGTCGGATACGCGGCGAGCAGGCGGAGCGGGTCGATGCACCGGATCTCCCGGCGGAGGAGCTCGCCAAGAAGCTCAAAGCGTGCGGGAATCGTTCATGCCGAGGGCCAGGATGAGGATGTCGGCCGGCCGGGAACCCGCGATGGCATGGAGCTCGTCGAGCTGGGCCGGCAGCATTGGCCCAGGGCCCAAGGCGTGGTTGTGATCTGACCGATCGGGACGGAACAGGTCGTCGGTCCGCGCACCGGTGGCGGCCAGGCACACGAACGTGACCGACGTGTGTGGGTCTTCCGCCTCCAGGCGCATCGCGAACTGAGCCGGTCCCGAGTGGGTCGAGCGATGGGCCCGCGCGTGCAGGACATTGGCCGGGGGCAGGATGCCCGCGGGGGTCACTCGGGGCTGGTCACCGTCAGGGCCGCCATCGGCCCAGACGGCCGGCGTTGACGGGTCGAGACGGCCTGTCGGAGCCGCCAGCCGGGGCAGAATTCTCTGCCCCCTCCCAGCTCGCTGGTTCCTCGGGGTTACCCTCGCCGGTCGCCAGCGAGTCGCCGAGCGCGATGATCAGGATGTCCTTCACGCGGATCGTCTCTCGGGCTGATCCGGTCCGGCCGTCGGCGAGCCGGACAGTCACCGTCACGGAGTAGGTGCCCTGCGGGAGCCGGACAACTCGGTCTCGGCCCAGTCGCCCGGAGCCCGATCGCCCCATCTGGGCTGTCGATCGTCCAGATGCAGGACATGTCCGCTGCGGCGACGCCGATCGCGTCCACGCAGGCAACGAGCTGGACCTCGTAGCCGCCGGGGTTGACATACTCATAGGAGTTCGGAAGGTCGGGCAGCCCGTTCCGGTTGCGGTCGTAACCGGGGCCGAATCGCTCGGCCATCGCCCAGGTGATCGTCACCGGGACTGGCTTCGAGCGCCGACACGCCGCAGCCCGACCGTTTGGGCCCATGACCGGCGATTGAGGCCGCTACGGACAGACAGGCCACGAGACCGAGGATCATGAGGACTCTGCTCAAAGTGAGCCGATCGACCCATCGCAGTCCCCCGATCCATGTACCTCTCATGGAGCGATCCGTCCGACGGGCGCCGATCTGCTCAAGCACCTCGTTCCGACGGTGTCTCGGCGCGTCATAACGGTTGCACAGGACGCACCGAACAGGCCGTCTCGCCGCGACTTTTCTGACTGCAGAGCGCATACGATCGCGCCGAGTTGTGCGACCACCGAGCCAGCAACGACCTGGGTGTCATAATGGATGCTCATGCGAGCGATTTTCATTGTAGTATTTCCTGTGGAGTTGAGGCCAAGGTTCGGAAGATCTGGTCAGCGATGGCGCACACGCCGATCGGCTTCCCCGAATCGGAGGGATGGGATTAAAATCATTCGATTTGGTCCACCAACCCACTGTAGGCTAGAGCGGTTCATGCTCGGGTGGCTCACGGGGTCATACTAGCCCGAAGCGTGAGCGAGGGGACGCTCGCCGGAATCCTCGCTGACGCTTCGGGCTAGTATGATGGACATCTCAGTCGCGGTGTGCGCAACTCATGAGTTAGCTGCGCTAATAGGGGTCAAGCGGGAGGGTTCTCAGAGACGAACTCGGGCCTGTGTCATTTCGAAACGGTTCACACACGGACTCGACTCATGCATTCCACGAGGACCCCAAAAGGATCGCGGACCAGGCGAAGAATAAGGCGCAGGCATGAAGCGGACCTGGGTCAAGCGGAGACCGCCCGGCGAATAGGTACAGGCCGACGGCGAATCCCGCCGTGAAGAACAGCGCCAAACCAACCCATGCGACCTGGCCGAGTAGGATCAATCCGATCGGGAGCCGACGGACCCGGTGTCGGGCGTGCGGCCTGGCGATGAGCCGTGTTGCGACGCTGACATCGTAGGTGTTCATACGAGCGATTTTCATCGTGGTTTTCCCTGTGCAGTTGAGGCCAAGGTTCGGAAGATCTGGTCAGCGATGGCGCGCACCCCGATCGGCTTCCCCAAATCGGAGGGATGGGATTGGAGATCATTGGATTTGATCCGCCAACCCTCTGTAGGCTGATAGGGGTCAAGCGGGAGGGTTCTCAGAGACAAACGGACGGATAGTGGCGTTCCATCGCCGCCATTCCGCGGACGATTGCGTGGGTTGGCAGGCGGATCAAATGGCAGGACCGGCGGCTCGGTCTCGAGCGCGTACTTGACCAGGTTGACCCAGGTAAGGTCCGTCTTGGTGTCATCCTGCGGGACAGTTTCCTGGTTTTGCCGAGCCGCGGTAAACAGACTGCGAAGTAGGCCGGAATGAAGGCGTCGCGCAACCGCCACGCCGTTCCGGTTCAGGGTCCTGGCCTGCTCATTGGTGATGTCGTAGCCGTGGACCGCCGTGGGATGATCGGGTTGCCGCGGCGGAGCCCCTCGAGGAGGGCGGACCGCTCGGCTCTTGGTACGTCGTCCAGGTTATAGAGGACCGCGTCGAACAGGCCGTCCGGATGCACCTCTTCGGGACGCAGGTGGCAAACGATGGCTCCGCACTTGGTGGCCATCTGGGCGGCCAAGGCCTGGTTGACTTCGTCAGTGGCGATGTAGCGCGATACGCATTGCGGTTCTCCTCTCAAGTGAAGATCAGGGTTCGGTGAACGCGATCACCGATGGCGCGCACGCCGATCGGCGTCCTCGAATCGGAGGGATGGAATCGAAATTCCTAGATTTCGCCCAGCAAACCGCTGTTAAACGGCCGGAAAAGCTTGGTTCTTGGGTAGGTTTCCACCCTCCGGTCGCTTTATTTGTTTCCCACTCCGTCAGGTATCTGCGATAATTGGTCCAGAATGTCCTCACGCGGGTCCTTCTTTTTTTCGAGGCCTCGTCATGTCGACGACGTCGGGCGATGACCTAGCGGGTTTGCTCCGTCGGATCCAGGCGGGAGATGCCGACGCCGAGCAGCAGCTCGTGGCCCTCCTTTACCAGGACCTTCGAGCCATCGCGGCGCGTCGGATGCGCAGGGAACGGCCCGAGCACACCTGGCAGCCGACCTTGCTGGTGAACGAGGCGTTCATGCGCCTTCGCGCCGACGGTACCCTCGCAGCAGCTCCCGATCGGGCGTTCCTCCTGAAGGCTGCAAGCAAGGCCATGCACCAGTTACTGGTGGACCATCACCGTCACCGCTGTTCCGCGAAGCGCGGCGGCCGACGACAGTAAGCACTCCCTCGACATCGCTCTCGACCACCTCGCCGACGCCGACGAGCTCCCTTTCATCGAGCTCCACGACGAGCTCAAGCAGCTCGAGCGGGTGGACGAACGCGCCGGCATGGTCGTCCACTTCCGCTTCTTCCTGGGGATGTCTCCCGCGGAAGTCGCGGAAGCGTTGGATATTTCGCAGAAGACGGTGGAGCGGGACTGGAAGTTCGCCCGGGCCTGGCTTCGCGACCGGCTGAAGCCGACCGAGATCCCATGAACTCAACTCTTCCTTACGACCCCGATCGATACCGCCGGCTCCGCGAGCTGGTCGACCGCGCCGCCGAGCGGCCGGCAGCGGAGTGGGCGTCGTTCCTCGAACGGGAGTGCCCGGCCGACCCCGCCCTCCGGAGCGAGGCTCTACGCCTGCTGGAGCACAGCCCAGGCGGCCGGCGCGGAGGGCTTCCTCGAACCCTCCGCGCCGCCGACGGAGGTTTCCTCCGTGTCCGTGGCGCATGGGGAACCGAATCCAGGCTCGGCCGAACCGATTCACGTCGGGAAATACCAGATCGTGCGCCGCTTCTCCGAAGTCGGTGGCCAGGCAGCCGCGTACCTGGCCTTCGACCCCGACCTGGAACGCCACGTCGTGCTCAAGCGCTACCACGGTGGCCGACGCCGGGCGAGGCCGAGGAGGGCCGGGCCCTGGCGAAGGTCGCCAGCCCCTACGTCGCGCGCTGCCACGGCATCGAGCGGATCGACGGCGAGGCGTACCTGGTCGTCGAGTACGTGCCGGGCCGCAACCTGGCCGAGGTCCGGCGCGACGGGCCACTGGACCTCGCGCAGGTCGTCCGGATCCTCGCGCAGCTCGCCGAGGGGGTGGCCGCCGTGCACGCCCGCGGCCTGATCCACCGCGACATCAAGCCGGCCAACGTGATCCTCCACGACGATGGCACCCCCCGGCTGGTCGACTTCGGGCTGGCGGCCCACCTGGGCGGCAGCCGCCTCCGCGAGCGGAGCGGCTCGCCACCCTACATGGCCCCGGAACAGGCCCGGGGCGAGTGGGACCGCATCGACTTCCGCACCGACGTCTTCGGCCTCGGGGGCGTGCTCTACAAGCTCCTGACGGACCATGCGCCCCACGCGGGGTCGCACCGTGAACGAGATCCTCGAGCACGCGAAGAAGGCCGACATCACGCCGCCCCGCCAGCTCGACCCGACGATCCCCGCCCCGGTCGAGGCCGTCTGCCTCAAGGCCCTGGCCGCGGCCCCCGAGAACCGCTACACCACCGCCCTGGAGTTCGCCGCGGCCCTGCGGCAGGCGATCGAGCCGACCCCGGTCGTGCACCACCGCCCGCCGGAATCCCCGCCTGGGTGCGCTGGGGCCTGCCTGCGGCGGTCGTCGCCTGCGGGCTCCTGGCGCTGGCGGTCTGGCTCTGGCCGAGGGGTCCGGAGACCGCGACCACCGTCGACCCTGCCCGTATCTCCGAACCGGCTGCGGGGCCGCTCCAGGCCGAGATCGCAGTGAAGCACTACAAGGATCTGGGCGACGGCCGGCACGTGCTCCGCGATCGGGACGATCTCGGAGACCTCGCTGGCCAGCGACCCCCCGCGGCTCAAGGACCTGGTGCGGGTCCAGGTCACGCTCTCGCGCCCGGCGTACGGCTACCTGATCGCGCTGAACCCCGACGGCAAGGTCCAGCTCTGCGTCCCGGTCGGCGGTATCGTCCCCGCTCGCCGCGCGGCGAGCTGGATTTCCCCGAGGACCCGGCCGATTACTTCGGCCTGACCGACGGCGTGGGCCTCCAGGCGTTCGTGGTGGTGGCCTCCGACCGGCCGTTGCCTGCGTACGAGTCGTGGAAGACCCAGGTCCCCGGCGGCCTGGCCTGGTCTCCGGTGGATCGCGAGGGCCTCTGGACCTACGACAGTGCGGCAACTGTCCGAGGCCGCGCGGGTCCGCGGCAAGCTTCGCGGTGATATCGTCCGGCGCGAGTCGGCTCCCGAGGTCTTGATCGGTCTCTGTGACCGCCTGCGACGGTCCCCCGGCGTGACCCTGGTGCGCGCCGTGGCGTTTCCGGTGAAGCCCGATCAAGAAATCATGAAGTAAGGCTCCGCTGTGCGGATCACGACTTCCCGGCGGTTTGGCGAGTGGAATGGTGGTTTTCTGGCGATTCCCTGGTCGGCAGCGTGCGGTCTTCACAGCGGTTCCTACACGACTTTCACTCCGAGACGAGGTGAACCATGCGGTGGTCTCCCCCCCGATCGCTCGCGGTCGCCCTGGCGGGTCTTGCCCTGGGCGCCCTTCCGTGGACGGCATCTCCCCTGGCTCACGGTCAGGACCCTCCGCCCCCGGCCGCGCCCGCTCCGGACGCCGACCTGGCGAAGCGTGTCGAGGAGCTCGACAGCGCAATCAACCAGCGCCTCGACGCGGGCCAGATCGCCGAGGCCGTCCCTGCCGGCCCGGGAGAAGCTCGACCTCCTCGCACGCACCCTGGGCAAGGACCACTGGCAGACCGGCGACGCCCGCCGGGACCTCGAGACCTACCAGCGCCTCGCCGGCCTGCCCCGTGAGGTCCAGGATCGCTACGCGAAGGCGCGGCAAGCGAACGCACGGGCGAATCAGCTCTATGCCCGCGGCCAGTACGCCGAGGCCGCGCTCCTGTTCCAGGAAACCCTCACGATCCGTCGAGACATCCTGGGCGAGGACCACCCCGACACCGCCGCCAGCTACAACAACCTGGCCGAGACCCTCCGTGCCCAGGGGAAGTACGCCGAGGCCGAGGCGATGCACCGCCGTGCCCTGGCGATCACGCTCAAGGCCCTGGGCGAGGACCACCCCGACACCGCCACCAGCTACAACAACCTGGCCGAGACCCTCCATGCCCAGGGGAAGTACGCCGAGGCCGAGGCGATGCACCGCCGTGCCCTGGCGATCCGGCTCAAGGCCCTGGGCGAGGACCACCCCGACACCGCCGGCAGCTACAACAACCTGGCCGAGACCCTCCGTGCCCAGGGGAAGTACGCCGAGGCCGAGGCGATGCACCGCCGTGCCCTGGCGATCAAGCTCAAGGCCCTGGGCGAGGACCACCCCGACACCGCCAGCAGCTACAACAACCTGGCCGCGACCCTCCGACGACCAGGGGAAGTACGCCGAGGCCGAGGCGATGTACCGCCGGCCCTGGCGATCACGCTCAAGGCCCTGGGCGAGGACCACCCCGACACCGCCACCAGCTACAACAACCTGGCCATGACCCTCCATGCCCAGGGGAAGTACGCCGAGGCCGAGGCGATGCACCGCCGGGCCCTGGCGATCCAGCTCAAGGCCCTGGGCGAGGACCACCCCGACACCGCCACCAGCTACAACAACCTGGCCGAGACCCTCCGATGCCCAGGGGAAGTATGCCGAGGCCGAGGCGATGCACCGCCGCGCCCTGGCGATCCGGCTCAAGGCCCTGGGCGAGGACCACCCCGACACCGCCACCAGCTACAACAACCTGGCCTTGACCCTCCAGGCCCAGGGGAAGTACGCCGAGGCCGAGGCGATGCACCGCCGCGCCCTGGCGATCCGGCTCAAGGCCCTGGGCGAGGACCACCCCGACACCGCCACCAGCTACAACAACCTGGCCTCGACCCTCGTGAGCCAGGGGAAGTACGCCGAGGCCGAGGCGATGCACCGCCACGCCCTGGCGATCCACCTCAAGGCCCTGGGCGAGGACCACCCCGACACCGCCATCAGCTACAACAACCTGGCCGCGACCCTCAGCGCCCAGGGGAAGTACGCCGAGGCCGAGGCGATGTACCGCCAGTGCCCTGGCGATCTGCGCTCAAGGTCCTGGGCGAGGACCACCCCGACACCGCCAACAGCTACAACAACCTGGCCGAGACCCTCCGTGACCAGGGGAAGTACGCCGAGGCCGAGGCGATGCACCGCCGCGCCCTGGCGATCCGCCTCAAGGCCCTGGGCGAGGACCACCCCGACACCGCCACAGCTACAACAACCTGGCCGCGACCCTCCGTGCCCAGGGGAAGTACGCCGAGGCCGAGGCGATGCACCGCCGCGCCCTGGCGATCAAGCTCAAGGCCCTGGGCGAGGACCACCCCGACACCGCCATCAGCTACAACAACCTGGCCGCGACCCTCCGTGCCCAGGGGAAGTACGCCGAGGCCGAGGCGATGCACCGCCGCGCCCTGGCGATCTGGCTCAAGGCCCTGGGCGAGGACCACCCCGACACCGCCGCCAGCTACAACAACCTGGCCATGACCCTCCGTGACCAGGGGAAGTACGCCGAGGCCGAGGCGATGCACCGCCGCGCCCTGGCGATCCAGCTCAAGGCCCTGGGCGAGGACCACCCCGACACCGCCACCAGCTACAACAACCTGGCCGTGACCCTCCGTGCCCAGGGGAAGTACGCCGAGGCCGAGGCGATGCACCGCCGCGCCCTGGCGATCACGCTCAAGGCCCTGGGCGAGGGCCACCCCAGCACCGCCACCAGCTACGACAACCTGGCCTGGTCTCTCGACCGTCAAGGCAAGCACGACGACGCCCTCCGGACCTGGACCGGCCGCGGCGAGTTACGAACAGGCCCGGTTGCGGGGCGCGAAAGGGCTCGATGCGGCGCTGACGGCAGGCACGTCTCCGCTCCCCTCCTTCGCCCTGGCCCTGGCCCGCGCCGGGCAGCCACGCGAGGCCTGGACGCGCTGGGAGCAGGGGCTGGCCCGCGGCCTCGTCGACGAGGTGACCGGGCGGGCCGCGCGGCCGCTCACCGCCGCGGAGCACGACCGGGAGGCCAGCCTGCTCGGCCAGGCCCAGGCCCTCGATGAACGCATCGGCAAGCTCCTGGCCCTCAAGGCGCTCTCCCAGGAGCAGGACAAGCTCCTCGAGGACCTCAAGCGCCAGGCGAGCGAGCTCCGCCGCCAGGTGCTCGAGCTGGAGCAACAGTTCGAGAGCAAGTACGGCGCCCTCGCAGGCCAGCCCGCCACGCTCGAAGCCGCCCAGAAGGCCCTCCCCGAAGGGACGGCCCTCGTCGGCTGGATCGATCAAGATCCCTACCACTGGGCCTGCCTGCTGCGCCACTCCGGCGACCCCGTCTGGGTCCGGCTCACCGGCTCCGGCAAGGACGGCGCCTGGACCAAGGAGGAGGAAGAACTGGCGCAACGCCTCCGCGCCGAGCTCAACCCGGAAACCACCAAAGGCAACGCCCGCCCGCTGGCCGAGGCGCTGGCCCGGCAGCGGCTCGAGCCGCTGAAGGAGCATCTCAAGGGGGTCAACCGGCTGATCGTCGTGAATTCGCCGGGACTGGCGGGCGTGCCCGTCGAGGTGCTGCTGGCGGCGCGGCCGGACCCGGCCTGGGACGGCATCACCGTCGCGTATGCCCCCTCGGCCTCGATGTTCGCGTACCTCGTGGGCAAGCCGACGCCCCGCGACCGCGCCCCCACGCTGCTGGCCCTGGCCGATCCGGCCTATCCCGAGACCAAGAAAGACACCCCCGCGCCCACGCCGCCGGATGCGGGGCTCGCCATCGCCCGCGTCGTCCCCAACGGCAACGCCGACCTCAACGGCATCCAGGCGGGAGACGTCCTGCTGACCTACGCGGGGACCACGCTGAAGGAGCACGCCGACCTCAAGACCGTCGCCGCCGACGCGGGGCCGAAGAAGGTGCCGGTGACGGTACTGGCGTGAGGGGATCACCCGTGAGGTCGAGGTCGCCGCCGGACCGCTCGGCGTCGCGATCGACCCCCGCCCGGCCAAGGCGGTGGTGCTGGCCCGTCAGGCCGCCGAGCGGGTGCTGCTGGGGATGCGGGGCGGGTCGCACCAACGCCTGCCCGGCACGCGGCGCGAGGTCGAGGCGGTCGCCCGGCTGTTCCCCGCCGGGACGGTCACCACCCTCATGGGCGAGCAGGCCTGCGAGTCGACCGTGCAGGACCTCGCCCGCTCGGGACGGATGAAGGCGTTCCGCTACCTGCACTTCGCCACCCACGGCGAGTCGGACCCGCGCCACGCCTATCGCTCGGCGCTGATCCTGGCTCCCGACCCCGACCGCTCCGCCGACCCGCTGGCCTTCGACAGCGACGGCACGATCACCGCCGAGCAGATCGCCCGCACCTGGGAGCTGGACGCCGACCTGGTGGTGCTCTCGGCCTGCGAGAGCGGCCTGGGCCGCGCGGCCGGTGGTGAAGGGTATCTCGGCTTCGCCCAGCCGCTGTTCGCCAAGGGGGCCCGCAGCCTGGTGCTGAGCCTGTGGAAGGTGGACGACGACGCCACGGCGCTGCTGATGACGCGGTTCTACCAGAACCTGCTGGGGACGCGTGCGGGCCTGAAGTCGCCGCTGCCCAAGGCCGAGGCGCTGGCGGAGGCCAAGGCGTGGCTGCGGGGCGCGGGGCCCGAGGAAGTCGGCGCGGCCCTGGCCGCGCTGCCCCGCGGCTCGATCGTTCGCCGCGAGGCGGTCGCGCCGAAGCCTGCGGCGCGCCCCTACGAAGACCCCACGTACTGGGCGGGCTTCATCCTGATCGGGTCCCCGGACTGAGCAAGCCACGAAGTTGAAGGCCAGCTTTCCATCAGGAACGGGCCGGGAATCACCTCCTGATTTCCAGTCGGCGGTAGTTCGGCGGGGTCTCCGGGCACCCGAAGGGTCACCCATGGCACAGTCCACTACGGTGGGGTGACGAAAAGTTGGCCTTGCACACGCCTCAGGTTCATCCGGATTCCGTTGGCGTCGTCCCCCCCTGAGAAATCTCCTCCCCTATCGGAGGGGAGCGAGGGAGGGGTAGTCCTCTTGGGGGGCAGGGGGGGTATCCCCGCGTAACCACAGCCGGGTGCGCAGGTTCCGGGACGGCTGTCCTCCGCGGAATTGTCGCATCGGCCCAACGTACTGGCTATGCCTTTTAACCCCCCCTGCCTGGGGTGTTGAAAGGACGCGGTTAAACTTGCTCAGGGGACCGTATCGAGACCCGCGTTTTTGTTGCGCTCGATTGAATGCCGGTGCGAGCGAACGATTCCTTTCCCCCCCTTGCGAAGGGGGGGTCAGGGGGGGTGGACAGGGCATAACCAACAGTCTCGGCCGAGCCGGAAATTCCGCGAGAGTCTAGCTGCCCTGGAACGCATACAAGGCGCCTGGTTCCGCGGGGACCACCCCCCCTGACCCCCCCTTCGCAAGGGGGGGAAAACGGCGCAACGGAATCGGGATGAACCGAAAGCTTGTGCAAAACCATCTTTTCATCACCCCGCCCCCTGCCCCCCCTTCGTAAGGGGGGACGTACCGTTGGTGCGTGTGGAGAACAGCGCGTCGAATCTGTGCTCTCAGGTCGATCAGAGACCTACGTTTCACCACCCCACGTCTGGATCGCCGAGGATACCGGAAACCCCCTGGTTCTCAGCCTGCTTGGCCAGGTCCTGGCTCGGCAGAGCCAGATTCATTTCCTCCAGGGACGGTCGCCAGAGGGTCGGAGCACCCATGCCGAAGCGGTCGAAAAACTGAGCGGGGCCGTCGAGCTCAACCCCGCACGTGGTGCGGACACGGCGAGGCTCGAACAAATCAAGGCCGGCCCGGCTCGGTTGGAGAGTAAATCATCACGACGTGATGATAACAATTTCATGGCCGGTGCCACACGGGACGACACCCACTAGGCCTCCAACTGGGATGACACAGGCACTGTGGGCTGCACGACGGCCTGTGCCCCGTGAGTCAACAGGCCGCCTGAGAGAAGCTGCTTGCTCTCGAGGGACTCGAAGCACGGGACGGTACTTTCGCGTGATGGAATTACGCGGGAACATCGATCTTCCTTTGGGCGTTTGCCCGATTGGGGGCGCGCACCGTCCCCGACCTCCAAACGGCGTAGGATGGCTGCGTGCCCGGCCTGGAAAGGCAGCCGCCGGGGTGTTGACGCACCCCGGTGCGCTGCGACGAACTCAGCGTGTTCAGGACGAGAGTGGGATTCAATCGCCGACGGTCCGCGGACGATTGCGTGGGTTGGCAGGCGGATCAAATGGCAGGAGTGGCGGCTAGGTCCCTGAGCGTTACATGGCCAGTTTGACTTCGCCCGTGGTCGCGTAGGCGATACGCATCGCGTCTCCTCTCCATTGAAGATCAGGGTTCGGTGAACGCGATCGCCGATGCGCGCACGCCGATCGGCGTCCTCGAACCGGAGAGATGGGATCGAAATTTCTCAATTTCGCCCAGCAAACCTCTGTCAAGCGGCCGGAAAAGCTTGGCCCTCGGGTAGGTTTCGCCCTCCGATCACTTTATTTCTTTCCCTCTCCATAGTTATCTGAAATAGTCCAGAATGTCCTCACGCCGGCCCTTCTTTTTCGAGGCCTCGTCATGTCGACGACGTTGGGCGATGACCTGACGGATTTGCTCCGTCGGATCCAGGCGGGAGATCCCGACACCGGGCCGCAACTCGCGGGCGCTGAGTTGCTCAGGACCTTCCCTGGTCGGCAGCGTGCGGTCCTCACAGCGGTCCCTACACGACTTTCCCTCCGAGACGAGGTGAACCATGCGGTGGTCTCCCCCCCGATCGCTCGCGGTCGCCCTGGCGGGCCTGGCCCTGGGCGCCCTTCCGTGGACGGCATCCCTCCGGCTTCACGGTCAAGACCCTCCGCCCCCGGCCGCGCCCGCTCCGGACGCCGACCTGGCGAAGCGTGTCGAGAAGCTCGACAGCGCAATCAACCAGCACCTCGACGCGGGCCAGATCGCCGAGGCCGTCCCGCCGGCCCGGGAGAAGCTCGACCTGCTCGCACGCACCCTGGGCAAGGACCACTGGCAGACCGGCGACGCCCGCCGGGACCTGGAGACCTACCAGCGCCTCGCCGGTCTGCCCCGTGAGGTCCAGGATCGCTACGTGAAGGCGCGGCAAGCGAACGCGCGGGCGGATCAGCTCTATGGCCGCGGCCAGTATGCCGAGGCCGCGCTCCTGTTCCAGGAAGCCCTCACGATCCGTCGAGACATCCTGGGCGAGGACCACCCCGACACCGCCAAGAGCTACAACAACCTGGCCGTGACCCTCCGCGCCCAGGGGAAGTACGCCGAGGCCGAGGCGATGCACCGCCGCGCCCTGGCGATCCGCCTCAAGGCCCTGGGCGAGGACCACCCCGACACCGCCACCAGCTACAACAACCTGGCCGGGACCCTCCGTGCCCAGGGGAAGTACGCCGAGGCCGAGGCGATGCTCCGCCGCGCCCTGGCGATCCACCTCAAGGCCCTGGGCGAGGACCACCCCGACACCGCCACCAGCTACAACAACCTGGCCGGGACCCTCCAGTGCCCAGGGGAAGTACGCCGAGGCCGAGGCGATGCACCGCCGCGCCCTGGCGATCCGCTCAAGGCCCTGGGCGAGGACCACCCCGACACCGCCACCAGCTACAACAACCTGGCCGTGACCCTCCGTGCCCAGGGGAAGTACGCCGAGGCCGAGGCGATGCACCGCCGCGCCCTGGCGATCCGCCTCAAGGTCCTGGGCGAGGACCACCCCGACACCGCCAGCAGCTACAACAACCTGGCCTTGACCCTCCGAGCCCAGGGCAAGTACGCCGAGGCCGAGGCGCTGCACCGCCGCGCCCTGGCGATCTGGCGCAAGGCCCTGGGCGAGGACCACCCCGACACCGCCACCAGCTACAACAACCTGGCCGTGATCCTCCGTGCCCAGGGCAAGTACGCCGAGGCCGAGGCGATGCACCGCCGCGCCCTGGCGATCACGCTCAAGGCCCTGGGCGAGGACCACCCCGACACCGCCGCCAGCTACAACAACCTGGCCGGACCCTCCGTGACCAGGGGAAGTACGCCGAGGCCGAGGCGATGCACCGCCGCGCCCTGGCCATCCGCCCAAGGCCCTGGGCGAGGACCACCCCGACACCGCCGCCAGCTACAACAACCTGGCCGTGACCCTCCGGGCCCAGGGGAAGTACGCCGAGGCCGAGGCGATGCACCGCCGCGCCCTGGCGATCGCCGCTCAAGGCCCTGGGCGAGGACCACCCCGACACCGCCACCAGCTACAACAACCTGGCCGTGACCCTCCGCGACCAGGGCAAGTACGCCGAGGCCGAGGCGATGCACCGCCGCGCCCTGGCGATCCGGCTCAAGGCCCTGGGCGAGGACCACCCCGACACCGCCACCAGCTACAACAACCTGGCCGTGATCCTCCGTGCCCAGGGGAAGTACGCCGAGGCCGAGGCGATGCACCGCCGCGCCCTGGCGATCTGCCTCAAGGCCCTGGGCGAGGACCACCCCGACACCGCCGCCAGCTACAACAACCTGGCCGCGACCCTCTGTTCCCAGGGGAAGTACGCCGAGGCCGAGGCGATGCACCGCCGCGCCCTGGCGATCTGGCTCAAGGCCCTGGGCGAGGGCCACCCCGACACCGCCATCAGCTACACAAATCTGGCCTGGTCTCTCGACCGTCAAGGCAAGCACGACGACGCCCTGCGGACCTGGAGCGCGGCCGCGGCGAGTTACGAACAGGCCCGGTTGCGGGGCGCGAAAGGGCTCGATGCGGCGCTGACGGCAGGCAAGTCTCCGCTCCCCTCCTTCGCCCTGGCCCTGGCCCGCGCCGGGCAGCCACGCGACGCCTGGACGCGCTGGGAGCAGGGGCTGGCCCGCGGCCTCGCCGACGAGGTGACCGGGCGGGCCGCGCGGCCGCTCACCGCCGCGGAGCACGACCGGGAGGCCCTCCTGCTCGGCCAGGCCCAGGCCCTCGACGAACGCATCGGCAAGCTCCTGGCCCTCAAGGCACGCTCCCAGGAACAAGACAAACTCCTCGAGGATCTCAAGCGCCAGGCGAGCGAGCTCCGCCGCCAGGTGCTCGAGCTGGAGCAACAGTTCGAGAGCCAGTACGGCGCCCTCGCAGGCCAGCCCGCCACGCTCGAAGCCGTCCAGAAGGCCCTCCCCGAAGGGACGGCCCTCGTCGGCTGGATCGATCAAGATCCCTATCACTGGGCCTGCCTGCTGCGCCACTCCGGCGACCCCGTCTGGGTCCGGCTCACCGGCTCCGGCAAGGACGGCGCCTGGACCAAGGAGGAGAAAGAACTGGCGGAACGCCTCCGCGCCGAGCTCGAACCCGGAAACCACCAAAGGCAACGCCCGCCCGCTGGCCGAGGCGCTGGCGCGGCAGCGGCTCGAGCCGCTGAAGGAGCATCTGAAGGGGGTCAACCGGCTGGTCGTCGTGAATTCGCCGGGACTGGCCGGCGTGCCGATCGAGGTGCTGATGGCGGCGCGGCCGGACCCGGCCTGGGACGGCATCACCGTCGCGTATGCACCCTCGGCCTCGATGTTCGCGTACCTCGTGGGCAAGCCGACGGCCCGTGACCGCGCCCCCACGCTGCTGGCCCTGGCCGATCCGGCCTATCCCGAGACCGAAGAAAGACGCCCCCGCGCCCACGCCGCCGGATGCGGGGCTCGCCATCGCCCGCGTCGTCCCCAACGGCAACGCCGACCTCAACGGCATCCAAGCGGGGGACGTCCTGCTGGCCTACGCGGGGACCGAGCTGAAGCAGCACGCCGACCTCAAGACCGTCGCGGCCGACGCGGGGCCGAAGAAGGTGCCGGTGACGGTACTGGCGCGAGGGGATCACCCGTGAGGTCGAGGTCGCCGCCGGGCCGCTTGGCGTCGCGATCGACCACCGCCCGGCCAGGGCGGTGGTGCTGGCCCGTCAGGCCGCCGAGCGGGTGCTGCTGGGGATGCGGGGCGGGTCGCACCGGCGCCTGCCCGGCACGCGGCGCGAGGTCGAGGCGGTCGCCCGGCTGTTCCCCGCCGGGACGGTCACCACCCTGATGGGCGAGCAGGCCTGCGAGTCGACCGTGCAGGACCTCGCCCGCTCGGGACGGATGAAGGGGTTCCGCTACCTGCACTTCGCCACCCACGGCGAGTCGGACCCGCGCCACGCCTATCGCTCGGCGCTGATCCTGGCTCCCGACCCCGACCGCTCGGCCGACCCGCTGGCCTTCGACACCGACGGCACGATCACCGCCGAGCAGATCGCCCGCACCTGGGAGCTGGACGCCGACCTGGTGGTGCTCTCGGCCTGCGAGAGCGGCCTGGGCCGCGCGGCCGGTGGTGAAGGGTATCTGGGCTTCGCCCAGCCGCTGTTCGCCAAGGGGGCCCGCAGCCTGGTGCTGAGCCTGTGGAAGGTCGACGACGACGCCACGGCGCTGCTCATGACGCGGTTCTACCAGAACCTGCTGGGGACGCGTGCGGGCCTGAAGTCGCCGCTGCCCAAGGCCGAGGCGCTGGCGGAGGCCAAGGCGTGGCTTCGCGGCGCGAGGCCGAGGAAGTCGGCGCGGCCCTGGCGGCGCTCCCTCGCGGCTCGATCGTTCGCCGCGAGGCGGTCGCGCCGAAGCCTCGGCGACGTGCCCCTTATGAAAACCCCACGTACTGGGCGGCTTCGTCCTGATCGGGTCACCGGACTGAGCGAGCGAGCCACGAAGTTGAAGGCTAGCTTTCCATCGGGCGTCAGCCAGGTGCCGGCAGGAAAGCAAACCAGGAGGGAGGGACCTCACTCGGTAGCACATACCGGCGAGGCAGCAACCAGCCTGTTTCCGAGGTGCCCCCTCCGACTTCGAGGCCATCCTTTGAGGGAAATCAAGGGGATTGACTGGGAAGACTTAACGCTTGGCACTGGGCCCACATGGTCACCCACCCCTTGCGAAGGGGGGTTCGGGGGGGGAAAAAAGCCCTCGTCTTGCACAAGCCTTGTCTTCATCCGGATTCCATTGGCCGCGTCGCCCCCCCTTCGGAGGCATTGGTCTCTACAAGGGATTGTTTGTGTGTTAAAATGGCTTGCATGAAGTATTTACCAACTCGGCTAGGGATTGACCTCCAGAACGCTTACGCCATACTCGTCAAGGGGTTCGGGAAGACCGGCTCCAGCACCGCGCCGGGTCCGGGGGCCACGGTGGCGGGGCTCAAGCCGGCCTCCTTCGCCCAAAAGTTGTGGCGGTTCTGCATCCACCCACTCGTCGTGGAGTCGGCCTTGATCGAGCCGATGCATCAGGCGATCCGCCAAGAGGTGGCCGACCACCCCGGCGTCCTGCTGGCCGTCCACGACTGGTCGACGCTCAGCTTCGCCGGCCATCCCTCCAAGACCGACCGTGCCACGCTGACCCATGCCGATGACGTCGGCTACGACCTCGCCACCGTCCTGATGGTGCGCGGCGACGACGGCGCCCCGATCGCCCCGGCCCTGGTCTCGTTGACCACGGCCGACGGCGTGCTCAGCACCCGCGACGGCGACCCGGCTCCCGACATCTGCCACATCGACCAGGTCCGCGGCGACATGCAATATGTCCACGACCTGGGCTTGGGCACGACCCTGGTCCATGTGATCGACCGCGAGGCCGATTCGGTCGACCATTGGCGGCAGTGGAGTGCCGACGGCCGCCTGGCCTTGGTCCGCGGCGACGACCGCAAGGTCCTCTGCCAGGGGAAAGAGACCTCGTTGGTCGCAGTCGCCGACGGATTCCGCCAGGGAGACGCCTTCCAGGACGCCGGGGCGGCGCGGTATCACGGCCGGGTGGCGCGGCTGTACGTCGCCGAGGCCGAGGTCGTCCTGCACCGGCCCGGCCGACGGAACGTGGGCAAGAAGAAGGTCGACGTCCCCGGGCCGCCGTTGCCGTTGCGGCTGGTCGTCACCGAGGTCCGCGACCTGAAGGGACGGGTGCTGGCCCGCTGGCTGTTGCTGACCAACGTGCCGGCCGTGCTGGCCGACGCGGCGACGATCGCGCGGTGGTACTACTTCCGCTGGCGGATCGAGAGCATGCACAAGCTGCTCAAGAGTGCCGGCTGGCAGTTGGAGGGCTGGCTGCAGCGCGACGGCCATCGGCTGCTGATCAAGCTGCTGATCGCCTTCGGTGCAGGCGCCTCGATCTGGGCACTGGAGCGCCGGCACGACGCCGAGTCGGAGGCATTCCAGCGATTGCTGATGCAACTGAGCGGTCGGCAGACGAAACGGCACCGAGCGATCACGACCAGCGGCCTGTTGGCCGGGCTGTGGGTCTTGCAAGCCGCGGTGGGCCCACTGGCGCGCTACGGCGCCGACCAACTCAACGCCATGCTGGAGGATCACTTGCCCCTCTTTGCTACTGTAAAAAGAGTGTGCATTCCCTTGTAGAGACCAATGCTTCTCAAGGGGGGGACGTACCGATGTCGCGCAACAAAAACACACGTCTTGAATCCACCCGTCGAGCTCGGTGAACCCCAACTTTTCAACACGCCCAGGGTGAGGGGCTCCGGGCAGTGATGATCAGCGAGATTTGTCGTTATTCCTGGCCTATTCCTCCGGTGTTGGCCTTACTTCTCTTCGGGCTACCCTTGGTTCTCCTCGGCGCCTGTTTCTTCAAGTATTTATTGAAAAATGCGGCCGAGCGCCGGCTCACGTTCTCCCATGTGGGAAGGTCGAGATTATGACCCACTCCCTTATAGATGTGGCTCACGGTAGGGGTATCGTCGGCCTTCATTTTCTCTTGGAAATCCTTCAATCTCTGCGTGGGAGTGCCCTTGTCTTTCGATCCCTGAAGGATCAGGATCGGAGGAAACTTCGACTTGGACTCAAGCGGCAAGGAGCCCGAGATCGAGACCACCGCCTTGATCCTCGTGTCGCGTGCCGCCCTGAAAAATGCCAGGTAGGACCCTAACGACCAGCCCACCACTCCGATCCGCTCCGAATCCACAACTCCGCTGGCGACCGCAAACTCGATCGCGTCATGGACAGCGTCGACGAATGCAGGGATTTCTTTATCTCCGAATGGCTTGCCAACGACGTGAGCTGTCGTCTCGAAATAATGCGGGATCAGAACGACGTAGCCTTCGGATGAAAGTTCACGCGCGAACGCCCGGAAGACATCGCCAGTTGCCTGTTCGAGGCCACCAGACCCGTGTAGCAGCAAGACGGCCGGGAACTTGCCCGCAACGGCAGGCGAGAAGCACTCGACCGTGACCCGCGACTCGCCGCTTGGGTATTGCTGGACGGCTTCTTGCACTTGCACTTCTTGGCCTTCGACAGCGGCCGTTCCCAACCAGAGGAGGGTCACGAGCAATGCAGGATATCGTCGGATTCCGTTCATGAGAGTGATCAACTTGGAGATGTTGTGAGATGCCGCCGGAAAGACCACTCCCGAACATCATGGGGCAGCCCGTTCGAAAGTGCAAGCATCACTCAAAAACAGTCGGCTTCAACGCTCGACCGGCGAGAGCTTCGCTTCGTATGGCCGAGACACTGCCAAGACGCTCTGTAGCAAGGGACCACTCTTCGCTTCAAAACGACCCGAACAGCGAACCCAGGACGAGGACAGCAGCGAGTGAGATGATCACGCTGACGATCACAGTCATCACCATATCGAAATAGCTCTCGCGGTGGGTCAGTCGGCTGACCTGGAGCACCGTCAGGACCGTGCCATTGTGGGGCAGGGCATCGAGCGTGCCGGCGCTGATCGTGGCTCAGGCGATGCAGCAGCGCGGGATCGATGCCATGTTCGGTCGCGAGGCGGAGATAGGTGTCACCGAGTGCAGTCGAGCACGATGGTCATCCCGCCGGAGGCCGAACCGGTCAGTCCGGCGAGCAAGTTCATGGCGACGGTGAGCGAAACCAGCGGCCCTCCCCGGATCGACAGCACCGCGTCGCGGACCGCCGCGAATGCCGGCAAGGCCGCCACCACGGCGCCGAAGCCGACGACACTGCCGACCGTCAGGAGCGGCAAGACCGAGGAATTGGCGCCGGCATCCATGCTCTCGCGCAAGGCGGGCAGGCGTCGGTAGTTGAGGATGACGACCGTCAGGGTCCCGGCTGCGAGCGCCACGGCGACCGACCAGACGCCGGCCACGGCCCCGATCGTGGTCCCGCCCCACTTTGCCTCGGCCAGGAACGAGAAATCGAGGCGCGGGAGCACGACCAGCGACATCAGGAAGTTCATGGCCATGACCACGACGAGAGGCAGTATGGCGAGAACGAAGGGAGGCTCGCTGGTCGCCGTGCTTGCCGTGGAGAATCTCGGCCGGATCGAAATCGCCCGCCGCCGTCGCATGCTCGCGGATCTTCTCGTCAATGGCAGGAGGGGCGTCCGGAGCCGCCGCCATAGCCCTCGCCGGCCTTGCGCGCGGCCGCTTCGGCACGGCCGAGCCACCACATGCCGAACGCCATGGTGATGATCGACGCGATGATGCCGAGACCGGGGGCCGCGAACGGCGTCGTGCCGAAATAAGGCATCGGAATGGCGTTATTGACCGAGGGTGATCCCGGTAGTGCCGACATGGTGAACGTGAACGCACCGAGGCAGATGGTCGCCGGCATCAAACGGCGCGGGATATCCGCGGCCCGGAACATCTGCTCCGCCATGGGTACCAGCACGAAGAAGGCCACGAAGACGCTGACGCCACCATAGGTCACCACGGCCGAGGCGAGCACGACCGAGAGCATCGCGCGGCGTGTCCCCAACCGTTCGGTCAAGTCACGCGCGATCGAGGTGATCGAACCGCTGTCATCCATGAGCTTGCCGAACAATCCGCCTAGCAGGAACAAGGGGAGCCAATTCCCGACGAAGCGAGACGCACCGCCCATGAAGGTCTGCGTCCAATGGGCGAGAAGCGGTTCCCCCGATATCGCAGCGGCCACGAGCGCGGCCACCGGCGCCACAAGCAGTACGCTCCACCCACGGAAGGCGAGCCACATTAAAAGGGCGAGTGCAAGCAATATCCCAAGGAGTCCCATAAATCGGCCCTCGATCTCAACGAGAAAACGGGATCGTGGCGGCTTGCGGGCCGCCGAACAGCTCGAAACCGAATTGATTCTCGCCGAGTTTGGCGATCTTGCCAACCAGCACCAGGGACTCCGCGCCCTGCGTGACCGTAAGGTTTTCATCGAACTAGCGAGCGTCGCCGGCGATCGAATCGACCTGACCTTGGAAGTTGACAACCCAGGTGAACTGGCCATCCTCGCGTAGGGTCAATTCGATGCTCAAATCGGGCATTGCCGGTGAGTGTCGGCAATCCCTTTTCAGCGAAACCGAGGCAGACCGTGCCTTCGGCAACCGGCTGCTGGCCGGCGGACCTGTGCTGGCGTTCCGTCGCTCTGGTTCACTTGTTATCATTCGCATCGCGAACGGGTTGTCCAGCCGTGCCGGCCGCTACGGTGGCCGCCGCCGGCAGCACCTTGTCAAGGGCTTGGCCATTGTTCGCCAGGACGGCGTCGACTTTGAGTCTCACCTCGCAGTTTGGCAGTCCCGGGCCTTTCGGAACGATTCGTACTGCGTCCGGCGGACCGAGCTCACCGGCGAGTTTGTTCGCGTGATTAACAAAATTTGGCCCAGCCTGCTCGCCGACCATAGTGAACTCGGCCTGGCCAAGCTGCTTGGCCACCTGTGCCGACTGCACGATCATTTCGCGATGCGCGGCTCTGGCGGAGATCGCGGCGGCGTCATCCATGCCGTCCTTGGCGACAATCCCGGAGACACGGTACGTCACGCGGGGACCAGACGTCTCGATGCGAGCGAAGAGCGAATTAGGCGTCATGTACTCGCCGATGCGAACGCCCCCAGAACCGTTTTCGAGCGCTTCCTGGCCCGCTGTACGAGCCACCGCGCGCTTCCTGCTCGGCGGCCGTACCGAGTCCGGAGGCCGCGCGGGCCTCCGCCGCCGCGACCGTGCTCCCGGCCGCCTGCATCCACCAGAGCGGATCTTGCAAGGCGTCCAACCAGCTCCTCCCCCACTGCCGCAGCGCTCCTTTGTAGTCTCCCCGCTGCATCAACTGGAGTAGCTTGTACTGGTTGATTTCGTGGATAGAGGCTGTGTTTGTCACACCGAAGAAAAAGTTCGCCGCGATGTGGTACAACTCGACCTTGCTGGCGAACAAGTCGAGCTGGGCCGGCCCGATAGCGAAATCCGTCCGCTGTCGCTGGGTGTGATAGGCCGTGTAATATACGACCTTTATGGCGTCTCGATCGATACACTGGGGATAGATCCGATACTGGAATGCGATGCCCGCAACGGTGAAATCGAGCGTGTACTTGTACTCACCTGAGAACCCTGTGAACGGCATTTCATCCTGATAGGCGAGATAAAGCTGGATGTCGTTATATGGATTGGGGGCTGTGGGATAGCGCTGACCGACGATCTGAGCCATGGGATTCGCTTCTTTCGATCCATTGCACGAGCGAACTGCGAAAACGCGGCACGCGACACGTGCCGGTGGGAACGTTGTCAGACACAACACTACAATAGAATCAGTTTCCGTCGCCTTCGCCCGAACGTCGCGCGGAATTCCTCAACACGCCGGCCGCAGACCGTAGCAACCACAACGTCGACGAGTGGAAATCCTTCGCAGATCACAAAATACGTTAGAGCCCGCGAATGCTCTTCGGGTTGTAGAGATTGCCCCATCGTTTGGCTGAGGGACCAAAGACTACGGACCGAGGACCAAATACCAACAGCTTGAAGTATAATCGTGCTGCAAGTCGTTTGAACGCGGGTACGCACGGCCGTGCGGTCGCTCGCTTTGTGACGGGATACGCTTGTGGAGATTGCGATGGGCATGATCCAGCCAGACGAGCTCCGGACGGAACGCCCCTATGGGCCGTGCGGAAGTCGTGGATGCGATGTTTGGGACGCGATTTGCGCGGCCGTTGGCGGTGACGTGGCCGCGCTGCGGGGACTGCTCGAGCGCGATCCCAACATTGCCCGGTATCACCAGCCGATCCACTTCGCCGCGTGCGGAGGGCACCTCGAAGCGGTGCGGGTGCTGCTCGACGGCGACGCAGACCCGGACGCGGAATTCAACGGTGCGGATCCGGTAACCGCCGCCCGCGACCGCGGCCACGAGGCTGTTGCCCGGCTGCTCGAAGACGCACGCATCCGGCGCGGGCGGGCCAGGCCAGCCGCGGCCGATCACCCGATCCACGATGCGGCCGCCGCCGGAGACATCGCCCGCGTGCGGCGCTTCTGGACGCCGAGCCCGGGCTCGTCCACCTGAGCGATCGCTCGGGGAGCACGCCGCTGCACCGGGCGGTCGCGGCGTCGCGCGCGAGGCGGCCAGCCTCTTGCTCGATCGTGGCGCCGACATCCACGCACTGCACGGCGCCGGTGCACGCTCGGAGCGCGGCTATGCCGCCGTCGACTTCCAGCCCATCGACCTGGCACTCTGGAACGGGCCGTTCTGGGGCATTCGCGGCGACTTCGAGACGGCCCGGCTGCTGCTGCGCGCGGTGCCGCCTACGACCTGGTGATCGCGGCTGCACTCGGCGAGCTCGAGCGCGCGCGGGCCATTCTGGACCAGGATCCGGCCCGAATCGCCGAGGCGCGGCCGTCCGGCAAGCGGGCGCTATCCTCGGCCGTCGAGTTCGGACACCATGACATCGTCAGACTGCTTCTGGACCGCGGTGCCGACCCGAACTGGCCGGACGGGACCAACGCCCCCCGAGGCGTCGCGCTGCATGCGGCGGCGCGCGCCGGCGACACCCAGGTCGTGGAATGGCTGCTCGCGGCCGGTGCTGATCCCAATAGCTATCTCGATTCGGCCGGGAGTGCCACCTACGTCGCAAGCACGCCGGAGCTGCGCGCTTTTGACCAAGCACGGCGGCGCGCTCGACCCCTATGACCTGGTCTGGCTGGGCGATGACGACGAGGCGGTGCGCCGGGTCGCTGCCGACCCGCGCTCGGCCCAAGCCGGCTGCGGCGGAGTGCTGGCGGCCGCCGCGACGATGGGCAAGCGCGAGCTGTTGATCCGGCTGCTGGAGGCCGGCGCTCGCGTGGCGCCGGTCGTCAACGATTGCCGTACGTATCTCTTCACCGATCCCGAGATGCTGCGGCTGTTGCTTGAAAGCGGCATGGACCCCAACCTGCCGAGCTGGCTGCACACAACCCCGCTGCACGACCTATGCGCGCGACAGCCGCGGCCGGCCGCGGGCGCATCGTCTGGAATGTGCGGCCATTCTGCTCGACGCGGGATCGGCGATCTCCGCCAAGGACGATGACTACCGCTCGACCCCGCTCGCGTGGGCCGCCCGGCACGACGTGCCCGACATGGTCGAGCTGCTGCTCGCGCGCGGAGTGCCGGTGAGCCTTCCCGACGACGATCCCTGGGCCACGCCCCTCGCATGGGCGACCCGGCGCGGACATGACGGGATCGTAGCCATTCTCCGGGCCGCTGGGGCAACGGTTAGTGGGTAGTGATTCGTGGTTAGACGGCAGCCACGAACTCGAAGGAGCGCTGCCTAGTAATTTCCGATTGTTTCCGATTGTGGAGCGACTGGGCATCAAGCGGAGGCCCGGTGTCAGCAAAGCAGAGGCCCGGTGTCAGTGGGTGCCCAGACACCGGGCACCCACTTGACACCGGGCACCCACTGACACCGGGCACCCACGCAAGTCTTCTAATCAGTTGTAGACCCCGCTCGATGTATTTTATAATGCGTCGAAGAGTGCTTCCATGATGCCCATTCGACAGGGGTAGAGAAAGACCGTTCGACGGATCAAACGTGCGAGTGACCATCGCCCGTCCAACTCGAGCGATTCACTTTGTTGCCGACGACGCATCAACTGATCGGGGATTGGGTATGCACCTCTTAGCTGTGCGCGGGGGACGGTATCTCGCGCTTGAGTCCACGCTATCGAGTGCTGGGGAATATCCATACCGTATCGACCGTCCAGCCCCAATTACGCACTATGATTCGGCGCGGGCCGACGGCGCCTGCGCACACAGCCCTTGAAGAGAGAAAGCGAGGACAAAATGCGTGATGGAGATACACTCTGCGACGCGTGTGAATGTCAGAACTTACGCGATCGCATTTACCGAATCGAATCGCAGCTCCGCTTATGGAAAGTGCTTTTCGCACTCCCGATTCTCGCGCTCATAATCCTGTTCTGTGGCGGAAGTAAGTTCTTGGAGGACATACCGCGGCTCGTGAAGGCACAGACCGGGTTCATGGTTTCCGACAAGGAGGGCCGAACGAGGATTTTCCTCGGCGTTGATGCCGACGGGGAATGGGGATTGCATTTTATGGATGAAAACGGAGCTAAGAGACTTGCTTTAGGGTCTAACGACGTCCTTTGGAAGGAAAGGCGGAAGAGTTGGGGGCTTGTGGTGCTTGACAAACAGAACGGTTGGTCCTTCCACGGCTGTTTGGACGACCGGTCCAACGGTTTGCATTTCTTCAAGAACGACGTGGCGCGGCTGTCCGTTGGTCAAAGCCCTAAAGGTTATCCAGGACTCATCGTGAGGGATGAGGACGGCAACCAGCGGTTGCTCTTGGCGGAATCCGATAGCCCTGAGTCGGTCCATGCGTACGGCGTGCCATGATCGACAAGAAACAGAAGACCTACGTGCAACTCACGGCAACAGATGGCGGAGATCCAGCTTTGCAGTTTTTCGACACGGCTACCCATCGCCGGATCGCACTTGGCCTTCAAGGCGATAAAGCACGTTTCATCATGCGTGGACAGGACGACGCGGATCGGCTGAACGTTGAGGTTAGGTCCGACGACTCGTCAATCTTCGAGATGCGGGACAAGAACAACAATATTGTTCGGTTGCCAAAATGAACGGCAAGTCGGTGTCGCTTCATTTTCACGGCAAGTCGGTGTCGCTTCATTTTCAGGGGAAGCTTGGTGTCAGGGGAAGCCCGGTGTCAGTTCAGGGGGAAGCCTGGTGTCAGTTCAGGGGGAAGCCTGGTGTCAGGAAGCCTGGTGTCAGTTCAGGGAAGTCTGATTTCAGTTCATTTTTGCGGCCGGCACGGAGGGAAGCCTGGTGTCAATTCAAGGGAAGCCTGGTGTCAATTCATTTTTCTGGCCGGAAAACTGAACTGGAACCGTGCACCTCGACTTTTGAGGGAAGCCTGGTGTCAATTCATTTTTCTGGCCGGAAAACTGAACTGGAACCGTGCACCTCGACTTTTGAGAAACGCACTGGCCCGACTTTTGAGACAGCCACTTATACGGCACGCATTCGACGCTCGCAGCGTCGAAATTAGGCACCGGTTTTTCCCTGCAAGAGCAGGTGGGTGTCTGCGCGGAGTTACTTGGGCCATGCTGGTTCAACCTAACGCGTTGGGCCTCCGGTCTCAACTTCCCCCTCCCAATTCGTGGACGCCGTGGCCGGCCTGAGGCCATGATTGTTAGAGATGCGGCCTCGCTATGAATCGGCTTTCGGCGATTGCCGGAGTGGCCGTGTCGGTTTTGTGCACACACGCAACTCCACGTTGATCGCGCGTCATCAAGGCAAGCGTGTTGCCGAGCACTGATACCGCGCGCTGATAGGCGGTATGCATTCATGTCGCTTCCAATACGAAAGTTGCCCGTGATTCAGAACTGGGATTGTCATAGCTGCGGCGATTGCTGCCGGCTCGTCGTCGTGATCACCGACGAGGAAAAGCGTCGCATCGAAGCGCTTGACCCGGCAAACGATCCTGAGGTTGCTCCCGAACCGTGGTTCGCGCCTGCGGAGGCGGGCTCGAACAAATGGACGCTGGAACAACGGCCTGGTGGTGGATGCGTCTTTTTGACGACCGGCAATCGCTGCCGGCTGCAAGAGCGTTTCGGCGCCGATGCCAAACCGTTGGCTTGCCGTATGTTTCCCTTTGTTCTCATACCAGCAGGCGATCATCAACGCGTCGGAATGCGTTTCTCGTGCCCGTCGGCCGCAGCAAATCGGGGTCGCCCGATCACGAGCGCTAAAGAAGACCTGAGGAACCTAGCGTGCTTGTTGGAGCAACACGGCGGCAAGTCGGCGGACAATGCGCCGGCCCCATTGCTCAGAGCCGGCCAGCAACTTCCATGGTCGGATGTTTGCCGTATCGTTCGAGTGCTCTTGGAGATCGTGCAAGACCGGAGCAACCGTCTGGAACATCGGCTGCGCAAGTGCTTGGCTGTCGCTCGCGTTTGCGACCAGGCACAATTGGACAAACTGGGCGACCGACGGTTGCGTGAGTTTTTGCGGGTGGTGAGCGCCGGAGTGGAAGCGGAAGTGCCCCGTGAAGCGACGTCGGTGCCGCCGCCCGACCCGCTCCTGGGCATGGCCGTGTTCCGCTTCCTGCTGGCTGTCTTTGCCCGCAGGGATCGGGAGTTGTACTGGGCCTCAGGGATTCGGAGAAGCTCCCGCAGAGTGCTCGACGCGTGGCGCTTCGTCAGGGGCCGTGGTCCCGTGCCCCGCGTCAACGAGTTTCTTCCGGCGGTGACCTTCGAGGAGATCGAACGATGCAGGAACACGCCGCCGGTAATCGACGAGACTTTGGAGCGGTATTATGTAGTCAAACTGAATTCGCTGCAGTTTTGCGGGCCAACCAACTTCAACTTGCCGCTCTGGGCCGGCCTTGATTCGCTCGTCCTCACGCTGCCCTTGATCCTCTGGCTTACGCGAGCTTTTACCGGCGTGTCTCCGGTGCAAGGCGTGCAGCAGGCGATTCAGCTCGTTGACGATCATTTCGGGATTAACCGGATGTTGGGTTTACCGCACATTCGCTTGATGGTGCGTACCCTCGCCCAGCGCGGCGAGTTGGACAAGCTTGTGGCGTGGTATAGCCGCTGAGCGCCCGTTTCTGTGGCGTCCGGATGCAGCGACCGTCCGGTGACTTCTGGCGGGAGCACATGCTTTGCGGCAGCGTGACCGGAAGCGTCAGGCACATCCAACCCCATCGCGCTCACCAGTCATTAGAGCGGATCACATCCGCGTTGCGCACACCGCTGTTTGAAACGTCATCATACTAACCCGACGCGCAAGTTTTGGTGTTGCGCATTTCGGACAGTGCCCTGAAGGGGCCGAACAAGAAAGCCCAGGGCAACGCCCTGGGAACCACGATCCCGAGATGGAGCCCTGTAAGGGCGGCACAGGGTTCTCGCATGTGCCGCCCTTACAGGGCTGGATCGTGTGCGGTCGGTCCGGTCCCAGGGCGTTGCCCTGGGCTGACTTGTGGCTGCCCCTTTGGGGCGTCGGGCAAGAATGCGCAACATCAGAACGCGCAAGCGAGGGGAGTGCCTGTGCCAGTCCATGATCGTCGCGTTTCGAGAGACTCAAGCCCGGATGCCCCCGGTGTACGCCGGGCCGATCCCCTCGCTTGCACGTCGGGTTGGTATGGCTTGTGTGCCGGCCAAGCGTGAAGCGCTCTAGAAGCGAACCAGTCGGCCTGATGAATCGGCGATACCCTCGTACGCCGGCCCGTGGTCGCAAAAAGTGGGTGTCTTCGACAGCATGTCTCTGCTGACACCGTGCACCTTTGCCGGTGCTGATCAACAAGCGGATTTGAGCACGGGCAGCGGGTTACCGGTCAGCCTGAATCGGAGCCGGGAGCCGCCACGAGTGGCAAGTCGAAGAGGGCCATTTCCTCGGGCGTCGGTGCCTGGAAGATCTCGAACCATCGGGACAACGCCTCGCGTCCGATAGGCGGATTCTCCCTGTCCCGCCGTTGAATCCTCTCGAACAGGACGTCCGCAGGCGCGGAGACATGGTGCAACTCGACGGCGGCGCCAAGCGACCGTGCCCCGAGCTCGCAAGGTATCGCGTTCGGTCCTTGCCCATGTGCCCCATTCGATAATCACGGTGAGGCCGAGGGCGAGTAACTGCTGACCGAGGTTCCACTGCAGGGCCTCGATCTTCGCGCGACGCTCTTCGTCGTAGAGGTCGAGCGACAGGGCATCCAGCCATTCGTCCGGGCACAAACGGACCGCGCGGAGCCTGCTTTCCAGCGACCTGGCCAGCGTCGTCTTCCCCGATCCCGGCAAGCCGCACACAATGATGAGCCTCGGGACGGTATCGGATCTTTCCATGAGCGTGCGGCGTCAACCGCCCTCGAACGCGTCGGCGAAGTCGTCATTCGAGCGAAGCAGGAAAGTCGCCCCGTCATCCCGCGCCTCCAGCTCGTAGGTATAGAGAGAGGAGCAGACCCAGACATCCATCAATGAAGCAAACCCAGCCACTCAACAATGACCGTCACCCGGGTCTTCGGGAGGATCGCGCGGTTCGGACAAGCCCGCCAAAAAGTGGATGTCGTGGATTTCTGGTCGTCGGGATAAGCCCGCTAAGAACTAGAAGTCTTGGATTTCCCTTGGATTTCTCTCTATTGTAAAAGCTGCTCGACGTCACTCCCACACGACCCGCTGCCATTTAAGTCGCCAATCGGGGATTTCAATGGATAAGACAATTGACGGTTAAGTTCTCACTCCCACCACGCGGCCAAAATCAGGCTATTTTGCCCACGAATTTTGTTAGCGGTCGATGATGGGCGATCTTACAGGCTGAATAGGGAGGATTTCCTCGTGTCCGACGAGTCGCAACTGCACGAGCTTGAGGCAGGCATGAAAAAACGGACCCAAGTTGAACCGCGGCCGCATCTCGCTTCGCCGAAGCTTCGTAGGAAATCTCTTGGCTATATTGAACTCTGCCACAGTATTACTCGCCTCCGGGCTTGGCAATCCGGCCGATGAGCATCCCTTTCTTCTCGTGTTGATCTTACATCTCACGGCTTTGCTCGCCTGGCCTGCGGCTACCAGGGCTATCATCAGCAGACAGCAGGTGGTCCAGGGGATTGGCGGATGCTCCTGGGACTCAGCACACTTCCGGTTGGCTACTTTACGTTCAAGGGCTTGGTCTGGTTTTTCGACTACACGCTCAAGCCGTGAACCGAGAATCGTGCCTCGCGCCGCCTCATGCGATAAAGAGCAGACCCAAACATCCACCAAGGACCCTCACCCGGGACTTGGGAGAATCGCCCGTTGGGATAAGCCCGCCAAAAAATGGATGTCTTGGATCTCTCCCAGGAATTCTCCGGTTGGATTTCTCCCGGCCCTCTACCGGCGGCTGAATGGGACAGGCGATGTCCCGCGCCGCCGGTGGGACGGGTGAACCGATACCCGGTCGTGGCGGTCAGGCGGTAGCATCTGCCACCGGCGATACTTCCCCCAGCGCGATCCGCTTCTCGACGATGAACTTCAGGTGATGGCCAGATGTTCGACGGCGCCGTTGACCATCTGCGCGACGGTCCTGTCTCCGCGGTCGCCCACGACGCCCGTTCGCTGCCATGCGTCGGGTGAGGAGGCGCTCAGGATGCGCACGATCTGCCGGCGCGTGATCTCGAAGGCGATGAGCTCCTCCTCGACCTCCGCGCATGGTACGCGAGCGCCGCGCATCAAATCGGGTTGGACACGCTCGAAGGTCGGTCGCTCCTCCGATAGGACACGCTTGATTCGGTAAGCAATGTTAGCGTCCGTATCGGCGAGGTGGCAGACGACCTCGAGGGTGCTCCACTTCCCGGGACGGGCCTCGAGACCAAGTGCTCGCGGTTCAGACCCTCGACCGCCGCGCGCAGGTCCTTGGGGCCGGCGAGATAGGCTTCGATGACGGACATGGTTCCTCCCACATTCTATTCGACCATGGGTTACGCGGCTAGCTGTGATCAGACTTGGGCGGTTCCACCGTCAACGAAGAGCTCGCTCCCCGTGACGAAGCTCGAATCGCTCGACGCCAGGAACAGCGCGGCGGTCGCGATCTCCTCGGGGCGTCCCATCGTACCCCGGGGGATAAGTGCGACGAACCCGTCAATCGCATCCTTTGGCACGCCCTCGAGGATGGGCGTATCGATGGTGCCAGGACTCAAGACGTTTACACGAATGTTGCGGGCTTTGAGGTCCACCGTCCATGTCCGCGCGAACGACCGGAGCGCCGCCTTGCTTGCGCTATAGACTCCGAAAGCCGGGAAGCCCATTGAGCCGGCGATCGACCCGTTCATGATGATCGAGCCGCCGTCTGCAAAGAGCGGCAGCGCCTTCTGCACCGTGAAGAGCGTCCCCCGGACGTTGAGGCCGAAGGTCCGATCGAACTGCTCCTCTGTCACCTCACCGATGGGGGCAAACTCCCCCATCCCCGCGCTGGCGAAAAGCACGTCGATCCGGCCTTTCTCCTTCCTCACGGTCTCGTAGAGCCGATCGAGGTCGGCGAGGTTGGCGGCGTCGCCCTGGACCCCCGTGACGTTCCGGCCGATCGCCTTCACCGCCTCCTCCAGCTTGTCACGGCGCCGGCCGGTGATGAAGACGTACGCCCCTTCCTCGACGAAGAGCTTGGCCGTGGCCAGGGCCATGCCCGAAGTCGCACCTGTGATCACGGCTACCTTGTCGTTCAACTTGCCCATCCAAGCACCCCTTTCTCGTGGAGACGCGGATCCCTGGTTATGATAGGGGCGGCTTTCGGGAGGGCAAGTCCTAATCGTTACGTAGGTGCCCCGCCGAACGTCGGAAGAGAGAGGAAAGGGGATCGATGAAGTCGGAGGCTTCGCCACTTCATGGCAGCATTCTGAACGCCTGGTCGACGAACGACCGCGTCACGACGTTTTTGGTCGAGCAGCTCCCTGATTCAATATGGGACGCTGCTGTCCCGGGTTCGCCGCGGCGCACAATTCGGGTGATCGCCAGCCACATGCACAACGCGCGCTGTATGTGGATCAAGACTCTCGGAAAGCCGCATGGCGTCGCGGTGCCTCAAGCGGTGGATCGGCACCGGGCCACCCGTTCTCAGCTCGTCCGCGCTTTGAAGCGCAGTGGACCGGGGATCGCCAGCCTACTGGCCCTGGCGCTCGAGCGGGACGGGCGGATTCCGCCAACACCGGCCTATGTATGGCGCAATCTACCACTCGACGTAGGGCATGTGCTGACTTACTTCGTCGCTCATGAAGGCCATCACCGTGGCCAGATCGTGCTGGTGGCGCGCCAGGTCGGCCATCGCCTTCCGGCGAGTGTGACGAACGGTTTGTGGCAGTGGAACAAACGATCCGCGGAGGCCCAGGGCTAGCTCTTGCCGGGGCGGAAAAGGGGACATGGGTGGAAGGGGGACGGAGCCGGAAAGGGGACGATGCAAACTGCCGCGGCAGAACAGTTAAACCAGGATGGTTTGAACCAACTTCTGTTCCGGTTGAACTTGATCCAGTTGCCCGGTCTGTGGCGGCAATAAGCAATGTCTCCCTTCACCCCGTGGTGGGATGGTTGCGGGGATTACCATGAAAAACAACATCTGGCACACCGATCGAAAGTGCAAGCGTTAGAGCGATTTTCGCATGGATTAACGATATTATCCATACTAACCCGAAGCGTCAGCGAGGGGACCGGCTGTGCGAGGGCGCCGACCGCAGCCTGACTGCACACTCGCTGGACCGCGTCGGGTTAGTATTCACCGGAATCGCTGCCAACTCGTGCGCGCACACCTGTGCGTTAACCGCTCAAAACAGACAAACGACGTCAATTGGCTCACGGTAGACCCTCCGATGGTATCACTCCAACTGGCTCGTTCGCGCTCTCGGGGATCGGCTCTTTCTTGCTCCTCGACCAGAACGGTCGGATGATCTGACCGTTACGAACGGCGAGAACCATCAGGACGATCGCCATGGACGTGCAAATGAGGACGGCGAAAATCGACGCCTCCGCTCCGAAGTCGCCGCCGGAAAGGAGTTCCGGCCCGGTCAGGGTCGACTCAGCATCCCGCTTGCGGCTGCACCGGAAACGGCGACACCGAAGATTCCGCCCTGGGTGAAATTCCAGGCAAAGTGCATCCCGATCGGCAACCAGAGTCGTCGGGTCGTGACGTAAGCCGCCGCCAGGAGTATTCCGGCTTCCACGGCGATGCATAGCGCGGCGATCCAGGTTGCGTTTGGATTGAGCAGGTGGAGCAGACCGAACAAGAGCGCGGAGATCACCGTCGCCAGCCAGGTTCCCAGGGATTCTTCCGTGATCCGAAAAATGATGCCGCGGATGAGGATCTCTTCCACGAATGCCGCGACAAGTCCGACCCCGATCAACGTGTCCGCCGAAGGGAGATGGCCCAGGCCCTCGACCCGATAGTAACCGCCGAACCAGAGACAGGCGATCGTCGCGGAGATGAGACCGAAGCCCATGGCCGACCCCGACCGCGAACTCACCTATCGCCCCCTTTCGGCACAACTCCATCGTGGCACGGTGCTCGAGGATTCGCACATAGCCATGGTAGACGAGGCAGACCGTGGTAATGACGATTGCGCCCTGAGGACCGATGTACCAGGGCTGTCCCCAGAAACCGTAGGACTTGCCGATCCATTCCCCGATCATGCTATGCGACACGAAGGTCGCCAGGATCGCGAAGATCGCGATGACCATGCGGGTGAACGGGAAGTAGAGGACCTTCCAGAACCATCTCGTCAAGAGTGCCATGATCAACATCCTCATCGCCAGGCCGCGTCACCACGAGTTTTCTATTGCCGTACAGTCGTGTTCGCGGATCGGGGCCAAGTATTTGGATAGCACAGCACACAAACCGGCCAGGAGGTGGCGAATCGGCGGTCTGGCTGTCCGGTTATTCGGGATTAGAGCTGTTTACTTACGGATTGCACACGCCACGACAGCAACGGCGATCAGACTAGCCCGACGTGCCAGCGAGGCTTCTCGCGGTGTCGCCTCGCTGACGCTTCGGGTTATTATGTTCGTCCCAGGTTCAGTAGTGTCCCGCGGCTCCTTCGGAACGATATCTCGTCTGCTGCCATCAACCGTAAGCGGCCGGTTGTTTCCTCGAGAGCCGGATATCGTCAAACCAAGATCGATTGGAGATCGGGCGGGAGTGCCATCTCCGCCCCAGGCCAGCCGAGTCGGTCCGCGGACGACATCATAGAACCCGCTGCGCAACACGTCCTGGCCCTGCAACCGGCTCGCCAGCAGGTCGGCCGCCGACCAGCCCTTCGCTCAGCGTGAAGAGCCCGTCGGTGAGCACCAGGTCGTAATTCCCCCAGCGGCTCCGGTACAGCCCCTTGCGGTCCCAGCGCACGGCCGAGTCGAAGCGCCTCCACGAGACCGAACAGGGGAAAGAAGGCACCCGTACAGCCGGGCCAGGTCGCAGCAGACCGAAGCGAAATGGGTGATGTCCGGCCCGTGCCACGCGCTCCGCAGCGGGTGCGGGATCAGGCCGAAGAGGTTCGAGATGCCCAGTCGGGTCGGCCCTTTGAAGCGGGCGAAGCTGATCAGCGGACGTCCCGCGAAGCTCCAGCAAGGCCGAGGGCACGAAACCGGCCAGCTCCGGATTCTGGAGCGTCGACGTCCCCGAGCGCGGCCCGGACGTCCTCGGCCGGCGCACCGGCGCCGTCCCACCACGCCTCGGTCACGTTCAGGTACTGGGCCCCGTGCCGGGCGATCACCTCCGCCAACCCCGTCCGCCGCAGGAATTCGACGTCCTGCTGCCGGACCCAGGTCCGGTGCCGCTCGCGCGTCGGTCTCCCAGTCGATGTCCGCGCCGCCCAGGTTCCGGCTGCTCGTGTGTCCCTCGAGCAAGACCGCCCGTCCGGGCAGCGCGCCGAGCAGGAGGTCCAGCGCGGGCGGTCCCGTGTAGGTCCCGGGCGCGTAGCCGTGCCAGGTCACCTTCACCAGGTACTGCTCCGACGGCGGGAGCACCCGCGCGAGGATCTCGGCAAGGGCGGCGGAATCGCGGGCCCGCGCGACGCATCCGGCCCGCGGCCGGATCGTCGCTTCGCCAACCGGCACCCAATCCGTGCCCGACCACACCCCCGCCTGGGCCGGCGGGGTCTCGTTCCTGGCGGAGGCGATTCGCGACGCCTGGCGGGCCCGCTTCTCCTGCCAAAGGCGGAGCAACCGCTGCTCGAGCCAGGCCAGGATCGCAGGGTGGTCCCGCGGCGGGGCGAGCAGCCGCCAGCCCGCCGCCTCGGGGTGGGCCCGCTGGTGATCGTCGAGAATCACGCGGGCGAAGTCGCACAGCTCGCACGTCCCACTGGCACTGCGGTAGCAGGAGCCAGTCGAGCGGCTCGCTCAGGCAGCGCTCGAGGGCGTCCGGCAGGAACGGCTGCGGGTGGCGGACGAAGCCGACCTCGCCCCGGCCCAGGCCGGCTTGCTCCCAGATCAACCGCATCAGGCGGTAGGAGTCGGCGCGGGTGGCGGGCTCGCCCTGCCCGTCGGCGACGAGGAGCAGTCCGGCCTGCCGCGGCGCGAGGCCCCGCTCGTCCAGCGCCCGCAGGACCTGGCCGGCGAAACAATCGACGAGCAAGGGATGGGTGGGATCGACCGTATCGTGATGGATCGAGACCCCGGCATGCCGGCGGCGCGCCGCGCCCAGCTCCTGGCCCAGCGTCGTCCGCTGCCAGATATTCAGGTCGAACGCGGCGGGCAACACGAAGATGCACCGACGCCCCGTCGCCGGCTCGCCGATCGATCACCCGGCCGAGATGGTACTCGCCCGGGTCATCGCGTCGATCGTGCCGGCAGGCAGGCGAGGTCGACTCGTGGCGCCAACCCGAGGTGTGCGCCAGCGAACGACTCCAGCGCGGCCGCCTGGGCTTCCGCATACCGGGCCAGGCGGCGTCCCGCGGTTGAAGTTCGGTCGCGAGGATGAAGACCGGTGCCGACCATGGGCCCACCCGTTCGGGGCTTTCAGACGGCCGCCGATGCGGCTGTTCTTGATCATCGACGGCCAGCACATCGACCATCAGCCGGGCACCCAGCAAGGAGGTGATGTCGGAGATGTCGTAGGGCGGCGACACCTCGACGAGCTCCATGGCGACGATCCCTTCCTTCGCGATCCCCTCGACAAGCTTCAGCGCTTCGCGCGGCAGGAGGCCACCCGGCTCCGGCCAGCCCGTGCCGGGCACGAACCCGGCGTCGACCGAGTCGATGTCAAACGACAGGTAGACGGCGCTGGCCCCCTTCCAGGCGACTTCCAGCGCGATCTCGATGGTCTTCTCGATCCCGATCTTCTCGATGTCGTTGACGGTCAGGATCGTCGTGCCGCGGTCTCGGCCCACCTTCACGCCCGGCGCGGGGCACCTGCCAGCCGCCGATTCCCAACTGCACCAGGTTCTTCGGCGGGCAGTTCGGGATGTTGGTGGCGTGGAACCACGGGCAAGTGTGCATGATCTCGTCCATGTCCTTGTCCTGCGTGTCCACGTGACGGTCGACGTGGATGATGCCGACGTTCCCTTCCACGCACTGGGCCACGCCGCGGGCGCAGGGGTAGCCGATCGAGTGGTCGCCGCCCATGATCATCGGGAAGGTTCCCTGCGACAGGATGTGCGCGACGCCCTTGGTGATCTGGTCGTGGCCCTTGGTGATGTTGGCCGGGCAGAAGATGTCGCCGACGTCGCACATGGCTTGATCGACTCGGACAGGTCGATCCCGTGCTCGTAGCTATACTTGTGGTACAGCGCCGAGATCCGCCGGATGCCCTGCGGTCCGAACCGCGTCCCTGTGCGGAAGGTGCAGCCGATGTCGAACGGCACGCCCACGAACGCGACGTCGTACTCGCCCACCTTGCTGACGTCCTCGAGGTACGGCGCCTTCAGGAACGTGTTGATCCCCGACCAGTGCGGCGTGCTGCCGCGCTGGAAGCAACTGATCTCGCTCTTGTCCTCGATCGAGTCGGCCGGCTCCAGTCCCAGCTCCTTGATTCGCTTCTTCTCCTTCTCCGCGTACGCCGAGGGAATGGCGGCCTCCTCGATTTGATCCTTCATCCCGTCGAACTGGCTGAGGTCCGGTAGGTTGCGGGAGTGCTCGCGACGGTTCGGAGCGTGCTTCTTGTAGAACGACATGATCATCTCCTGTTGTGTGATGAAATCGTTGCGACACGTGACTCGATTGCGATACCCACACCGTCGGCCAGAGCTTGCGGACTCACGGGCTGAACATCAGAACAATGTAGATGAAAAAGACCGCCAGGTGGGCGGTTCCCTCGAGAAGCGTCGTATGCGTACCCGAAAACGTCAGGGCGGAGAGCACCAGCGTGAGGGCGAGCAAGATCACGTCGGATGGTTCAGCGCCCATGATGACAGTCTTCCCGGTCACGACCCCGATGCCCAGGATGATCGGAAAGATGATTCCCATGGCTGGTGCGCACGACCCCAGAGCGAGGTTGACCGAACGCTGCGGTTGATTCGCGATCCCCGCCTTCACCGCCGAGATCATCTTCGGTGAGATCACGATCAGGGCGAGGATCACCCCGCCCAGCGCGGGAGGCGCCCGAGCTTCGAACTGCCGTAGTCGAGCAAGGTGGTCAGGTATTTCCCCATGAGCAGGATCGGAACGACACTCACAACGAGTATGAGCGAGAGCTTTCCAATCTCTCCCGTTCCCGGCTTCGACGCTGGATCGCCGCTGGCGACCTCCGCTTCGCCGGACCCCTGGGAGTCCTCGAAGAAGTGCTTGTGCCGACCGATCTGAATCACGAGGAGGGTGAAGTACATCACCAACGTGACGATGATGATGCCGGCGGCCTGAACGTTCGTCACGCTCCCGTGAGGGATTGCTTTCGTGTAATTGGGTAGGATGAAGCCGAGCACACTCAGCATGATGACCACGGCGAGGAACGCGGAGGTGCCCTGGAAATTGTAAGTCTGCTCGCGGTGGCGCAGACCCGCCCAGGAATAAGGCCAGACCGCCGGCGAAGTTGATCATGATCATGTTGGCGCCGAACAGCGTATCGCGCCCGATCGTCGCCCCGGAGTCGCTGGTCAGCATGGCGATGCCGACCAGCACGCCTTCGAGGCAGATGATCGTAAGCGTCAGGACGAGCGAGCCGAGAGGCTCGCCGAGGATCTCGGCGAGCGTATCGGCGATGTTGATGGCTCCGAACGCGGCCCAGAGCATGGTCGCGAACAGCCAGAGGAACAGGATGGCCGCGGTGACGGCCGAAATCGGATCGCCAAGCCAGGTGCTGCCGAACAGGAGAAACAGCACGACCGTCGCCCAGGCAAAGCCGAGTCGAGCAAAGAGAGCCATAGCTTCCTTCCCTCATTCGCACATGGCATCCGGCAGTCGCCTCGATACCGCCGGCATCATCCTTCCATGCGTCGTCCGCGGCCGAAGCTGTCGAAGAATCGCAAAAAAACAGCTCTCGATGCCTTCGCGGAGCGAAGGCCGGACATAAGGTCAATTCTTGCACGCATTACGCAGGTGACGCAAAGGTCGGTCGCGATCTTCTCGTGTCCGAGGCTGGCGAACTGGCGGAACACGACCACTGGCGCCGCGAGATCGGTTAACCATTCGGAGATGCGTATGGACGGCGAGTATTGGCAGGCGATCGGCCCGAACGCAAGGGCCAACCGATGCGACTCATAGCAATTCCGTTGCAAATGTTGGTTCAGGAAAAGCCGACCTGGTTACCGAGAAACCTCCGCAGCCGTCGACGGATCTTCTATGCCTGAGCCTGTCCATGAACCCATCGTCGGATGAGAGCCGGCTTTGCAGGCCACGGTTTGCCGGGCTGGAGAGCCGCCGAGATGCCGGACGGTCCGCCATGCGGAGGAATTCGCGATTGCGGGTCCGGGAAATTTCTTCGCGGGGCCGTTTCTGCCGATACATTCCATACGACCGCGCCTCAGCCATCCCGCAATTCCGACCGGATTGCTAACCGATAAGCCGTCCGGGGCACGGACCCGGCGGAGGGCCTCTCCCGGATCATTGGCCTACGGGAATCGATGAGGATTTCGTGAGCAGAATTGGTCGTCAGCGTTGGAGATGGGTCGGCGTCGTGGGCATCCTCACGCTATTGCCGGCTCGCGCGGAGGCGCAAGGCCCCGGCCCCGTCATCATCCCTGGACTGCCCGGAGCGGGCCTCCAGGCTGGTGCGAGGCCGTCGCCGAACGCCTGGCCCTATACGGACCTGCCGGGCGGCAAGCGCGCGGCACCGACCGACACGACCGACGAGGCCGAGACGGAGGAGATCCCGCCGTCAGCCGTTCCGTCGTACGGCGTCACGGGGGACTGGTTCGGCGCCGCGACGCCCTGTTCGACGAGGGGATCGACCTCCGCACGAGCCTCTCGCAGTTTTATCAGGGCGTGACGAGCGGCGGCCTTCGCCAGACCTTCCCCTACGGGCTCAAGTTCGACTACTTCGGGACCATCGAGGCCGAGAAGCTCTTCGGCTGGGAGGGCCTGTTCATCAACCTCCACGGGGAGAGTCGTTTCGGACAGAGCGTCAACCGGTACGTCGGCTCCTTCGTCCCCGCCAACTTCGCCCTGGAGTTTCCCAAGCCGGACGGGGAGCGCCTCGGCGTTGACCAACATGCAGATCGAGCAGTTCGTGACTCCCGATCTCGTCGTCACCTTCGGCAAGCTCAACGCCGCCGACGGCGTCAACATCCATCCGTTCCTGGGCGGCAACGGCATCAATCGCTTCATGAATGAAGCCTTTGTCTTGAGCCCGATCTACGGCCGCACGATCCCCTACTCGACCCCGAGCGCCGGCTTCACCTACCTGCGGGATTCCGACCCCATCTTCACCTTCCTCGTGCTCGACACGAATGGCCGGCCCGATACGAGCGGAGTCGGCCATATGTTCAGCAATGGAATGACCCTCTTCGGCCATCTTCGCGTGCCGGTGACGCCCTTCGGCTTGCCCGGTCACCAATCACTGGAAGGGACCTACGCCAGCGGCCGGTTCAGTCCGTTCTCGCAGGATGATTACGTCATCCTCAACGAGCCGGGGAATCCCGCGACTCGACGGTCGGGCTCGTGGGTGATCACCTACGGCTTCGACCAGTTCCTCTTCATCGACCCCGAGGACCCGACCAAGGGCTGGGGGATCTTCGCGAACATCAGCCTCGCCGATCAGACCACCAACCCGATCCACTGGTTCCTGAACCTCGGTGTCGGCGGGCGAGAGTCCACTTCCCGGCCGTGCCGCGGACTCGTGGGGTGTGGGCTACTACTACCTGGCGACCAGCGACGTCCTCCGGCAGACCCTCGGGCCCGTCGCGCCGAGGGGCAACGAGCAGGGCCTCGATCTCTACTACAACGCCGCGATCACCCGTTGGTTCACCCTGTCGGCCGACATCCAGGCGGTTGACCCCGCTCAATTCGAGGCCCGATCCGCGTTCCTTTTCGGACTGAGGGCGAAGCTCGACTTTTAGCGAAAGGCGGACCGCTCCAGCGGCCGACGCGAGAGCGGTTTACACTCAGGTCGGCCACGGTACATACTAGCCCGAAGCGTGAGCGAGGATTCTGGCTGTGTCGCCTCGCGGACGCTTCGGGTTAGTATGACCGCCGCTGCGGTCCTGGCGTGTGCAACCCGAGTGGCTTCCCAATTCGCGGAGTTGAGGCGATTCCATGAGCGGCAAAGGCGGCGATTCGCCAGAAGTCACCGGGACGCGGCGGTGGGGCTTTATCGGTTCCGGAAAGATGGCGACCGCGTTGGTGAAAGGGATGATTCGGGCCGGCATCGCGCCGGTCGAAGCCATCTGCGCCAGCGACCCGCTGGCGAACGCTCGAAACCTTCTGGCAGCCGAGACGGGCATCGCCGTATTCGACTCGAACCCACCGGTGGTCGAGCGAAGCGACGTGCTGATCCTTGCGGTCAAACCGCAGAGCATGCGCCAGGTACTGGACGAACTTCGGCCGTTGGTGACCGCCGAGCATCTGGTTGTCTCGATCGCGGCGGGGATCACGATTGCTTCGATCGTCGAGGGACTGGGCTCGAAAGTCCGGGTCATTCGTGTCATGTCCAATACGCCCGCCCTGGTTGGAAAGGGCGCCTCGGCGTTCGCACTCGGGCCGCGAGCTCACTCGGAGGACGAGGCGGTCGTCAGAACGTTTCTCGGCTCCGTGGGACATGCCGTCTGCGTGGCTGAGTCATTGCTCGACGCGGTCACAGGGCTCTCCGGCAGCGGGCCGGCGTTTGTGTACTTGATGATCGAGGCCCTCTCCGACGGGGGGGTGCGGGTTGGCTTGCCCCGTGATGTCGCCACGCTGCTGGCGGCCCAGACCGTTTTGGGCGCCGCCACGATGGTGCTGGAGACCGGTCTGCACCCGGGCTTGCTCAAGGATCAGGTTGCCTCACCGGGTGGCACGACGATCGCCGGGCTGCATGCGCTCGAGCGGGCCGGAGTGCGGGGCGCGTTGATCGACGCCGTCGAAGCGGCGACCAGACGCTCGGCCGAGTTGTCGGCCCTGGCCGCGCCTCCAACGAACAGCGCCACGTCCGAGGCACCTCGATGAAGCTTGGGCTGATCTCCGATATTCACGGCGATCCCGTTGCCCTGGAGCTCGCGTGGTCTCACTTGATGGTCCTTGGCGCGGAACGGATCGTCTGCGCCGGCGATCTGGTCGGCTACGGTCCGTTCCCTGACCGCGTCGTCGCGTTCCTGGAGGAACATCAAATTGCCGCGGTACGCGGCAACCACGACCGCTGGGCCTTGGAACGCGGCCTTGGCGAACCGGATGAGTTCCGCGGCGGTACACCGAGCAGCCAGACTCTCGAGTATTTGAAGGCGTTGCCGTTCGACTTGGTGGTGGCCGGTGGCGAGTCGATTGGCGTGGTCGTGCACGGCTCGCCTCGCTCTGATATGGAGTTCGTCAACCGGCACAGTCATCCGCGCAGAGTCTTGCGCGGGTATCTCACGGACCTGACCTGCGATCTGCTCGTGGTGGGCCACACGCATCGACCCATGTGGTTTCGATGTCCGGATGGACTGGTTGTCAACCCGGGCTCGATCGTCTCAGCGCCGGTCGTCGATTCGTCGCGGACATTCGCAATGGTGGATCTGGCGGTACTCGAAGTCACATTTCATGACGTCGAGACCGGCCGGCAGGTCTCGATAGAACCCTGGAATTGAGGCGAAGCGTTCGTTTCGTATCGGTCGTCGGATTCGCCGCCATTCTCAAGCGGGACCGAGCCTGGTACAGTTCGTTCTCTTAAAGCGACTCACGATTGAATTGAGCACGTGTCGCGGCCGAGACGAACCACCCCCTTAACCTTCCTTCGCAAAGGGCGGGCTAGTCGTCCCCCCCTTGCGAAGGGGGGCGGGGGGGTTAAAGGCATAGCCAGTACGTTGGGCCGATGGACAATTCCGCGAGGACAACCGTCCCGCCTAGCAGGCTGGACGCGCCTGCCCTCCAGGGGGGGGTGACCACGCGGGCCCAATCCGTTCGCGAAACGCTCTAGTCGAATCGTTCGATCCGATTCACACCCGTGTGGTTCCTCGTCGAGAAAGCAGCTCATGGTGGATTCCGATCCAGCGGCGCGACCCGTGCTCGTCCTCGATTTCGGCGCACAATACGTGCAGCTCATCGCGCGTCGGGTCCGAGAGCGGCATGCATTCGCGCGAATCGTTCGACACGACATTTCGGCGGATCGGGTACGCGAGCTGAATCCGTTGGCATTGATCCTGTCCGGGGGACCGTCGAGCGTCTATGAGCCAGGAGCCCCGCGATGCGATCCGGCGATCTTCGGGTTGGGACTGCCAATCCTGGGGATCTGCTACGGGCTGCAACTGGCCTGCGACGTGCTGGGCGGCCGGGTTGATGCCGCTCCAGCCGGGGAGTTCGGTCGCGCCCTCTGCCACGTCCAAGACCCATCCGAGCCGCTCTTTCACGACGTTCCTCTGGAAACGGTCGTGTGGATGAGTCACGGCGACCAGATCCAGCATGTTGGATTTGACTACGTGTCGCTCGCGACGACGGCGACCTGCCCCATCGCCGCCGTTCGTCATGCCACGCTTCCGTTCTACGGACTCCAGTTCCATCCCGAGGTGTCGCACACACCTTATGGCTCGCTGATCCTCGGAAATTTCCTGGACCGAATCTGCGGGAATCCTCGAACCTGGACCATGGAGGCATTCATCGAGCGGACCCTGGCCCAGGTCGGCCGTCAGGTCGGATCGGGCGATCGAATCGTCTGCGGACTGTCGGGAGGTGTCGACTCGGCTGTCTGTGCGGCACTACTGGCGAAGGCACTGGGTCCTCGGGTCGTTTGCGTGTTCGTCGACAATGGGCTGCTTCGGAGCGGCGAACGAATCTCGGTGGCCGATGCGTTTCGGTCGCGAACCACGGCTGAGCTTCGTGTGATCGATGCGTCCAAACGCTTTTTGGAAGCTCTCAAAGGGGTGACCGACCCGCAGGAAAAACGGCGACGGATTGGCCACGTCTTCATCGACGTCTTTCGTGAGGAGGCCCGCTCGATTCCTGGCGCACGGTTCCTGGCTCAGGGCACGCTCTATCCGGACGTGATTGAGAGCGGTGGCGCGCCTGACGGGCCCGCCGCGACGATCAAGATTCACCATAACGTCGGTGGACTTCCCGAACAGCTCGGATTCGAGCTGATCGAGCCGCTCCGCGATCTATTCAAGGATGAAGTGCGCCGGCTCGGGCTCGAGCTCGGTTTGCCTGATTCCTTGGTCTGGCGCCATCCTTTCCCGGGTCCCGGGCTGGCGGTCCGTTGTCTGGGCGAGGTGACGGCCGAGCGCTTGGAAATCCTGCGTCAGGCAGATGCGATCTTCCTCGAGGAGCTGCGTAATGCCGGACTCGAACGACAGGTCGCCCAGGCATTCGCGGTGCTTCTGCCCGTGCAATCCGTGGGTGTTATGGGAGATGCTCGCACCTACGAGAACGTGATCGCCATCCGCGCGGTCGAGACCGATGATTTCATGACTGCCGACTGGTCTCGCTTGCCTCACGACTTACTGGCTGTCGTCTCATCTCGGATCATTAACGCGGTCAAGGGGGTCAACCGGGTTGTGTATGACGTCACCAGCAAACCACCCGGCACGATCGAGTGGGAATGATTCCGCCGCTCGCGGGTTAGCCGCTGGGTACTCGGTTCGAGTCTAGCCGGTGAGTTTTTACGCACCACTCGATTCAGAGATCGGACCAGGTACGTCTACAGGGCCACCGCATTTTAAGCTCAACATGTGAATTGCGTTAATTACGGTGTCTTGCTCGACGTTCCAGAAGGGTTGGGAATCGGCGCAAGTCTTTTTGCTTTCGAGGTCTGCCGTTGCGGCGTGCGCGAGTTCCTGAGTTCTTCGCCGGGCCGTTGGAAAATAAGCAGCAGGTGATAGCGGCGGTCGGTCGGTTGCAGGAGCACCTGCTCAAACTGATAGGCGAAGGCGTCAAGGTCGTGGTAGAGTGACCGGAGCGGGAAGGATGCTGGATGTAAAGTGTCGGTGATCTTCTGCGGAAGTTGGCGATGCCGATTCCCGACTTGAACGAGGATGGATTCCTGCCCGAAGGAATCTACGAGAGTTCACTGGAGGAAGTCCGGCAGCGATTCGGCGGTTTCCAGAGGACGGATCGCCGCCCGGCCCTCTTCACCAAGCTCTCCCTGTTCCTGACCGAGGCCCGTGCCTCTGGACTGATCGAGGCTGTCATCGTGGACGGGAGCTTCGTGACGGCGAAGGACGAGCCATCCGACATCGACCTGATCCTGGTCCTACACGCGGACCACGACTACCGGGCCGAACTCAAGCCGTTGGAGTATAATGCATTGTCAAAGCGCCGGCTGCGTCGTCGGTTTCGCTTCGATGTGGTCATCGCTCAGGACGGTTCCGATGTGTACGAGCAAGCCGTGAACTTTTTCCAGGGGTAAGGGGCCGGCCCGACCTCCGGAAAGGCGTTGTCAAGGTGGTCCCATGATTAGCAATGATGAGCAACTGCTGGCGGATCTGCAAGCGATGGGATATATGTATCGTGCCATGGCGTCTCTCCGGAAGGAGGTTCTGCCCAAGAGCCGGCAATGGTTCAACTTGATGGCCGAGGGTCCGGTCGACGAGATCCGCAAGATACAGGCCGAGATCGACGCCTATACCGGCATGAATGAAGTGGCGTTCGACGACGATGACACCCCGGAATCCGACGATGCCGAGGCCCATACCGGTGTGGGCGCGATCGACTCCTGATCGGCTCACACCAATCACAGCGTTCGCCCGGGACGCGCACCGAATGGGTCACGGGGCAACGAATGTGCCATGGGGACAAGCTACGTTTTCTGCTTTTGTCTACGCTTGAAGGAGATCAAAGGTTGACGCCGAGGCGGCCCCAGGAACGATCAAGAACATGAAACAAAGGTTGACGCCGAGGCGAGTACACCGATCAGGAGGGGCGACCACCATGCCGACCGTGACAATCGAAGAAACCCGGAACAATCTCACTGAGCTGATTCACCGGCTCAAGCCCGGCTCGGACGTGGTCATCACCGAGAAAGCACAGCCCGTTGCTCGGCTGGTGCCGACGGCCCCGCCATCTGTGCCGCGAAACGTCCCCCAATTGGGCACGTTGCGAGGGACGGTCTTATCCGTGGAGCATTTCAACGACCCTCTCGAGGATTTCCAGGAGTACATGGAGTGAAGCCGCTGCTCGACTCGCACACGATGATCTGGGCAGCCGACGATCCCGCAAAGCTCACCGCACTGGTGCAAGGTCTGCTCCAAAGTCCGTCGCACGACCGACTGATGAGTGCGTCGACCCTCTGGGAGATTGCGTTCAAGTCCGGCCTGGGAAGGCGGCCGCTCTCATTGCCATACCTTTAATGGATGGACACGGCCATGGTCGAGACGGCGGCGTACGGTCTGGTAAAATGTCGAAAGTGAGTACCGAAACACGACGGAGGCCGAACGTGACAATGATCACACTCCAGGAAGCTCTAACCACGCTGTCCGACCTGATCCATCGACTGCCCGTGGGCGAATGGGTCGTTATCACGGAGAATGACAAGCCCGTAGCGCAACTCATTGTTCCGTTCGTTTTTGCCCGCCAGCCGCCGCGCCCAAGCCCGCCCGTCGCCGGCATCCCGAAGGCGGGCGAGTACGCGGGACGGCTCGTTGTTCCTGATGACTTCAAGGAACCGCTCGAAGGAATGAGGGAGTATATGGAGTGATATTTCTGTTGGATGCCTGCGCCCTTCTCTGGTTTCTGGCGGACGATCCGAAATCGTCGGCAACCTCCAAGGCGGCTTTGGAGGATCCGGCGAACACGCGATGGCTTTCGCCGATCAGTTTGGTGGAGATCGCAATTAAAGTACGCACGCGCAAGCTTACTTTGCCGGACCCGTATCCCGTCATGTTCCCGAGCCGGCTGTTCGCCAACGACATTCACCTTCTGCCGCTGGAAGTCGACCACATCGAGCCGCTTACGACCCTGCCGATGCATCACAAAGATCCGTTCGACCGACTGATCGCCGCGATTGCACTGGTTGAGGGAATGACAGTCGTCTCACCCGACACGGCCTTCGACGACTACGGCGTGTCTCGGCTCTGGTAGGGACCGCCGACGGCAACTGTCTTGTTCCGCCTCATCGCCCGCGACCACAAGCCCGCCGGAATAGGTTCCGTGGACGCCACAACTGATTATTGACGAAGGATAGGGTTCCGGGGACACCAAACTCAATTATCGACCGGAGTTAGGTATGCTGTCCCCGGAACTCCTTCGACCGCCGCTGGAGATGGCATTTCCCGACGACCGGGAGTTATGCTGCATCTGTTGTGATGCTCGGTTTTTGTTACCCTGGTCGGATGCACTCGAAGGAGAAGAATATGTCGCAACCCGAGGAATACGACGTGGTCGTTCTGGGCAGCGGGGCGGCCGGCAAGCTCCTCGCCTGGACGCTGGCCTCACAAGGGAGGCGCACTGCGGTCGTCGAGCGCCGCTATGTCGGCGGGTCGTGCCCCAATATTGCATGCCTGCCGAGCAAGAACATCATCCACGGCGCCAAGGTCGCCGACTTTTTCCGCCGCGGTGCCGAGTTCGGGATCGCCAGCGGCGACTGGAAGGTCGAAATGGCCGCTGTCCGCGACCGCAAGAGGAGGATGGTCGATGGACTGGTCGAAATGCACCTCGCGAAATACCGGCAAAGCGGCGCTGAGCTCGTCATGGGCCAGGGACGATTCGTCGCGCCGATGACGATCGAGGTCGCGCTCAACGCGGGCGGGACTCGGGCGCTCCGCGGTCAGACCGTCATCATTGACACCGGATCGTGCGCCCGGATGGACGACACCACTGGGCTCGCGGAGGCCCGGCCGCTGACCCACGTCGAGGCTCTGGATCTGGGCGAGCTTCCAGGGCACCTGATGGTCCTGGGCGGCGGCTACGTCGGCCTTGAGCTGGCGCAGGCGTTTCGCCGGTTCGGCAGCCGCGTGACCGTTGTCGAGCGGAACGGGCGCTGATTCATCGTGAGGACCCGGACGTCATCGAGGCGATCGAGCGGCTCTTCCGTGACGAGGGGATCGAGATCCTGACCCAGACCGGCGTCGATCGCGTCGAAGGGCGATCCGGCGAGTCCGTCCGCCTCCACACCGGCCACGGCGAGATCGAGGGGACGCACCTGCTCGTTGCCGGGGGCCGCACGCCGAACACCGACGGCATCGGCCTGGAGAAGGCGGGGGTCGAGGCGGACGAAAAAGGGCATGTCAAGGTCGACGCGCGGCTCCGGACGACGGCCGCGGGTGTCTGGGCGGTGGGCGACTGCGCCGGCAGCCCGTACTTCACGCACATCGGCGAGGACGACTTCCGCGTGGTGCTGGCCAACCTCACCGGCGGGGACCGCGTGACGACCGGCCGGCAGGTGCCGTTCTGCCTGTTCACCGACCCAGAGCTGGCCCGCGTCGGGCTGAGCGAGCGGGAGGCGCGCGACCGCGGCGTCGGCTACCGCCTGGCCAAGGTCCCAATGGAGGCCGTGCTGCGGGCCCGGACGCTCTCCGAAACGCGGGGGTTCCTCAAGGCGCTGATCGAGGAAGAGGGCGACCGCATCCTCGGGTTCACCGCGTTAGGGGCCGAGGCCGGCGAGGTGATGGCTGCGGTCCAGGTCGCGATGCTCGCCGGCCTGCCGTATACGGCACTTCGAGACGCCATCCTAACCCACCCGACGATGGCAGAGGGGCTCGCCGCCCTGTTCTCGTCCGTGCCGCGGAGATGACCCGCGCCTGTGCCCCCTTCGCCGGGCGCACCTCGCTCACGCTTCGAGTTGGCATGATCGCCGTCGCTTTCGTCGTGTGCGCAACCCATCAGTGAGCTGCCGTAGGCTGCGGAAGCGATTTCGTCACTCGCACTCACAGTGCAACGGGTTCGCACCCGGCAGCTTCGCTTTATCGCGATTCGCGCGGTCGCGCGGACTCGGCGAAATAGTCCGATCGACCGTGCGGAAAATTGGTGATAACCGATCACGTTTTGCTTTTCCTGGGTCATCTTTAATAAAGCGATTCAACGGGAAGCTCGATTCCGTGGTCCGCGCTGGACTCCACCTCGCCGTGAGTGCGGTTTTGCTCCGCAGTTTTTTGAGAACTGGATAACATCATGACCACCCCACGCCAGATTGAAGCGAATCGCCGAAACGCTCAAAAAAGCACGGGGCCGCGGACTGCGGAAGGGAAAGATCGTTCGCGGTTCAACGGCGTCACGCACGGCATGACCGCCAAGTTCGACGTCCTGCCGGGTGAGGATGGCGCGGCGTTAACAGGGCGGATCGACGCCTGGACGGCTGATTTCCGGCCGCGCAACCAGCTCGAGCGAGACTTGGTCGAGCGGGCTGCCCGGCTTTCTTGGAAACTCGAGAGGGTGGAGCGAGCCCATGTGGACCGGCTCACGGCGAACATCCTCAAGGCAACATCCGGCGAGAACGAGGCTGTTGAAAACGATGTCCTCACGATGGGCGAACGGCTGTTCCAGGACCTGACGAAGCCGCATGGCTTCTCGCCGGGCATCACGGTTGAGCCGAACAACCCCACCATGCTCGTTCTCCGACTGGAGTCGTCGGCCCCGGTTGTCGCTGGCTACTGGACCGTTGGGCCGACCTGCGTTCGCTGTTGGAGCAGGAACAGCCCTGGCAGTCGCACGACAAACTCAGGGCAATCCGGCTGTTGGGCCGGCACCCCCTCGATGCGCTCGATGATTGTCAAGTGGCCAAGGTGTTCCTCGCCTGTCACACGATCGATTCCAGCGGCGGCGAGCTCCTCCACGAGATCTGGAACGAGCTGACACCCGATGAACGGCAAGTTGCCAGGCAGCGGTTCGCGGGACGGCCGCTGGAATGGTTGCCGCTCCGCGATCGAACCGAGGCGCGCGAGGCGCTGGTTCAAATCGTCGATCGGGCCGTGGACCGGTTGAAAACAAAAGCCGACATACATCGGCAACGCGCTGAGCGCGAGGCTGCCTCCGCGGCCGACCGACTGGCATTCGACGACAGCATGGAAGGCGAGCGGCTTCGCAATTATGAGTCGTCGTGCAATCGAGCCCTGAGCCGCACAATCGACACGCTCTTCAAAGTGTGCAAAGCCAGCATTGCGGGCAAACTCGTCCCGGCAACCGCCGCGGTCGAGTCATCGACTCCATCGGTGGCGCCCAGCGATCAGCGAATCCCGCAAACCGAACCCAATTCCGGCTCCATCAATGACGCAGTGACCGACTCGGTCGCGACCGTCGATCAAGGAATCCCGCAACACCGAACCCAATTCCGCGTCCATCAATGACGCAGTGAGCGAGTCGGTCGCGACCGTCGATCACGGAATCAGCCAAACCGAACCCAATTCCGTGTCCATCAATGAAGCGGTGAGCGACTCGGTCGCGACCGTCGATCAAGGAATCCCGCAAACCGAACCCAATTCGGTATCCGACAGCAACACAATAAAGTTCAACTGTACGGACAACGATAAAGCCAAAGCTTCCTTTCGACAGGCTCGGCAGCTTCGTTCGAGTCCACGAAGACGGTGTCGCGCCTCCCGTTTCGGTCAGCGGCCATGGCCGTTGAGCACCACGAGACCAGTCCGAGCGTTCGGCGCGGGTCTCCGCTCGCCTCCGCGGTCGCGAACGCGCGACCAACCGAAGGGCAGGGCACCCTGTTCCATACGATCTACTGTGGGCACCTACCGATGCCCCGAAACCGGTACCGGGAAGGGAGCTCCCGGAAAACGAAGAGATTCCCTCCGACTCTAACTTCTAACTCCTGTTGGAAGTCAGCAGGTCTTGGGATAGAGTCATACATAACGATACCCGAGTCGTGTTTTGAGCTCACGGATTGAAAGAAGGACATCGATCCATGCAGAGTTTGAAGTGGCGGACTTCAGCGTTGTTTCTGGTTGTCGTCCTCGGCACGGGCTCGGTTCTCACGCGGCGAGACCAAGACGCTCGCTCGTTGTGGCGCGGGTTATCTGGAGCAGGTGGACGGGTACCGTGTCCTTCACGTCAAGGGGCAACCTTATGAGATGGGCTACCAGCAAGGTGCCTTGCTCCGCGACGACATCCGCGAGAATGTCCGGTTTCTGTTCGAGGTCAAAGCCAAGGAGCTAAAAGTCGAGGTTGGGGGTGTCAACGCTGCTCCACCCCAAGCTGGTCATCAAGGGAATCGTCGCCCGGCAACGCAAGTTCATTCCGGAGCGGTTCTTTGATGAGATGCAAGGGATCGCCGACGGCGCCGGGCATGGACGTCCAGGACATCATCATCGCCAACTTCATTCCCGAACTGTTTCACTGCTCAGGATTTGCGATCAGCGGCTCGGCGACCAAGGATGGGACCCTCTACCATGGGCGGATTCTCGATTACGGGTGCGACTGGCGGCTCCAGGAGCACGCCGTCCTGACCGTCGCCGAGCCTCGCGGAAAGATTCCGTTCGTGAATGTCACTTATGCCGGCTTCATCGGCTCGGTCACGGGAATGAACGCCGAGCGGGTCTCGATCGGCGAGATGGGAGGCAAGGGGATGGGCCATTGGGACGGCATGCCGATGGCCTTCCTGGTCCGGACGGTTCTCGAGGAAGCGGACACGACTGGAACGCGCGATCGCCGTCTTCCATGACAACCCGCGAACCTGCGAATACTATTTTGTGATCGCCGATGGCAAAACGGGCAAGGGCGTCGGGATGGAGGCGTCTTGGGACAAATTCGGGGTGGTCGCGATGGGTGAGAGCCATCCCAAGCTGCCTCACGCCGTCAAGGACGCCGTGGTTCTGTCAGCCGGCGACCGCTACCAGGAACTGGTCCGTCGCGTCCAGAAGGGGCTCGGAACGTTCGACGCCGAGTCGGCGAGGCACTTGATGGATCGTCCCGTGGCGATGAAATCGAACCTGCACAGCGTCTTGTTCGAGACCACGACAACCCGATTCTGGGTCGCCAACGCATCGAAGGATGGCAAGCCCGCCTCCGAGCAGCCTTACCACGCGTTCCAGACTCCTCGACCTTCTGAAGCATCAGCCGGACACTTCGTCGCCGATGCTACCCGCTCCTCCGGCTCCTCCAGCACGAGCCGCTCAGTTGACCCGATGACCATCGAAGACCTCATGCTTCTTTTGTCGACTTGAGCCCAGAACCAGATCAAGAAGTCGAGGAACGAAGCGGAGAGCCTCCTGATGCGGATGATGTCGACTGTCGCGGCCTGCTTCGTCGCCTGGGCCTTCGGTACGCAAACCGCGGCCGCCCAGCACAAGAAAATCGACCTGCGAACCAAGGACGGGGTCGCGTCGGTCAAGGGTCAGTGGAAGTACCACGACGTCAAGATCGTCGAGGTCGAAGGCAAAGGGCCGGACGGAAAGCCGAACAAAACCTACAACATCGAGCCCAAGGCCGAAGGGAAGGACTTCGACGATAGCCAAATGGGAGACGATCGCGCCGGAGACTCTGAAGGATCGGCGCTCGGCGGACAGGTCTGCTTCTGCTGGTATCGGATCAAGATCACGCTGCCGCCCGAAGTCGCGGGAAAGGCTGTCTTCTTCCAGACGACCGTCGACGATTATGGCGAGGTTTGGGTCAATGGCATGTTGCCTCGCACACCCGGAAAGACGGGTGAGGCGATCGTTTCCGGGTTCAACACCCCCAACCGCGTCGAGCTCAAGGATCCTCAGCCGGGCAAGGTCTACCAGATCGCGGTCTTCGGGATCAACGGACCGATCTCGGCGTCTCCCTCCAACTGGATTTTCCTCGGCGATACATTCTTGGACATCATGGACAAGAAGTAAGTTATCGTCGTCCGTCAGTAACTTCTTTCGAACAGGTCGGCGCGATCACTTCCGCCCGAGGTCGGAGTAAGCCAAATCATGATCGAAGCCAACTTGAGTCGCCGCGGCTTCCTTCCCGACGAGGACCCGCTGGTTGAGTTTCCCGCTGACTCGGAGCTCGCCGCTCTCGATCGACTGGGACGAGATCTGCCCAGCCTGTTGCAAGAGAAGACATTCCGCGCCTGGGCGCGTGGGATTCGCATTCCCCCTTTGCCCGCGGTTCGGTTCCGCTGCCGTACCTCCGGCTCTATTACGTCCGAGTCGGATTTCTCGCGTCCGCCTATGTGAACCAGGTTGGGCAGGAGCCGGCCGTGCTCCTGCCGCGCAACATCGCCCTGCCGCTGTGCGAGATCTGTGCGCGGCTCGATCGTCCACCGATCCTCAGCTATGACGGCTACGCCCTCTATAACTGGAAGCGGTTCGATCCGTCGGGGCCGGTCGCGCTGGGCAACATCGACACGATCCAGAACTTCGTCCATCTCTACGACGAGCACTGGTTCATCCTGGTCCACGTCGAGATCGAGGCACTCTCCGCATCGCTCTTGAGCGCGATCGACCAGGCCGCGCAGGCCCTCGAGTCGGACGATGCGGTCGGCGCTTGAATGCCGCGATGGCCCAGATCGCCCGGACGCTTTGGGCCCAGGTCGAGACCCTCCGCCGCATCCCCGAGAAGATGGATCCCGCGCTTTACTACAAGACCTTTCGACCCTACATCCGCTTCTTCGAAGGGGTCGTTTACGAAGGAGTGGATTCGTCGCCGCTCAACTTCCGCGGCGAGACCGGTGCCCAGAGCAGCGTGATCCCGACGGTCGTCGCCTTCCTCAAGGTCCCTCATCGGCCGTCGATGCTGACCGACCACCTGGCCGATATGCGTCGATTCATGCCGAGCGAACATCGGGCTTTGATCGAGCAGGTCGAGCGTCTGCCCGATCCTCGCGGCAAGGTCGACAAGGTCCCTTATAACGAGGCTCTCGAAGCCCTGGCCACGTTTCGCGAGACCCATCTGGAGTTCGCCCGCCGCTACATCGCAGCCCATGTGCGCGACCCCCGCGGCACGGGCGGCACTCCCTACCTCGAATGGCTCAGCCAGTTGATCGACGAGACCCGGGCGCATCATGATCGTCTAGCGCGTGGCAAGCCAACAAGGACCTATCAGCGTGGGAATGAGTCTGCTGGAAACCAATCTGGGATTGGGAGCGATCCCCAAGCGACGCGGCAAGGTGCGCGACGTCTACGACCTGGGCGATCGGCTCCTCCTGGTCGCGACCGATCGCATCAGTGCATTCGATTGGGTCCTTCCCAACGGCATCCCCGACAAGGGACGCGTTTTGACCGGGTTGAGCGTTGCTTGGTTCAAGCACCTGAAGGTCGCCAACCATTTGATTTCGACCGAAGTCGACGACGCGGGACTGGAGCTGACCTCGGAAGAACGCGAGGCGCTGTCGGGCCGGTCGATGGTGGTCCGCAAGGCTCGGGTCGTCCCATTCGAGTGCGTGGTGCGGGGTTATCTGTCCGGCAGCGCATGGAAGGAATATCGCGCGTCGGGGACGGTGTGCGGAATCGTCCTGAAACCCGGGCTGGTCGAGAGCGACCGGATCGACCCCATCTTCACGCCGGCTACCAAGGCCGAGACCGGCCACGATGAGAATGTCTCGTTTCAAACGATGACGGACGCCATCGGCAAGGAGGTGGCGGATACGTTACAATCCATGAGCCTCGACGTCTATCAGACGGCCGCGGAGTACGCCGCGACGACGCGGATTGATCCTGGCCGATACCAAGTTTGAGTGGGGGTTCGACGACAAGACCGGAGAGCTTCTGCTGGTGGATGAGGTGCTCACTCCCGACAGCTCGCGGTACTGGTCGCGAGAGTTGTACCGTCCTGGCGGTCCGCAGCCGTCGTTCGACAAGCAGTTCGTCCGCGACTGGCTCGAGACAACCGGCTGGGACAAAGCGAGCCCGCCGCCCTTGCTACCCGAGGATGTCGTGCTCAAAACGCGTGCCAAGTATGTCGAGGCCTTCGAGCGCCTGACCGGCGAAGCATTTCCCTGGAGATGACGAATCCCGCGTTCGTCGCAATTGCCATGCTCCGATACCTGACCGCCGGCGAATCGCACGGACCGGCCCTGACCGCGATCGTGGAGGGGTTTCCATCGGGCATCGCGCTCGACACGGCCTTGATCGACGAGGAGTTGAAACGCCGCCAGGGGGGTTATGGCCGCGGAAAGCGTCAGAAGCTGGAAACGGATCGAATCATTGTTGAGTCGGGCGTTTACCATGGCGTGACGACGGGCGGTCCGATCACGCTGAGGTTGATCAACAACGATGCCAAGCTCGAGCGACTGGTCGAGCCGGCCGCACCGCGCGGGGGGCATATCGATCTGGCCGGCGCGATCAACTATCAGACCGGCATCCGCCAGGTGCTGGAACGTGCCAGCGCCCGTGAGACGGCCCTGCGGGTCGCCGTCGGCGCGCTGGCCAAGTTGCTGCTCAGAGAACTGGGGATCACGGTTTTCGGCTATGTGCGCGAGCTGGGAGGGATCGCCGCGCACCCGCTTTCGTTCGACCTGGCGATTCGAGACGCGAGTCCGGTCTACACACTCGAACCCCGAAGCCGACCCGGCGATCGTCGCCGCGATCGACGCCGCGCGGGAGGCCGGCGACACGCTGGGCGGGATCGTCGAAACGATCGTGACCGGCTGCCCGATCGGGCTGGGGAGTCACGCCCAGTGGGATCGAAAACTCGACGCCCGCCTCGCCGCGGCGGTCATGAGCATCCAGGCGATCAAAGGGGTCGAGATCGGCCTGGGGATCGAGGCCGCCCGCCGGCCGGGGTCGAAGGTGATGGACCCGATCGCGTATGACGCGGACGCATCATCCGACGATCGCCGGTTCGGGTTTCGCCGGCCGACCAACAATGCCGGCGGCATCGAGGGGGGTACGTCCAACGGCGAGCCGATCGTGGTTCGCGCGGCCAAGAAGCCGATCAGCACGCTGGCCGCGCGCGGGCCCTCGATCAACATGGAGACCAAGGATCCCCAGCCGGCCGCCTACGAGCGGTCCGACGTTTGCGCCGTCCCGGCCGCAAGCGTGATCGTCGAGAATGTCGTCGCATTCGAAATCGCGGCGGCCGTGGTCGAAAAATACGTGGGGACCAGCCTGGCGGCGATCCTGGCCGCTCACAATGCGCTTGCACGAGCTCAACCGTCAGCGATTGGCCCATTGGGGCGAGTCGATCGCCGAGGGCCGTTGAGTCCCACACCAAAGTCTAATTGAGCGAAATCGTCATTTCGTCTATCCTCATCGGCCGGATGGAGCCGCTCTCGGAGCCATCGTCTGTCTTGATCGCCAGCCGTCAGGGAGGCAAGGATGTTTCCCCTGAATCGCCCGTTTCGCCAGGCTCTGGCCACGCTGGCGCTTTGTGTGTTCACCGTCGTGCCGACGGTCTTTGTCGCCGCCATTGCCTGGCGGATCAACCGCCCTGGCCATGTCCGTGACGTCGAAATCGAGCTGGGACGTCAACTCGGGCTTCAAGTGACCCTGGAAGGGGTGCGTTATCCAAGGCCGGGAGAGATTGTCTACCAAGGGATCGTCATCCGTCAGGAAGAGCCGCGTGGCAAGGGGCTCGCGGAGATCATTCGGGCCGATGAAATCCGGCTGCAACGTGCCGACCGTGAGCTGACCCTTCAGCTCGTCAACCCACGACTGCGTGGAGAAAGTCCCCGACTCGCCCTGAGCCAGGTCGGGGTCCTCTTGCAACGTTCCGGGCAGATCCCATTCGAGCGAATCAATGTGAGTGCCTCGACCTGTCAGCTCGACCTGGGTCAAGACGATCTTCATTTCGCGATTCGAGACCTCGCCGGCGAGTTCTCGGCCGATCCATCAATGCCCACCGTGAAGCTCGCCTTCCGCATGCCCGGTCAGAACTCCGGCACACGTTGCGAGATGACTCTGAGTCGCGACCGCCGATCCGAGCCGTTGGTGACGACGCTGTCGTTCGAAGACAGTGGAAGGCTTGCCCCTGTCGGCCCGGGTGCTCAACGTGTTCTTCGACGCCGAGTCCTGGCTCGGACCCGATGCGACCGTTGAGGGGACTCTCAGCCTGCGCCAAACCGGTTCCAAGGATTGGGAGGCCGACTTTCAGGGTGGCTTACTCGATGTGGACCTGGGCAAGGTGGTTGGCCGGCGCTTTCCTCGACATCGGCTGGCTGGACGATCCCGCCTGGCGATCGAGAAAGCACGGTGGGGTGAACGACCGGCTCAAGGGGTCGGCTGGATCGAGGTCAAGGGGGATCTGCTGGCCGGTCAGGGTTCGATCGGCGTCAGCCTGCTCGAAGCATTGGCGAGGGAGATGAAGTTTCGGCTCTCCCCACGACTCGTGCATCTCGACCCCAGGAAAACCGAGGTCGACTTCCGTGCGCTCGGTCTGTCGTTCGAGATGCAGTCCAACGGCGAGATCCAGATCGCCGGCGCACTCGGCGCCGAGTTCCCACCCGACGCCATCCTGGCCGGCGCGACCACGTCGCTTCTGTCCGCGCCCCAAGGGACCGCCAGCGTGCACGGCCTGATCAAGACGCTCTTCCCCGAGTCCTCGGCCAATCCCGGCGTCTTGGTCCCACTCACCGCCGAGTCGCAAGTCCTGCTCTCGTTGCCCGTCCCGGCTGAGTCGAGTCATCGGGCAAAGTCGACGCTTGACGGGAATTGATAGACATTCGTTCCCAATGGCTGAATTGTTTGATAAGATCTGTTTTGAGTATGAGATTCGCGATCCGGGAGGAAGCTCATGAGTACCGCGACACTGGCCGAGACGGCTCCCGAACTATTCCACGAAGACGACCAGCTTCCCATGGAGACCGACGAGGCTCTCTATGAGTTGGTGAACGGTAAGCGAGTGGAGATGCCGGCAATGAGTATTCGCCGACTATGATCGCCTCCTCGACTTGCGTCGGAGTTGAACACGTTCGCAAAGCCGAATCGTCTCGGAGAAGCGTATGTGGAATTACTTGTGCAATTGCCTCTGGCACAGGACCTGAAACGAAATCGAAGGCCTGATGTCTCGTTCTTCTCTTCGTCGCAATTGGCGATCGACTTTTTCCAGGACTTCAAAGAGAACGCATTGGACTTGGTCCCCGAACTCGCCATCGAGGTCACCAGCCCGACCGACTGTGCCGAAGACCAGCGCAAGAAAGTGCTGGAATACTTCCAGGCCGGTGTCCGCTGCGTTTGGGTGGTCTACCCCGAACTTCAGACTCGTCGACGTGTATGAATCGCCGAAGAGTGTACGCATCTTAGGTCCCGACGACACTCTGGTCGGCGATCCCGTCCTGCCCGGTTTTCAGTTGCGGCTGGCGGACTTGTTCTCTCCGTTCGCGCCGCCGAAATAATCGTTTGCCCATCGGATTCCAGAAGTTCGATCACTCCTCCATGACCTCGTCGGCCACTCCGTTAGCGCTGCCGACGGCTCCGCCGGAGGCCGTGCGGCTGGTGATGACCTTGGCGGCGATCTCATCGGCGATCGCCGGGTTGTCGTGGAGATACTGCTTGACGTTCTCTCGTCCCTGACCGAGCCGAAGGTCGCCGTAATTGAACCACGAGCCGGACTTCTCGACCAGCTTGTCGACGATCGCCAGGTCGAGCAGATCGGCCTCACGGGAGATGCCGTGGGTGTACATCATGTCGAACTCGCAGACCCGGAACGGGGGCGCGACCTTGTTCTTGACGATCTTGGCCTTGATGCGCGAACCGACGATTTCCTCGCCGTCCTTGACCGGGCCGATCCGGCGGACGTCGATGCGGCAAGAACTGTAGAACTTGAGCGCCCGGCCGCCCGGAGTCGTCTCGGGACTGCCGAACATCACGCCGATCTTCTCGCGAATCTGGTTGATGAAGATCAGGACGCACTTCGACCGGGAGACACCGCCGGTGAGCTTGCGCAGGGCCTGGCTCATCAGGCGAGCCTGAATTCCGACGAAGCTGTCACCGATTTCTCCCTCGATTTCCGCCTTGGGCACCAAGCGCCGCCACCGAGTCGATGACCACGATATCCACGGCGTTGGACAACACCAGCATCTCGGCGATCTGAAGGGCCTCCTCGGCGCTGCCGGGCTGGCTGACCAGGAGCGATTCGATATCCACACCCAGGCGCTTGCACCAGGACGGGTCGAGCGCATGCTCGACGTCGATGAAGGCCGCCACGCCGCCGTTGCGCTGGGATTGACCCACGGCGTGCAAGGCGATCGTCGTCTTGCCGCTCGACTCCGGACCGAATAACTCGATGATCCGCCCGCGCGGCAGACCCTTCCCTCCCAGCGCCAGGTCAAGCGACAAGGCGCCGGTCGAAATCCCCTCGACCTCCATGTGCGACCCTTCACCCAGCTTCATGATTGCCCCAGAGCCGAATGTTTTTTCGATCTGGCTGATGGCGTTGTTGAGCGCCTTCTGCTCGGCTGATACCGCCGACTTGACCTCGGTCGTCCCCTGTCGCTTGGCCACGGCGATCGCTCCTTCCCCACGCTTCCTGGTTATGTACGCAAGAACAGTATCGTATCATTCAATCGACACGCCGGTCAAGGAGTCGCTACGATTTTTTTTGCTCTTTAATTGAGCGCGACCAATCGGCGTGTAGATCGGGCCCGCCTGGGCCGAGCGTCGATGCGAACGTGGTGACTTCCTCGACCAAGAATCGACCCTGCCGACCAGCCTCGATAGCGCTCCAACCAAACGGGTAAGATCGCGATCGCCCTGTCGGCCCGGCTTGATCCGCCCGAGCGTGACATGGGGATGAAACCGCAAGTCGTCCGGGCGGATAGCCGATCTCCGAGATAGCATCGACGACCGCCTCTCGCAAGTCAATGAGCGGATTCATGTTCGGCGCGACAACTCCCGCCCAGATCACGCGCGGCCTCGTTACCGAGGGAAATGCACCCAGACCCTCCAAGCCGAGCTCGAACGGCTCGAACCGGCCTGCCGCCGAGTTGACGGACTCGCAAAGTGGTCGCGGTCGCTGTTGCGGACGTCGCCCAGAAACACCAGCGTGGTGTGAAACGGCGACTCTCCGTCCATCGACATCCAGGGACCTCGGGAGCTAACAATGCTTGCAACTCCGCAAGCTCCCGGCCCAATGGCTCGAGGGACTGCGATGGCGACGAATGTTCGGGTTGTCTCGGACATTGTGGTTACGGCCTGGCGGCGATCACAGGGTCCGCATGGTTACGGCGTCGGCTCGACTGAGACGACTTGATCCAATCTCTTGATCCGCTCGACCGAGGGTCTGCGAGGGCGGTCGTGGTTTCGTCGTCCTCGACGGATCGCTCGATGAGGTTATTTCTGACGGTCAAGCTGAGCTTGAATCCATCACGACGATTCTGCATCGGGTCGAAGTCCGGAACATTGAAGCCGTTGAGGGGGTTTCCCTTTTGTTCGATAATCCAGGCTGAGCACCCCGGGCTCGCCCGCGGTGAACCAGATGTTGATGGACTCACCCTTCCCGAGCCGTTTCACGGCGACATCGGTCCCATCATAACTGGCGACCAGGTCGTCCATGGGAGCGTCGCTCTGGTTGACGATCTGAACGCAGCCCTTTGGAGTTCGCAATCGCCCGACGGCCAATTCGGACCCGACGGCCAGAACCAGCGCCAGCATGCCCAAGATGATCCAACTTCGTCGAGACATGACACACCGTGTCGTCGCTTGCAAACCCAAGCGTGACCTGGGCCGATTGGTTCGACCTCGTCCAATCAGGATCGCGCGCGTGTCCGGCTTTCGACAAGTCGAAAGCTACGTTGACGAAGCGGGCGATCTTTCGCGGTTTCCGCGTGGCACTAGCCGATTTCCGGGGGGCGCCAAAGTTCTCGCGATAGCGCGCCAGGAATTCCTCGACGCGTGTACGAATGCTGTTGTGGTCCCGGATGCTCGATGGCGTAAACGCCGGTCAGGGCGGCGAGCCGGCCGACCACTGGCCACGGCAGTCCTTTCTTCATCCCCAGGATGAACCCCGATCGGAACGCGTCACCCGCGCCGGTCGGGTCGACGACCTCTTTGGGCTTGGCGGGCGGGATGTCGAACTCTTCCTTGTCGACGGTGATCAGGGCGCCAGCCTCGCCCCGGGTCATCACGGTGATGGGTACCAGTTGGCGGAGCTCGGCCTCGCTCGATCCCGAGCTTCTCGGCCATCATGCCGAACTCGTAGTCGTTGCCCGCCAGGATCCGCGCTCCTCGGCAACCCTTCTCCAGCTCCGCCGGGTCCAGCCGGGGCAACTGCATCGAGGGGTCATAGAGATAGGGAATTCCCCGCTTCAATGCATTCGGCGGTGGCGCGGTTCATGGCCGCCGGGTCGTTGGGAGCGATCACGACCAGATCGTCTGGAGTCACTCCCGCTTCGATGATCGAGACCGAAGCGGCATGTGCCATCGCCCCCGGATAAAACGCGGTGATCTGGTTATCCTGCAAGTCGGTATTGATGAAACACGAGGCGGTCGAATCTCCGGCGATGACCTTGACCGTGCGCGCAATCGACCCCGTGCGACTCGAGCCACGCGCGATATTCGCCAAAATCCTCGCCAACCGTCCCGACCAGGAGGGGTCGCTCCCCCAGGAGTCCCAGATTGTAGGCGATGTTGGCTCCGGTTCCACCTCGGCGCCGGGTGAGCGAATCGACCAGGAACGACACGCTCAGGACGTGCATCTTGTCCGGCAGGATGTGATCGCGAAACCGGCCGGGGAAAACCATGATGTAGTCATAGGCGATCGAACCGGTGACGAAAATCCGCATTCCATGTACCTTTATTGCACTGATGCTGGAATTTACTTCGAGGCTTCGCCGAGCATGTCCAGCGTTTGCCGGATCCGAGCCTGGCAGGTGTCGCGTCCCAGGATGAAGAGGCAATCATAGAGGCCGGGCCCGACGCCCTGTCCCGTGACGGCCACGCGCAATGGGTTCACCACGTCGCCCATCTTGCGTCCGGTCCGCTCGGCATACTCGTGAACGGCTTTCTCGAGGGTTTCGACGTCGAATGGCTCGACCTGGGCGAGCACCTGTTCGAGCTCGGCGAGCATGGCCGGGACGCCATCCTTGCGGAGCCGCTTCTTGACGGCGTCGGGCTCGAAGACGAGCTCATCCGTGAAGAAGAACCGGCCCAGCTTGAGGATGTCGGAGAACACCTTGAGCCGATCGCCGAGCGCCACGATCACGGCTTCGAGCCGAGTCCGGGCTTCGGGCGAGACGGGGCTCGGCGACCAGGCCCTCGCGTCTCAGGAAGGGAAGGACCCCCTGGACCTTTTGTTCCAGCGGGAGAGTCTTCATCCACTCTCCCTGAAGCCAGAACAATTTGTCGGGGTCCGCGCTGGCGGGCGAGCTGTTGACCCGTTCGAGCGAGAACTTCTCGATCAGCTCGGCGCGGGTGAAGATCTCCTGCGACCCGTCAAAACTCCAGCCCAGCCGCGACAGGTAGTTGAGCAGGGCGTCGGGGAGGTAGCCCTTCTCGATGTACTGGTGGAGGTAGACCAGGAGGCCGAGCTTTTCGTATTCCGCGTGCTTGCGCTTGGAGAGCTTGGATTTCGAGCCCGGTTCGGCGACGAAAGGGATATGGGCGAACGCCGGCAGAGTGCGCGCCCAAGGCCTCGAAGAGCAGCAATTGCGGAAACGTGTTGGTCAGGTGCTCGTCGGCCCTCACGACGTGAGTGATTTGCATCTCGACGTCGTCAACGACGCTGGCGAAGTTGTAGAGCGGAGTTCCATCCGGCCGGACGATCACAAAGTCGCCGATCTCGTCGGACGACGACTCGACGTCTCCCTTGATCAGGTCGTGGAGGACGAGAGTTCGCTCCGCGGGAACCTGAAACCGCAAGGCGAATGGCCGGCCCTCGGCCTCGAACTGAGCGGCCTCTTGGTCGCTGAGCGGCTTGCGGCGAAACCGATACGCGCGCTTCTCCCGGTCGGCGGCTTTCTTCTCGGCATCGCGCTCGGCTTCGGTGCTATAGTCGCGGTAAACGTGGCCCGACTCGAGCAGCCGATCGGCCGCGCGCCGATAGCTTTCGGCCCGCTGTGATTGGTAATAAGGACCGAACGGGCCGCCGACTTCCGGCCCTTCATCCCAATCGATTCCGATCCAGCGAAAACCGTCGAGAATTCGCCTGACGGCATCCTCGACGTGTCGTTGCTGGTCGGTGTCATCGATCCGCAGGATGAACTGACCGCCGTGATGTCGAGCCAGCAGCCAGTTGAACAAGGCGGTTCGCACCCCGCCGATGTGCAGGAAGCCGGTCGGGCTGGGGGCGAAGCGTGTACGTAGACTCATGGAATCGGATGCAATACCAGGCTGAAGTGCGTTCGACTGACGAGTGCGCTCCTCGGACGTGCATCAGGCACGACATCAGTCGAGCCTGGTAACGGCCCAGCCGCCGATCGGAGGTTGGGTGCTCCCATAGGGGAGTCGAACATGTCGATGATCGTTTCCTGAGAGGGCGCTGCCAATCCACAGCACGCCTCGTCGGCTCGAAACGCTGTCTATTGAATGAATTAGGATTACGATAGGCGGTTTTCATGCCGGCTGTCAACCGCTCGGGTCGCGTGCGACCGGCTGCAAACGCCCGCGTCTTGGCGACGAGGCTGGCGCATCTTTCCGAGCCGTCCTCGTCTCGATTCGCCGCCATCACGGGGCGTTCGAGACCGCCGGGCGTCTGTAGCAGCTTCGTCCTCGGTCGTCCATCATTCTTCGATCGATCTTCTCGTAACCGAGATCGCGGAGAACTTCGAGAACCTCGCTCCAGGTGGGAAACATCCGGCCGCTCTGGCGTTTGTACTCGTTCATCGCCAGCATGAATTCTGTCTCGGCTTTAGTGTATTCACGTTCACTCGTGGTCGGATCGACGAATCGGCGACGACCACTGATTTGGCGAGCGTTCGCCGCGCGCCGTGGCCTGTTCGCTGGCTCGACGATTGGTCCATTCCCGAGGATCGTCCAGAGCGGCATTCCCTTGACCGTTCGCTTGATCTCGACATGATTGCTGGCTCATCCTCATCATGCTCCTGAATTCGCCTATGCCGATTGTCACGGGACCGTAACCGAGACGGAACCGTTCCGGTAGGCTGAACTTGGTAGATGTCTCGCCGCGTTGAATTCCGACTATGGCGGTTCGCCGTCCTTCGTCACTCAGGACTGGCCCAACGCCACAAGGCGATCACTCCTGCAACTGAACTTAAGCGGTGACGGTGACAGCATGCGTGTCACACTCAAAATTTTTTTTTGGATTCTTAGTTGGACGACGGACCGATTTCGACCGCCAACCCAGTCGAAGTCGCTTGGTATAAACTGGCCGACCTCGGCGCGGACTGTACTCGTCGTGCCGCGGTGCTTCGACGAGTATTTGTAGAGACATGAGGGGAGCGGGTAGTTGCCGTCGAGCAGGACTTGTTACAATACTCGAAGAACCGAAGACATTGGTTCCAAGTCGTTGCATCCAGCGAGTCCGGTTTATTCGCTGACCTCTTCTCCTCTGGGCGAGGATCAATTCCCCATGCCCGAAATTGACGCGGACATATTAGTCGATCAGGTGACGATGCTCGGCTTGGTCTCCCGCGAGCAAATCCGCGAGGCGAGCGCCGACGCCGAGGATGGATCACCCGAGACGTATCCTGCGGATGTTGCTCCGCAAGGGTGCGCTCACGAGCTGGCAGATCGACCGGCTCAAGAAGGGAGATCCCTCGGGTTTCTTCTTCGGGGAATCGAAGGTGCTGTTCCACCTGGCGGAGGGAACGTTCGCCCGCGTCTATCGCGGCGAGCACATTCCGACCAAGGGGCCCGTGGCGATCAAGGTTCTCCGGCAACGATTCGCTGTCGATATCCCGAGGCCGTCGACCGATTCCACAAGGAGGCCGAGGCGGGGATCCGGCTGCGCCATCCCAACATCGTCAAGATCATCGACGTTGGCCAGCACGAAAATCGACATTTCATGATCATGGAATATGTCGAGGGAATGAACTTGCGGGATTTTATGAGGCTGCGCCCTCGATATCAAGCCAGAGCAAGCGTTACCGCTCATGCTCGGAATGGCCGAAGGATTGAAGTACTCCCTCGACAGGGGCGTGACTCACCGCGACATCAAGGGAACCAATATCCTGATCTCCAACACCGGCGTGGCCAAACTCGTCGATTTCGGCCTGGCCACCATCCAGGGAGATGACTCGAGGCCGGGCGTCAAGAGCCAGCGCACCGTCGACTACTCGGCGCTCGAACGCGCCTGCAACAGTCCCAAGGGAGATCCACGCTCCGACATCTATTTCCTCGGATGCGTCTACTACCAGATGGTGACCGGACAGTTGGCGATGCCGGAAACCGAGAGCAAGGACATGCTCCGCGAAGATGCTCAAGCGCTCGTTCGGGGCGATCAAACCGATTACCGAGCACCGCTATGCGCCCGATGAGGAGATCGGCCGAATCATCGAGAAGATGATGAAGATGGATCTGAAGGCGCGGTACCAGTCGATGGACGACGTGGTCGCCGACCTCGGGCGGTATCTATGCGTCGATGGCAGCCGCCCGCGCCCAAGCCGACGGTCGTTTCGACTCCGCCGCCCGCTCAGAGTGACGCCATGGCCGATCTCGAAGTCGATGTATGCGCAGTCCGCGCCCGAGTCAGCCGCCGCGCACCCGAGCCAGCCGTGGAGACTCAAGCCGAGCGCGGAGAAGCTCCAGCATTTCGAGGTCAAGGCCGTCGTCCCCAAGAGCGTGCTTTGCGTCGAGTCGCAAGCCGAGATCCAGGACGCCTTGCGCAAGAACCTTTCCGGCATGGGTTATCGCGTGATGCTCGTCGGAGATGCCGAGCGCGCCGCCGAGCGTTATCGCGAAGCTCCGGTCGACGCCGTCATTTTCGACACGGACGGCCAAGGCGCCGAATCGATCGAGGCCTTCATCGACATGCATGAAAAGGCAAAAGAGGACGGTCATCAGTTGGTCGCGCTTGTCGTGCTGGGGCCGAAGCAAGAAGCGCTCAAGGAGAAACTTCCCACAGGCGACCGGCTCATCATCTTGTCAAAGCCGATCAAGATGAAACAGGTCCAGGACGCGATCGCAGCAGCTTCTGCCGCTGTCGTGAATGATCACGCATGGCGGTGCTCGACGTGCTCGCCAGCAGCTTGACGATCTGCCTGATCGTCGCGGGGGGGCTGGCGAGCAGCGACCCGCCGATCGCATCGACGCCCGAAGGCAAGGCCGTCGCGTTTCTGATCCGCGAGGTTCCCCGCTGGTCGCGGGAAAACCATTGCTATTCCTGCCACAACAACGGCGACGCCGCCCGTGCACTGTATCAAGCCGCCCGCGCGGGTTACAGCGTGCCTGAGGAGGCACTGGCCGAGACGACCCGCTGGCTGATCCGCCCGGAGAGCTGGGATCACAACGGCGGCGACGGACCGATCAGCGACAAGCGGCTGGCGCGCGTGGCCTTTACAACCACGTTGACGACCGCGATCGGGACGGGCCGGGTCGTGGATCGGTCGGTCCTCATGAGGGCCGCCGAACGGCTGGCACTCGACCAGGCAGCCGATGGTTCCTGGCCTCTCGACGGAGAAGATGCAACCGGTTCGCCGGCGACCTACGGGCGCATGCTGGCCACTTTCCTGGCCCGCGGCAGCTTGTTCGCCGCTCAACCGACCCACTTCCGAGCCGCCATCGAGCGTGCCGACCGTTGGTTGCTGAGCCGGGACGTGTCAAACGTGACCGAGGCGTCGGTCAGCCTCCTGACCTCCGCGGTCGTTCAATCGCCCGAGAACGCGGATCGAGCGACGACGGAGCCTCGAGCTGCTTCGACGGGCCCAGTCCGACGATGGCGGATGGGGGCCCTAGCGTCAAGTCTCCGCCCGAATCGTTCGATACGGCCCTGGTGCTTTTGGGCCTGTCGAAATGTGACGAGTCGTCCCTGGTCCGCGGTATGTCGACGCGAGGCCGGAGTTTCTTGATCGCCCAACAACAGGACGATGGAAGCTGGATCGAAACGACTCGGCCGTCAGGGAATGTCAGCTACGCCCAGCGCATTTCGACGACCGGCTGGGCGACGCTCGCTCTCCTGGCGACTGGTCCAACCTTCAGCGGTCCCCGCCCTCGATCCGAAACGGTAGGGCGACCGTCTCGGCCTTGACTCGCCGAGAGATCGGGCCGGAAACATCGACCTCGAACGGTCTGGCAATACTGTTTCCCGCCACATCTTCGAGGTCGGTTCCGACCACCAGGCGGTAGTTCCCCGATCCCCACGGGCTCTTCGGCGTGAATCGCCAGACGAGTCTCTTCCCGAACGATCGAGACCTGGCCGGCCAGGACCGTTCCCTCGGCATCGTGTACCGTGATCAGACGATCGAGGAGTGCATGGTCGAGCGGTTCGGGAAAGTCGACTTCGAGGGGATCGCGAGTGTTGGCCCGGGGTGGCCGAACGCTCCAACTTCGTCGGGTCAGGCGACGAATCGTCCGGCGGTCCAACCCGAAACGACTTGCGAAACTCGGTCTGGAGCGGATTTCCCCGTCGCGTCGGGCCAATCGCGGTCGATGACCAGGCAATACGACTTTCCCGCTTCCAGGACCGGCCCGACCTCCTCGCGAGGCTTGAGCCCGCGCTTGATCCGTCCCGGGTCGAACAGCAGCGTGAACCGGGTGCCGTCGTTGGACCAGAGTTCTTCGCCTAGCTCCAGGAACGGATCCGCGACCGGCTTTCCCGTCGCGTCGAGCAGCTTGATACGATGATAGGCTTCGCCCCGGCTCATCGGCGCTGAGAAGTGGATGTAAAACCGCAAAAGGTTTTCTGGCAGAATCGTCGCGCGAGGGATGAACGGCCGTAACCGTCGAGGTCGGACGTTCGAGCCTCTTGGGAATCGAGAATTCGGCAACCAATTTGGTCGAGGAAAGCGGCTGGGGGTCGGCTGCTTCCCCTGTGATCGAGAGAGTGCTCGCACCACTGCCTGGAATTTGAGATTGGTCGAACTCGGCTCGATAGCGAATCCCCGGCTCCAGCGGGAAGCGGGGTTGGAATCGGAGAACATTTGCCTCGACGCGGTACGAGCCCCAGAGGGGAGGAGGCGTTGTTCGTGTTCGTCAGGCCCTTCGCGAGCGACCCGGACGGTCAGAAATGAAGTCCAGCGTTCGAGAGTCATCGCTGGGGACTTCAGCGCCGGCAGGTTGCTGGGATCGATGCCGACAACCTCGACCGCGGCGGACGTTCCGTCAACGCCTTGGGTCTTCCACAGCAAGGTGGGCGTCGTTCGGTTTGGGTTCGGCCTGGGCTGGAGTTGCCGGAGGCGCAGCCGCCCTGGCCGGGACGATTCCCTCAATGAGGAGAATCGCCCCGCTTGCCAGGAACATGGCCACAAAACGATCGGCGGGCGATCACGGCAATTCGATCGTCTGGAGGTTCATCGATCCGCTGGCATCCTTGATCAGCAAGACGGCATGTTGATCGTCGAGCTGATCCATCTGCTCCGCGCCCTTGAGGCTGGCGATCGTTTCATAGCCGAGCCCCTGCTTGTCGGCGACTCGTGTCGTGATTGGCGGCGCATTGCCGGCGCCTTCGGTGGGAATCTTCATCACGCCGCGACTGCTGTTGGTCATGAACAGATAGTCCTTGCCGTCCTTCTGATAGACGATCATGTCGATCGGCCGGTTGTGGTTACCGAGCTCGGCGATGGTCGTTCCCTTGATGTGGGCGCCGGCCTTGAGCTCGGAGACGGGAACTTTGACCAGCGGCGTGCAGGTATAGGCCGCAAGCATGTACGGCTCGTTCTGGATCTTGTAGGTCACGAAGGTTCGGATCGGCGACTTGGTCTCGAACTTGCCGTGCGATCCGTGATAGATTTCGATGGCCGCTCCGTCAATTCCCTCGCTACTGAAAGGATAAGGAATCGAAATCAGCTTCGAGGAGAATTCCTCGTTCGACAATCCGGCGAGCGAACACGCGGCCATCGACGAAGGCGATGTCGGTGATCGACTCGTTCCGTTGTCTCTTGTCGGCGCCCGGAGGATTGGGTAACTCGGCCTTGCTGAACGCGACGTTCACCAGGGGAACTTCCTCGACCTTGCCTTCGGCGTTAACCCTTACGAGCAGGGGCGTTGCGTCGGGTCCGCGTCCGCGCGAGACCGAGAGATAGACGTTTCCCGACCGCGGGTTGACCGCCAGGTCGTTGATCATGATCTGTTGGGGATTGGTGCCGAGTGCACCAGCGATCTTGGTCGTCACGTCCTTGACTTCCACCGGACGCTTCGCGGCCACCATGTCTCGATCGCCCGTATCGATGGCGAAGAGCGCAGCTCCCCGGGTATCTCCCACGAACAGGATTCCGTCGGGCCCGAATGCGAGTGGTCCCGCCGATTTCAGGTCGGGCGTCCCCTTTTTCAAGCCTGAACTGGGCTCGGCGCCCAGCGCCATCGCGGCCGTCAAGCACATCCCACCTAGCACGATCGCGGTCATGCGAAATCGAATTTCGGCATCTTTCGGTTCTCCTCTTGTTGTTGAACCAGTCGGCTCCAACCGATGCCAGATTTTCTCCACCGACTCTCGCATTATCCCTTCTCGGTCCAGGGAATCAACGAGTTAGTTAGGAATCTTGCGAGAAATCCGCGAGCAGCCTCTTTTTTTCGTGTGACGTTTTTCAGAAGATCCTTTAATAATCAAGTAAGGGCACATCGACGTCACCAAGATCGGTTGGCCGTTCTGGCCATGATTGTGATTGCGTAGATGGCATCATGATGACACATCCAGGTCGCATCCAGACTTTCCGGGAGGTCGGATCATGGTTTGCACAGTTTTGATGTGTTGTGCTTTGTTGGGTGCGGAACGAGGCGGAGACGCTGGGTCTTCGGCGAGCACCCGGGCCGATCTTTCGGTTTACGAAGCGGCCAAGAGCAAAGCGGGCAAGAGTGCGCGACGCCCACGTTCGGCTGGCTCTCTGGTGCGAGGCGCACGGCCTGACGGCCGAGCGGGTCAAGCACCTGTCCCTTGCGGTCCTCTACGATCCCTCGAACGCGCTGGCACGTGGGCTGATGGGCCTGGTCGCCCACCAAGGCAAATGGGGACGGCCCGAAGTGGTCGGCGAGAAGATTCAGAACGATCCGGCCCGACAGGCCTTGATCCGCGAGTACCTGGAGCGCCGCGCCACGCCGGCCCACAAGCCGGACGCCCAGTTGAAGCTCGCGGCCTGGTGCGACCAGAATGGTTTGAAGGAGCAAGCCCTGGCTCATTACAGCGAGACGATCCAGCTCGATCCTCGCGAAAGAAAACGCCTGGAGACATCTGGGTTACAAAAAACAAGGGAGCCGTTGGGTCAAGCCCGAGGAGGCGGCGAGCGAGAAGGCGCGAGGCCGAGCAGCAGAAACGGCCGACAAGCAATGGAAGCCGCGGTTGCAGCGGTTGCGGGACAGCCTGGAAAGCAAGGACACGGCGCGGCGAGCCAAGGCCCGAGCAAGAGTTGGCCGAGGTGACTGATCCTCGCGCCGTGCCGATGATCTGGGCGGTTTTCGTCAGCCGGAACGAGCGGTCTCAGCTCGCGGCCGATCCAGATGCTGGGTCAGATTGACAGCCCGCAGGCCACATCCGCCCTGGCCGTGCTGGCGGTTTTCAACACCCGTCCCAACGTTCGTGGCCGTGCCGCCTCAACCTTGGTCCGACGCGATCCTCGCGATTACGTCGGCCGATTGATCGGCCTGATTCGCAAGCCGTTCAAATATCAAGTTCGGCCGGTCAACGGGCCCGGATCGGTCGGCGAGCTGTTCGTCGAGGGAGAACGGTTTAACGTTCGTCGGCTTTATGAGTTTCAGCCGATTACTGACCCGACCATGCTTGCGACTGTTGTCCAACCATCGGTTCCGTTCGATCCATTCGGCGCTCAATACCTCTTGGAGGCGTCAGGAGGTCCGGCGGCGCCTGGCGCTGATACGAAGTCCTCAATTCGCTGAAGTTAACGCCTTACAGGCGGAACTTTCGGTCGGCGACCAAGGTTCCGGGCCCTACAATCGTTCCTTCTTCAATACGCAAGGGCTCCCGTCAGTGGCCGATCTCCAGGTCAGCACCTTGCGACAACGTATTCGCGAGACCAACGACGCACTGCAACAGAGTCTGATCGCGGACGTCCAGGCGGTCGAGACGACCAACGCTCAGATCAACCAGATCAACGACCTGGCTCTTCCCATCGTCAAGTCGGCTACCGGCCAGGATCTGGGCGTCGATCCCGAGGCATGGAAAACCTGGTGGACCAACCAGCAAGGTTATGCCTACCAGTCGAATCGGCCGACAATACAAGCCGACATACACCGATATCGTGAGCGTGTCAAGTCCCCGGGTTACTCCAAGCAATTCGTGTTTCGCGGCCGGTACGATGGTCCAGACAGTCGACGGCCCTCGCATGATCGAATCGATCCAGGTCGGTGATCGTGTTTTGTCACAGAATACCGAGACCGGCCTGCTCGCATTTCAGCCCGTGGTGGGCGTCCACCAGCAGCAAACCCGCACCCACTCTCCGACTCGCCGCTGGCGATGAATCGATCGTAGCGACAGGCATTCACCGCTTCTGGAAGGCGGGCAAGGGATGGACGATGGCCCGCGATCTGAAAGCCGGCGATCGCTTGCGAACGATCGGCGGCACGGCCCCGGTCCGATCGATCGAGTCCGGCCAAACTCAGCCCGTGTTCAACCTCGATGTCGCGCGACAACCGCAATTTCTTCGTCGGCACCAATGGGCTGCTGGTCCATGACTTCAGTTTTGTCCAGCCCGTCCTGGAGCCGTTCGACCGTGAACCCGACCTGGCGACGCTTGTCGCCGAAGGCCACCTCGGCCGCCAGTCGTTAATCGAAGTTCCGTTCATGCCGGCCGAAGATCCCGGAATTGGGTCATTTTCGGCCGGCTGAGCGATCCGACCCTACGAAGCGCAAAGACGTTGGCCGTTCGAGCGGACATCCACGCCGTGCTCGAACAGGAACTCGAGGCAGCGGCGGGGCAGATTGCAGTGCAGTCGGACGCGGTTGTCGTCATACGTCGGTCGTGGATCTGAGCGTGTTGAGCCAGGTAAGCCAGCACGCGACCGTTCGAGACTTCGGTCTCGACCTCGGCCTCGAGGGCTCGTTCACTCAGAGCTTCGCGGACGGCCGTCTCCAGTCGGTCGAGCCCTTCGCCTTGAGCCGCACTGATGGCGACTGACTCGGCATGGTGAGCCTTGAGGACGTCGAGATACGAGCGGTCGGGGACCTTGTCCGACTTGTTCAGTACGAGCAGGGTCGGGTGGTTCTCAAGTCCGAGCTCGGCCAGCACGCTCTTGACCGCCCGAATCTGGCTCTCGGCTTCCGGGCTGGACGCATCGACGACATGCAGGAGCAGGTCGGCCTGGCGGGCCTCTTCGAGCGTGGCCTTGAACGAGGCAACCAGGGAGTGCGGCAGGTCGCGAATGAAGCCGACGGTGTCGGAAAGAAGCACGTGTCCGCCGCCGCGAAATCGCCAGCGACGGGTTCTGGTGTCGAGGGTGGCGAATAGCATGTCCTCGACCAGAACGCCCGCTTCGGTGAGCGCATTCATGAGCGTACTCTTACCGGCGTTGGTGTAGCCGACCAATGACACGGTCGGCACATCGGCGCGGCTGGCCACCTCGCGCTCCTTTCTCGCCTGGATCTTGGCGAGCTTCGCCTTGAGCTCCTGAATCCGGTGGGCGACCAGCCGGCGGTCTTCCTCAAGCTGCTTTTCGCCCGGGCCTCGAACGCCAATGCCCCCCTTGTACCTCGAAAGGTGGGTCCACATCCGCTTGAGTCGAGGCATGGCGTATTCGAGCTGGGCCAGCTCCACTTGGAGATGGGCCTCGTGGGTTCTCGCGTGGGTCGCGAAGATATCCAGGATCACCTCGGTGCGGTCGATCACCTTGACGTCGAGCTGCTTCTCGAGGTTGCGGGTCTGCGCCGGGCCAAGGTCGTTGTCGAAAACGACCACGTCGGCCTCCTGGGATTGAGCAAGCTCCTTGAGCTCCTCGACCTTGCCTGAACCGATGTAAGTCGCGATGTCCGTTTGCTGCCGCTTTTGCAGCATGCTTCCGACAACCAGCAACCCGGCTGTCTTGGCCAAGACCTCGAAGCTCTTCCAAGGGATCGTCGGCAATCGCTTCGGTGCGGGGGAGGACCACCCCGACCAGAATGACGCGTTCCTGACGCCCCATACGCTCCATGCGATTTGTTTCGATCAAGGCGGGGTAAGACCTCGTTTCCAGGAGTGAAGCGAACACGAACGAACACATGACCGCCACGCTCGAATTCTATGTCGCGGGTCCGCCGGCGTCAACGACGAACTTTCTATACAAAAGAACAGAAGAGCGTGATTCCGCGACCATATCGACTGGACACGCCGATCGTGCCCGAGGTTCGCGGGAATCGAGTGCTGGAGTGCGAAGGACTGTAACCGACAACCGAAGTCCTCCGCCGTTCCTCAAATCAACACTTTCCGGGGCTGGAGCCATCCTTACCCGCGGGTTGTGTTCGGCGAGTGCGACGAGATTGCCGATCGGGGTCGAGCATCGCGACTTGGCCCTCGGGGATGGCTGGCATCGCGCAGGTCCTCGAACCCGGGAGTCTTCGACCCTGGATCACGGCTTCGACCTGAACACGATCGAGCGTAACCCGAGGCAGATCCGGGATGGCATCCAGCGGAGACCGCATGTGTCGATCGATCGAGTCCGTCGATAGCGTCGAACGGATCCACCGCCTGATCGAGGGTGAATGGTCCGATCCGGGTTCGGATCAGGGTCTCGACATAGCCGCCACAGCCCAGCGCTTCCCCCACGTCTCGTGCGATCGACCGGATGTAGGTTCCGCTGCCGCAATCGATTTCCAGCTCCAGTAGCGGCCAATCGTAGCGGAGCACGACGAGCCGGTCGATCCGGACCATCCGCGGCGTGAGCTCGACCGCCTGGCCGGCCCGCGCGAGGTCGTAGGCGCGGCGTCCCTTGACTTTCAACGCGGAATAGTCGGGTGGTTGTTGCGCGACCTGGCCAAGGAACGGAGGAAGGACCTCTTGAACATCTCGGCTCGGACGGAACCCGAGGGGAAGTCTCCACTTCAATCCGTCCATCGGCGTCAAGCGTGTCGCTTCGCGCGCCCAGATGCACGACTGTTCGGTATGACTTGGGCAACTGGTGCAGCATCTCGACCAGTCTGGTCGCGGAGCCGATACAAACGATCAAGACGCCCGATGCGAGGGGATCGAGCGTGCCGGCGTGACCGACCTTGGCGCCCGGAACCACGCGCCCAACGCGGTCGACCACGTCTCGCGAGGTCATGCCGGTGGGTTTGTTTGACGATCAGCACGCCGGTCATGCGGGGTACGCCGGCGTCTGGTTTCCGTCCTTCAGCCGCTTGCGAGTGTTTCCACGGATTGTTTCCTCGACGCCGATCCACTGGAAAGCGATCATCAACTTGCTATTGATGGCTTGACGGTCGCTTGACGTGAGAGACTCGTTTCACTAACGTAACATTCTGATTCCGAAGCAGCGAGGCTGCCTCATCAAGCTCGAGCTTTTTGATCACCGTACGCTGGCTCTCGCCCGGCATGCAATCGGTGTACATGCATTATACGGCGTGGTGCACTATGGTGAATTTCCTCAGCCCCGTTGTCATTATCGGGCGCGATTTCGAGCGTTGCCATGCCGATTCTTCCCACCGAGCCCGACTGCCATCCGACCGAACCTGTGGGATCGGTCGGAATGCCTTCTCCAGAAACGGGGAGGCGGTCTGGTGGTGCTTGCATACCAAGCCTCGTCAGGAGAAAGCGACCGCCCGTGATCTCCGCATGCAGGAAATCGTTTATTACCTTCCCCAAGTCGTAAAAGAGAGTCGCACACCCCAGGGACGGAAGATTCAATCCGTCGTGCCGCTGTTTCCGGGTTACGTGTTTATCAACGGCGATGTGAACGATCGGCTGACCGCGCTGCGCGGCCATCGATTGGTCAACGTTCTCGAGGTCGTCGATCAAGAGTCGCTGGCTCGCGACCTTCGGCAGATCCATACGATGCTGAGCTCGGGGCTGACCGATCTCTCCGGAGCCGGCGGTGCCCGTGGGCGCGAAGGTCCGGATCGTCGACGGGCCCGTTGACCGGGATCGTGGGGACGGTCGTTCGCCGAGGAAAACGGGACCAGTTCATGGCCATGGTCAACTTTCTGGGCCGCGGAGCGATGGTTGACCTCCAAGACTGGCAAGTCGAGCAGGTCGTCGAGTAAGGGTATCTTCGGGTCCTTCCTCTATTTTCCTACGTCGTTAAGGAACACTTTGGCACCGATTCCGGCGATACCCAGCGCGTCCGGGGACGTCCCGCTCCGAAGCCGCTTGGCGGCCTCGGCATAGAGGAGGGATTTGCCAAGCCGCTCCGCTGGATCGTATCGATATCCGGCGACGCGCTGGTAGTGCACGCTCGTCCGCTCACAGACCGTTACCCACTTGGGGTTATCCATGCCGAAGTGGGCGGCGCACACGGCCGGATCGAGGGGCAGCTCGATCGAGTTGCGACTGTCCGAAAACCTTGCGGAGCGGGAACTCGCGGAGGACTGCGCCGGCCAGTGCGACGTATCCCCCCAAGGTCGGATGATGCGTGTCCTGGATGACTTCGTCGCCGATCAAACCGTTTGAACTGATCGCACTCAGCTCGCGTCGCCCGTCGATCAGGATGCTCCGGGGATGACGGTTCGCCACCTGGCGATAGACGTCACGGAAGCGAGCCGGGCATCGGATGGGTAGCCCATCGTTATCGAGTGATGCGAGATAGTGGATCTCCGGCTTCGGTCAGCCGGCCTTCTCGTTCGAGCAGCCGCGCCAGCCTGAAGTGGGCCTCCGCGAAATTCGGCGTGCCGGCCGAGGATCGCCGGTGTATCCGGTCACGCTCCGAGCGGGATCGCTTGACTCGAAATTCCGCGCGACCTCGAACTCATCAACCAAGCGGCGGCGTTCGTTCGCCGAAACCGATGGCGGGACCGTGGATCGACTGGGCTCGTATCCCGCCTCATTCGCGGGGGGGATGATCAAGATCGGGAGAGCGCCGATCTGTTCGCAATACGAGACGATGACCTCGAGTCGCCGGCTGAAGTCGGCCAAGATCTCGGCCGACTCGGACGGGCTGCAAAGCGGCGGGTCGATGAGCTGATGCCGGCCGGAGAGGGGAGGCGGGCTATCCAGCCGATTCTTGCTGATGACCTCGTAGACCAGGCGGCAGAATGGGGAAATCAGGGTCGCTCGATAGACCTGAATCGGAACAGCCAGGTCCGGGGTTCCTCGTCGAGCCACGGGTCGCGCTCCTCTTCGAACCGCGCCGCGAATTCATTATGACCGGAGTAAATGATGACGGCGTCGGGACGCCGCTTGAGGGTCGCCAGCTTGCGATGTTGCATCTCCAGCGAATCGCCCAGCCACGCCAGGATCTCGCACTCGAACCGACGGCTCGGGAATCGCTTGCTGGAGCTGCCAGGCGACGATCTGGCCCACCGACAACCAAGGCCGGTAAGGCTCTCCCAGGGCGCTCGAACCGCCCAGGACCACGATCCGGTATTCGTCCGAGGGCGCGGCTTCGAATGTTCGTCGGCAATGCCGGCAACCGATGAATCCAAGCCCTCAATGCCGCCGAGCCGAGCTCGAGCATGAGAAGCGACAACAGGCATGACAGGCAGACCAAGAAGCCGCGCCCGATCCACGGCCGGCCGTTTCGTATGGGTCTCGACCGCGCCAAAAGCCATGCCGAGAGCGGCGTGCCGGCGAACGCCGCCAGAAAGATCGTGCTGTAAGCGACCAGAACCGCGCGCAACAGAGCTTCGGTCATCCCGCGGCGGATGACCCGCGGAAGCAGCGGAATCCACCCTGGTAAGACCATGAACGACGCGATCAGAACGGCGATCGGGACCGCCAGCGCGAGGAATCGAAGCAGTCGAGGAATCCGCCGACGATTCGTGGATCACGTCGCGCGATATCTGCTCGGTAGAGTCGTCGCTCAGTTCGGTTCCCGAAGTCGATCGCTTCATAGATCCAGCCGCATCGGCTGTCCCGATAGACGGTTCGCATCTGGAGCTCGCCTGCTCATTGTGCCGCACGGATGAAACGCTCATGACGGAACTCAGGGAAACTTCATCTTGGCCGGCGCCAGGCAGAGGCGGTCGTTGCAGCTCTGGTAGCTCAACACGAATTTCAACGGAATCGGGCCTGGCTTGGCATCGGCGGCGAGCTTGAGGCGAGCGGTGAATTCGACTTTGCGTTCGTACAGCGCGACATGTTCCGTGCCGAGCGACCCGAGGATCTTGGCATCACCGATCGGATAGGAAACCTTGACCAAGGTCACGGATCGATCGGGCTGGGGGAGAAGGCCCAAGGTCGTCGGTTTCAGCTCGGGGACACCGGTTGGATTGGCATAGATGTGCCAGCCATTCAGAATCGTGACGGTAACGAACGGCGTTGAACTCGCTGCCGGGCGCGATCGCAGCCGCTTTCTCGTCGGCCAGCCGCGCCGAGGCGGTCACCACCTGAGCCGGGGCCTCAGCGAGCGTACCGGGCGCCAGTGGTTTGGGGATGATGCTCCTGTCAGGCGCGGCGTCAAGGTAGAGCTGCAAACCGACCAGGGTCAGCGGCAGCGCGGCCGGGTTCTGGGACAGCAACGAGCTAACGGCGTCGATCGCCTTACCCGCGTGGTCAAGGTAGGACGACTCACCGGTCGCTTGATGGAGCGCGATCAGGTCGAGGATCGCCATGCTGTTGCCGCTGGGCAGAGCGTTGTCGAACGGATCCTTGGGGCGCGCGAGCAGGCTTTCGTGGTCGTCGGCCGTGAAGAAGAAGCCCCCTTCATCTCGATCCTCGAAATCGAGGAGCATCCGCTCGGCGAGTGCCCGAGCTTCTTTCAGCCAACGCTCGTCGCGAGTCGCGGCGTGGAGCCGAAGCAGGCCATGGATCAGGAAGGCGTAGTCCTCGAGGTAGGCCGGAAGCTTGGCTTTGCCCAGGCGAGCCGTTCGGCAGCAAGGTGGCCGTCGGTGGTGCGCAACTTGTCGAGCACGAAGCCCGCGGCTTTTTCGGCGGCCTGGCGGTATTTTTCCGCCTTGAGGAGCCGGTAACCGTCGGCATAGGCTGCGATCATCAGGCCGTTCCAACCTGTGATGATTTTGTCGTCGCATAAAGGGGCGGGCCGTTTCTCCCGGACCGCCAGCAGTTGCGCGCGGAGCGGTGCGAGGCGGCCCTCCAGCTCTTGAGGCGTCGTCTTGTGGGCCGCGGCTTGGGCGGTCCGCGTCCGCGGCTCGTTGAGCACGTAGCGGCTCCGCTCGAAATTCGGGTCGGCCTTGAGGCCGTAGACTTCGGCGAACAGATCGGCATCGGCGTTTTCACCCAGCGCGGCTTTGACCTCGTTCGGAGTCCAAACGTAGTACGCACCCTCCTCGCCCTTGGTCTCGGCGTCCAGGGAGGAGTAGAAACCGCCTTCCTCGGCGGTCATGGTGCGTTCGATGAAAGCGAAGGTGGCCTGCGGCCTCGTCGCGCCAGCGAGGGTCCTTGGTGAGCTCGAAAGCCAGGAGATGGATACTGGCGAGTTGGGCATTGTCGTAGAGCATCTTCTCGAAGTGCGGGACGAGCCAGAACCGATCGGTCGAGTAGCGGTGATAGCCGCCGGCCAGTTGGTCGCGGATGCCGCCTCGGGCCATTCGATCGAGCGTGAGCAGGACCATGTTCAAGGGATCGGTCGGGTTCTTGCTCGGAGCGCCTCGGCGGTGTTGATCGAGGAGGAAGTAGAGATCGACGGCTGAGGGAACTTGGGTCGACGCGGATTGTTGGGATCGAAGCCGAATCCGCCGTTTTCCTGGTCGAACTGCTGGGTGAGCAACGCGCGTCCCTGGGCCGCCCAGGTGCGGGACAGCGTCAGCTTGCGCTGGCCGCTGGCGGCCTTGAGCCTGCGCTTCACGATGCTCGGTCAAGGCGTTGGCCGATTTCTCGATTGACGTCTTTTCGGTTTCCCAGGCTTTGGCGACGGCGGTGATAATCGTCAAAAAGCCGGAAACACCCTGGCGGTCGCGAGGGGGGAAATAGGATCCGCCAAAGAACGGACGGCCGTCGGGGGTCAGGAACATCGACATCGGCCAGCCGCCGGGACGAATCGCCTGGAGCGCGGTCATGTAAATCTGGTCGACATCGGGCCTCTCCTCGCGGTCAACCTTGATGCAGACAAAGTTCGCGTTCAAGACCTTGGCGATTTCGGGATCCACGAAGCTCTCGCGCTCCATGACGTGGCACCAGTAGCAGGAGCTGTAGCCGACCGACAGAAAGATCGGCTTCTTCTCGTCTTTGGCCTTCGCGAACGCCTCGGGACCCCAGGCATACCAATCCACCGGGTTGTGCGCGTGCAAGAGCAGGTAGGGGCTCGTCTCCTTGGCCAAGCCGGTTCGCCTTCGCTTCGACTTTGGCCGGTTGCGGCTCCTCGGCGCGGACGATGTCGACCGAGGCTCACAAGAGTGAGCAACGCAATGATTAACCCGACTCGGACGGGCATCCTTGTCTTGAAGTGCATCCGTAGTTCCTTCGCGGTAGAGATCGAGATCGTCCCGGCATCGTCTGATCCTGCACGGGCCCATTGCCTGGATTCATGAAGGATCAAGAGTCGTGCAGACCGGACGAGAGTCGCAACGTGCAAGCGGCTCTCGGTCTGATTGTACAGCGAATGCAGGAACACTCCAACGGAGTGCTTCGGACGCGGGTCCTAGAGCGGTTAACACACGGATTGCGCACAAGACTGTGGCGATGTCGGTTGATACTAGCCCGACGGAAGACGCAAGTTTGGGTATTTCCGCGTTTCAGATGATGCCCCAAAGGGATGCCGACACAAGATTTTCTCAGGGCAATCGCCCTGGGAACGGGAATTCCCGCGGAAAACAAGGTAAATCAGCCCTGAAAGGGCGAACCATAACGCACCGGTCCAGTTTCGCCCTTACAGGGCTCTGTATTCGATGCGTTGCGATGGTCCCCGGGCGTTACCCCGGGCTGATTTGTGGCTGCCCTTTCAGGGCGTTCCGTGTCCGGGGGCATCAACAAGGCTGGAAAGCCTGACCTACGAACGAACGCGGAAGGTCGAGCTCCTCAGTTCGCGAGCCTTGCTCTTGGCGCTGGCCGTGCGACCGGGCGGAATGACCCGCACGGCGGCCATGTCGTCGATGCTGTCAGGCAAGTCGTCGTGCTTGACCTTCACTCGGCAAGTGGCGAGCTGCGGCTCGGCGCTCACGGCTTGGACCTCGATACCCAGAAGCATCTCCTTTTCACGCGCCAATTTGTCGATTCTCGGAAACTCGACCTTCCCATCCGGAAGCAATCCGCCTTTCAGCCTGGACGTGCCGTCGCCGGCTGCTTTGGCCTTGAGGTTTGGGGAGAGCTCCGCCATGACGTGAAGGTTCGTGGCATCCTTGGTTCCGGAATTGCTGATGCGGATCTGGAAGGTGGTTATGCCGTTGACGTCGAGGACACGTTTTGTCTCGGCGACGTCCAACTCGATCACCGGCATTCCCATGACTTCGGTGTTTTGTTGATCGATGCGCTTTTGGGGTGCCATCGGCGGTCGCCTCGGCGAGGCAATTATAGATGCCACTTCCCGTCATGCGAACTTGAAAAGGGAATGGCCGCTTCGCGTTCGGATCGAGTTGATCGACTCTCCACTGGAGCCGCCGGCTCGCTCTGTCGTAATCGGCGTCCTTCGGTAACTTCACCAACCTCCCGTTGATCGGCAACGTTGTGAGAACGCGGACCTTGCGCAGGCGCCGTCCCGATATTCTCGAGCACGATTTCATAGTCAGCCACGGTGTCGGTGTATCGCGATTCGGGGGCTGACAGCGCCAGCTTGAGCTCGGGCGCGGTGACTGTGATCGTTTTCTTGTTCTCGGCTTCATCTTTGTTGAACACAACGTCGGGGCTGGTGGCGGTCACGATGCACGACTGGTCTCCTTTGATCAGCGCGGTCGTCATCAGCGGGTCGAGTTTCTCGGTCTGACCCTGAGCAAGATCCGGGAGCATCAGCTCTAATTCGTGCTCATCCGATTGGTGACGGAGGCCGGCACTGAGCTTGGCCTTGATCGACACGTTTCGCGCCGGTCCATCGCCGGTGTTGGTCACGGAGAACTTGAACTCGACAGGCTGTCCCTTGAGCACGTTGGCCGTGGCTGGATTCACAACCACGTCGACCTTCAACTTGGGCTCTACGACGCTGGTCCGCGACTTGCACCCCGTCATGATCGTGACTGTCGCGGCGTGGTCGAATGAACCCGGCTTGGTTGGGATCACCTTGAGGGTGATCAGGCGCTCGGTGCCCGCCGGTATCATGTTGAGGCGCCAGGACAACAGTGACTCGGCCGCCACGTGTGCCGCCGGCTGACTCGAAATGCATTTCAGCCCTTCAGGCAGTTCATCGTGGACCACGACGTTGAGTGCGTCGGATGTCCCCGTGTTGCGAACGATCAGCTTGAGTGTCGCTTCTTTATTGAGATTCATGCTCGCCGGCGCCTGCACGTTGACCGTGACGGCAACGGATTGGTTACCCACGGGGAGACGATCCACGGCCGTTTTTTCCGATTCCGGCTCAGCCGCGGCCCCCTCCGACGGAGGAGAACTGCGAGAGCTATCACCCGGCGCCGGAATTTGCCCCAGTTGCGTTGGACGATAGGCCAACCTGGGCTGGTTGGATCTCCGGGTCCTCCTTCCCGCGTTCCCTGTTCTTGGAACGATCGACGGGCTCGTGAATCGACGGAGGAGCTTCGTCAGGCTTTTTGTCCTTTGGTTGGTCGCTCTGCCCGCGCGCAACCGTGAGAGTCAACGACGCCGACAGCACCATTCCGAAAATCAACAATAGTCGCCGGTCCATGGATTCGATCCCCTCCTTGGGAGCGGTCCCGATCGACGCGACGCTACGCATGTGGATGAGAATCTGAAAGTCCAAGCTGCGTCAAGACAGGGAGAACATGAGCAACCCCTCATGGTCGAACGCGCAACGACAAGCGCGGACCAAGTGCGTGGCAATCCTTGCCGCCGTTTGATAACACATCAGCCGGAATCCAGAAAGGTCAAGTTGGCGAATCGGATCGTTCCAAACGCGCTTCGATCATCTCCTCGATTCGCTGAGCGATTGTCTCGGCGTCTTCGTCCACGCCAATGGAAACCGTGCGAACTTCCGCCAATCCCCGAAACCACGTCACCTGTCGTTTTGCGAACTGTCGGGAGCGGGCTTGCACCCGCTCGATGGTCTCGTTCAGCGACGCTCGACCCTCTAACATCGCGATCACCTCTCGATAGCCGATTCCTTCCGCGGCCACCGGGCACATCGGCCGATCCGCTGCCAGCAACCCGCGAACTTCCTCGACCAGCCCCATCTCGAAAAACCGGAGCACGCGGCGATTGATGCGATCATGCAGGTTGGCTCGCGGAAGCTCGAGCGCGAAGACCTGGACCCGTGCTGGCGCCGGTTGGTCGTGCTCGGCTTGGAGGGTGCTGATCGGCGTGCCCGTCAGCTCAAAAACTTCGAGCGCGCGGATGACTCTTCGACGGTCGTGAGGATGGAGCCGAGCCGCGGCGATCGGATCGAGGGCCGCCAAGCGGTGGTGGAGCGCGGAATCTCCGTGTTCCTCGGCGACTTGCTCCAACCCTTGGCGCAGTTCGACATCGGCTCCGGGGCCATGAAACAAGCCGCGCAAGAGTGCTTTGAGGTACAGAGCCGTCCCGCCGACGAAGAGGGCGTGTTTACCCCTCCGCTGAACCTCGTCGACAGCCGCTTTTGACCATTCGCGATACTGAGAGACGCTCGTTGGCTCCCACGGGTCGATCATGTCGATCAAATGGTGAGGGATTCCCCCTTGTTCGGCGAGAGTGGGCTTGGCAGTTCCGATGTCCATGCCTCGATACAGCGTCATCGAGTCGAGCGCGAGGACTTCAGCGTTCAATCTGCGCCAGCGCAACGCCAATCGCCGTCTTGCCCGAGGCTGTCGGACCCGTCAAGTAGATCGCGCGAAGAAATGCATCCTCGACCATTGGACAATCCACGAGTTCTCTTGAAAGGATCAAGGATAGCGGATAAGGATGAAGGATCAAGGTTGAAGGATGAATCAGGAAAAGCCGAAGTCAGAACGTTCGGTTTCATTTGTCCTTAATCCTTTGGAATCGAACGGGAGCCTGACATGCCATCTTCACCTGAGTCGACCTCGAACTCGGCCGGTCCGTCGCACGGGATCCGTCGCGTTGCCATTCTCTTTGCCGGCGGGCCCGCGCCCGCAGCCAACGCGGTGATCTCGACGGCCGCCGCCACGTTCCGGCGGCACGGCATCGAAGTTCTAGGAATCATGCATGGATATGCGCACCTCATCGAATACGGTGACAAACATCCGATGCAGGCGGGGCGCGACTACATCGTGCTGGATCAGAGCAACCTGCGGCGGTCGCGAAATACTCGGGGAATCCTGATCGGCACCTCCCGAGTCAATCCGGGCAAGGACGTGTCGCATCCCGATCACCTGAAGGACCCGGACCGCACCGCTCAGTTGCAGTCGGTCCATCGGGCGCTGTCGTCGCTGGGCGTGGACGCCCTGATCTCGATCGGCGGTGATGACACGCTCAAGACCGCCAACAAGTTCAAGCGCTTTCAAGAATACCTGCCCGAATCGGAAAAGCGGATCCCGGTGGTCCATGTCCCCAAGACAATCGACAACGACTATCGAGGGATCGACTTTACCTTCGGCTACTTCACAGCGGTCGAGTTCCTCGCCAGTGAGATCCGCAATCTTCTGGCCGATGCCGAAGCGGGGCGGATGTACTTCCTGGTCGAGACGATGGGCCGCAGCGCCGGTTGGCTGGCCTACGGCGCCGCCATCGCCGGCGAAGCCAGTCTGGTGCTCAGCATCGAGGACCTCACCGACGATCTGATGACAGACGAAGTCGTCACCGACCCCAACACGGGCAATTCCACGACTCGGAAATCTATGAATATCGACAAGATTGTCGATATGATTGTTAGAGTCATGATTGCGCGAAAGAGAAGGGAAGGAGTTCGGCGTCATCGTACTGGCTGAGGGCCTTGCCCAATCGATGCCCACGCGGTTCCTCGAGGGCGTGAAGTTTGACGATCACGGCAATATCTCTCTCTCGCAGACCAACCTCGCCCGCAATATGACCAAACTGGTTGAGGCCGAGTATGAGCGGCGGCAAGGCAAGAAGCGTCGCGTGACCGGGTTGCAGCTTGGCTACGAGGCGCAGTGCGCCTTTCCACACGCGTTCGACGTCATTCTGGGAAGTCAGCTCGGTGTCGGCGCCTACCGCGCACTGGTGGAGCACAGCATGGACGGGGTCCTGATCTCGGTCTCCGGCCAACTCAACTTGAACTACGTCCCGTTCGAGACCTTGGTCGACCCTGATACGCTTGTGACTGTGGTCCGCTTCATCCAGCACGGTTCCGACTTCCAGCGGCTCGCACGGTCCCTGGAAAGCTACTCGCACGAGTGATAGCCGGACGCGGACACAAAAGTAGCTCGGCCGGCACTCACGGTTAACCGTCTGCACAATGGCATTCTGGCCAAGCTTGCAAGGCGATCCGGACGACTCGATTCAGATCCTCGCAACTTGCTCCACCCGCCGCATGGACCGCCATTCCATGCGACACCGTCGTGATATAGCGCGCCAGATCGGCGGGATTGGAATCCGGCGGCAGGTCGCCCGTTGATTTTGCCCGTTCAAGTCGCTCACGAATAGCCGTCTCCATCGCGGCGCGACGCGAAATCAGTTCTTGCCGGATGGGATCGGCCGACTCGCCGCAGGCGAGCGCACCCTGCACCGCAAGACATCCACATGGATTGCCAGGGTCCGTCAACAAGTGCGCGGAACCGATTCAACAAGTGCTCAACGACCTCGCGCGCTGTCGGCTTCTCAACCGCTTCGCGGATGAAAGCCGCGGGTCCTTCCGCATAGCGATCCAGTGCCTTGCGGAACAATTCTTCCTTGTTGCCAAATGCGGCATATAGGCTCGGGCGATTGATGCCCATCGCCTTGGTCAAATCCGGCAAGGACGTACCTTCATAGCCTTTGCGCCAGAAACACCCGCAGCGCGCAATCAAGCGCTTGATCGATGTCGAAAGCGCGCGGACGTCCCAAAGTCATGGTCTCACTCCTTTATTTTGTACCTACCGATACATTATGCCTCTTGACATCGACTGTCTAGCCCCTACATTAAATACCGAGCGGTACAAAAGGTGCCAACAGAATCCTTCAAACGCAAGAAGAGGAGAGAGATCATGAGCAAACTTCAAGACAAGGTCGCGATCGTTACGGGCGCATCCAAGGGAATCGGCGCATCGATCGCCAAGCATCTGGCGGCCGAGGGCGCAGCCGTCGTCGTCAATTACGCCTCGAGCAAGGACGGAGCTGACCGAGTCGTTTCCGAGATTCTCAAAAACGGCGGCCGGGCCGTCGCGGTCCAGGCCAACGTCGCGAAACAGGCCGATATTCGTCGTCTCTTCGCCGAGGCGAACAAGGCATTCGGCAGGCTCGACATCCTGGTCAACAACGCGGGGATTTACGAGTTTTCCCCGATCGAGGGCATCACGGAAGAGCACTTCCACAAGCTGTTCGATCTCAACGTGCTCGGCCTGATCCTCGCCGTCCCAGGAAGCGGCGAAGTATTTCGGCCCGGAGGGCGGAAGCATCGTCAATATCAGCTCGGTCGTCAGCACGCTTTCGCCTCCGAATACTTCAGTCTACAGCGCCACGAAGGCGGCCGTCGATGCCGTGACCAGGTCGCTGGCCAAGGAGCTGGGCCCGCGCAACATCCGCGTCAACTCCATCAATCCGGGCATGGTGGAAACGGAAGGCGTTCACGCCGCCGGAATTGCCGAGAGCGATTTTCGCAAGCAGATGGAATCGCAAACCCCACTTGGCCGGATCGGACAACCCCGGGACATCGCGCCGGCGGCTGTCTTCCTCGCTTCGGCGGATTCCGCCTGGATCACCGGCGAAACACTGTACATCTCGGGCGGCCTTCGTTGATAGTCGCAAGCCGTTTTCGACGAGCGCACGCGATCCCGGCCTTGACGCGATCGCGGTTACCGTAGCTCGACATCAGCCGATGCTCCGTGATCCGGGGGCCTGCCGCGCAGCGCAGCCCGCGCAAGCGCGCCGCTGCGCCACTCCTGGAACCGCCGGACGCATACGGCGGAACTGCAAGACACGAAACCCATGAGCAACGCCCCGGCCGGGCTTGAACCCGGCCGGGGCGTTGTCGTTTGAGCGGCAGTGGAGGGGGTCAGCAGTCGCCATCGCTGATCATTCCCCTTCATTTTCTCGGCCGTCGCGTTGCCGGCGAGCGGCTCCCATGGCTCTGGTTGCTCGCGAAAATGGCCAACCTTCGAACTTATTAGGCAGGGCGACGCGCCGCCTCCGCCTGAGCGGCCAGCGAGTTGAGGGTGGTGAAGAAGCCAGGGACCTGTCCAATAAAGAGGCCTGACCCCACCACGGCCTTGAGAAACGCAACGGGTCCGGCAAGGGCGTCGGACGTGGGGCGGACGACCGCACACCGCGGCAGGTTCGCGCTGTCGAATATGCAGGGCGTGGGGAAGATCGTGTTCGCCTCGGGAGGCGTCGGGAATACCAGGCCGTCACCGCTATTCACCGCAGGGATTTCCCCGGCCAAGTCGTCCCAGAGCGCGAGGTGCCATGCCTCCGCGGGGCCGATGCTCGTGACGATGTGCAGGGCTGTCTGGCTCGTCACATTCAGACTCAGTTCGGGGTACAGGCTAGTGCCTCCGTCCTCGACAGCGCCGAAGTGGAGGGCCGCCGTGTTCGCGATGGCCTGAATCTGGTTGGCGGTGTAGTTGTCGTTGAGCGGGATGGCCGGGCGGTTAATGATGTTCACCACCTGGCCGAATGTAGTCCCGAAGTCGGGGTTACCGGAGCTCCGGTAGCGCAAGTACCAGCTTGTATCCACGTTGAGGTTCATCAGGTTGGTCAATCGCCCGATCTGCTCCGCCCCGGTCGCCGGGCTGCTGGGGAGGTTGCGAAACGCGTCCAGATCCACCGGTTCCTGGCCCTGCGAGATCAGGAAGGCGGTGAGGAAGGCCTGGTGACTGAACTCGTCATTGGTGTTCTGCTGAATATAGGCCACCATGTTGGGGTCGATGTTCAACAGCGCGGTGTTGTAGGCCGGATTGTTATTGGCCAGCTCAGCGTATTGCTGCCAGAGGTCCGCCTCGATCAGTTCGGCTGCCAACAGAAAGCGGAGAATCGCCGTATCGCCGCGCGTGAGGTTTGCACCGGCCTGTGCCCGTGCGCTGACGGCCGCGGCAAGCGAAGCCCCCACGCTGCCCACTGCCATCTTCGTGATAAAGGACCTGCGCGGCATTCGGTTCGTATCAGTATTGCTCATGGTCTCTCCTCTCAAGTGAAAGTGTGTATGATCGTGCAACGAGTCGTAACAGCAAACAGGCTAGAAATCGCGACGCGCCGCGTCCGCGGCGGCGGCCAGCGCGGTCAGGGTCGTGAAGAAGCCAGGGCTCTGTCCAATGAAGAGGCGTGAATCCACCAGGTCTCAAGAAACGCCAGGGGGCCGGCAAGGCCGTCGGACGTGGGCCGGACGACCGCACACCGCGGCAGATCCGGGCTCAAAAACGTGCAGGGCGTGGGGAAGGACATCATCGGCGCGGGAGGCAGCCGTGAATACCAGGCCGTCCCCGCTATTCACCGGAGGGACTTCCGCTGCCGTGTTGTCCCAGATCGCGAGGTGCCATGCCTCCGCGGGGCCGATGCTCGTGACGACGTGCAGGGCTGCCAGGCTCGTCACATTCAGACTCAGTTCGGGGTACAGGCTAGTGCCTCCGTCCTCGACAGCGCCGAAGTGGAAGGCCGCCGTATTCGCGATGGCCTGAATCTGGTTGGCGGTGTAGTTATTGTTCACCGGGATGGCCGGCCGGTTAAAGATGCTCACCACCTGGCCGAATTTAGTCCCGAAGTCGGGGTTACCGGAGCTCCGGTATTTCAAGTACCAGCTCGTATCCACGTTGAGGTTCATCAGATTGGTCAATCGCCCGATCTGTCCGCCCCGGTCGCCTGGCTGCTGGGGAGGTTGCGAAACGCATCCAGATCCACCGGTTCCAGGTTCTGTGAGATCAAGAAGTCGGTGAGGAAGGCCTGGTGACTGAACTCGTCATTGGTGTTCTGCTGGATATAGGCCACCATATCGGGGTCGATCTGCTGGAGCGCGTTGCTGGTAGGCCGGATTGTTATTGGCCAGCTCAGCGTATTGCTGCCAGAGGTCCGCCTCGATCAGTTCGGCTGCCAACAGAAAGCGGAGAATCGCCACGTCGCCGTGCGTGAGCTTTGCACCGCCCTGTGCCCGTGCGCTGACGGCCGCGGCAAGCGAAGCCCCCACGCCGCCCAGCGCCATGTTCGTGATAAAGGACCTGCGTCGCATTCCGTTCGTACCAGTCTTGTTCATGGTTTCTCCTCTCAAGTGAAGGTGTGTTTGATCTTGCAACGAATCATTGCCAGGACATGCCGGCGCATCACCAGCCCGACAGGTGACGGGCGGAGCGCGACCGGCCTCGACCATCCGGTCGATGTAATAACAGGGAAGCGGGCTAACTCCCGCAGTGAGAGTGTCAAGGAATGGTCTGAAAGATGCCCTTAGGCTGGGCTGCTCACATGGTCGCATTCCTTCTCTCAATTGCAGGATTCCACCAGAAACTTACGATCTAAGAGAGGCAGTAAACCGTCGATCGGTTACATCCGATTTGATGATCGGGCGCGATTCGTCCAGGAATCCGGCCTGAGTTCAATCGACTCAATCCAAGCGCCTCAACACCCGCTGGGCCATCAGCAGCGAGATCAGTCCGCTGAAGTCTGGGCCGCGGATCAACCCCAGATAGGGACCAACGCAATGAGAGATGATCACGGCCTGCTCATTCGATCGGTCGGTTGCCACGCGGCGATCATCGGCACGTTTGCCTTCGCGGGATGTCGGGAGCCGGTCGCGCCGCCGGACCCGAGTCGATGCGCGGCGCCTTTACCGCGTTGGCGACTCTCCAACAGCTCGACACGTGTGGGCGTCGACTGAACGGCTGAGCGTTGTTAGATGAGGTTGGTCGTACCTACCCGATGGGCGCGTCAACAGACGGCTGTTACGATGAAACGGTGTCGCTGTGCTCTGGGCCATGTTGCCGCGGCTGTACACCATTGGCGCGATCACAGGTGCCCGTCCACAATTCGATGCAGGAGAATCCTCGCCCATGTCCCGACGATCTTCCTACTGCTCGCGTTATAGATCTTGCTCGGTCCATCCTTCGCCTCGAGCAGCCGACCCGTCGGGCGACGCTTGGGCCCAACTCAGCCAATGAGCCAATGGCCGAGAAGTTTTCGATCGAGCGAGGTCGCCCGATTTCTCGACACGGTTTCGGTCAACTGGACACGGCAGCGGAAGTGCGGGACTTGCCACACGAATTATGCCCACATGATGGCTCGGCCAATGGTGAAGGGTCCGAAGTCGGCGGAGCTTGCCGAGGTCCGGGCGTTCTTCGAAGGCCGCGCCGCGGGATGGGATCGAGCGGAGAAGCCGGCGAAGCCCATCGCGGAGGGCGAGGTCGTCGCCGTCGCCGCGGCGATGGCGCTCAACGACGCGGCTTCCACAGGCCGTCTTCACCCGCTGACACGCGCGGCGCTCGACCGGATATGGACGCTTCAACGCCCCGACGGGGCCTGGAATTGGTTTGACTGCGACTGGCCCCCTCGGAGGCTGACGACTACTACGGGGCCGCTTGGGCCGCCGTCGCTGTCGGCCACGCGCCTGACGACTACAAATCAACCGAGGCTGCCCGTCGCGGCCTCGACAAGCTCCGGGGCTACTTCCGCGCCACGCCCGCACCTAACCTGCACCACCAGGCGCTTCTCCTTTGGGCCTCGACCGGGATCGACGGCCTGCTGGGAAGTGCCCAACGTGAACGGACCGTTGCGGATCTGCTTGCTCTTCAGCGTTCCGATGGAGGCTGGAGCCTCACCTCGCTCGGGCGCTGGTCCCGTCGCGATGGTTCGCCCAATCCCGAAGACGCCCCGGCCGACGGCTATGGGACCGGGTACGTCGTTTTCATCCTCCGCCAGTCCGGGATGCCCGCCAACGCCGTCCCGATCCGCCGGGGAATTGCTTGGCTCAAGACCCACCAACGCGCCTCCGGCCGTTGGTTCACCCGTTCCCCGAACCGCGACACGCGCGCATTATGATCACCCACGTGGGCACCGGCTTCGCCCTGATGGCCCTGTCCGCCTGCGGCGAAGAATGAGCCGTGCGGGGCCGTCCGTGGACCGCGTGGTGACCAAGGAAGTGATCGGACGATCTCGATCGAGGCTCACATGCGGCTTGGATTCTCATGGTTTGGATCCCACCGGCGCGTTCGTCGCGGAGCGATTGCACTCGGGATCGTCTTGCTCCTCTGGCTGATCGGCTCGTTGACCGTCGCGTATCGGCTCACCCATCGTCGCCATCCGCGATTTGAAGAACCCGCGCCGAGTGTCGCCTGGGGACCGCTCGAAGAACTCCGTATCAAGACCAGCGACGGAGAGGTGCTCGGTGCCTGGTTCAGGGATGGCCGCGATGACTCGCCGAGCGTGCTATTGCTCCATGGCAACGGAGGGAGCCGGCGAGGCAGCCTTGGCCGGGCTGAGCCCTTCGCATCCCGGGGCTGCGCCGTGCTACTGATTTCGCTTCGAGCTCACGGCGACTCCTCGGGGAATTATCATGACGTCGGCTTCAGTGCGCGGCGAGATGTTTGGGCCGCGGTCGACTTCTTGACGGCTCGTCGCCCCGGCCGGCCGGTCGTGTTGATGGGCACGTCGATGGGAGCGGCCGCGGCGATCTTCGCGGCCGCCGAGCTTGGTCATCGCGTTCAGGGCTACATCCTCGAAAGCCCCTATCAGGACTTGAAAGTCGCGGCCTGGAATCGAACCGAGGTCAATTTGCCCCCCTTGCTCAGCCACGCCGCCTACTTCGGTTTGAGAATTGTCGGTCCTCTGTTTCTGCCTCACTTGGATGAGATTTCACCTCTCAAGGCGATCGGTGGGATTCCCGACGATGTGCCGGTGTTGATTTTGGCGGGCGATGCCGATCGCCTGGCCCGTCCGGAGGAAGCTCAGGCCCTCTACCGCCGCGTTGCGTCTCATGGCCGGCTCGTTTTCTTTCCGGGGGCCGGCCATCATAATCTGCCCGGATCCACGCCGGGCCTCTTCGACCAGACGGTCCTCCAATTCTGCCAGGAGATCGAACATCCCGCGCCAGCCGGCGCGTCAACGCTCGCGCCGTCCCGGCACGAGTAAACGGTCCGCTGTCGTAGAAAGAGTGCACATCGGATACGTTGTGTCAGCTCAGTTGCGGTTTGTCGCAGAGACCGACGATCTTCTTGGAACGCTCGACATCCTCGAGTCCAAGGTCGCGAAGTTGAGGAGTTCGACCGAGTTGTTGAGGGCGATCCAGCGTGGGATCTGTGCTCGATCCGATTCGCCGAGCTCAGCCTTCAGCACGTTCGCGACGGCCCGGCTCAGCACGATCGCGCCGCGGCCGTTCAAATGGGTCGAGTCGACGAAGAAACCCGGCGGGTAGGCCCCGCGCCGGGCGTCGAGCACGGTCAGCGTTCGCGGATAGCGCGACTGGGCTGACCGGACGAACTGCTCGTAGGCGGCCTCCGAGCCGCTCTGGTCACGAAAAGCCTGAAGGCCCGGTGTCAGAGGGGTCAGGAGCCAGAAGACCGGGATGTTTCGCTCGCGGCGAGTTGTAAGAGCCGCTCGATCGCCTCAGCATTCATCGGGTCGACATGAAAAATGTCTGTCTGCATTCGCCGCGCCACCTCGGGCGTGACCTTTTCTTCACATCCCGAATCAAGGTCCGCGATGTTGGCCCCGCCGTTGACCGTCCAGTTGCGCCAGAGCGTGCGATTGATGTCATGGAGCCGGTCGGTCTCGCCGCGCAGGGCCGACAGCAGGTTGGAGCGGATCTCCAGGCGACAGCGGAGTGAGGGCAAGAGCCGCCCGACGAGCATCGAGACCATGAACGAGCTTCTTCGCGTGATCTGGCACAGCTCAACCCATTCTCGAAGCGTGAGGACTTCCTCGAAGTAGCGGGCGTTGAACTCCGGACCGCCGATCAGGACGGCCGGCTTGGCGTTGATGATGATGGCGTCCGGCCGTGAGCCGGCGTCGAGTGCCCTGCGAAACAGGAAATAGGTCATCAGCGTCGGTGCCCGCGCAGCCGAAAGATTCCGAGTACGAAGCCCCGACTCTGCTCGATCACGGAGGGGATCAGCCCATGCTTGACCAGGCTGTCTCCCAGGCAGAGAACCTGGCTGCCGGCCGCTTCCGTTCGGGCGGCCTCCGCGCTGAACCGCCAGCTCAGGCTGACCGGGTCGGAGAAATCGAGCCAGTTTCGCCCGACAAAACACTCGATACCACGATCAACCCGATCATCCCGACAACGCCCCAGGGGATTCGGCTACGTCCGGTGAGCGGAAGGGGCAGATGCGATCGGCTTCGGCGGACTGCGAACGGTGGAAGCGCAACGACGGTCGCCTGGCGACCAGTCGTGTCGAAAGGGACGAGGCTGGGATCGGCATTGCGGCACCCCGAAAATGTTGGCTCGCATCTGGGCGAAACCTCTTTGGCGAGGGATGTCGTGGTCCGCTTCGATTGTCGGCCTCGCGGAGATGCTGCGCACCGATCGTTGGTCAGCGATCGGCTTCAAGCCGTGGAGGTCGAGAGGACAACCCGGCAGTGCCTCCCCGACGAAGCAGGACGTCCCGAATTCCCTCGAAAATAAGTGATGACCCTGAGGGCTGGGATGCTTATCCCACTCGGAATTGCGGAATTCGTCCACTTCGAGGTGATCGAAGACGTGGGACAGGTCGATACAATCCAGCCCATGTTTCGTCGGCGAGCGAGCTGATCAACTCGAAGACCCGAGGAGACTTGGCTTTGCTGTCCGCTCGAGGCAGGACCACCACGGTCAATGGGCAATCGAAGGCGTTTGGCTTCAAGGCTCCAGCCGGCGTAGACCTCATCGAGGAACCGCTCGGATTCGCCTTCGAATTTCGTGCGAAACGCCTCCAAGGAATCCGTCGCTTTGACTCCCGCGTGATTGATCGCTTGTTGCACAAAGGGGAACGGAATGGGGATGCTGTGTTGGACGACGGAATGGATATGGTTGTCTTCCAGCCAGGTGTCGAGGGCGGAGGCGTCACAGAGCAGCCAATCGGCGATGATAACGCTCGGCCTCTTGCTGGAGCCTGAGGAGCCGGCGGGTGGGGGAGTCGCCCGCCACGGCCAGGTTCACGACCTCCACGCGACAGCGTTGGCCCGGCCCGCTCGTTGAGCCAGCGCTCCAGATGTCGCGTGTAGACGTCATCATTATTCACGCCATAACCCATCGTGTTCGAGGAACCGAATACCAGAATCCGGTAGGTTCCTTTCGGTTTTTCCCGTTCGATCTCCGGCGTTCGGAAGCCGAGCTGATTGGTGCGGAAGACCCTTCCATTCCAGCGGATATCCAGATTGGGCCGCATTTGCCAGCGCAGGTAGGTCGCCGTTTCCAGGACGATTCCCGGTGGGTTCCCCACTGAATGGCAGCCAGCCGGGCGGCGGTTGGATGGTGTTCTCGGCGACCGCGAGCCGCGGTGGATCGATCAGGGCCTCGTAGTAACCCAGCGGCGGTGCATGTTGCGTCGGGTTTGCGATCGACGGTCCGCGCAGTTTCGAGACGAGCGTGGATTCGCCGGCCAGAGTCGAAAGCGCCAGCAGGAAAACCATCACGGCCGGGGATGAGCCGTGCCGGTCCGGAACAAGACGTGACGTTCCTTGTCGCATCGGCGGGTTCCTTCCCACTCGATCAAGGTTCCGAATCTGTCCGGGTCAAGAGCTCGCACCCCAGAACCGGTCACATCCTCGCCGGAAAGACTTGGCCGCGACCGAGCCGTTGTCCCGAGCCGCTCAGGCGGCATTCTTCTTCTCGGCCACGAGCGCGGCGATCTGATCGATCGTGTCGAGGTGATCGACACCGGCCTCGTACGCCTCGATCGTGATTCCGAAAAAATCCTCAAGAAATGTAACCAGTTTCAACGTCGTAATCGAGTCGAGAATCCCTCCGGTGATCAGCGGAGTTTGATCCGTGAGCTCGCTCGGATCTTCACCGGGGAGAAACTCTCGCAAGATGAACTGATGAACGAGCTCGAGTGATTTCTTCCATGGTTGGCCTCAGTCTTCCTCCTCCATCCACCGGGAGATGCACTTCCTCTGAACATCTTCCGGTCGGATCGATCGAGCAAGGCGTCGCAGGTCGCGCTAACGCCGACCCTGAACGATCCTCGGCTCGATCCCTTCTTCCGTTCGAAGAAGCCTCGTACACCCGCCAATTAATTCCGTCCACCGCGGACCGATACACGTTTCGTGTCGAATTGCAATGGAATCAATCTCCATTCTTGTAAAGAATTGTTAACGATATGAGAGTGATTATCACTCTTACTCCCTAACGATAAGCGACAAGATCGAACCCGTCGACCCGTGAATTTGGCGGTCTTCCGGATTTTTTTCACGCGAGAATGAGTCGATGGACGGGAGGCTCGCCGGATGCATGCGACGATGTCAACGCCAGGGAGTGGCGCGGCTCGCTTGGGTCGGCCGAAGTGATTGTTTGTGGCGTCCGGGCCTGGCGGTCGTAGATGCGAATTTGCACCTGGCTGGGAGTCGCTTGAGGTGGGATCAGGGCGACCGGTTCACGGCCGCCGATCAATTCCCGGAGGACCTGAGCTATAGTACCAGCGTCCCACGAGATGTGGCTCGCGGACGACGATCCAGCGGGTATTCGGGTCGGCCGGGGCTTCGTAGACGTTGGCGAAGTGATATCCGGGTCGCTGGCTGAAATAGAGCGACCAGTCGGTCAGGTCGAGCACTTGTTCGCTGACCGCGCGTGTTCTGGGCGAGCCAATCCGCGGTTGCGTGGTACACCGAGAAGGGGTCTGGAGTGACTGGTCCCAGCAGATGCGTGTTGGGAATCGCGATACAAACCAGGGTCATGGCGGTCCAGCCGGCGGCTCCCGGACGCAATCGCGTCGTGGGCCAGGCCGAGCCACCGTCCGGGAATCGAAACCCTGTCAAGTAAACGGGTGATCCCATAAGCGGCCGCCATCGTCAGGATCATGCCGGGGACCACGCCGTGCCGGGCGCCACAGTAGCCCCCCGTGACGTGAAGCCGCACCAGGCCGACTGCCGAGGCGGCCAGCACGATCCCCAGAAACAGCCAGGCTCGCCCGCGGTCCGTGCAGAATGCCGGCCCGGACCAGTCCCAGGAGCGCGAACGGGAACAGAATCGAGTTTCCGCCCAGCCGCAATGCTCGGAACATCCGCATCACGCCAGTTGGTAGGTCGCCCAGGTCGTCTGGTCGGGACGGAGCGGAGTCTCACGCTCCAGGGCCAAGGGCTGCGAACGCGGTGCCAGTCCCAGGACTCGGGCGATCCCCGGTTTGGTCCCCACGCCCCCTTTGAGAGCGATGTAAGGTCCGACCAGGAACACGAGGCCCACCAGCACAAAGGCGATCGCACCCCACCACCTCGGCCCGGTTGATCCGGGTGCGCGGGAAGCATCGGCAGGATCAGCAAGGTCGCCGTCAGGGCCACGGGCAAGAGCATTCCCTCGGGACGCGTGAGATAGGCCAGCGCACCGAAGCCGATGGCCAGCGGCAGCCAGCGCGAACCGCCCCTCGCGCAGGAATCGGACCGCCCCCCAGAGACCGAAGGTCCAGAACAGCAAGAACGTGCTCTCGGACAGGACGTTGACGGCGATCAAGCTGACGATCGGGTTGAAGATCACGAGCAGGGCGGCCAGCCATGCGGTTCGATCGCCGAACAGCTCGAGGGCCAAGAGATAGACCGGAACGACCAGCAGAACGAACGAGGCGAAACACAGCACCAGCGCCGCGCGCTGCCAGGAGATCGGGTCCCTCGCCGCCCAGGAGGCGGTGCACGGCGGCGATTCCCAGGGGGTGGAGCGGATGATCGATTCCCCCGACCAGCCCGTCATGCCAGTGGCCGCCGTCGATCTGCTCGGCCTGGTGGATGTAGCGGAGGCCGTCGGCGAAACAGACCTCGCTGTGGCGGAGCACCCATCCGAGTAGGGCCGCGGCGCCGACCATGAGCAGGCCGATGCGAGCGGCGTGCTGTAACCGGGTCACGCGGGTCCATCCTTTCCGGGTTCTGACAAGCTCTCGGCATGCGGAATTCTCATCGCCGCCAAATCCCGTTGTTGCTTCCGGTCGTTCGCCGTCGCCGTCGGCAGGCAGGGGGGTATCGGTCGTAGATGCGGATCGGCGCCTGGTCGGGCCGATCTCGGTCGGCAGCAGCGCGACCGGCTCGCGGCCACCGATCAGTTCGCGGATGATCTGGTCGTAGTGCCAGTCTTCCTCGATTTGAGGGCTCGCGAACCACGATCCAACGCGTGTTGGGATCGCTCATGGCGTCTGCGACGTTGGCGACGTTGTATCCCGGCCGCTGACTGAAATAGAGCGACCAATCGGTCAGGTCCAGCACTCGCTCGGGCTCACGCGTGTTCTGGGCGAGCCAGTCCCCGGTCGCGATGTAGACCCAGTACGGACCGGGGCTGAATGGACCCAACGAACGGCTGTTGGGGATCATGATCAGCAACGAGATGAGCACCGCCCAGACCGCTGGACCGGGGCGTATTCGTTCGTGGGCCAGGCCAAGCCACCAACCCGGGATCGCGACCTGGCCCATCAACCAGTCTAGACGCATGAGCGGCCGCCAGCGTCAGGATCATGCCGGGGACCAAGGCGTGCCGCGGAGTGCAGTAGCCACCGGTGGCGTGGAGCCGCACCATCGCGACCGCCGAGGCGGTAAGCACGATCGCCAGGAATAGCCACGCCCGCGTCTGGGCCGACCGCGACGGCGCCAGGACCAGCCCGAGGAGTGCGAAGGGAAGGAGCGACGGAGTGACCACCGACTGGAACGCGTCCGAGCATCCGGACCGTCGCGATGCGGTAGGTCTCGAACGTCGATCTGGTCGGGAGGGAGCGGAGTCTGCTCGCTCAAGGGCCAAGGGCTGCGACCGCGGTGCCAGTCCCAAGACTCGGGCGATCCCCGGTTTGGTCCCCACTCCCCCTTTGATCGCGATGTAAGGTCCAACCAGGAACACGAGACCCGCCAGCACGAAGGCGATGGCGCCCCACCACCTCGGCCAGTTGATCCGGGTCGATCGGAGCAGCGGCAAGGATCAGCAAGGCCGCCGTCAGGGCCACGGGCAAAAGCATTCCCTCGGGACGGGTGAGATAGGCCAGCGCACCGAAGCCGATGGCCAGTGGCAGCCAGAGGAACCGCCCCTCACGCAAGAATCGGACGGCCCCCCAGAGACCGAAGGTCCAGAAGACCAGGAACGTGCTTTCGGAGAGAACATTGACGACGACCGAGCCAATGTTCGGGTTCAGGATCACGAGCAGGGCGGCCAGCCATGCGGCTCGACCGCCGAACAGCTCGAGGGCCAGGAGGTAAACCGGAATGACGAGCAAGACGACAGAAACGAAGCAAAGTACCAACGCCGCGCGTTGCCATGAGGTAGGCCCTTCGCCGCCAAGCATCCGATGCACGGCCGCGATTCCCATGGGATGGATCGGATGATCGATCCCGCCCACCAGCGCGTCATGCCAATGGCCGCTGTCGATTTGCTCGGCCTGATGGATGTAGCGGAGCCCAACATTCGAGTCCGGTTCCGAATGCTTGATCACCCAGCCAAGCCAGAGAGTCGAACCGGCCATCAGAATCAGGATTCGATAAATATGCTGTATCATGAGCACAGTTCGCGCACGATCGTTCTTGATTAAGTTTGGCCGCGTCGGTCATCGTGACCGGCGATGGATTCCGCCTTCTTCTGAAAGAACCCTCTGCCAAGCACTGAAGCGGTCTGGCGGGTACAATCAGATGCGCGAGTCGGCTCGGGCGAAGCCTGGACATGGGTTAACAACGATCACACCCCTTCCTTGGTGGTGTGGAAAACGAACTCTTTTAGCGAATCCCCCAATTTCACACTACCCCAACTCTCCGAATTGTCGCGCGTTGCCGAATCGCGGACCACTTGATCGGCCGCGAGCTCGTTGCACCGCCTTCGTCCCACTGAACGCAAACATGAGGGCACTCACACCGTCACGAGGGGCGAACGCAATCGAAGGTTGACAGCATGCAAGCCGTCGTCCGACAACGTCAAGGCGTTGCATCAGCGGAAGGAGCGGCCGGTTCGATCGGCTGGTGGTCCTGGGCGCTGCGAGCCGGCTCGCTTGGTGGGGCGACGTTGGCGAGGATGTAGCCCCCGAACGTAAACAGGATGGCCGAGAGGAGAATCGCCGCGGGCAGGGTCAGAACCCATGCCAGGCCGATCTTCTTGATTGTGTCGCCCTGAATCCCGGATCGGTTGGCCCACATGGTGCCTGCGACACCCGAGGAGAGGACGTGAGTTGTGCTGACAGGCATGTGCGCCACGTCGGCCAGACCGATCGTCATGGCCGCCACGCATTCCGCGGCCGCTCCTTGAGCGTAGGTCAGGTGCGCCTTGCCGATCTTTTCCGCGACCGTGACGACAATCCGCTTATAGCCGATCATTGTGCCACCACCGAGCGCCAGAGCGACGCTAACCATCACCCAAAAAGGGACGTATTCAATCGATTTCGCGAACGGTTTGCGATGGACCGCGATCGATTGAAGGGCCGCGGGGCTCGGTCTCGCCTGGTCGAGATTCTTGCGAAATCGAAAGATCGCCTGTCGAACCATCCAACGATTCTCGGGTGGCACTTCTCGGAAACTCGACTTGCCCGCCAGCTCGGCACTTATGATGTCAAGGTCCGACTGGATCGTTGCAGTCAATAGCCCCTCACCCTGAAGTGTGTCTCGAATCATGATCGCCGAGGCATGCACGTCTTTCGCGGCGCCAGTGTGATGCATGTCGAGCGCATAGTACGTCGGCAAGAAGCCGATCAGCGATAGGAGGATCAATCCCATCCCCTTCTGGCCATCGTTGGAGCCGTGCGCAAAACTGACGCCTCCGCAGGTCGTCAGGAGCACCCAGCGCACCCATCCCGGCGGTTCATCTCCCTCATTTGGAGGAACGTAGAGTCGTGGCTCCGGAATGGACCGTTTCATCAAGAAAAGGAGCGCTGCCGCTGATGCAAAGCCAATAACGGGCGAGATCAAGAGCGACAAACCAACCTCGGTGGCCATCGACCAGTTTACTCCGGATGTGTTGCCTCTGGTGATCAGACTGTTCGCAAGGCCGACGCCCAGAATTGAGCCGATCAAGGTATGGGAGCTCGAAACAGGCAGCCCATACCACCAGGTCGACAAGTTCCAGATGACACCCGCGAGAAGTAGCGAGACAACCATCACGATGGATCGGGTCGACGCACTGTCAACCAAGAGGTCAACAGGCAGGAGATTCACGATGCTGAACGCGATCGCCGTGCCGCCGAGCAAGACGCCAAGAAAGTTGCAAATGCCTGAGTAAATCACCGCCGGGGTGGGCCGCAAGGTCTTCGTGTAGATGACCGTCGTGACGGCGTTCGCCGTATCGTGAAATCCATTAATGAATTCAAATCCAAACGCAATAATCAGCGTAATGCCAAATAATATCTGATGCAGCAAGGACAACTGGCTCAGCGCTTCCCAAACTGATGTCATGAGTCGGAAATCTCCCAAGTGCACTGGGACAAGTCGGCCAGGGCACGATCGTGTTCTTCCCTGAAGTCAATTCGAGAGTCGCGCCACAATATCGCAGCCGTCGCGCATTCCTTGTCTAAGACCACCGTTCGTCAAAATCTTGTAATTGGATGCTTAGGTGACAGACGGCGGTCTCGCAAGGTACGATAATGGGAAGCGAGGGGATTTAACGCGAAGTTGTCTCGACTGGAGCCGAAGCGGCGCGTCACGGACAAGGTGTTGCTCATTTTCGCCGACGACCCGAAGAGGCTCAAATCGCGCTGCGGAAATACATGACGTCGCCGTCCTTGACGATGTATTCCTTGCCTTCGAGTCGTTGCAGATGCTTGGCCTTGGCGTCCTTGACGGAGCCGGCCTGGTGGAGGTCGTCGAATGCGGTGACTTCGGCGCGAATGAATCCCTTGGCCAGGTCGGTGTGGATCTTGCCGGCGGCCTCGACCGCGGTCGCCCCGCGCTCGAGGTTCCAGCCGCGGACCTCCGGCTCTCCGGCCGTGAAGAAGGTGATGATGCCGACGGCGTCGTAGGCCCGGCGGATGATCCGTTCCCGGCCCAGGTCCTCGACACCCAGGTCCGCCATGAACGCGGCGCGCTCGTCGGGCTCGAGCTGAGAGAGCTCGAGCTCGAGTTTGGCATCGATGGCCACGGCATCCGGCGCCAGGGCCCGCAACGACTCGGGGATGTCCTGGCCCTTGAAGCGTGTTCAAGATGGCCACCTGGGGCTTATCCGTCAGCAGGCCGAACGATCGGAGTGGTTTCTTGTCCTCGGCCGAGAGATCGAGAGTGGCGACCGTCTTGCCCGCTTCGAGAGTGGCCTGCACGGTCTTGACGATTGCGAGCTCCTTGGACAAGACGCTCGCGGTCGGGCCGGGGCTTCTTGATACTGGCTTCCAGCCGTTCCACGCGACTGGTGACGACCTCCAGGTCGGCGAAGAGCATTTCGTCGCGAAAGGCCGTGAGCTCGGCCGCCGGGTCGCTGCCGGCGAACCCGTTCAAGACGACGAGCAAGGCATCGCCCTCCCGGATCAAGGCGAGCCGCTGGGGGTTGTCGGCATGCGAGCCGGCGAGGAGGCCGGGCGTATCGAGGAACTCGACCGTGGCCGGCGTCACCTTCTTGGGCTTATGGAGCGCGGCCAAGTAGTCCAGCCGCGGGTCCGAGAGCGCGGCGACCCCGACCTGGCCCCCATGGATCTTCCCCGGATCGGGACGTGTTCCCGTCAGGAGCTGAAACAACGTGCTCTTACCACTTCCCGCGAACCCAACGATTCCGACACGCATCCTTCAATCTTTCCGTTTGCTCAGGTTTCCAGTTCAGACCACGACGGGTAGACGATCAGTGGGCTTTTCAAGCTGGCTTCGAGGGCGTCGAGCCGGGCATCAAGCTCCTGGAGTGAATCGGGTTCGATATCCAGATGCCCGAACCGCACCCGATAGAACGCATCCACGACTTGCCGGGGCACGTCGGCCATCTGCTGAGTGAGCGGCCCCTTGCCGGTCAAGAACTTGTGGGCCCGGACTGCGAACTCACTCTGGGTTTCCGCCGGTGTGCGCTCCAGCTCGTACTGGGCGAGCAACTGGACCAATCGCCGATAGAAGAGGATGCCCGCCGTGAGCGAGGTCGAATCGACCGGGGGACCATGAAGCCATCTCAAGACACGCTTTGTCGATCAGGAACACCAGGTGCACCAATCCCGCCAGCAGAGTCAGCACAAAGAACGAGACGAAGAACCCGCGGATACTGATGAAGGCGGTGACGTCTCGGAAATGGAACAAGAAAGTAAACCATTCCTTGATCCAGTCACCGACCTGCGATCCACTTCTCTCGCACGACAATCGATCATCTCGCGCATCGGCTGTGTAAAGCAGTCGATCCTGGCGATCTCCGTCGTAGCCGATGATGTAAAAGATCCAGATATGCCGGAAAACGTCGGTGAGTGGGCGAAAGTTGCCGGCGACACCGCCGACTTGAGCGATCGACTGTTGCCGTTGGAGGGCAGGAGTCGGATCCAGGGTGATCCAGATGGGGATGTCTTGTGGTCCCATCGCCGGCGTAGGCTTCGACCCAGCTATGGGCATGTTTCTGGCGGACGTTCATGGTTTCGGTCAATTCGTTCCAATCGCCCCCCTTGAAACCGTTGACCATGCGGGAGGGGATGTCGATCGAGCGCAACAACAGGGCGAGCGCACTGGCGAAGTATTCGCAATGGCCCTCCTTGCGGTTGACCAGAAAATCCTCGACCGGATCAAGGCTGTGAGTCCTTCACATCCATCTGCAAGGAATAGCTGAATTGCCCGGAATCCCGCAGGAAGGCTTCCAGTTTGCGGGCGCGGGCGAGAATGCCTTCTGCGACCCTCGCCATCGATGTTCGCCACGAGGGGCTCGGCGATTTTTTTCAGCCGTGCCTTGAGCGGCTCGGAGATCTCCAGCAGCAGTCTCTTGCGATGGTCGCTGGGCGGCGACTCGCCCACCTGGAGACCATTCGCGGTCGGGATCGGAGATCGACTTCGTAATCGTAGGTGCCTCCTCGTGTATCCGTCGAAACAAGGTGCCGTCGAGCGGATTCAGGTAGGGGTGGATCGACGGCCTCCGCGCATCACGAATGGGGCGAATCCCGAACAAGGTGGTGGAGTCGTTCGGCTCGAGCTTGATTCGCTGGCGGATCTTCGGAATGAATCTTGTCCTTCGTCGGCTCGGAAAGCTCGCGACTGTCTGGGTGGGTCGTTGCGACTGGCGTCGCCACCGTCCGTTGTCATAGTGGAGCATCGTCACGCCGCGCCACAGAGGTTCCTCGTCGGGGCGGATCGTCTTGCCGTCCTCATCGAGGAACTCGACGGTCATGACGACCGTGTCATTCTCGAGGATCTCGCCGAGCTGACCGAGCTGGACTTCCTCGTCGAAGCCGGTCAGATGCTTGGCCGTGGGGGCGCCGGCCTGAGTCCGGGTCGCTCCCGCGTTGCGCGGCAGCATCAAGAAGATCAAGCCCCCCAGCGCCAGGGTCGTCGCCAGGACGCGGACCGTCGACACGACATACGGAAGATCGAACAGTCCGGGATACACATCGACTGAGCCGGCTGGGAGTGCACGGAAGCCGGCGACGGTTGACGACGCCAGAAATCGCCGCGCCTCGCGCTGCAAGAAGAACTGGCCGAGCACCCAGATGGCCAGCATCGCCCAGATGAACAGCCAGGTGCCGATCTGGTCGCTCTGGTTGATCACCGCGCCGATCAAGACCTGCATCAGTCCCAGCGTAGAAGAGGAACCAGTCGTCCTCGGCCGTCTTGGGCAGGAAGTAGAGGATCAATTGGAGGTAGACCAGCCAGTGCCCCAGGGCGCGGATCAACTGGGTATCGTCGACCTTGTACTCGAAATACGAGAGCGCCCAAGGAGGCGAGGGCCAAGAGCATTGGCCAGTGTGCGCGGCAGCGCCCAGTGCCGGCGACGATCGACCGTGAAGAAAGCCACGACGCCGGCCACGGCCGATGACGAGGGATAGAACCTGGGAAACGGCGTCTCGATGCCAGTCCGCGCTCAAGGCCATCGTGGCGACGGTCAACATCAGGTAGAAACTGGCGCGATAGACGAGGTAGCTGTTCACGAGCCGGCTTCTCCATCGTCGTTGGTCGTCCGGGACGATCCCGGGCTGGACTCGTCGTCCGAATCCGGGCCGCGACGACGCTGTTCCTGGCTCGACAGTCGCTCCTGGATCGCGCTGCTCAGGCGATGTTGGAGAAAGTTGCTGGCATCGGCAGGTCATCGGCGGTTCTGGAACAAGGGAGCGAGATCGCCCTGGGTGGCGTTGAGCAGGAACACGCGACCCAGCAGGCTGCGCGCCGAGGTGCCCGAGAGCCGGGACGATCGTTCGGCTTCCTCGATCAGGTTGAGCGGCCGAGTCGAGATGATGATCAGGTGCGACTCGCGCAGGATGGCCGGCGGCATGACGTCGAAAAGTTCGGCCAGTCCCCCTTCGCTCGACGGCCGCATCATGGCCAGTTGCTCGAGCAGCTCGTGCAAGCAGCTTGACCGAGGCCGGACCTTGCCGCACGCCCGGCGCCGGCCCGGTCCAACCGAGAACCAGCCGGCGTCCCTGGTGCCGGCACGTCTCCAGGCAGATCGTGGCCGCGAACGAGATCGCCTCCTCCACGCGCCTCCTTCTGCTGCGGCGCCGACCCTGGCACGGGGCAGCCAGGGGTCAACCAGAATGGCCAGGTCCTGTTCGTTTTGCTGTTCGAACTCCTTGACCATCAACTCGCCGCGACGGGCCGAGGTCCGCCAGTGGATCCACCGCGGGCTGTCGCCGGAGCGGTAATCGCGCAGCCCGTGATATTCAATCTTGTTGCGCCGAACGGTCGTGACGCTGGCCGCGCCGGTTTTCGGTCGCCTGACGCTGCAACTGGAACCATCGCCGGCTCAATTGGCCAAGCTTGGGATAAACCACAATCTGATCGGGCAGCGCGATCGTGACGCGATGTTCGACCAACCCAAACGGCGATCGCGTGCCGAGATCCAGATCGCGGAATCGATACCTGCCGCGCTTGGGACTCATTCCCTGCCAGCGGACCCGCGCCCGATCGCCGCCGGCGACCCTCGGGAAAGAAAACCCGAGTCGTCAGCGTGGCCGAGCCCGAGACTAACGCGATCGACGGGAACCAGGGAGTCCCCCAGGAACAATGGCGAGGGCCGCATGCCAGCGCCGGCCGTTTTCCAGCGTATAATCGATGATCAGCGGATCGCCCGAGAACACATAGGCCGGCACGCGACGCTGCACCGCGCAGCCGTCGCAGCATCGAGCGACCACCGAAAATCGACGCCAGGAACGGGCCCGCCGTGAGCGTGAAAACCAGCAGGATCAGGTTAACCTGCTGGCAGAGGCCCGCGAACAAGAAGCAGGACGCTGACCAGCGACGTAGACAAGCCCTTCGCGCGTCAGACTCAATCCCTCTCTAGGCCAAAGGGCGTCGAGCAGCCCTTGCGTCAGCCGCCGGAACCGGCCGCGCGACCGTCGCGAACGAAGCTTCTCGTCGACGCTCATCGCAGGTGATCCTCTTGCCGAAAAGACCAACCGGCCAACCGCGGCGAACCGGGTCGCCTCACGACGGCACGCGAATGCGGTCGACGATGATCGCGAATGATCGCCTCGGCCGCACCAAATTCGCCCGCCTGAAGAAACGACTTGCCCACGACCCGGTGCGCCAGCACCGGCACGACCAGCGTCTTGATGTCATCGGTGACGACATAATCCCGACCCGAAACCAGGGCCAGGCTCTGAGCCGCCCGGTAGAGCGTCAGTGCGCCTCGGGTACTCACACCCACATGAAGATCCTCGCTACGGCGAGTCGCATGAACGATGTCGAGCAAGTAATCCGTGATCGCGTCATCCACCTGGACCGATCCGCACACCGCGCTGGAGCTGGAGCACCTCATCGGCGGACAGGACCGCAGCCAAGCGTTTCGACCGGCTCCCCGTCGCGATGGCTGGCGAAGACCTTGCGCTCCTCGGAGCGGATCGGGTATCCCATCCGCAGCCGGAGCATGAACCGATCGAGCTGGCTCTCGGGAAGAACGTACGTTCCCTCGAACTCGTACGGGTTCTGCGTCGCCAGCACGATGAATGGTGGCGAAAGCGGATGGGTCGTCCCCTCGACCGAGACCTGGCGGTCGCTCATCGCTTCCAGAAGAGCACTTTGGGTCCGTGGGCGTGGTCCGGTTGATCTCGTCGGCCAGGATCACGTTCGCAAACAGCGGACCGGGCTTGAAGACGAACTCGCCCGGACGGTGCGTGATAGACGCTCGATCCGAGCACGTCCGAGGGGAGCAAGTCGGGAGTGAACTGGATTCGCCGGAAAGAACAGTCGATACTGGCGGCGAGGGCCCTGGCCAGAAGAGTCTTGCCGACACCGGGCACGTCCTCGATCAGGACATGCCCCTCGGCCAGCAGGGCCACGACGGCAAGCCGGATCACCTCCGGCTTGCCAAGCACCACGAGTCCCACGTTCTCGAGCAGCCGGTTGGAGAGGGAGAGGAGCTCGTCGAGGCCGGGAATCGCGGCTTCGGTGATCTGGGTTGCATTCATTCGGTACGCTCAACGAACAGTGCGTCTGGCCATGCCTTGGTCATGCGTGATTCCTAGTATAAACCAAGAACGCAACGATTCCAACGGCTGGAGACGTGACAAGTGTTTTGCCCTGGGCGTCGTTTAGTCTGAAAACTCAAGGGAGGCTGCGTCGCGCGGCTCGGATTCAGGGCAGGCGGCGTGATCAAGATCCTGATCCTGGCCGGCCGGCTCGATGCCGACGATGCCGGTTGGCCCTGACTTCATTGCTCGATCGACTGGAGCGGCGAGGCTTGCAGATCCAGGTTCTCTGCCTTTCCAAAGGGATTGTTCCGACGGCCGACACGCGCGCCGTCGAGTGCCCGCGCTGGCAAACCGCTGGCTGAGAGCGTTGGCCGTACGCCGGCTCTGGTCCGACGGCCTGTTGCAACGCCCCGATATGATGCACGTGGTTGACGACGAAATGGTCGATCTCGCCCTGGCCTTGTCCGAAGATGATCGGCTTCCCTACGTCCAGACGGTCGCTGGATTCGGCAGCGTGGAGCGCGGCCTCAGACTGAGTCGCCGATGGTGCCGTCGCCTGGTGGCGACCAGTCCGGATCTCGCCGAGGCCATGACGCAAGGGATTGGGGATTCCCCACCGATCGGATCACGGTGATCCCCCCGGGAATCGTCCACCCAAGAATCCTTTGGTGCGGCCGGGACCTGGAAAGTTCCGGTGATCGGAGCCGGCGGACCGCTCGAGGAGACATCGGGCTTGATGATCTTCCTGGATGCCGCCCGACTCGTCCTGGATGCAGGGTACGACATCGAGTTCGTGATTGCCACTCATGGCGGCGAACAATCCCAGCTCCGCCGAAGCGCCCAACAACTGGACATCGGCGAGCGCGTGACCGTGGGCGAATATCCGATCCTCGGGCCAGAATATCTGGAACGTCCTGGATATTTACTGCCAACCCGCCATCGTCGCCAGCGCGGGCCATGCGCTGGCCAGGGCGCTCGCTCACGCCGTCCCTTGCATCGCCACCAACGTCCGCGGACTCCGGGCGTTGATCGAGTCCGGAGAAACCGGCCTGCTCGTCCGCCCCAATGACGCACGCGCGTTACGCGACGCCATCATCGCGTTGATCGACCACCCGGAGGAAGCGCGCCGGCTGGGCCAAAACGGACTCGCCAGCGTCCAGGCCCGGTTCGATCCCGAGGTCGAGGCCGATCGCCTGGCCGAGTTGTACACCCGGGAACTGGCGCGTTGAGAATCCGATCATAAAAAAAACCGCGCCACGTGGCACACACGGAACCGAGTTCGTCATGAGAACAGTGTACCAGTCACTGTTCAGGTTTGGACGTCTGCCCAGGAGGGGCCATTACGATCATGGATGCGATCAAACACACGAATCGTGGACGAACCCGCCGCCCGGTCAAGTTTCAGGCCTCGATTGAGGGCTTGGAAGGTCGTCTCCTGCTGTCGGGGAGCCATCACTTTCATCATAGCGGTCAGAGCACGCATGCAAGCGTTCAGAGCACGCAGCCCGTCACCACGACGACGCCCCATCACCAACAGCACACGAGCAATCACGGACGGTCTGGCGGCATGGGAGGAACGCCAGGCGTCCAGCAAACGGTCACGAACGCGCCGATCATCATCATCCAGCCCGAGATCGACGTCGAGCCCACGATGAACGTCCAACCATCGATTAGCGGGGGAACCGTACAACCCACGATTACCGGAGGAGCCTCAAGTACACAAAGTTCATCGAACACTTCGGCTACTTCCACGCCCGCCACGGTCGCTACGCCGGTGTCTGTCTCGCTTCACGGACCACCGGAAATACGACATCATCGCTTAATGCAACCTTGTGGTCCAACCCGAGCCAACACACCGGGTCGGGAACGGCGTCGACCGGAACCAAGTCGGGCACTCAAACGACCTCGACAACCGGGTCGACGACTCCGGCGACGACCACATCCTCGACGTCACCCGCGTGCTCTTCACCTTCGACCTCGACAACCCCGACGACTCCCACGTCCACACCTTCGACGCCAGTAGCCAACGGTGCGGGATCGGCGAGCGCTTCGACCTCAACCTCAACAACAGCATCGTCAAGCGGATCCGGACAGCGAACACCTCGACCAATACGACTGCATCCACGGGCACGACGTCGCCCGCCTCCGGCACGGCGAGCCCCTCGAACAATTCGTCGGCATCCACCGGAAGCTCAAGCTCGACCACGGGATCGGCGAACGCCTCGACCAATACGACCGCATCCGCCGGCAATTCGACCCCATCCAACTGCACGCCGGGTGCGGCGACCAAGTGCGGGGGTCGTGACATGCACAACGAACCCGGACTCTTCAGCAACCGCGTCGACTTCCACCAATGCCTCGTCCACGGGGACGGCAAGTACCACGACGTCCACTTCGAGCCAGGTCAACTCCGGTGCCTCGACCGGCTCGGCATCGACCAACACGTCGACCGACGCGAACTCCGGCCCAGGTTCCGCTCAAGCTTCCACGACAACGTCAACCTCGGTGAAGTCGGGAGCCTGATTCGCAACGCGATCCCGGGACAGCCGAGGTTGGCTGTCCCGGGCTGCTGTCGAGCGGCGAAACGGCCGGTGATCGCTGCAACGAAACGATGTTGAAATCCTGGAGCCTAGAATGCGGTCGGGTCACGGATTCTTTTTGGCCTCGCCGCCTTGATCGATTCCGCCAAACGCTTGCTTTTGGAATGGAGGGTCTGCCACTCCGCTTTCTTCGCGAGCTCATCCGACCTGGCCTTTTCGACCTCGACTTCTAGTTCTTTGATGCGTTTGGGCATGGTGTAGTCGACAAGGTTCTTGAGCTTCGCCTCTGCATTCTTGACCGCAAGCTCAGCTCTGGGTACCCGGCGAATCGCGTCGGCCACCAGGTCAGCGAACGCGAACTCGTTGGAGAGGTCGTCGACGGAACCCTCCGACGCCTTTTCTTAATCATGGCGAGCCGAGCCTTCGCTATCTCAACCGCATCACGTGCTCGTTCCGGGCCGGACTCGGCGAGCTTGAGTTCTCCCTCCAAGGTCGCTCTGGTCCATGGACGAAAATCCCCTCTACGTACTCGGTCACAACGATCTCCGCGACCTCGCGGGTGAGCGTGGCGTTCTTGAAGTTGGCCTTGCGGTTTCCTCGACAATCAGCAGATTCACCTGTTGGTCACGAAGATTCTCCAGAGTGTCGGTCGTATCGTTCGGTTGTTTTGCGGGCTGGTTCCTCGGATTCTGCAATCGCTTGAGCTTGGCCTCCTCGAGGTCCCGATTCGCACTCGCCGACCAATTCTTCCGATTTGGCCTTCTCGAGTTCGGCTTGGAGCTCCCTGATGCGTTTGGGCTTGGAGTATTCGAGAAGAACCTTGAGTTTCGACTCGAGCCTGTTGAACCGTGAACACAGCTTTTCGTGCACCCAGTTCGGCGAGCACTACCTGATCCGAGAAACGGAATTCGTTGACGAGGTCGTAGGTCGAGCCTTTTGATGCCTGCTTGATCTGGGCTGCCCATCATTTGCTTCCGGGACATGCTCTTGAGCCATCTTCAGCTCGTCCTGGGCTATTTTGAGTTCGGCTTCCAGAGCGGCTTTCTCTTGGACGAAAAATCCCTGTTCGTACTCCTTGAGAGCCGACTCCGCGAGCTCCCGTTTGAGCTGGGCGACTCGGAAAGTCGCCTTGGCCGATTCGATCTTGGTTTTTTGGATCTCGACCTGGTCATCGACGATCGCCTGTGCCACGGCGCTGTTGAAAGCGAGCGCCAGCAGCAAACGGCGAGGACGTATGAACTCCCGACCCAAGACTTCGACATCATGATCCCCTTCCCCGAAATAGCAGCGATGAGACGAGGAACCGAGAAAATGATTATACGGCTTGTGGTCGGGACTTAGCTATATCCTGTTCGTAACGGTTGGCCGAGGCAAGGAAGTCGTAGAAGGCCAGGAGCCCACAAAAGATGAAGCCGGGTTTTCCGTCAAGGAAACCAAGTCGCAGGAAATAAGCGTAGACGAATCGGAACAAGGGCCG
>CAWAAW010000068.1:0-35445 GCA_963779785.1 uncultured Planctomycetota bacterium
GACGTATTGCCGAAGCACATACCCTATTTTGCAAATCGGAGACCCGAGACATGGCCGTATCCCCGATCCGCCGCGGCATTTTGAGCCAGCACTTGACGCTGAGCCCGCGCAGGAAACGCTCCAAGCGGTCGTTTGCCGTCGAGCTCTCGAAGCTCGCACTCCTCTTGAGCTACACGTTCGCTTACTCGAACCCAACGATGTGACGGTGAACGAAACGGCGGGTCCGACTCGTTCGCCGTCATCGAATCGAGCGGCGAGCTCGAATACAGCATCAACGGCGGTGCGTTCAGTGCCAACTGGGGAGGGCCCGGCAACTTCGTGAACGCAAGCTCGTTGACGACGGTCTTCATCAACCTCGGTGCCGACAACTCGGCGATCATCCTCGGCAACCAGACGTCGGCCGCCAGCAATAACTTCGCTGTATTCGAGCTGTCGCCGTTCGCGGGAAACACCAATGACTCGTTGTCGATCAACGACGGCGCCCGCAGCCTCTCGGGCGGAACGTATTCCGTCAATACCTCCGGCGCACTCGATCACCGGCCCTGCCAGCGGAGTCGCGGTCGCCGAGTACCGACCAATCCCTTCGGCGGCGGTACCGACCTCGAGGGTAATGGTGCCAGCAATACGCTCAACTACGAGCCGGACGGCGCCACACCGACCGTCACCGGAAGCACGGGGAGGGGTCAAGGTCACCACGACCCAATTTCGGCGTCACTGGACGCATTGAATTTCGACGCGATCAACATCAGCGACGTCCCCGCAACCACGATCACTCCCGGCCCGGCCCTCACGATCAATAATATCGGCGGCTTGAGTACACGAACGCGACCGTCGGCACGTTCACAATGCCGCTGGGACGATCATCCCGCCGCCCGACGGGCGTGCCCGCCAGCGACTTCACGGCAAAGATCAATTGGGGAGATGGCTCGCCGACTCTGCCGGAACGGTCGTACAGGACACAACCAATCCGAGCGTCTACGACATCATTGGCTCGCACACCTACGCACGTTCCCGGGACGTTCACGGTCACTGTACAGTGGCCTTCTCCGGCGGGAACAATCTCCGGCGAGATCGATGGGACGACAGTCTCAGTCATCTTGCCGACGGCCGGGCCCACGGCCGGCAACTTCGCCACGATTATCAATAACCCACTGACGGCCGTAACCGGCGTGACGCTGACCCTGCCGCGAATACGGGCGTGCTCTTCACCAATTCGCTCGTGGCCAGGTTCACAGATGCCAATACGAGCGAGCCAGCGTCTGACTTCACGGCCGTGATCGACTGGGGTGACGGTTCGGCGACCAGCCTGGGTACCATCGTCGCCACGGGAGGCGGCGGCTTCAACGTCGAGGGAACGCACGCTTACACCAGGCTCGGCAGCTACGTCGACGACGGTGAATGTCACCGACGTCAACGGCTCGGCGGTCACGCTCACCGGCACGGCCACCGTCACCGATCTGCCCGTGTCCGGCGCGGTGCGCGCCTTCAGCGCTACCGAGGGCCGTAGCACCGGCACGATCGTGCTCGGAACCTTCACCGACCCCAACCCGCTGGCCACCGTCGCCGACGTGACGGCCACGCTCCCGATCGGCGGTTGGGGCGACGGCACGCCGACCGCGGTCCAGACGCTCGCGGTGCAGCAGATCGGCGCCACTCCGGCCGGAACGATCTTTGAGGTCCTCGGCGCCCACACCTACGCCGACACAGGCTCGTTCACCGTCAACATCAACGTCTCCACGCTGGACAGCGGGCCCACGGCGCTGACGCCCGGCACGGCGACCGTCGTGGACGCCACGCTCACCGGCTCGACGGGAATCACCTTCAAGGGGATCGAGGGCATCGCAACGCCCGCGACCACCCTGATCGGGACCTTCACCGACGCCGACCCCTCAGCCACCGTCGCCGACTTCACCACCGGCACCGGCTCCGTCGTGGTCAACTGGGGTGACGGCAGCGCCCCGCAAACCTTGACAGCCGCGAACCTCACGGCCAACAACTCGGTCGACAACACGGTATTCAGCATCGACGCTTCACATACTTACTCCGACGAGGGAGCCTACGCGGTCACCATCGCCGTCACCGACACGGATGGCGCCACCACGATCGTCTCGTCGACGGCCATCATCGCCGACGCGGCGCTCACGCCGGTCAATCCCCAACCGACCGTCACGCAAGTCGAGCCAACGATCTTCCCGGTTCCGCAGTTCGGGGCGCCGGCATTCACGGGGCGGTGGCTTACTTCACCGACGCGGCCGGCGCATCGGGTCAGCCGCCGACTTCACGGCGACGATCGACTGGGGCGACGGCACACCGCCGTCGGCAGGCACGATCGGCGCCGGCCCGACGGGCAGTCCGGTCGGCACGTATACCGTCTCCGGGCTCGCATACCTACGCCGAAATGGGGACGTATCCCATCCAGGTCTTCATCGTCGATACCGGTGGTTCCAGGTTGACCGTCGACAACACGGCAACAGTCACTGCGCTGCCGCTCAGCCGTCACCGGCGAGATCGACCCGTCCAGCGACAGCGGTCTGTCCACCGGCCACGCCAACGTCACCAACGTCGTTCAGCCGACCTTCACCGGCACCGTCGTCTCCACCCTCCCCTCGGGGGCGACGGAGCCCGAAGCAGACGCGCGGGTCACCCTCACGACCACTCATCAACGGCGTGACGACCACCATCGGCACCGGCACCACCAACAGCCAGGGCGCATGGAGCATCACCTCAACCGTGGCGCTTCGTCCCGACGGCACTTACGCCATCTCCGCCACGGCGACCGACCAGTTCGGCGGCTTGACCACAACGTCCACCATCGTGCCGTCCCTGGTCATCGACACCACCGGCCCGGTGATCACCGGGGCGTTCTTCAACCACTTGAACGGCCAGGTTGACTTCACGATTCAGGATCCGAGCCCGGCGTCCGGGCCCCCATCGGGCGTCTGGGTCAACACCCTCCTCAACTCGTCCAACTACTTGCTCACCAAGGTGCATCCCAACAAGGATTATCCTGGCAAGTGGATTGTGACGAACGTCACCGCGACGCCGGGTGCGAGCCCGAACTCGTACGACGTCGCGGTGACGTTCAACAGCGGCAGGCCGATCAAGGGAGGGTTCTACCTGTTCACAATCCGCGACTCGAGCAATGGCAACTCGTCGGTGCAAGACGATCGCCGAGAACCATCTCGACGGCGTGTTTTACGGGACGTTTCCGTCCGGCAACGGCATCAGCGGCTCGGATTTCGTCGCGGAACTCGACGCATATCACGCCAAGGTCTTCGCGCCCCAGACGATCGTGGGGACTGCCGAGCGCAGCGAACGGCGGCGTCGGCGGCCCGCCGGTCGGCGCGGTGCACAGCGGCGTCTTCTCGCCGGTCGTGCCGCGCGGCGGCAGCCCGACCTTCGGGACGACGCCCGCGGCCGTTCAGCGCCGCCTGGCGGCGCTCAAGGTTCGTGTCGGCTCGAAGGCCCACGACGTCGGCACCGCGGTGAGCGCCCACGGCGTTGGCAGGCAATTGAAGACCCGCGGCCTCGGCAACGAGGTCAAGACCCGCAACGACAGCCACCCTCATGGGCCCCTGCAAAGCTAAGAACAGCTCGCCCGTAGACTGAAACGGTCAGAAGTGCGAGATCCTTCGCTCTCGGTCGCGTTCGGCGCAGCGCCGGACGCGACCGTGGCCGGGGCAATCCGATTCCTTCACCTTCAGTCTGCCTTTGGCTGCGGCCGAAGCCCCCCCTGCGAGATCCATCTGTTCGCGAGCGGAAACGACCAGTTGAGAGAGTTGCTCTTCAAGGGGCAACTCGGTGGCAGTGAGGCAGCAAAAGGTGCGGGCAGGAAAAGTTGTTAGGAACCACTATCTTGCCTCTTGGAAGGACGGTTTCCTACTACCTGTTGTGCCCGCTCTGTCGGTCGTCCACGTGCTCGCGGGCTTCCGCTATCGCCGCGGTCCGCGAGTACGTGGACGGCGCTACGCGCTCCCGTCCGTCGTGTGGTGCAAGAGTCGAACACGGGGACAGTGGTAGAGTCAAGATCGCTCAATGTGTTGCTGAAACCGCCTCGCCGAGTTTCACGTCCGTAGCGGTGCCGTGGTAGTGGTCGGGATCTGATCGACAATCTTGCTGGCGACGCTGCACGGTGAGATTATGGGTGTGGGTCAGATGAGATTCAGCGCGTTCGGAATTCAAAAGGACGGGCATGTCATGGCGGATCCTGAACTGACCCTTGACGTCGCATACGATCTGCTACTGAAGTGGTCGAAGTCGCTTGCAGACCGTGTCGTGAGTAACCTGGCCGAAAATTTCGACTTTGATGGGCCATTTGAGGCACCATCCGGACCGGCGTTTTCGCTTCTGGCCTTCAACGACATCGAGAGCGACCTGGAGAAAGTCGTCGCTGCCGCGGGGCACGTCGAAGATGCGATCCTTCGACTGTTCGATTGAGATCATTGTGATGCCAGGATGTCCGCCGCACGGCCCTTCGCCCCATCGAGCCTTGAGCAACAGCCTTTTCGTCCAAACCATACTGGCGCCCCGCCATCGTGGCGGCCGGGTACTCTTGGGTGGGCGAAGGCGGGTGGCGCTTTGCTCCTCTAGGTGTAGACCCAGATGAGCAAGCCTTATTACTTTGCCTTGATCGGGCTCATCGGGCTACTCGGTAGCCCACAGTACTCTTGCTGGGCGCAGGCGCCCGCGAAAGCCGAGAAACCTGGCAAGGTCTGGCCGCAGTGGTCAGAGAAGTACCTGAGGGCTATGAAGGAGCCATCGCTCAGGGAACTGGCCGCGAAGGACCGCGCCGCGACTGCGTATCGCTTCCTCTGGTTGCCATCGTTCCACGACCCGATCTCCGTCCGTTTCGTCAGGTCCGATCAGGGGGTCGCCGTGCACACGGTGAGGTTGAAACTCGACGACAGGCACGAGCCCGTGAGCATCGTCACGCGCACGTCCGCCGGACTGAAGCCGGCCCATTGGGAACGGGTCGCGAACGACCTCGCGAAGGCGAGATTCTGGGCCCTGCCGACTCACCAGCGTGCACCCTTCGGACAGATGAGCGTGGACGGACACATATTAATCGTGGAGGGCGGCGAGCGATGGCAAGTACCACATCGTCGTGAGGGCCAATCCCCCGGGGGGCAACTTCGTGGATCTCTGCCAAGGGATGCTCTTCATGTCCGGTATCGATGTGCGGAATCTTTGGTTTGAATACCGCAATTGAAAGCATGGGCTTTCATGAGAGAAGTCCGAGTCTGGTCGAACCGGATGCCACACGTTGATCGAGCCGTTCGTGGTCCCAGCCGTTCGTGGTCGGGCCGTTCGGGGTTAGACGTATAACGATAAAGCCGCTGGCCTACGCACTCGCCTCAAGTTCTGCGGAGCTGATGTTTGCGATGTGTCAATCCCAGGACGGCCCGAAGCGATAGCTCGTGCATATCGTGAAGGACGATAGATTTATGGTTATACGTTTGGCCCCGTCCTTCTGATCCGTCCTCAAGCGTCAGTTTGAGACGAGCCGCCTTGAGCTCGCTCGATTTCAGATTCCAATATCCTTCTGCGTCCGAGTGACCGCGCCGATCATGGTCGACCGAGCTGCGCTCTTCATCCACGGGCGAAAACTCACTTTCGATTTGTCGCGGCTGTCCGCGCAGGACAGGTGCCGGAGTCTCGGCTTGTCTTGACCCGAACTACTCTCGCTCCAGAGCGATCATTCCTCGCTCCGATTGCCGAGCATTTCGTTGATAAATCCTGCCAGGCTCGGCCAGCAATCGACACACTGATTGGTCTCGTGATCGAACTTTAGCAAACGGCAGTCGCCGTCGCCTGAAACTTGGTCCAAGTCGAGCGAATACCAATCGCCACTGAGAGTGCTGCCTATCGAGAGCATCCGGGATGGCAAGGTGTCATCCCTGGCCTTGAGGTCTTCATGATCAGGCTGGTCTTCCGCCCACAATGAGGGATGAGACGGGGACATATCGCCTAAATCCGTCATTCCAGTGTCGCTTAGGAACTGCCGCCAAACGCGGGGCACGACGATGCCCAGGAGGGATGCAGCCGATCGAATATCGTCCACGCTGACACGTTCCGCCCCGATGACACGAAACGGTACGGCAAGCGCGTGAGAAGTTTCTCCGGACTGGCTTGGCTCGGTCCTGAGTTCACCGATGTTCTGAATGGAACGGCGTTCCGCGACCCTGGTGAAAAGGGACCGAGGTAACGGGCCAATTTCCTCATCGAGAATCGGGACACGAGCGTCACGGCGGCTTTCGACGACATCGATCGGTCCCAGGACCTCCGTTCCGATCAGTCCCGCTTTCAAAAGGATGTCAGCGGCCGACCGCCTGATGATGATCGCGTCGATCGCCCAATCGTCAGTGCCGGTTACCGAGGCCAAGCCCGCGAAGTCTGTATCGGGAAGCGAACTGGCCCAGAGCCGTGGAAAAGATTTCAGGTGCAATTGCCCGGGAGGAAACTGGCTACAAAGCTCCGCGACCGCTGGATCAAGCCGGTCGAGAGCCGCGTTATCGTTCCGGGCCGAATCCGCCCCGAGGCGGCCATTGCCTTCTCTAACCTCGGGCTCATACGGGGGCGCCCACTCATGGTCTAGACCCCGGCCCGCCAGAGCGCCGGAGAGGCAAGCGAACCAGGCTCGGGAGTCACCTCGCATCGGCTCGAAACGCGGCGGACCGAAGACCAGTCCCCGGAGGTTTTCGCGCTCGACAACTCTGCGAAAAAGACTTGAAGCGTACGGATGCCAGGGTTTGGACAGCAGTTGCGCCGACCCGACTTTGCGGTTTCGGTCGTTGAACTCAAGTTGCGGCTCTAGCCGGTACCACTGGAATTGATCCGAATAGGTCAATCTCTCAGTCAAAAACCCACTTCCGAGGCGGGCAGTGCCTCGGCGGGACAGTTCCTGGAGATGATCCAAAAACGGTCGCAGAGCGTCGTCCAGCATCGCGGGAATCCAAGCGCCCTGAAGCTTCAGCTTGAACTGGCGTGCGAGCTTCTTGCGGAATTGCTGGACCGACTCATCATGAACGCATGCGGATTCCACGCTCCGTTTAAGCCATTTGGACCCTTCGATCAAGGGCGATTCCGGGCAAGCGTCGATTCGGAACAGCAAGGTTCGTTGCACTGAAGACATGGTTCAACCTCCAAATCGTGCGGTCTTTCGAACCCGATGGATGATCCGCAAATCGCGAGTCGCCGCACACCGCACTGACGGGAGTTGGGTCGTTGTCCAGAGTTATATCGAGCAATGGCCGTAAGTCCAATGCCTGCAAGGCTGTGACGCCGTGACGGCGTTTTTGGCCCCGCCCACCTTCGTGCGCGTACTTTGCGGCAATCGTACCGCGGGTCGGGGCGTTCACCCTTCCATTCGGATCGTCTGAGTGTCAGGACGCGGAGTCGGGCCGCACTTCGCGCAACAGACAAGGAACGCGCGGCCGCCCACGGCATTTCAACGACCGAGTCAAAACTTCGCTGCACCCGCCAGTCATGTACCGGATGACAAATCACGCGATCGACTGCCAAAACGACAGTCGGGTCGACTGTCTCATTGCGGATTGCTTTTTCTAAATATCAATGCGAAATGGACTAAGGTGATTTTCTAGTCGTGGTATATGACTTGCATTATCAGTGAGGCCAGTCAGACGTTTAGGGAGTCGAGCGAAGTCCGAATCGGGCTCCCGCGTCGCGTCGGCCGGGCGAGGACCTTGCCGACTTGTGGGACAACGACGAAGGAGAATCAATCGTGGCGAAGATGTTGGCCTATAACGAGGAGGCCCGCCAGAAGCTGGCCAGCGGCGTGTCCAAGCTGGCCCGGGCCGTTCGAAGCACGCTGGGCCCTCGCGGCCGCAACGCCGTGATCGACAAGGGCTGGGGCAGCCCGACCGTCACCAAGGACGGCGTGACGGTCGCCGAGGAGATCGAGCTGACCGATCCTTACGAAAACATGGGGGCGCAGCTCGTCAAGGAAGCGGCCTCCAAGACCTCCGACGCGGCCGGCGACGGCACGACGACCGCAACCGTTCTGGCCGAGGCGATCTTCAAGGAAGGGCTCAAGGCCCTGGCCGCCGGTGCTGACCCGATGGCCCTCAAGCGCGGGATCGACAAGGCCGTCGTGGCCGTCGTCGAGCACGTCAAGGGGCAGTCCAAGAAGGTCTCGGCAGCAAGAAGGAGATCACCGAGGTCGCGGCCATCGCCGCCAACAACGACAAGTCGATCGGCGAGAAAGCTGGCCGACGCCTTCGAGAAGGTCGGCACCGACGGCGTGATCACGGTCGAGGAAGGCAAGGGCTTCGAGACGACCGTCGACGTCGTCGAGGGCATGCAGTTCGACCGCGGCTATCTGAGCCCCCACTTCGTCACCGACCAGGAGCGGATGGAAGTCGTCCTCGAAGACGCCTACATCCTGATCTACGAAGAGAAGATCAGCACGCCGACCAAGCTGATCCCCCTCCTGGAGAAGATGGCCAAGGCCAACAAGCCGCTCTTGATCATCGCCGAGGACATCGAGGGCGAGGCGCTGGCGACCCTGGTCGTCAACAAGCTGCGGGGCATCCTCAAGGTCGCGGCCGTCAAGGCCCCGGGCTATGGCGATCGCCGCAAGGCCATGCTCGGCGACATCGCCGTCCTGACCGGCGGCAAGGCGATCTTCAAGGATCTGGGCATCGACCTGGAGAACATCCAGCTCGCCGACCTGGGCCGCGCCAAGAAGGTCACGATCGACGGCGAGAACACCACGATCGTCGAGGGAGCCGGCACGAACGAGGAGATCAAGGGCCGCGCCGAGATGATCCGCCGCGAGATCGGCCAGACCGACAGCGAGTACGACCGCGAGAAACTCCAGGAGCGGCTCGCCAAGCTCGCCGGCGGCATCGCCCAGATCAACGTCGGCGCCGCCACCGAAACCGAAATGAAAGAGCGCAAGGCCCTGGTCGAGGACGCCCTGCACGCCACCCGCGCCGCGATCGAAGAAGGCGTCGTCCCCGGCGGCGGCACCGCCCTGATCCGCGCCGCTTCGGCCGCCGGCGACCTCAAGCTCACCGGCGACGAGGGACTCGGCGCCGCGATCGTTCAGAAGGCCGTCGAACAGCCCGCTCGCTACATCGCCGAAAACGCCGGAGTCGACGGCGCCGTCGTCGTCAGCCGGATCCGGAAGAGCACCGATCCCAAGTTCGGCTACAACGCCGAGACCGGCGCCTGGGGCGACATGTTCGCCGCCGGCATCGTCGATCCCACCAAGGTCACCCGCTCCGCCTTGCAAAACGCCGCCTCCGTCGCCGGCCTCCTCCTGACCACCGAAGCCCTCGATCGCCGAACCGCCCAAGAAGAAGGAACCCGCCGGCCACGGTGACCCTCACCACGGTGGCGGTGACATGGGTGGCATGGGCGGCATGGGTGGCATGGGTGGCATGGGTGGCATGGGAATGATGTGATCAGTCGGGCTCGCTGGACGGCGAGCCGATCGCGGATTCAATCGAACCGGTGACGACTCGATTGGCCGGGTGCTTGAACCGGCACTCATTGAAGGATAACCAGAGAACAAGGACACCACTTCATGGGCCAGAAGATTCGACCGCTCGAAGACCGCGTCGTGATTCAGCAGATCGAGGCCGAGGAGAAGACGGCCGGCGGAATCGTGCTGCCCGACACGGCCAAGGAAAAGCCGCAGCGGGGCAAGGTCCTGGCGGTCGGGCCGGGCAAGCTGCTCGACTCCGGCGAGCGCGCCCCGATCGGCGTCGTCGAGGGGGACGAAGTGCTCTTCGGCAAGTACTCGGGCACGGAAATCAAGCTGGACGGCGAGGAGATCAAGATCCTCCGCGAGTCCGACATCCTGGCGAAGATCGTCAAATAACCCCAGCCAAGGGCCCCGTCGCCGTCGGTCGATTCGACACGAGGCGACTGGGCCCGCGGCTTTCCTACATACTGATTTTGAGGAGCACACGACCGTGGCTAAAGCAATTGCTCTTCTCCGACGCCGCTCGCCGGAAGATCATGGAAGGCGTTGACATCCTGGCCCACGCGGTGGGGACAACGCTCGGCCCGACCGGGCGCAACGTGATTCTGAGCAAGTCTTTCGGCGGTCCGCTCGTCACCAAGGACGGCGTGACCGTCTCCAAGGAGATCGAGCTGAGCGACCCGTTCGAGAACATGGGCGCCAAGCTCGTCAACGTGGTCGCCTCCAAGACCTCCGACGTGGCCGGCGACGGCACGACGACCGCGACGATCCTGGCCCGCGCGATCTATCGCGAAGGGCTCAAGAACATCACCGCCGGCGCCAATCCCACGGCCGTGCGCCGCGGGATCGAAAAGGCCGTCGAGGCGGCCGTCACCGAGCTGACGACCAAGCTCTCGCGGCCGGTCTCCAAGAAAGAGGAGATCGCCCAGGTCGGCTCGATCTCGGCCAACAACGACCCGACGATCGGCAACATGCTGGCCGACGCCGTCGAACGGGTCGGCCGCGACGGCGTGATCACCGTCGAGGAAGGCAAGACCGCGACCACCACCCTGGAATTCGTCGAGGGGATGCAGTTCGACAAGGGCTATCTCAGCCCCTACTTCGTCACCAGCCCCACGACGATGGAAGTCATCTTCGAGGACGCCCTGATCCTGCTCCACGAGAAGAAGATCAGCAGTCTCCGCGAGATGATCCCGCTCCTGGAGAAGGTCGCGCAGTCGGGCAAGCCGCTCTTGATCATCGCCGAGGACGTCGAGGGCGAGGCGCTGGCGACCCTGGTCGTCAACAAGCTGCGCGGCGTGCTGAACATCGCCGCCGTCAAGGCCCCCGGCTTCGGCGACCGCCGCAAGGCGATGCTCGGCGACATGGCCGTCCTGACCGGCGGGACCGTGATCAGCGAGGACCTCGGGCTCAAGCTGGAGAACCTCCAGCTCGCGCAGCTCGGCAGCGCCAAGCAGATCAAGGTCAACAAGGACAGCACCACGATCATCCAGGGGGCCGGCAAGAGGGCCGAAATCCAGCGCCGGATCGATCAGCTCCGCCGCCAGATCGAGGAGACCGAGAGCGAGTACGACAAGGAGAAGTTCCAGGAGCGGCTGGCCAAGCTCTCCGGCGGCGTGGCCCTGATTCGCGTCGGTGCTCCGACCGAGGCCGACATGAAGCAGACCAAGGCCCGCATCGAAGACGCCTTGCACGCCACCCGCGCGGCGGCCGAGGAAGGGATCGTTCCCGGCGGCGGCGTGGCGCTGCTGCGCGTCATTCCGGCCGTCCAGAAGGTCCACGACACGCTCTCGGGCGACGAGAAGGTCGGCGCGGCGATCATCCTGCGAGCGCTCGAGGAGCCGGTCCGCTACATCGCGGCCAATTCCGGCCACGACGGCGGCGTCATCGCCGAGGAAGTCAAGTCGCAAGAAGGCGCCATCGGCTTCGACGCCAACACCGGCGAGTTCGTCGACATGTTCAAGGCCGGCATCGTCGACCCGACCAAGGTCACCCGCTCGGCCTTGCAAAACGCCGCCTCGATCGCCGCGCTCATGCTGACGACCGAGGCCATGATCACCAACATCAAGGACGACGAGAAGGAAAACGCGAGCTCGGGTCGAAGGGTCCGTCCGTTAATAGTGTTCGTGATCGGTGCTCAGTGTTCAGTTATCCGCAGCCCGAGCTGTACGGACACGATCACGAAGCGCCGCGGTCCTGTTAACGTCACGCAATCCGCGTTTCAATCGACAGAACACAGAACACCGAACGCTGAACACCCTGCGAAGACTTTCGGATTCGGTATATCCGAAAAGGAGGCGTATGGTATCTTAAAAGGAGCGTGATTCCGGCCGGCTCGCGAGCCGCGCCGGCGTATATTTGGCCTAATATCGCAATCCTTTACTCGATTGAGACGCCATGCCGATGGCAGCCACCAAGCGCGACTTTTACGAAGTGCTTGGGGTCAGTCGCGAAGCCTCGTCCGAAGATATCAAGAAAGCCTATCGCCAGATGGCGCTCAAGTATCACCCGGACCGCAATCCTGGTGACGACGAGGCACCGAAGCGCTTCAAGGAAGCGGCGGAGGCCTACGAGGTCCTCTCGGATCCGGACAAGCGCCAGCGCTACGACCGCTACGGTCATGCCGGCTTGAATGGGGCGGCCACCCACGACTTCCGATCGACCGACGACATCATGTCGGCCTTCAGCGACATCTTCGGCGGCGGTCTGTTCGGCGACCTGTTCTCCCAGCGGCGGCGCGGGCCGCGGCCGGGCCCGGACCTGCTCATGAAGCTGGAGATCGAGCTGGTCGAGGCGGCGCGGGGCACAACGCGAACCGTCGAACGTGAGCCGGCAGGAGTTTTGCGGCGAGTGTGGCGGCAGCGGAGCGCGAAAGGGGACGTCGCCGACCACCTGCAATTATTGCGGCGGTCGCGGCCAGATCGTCCAGGCACGCGGTTTCTTCCAGGTGACGACCACCTGCCCGGCCTGCGGCGGCGAGGGCGTGCGGATCACCGACCCCTGCCCCGACTGCCGAGGAGCGGGACGAGTTCCCTCGACAACGCGCTTCACGATCGACGTCCCGCCCGGCATCGAGAGCGGGATCTGGCTGCAACGCCGCAACCAGGGCGAACTGGGCGATGTGGGCGCGCCGCGGGGCAACCTCCGGATCCAGATCCTGGTCAAGAAGCATCCGTTCTTCGAGCGGCGGCGCAACGACCTGGTTTGCCAGGTGCCGATCAGCTTCGCGCAGGCGGCGCTCGGTGCCGAGATCGACGTGCCCACTCTCGACGGCCCCGAGCGGCTCGACGTTCCCCGCGGCACGCAAAGCGGCGACGTTCTCCGGATCAGCGGCCGGGGCATGCCCGATCTCCACGGCCGCGGTCGAGGCGACGAGCTGGTGCAAGTCCTGGTCGAGACCCCGCGGCACCTGACAGCTCGCCAGGAGGAGTTGCTCCGCGAGTTCGCCGAGATCGAGCATGAGCAGGTCAGCCCCCGGCGCAAGAGCTTTTTCGAGAAACTACGCGACTACTTCACCGAGGAGACCGAGCCCTTGCGACGCGGACGAGTCGTGAACCGATCGGAGTGCGCACGAGACTCGACTCGACCGAGCCGCGACAGCGTCAGGAGCGGAGCCAAATGAACGAATCAACTCAGAAGCCGGACAATTGGAGGACTCGGAATCCGTGCTCGCGGACGATCAAAGCCCCCGGGACAAGACGCTGGCTGGCCGTCCCGGCGACGGCGCGGGCACCGATCCGGGCCAGAGCCCGGACTCAGGCGAAGGTGATCCCATCGACGGTGATACGATGTCGGCTTCCCAAGAAATCGCTCAGTTGAAGAAAGAACGCGACGAGCTTCGCGATCAGGCCCTCCGGGTCCGCGCCGAGTTCGCCAATTACCAGAAGCGCTCCAAGCAGCAAGCCGACTCCGACCGGGTCTATGCGGTCGGCTCGCTGGCTCGCGACCTGTTGGATCCGCTGGACAATTTCGAGCGCGCCAACGACGCCCTCCGCGCCTCGGGCGATGGAGGAATCTCCGCCGGGCTCGACATGGTCCGGAAGCAATTGCTCGAAATCCTGGCGAAACACGGTGTCGAGCCGATCGCCGCGCTGGGACTGCCGTTCGATCCCAACCTGCACGATGCGATCCTCCAGCAACCCACCCTCGAATATCCCGAGGGAACCATCGTCGCCGAGCTCGGTAAGGGCTACAAGATCGGAGACCGCGTGCTGCGGCCCACCAAGGTCGCGGTGTCGGTCAAACCGCAGGCGGGTTGACGACGCGAGGAGTCCCGCGATCTCGCTCCACGTGGCGGGATCGATCAATCCAGCCGGTCGAACCCGCGACGATCATCGAGTGAGAGCCATTTGTCTGATTGAGAAGGCGAGTCAGCCCATGCCAACCTACGACTATATCTGCGACTCGTGCGGCCACGAATTTGAGGCCTACGAGCGGATCACGCTCGAGCCGCAGACCGAATGCCCCGAGTGCAAGCTCCTCCAATTGCGACGCAAGATCGGCCCCGGCGCCGCCATCTTGTTCAAGGGGTCCGGATTTTACCAGACCGATTATCGCAGCGATTCCTACAAGAAGGCGGCCGAGGCGGATAAGACTTCCAGCGAGCCCGCCAAGTCAACGACCGAAAGCACGAAGAGCGATACAACCAGCACGGCCAAAAGCGAGCCGGCCAAGCCCGCCGCGACGAGCCAGCTCAAAGAGCGAGCCATGATTCAAGGCCGGTGTCCGACCTGTTCCAAATCCTACCAGGTCAAATCACTCGACGATCTCCCGTCGTTTCCGTTCTGTAGTCCGCGTTGCCGGCTGATCGACCTCGGTCGCTGGATCGACGAGAAACATACGATTCCCGGGCCGGCGATGCCGCAGCAAGCAGTGGACGAGCAGGACGAGTCATCCTCGGATTCGGATTCGAGTCTGTTCCGGAAGTGCGGTTCTGGGCGAGCGGGGGGCGTCAGCCCCGTCTCTCGGCTCCGGACAGGGGGCTGACGCCCCCCGCTCGCCTTTCGGAACAGACTCTTAGTCAGGAGAGAAAGGAGGACATTGAAGGCAAGAACCCGGAATCGAGAATCCAGGTCTGAGAATAAGCAAATTCCTATGCTCACTCTTCATCCCTGGATTCTGATCAGGTTCTTCCATTGTTTCCTCCGGCGAACGTCACCCCATCTGCTTATCGGCTCGGTGGATCAGCTCGACGACGGGCAGACCGTGCGGGCAAGCGGCCTGGGCGGCGGCAAGGTCGGCCTGGGCGACGTTGCGGGCTTCCGGTGGGAGTGACTGGTAGAGCTCGCGGGCCCGCTGACGCTTGCCGTAGACTTCGTGGTAGCGCAAGTAGCGGAGGATGTCGGCGACAGCCACTCCGCCGGCCGCCGGCTCGCAGTGCTGGCCGCACCCGTGGCAGTAGAGGTGAGCGGTTGCCATGCGGTGTTCTTCCAGCATCTTCTGGTCGCGGAGCGTCAGCGTGTGGTCGCGGCGGCGCCGATGTTTTCGCGGAGCATGTCGCGGTTGGTCATCTCACTGACCACGGCGTGGATGCGATGATCGGAGAAAACCGTCTTGATCGCCGCTGTCAAACGTCTTGCTTCCTTTGTCGACGAACTCCTTGAACTTGGGCGACTCCGCGCCGCGGAACTGCCCGCCGCCGTCCTTGCGTCTTCATCGCCACGATGCCGAGATTGGCCTTGGCGGCCGCGTCGAGGGCGCGTCGGATCGGGTCGGCCTGCATGGTCCGATAGTTGTACTGGATCATAATCTGATCGATCCAGCCGCACTCGGCGGCGGCCGTGACGATCTCGGGCAGCATTCTGTCGTGACAGCTCAGACCGCAGAAGCGGATCTTGCCGGATTTTTTCAGCTTCTCGAACGCCGCCTTCACGTTGGGATCCTTGAACAAAGGGATCTCGCGGCCTTCGACTCCGTGGAGATAGTAGCAGTCGACGTAGTCGGTCTTGAGCCGCTCCAGGCTCGCGTTGAGCGCGCTCTCGTACTGCGTGATGGCCTGCGGACCGCCGGCCTTGCCCCGGCCGTTCTTGGTGACGAGGTAGACATCCTTCCTCAGACCCGGTCCGTTGCAGGACCTCGCCGAGCGTCTCTTCGCTCTTGCCGTTTTCATAAGTTTCCGAGGTATCGATGTAGCGCACGCCGGACATGAGCGCCGCCTGGACGAAGCTGGGGGCGACGTCCCAACTGGTGCCCATGCCCAGCACCGACACTTTCTGGCCGGTCTTGCCCAACGTCACGGTGGGAACGACCGGCTGGGCCGGCGCGGCTGGCTCTTGGGCCGAGGCCGAGTCGGTCAAGGTCGACGGCGACCGCGGCCGCTCCGCCCGTGGCCACGGCTGCTTTCAAGAAATGACGCCGACTGCCTTCACTCGCGGGATCAATCTGGGAACCGTCCATCAGGATCGCCTTTTTTTCGAGTAGACACCATCGCCAGAGCCATCTCGACGCGACGCCCAAGCATGCGCCGACTCCGTAAGAATTCCTAGTATTCTGACCACGCCGCCGAGCCATGGTCAACAAAGTTTTGACAATTCTGTCGGGACGGAGTCTTCTCCTGCTGATCAAGTACGAATTCTTGTGGCACCTGTGCGCGGCGACGGGTATTTTGAGTCGAGGGCTTGTGGGCAAACCAAGTCGCCCAAAAAGGACAAATCGTAGTCGCACGTCGGGCTCTATTCGGCGCACATCTGTTTCGAGAGGGATCAGCCATGGAACGCGTAGGGATTTGGTTCCGGAGGGATCGGACGCCGTGCAGGCCGATGGTCCTCGGCCTCGTCATCGGGTTGGTCCTGGCCCTGCCGGCAGTGTGGCCAATGCCGGCCCACGGCCAGGCGACGCGGCCCGGCGGCCCGGATGCATCGAACGGCATCCCTGGCCCGTTACGTGCCGCGAAAGGACCTGATCGCGTACCTGGAATTCGACGGGTTGGATGCCCATGCCGATGCCTGGAAGAAGTCGGCTGCTTACAAGCTCCTGAACGACACCAAGCTCGGCGCCCTGCTGGAAGACCTCGCCAGCCAGGGCCTCGAACGCTTGCGACAGTCGGCCGGAGGGGACAGCCGCGTCAAGCCGGCCGAGGTGATCGACCTGGTCAAGCACGTCGCGAAACACGGGGGCGCCGTGGGCGCTTGGGGCAATCCCGATGATGCCGGACCAAGGCAAGAGCGGGGTCGTCTTTGTCGCGCGCGGGCCGACCGCCCCGAAGTGCGCCGCATGCTCGAGGCCGCGGCGGCCCGAAACTTCGCCGGACCGCGGTCAAAGCGGGGCCGATCCCGCGCCGGTCCAGAAGGCCGGCCGCACCTATCACCCGATCGATCCGAGAGGTGGCTGGTGGTTCGAGAATGGGGATCTGGTCGTATCCAACCGGCCGGACCTCGTCATGTCCGTCCTCGACGGCAAAGAGCCCAACGCCGTCGATCATCCGCTCCGTGTCGATCTTTTCAAGGCGAAAGAGGGCTTTCAGCCCGTCGCGGCGGGGTTTCTCGACATCACCGCTCTGCCGCCGTTGCCTCCCCAGGCGGTCCAGCTCGGCCTCGACGGGTTGAAGCGGATCGAGATCCAGTGGGGCATTCAGGACGACGCCATCGTGGCCGTCCTCGGCGCGGTGGCACCCGCACCCCGGCGCGGCATCCTGGCCCTCCTCGACCAGCCCACTTTCAACATCCGGTCGCTCCCTCCCCTGCCCGCCAGCTCGACCGCGTTCGCCGTGTTGTCGCTCGACTTCGCCAAGACTTATGACCAGTTCGTGGAGCTTGTCAAACAGTCCAATCCCCAGGGCGGCGACGGATTCGCCCAGCTTGAAGCGGCGTTTCGCCAGCGGTTTGGAATCGAGCTCCGCAACGACTTGCTCGCAAGCCTCGGGCCAAAGCTGTCCCTCTATTCCCAGCCTTCGAATGCGGGTGCGGCGGCCAATCCGGCGACCGCGGTGCTCGCGCCATATCACCGGGCTGACGATCTCGGCCCAGGTCCGCGGTGACGCCGTCGCCAGGGCGATCGACCCACTGATGCAGGTCATCAACCAGATCATCCAGGCGCAGCAGGCCGGTGGTCGTCCGAGGTCAACCGAACCCCAACGCCGAAGCCTTCGCGTTTCGGAAGCGGGACGCCGCTCGCCCCACCTACGTGCTCGACCTGCCACAGGGCGGTCTCCCTCCGCAGATCCTCGCCATGTTTCAGCCGACGATCGTGCTCGGCAAGGACCAGCTCGTGCTCGCCGCGACAACGTCGGGAGCCGAGCAGGCTGCCGACCTCTCCGGCGCCGCGGCCGAGCGGCTCTGGCGGCCGACCGGCGCAGTTCGTGCCGATGGCCCGGCGGCTCCCGGGAGATCTGGTCTTCCTGAATGTCAGCGACCCCCGCGACACATTGCCCGAATTGATCCAGAGCCTGCCGGCCCTTACCCAGCAGCTCAATCTGCTTGTCCCGGCCGTGCAGTCGGCGCGGAGCGGCCCGCCGCGCCCAGTGCACCAACAATCTGAAGCAAATCGCCCTGGCGATGCACAATTACGTGTCGGCCAATAACGCCTTCCCCAAGTCGGCGATCACCGACAAGGCCGGCAAGCCGCTCTTGAGCTGGCGGGTGGCGATCCTGCCCTTTCGTCGAGCAGCAAGCCCTGTACAACCGGTTCAAGCTCGACGAGCCGTGGGACAGCCCGCACAACAAGGAGCTCATCAAGGAAATCCCGCCGGTCTACCTTTGCCCGGAACGGACGAACGCTGCACCGTTCACCACAACCTACCGGGTGTTTACGGGCAAGGGCGCGCTATTCGAGGATGGCCAGGACGTGGGTCTGGCCGCAGGTCACCGACGGCGACGTCGAACACGCTCGATGGTCGTCGAGGCGAAGGACGCCGTGCCCTGGACCAAGCCCGACGACCTGAAATTCGACCCGAAAGCCAAGCCGTCGCTTTACGGCGCCGGCTCATCACACGATGGCGGCTTCAACGCCGCGCTCGCCGACGGCTCGGTCCACTTCATCGCCGAACTCGATCCAGCCGGACGCTGTTTCGGGCCAGGATCACACGCAACGCGGGTGAGGTGCTCAATTTCGCGGAGATCTCCCCGACCGCCGCCCCAGGCGCGGCCGTGCGGGCGCGGGAGGCCTCCTGCACGTCGATCCGAACATGCTTCCCCGTGCGGACGAGTTGAAGTCCTTGTTGTTCCCTGGCTCGCTCGCCATCGTCTCCGACCGCAACGGAGTCCGGATCGTCTCCCGCGAATCGTTCCCCAGCGTCTCCTCTCCGGCCGTCAGCGGCGTGTTGGTCGGCGCTACTTCTCCCGGCCGTGCAGTCGGCGCGCGAGGCGGCCCGCCGCGCCCAGTGCGTCAACAACCTCAAGCAGATGGCCTTGGCGATGCACAACTACCAGTCGGCCAACAATGCCTTCCCCAAGCCGGCCCTCACCGACAAGGACGGCAAGCCACTCTTGAGCTGGCGGGTGGCGATCTTGCCTTACATCGAGCAGCAAGGACTGTACAACCGGTTCAAGCTCGACGAGCCGTGGGATAGCCCGCACAACAAGGAGCTCATCAAGGAGATGCCACCGGTCTTCGTGTGCCCGAGCAGGGCCAACGTCGAGCCGGGCACGACGACCTACCGGGTCTTCGTCGGCGCGGGCGCATTGTTCGAGAAAGGCAAGGACACGGGAATCGCAGCAGATCACCGACGGGACCTCGAACACGATCATGATCGCCGAGTCGACCGAGGCGGTCCCCTGGACCAAGCCCGACGCTGAGCTCGCGTTCGACCCGGCCAGCTCGACCCGGAGGCGAAACCCTCGTTATTCGGCGCCGGCTCACTCCACCCCGGCGGCTTCAACGCCTCGATGGCCGACGGATCGGTCCGATTCTTCAAGACCACGATCAATCTCAACGTGTTCCGGGCCCTGATCACCCGCGCCGGCGGCGAAGTCATCAACGCTGACGCGTTCTAGAGCGGTTAACACGCGAGTTGCGCACAAATAGGCCGCGATGTCGGATGATACCAGCCCGACGCGCAAGCGAGGGGCGCTGGCCTAGGCCGGCGCCAGACGCACAGCCGGTCCCCTCGCTCGCGCGTTTTGATGTTGCGCCGTTCTGGAGTGAATGCACTACGCGGCCCGGTATTCCTTGGGGAAACTGTTCTGGATGATGCGTTTCAGTTTGCGCGTCCCTCCGGGGGTTTCGAGGCAATCGGCGATGTACTGCAATTCCTTCAGCTCGGTCGCCAAACGGACCGCCTGGCACAGACCGTACGTCCGCTGATGCTTCCACCAGCGTTTCTCCTCGTCGCTCAAGTCGCGACGCGCCATCTGTTGCACCCGGTAGCTCTCCAGGTACAAAAACGTGGTGAGCGCCAGCTCCGCCCAGCCTTCCACCGGCTCAAATTTCTGGAACTGGTACTGGTGAAAGCCCAGTGTCGACTTGAGTTCCTTAAAGAATAACTCGATTTGCCAGCGCAGCGAGTACAGTTCGACCACGTCCCGCACGGACAGCTTCAGATCGTTGGTCATCAAGATTTTTACGTCGTCGGCCGTGGCAGTTTCGAGATTGAGTTTTGTTGTCGAAAAGACAAGCCGGACCTCGCCAACGGAGGGCACCTGTTGTCTTTCCTGATGGACGTCGTACGTCCGAGGTTTCGCTTTCGGCCCAATCCGATGAGGCGACAGACGCCGATACACGGCGTATGGGCCTTGACCCGGAGCGAGCCTGATGGTCTGCCGCGACCACGTCGACCAATTCTTGAGGAGCGAACGTACCTTGGGCCGCTGTCCCTTGGGGCCAGCCAAGACGCGCTCGGAGTTGCAGGGAAAGATCCAGGAAAAGCAGCGGTCCCGGCAAGCGTTGTGGACCGCTTCGGCGTCGTACGCCGTATCGCCCAGCACGATCACATGCGCCCCATCCGGTAGCGGCAGTCCGCGAATCAATTCGGCTGCCGCCTCGGCTGTGGTCATGTGTGTCCGGCCAGTCTTCTTGCAATAATCGCGGGTATAATACGCCTTGCAGAATGGAATCCGCACGCCCGATGGTGTGATCAGCAGGCCCATCGTAAAGCTATGGCAATTCTTCTTGGCGTGCTTGATCTTGCCATGGCGACGCTTCTTGCACGGCCGCCGCTTCCGGTTGCCGGTGCTGAAGGTGTTTTCCGTCTTGTTGCCGGCCTGACTGGTCAAGGTGGCGTCGATAATGAAGACAAACAGGCCGTCGGCGGCCTCGCGCCGAACATTTGCCGCCGCAAGATCGAGTTGATGTCGAGTTTCCGCCACCGTGGCCGCGCCAGGAAGCGGCTAATCTGAGCCCGATGCCGAGTCTCGCAACGCACAGCCCCGCCCGCCCGTAAGCAGGACATCCTACCGGCGTGCAACAGGAAGGCGACGACCACGCGGATTACCAGGAGCTTGGCGCTGTCCTTCAGTCCCAGCGGCGCAAGCAGCCGCTTGAGACTCGGTACCATATCGGCGACCATAACCATGGCGAGGCTCCTTCCGATGGTCGGTGAGATCTCAAGGGATCCGGCCCTTGTGACGGGTCTCGCCATTTTCGCTAATATCAAGATCCGAGGGGAAGGGGCAAATAGCGCAACATCAAAACTCGCGCGTCGGGCTAGTATCGATCGTGCGCAACTCATCGGAAAACCGTTCTAACTCGGGATTCGTTGGGTAAACGCGAGTCGGTTGAAACAAAAGAGGCCGAGGCTTCGCTCGAAGCCCGGCCCCCTTTGGATTCTCGATCATGTCGGTCGGGTCGTCTCGTCGTGATCACCGGCCGTCATTTCGGCAGGGGAGGCAAGTCGATCGCTGGTAATGGTGGAAGGTCGTCTGCCGCCGGCTCCGGTGGGCTTGCCCGCGGGGCAGGCGCGGCGGACGGCGTGACTTGAGGTTTGGCAGGTCCGCCGCTCGGAACCGTGACGGGAGCCCGTGACGGCTGTTGGGTTATCGGGGGAAGCATCGGAAGCGATTCAGATGCTTCCTGGGCCGTTTGGGCGGGAGCCGGCGCAGCTTGGGTTGGTCTCCTGGACGGCGGAGTCGGGTCGAAGGTCGCGGTCGCCGTGATGGTCTTCGCCCCATCGGTCGAGGATGCGCCCGAGGTTAACCTGGCGTCGGTCTTGGGCGGGGATGTCGCATTGTTCAGCGGTCGCAACGGGCCTGATGCCGGGCTCGCCTGCGACAGGTCGGGAAGCAATCGCGCTGGGACTTGCGGTGCGAGCGGATTTGGTCTTGGTTCCAGCGGTCCTGAGGGACCGGGCAACGGAGCCACGTCATGAAAATCTCTCGCATTGGGCGGCGGATTGGGAACGACGGGGTCGGGATTCGCGCGGACCGACCGGGACTGCGGGAATCTCCGGCCCATCGGGAGGAATCGGGTGTTGCTTATGAGCATCCTGAATACTGCCTGCCTGGATGTACGCCTTCCGCGGATGCGGACCCTCGGCCACGGCGATATTGTCGTAAGCCAGCAATGTGCCCTTGGCCTCCTCCAAGGCGACGATCGAGATATTGTACGTCGTCTTGTATTGGGCTTCGGTCGCCACGGCGGTGGCATACTGACTGACGGCATCGAGGAAGCGATCGATCGTGATGCGACCTTCCTCGTAATACGCGCGTTGCGCGTCCAGCCGCTGAGCGGCGGCGGCTCGCAGCCGCGACGCCGTCTTGAATTGCTTGTAGTTGGCGTCGATTTCGAGGAAGAAGCGGGCCAGGGAGTGCGTGGTCTGGTGGACGACCTGCTGCAGATAGGCACGCGCTCGTAATAGGGTGTATTGCGACTGTCTTGTGTTGGCCAGGGGAGCTCTCATCCCCAGCGGCGCCTGAAAGGTAAAGCCGAGCTGCCAGGTGACGAAGTTACTGTAATTCCCCGGGTTGGAATTCAGGCCCGCGGCGCGTTCCTGGTTGGCGATGACCGGGTTGAGAGCCTTGAGGGTGGCTCCCGTCATGACCGCCTCGGCACTATCCAACTGCTGGCCAAGGCCGTTCAACTGATAGAGGGCGTTCAGGTTCAACTGGGGCAGCAACTGATTGCGAGCGATCAGCAACTGCAACTCGGCCACTCGCACCAGGATCTGCTGCTGAACGATATCGGGCTGGAAATTGAGCATCTGGGCCAGGCTCGATTCCCAGTCGGGCTCGAGGCGTGCCTCGGTCGGCGGCGTGACCGGAATGATGCGCCGATTGTCGGCCGGAGGCAGGCCGAGGATGTTTCGTAACTGTCGTTCGGTCGTGATGACATCCGAAGTCCGAGTGACCAGGTCGAGGTTGAATTGTTCGAGTCGCTGGGCGGCTTCGGCCACGTCAGCGACGGTCCCCCGGCCGACGATCAGCTCGGCTTGCTCGCGCTTGAGGATCTCATCAGCCAGGCTGACGGCCCGATCGGAGCTCCAGAGCTGGACGTGCGATTGCGAAAGGCTCCAGTATTGCTGCTCGACCGACCGAACGTGTGCCATCACCTCAGCCTTGAACCGCCAGACGGCGGCATCGGCGTTGAGCCGGGCGATCACGATCGGCGCACGGTTGGCTTCCAGACCGACCGGCTTGCCGGCCGCCTGGCCCGGGCAGCGGTGCACTACCCAGCAAAGGCTGGGTCAAGGTGAGCTGAATATTCGTCGTGTAGGCGGAGGGCCAAACCAGGAACGAGCTGTTCTGGTAGGACCAGGCGATGTTATGCACGACACCGAGTGTCGCACCAGTCTCGGTCTGCTTCGACAGACCCATCTGGAACGTCGCGGAATCGTTCAACGAGACGACGGGGTACTTGGTGCCGGTCAAACTGAGCGAACCACCCTGAACGCCGTTGTTGAAGGGGGTGGTGTTCTTGCCCCAGAGCAGGCTGGTGGTGAAGGCGGTGTCGAACGTGGAAAGCGCGGAGGCGATCTGGGTCTCCAGGATCGCGGGATCGTAAACCGACTGAAGGGTGCCCGCACCCAACGAGCTGGCGACGCCCGCGCTGGCACCGGTATTCAGCGGCGTCGGCTCGAAGCCGCCGATCGGGATGCCCTGGGCTCCGAAGGCGATGACTCGCACGATCTCCGAGTTGTCCAGGCCGATCCGGATGGCCTGTTGCAAGGTCATCGGCCAGACCTCTTGAGCCTCGGGATCGTTGGTCGTTCTCGGCTGGGCCAACTTGGGTAACGACATCGGCAGCGTGCTACTCAAGAGGTCGGCCTGCTTGACTTCCTTATCTTCCAGCGCGACTCGCCCCAGGCTGTCATGAGGGACCGGCTTGGTTTGGTCGATATAGGGAAGCCTCTGACAACCGCCGGCGATCACCCAGGCCGCAATCAATGCCACCTGAAACCACCGGTTCTTGCATAGGGTCAATCGCATGGCCAGCCATCCTTGACTAAGATCGCCATGTGACGATACGTTCAAGTCGTGGAGTCCGCCGTGCCATCCTTGGCTTGGCTTAAGGATTTCCGTGTCTCCACGTATCGTGCCGCGGTCATGAAGATCCGACATGGTTCCGCGGCGAGTTACTTCGACGCCAGGCGAGGGACACGTTCGACACAGAAGGGATCATGCGCCCTCGCGTCGTAAGAGATTCAACTCGGCTTGGTCAGTGCGCCGCGATGACGCACACCCAGCCCATCGAATTGGTCCGAGAGAACGACTTAACGGATTAGATCGGATATTCGAGACGTGCCGCTTGAGACGAGTGGGCGGATTTTATCGATTCTCCGATCCAAGCCTAGACCAAATTGCTGAGACCGTCCCCCACGACTCAAGTTAGGTTCAAAACCGGCGAGAGCCGGCTTCGATCCACTTGGTCGTTCAATTGACTGAGATGGGCCCACGCCGGGTTGAGATCGGGTGACCGGGCAAACCAGTCACCTTCTGGCAGAGCGCTTGGTCGAGAGAAATGAAGGTCGATCCAAGAACCCTTCGCCGACCCTACGAATGGGACGAGAGAACCGGCGATCTTCCCGAACGCCTGACCGCTTTGGCGGATTCTCGCGTGGACTTCAAGATGGCGAATCGCTGCGCATCTCCTTCTGCAACGGGAAAAGGCCTTGAAGCGCCCTTGCCAGACGTGCCCTGTGGTGCCGTAATGGCGATGGTCGCGCTGGGCGTGCGTCGTGAGCAGCCACTGCATCCAACGTCCCAGGTCGCCATCATGATGGGGCCTCAGTACCAAGTGGAAGTGGTTGGGCATGAGGCAATAGCCAAGCAGGTCCACCGGCAAGCGGGCGCGTGCGTCGATGATCGCCTCCACGAAGGCGTGGTAATCGCCGGGCTTGTGGAAGACGGCCTCGCGGCGGTTGCCCCGACTAAGGGCGTGGTACCACATGCTGCCGACCAAGGCGCGAGCGGTTTGCGGCATGTCATTACGATAGTCGACGAGGTGCCTGCTGTCAATAAAGGCGTATGTCCCCAGTTTTCCCCCCGGTTTTCCCCGGCACCGCACGGATCCCGAGAATGACGATAAGCCCATGCGAAAGAACCATCAGCGAAAACAGGATCGTCACACCGATCAGCAATGCCCTGTACATCGGTAGTACTCCGGATCACGCCCTTCAAAGGGCGACATTAGGAAACAGATGGCCGAGTCCACGGACGCGATCCACCGGAGGGAGGCTAAGGGGTCGGGAGCCCAAAGCCTGAATCGGCTCCTGACCCGAATGGCACGAGGATGAGCGTAAACCCCACATGGAGCATGAGTTTCGCGAAAATCTCGGATATTATGACAAATATTTTGATATTGATATACTTTGTCAGCAGAGAAACGCCTTGAATCCGAGCCTAATCGCTCATTAGTAATATAATTACTATTGGAATATTGTCAATTTGGCATCTGCCCTAACCCTTTGGCTCATAGGCATTTATTCCTTATCCTGGTGCCATTCGCTCCTGACCCCCTATCGGTTTTCGGTTTTCTCCTCTAGGTCCGGGACCCATCGTAGCAGGACGGCCCACCGCACGCCCCGGTCACTCGAACATAACACGGTTCGGGCTTCACGCGCTTGTGGAGCGCTACGCGGCGGTCGTGGCCGCCAAGCTGCCTTCGGTGGCCAAGAAGCGAGCGGGTCCGCACACGATCCGGCGTACCACCGCAACCCACCTGCTGCGGTCCGGGGTGGACATCATTACAATCCGCGCTCTGGTTGGGGCAGATCTGCCTGAGCACGACGAACGTCTACGCCGAAGTGGGTCTGGAGATGAGGACCAAAGCTCTAGCGACCTGCGAGGAGAAGGTGGCAAAGCCCCCGGGGCCGCGGCGGGAAAACAAGGGGCTGATGGAGTTCTTGAGGATACTATAAAAGGGCGTTCTCAAGCGGTCTCTGCCATGCACGATGTACCGTGGCCTTGTCTGACGATCACACACTCTCGTCGCGACTTCGCGAAAACTCATGCGGGAATGCCAAACGCAACCTCTCCGAGAAATATCCATGCCAGCATGCCGCAGATCGACGCGATAACGGTCCCCAGGCGAAATCTGACGATCGGAAGCAGAATCAGGATGCTGACTAGCGCAAATGCCACCCTCCCGTCTCTTTGGATTCCAGGATCCGTCCCCGCTACGAATAAGAGCGGACCTAACGCCGATGGACGCTCGACAAGCAGCCAGCGGCCTGATCAGGGTCGGTGTTACTAGGAACACTGCCACCGCGCACACGGACAGGACCAGAACGAGCAATCTCGCCCACCGAGATCGCAAGAGGCGTTCAATTCTCGTGGATTCACGTAATCTTTTCTCCATGGTCATACTCGGTTCATTAAGGATTTCCAGGACAGTTGTTCCCGTTATTAGGTGGCCGATACTTCAAGTACGTATCGAGCGGGCAGTATCCGAACGGCATTACATCTGCCGCGTAGTGTCCAATAGTGCATAATGACACGCCTTGCGGTGCGGCGTAGTCGGGCGTTCCAGAGCACTGCGCCGTGCGTAATGAGGCTACCGGATCCATCATAGCAACACTGCTGGCCGGGTTGGCACGCAAGCCCAAGGGGGTCCGGAAAAAACGCCACCGGATATGATCTGATGCACGTTCTTGCGCCCGGGTGGTAGTATGGGCTAGCACCTTCCGGATCATGCCAGATATCTGGATTTGGGTTTTTCGGCGGCTTGCCGACCGAACACGGACATGCAGGAAGCTTTGCAAGCCAACCCGTACCCTGGATTTGCTGACTCCGTACCCAGCATGCTCAGTCCTCAGCCGGTGTGCGAGAGCGAGGGTAGCCGCCTGGCGGTGGCAGTTCCATGCTTGCTGCTCTGAGGCCCGATGGGTCGGTATAACGGAGTGGATTGTTTCTTGCGTATACGTACGGGTGTTCCCAATTCCCGCCGTAATACCATGGATTGGCGTTCATCGCCGCCAAGCGATCGGAGTAGAACCCAGTGTCGGTCAGGACATCAACACCGTTCTCGGAAAGTGGATCGCGGGATAGGAAGCGTCCCAACGTCGGCTGATACATCGCCTTGTCCTTCGCGTTAGTGGTCAAAGTCGATACCCGGCCGCGGCGCGCTTGGCGGCATGCCCCGCGCCCGACCCATTTGGTTCAATCGATTCCATTCCATCAATTCGCGATTGTACCGCGTCATGGCTTCATGAAACGTCGACTTCGGTGGCCGGGCAGACGCCGACACGGGCATCGCAGAAGGATGCCTGACGGTGGTCGGCCGGCTGTCGTTCCCGCTAGCATTCGCTGTTGGCGTTCCCGATTTCGCTGGTTCATTTCGATCAAGAGCGCCATCTCTTGTTCGTGCTGCGCCAGGTACCTTGTGATGCGTGCGCGCGAGGATTTGCTGGTAACGTTTGTCTTCCGGCGCAATTGCGCTGGCCCATGCATAAGCTTGCACGGCTTCGCCCAGTCGGCCGTTGTCTGTCAAGCAATCGCCGCGGGTCGCCAGAAACGAAGCCAGTTCCTCGAGCGGCGTCATCGACTTGAGATACCATCCCTCGGCCTCGTCGATCTCGGTCCAAGGTTCGGGCCAGGTCTTGTAGTGTTCATCGTCATAGGACGCGATGCCTTCGCCTGCCCCCTCCACGTTGAACGTCTCCGGGAAGCCAAAGCACCTGCCGTCTGGATCATCCCACCTAGCGAACAGATGGCCGCGCGTCTGCACCAGCTTGAGGGGATAGCCGAGTCGCCGCCCGACCGCCACGTACATGACCGGCATCGAGGCGCACGTTCCGCCTGGGCCATCGATTATGCCGTGGATGAAGAGATCACGCGAGTCGCTGAAGTCGGGATCAAAGCACTTGGGATCTTGAAACTTGGTGTCGCGAATTCGCGCGGGGTTGTAGCGAACTCCGAGATCCTCCTGAAGCGTTTGCAGGAGGAAATAGCAGCAAAAATAGGCAGCCGAGTTGTTGTAGGTGCTCGGGGCTTCATTAAACCGATACCAATGACGCCGGGTCTCGAACTGAGCCCTCAGGGCTGCTTGGTCAAGCCAGCCGAGCATCCGGCCCTCATCCAGGTCTTCCGCGCCGGGAAGCCCCTGGCGCAGCGCAGATTCAGTGCGGCAACATCATATCCTTCGATTGCCTCGAGCGGGCATCGAATGAACTCGGCCAGTTCACGCATGCCAGTCGTCCTCGGCGCCCCTATCGAAAGCCGACCCTCAAGAATTATACCCCCTATGCTCAGCGGGGAACAACGGGCACGCCGCAAGTTGACAGTTCAGCGTCTTTGTCGTTGGTGTTCCTGGTACTTAATGGATGATCATAATAAAATAGTATTATCATATTATTTCCAAGGCCGTGATGGATTCGCGGAAGTCCGAGGAAGTCACGGAACCGCTGGCTGTCTCGTGTCTTCGGTGAGCAAAGCGCCTCTCGACCTTCCATCTACCGGCGCTTCAGCTTCACGAACGCCTCGAATGTCTTTGCTCTCCTCGATCGGCACAAACTCTCGACGTTCCCAACGACGTGCCGACCGGAGAACCGGAAAGAGAAGACGACTTGGAGCGCTTGTCGAGAAGGTGCTGCCGTAAGAGTTATGTGGTGTCCGGCTGAGCTCTCCCGGAACGGCACGAAAGGAAAATGAGCGAGCCGCCGCATAATCCTACTGTCGCCGTTTCAGGGCGGGTGTTGGTTGTTGCTCGATTCTGGAAGCGGTCGGCAAGGCGGTAATTCCCTCCTCGCTTTATGCCAGTGATAGATCCGCGATTCCTCATTACGCAGTAATACGCGGGAGACTTCCGCGGCAGTGGCCTAGTATGTCGGAGGTGGATTGCGGAGCAACCGCGTGAACACCTGCCACGTCTGTGACACGGTGATGGCGGGGGTTTCGCCCCAACCCGCCGTCGTTCCAGGCACAAGAACCACAACGCCCCGAGTGCCAGGGTCATATGGTGATGCCAGCCGACCCAACTGCGGATTTCGTAATGATCCAGCCCAGCTTCACCGTTGCCAGCCTCGAACAACGCTTCGGTGCGATGACGCTGCCGCTGGACACCAACCACCTCAGACAAGGTTACCTCGGGGCCAGCATTGGTCAGAGCGTGGTCGATCCGTGTCTCGCCGACTGTCCGCAGCATGACCGGAGTTTCCTCGGGGCCGACACGGCGATCCTGCTTGGTCTGGAGCCTTGGCCACCTTTGTAGGTCTGGGGCATCACAGGAGTCTCCTGGGGAACTCGTGGTCCTCGGCGTGGTCGATACGTCGGGTCATGCTTCTAATCTATTGGATACGTACTGACGCCGGTTTTCCTTGCGAGAATTCGTTGCCGATTAGCGTTTTTCCGATAATGGCCGTCCCGAGAGCGAATCCGGAGGTCCGGGTCGACTGTGGTAAACGCCCGGCGGACAGTGGATGGGCGTCCGCATCCGCAGAGGGATGCCGCGGGAGCCAGACGAGTTGGAGCGGAACGGCCTCTTGAACATCCCCGTCGAGATCATGCAACGACTCAAAAAGTCGTCGTGGCGATCCTTCCTGGGAGATAGAACTGATAAAATGTGCCCGACCCCGACAAACACGCGACCCCGACAAACACGAAGAATTGAAGTTAAGCTCCCGTGTTCAATCGGCGCGCCAGTACCGGTCGAAGCTTCAAGCTCAATCGATGGTGGCTGGACCAGATCTGTGATTCGGCCACTCCGAGACGCTCGGCGATCTCCCTGATACTCAACCCCTCGACCCAGCGTAAGGCGAACGCGTCGTAATCGCACTGTGCGACGTGCGGGCGGATCTCGGTCAGGGCTTCTCGCACCAAATCCACGAGACGGCTTCGCTCGAACGCAATGGAGGGATCGGGCTCTCTGCTGGCTAGCTGGTCCGCCGCCTCGCTACCAAGGCGCCGCATGAAATGATTCTTCCGATGCCTATCATGGTCCACCAACCGATGCTTGGCCGCCGCCGAGATCCAGTCGCTGAGCTGACCACGATCTGGGTCGAACCGAAGGTCGGGCAACCGAGTAATGAGCATCAACCAGAGCCCCTGGACTTCGTCGTCGCGATCGTCTCGGCAGCAATGGTGGCCGTGAACGATCCTCGAAAGGAGTTGCGTTTGACATCGGAAGAACCGATCCCATTCATCGCTGTTCATAGCGCCCGGATCGTGATGCTGCCTCAAGTGTTCCAAATAGACTTGAATCCGCCGGACAACTTCGACGTCATCCTGCCCGACGTGGGACGGTTCGACGGAACCCGCTGCAAGATCCTCCGGCATGATAGCTCTCCTCAGTCGCGAGGCTCCGCCCTTTCCGCCCTGGCTCCGCCGCTCGCTTACCGCGCGCACCGCAACTGTCCAATTGGCCTCGTTTTGAAACCCAAAGCAGTTTCTTCTATCGCGAAAGGTTCCTTTGACGCATTTGGTGCCCCACACGGCTCAACTCCTCGCGGGCAATGGCGTCGTCCGGTGCCAAGCGGAGGACTTGCTGCCAGGCGGAGGCCGCCTCGTCGGGGCGGCCACTCTCCTTCAAGGCATATCCGAGGTACAAATAGGTGGCCGGTGCATCGGCGCGATGCCGCAACGCCTGTCGAAACGACCGCGCCGCCTCATCGTACCGCTTGAGCCGCATGAGCAATGTGCCCAGGTTGTGATGGGCGGAGGCTTCGGCCGGGCGGCGTTCAACGAGATCCCGCAATGCGGCCTCGGCCTGCGAGGGCGGCCCTTGCTCAAACAGAATCTGGCATCTAGTTTCGAGCGCCGTATGATCGCTCGGATCTTCGGCGATGGTCTGCTCGATCTCGGCCCACGCCGTCGACGTATCTCCGGCAGCGATTGCCAGCCGGGTTTTGAGCAGACGGCCCTCGACTCGTAGCGTGGGATCGTGCAGGCAATGCTCGGCGACGGATAAGGCCTCTCGGAATCGGCCGCCGCGGAGCAAGACCTCGCCCAGGCCGCGCCAACCCGGGCGGTAAAGCGGTACGTCCCGCGTTACGCGCCGCCACTCTTCCTCCGCCCGGATCAAGGCCGCCCAAATCGGTGTAGACGACGGCGAGGTTTTGCCTTGCCTTGAAGCCGGTAAGCCCGAGGTCGATGCTGGTGAAGTGCCGACCCTCGCGTACGGCCAAGACGGTGCGGTACGCTTGCGCCGCCTCCTCCAGCCGGCCCAGTTCGTGCAAGACCACTCCCTCACGAAACCTTAGCTCCACATCCTGCGGGAAAAGGTCCAGTCCCCGCCGGCACGTTGCCAATGCTTCATCACGCCGTCCTTGACGCATCTCAGCATAGACTAAAAGGGCATAAGCCTTGCGAAGGTGTGACTCATCAGGGGCCGAGTGGCGAATGCTACGCCTCAGAAACTCGTCGGCCTCCTCGAACCGGCCGCCATCGGCATAAGTCATGCCGATGTTAAAGAGGGTGAATGGATGATGCGGCTGCTCGCGCAGCTCGAGATGCAAAAGATGTAGGTCGCGGCGTCGTTTCCGCTCCTGGGCTTCCGGGCTGGGGTCGGAGCCCGAATGCACGACATAGAGATCGGTCCACGCAACCGTACCGCCGGCACGGCGGATCGCCGGCAGGATCTGCTCGTGCACTCGCCCCTCGAATCGCAGCTCCGGACGATTGCGGATCAGCTTGACATGATCGACAACCGTCACGTTCGAGTCCGGGTCTCCATCCTCCCCGCCTCCGGGACAATGGACCTGCATGACGTATCCCAGCACTTTAGGTCCGACCTCGCTGTCAACGAGCGCGGAGCTTCCGGCCACAGTCGGCCGAGATCGTGTCATCGGAATCCATCCAGAAGAGCCAATCGCCTCGCGCATGCCGGAGCGACTCATTGCGCGCGGCCGAGAAGTCATCGCACCAGGGAAAATGGAACAGGCGACCGCCGAACTCGTTGACGATGTGTGGAGTCTCATCGATTGATCCAGTGTCGACGACGACCATCTCGTCGACCCAGGGACGAATGCTTTCGAGGCAGGGACGCAATGTAAGAGCTGAGTCACGCACGATCATGCAGAGCGAGAGCCGGATGTCGTCGGATCGCAGCAACAAGCCGCCATTCGGTGCCAGCGCGCGGCGGAGAACGAGATCGGGCGTTTCGACGGTGCCGGCAAGCTGTGTGCCGGCGGGTCGCTCTCGCGCGAATCCAGACCCCACTTGTCCCGGAAACGACGACCGTTCTCGCGCAAGATCGCGGCCAGATCGAAACCATTGGCAACAAGAGTTCGTCCGCCGAAGTGGTGAACAAAGGCGTCCTGAGCGATCACAGCACGCCACCCCGCCTTGATCGCTCGTAGACAATAGTCGTCGTCCTCGAAGCAGCCGACGCCGAACCGCTCGTCCAATTGCCCGACCGTCTCGATGACCTCCCGACGGATGAGCAGGCAGAAGCCGATCAATCGGGTACTCTCAACCAGCTTGGCATCATTGGTTTTACCCCATTCCCAAGCAAAGGCGTCGAGCCCGGTAGGACTTTCGTAGCCCACCTCGATCTGCTGTTCGCTGCCGACGAAATTCGAGCATGGGCCGACAAGGCCGATCTTCGCATCGCCATGGAGCGCCAAGAGCAATCGCCGCAGCCACCCCGTGGTCACGATCGTATCGTTGTTAAGGAGCAGAACCTGGCTTCCGGACGCGGGAGCGATCCCCTGGTTAACCGCGGCGGGAAAGCCTCGATTGTCCGAGTTTCTGATCACCTTTGCATCAGGCTGGGATTGCAGGTACTGGACGGTGCCGTCGGTCGAGGCGTTGTCGACAAAGATGAGCTCATAAGGCTCGTCGGTCAGCCGGCGGATGCTCTCGACGCATTGGCGTGTGTAGTCAAGCTCATTGAAGGTGACGATGATGATCGAGGTAAGCCCGAAGCCGACATCCTGAACCCGGACAGCCTCCAGCAGGAAACCCCGCGAGTAAAACTCTTCGGCATCACCGGGCGATAGACCGTCAACGGCAAGTTGGCCGACACTCACCCGCCCGGGGCGATTTTGCGCGACCCACGCGCGATGGCCGGGACCAGGGAAGGGCTCAACGAGCTCGGCAGCAAAGCCGGCCCGGTACAAAAGTTTCTCGACCTCGCGGAGCGTGTAGTAGCGAATCGGGCGGCACGCCTCAGCGACATCTCCGCCAGCCAACCAGCGTCCGGCCAGGATGCCTTCGACAATCGGGAGCGATCGGACAGTCCGAATGGCTGTAATCAAGCGTCCGCCCGTAACGAGCCAGTCGTGCAATCTCTTGAGAAAATGCTCCGGCCGGCGAACTCGCTCGAGAAGACCAGAGGCCACGATCGCATCGAAGGATCCGCTGGCGAAGTCAAGGCCGTTTCCCGTTTCATCAGTGAACCGAACGGTCCCGCAGTGCCGCCGGGTTCCTTCAAGTGCGGACTTATCCATCTCGACGACGCTTAGCGAGGCCGGGTTTCGAGACTTGAGGTGCTCGGCCGCGGCTCCGACATCACGGCCGATCAGCAGGACGCGGTGTTCACTGAAGGAAACGCGGCCCAAGCCAAGGCCGGCGCCGTCGAGTGTGGCTTGAGACCCATCCTCGGGAAGCTGATGGCGACCGTGGCGGGAATACGCATTGCGCCGTCGATTTGGGGACTTCGCCGTTCCCGAGCGCATCGGCGCGGTACCAATGGTAGACATAGACTCCTTCCATCGAGTCGACGCGATGCCCTTGGTCGCGGGCCGCCCGGTGAATCGCGTTATCGACCCCGAGGAATCCGCTCGCAAACCCCCTCAGTTGGATCCACGTCTGCTTCGACAGGAGGATCACCACTCCGCTCATCAGTGATTCATGGGTGACGTCGCGGAGCGAGCTCCGTGCCGCCGACTGGACCGCCGCGCCGATCCGTCGGTGGTAGTCGATCGAATGGTTCTCTCGATCGACGCCCGGCGCCAGTTGCCAATGCGACCCCACGCGATTCGTCAGAGCCGTTAATATGCAGGGTTCGGTCCGCTCAGCCGTGATCTCTTCAAGTTGAACGTACCAGTCATAGGTGGTGAAGCACGCGTCATGGTCGATGAAGCAGGCCCAGTCCTCATCACGAAGCCTGGTCATCAGCTCGTTGTATGCAAAACCAAGGTTCTGCCCGCCCGAGCGTGGGCAATAAGGAATCAACGTGACGATCATCGGTCCGCCCCGCTGGATTTGAGCTCGTCGGCTGGTCGAGAAAGGTACGGTATGCGCCCCTTCGTGGATCGCCGGAATCGGTCGTCGGCGATCGTCGCGGTCGATTGTAGAAGGAAAAAAACAAACGTGTGATCTTGCGGGCGGTACTCAAGCGTCGATTGTGAGAGTCACCGGGGCCGCCGATTCTGGCCGTCCATTGCCAACGCCATCAACTCCTTTGCATGTCCCCAAGGTCTTGACGATCGTCGCGCAGAAGCTCGCGGACGCGGTCCTCGTAGGTGAAACGTCCCAGCACCGAGCTCCTGTCCCTGTCGGGCGATCCGGCCCGTTCCTCGGGCCGCGCGAGCCAGTGGCGAATGTCGCGGATCGGGTCATCCCCGAGGGAGCATAGTGGATGCCGGGCTCAAAACCCTCATCCCGCATCCCCGGAACCTCGGGAGCGAGGAAGAAACCGCCATGCCCGAGCACCACGTAGAGCCGATCGCTCCAGTAACCAGGCGCGCTCGGATAGCGCGGGCCGAGAATGATCCGATGGCGACGGATGATTGGCCGAGAGCCCGCGACCGAAGACATTCGTGATCACGGTGAGGGAACTCGCGACGGACGGTCTCCAACTCATCCCGGCGGTCGCCGTAGAGTTGCCCGACGAAGGCGAGGTCGTCGCGCTCGTGCTCCGCGACCTAGAAAATCTCGACCGTGGGACGGCTGATCCCCTGCCTCAGGACGTGCCAGTTCGCCCCGCCAGTTGCGGCCAGTCCGCCATCGGTGACGAAGGCCACGCGGCAGAGCGGGGCGATCTGCCGCATCCATCGTCCACGCGATGGCTCGGCGTCGTATTCGTGGACCCGGTCGAAGTACCACAGGTAGGCCGGGACCGGCGAGTGGCGGAGAACCTCGATCAGCTGGCTCGGGTCGGGACGCAACACCGCCGCCGCATTGCCCGGATCGACGCCGATCCGCCCCTTGAAGAAGAGCAGGCAGTCCGACCGGGAGCGTTCGATCCGATCGAGCACTTCCCCGGCAACCGCCACCCCGTACTCGTGGATCCGGTGGACGACGTGCCCGATCCGTTCCAGGGCATCCGCCGCGTACCCCTCCGTCGACCAGGCTTGTTCGAAGTTCCCCAAGAACGCGATCCGCAGCGCCGTTCAGCCGTGCGTGATTCACATCGTCCGACCGCGACCGATTGTGGCGACGGCTTCGGCTGCTTCAGCTCCACGTCCGGCGGGGTTGTCGCCCGTTCCGTGCCGAATGTGGGGCTCGCCACGACCAGGTATTGATAAACGAAGAACTCCTCGGCCTCTTCGGGCGGTATGTCGGCGATCTGTGCCGCCCCACCTGGACCGCACCGGGACACCCCGAATCCCCGCCCCACTGATCATATCCCGAGCCGGGCACAATGCGCAACTCGTCGACATGGAAGCCCGCGTGCTCGAACAGGTCTACCATGTCGCGGCGGTCAAGAAATGGAGGTGAGTCGCATCGAGCAGTCCTGCTGGCTCGTCGGACCAGTTCCCTCGAGAGAGCGCTCACCACGGTGTGATGCCGAACATTCGGCAGACT
>CAWAAW010000069.1:0-96370 GCA_963779785.1 uncultured Planctomycetota bacterium
GATACCTTGCGAGGCTCCTGTCACGATCGCAACCTGCTGATTCTCGTTCATGATCTCTCACTTTCATGCTAGATGCCGCTGTCGAAAGAGCGTTGACTATCGACGGCCAACGCGACCGTCATCGAATGATGAGTTCGATCGAGGGGCCAAGAACGTACGGATTCGGGCGTGGTTCAAACTTGGGGCGAAACGAGTAGCAGCCTATTGGTGGGGCGGACATTCCTGTCCGCCACAGGGGCCAGCGGCTGACAAGACTGTCCGCCCCACAGAGCTGTCATCCAACTTTGAACCATGCCCGGATTCGGTCGCCGATCTCGGTGGAACTTCGGATACAACTCGACGTTGTGGGAATAGTCGAGGAACATTGGAGCTGACACTCGTTGCCCCGTGGCCGCTCTCGCAGAGCGAAGTCCAGCGTCCACGATTCACGGGCGACCAAGGATTCGTCGGCGACGCTGTGGGGGTATTGCCTCTTCGTGGCTTCGATCGTTAGAAGGGCCCCGAGGGCGTCGTGATGCTCGCGTGTCGGTTCGCGCTAGTACTCCTTAACGCCTCCCCAGTTCGCGCTCAGCTCGTCTTGGTAGGCGTTGCCATTCTGAAGGATAATCGCCGTCACCCGATCGGGATGAGCCAGCGCCAACCGAAACCCCACTGGGGCGCCGTAGTCAAAAATGAGACTTGGACGCTGTTGCGGGAATTAATCCGAGACCCGAAGATCCCTCAGCCTGCCGCCCAGCGCGAACAGACTTCTAAACATCAAGTCGAGCGACACATCGGCGGACCCCGCCTCGATTTTGGCAACACGAGGCTGGCTCGTTTTCAATTTCTTGGCTAACTGAAGTTGAGTCATTTGTTGCTGTTCGCGACGACTACGGATATCGCGACTGATTGCAACTCGCAGTTCCACGAGGCATCGTTCTTCGGGCGTGAGTTCGAGAAAGTCCTCGGCGTCCTCGAAAACCCAACCGGCTGCTTCCAGGGCCTTTCGTTTTTTCTCGTCCATAGAGTTGACTCCTTATTTTTGCTCTCTCGCCAACGCATCATACGACTTCAAGCGTGCCTTGCAGTCGGTGATATCGTGCTTGGATGTCGCGCGGGTTGTCTTGCGGAAGACGGCCACCACAACGATCGCGTCGGGGTCGAGTCGATAGACCACCCTCCAGAATCTGTTTTCATCCCGAATGCGGAGCTCGTGACATCGCGGACCGATCGTCGGCATTGGACGAGAATGTGGCATTCCGATTGACTCTCCTTCCTGAAATCGACGTAAGAGAGTCCCCGCCTCCACACGTGCCACTTCTTTCGAGAAAGGGGGAGTCTTGATTTCTCCACCCAGTCGTACCAAAGGTTTTCGAGCCTGTTCCGGCGACATGCGTAGCTCTCCACCGACCTCATATCATATCAGATCTGATATAGAGTCAAGCAGGCACATCGGAGGCCATCTCGCCACGCTCCGCATGCTCTCGTTCCGAGTTAGGCAGGTCCGACGGCCACGGGAGCGCTCGGAAAGTGCGGTGGTAGGGCTCGTCAGGAAAATACTGATGCCATTCGGCCCAGGTGAAGTTGCGGTTGGCAATCTGACCGGCCATGCGCTGCCAGGATTGGAGGTCCACGTCCCACAGCACCACGCTGCCGACGTCGCGGATGCGGTATCCGGCGGCGATGTCCCCGCCGTCGCGTCTGAAGGCCACGCTCGACACGTATCCCACTCCCGTGGCGAGCGGCCGCGTCGACGAAGCGCTTGCGTTCGGACGCCAGCCAGAGCACCACGCCGCCGCGGTCGCGTGAGCCGTACCCGGCGGCGATGGTTTTGCCGTCGGGGCTGAAGGCCACGCTCGAACGGGGCCCTCCTTCACCGGCAGTGGCAAGTCGCCCAGTGCGCGTGCGCGTGGCCGCGTCCCAGAGCACCACGCCGCCGTCGCGGCCGCTCGGCACGTAAGCCGGCCGCGATGGTTTTGCCGTCGGGGCTGAAGGCCACGCTCGAAACTCCGCCCTCGTTCACAGCGAGGGCATCGCCCGCCACGCGGTTGGCGGCTCGCCACGTCCCACAGCACCACGCCGCCGGGATTGCCGGGGCCGTAACCCGCGGCGATGGTCTTGCCATCCGGGCTGAAGGCAACGCCACTGACCTGGTCGCCTGACGGCGAGTTGTGCGCCGGCCGAGTGTTTCGGCCGCGGACAAGTCCCAGAGCGCCACGCCGCCGCCATAGGCTGCGCGGCTGGCGAACCCGTATCCCGCCGCGATGGTCTTGCCGTCGGGGCTGAAGGCCACGCTCGAAACGGAGCCCTGGTTGACGATCAGTGGCGAGTCGACCCGACGCTTGCGTGTGGCCGCGTCCCAGAGCACCACGCCGCCTGCCGCCGCCGCTGTATCCCGCGGCGATGGTCTTGCCGTCGGGGCTGAAGGCCACGCTCGAAACTTGGCCCTCCGTCACCGCGAGCGGCGGCATCGGCCGCCAGCCGGCGGCGCCGCGCCGCGTCCCACAGCACCAAGCGCGCCGCCATATCCGGCCGCGATGGTCTTGCCGTCGGGGCTGAAGGCCACGCTCGTCACCGGGCCCTCGATCACGGGCAGGGGTTCGTCGGCCAGCCGTGTGCGCAGGCCACGTCCCACAGCACCACGCCGCCGCCGTATGCCGCGGCGATGGTCTTGCCGTCGCGGCTGAAGGCCACGCCCTTGACGTCCCCCTCTCCCACGATCAGTGGCGTGCCCGCCGACTCGCTTGCTGAGGCCGAGTCCCAGAGCACCACGCCGCCGCCGTCGGTATCCGGCGGCGATGGTCTTGCCGTCGGGGCTGAAGGCCACGCTCGTAACGGGGCCCTCCCTCACGGCGAGTGGCGCGTCCGCCAGGCGCTTGCGTGTGGCCGCGTCCCACAGCACCACACCGCCGCCGCCGCCGTCGCCGGCGTATCCGGCGGCGATGGTCTTGCCGTCCGGGGCTGAAGGCCACGCTGGTGACTGCGCCCTCGTTCACGCGCGAGCGGCTGACGTCCGCCAGGCGCTTGCGCTCGCCACGTCCCACAGCACCACGCCGCCGCTGCTGCCACGTCGACCCGTGTATCCGGCCGCGATGGTCTTGCCGTCCGGGCTGAAGGCCACGCTCGTGACATCGCCCTCCTTCACGGCGAGTGGCTGCGTCCGGCCAGGGCGTTCGCGCGTGGCCACGTCCCACAGCACCACGCCGCCGTCGGCGACGATGCCGCCTTGTATCCGGCCGCGATGGTCTTGCCGTCGGGGCTGAAGGCCACGCTCCGACCTGCCCTCCGTTCACGTCGAGTGGCTGCGTCGACCAGCCGTTTGCGTGCGGCCGCGTCCCACAGCACCACGCCGCCGCCGCTGCCGACCGTCGCTGTATCCGGCCGCGATGGTCTTGCCGTCGGGGCTGAAGGCCACGCTCCAGACCGCGCCCTCGTTCACGGCGAGCGGCTCGCCGAGCAGCGTTCGCGTGCGGCCACGTCCCAAAGCACCACCCCGCTGCCGCCGTCGGTGTATCCCAGCGGCGATGGTCTTGCCGTCCGGGCTGAAGGCCACGCTCGAAACGGCGCCCTCATTCATGTGCAAGAACGATAGGAGTCCCGGTCGGTTCTGAAGCGCCTGGTAAAGACTATCGCGTGCCTCGAACGTGTCGGCCGTCCGGAGAGCCATGACCGCCGAAAGGAGAGAAAGGTCCAGGCGCTTGTTCTGCTCGGAGGCCGAGAGGAAGGCGAGTTGCCGCGAGGTCGAACGAGTTCGGGCCTGGATTTCGCAAGCTCTCACGTTCTGGTTCGCGACTTCCGCTGTTCATGCTCGCGCTTTGAAGAAGTTCTCCCTGGCCTCATCGAGCGGCGGTCCCGGCCCTCGTCGATTCCTTGTACGCGAACCAGGCGAGCGAGCCGGCGGCGAGGGCGAAGAGCAGAGGACGCGCCGCGGCGATCATGAAAGCGGTTGACTGAGCTTCCCTCGCGCCGGACCGCGGCCTCGGCCTCCTCGGCCCGCAGTCGCTCTGCCTCGGCCAGTCGGCGATTCTCAGCCATTTCGGCCTGCTGCTTTTGCTCCCGCTGCTGGCGTTCCACCTCGAGGTCGACCATGCGGCGCCGGCTCCAGTCGAGCACGGCCGAGGCCAGGACGTCGTGGAAGATCTCGAAGCGGGTCGCCTCTCCCCGACCGCTGGTGGACGTGACCGGCCGCAGGACGCGCACGCCCTGCGAGCAGAGGCGGTTCAGCACGGCCTCGACTCGCTCCAGTGGCTGCTCGGCGTAGGAGGCGAGGTCTCCGGCCGTGTGCGCGATCTTGGAACCGGTCGGCGTGACCAGGAAGCGAAACAGCCGCGCCGCGATGTCGCGGTCCTCCTGCGTCCAGCTCCGACTCCATCACCTTATCGAGGTGCGAGCGGACGATCTTCTCGGCCCCGCCCAGTCGTCCAGGAGGTCGACCCCCAACGTGACCGCTTCACCAGGAGGGCTGGACTCCGGGCTTCGTCGCCTCATCCCAGAGGCGGGTCATCACCATTTGCAGGAAGGGTGTTTCGACCCCGAACTCGTCGGCCTTCTGGGCCGGCCGGGCGGCGAGCTGCCCCTGTCCCGCCTCGCCGAGCACGACTCGACCCATCTTGACCTGGTCGATCACCTTGGCGACCAGTGCGTCGTCGACGGTGACCTGACCCGATCCCGCGGGACGGCGACTTGTTGTACTCGTCGAGCGGCTTGCGAATGGCGTTCTCGGCGTCGGACTGCCTGAGGTGATCGAGTCGGAGCCTGTTCGCAAGAAGGTTGGGGATCCGGCCCTGGAAGCGGTCGAGCTTGCTCAGGCCGTCCTCCCGGAGGGCGATCAGGAAGTTCGCGTCGACGTCCTTGCGGTTGACGGCCCGCGCGAACTCCGCTTCGAACCCGTCCTGGCCGGGGTCGGCCGGATGGTACAGGAAGTACTCCTCGAACTGGTCGAGGAGGAAGAAGAGCGACACTCGCAGCCCGGCCCGGCACTGGAACGAGGAACTCGTCCAGCGGCAACCTGGGGTCGACGACCGCCTTTCGGTCCGGGAACCGGCTCAGGGCGTTGCAGGACCTCGCGCTTGAGGGCGGCCGTGAAGGTCGCGTCCTGCCAGTCGCGGAAGACGACCACGGCGGAGCGAGGGTCTTTCTTGAGATTCGGCACCACACCCGCCATCAAGACCGAGCTCTTGCCCACGCCACTGGCGCCGTAGAGCACGGTCAGCGACGATGCATAGAGGTTCGAAGCGATGATCTCGCTGTCTCGCTCGCGGCCGAAGAAGAATCCGCAGATCGTCTTCGGTGTACGGTTGCAAGCCTTTGTAGGGGCAGAAGTCGGGAGGGAGATTGCTCATGGCGGTTCCAGCCTTGGCTCAGGCTCCTTCCTCCCGCAGACGTTTCACGAACTGGTTGATGTCGACGTCGTAGATCTTCACCTTCCGCGACCGCCACAGCTCTTCCTCGAGCTCCGATGGGCTGTACTGGATTGCCCAGGAGATCAGATCTTCCGTCGTCGTGGTCATCAGGCCCCTGCGCCCGGCAAGCTCTTGAGGTTCTTGAGCACCACCCGAAGGTTCCAGTCACCCAGGCCGTATCCCATGAAGAGAAAGTGTCGCATGCGGAAGTACCGCATGAAAATCGCGGGGACTGCGTTCTGGCCGGTCATTCGGGCCAAGAAGTCGACGTAGTCGTCTTCCGTGATCACGTAGCTGTCCCCGTCATCTCGCGCGCGGTCGACCGTGCCATGCATCTTGTAAATGACCGTCGTGGTCTCGAGGTTGATGAAGAGCTTGTTGGGCGGGACCGCCTCCGGCTGATCGGCGCCATGGCGCCACCAAATCACCGACGCCTCCACGTCCTTCCGGTCCGTGGGATGAACCACCAAATCGAACGGGCGGCCCGCCTTCCGGAGCGCACATTCCATCAGGTCGTCGTAGTTGGTCGTGACGATCAAGAGCGGAGAGGAGATCTCGGCCAGATAGGTGTGAATCGCGCAGGGCTGGTAGTCCCGGTGGAAGATGTGCCGGAGCCGGCTACGTAAGTTTCGCCGACCACTTGTTTCCACGAAGTAGGAGGCGACTTTGGCGAGATCCGTTAGGTCGTTTTCATCAGCGGAGGGAAAAGAACTTCGACGAGCCAGGAATCGCGATAACTCAGCGCCGCTCGGCAGGAAAGCCGAGTCCTTCTCCTCGTACTTCGCGCCCGGTGGGCGGACGCCGAAGTTTACGCCGGCCCCAAGGAGGGGTATCACTGAGCCTTGCTTGAGCAGGTCGGCGATCTCTCCATACGGTGGCTCAGTCATCGGAGGCTCTCCCGTAATAGCCGAGCCGGGCCGGGTGAACGTAGACGGAGATTGTAGCGAGCGGCCTCCTCGAATAGCTACGAGAATCCGGCGCTTGTCGTACCATCCGTGAAGGAATAGGAGGATGTCAGTTCATTCTTGCGCGTCGCAAAAATGAACTGACATCAGGGGTTGACCCTCGGCTGCAACTAGCCTGCATCACGCGGGCCATGGTTCACCCCCTTTCGGCCATGCCCCGATCGTAGCATGGGCCGCAAGAAGGGGTTCGTCGGGCGCACACCGTTACAGCGATGAAGGCGAACCGGCCAATCGGCACAGCCAGGGCAACGTCATCAGCAAGAGTCTCGGCGGCTCGGCGCCGAGGATGAGACTCCGTGTGACTTTCTTTTAGCCGCCTTTCTTTCGAAGATCAACCCGCCTGATCTGCTCCACACCCCATTCCCACTGGGCTTTGCTCCGCCTCTTAAACTCGGCGGGATCACTGGGGATGTTATCCTCTAAACGCATTTTCGGCCCGTCTCCGACGCGCAGTGGGGAAAAGCCGTTTCTTTTCTCCATTTCCTGGATTCCTTCCAGATCGATCCAGATCACCTTATCGCCGAAACGGTTTTTGATCTCTAGTCTTCTCTCATCGTTGGTAAAGCCGAACGTATTTTCATAAACGTACGATTCGATTTTCTCGGCCGGATTTGACGCTCGCAACTCCTTCATTCGAATGGCCATCACCTCGTCGCCCAGCGAAAGCGCTAATTCGATGGGCGAAATGTTCAGCGCACCTGTGATAAAAAGTTCTTTGGGATGACCGCCCGTGGGGTCTTCTAGCCACATGGGCGCCGTAAGGTACATATCTGCCAATGTGGCCCGGGCCACATCCCAGACTCGGTAGCCACTGCGGACCTCTACGTCGGGATGGATCGGAGCCTTTGGGAACATCTTTGCGATCGGAGACTTTTCGTATTTCACCCGTGCGATTTCGTCTGCCGTTAGCCGATCGGTGAAAATCACCTCTTGATAGAGGGGCTGGGAATTCTCGGGTCGAGGCTTATCTTGCAACTCACGCGGGTAGAGGATCTTTGTCGCCAGAAAAATGCGCGCAGCTTGTTTGCTGAAAAGGGGATATTCATTCCGGGGGGACTGAGATCGAACGGGACATCAAGAAGGGTGTCTTTGTTGTCTCGATAAAGGGCGGGATAGATGGCGACCGGAGTCATCCTGAATTGGGTTTGGGTTCAGTTCTCAGTAGGGAAGAAACAAAGGGGAGCTCGCTTGCCTTGTTGACCCCTTTCTTCAATTGCATTCCCGCGATTCGGGAAGTCATTTGCCGGTAAAGCAGGCTCGAAGCGGTGTTTCCGTCTTTATCCACGACTCTAGAAAAGAAATCCTTATTGACTTTGACTCTTTGCATGATTCGGAAGTACTCGTCCGACAAAGCGGCCTCATACCATTTTGCCGGATCGGGTTCACCGGGCTGGAGTTGGGCGAGTGAGTTTAAGTACGCGCCCGGGATCTTGGAGAGTCCGCAGGTGTAGATGGTCACATCGGGAACCCATCCCCGCTGATAAAGTGTGGCCAGCATCGCGAGGCCCGCTGAGAAGCGAAGCTCGCCTCCTGAAAGAATGAGCACCTTGCGAAAGGGTTTCGATTCGGCCCCTTTAGGAATAACGACGTCCAAAGCTTAAAAGTAGGAGCGACGCAATTTTTCGTAGTGTCACCGACAAGGCCTCCTGGTCTTATAAGTGGAGGGAAACGATATGCCGACAATGCACCGCCTCAGATCGTAAGGATTAGCATTTGCGGGACCTGGATTGAAAGATGAAAAGGCATCGCAAACCCAAATCGGCTCCCTTCACGCGGGTAACGCTCGCGCTGTAAACGCATACGCGCCCGGTCTGCTGTGCAAGCCGAGCTCCAACTAAACGACCACGCCCAGAGGGCGACGGCTCGGCCTGCCCCGCAAAGCGGGGATTGGCCGTCGGGAAGTCCCCGTTCTTGAGGCCGTGTTTCTCGTAAGACGTTACGCCGGCTCTCGGGGGTGAACACCAGATGGTACTTGCAGTCCCACCGAACGGTCGCTCAAACGCTCGACGTCTGCATAGGCTGTTCTCCCGCCTAACAGGGCTCCTCGAAGGAAGGGCGTCTGGAACAGGACCCCGGAACGGCCGAGTCTCCTGGCGCGGTTTTCCGATGAGTTCAGAACGGTGCAGTTCGCACGCAAGCGGATGGACATGATTCGAGGGACAGGTCCTTACGAGGATCTAGTGGCAGCCCAGAATGCCGTAAAGATTCTCCCGTGGTTCCGGTCAGTTCACTTCTGCGACCCCGCCCGCTTTTGAATCGGCGCGGCGAATGGTCGACGTCGACACTCAGCCATTTTGGTCCCAGGTGCGATGCCCAGTCCTGGTACTCTCTGGCGACCGCGACGTCTCAACCGGTCCACCGGAGCCCCTGATCGCGATGATCCGTGCGGTCTCGAGACCGCAGGGAATCACGACGTCACCGTGCGAGTATTCCAGGATGCCGACCACTCTCTCTGCCGCGTCGAGCGGAGTGGCAATGTGACAAGCAACGGACGGAGGAAGGATCAATTGAAGGACGCCGGGCCCGATTTCGCCGCCGACTACCTCAAGACCATGACCGACTGGCTCTCAACCAGGTTTCTTGCACGTTAATAGAATTGAGGGCACCCCAAGACTGGTACAACGGTACTCGCGGAGTCGCTTAGGGCCGCTATCTTCCAATCGGCGATGCTCGCGGTCGTCCTGGTTGCTCAAGCGGAATCGGCGTCTGGCGATTCGGATCTCGCCGCCTGTAAGGTCCGGCTTCGCGCCCTTGCTCTCGCGATCGATAGACACAAGCAAGAACATGGCCACTTACCCAACACGTAATCGGCGCATGTTCCGAAATACCTGCCCGCGAGAGCCGGCCTCCGGTGTGCGGCCGATCGCTCCGCGAACGGCGACCCCGGCTTCGACGGCTATGCCGATCCGGATGGTGGCGTGAGCTATTCCTACGAGCCGAGTAACGTTCGTTCCGGCGGGATGGCTATCCCTCCGGGGCCAAGTCCTGAGAGCGACAATCCGGGTGCTCTGTGCGGATCCCACCGAAACGTGAGACTGTGGCTCCGCAAGTTCTACGCTGACCGACCGCCGATCGTCCGCTGCCTGCATCACCCCGACAAAGACGAACCGATCGCCTTGAATCTCTCGCTCGACGGCACGATCTACGCCAGCGGCCCGCTATGGGAGCGTGACCCCGAGGTTCTCGCGGAATTCGCAAGCCGAGCGGCCCGCGACCTGACGACCGACTCCGTCGCGTTCGAGGGTAACTGGCGGCTATCGGGAATCTCGGCTACGGCCGACGGGTGGGGAATCGCAGCCCGCTCGGAAATTGCCTCGGGCGCGATCGCCGAGCTCACCAAGGCTATGCGCCTCAAGGCCGACTCGCTCAAGGACCGTGCCGACGCCGAAAGAACCGCGGGGCGTCTTTTCCTCTTCCTGCGGGATTACGCCGCCGCAGAGGCTGCGGCGATAGCTGTCCTCGTGCGGCCTGACCATGCCGTGGAACAAGGCGCCGGCCACCGCGTGCCCCGTCCGATCGCTCAGACCCCATGACAGCCCGTCCTCTCGATCGTGCGATACGGAGTCAGACCTCGATGCCCGATAGTCTATATCGATTCCGGTCGGGAGCGTGCCAGGTTGCATCGAACTGAGGTGTCGTGGTAACCGGTCGGCGGGGGTGCCGGGGACAGGGGATTCCAGATGGTTAGGGGTGCCGGGGACACCATAGTCCATTATTGACCGCAGCTCGGTGCGGTGTCCCCGGAACCGCCCGGCCCTACCATCATCGGTACACAAACCCGTCGCCAGGGTGCCGGCATTTGACGTTGATTCCTTTACCGGATTTCTTGCCTCTAAAATCAGCCGAAAACCCGACACCTCTCGCCGAACACCACCGCACGCCACCATTACTCGTTCCCACGGAGGACCGTGGGAACGAGCCTTTCCCATTGTGCCGCCAACGGTTACGTCAAGAACCGGTGGTATTCGGCGAGGAGTCGCGAAAACCGCCTGGGGTGGCGACGAGCGGCGGTAAAGAATATGGCGTTTTGTTCTACTGACTACCGGAGGTGGTCATGCGGATAGCAGCTAAGCGGCGGTGTCGCCTCAGCGATCTCGGCGCGGACCCGAGTCGCCGGCGGGAACGGAAGCGGTGACTGATAACTCTGGATAACAGATTGAGCATATCTCATCGAACGATATCCACGTTCGGCACAGACTCGTTGAGTTGCTTCACGCCCGCATCCGTGATCTTTGTGCCACGAAGATCGAGCCTGCCGAGGTTCTTGAGTTCTCTCAATTCCATCAAGCCCGCATCCGTGATCCGAGTTTCACTGAGGTTGAGCAACCCCAGTTTTTTGAATTTGCTCAATTCTTTCAGGCCAACATCCGTGATCTGGGTGTTCATGAGCTCGAGCCTCGCCAGATTCTTGAGCTCGCTCAGTTCTTTCAAACCGACATCCGTGATCCGGGATGACCCAAGGTTGAGATACGATAGCTTCTTGAATTCACCAACTGTCTTCAGGCCCGCATCCGTGATCTGGGATTGAAAGAGTTCGAGCTGTCCCAGGTCTTTGAGTTCCAACAATTCCGTGAGCCCGACGTCTGTGATCTTGGTATTGCCGAGCCAGAGCGAATTCAGTTTCTTGAGTTCTTTCAAATCCTTCAGACCCGCGTCCGTGATCTGGTTCCCGAAGAGAAGAAGTGCCGTCAGGTTCTTAAGTTGTCTTAATTCTTTCAGGCCCGCATCCGTGATCTGAGTGTATTGAAGTTGGAGCTGCGTCAGGTTATTGAGTCCACTCAAGTGTTTCAGGCCCGCATCCGTGATCGGGGTGTTGCAGAGAATAAGCGTCGTCAGGTTGTCGAGCTGACATGAATCGTTCAGGCCCACACCTGTGATCTGGGTGTTCGAGAGATTGAGCGTCTTCAAATTCTTGAGCGGTTTCAGTAAACGCATGAACTTGTCACTGAACCTGCGACTTCCAGCGAACGAAACACCGATGATCCGGCGACCAGCCAACTGTTCGTCCCGCTCAAAGTTACCGTCCAGTTCTTTGATCGTGAACTCGTCGAAGACCCTCAACTTTGGCGACGACTCCCGCAGTTCGGCCAGACCAGTCGGCGTGACGCCGGTCTCGAACAGATTCAATTCGATAAGACCTTTGAGCTCAGGAATTTTTTTCAGTCCCGCATCTGTGATTTGGGTACCGCTGAGATCAAGCTTAGTGAGTTTCTGAAATGCTTTCAGCAAATGAATATAGTTGTCGTTAAATCTTTGGCTCCCTTCGAACGACACTCCAACGACCGGACGATCCGGCAGTTTATCGTCCCTCTCGATCTTGCCTTCCAAGAGTCTGATTTTCTCGGTGACTTTGGATTCGTCGGCTGTGTCCTGAGCCGTTACGACATGAGACGAGAGTGCAGCCAGGGCGAGCAGCAACAGGAGTTGAGCACGCATCGGTTTGCCTCCGCGTCGAAGAGAGGAAAACGGGTTGGCGCTGGGCGAAACCATACCAGGGTCACGGGCACCCGCTCCAGACCTCACGATACCACGAGCCGTTCCCAGATGCGATAGGCGGCAGGCGGTCGCCGCGCCTCGATCTCTCTTCTATAGGGGCGGTGGTCCCAGTGCAGCCGAGTACAGGACTTCTAAAGGGAATTGGAGCGGCCTTGCGTCGCCTCGTGGCTCCCATTTGCAGGAAAGAAAACGTTCGCGGTGTCCGACGCGTGCGTCGTCACCCCCCCCGAACCCACCCTTCGTAAAGGCCAAGGAGATTTGTCGCGCCGCAGAGGTTTGTAGCGCAACCAATGCCGCGCACTGGGGGCAAGTGGTCTTTTTGTTATCGTGTCTACGAATAAAACCCCATGCATCAACAGGCGACTCTTGATTCAGCTCGGTGGCGCGGCTACCTGCGCCGCCAGGCGTTTCGGCGCCGCGAGACGATAGCTGTCAGTGACGAAATCCGCCACCTCGGCCCAGTCAATCTCGCCCACGTCCAAGCGCAGGCCGACCCAGCCCCTTGGCCCGATGTACGCCGGGCTGTAGAACCGCGACGTGTCCGAGGCCAGTAGGACTTCATTCTGACCGGGGACTGTCCTGAAGCAGACCGCGACGATTCCGTCACCGTGATGGTTATCAAGGTAGTACGCGAACTTCTTCTCCCGGACGGTGAACGCGGCGTGGTCTCCGGCAGTCGTCCGCAATGCCTCGGGCAGGGCGAGGCAGATCTTGGTGACTGCAATCAGACGTGGATCGTCTTTGCGCGATTTCGTCATCAGATCACACCCCAATCGAGGCGCCATCAAGGCCGTCGCCTGAGAATTATACCGCGCGGCCGTGAACATACCGAACGTGTGGCCCCGCGTTCGCGGCAGAACATCGCTTGTCGAGACGCGTTGTCAATCCCGCAACGTCTCGACGTTCGAAGTGCGTGCACTAACGCACTTAATCGCGGCTCATTGGTGACGGCGGCCAATCCCAGAGGAGGATGGCGCCGTCGACTTCGCCGGAGGCGAGGGTGCGCCCATCGGGTGCGAAAGCGAGTGAGTAAACCCATTTGTGGGTCAGTTGGGGCGTGCGGATGCGGAACGTGGCCAGATCCCAGAAGGTAATCCCGCCTTGGAGATCGGCCGCGGCGAGGGTCGTGCCGTCGGGGCTGATCGCCAGGGAGACGACGGGGCCTTTGGGTCCGTGCAGGGCGATGTTCGTCGAACCCGTGGCGACATCCACGACCTGGACGACTGGGCTTCGCTGGTCGGCCAAGCCAAGGAGCTGGCTGTCGGGGGTGAAAGCCAGCGCGACCAGGCTGCTCGGCTGGCCGGGGATCGCGAACCGCTGCCGGGCGGTCGCCAGGTCCCAGAGCCGCACGGTCCGGTCGCCGCCGGAGGAGGCCAAGGTCGTGCCGTCGGGAGAAAATGCCAGCGACGCGACGTAGTCGCCATGCGCGGGCAGGTCCGATCGCGCCCGCCTCGTGGTGACGTCCCAAAACGTGATCCGACCGTCCTGCTGCCCAACCGCCAAGCTCGCCTCGCCGGGGGCGAAGGCCACGCACTCGGCGCCGGCAGTCCCACCGGATGGGTCAACCAGCGGCCGTTGCTCGTACGACTCCAAGCTCGTGAAGCGTCACCGCCGTCGTGGGGCTGCCGGTCGCCAGGTACTTGCCGTCAGGGCTGAATGCGATGCAATGGTCCTGACCAGCACCCATGGGCGAGAAGGACTCGCGCTCCAGAGTCTTCAGGTCCCAGAGTACGGTCGACCCGTTGAGTCCTACCGACGCCATCATTTCCCCGCCCGGCCGAAAGACGACCGACCCGACGGTTCCATCATGCCCGGTCAAGGTCGCCCGCGGCACGATCGTGTTTTTTAACCTCTTTAAAGGACACTCTCCGGCGAAGCACGCAGTCGCCGCGACGAACGTTCCCAGGACCACCACCAACCACCAGTTCACGAGCGGCAGCCTTACCTTATGCCCTTCCATCGACTGATGACCCTGGCGATCAAATCCGCGATCGGACCGACCTTCCCATTCGTCAAACGCCGCCCTCGACATCGTCATACCTCCTGACCACTCCCGGACTTCGATCGGGTGAACCTCACACGACTCGCATCCATGGCCACGACTGATCGTACAATTGATGAAAGCCAGGGTTGGCCCTGCGCCTACTCCGTATTCGACGCGAATGGCGCCGTATTTCGGGACCGAGACAGAATGGCGTGAAAAGTCCGCGGGGTTTTCGAGCACCTCGACCCAGCTGGTGGCCCGTTCAATCCACCGGCCGAGCCGCTCGGCCGCAGCCTCTGGGCATCGGACACACGGACACTCGTCGAGCTTTTTGGGTTCACCCTTGTCTCTCGCCCCTGCTGTCGAAATCCAAGGACTGTGGCGTGAAGACTGGCGATCCGCTCCGGCGTCCAACTTGCTGTCATCGTGCTATCCCGGAGGAAGAGATTCAGCGGCGTGCTCGCCACCGCTCGTCGCAACGCATCGGTTGGCCCACTGCGCATGGTTAGCCACGGATCGAACACGGATAAAACACGGATCAGAAAATCGATTGCAACGAGTTACAATGGTTTGATGTATTCCATCTGTGTTCAATCTAGTGGCCAGCCGATCGGGGACGATTTGAGCCGCGGATGAACGCGGATTGACGCGGATGAAGAATGCGTGAAGATGAGCGCACGATCGATCATCAAAGGGCTTGCTGCGAAAATCGCATGCAATCTATTTGCATCTGTAGTTCGCTCTCTCCCAAACACGCGCTCGGTCAGACCTAACTCTTTCATTAACAAGTCTTGACGATTCCGGTAGGAATCGCTATTTTTCGCCACGATGGCTAGGGAAGCCGCCTTTGTCGCATCTCAAGCGGGGTCGCCTGACATGTCGGCCTTCTTTTTCTAACCCAGCCCAAACCCTCGGCCGAGCTCAAGGAAGAGAAACCGATGAAATCGCTACGGACATGTGCTAAATGCGGCGTCTTCTTGGCGATCTTGGTGGGGTTGGGCCTGGAAGGCTCCGAAGCCCGCGCCGACCCTCTTTACGGAATCACCAACCTGGGGACGCTCTCCGGCCAATCCTCCAGCGTCGCCACGTCGATCAACAACAATGGGCAGGTCGTCGGGATCTCGTACAACAGCTCCGATGGTTACTTTACGGACGTCTTTCCTCTGACCGCAAACCCGCCACGCTTCACGGAAACCGGCACCGGGGCTCAGTCGTTTCTCTACAGCAATGGCCAGATGACCCAGATCAATCCGACCGGGGGTCTGGCCATGTCGATCAACGACTCTGGCCAGTCTGTCGGAGGGCAGTACTCATCCATCAACAATCTGGGGCAATATGTTGGTGGGCAGACTGCCGGTATCAGAACAAACAATCCTTCAACAACGTCCATGCTCGTCAGTGGCGGCACGACAACCGTCCTTCCGTCACTATTCCTACCGTACTCTATAAACGATTCCGGGCAGGTCGCGGGCCTTCTGATCGTCAATACGCACGGCGGAGAAGATTTTCATCCGCCGATCTACCAGAACGGGCAAATAACTGATCTCTTTTCCACAGTTGGCAGCGGTCAATACTACGACAGCCGGGCGGTCGCCATCAACCAGAAGGGCGACATGATTATCACGGTCCAGCCGACCCTGCCGCAAGGACAACCGGTGCAGTCCTACCTCTACTCTCCGGCGACGGGGCAACTGACCAACATCACTGCGCTCCCGGGTGGATCGGGACTTCTTTCCGCCGCGCTCAACAACAACGACCAGGTCGTGGGCAACGGCTTCCTCTACAGTGCGGGAACAATCAAAACCCTTCTTAGTCTGATCCCCGCTGGAAGCGGTTGGAGCAATCTGAACGCGACCGGGATCAACGACGCCGGCCAGATCGTGGGACAGGGGACGTACAATGGGCAACAGGTTGCTTTCTTGATGACGCCAGACGCCAATGGCGTACCGGAGCCAAGCACTCTGGCTATCTGGGGGTTGCTCTCGACCTGCTTTGGATTGAGAGTCGTCACCCAGCGCGCACGTGCCGAGGATCGAAAGCATCTCATGACAAAATAGCTCTTAATTTCCGCGAGCAATGGCTCTTGATCCAAGTACGTCCGGCCCGCCTACGAGCTGCCCAAATCCTACGCCACAGAGCTAGAAGCAAGCGAGTTTTCTCGTTCCCATATTCCGCGTGGGAACGAACTCCCGGCCGCTCCAGGGCCCTCTGTTGGTCGTCGTGCCGCGCCGTCGCGTAGCGTCAAAGACGGGGTTCCCACGCGGGAGCTTGGGAACGAGGCGATTCCGCGCCTTTCCGCTCGGCTCTAGCCTTTTTTCGGGTCATTGAAAAACAAAGGTTGACGCCAAACCCCCGTTATCGACAAATCCCGATCATATCCACCAATAATTTGACGCCATGAAAGAGATAACCGGTCGCCCTCGACTTTCGCCGGATAGAGCATTGTTCACGATGCGGTGAGCAAATATGACGGGTCCGGTCTCGAACCGATTGTGTCGATCAGACACGTGCCACACATAAGTCCAATTGCTATAATGAGATACCGCCAAGAACCTGCTTCGAACCGATCGTGTCGCTGAGGTGTGTCCCATATATAAGCCCAATTGCCGCAATGGGATACTGCCAAGCCTTTACCTCGAACCGATTGTAGCGATTATTCCTGTGTCACACACAAGTTCAATTGCTGCAACGAGATACTGCCAAGACCCCTGCTTCGAACCGGTTGTAGCGATTATACCTGTGTCACACATAAGTCCAATTTCGATAAGGAGATACTGCCAAGACTCCTGCTTCGAACCGGTTGTAGCGATTATACCTGTGTCACACATAAGTCCAATGGACGTAAGGAGATACCGCCAAGACTCCTGCTTCGAACCGGTTTTATCGATTATACCTGTGTCACACGTAAGTCGAATGGCTATAAGGAGATGAAGGATTCTCGCGAGTTCCGATTATACCTGTGTCACACGTAAGTTATATCGCGCAAGGGACATACGGCCGAAATGCAGATCGGCGCCCGACCTGGTTCAAAGTTGGGTAACACGACACTGAGTAAAGTGGGGTTTTCTAAAATGCCTGTTTCCTCCATGTTGGTGTCGGGGGCCTCAATCCCACACCATCACAAAGGAAACAGGCATGGACGCCCAAGCTACGTTCTCGTGCTCGTTCACGCAATCCGACCTTGGTCCAATCGCGGACGTGCCCAGCCTCCCTCAGTGGCCGGCCCAGAAGCTTCTGCCCCAGGCACGGCGGGATCTGGGTATTCAAGTGCTCGCTGGGGCTCAACCAGTCTCGGATTTGGCCCGGGAACATGAAGTCAGCCGGAAGTTCCTCTATCAGCAAGCCCACATCGCTCAAGAAGCTCTCGACCAGGCCTTCGCTTCCTCGTCCAAGCTCGACGACGTCCTCTTCGAACTGCCGGTCACCAAGGCTTGGCTGCAGCAATTGGTCCTGGGCTTAGTGTTGAGTTGCCATAGTTCGACCCGCGGTGTGGTCGAATTGCTGCGCGACGTTTTCGATTATCAGATCTCGGTCGGTGCCGTGCACAACATCGTGCATAGCGCCGTTTCTGATGCCCAAAGAATCAACCAGCAGTATGACCTCTCTCCCATCCGCATCGGCCTCCTCGATGAGATCTTCCAGGCGAGTGATCCCGTCTTGGTAGGGGTCGATGCCCAATCCACCTTCTGCTTCTTGGTGAGTCCGGAAGAGCATCGCGACGCCGATACCTGGGGCTTCCGACTGCTGGAACTGGTGAACCAAGGCTTCGCTCCCGATGCCACTGTCGCTGATTTCGCTGCGGGGCTCCGCGCCGGGCACCAGGAGGCTCTCCCTGATGTCCCCTGCCGAGGTGATGTTTTTCATGCGTTGTACAACCTTGGGCCGCTGGCCCGTTACCTGGAGAACCGGGCTTATGAAGCCATGGAAATCCGGGCCAAGCTCGAGCGAAAGCAAGCGACAGCCGAACGTCGTCATGGCCGCAAGGATCCGAGTCTGGCCCGCAAGCTCTCGTCCGCACGGACGGCTGAGGCCAGGGCGATTGCGTTGGCTGACGAGGTGGCGTTGTTAGCCCATTGGCTACGGGACGACATTCTGTCGGTGGCCGGTCCGGAGTCCGCCGTCCGCCGTGATTTGTTGGACTTCGTGGTAGCGGAGTTGCGCGTCCGGGAGACGGCCTGTCCGGATCGGATCAGGCCGGTAAGGACCTTGCTGGAGAATCAACGGGACAACCTTTTGGCCTTCGCTGTGGACCTGGACCGTGAACTGGCGGCCTTGGCCCAAGAATGGCAGATCAGCGTGACCACCGCCCGGGAAGTCTTGCAGATGCAATCCCTGCCGATGTGGGACCCGAAGCGACGGCGTTGTGAGGCGGCCCTGCGAGAGACGCTGCGAGGGCGTTATCACGGAGTGTATGCCAACGTGCAGGAGCTATCCGATCGGGTGGTGTGGGCCAGCAGTCTGGTCGAGAACCTCAACAGCCGGCTGCGAACCTACTTCTTCCTGCGGCGGCAGTTGGGGAAGGACTACTTGACGCTGCTTCAGTTCTTCCTGAACCACCGCCGATACCTACGCAGCGAAGTCGCCAGTCGAGTCGGCAAGACTCCCGCAGAGTTGCTGACGGGCAAACCGCACGCTCACTGGTTGGAACTTCTGGGGTACACTCGGTTCTCCAAGAACTGAAGCCTGGGCGCAGCAACGAGCAACTCGCGAAAACCCGCACGGCGCGGGACCGCCGGACTGCCTCATGCCGCCCTACGAAAGTGTGTGCGCTCAGCGCGACAAGAGCCCGTCAGGGCCGACGGACGTCATTAACCGTCAAGTTCAGGGTTTCGTCATCTCAGACTCTCCCTCAACGTAGTTTCGCTCCGCGACAGAACACCGTTGGAATCCGCATCGCAATCACTGCCGTCTTGATTTTGAACCAAAAATCAAGCATTGTTTAACGTTGGCGGGACGATGTTCTCGGTGTCGAGAGTGCCGGCCCGCGCAAAGTCCTCGTTCGTTCGCTCCCTCCTTCCCTGTTTGGTTCACCGTGGTCCTTCGTGAAAGGGCCCTCCCCATGCTCTCATCCCGAATGCCTCGAAAGCGTTTTCGACCCGGTCAGTGGTCGATCTTCGGTCTCGCGTTGCCCGGCTGGATCCTCGCATTGACCTGGACGCTCGACCAGGAAGTCCGGGGTGCCGAGACTGTCGACTCACGGAAATCGATCGCGCGACTGGAGGTTCTTCCGGCCAAGGTCCGACTGTTCGGCTCATCGGCCTCGCAACGATTGGTTGTTGTGGGCGTCGGCGCTGACGGCAGTCGTCGCGATGTGACGGTCGACGCGAGGCTGGAATCGAAGACGCCCGATCGGGTTAAGGTCGAGTCGGACGGCGAGATCCGCCCGGTGGCCGACGGCGCGGGGAAATCGTCGTCCGTTTCGGGAAGATCGAAACGATTGTCCCGGTCTCGATCGAACGCACTGCTCGACAGGTGACCGATCAGCTTCCGCAACGAGGTCGTGCCGGTGCTGACCAAGCTCGGCTGCAACCAGGGGGCCTGCCACGGCTCGCAGCACGGCAAGGGGGGATTCAAGCTGTCGCTGCTGGGCTTCGAGCCCGAGCGCCGACTACACGGCGATCGTCAAGAGCGCCGAGGAACGCCGGGTCGCGCCGTTCGCTCCCGAGGAGAGCCTGCTCTTGCTCAAGCCCACGCTGGCCGTGGCACACGGCGGCGGCAAGAAGATGGAGGTCGATTCGCCCGCGTACCGGCTGCTGGCGCACTGGCTGGAACAAGGAGCGCCGGAGCCTCGCGACGACGACCCGCGAATCGTCGGCCTCAAGGTTTATCCCGAACACCGCCTGATGGAGCCCGGCCAGGAACAGCAGCTTGCCGTGATGGCCACCCTCAGCGACGGGTCCGAATCCGACGTCACCGCGATGCCCGGTTCGACACCTTGAACGAAGGCGTGGCGACCGTGAGGCCCTCGGGGCTGGCCAAGACCGTCGGCAAGGGCGAGGCCAACATCATGGTCCGCTACCAGGGGCAGGCCGCGATGGCCCGGCTCACCGTCCCCTTCGCCCGCGAGCAGCCGTTCGAATTTCCCGCCCGGAACATCGTCGACGTCAAGGCCGCCAAGAAGTGGCGCGAGCTGGGGCTCGTCCCCTCGCCGCTCTGCTCCGACGCCGAGTTCCTCCGCCGCGCCATGCTCGACGCGATCGGCACCACGCCGACGCCCGACGAGGTCGAGGACTTCCTGGCCGACGACGATCCCGACAAGCGGACCAAGCTGGTCGACCGCCTGCTCGATCGCCCGGAGTATGTCGATTTCTGGACGTTGAAATGGGGCGACATCCTCCGCGTCAACTCCGACAAGCTCGGTGCGCAGGGGATGCTGGCGTTCAATCTCTGGCTCCGCGAAGCGTTCCGGGCCAACATGCCGGTGAACCGGATGGTCGATGAGCTGGTGACGGCGCAGGGGTCGATCTTCAGCAACGGGCCGGCCAATTTCTTCCGGGTCGCCAGCAGTCCCGACGACCTGGCGGAGACGACCGCCCAGGTCTTCATGGGCGTCCGGCTCCAGTGCGCCAAGTGCCATCATCACCCGTTCGAAGCCTACGGGCAGGACGATTACTATGGCCTGGCGGCGTATTTCGCGCGGGTGCGGACCAAGCGGAGCGACGAGTTCGGTCTCTTCGGCGGCGAGCAGGTGATCTACGTCGCCAAGTCGGGCGAGGTCTATCAGCCGCGGACCGGCAAGAAGATGGCACCGCGGCCGTTGGGTGATGCCCCGGTCGACGACCCGGTCGACCGCCGCCGCGCCCTGGCGAACTGGCTGACCACCCAGAACCCGCGCTGGCTGGCCCGCAACGTCGTCAACCGATACTGGGGCTACCTGATGGGCAAGGGGCTGGTCAACCCGATCGACGACCTGCGCGAGACCAATCCCGCGTCCAACCCCGAGCTACTCGACGCCCTGGCCGATGCGTTCAAAGCGTCCGGCTACGACCTCAAGGCCCTGCTCCGCTTGATCCTCACCAGCCGGGTCTACCAGTTGAGTGCCCGGGCCACGGCCGACAACCGGCTCGACACGACGTTTTTCACGCATTACACGATCAAGCGACTGACGGCCGAGCAATTGCTCGACGCGATCGACGCGGCGACCGGGACCGTGGAGAAGTTTGCCCGGAGGCCCGCCGGCACCCGAGCGATCGCGCTGCCGGATACCAACTATGCGTCGTTCTTCCTCGACACGTTCGGCCGGCCGGTGCGAGCGATCGCCTGCGAATGCGAACGGTCCAGCGACCCGAACCTGAGCCAGGCCCTTCACTTGATGAACGGCGACCTCCTCAACCGCAAGCTGCTCCAGACCGATGCGCGGCTGTCGCGGATGCTCAAGGACCCGAAACTCACCGATGAGACACTGGTGAAAACCCTCTATCTCCTCACGTTCTGCCGGCCGCCCAGTTCCGCCGAGATCGGCGCAGGCCAAGGTCTTCTTCGCCGACGCACCCAGCCGGGCCGCCGGAGCCCAGGACTTGTTCTGGGCTCTGCTCAATTCCAAGGAATTCTTGTTCAACCATTGATTGATACCATGTGCCCGAGCAAAGCCAAGCGGCGACCTTCGTTCCCGGCGTGGCCGGCCTTCGATCGGCTCGAGGGTGATCGCGGTCGTGCTACCGCTGGCGATCACTTGGTTGACGGCCTCGACTGCGAGCGGACGAGCCGCCCTCGCCGAATTACGAGCGCGACATCAAGCCGATGTTCAGCCGGCGTTGCACGGTCTGCCACAACGCGTCCAAGCGCGCCGACCTGGACGTCTCGGGCGGGCTGGCTCTCGATTCGTTCGAGGGCATTCTGGCGGGGACGTCGCGTCGGAAGGTGATCGTGGCGGGTCGATCGGCCGAGAGCGAGCTGCATGCGACGGCTTTGCTGAGGCGGACGAAGAGCGACGGATGCCGCTCCAGGACAAGCCGCTGCCGGAGAAGCAGCAGGAGTTGGTGCGTCGCTGGATCGACTCCGGCGCGGCACGGGGGGTTCCCGTCCGGACCGTCCGGCGAGACGGTTCTCGAGCGGTGCGCGACCACGACGAGCTCGACTGGTCCGCTCGCTCGAAGTCGTGTTTCCGACGTACGTCAAGCTCAAGCCCGAAGACGCTCGAACTCGCCCCAAGGAGGCGCTCTTACTGTCGCGGTGCGGATCGGGCCGCTGCCGGCGGTGACATCGCTGGCGTTTCGGGGTGATAGCCGACTGCTGGCGGTCGGGACTTATGGCCAGGTCGTACTCTGGGATCTGCAAGATGGGCGGCCGGCGACGGCCATCCAGGCGATTCCCGGTCCGGTGCACGCCCTGGCGTTCAGTCGCGACGGACGGCGGCTGGCCGTTGGCGCGGGTTTGCCGGCCCGCTCGGGGATCGTGCGGGTTTACTCGGTCCCCGATGGCACTTTGCTCCACGACTTCGCGGGGCACAACGACGTCGTCTTCGGGCTGGCCATTCGGCCCGATGGCGCGCAGCTTGCCTCGACCTCGTTCGACCAGACCGTGCGGTTCTGGGACCTGGGCCTGGGCCAGGCGAGCGGCGTGTTCCGCGGCCATTCCGACTTCGTTTATGCGGCCGCTTACACTCCGGACGGCCGAGGCCTGCTGACCGCGGGCAAGGACCGAATGATCAAGTGGATCAACACGCGGACCTTCAAGGAAGAGCGCACCTACAGCGGCCACGACGAAGACGTGCTCTCGTTGGCGGTGCATCCGGATGGAACGCGGTTCGTTTCAGCCGGGAATGAGCCGCAGCTCCGCTGGTGGAAGTTCGGCGCCGACGCACCGGCGACGCGACGGGGCGGGCATTCCGGGCCGGTGCAGCAGCTTGCTTTCAGCGGCGACGGCTCGCGGTTGATCTCGGCCGGCGGCGACCGCTCGGTACGGCTCTGGGATGGGAAGACGGGCCAGCCGCAGCGACAGCTTGCCGGCTCGACCGACTGGCAATACGCGGCCGCGATCTCCGACGACGGCCAGCTGGCCGCGGCCGGCGGCTGGGACGGCCTGGTCCGGCTCTGGGATGCCGATTCCGGCAAGTTTCGCGCGACCCTGGTCCAGCCTCCGACCGATCGTGGATCGCGGGAGTATCGGCCTTGACGCGGAACCAGGCGCCGATCGACTGGCTGGCGGTGAGTCCCACCGGTCATGTCGCCGGCTCCGTCGAGCTCATCCGAACTGGTCCATTGGCGGGCTGGCGGGGTGACCCTCCCCGACGAGGACGCCCGAAAGGCCTGTGTTCATCCGGCGATCGTGGCGCAAGCCATCCGTGGACGAACCCGTAAGCCTTGTAACCTTTCCATCCAACCCGGGGAAATAAGCGATGCATCAATGTCGCTTCGGCGTCGTCCTGGCTGCGTTTCTGAGTGCAAGCCTGTTTGGGTCTGGGGCAGGAGCCCGCTCGTGCTCAGACCTCCTACCCGATGACGCTGCGCGTCGATCCGGTCGCGGTGCAGCGTGGCCAGACGGTCGAGATCACGGTCGCGGGCCAGGAGAACTGGAGCGGAGCATCACTCCTGCTCTGCGAAGGTCCGGGCCTGCGCGGGGAGGTCCTCGCGGTCGAAAAGGTCGAGCAGCCGAAGGCGAACGCGCGGCGGGGCCGGCGAGGAGCGGCGACGCCTCAAGTTCGATGCCAGGCTGGAGGTCGCGGCCGACGCGCCGCTCGGTCCTCGCGAGCTTCGAATTGCCACGCCCCAAGGGGTCTCCAGCGTGGGTCTGGTCGTGGTCGTTGACGATCACGTGGTTACCGAAGCCGACGACCTGGCCAACGACCGGCCGGCTACGGCGCAGAAGCTGACTTTCCCGACGGTGGTCTCGGGTCGGATCGGCAAGGTCGAAGATGTCGACTGGTACGCCTTCGACGCAGTGAAAGGCCATCGCGTCGCATTCGAGGTCTGGGGTAACCGCCTCGAAAACAAGATCCACGACTTGCAGACGCATCTCGACCCGATTCTTAGCGTCCACGACAAGACAGGCCGAGAGCTGGCCACGGCCGACAACAATCGCTTCGCCGATCCGTTGCTGTCGTTCCAGCCACCGGCAAGCGACACGTATTACCTGCAAGTCCGCGACACGACTTATGCGGGAAACGCGTCCTGGTCTTACGCACTCCACGCCGTGTCGGGGCCGGTGCCGACCTCGGTCTCTCCGCTGGCGGTCAATCCCGGAACAACAGCCCGGCTCGAGGTCAAGTACCCTGGCGACGACGACATCCGTCCGGTCCAACTCGCGTTGCCCAAAGATCTGAAGCCCGGCACCGCACTTGTTCGCATTGTCACGAGACGGCGGCGGGACCCTGCCCGTTCCCTTGGTCGTGACCGCGTTGCCGGTTGACGTCGAGTCGGTGGACGTGCCGGTGCTCGGCGATCCGTCGCGATCGGTCAAGCTGCCGGTCGCGATCTCTGGCCGGCTGGGCGAGAAGGGCGACATCGATGGCTATCGCTTCGATGCGCAAAAGGGCGCCCTTTACGCGTTCGAGGTCGTCGCCCGCCGCGCGGGGTCGGAGTGCGACCCGGTCTTGCGATTGTCGGACGCCAAGGGGTCGGCTCTGACCGAGGCCGACGACACGCGCGGGCTGGGCAAGGATTCCCGCTTCGAATGGACAGCTCCGGCCGACGGGACCTATGTGCTTCAGGTCGCCGACCTGCACGACCGCGGCGGCTCGGCGTTCGGTTACGTGCTCCTGGCCGAGATCAGCCAAGCCCGACTTCACGTTGACCTGCGACCCGGACAAGATCAACGTCGGGCCTGGCGGTCGGGTCCCGGTTTTCGTCAAGGTGGCGCGCCGGCAAGGGTTCAAGGGTGCGGTCACCTTGAGCTGGGACAACCTGCCCGCGGGAATCTCGGCCAGCCCGCTGGTGATTCCCGCGTCGATGAACGAGGGTGAGATCGTGGTCTCGGCGGCACCGGAGGCCCAGCGCACCGCGGCGCTGGTGACTCTCAAGGGGACCGGCCAGGGCTCGGAAGGACCGCTCGTTCGCCAGGCGACACCCGAGGAGGAGATCTATTTGCCGGGCGGCGGCCGCGGGCGTTGCGACGTGGAGACACTGGCGTTGGCGGTGACCGACCCGTCCGACATCACCGTCGAGGCCGTCCCGCGGGAGGTGATCCTGGCGCCGGGAGAGTCGACGGCGCTGGAAGTGACGGTGACCCGCAACCCTCGTTATGACAAGCCGGTCAACCTGGCGATCGTGCTGCAACACCTGGGAGGCATCCACGGCAACCCGCTTCCGCCGGGCGTGACCGTCAAGGATTCCGGCGGGAAGACCCTGCTCGGCCCCAAGGAAACCAAGGGGAAAATCATCCTCCAGGCCAGCCCGACCGCACCGGCCTGCGACCGAGTCCCGATCGCCGTGATGGGGCACGTCTCGATCAATTTCGTCGTCAAGACGGCTTACGCCAGCGCGCCGATCTTCGTGAGCGTGCGGCCATCCAGGAAGAATTAACAGGAGGGAACGAAGGGAACGAAGGCAAACCAGAGAGACATCTAAGACACTGCATTAATTAAAGCACAGCTAAATGAAGATAACATTCCGTTTTTCGATTTGAATCTATTCTTTCCTCACTTCGTTCACTTCGTTCCCTTCTGTGGGCTTTTTTTTATTTTCCCGGAGTGTCGAGCTTGCTGAGAGCGGCCGGGAAGTTATCAACGACATCGAGAATCTTCAGCAAGTTCATCGTCTGGAAGATTTCACGAATGTAAGAACCGAGGCCGAACATGACGAATCGTCCCTGACGGCGATCGATCCGGCGCTTGATTGTCACCAGAAAGCCGATCTCGGAGCTCGCCAGATAATTGACCTCGCTGAGGTCGATGGCGAATCGCGGGTCCTTGTGCGACTCGATCAGTTTGTAGAGCCAGTCTCGCTGGCTGGATTGCCAGTCGGCCGCGATATCGTCGGTGGCCTCAAAGGCCACGACCAGCACGCCGCTCATCTCCTGGGTTGTGAATTTGAGCATGCTGAAACTCCGTGCTGCCCGATGTCAAAACAAAGACGAGCCACCCCGTCGTGCCGGCCCCGCTGCCGGCTTGCGTCCAATCCCTGGCGGGAGCTTGAAGCCGTGATGGACCTCATTGAATTTGGATTCTAGCCATTCTATCCTCTGACTCAAAGATCATGAATGAAATCCTCGTCGAATTACCGCGGGGCCGGCGCAGCTCGGTCAGATTCACAACCGACGAATTCTCAAGAACATGGATCGACAACATCGTCTATCAGGGCGAAGTGAATCGCGGCCCGCTTAGCCACGAGCGAGCCAGGCGGCAACGGCCGCGGCACTCAGGTTCAATCCCAGCCCGGCGATCGCGCGCACGCCGACGGGGTAGCTGGTCCCTTGAAAGAAACGACGCCGTTTGGGCACGGAGACCGACTCGTTCGGTCTTTACTTCTACTTCTCTCCGCGGTTCTTGTCGTACGGGACGATGTTCTCCCATTCGCTGGCATCAGAGCGGGCCACGACGGCGACAACCGGCTCCTCCTTGCTCAGGTTGAACACCTCGTGGGGAACGCCCGGCTCGATGTAGATGAAATCGCCGGCCTCGTTTTCGATGGAGTTGACCAATCCGGGCCCATACTCGTGCCGAACTCGGCCTTGGAGGATGTACAGCATGAGCTCGAAGCCGACGTGGATATGAGCGTAGGCCACGCCGCCGGGCGGAATCGTCGCCACATTCATCGACAGCTTGGTCGAACCGACGTTCTTGGCACTCAAGCCGACCTTGTACTTGATGTTGTTCCAGGTCCGGCAGTTGCCCCCTCCCCGGATCACATGGATCCCGTCTCCTCCTTCGACGAACTGACCAAGATCGACCTCTTGATCGCGCAGAGCTGCGAGGCATCGGGCTTTAGTCTCCGTTCAAACGAAAAGAAATGATTCAAGCCGCCGGGCTTTGGGCCGGGCGGCTTGAATCGGATGCTCTGACCGTCATCATTCGAGTGCAACGGCTGGTTGCCGTCAAGACGTCTCGGCTCACGACGACTTGGTGAACGACAGGCCGGGATCGCCCGGGCCGGCGCCGATCACCTTGAAAGTGAAATGCGTCTCGTCTTTCCAGCCAGCGTGACCGACCATGGTGTTGTTGTTCTGGTCTTGAACCAACGTGAGAAGGCCGTTCTCGTAGCTGGAATTCCCGGCGAACTGCTGGTCTTTGCCTTGCCGGCTCACCTTCCAGACGAAATGCCCTTTATCTTGAAACGTAATCGTGATCGTGGTATCGCGCGTTGGGCTGGGCAGTCCAGGTCCCCTCCAGCTTCCCTTCAACGCCCGAGGGAGTCGGGTTGGCCGTGAGCGTCGTCGTGGCGAGCCAGGTGCGGTCTGGGCAAGGGATGCTGTGTCGCTGTCCGAGGCCGGTTTCTCCGTCTGCACGAGCTGCTGGAGCAGTTGCGATGTCAGTTGATCCTTGGGCTGAAGCGTGGCGACGACCTTCAACTGCCCGACGGCCGCGTCGGCGTGACCCTCGGTCAAGTAGTGGTAAGCCAGCACGAATCGGCCGGCCGCCGATTGACGATTTTGGGAGCAATAGCCTTCGAGGGCCCTGAGCTGCTGCGTGTAGGTCTCCGGGTCGGCATAAAGGCCGATCAGAGTGGTCCAATCCCACCCCGGACCGGCTGACAGCACGGCATAGAGCGCCGCGGCCGCTTCGTCGTACCGTTTGAGTGCGAACAGGCACAATGCACGGAATTCGTGCAAAGTCGCGTCGTTGGGCATGGATTTGATCGCGCCGTCGGTTAGCTCCAGGGCCTTGGCGTAATCGCCATCCTTGAACGCTTCACGCGCTGTGTCGAACTGGGTCGTGGCCTGGCTCGCGACCGCTTCGGCCGGCGGCTGGCTTTGGGCGTCGATCGGCTGGGAATAATCGTAAACGATTGGCTGTTGAGCCACGATCGTATTGCCATAGCCACCGCCGTAGTACGGGTTGTAATAGTTCGAGTACCCCCAGTTGTAGAGCATCGGACCGTACAACCAAGACGACAGGCCATATCCCAGGCCCATCCCCAGGCCAAATCCCAGGCCACCACCGAGCCCCATCCGAATCCACCGCCGAATCCGTATCCGCCGTACCCGCCGTACCCGTAAGGACGCCATCCCCAGCCACCCGCGTAATTACCGTTCCAGTAGCCGTGGACCCAGCCTTGATGATAACCCATATATGGATTATTCCAGCCGGCCCCCATCCGATTCACATTCACGTTATTGACGGAATTGAATCGATTCACGTTATTGACAGAATTGAACCGATTCACATTATTGACCGAGTTGAATCGGTTAACGTTATTAACTGAGTTGGATCGATTGAACTCGTTTCCTCGGTTCATGGTATTGACCGAGTTGAGGCGATTGACATTTCCGTACTGGACGTGGGATTGCGGCATGCTGAACGACGGTGTGCGATTGAACGAAGGGGCTGCGTAGCCACCACGATAACCGCCGTATCCGCCACCGGCGAAGCCGCCTCGAAAGCCACCGCCACCGGCGAAGCCTCCACCGCCGCCACGAAAGCCACCACCCCACCGCCGCCACCGTGAAATCCACCGCCACCGCCACCGCCATGACCACCGCCACCGCCACCGTGAAACGCGAAGGCTGGAACGGCCAGATTGATGAGCGGTCAGGCCCACTAGAATCGTGCGTAAACTCTTGTATGACATCGGTTCGCCCCTTCGAGAGTTTGGTTGAGATGTTGTCGGTGATGCTCGGCTCATTAAGGCTGGGACTGCGGGGGCGGCGGTCTACGGACCATCATGTTTTCAAATCGATCGGGCGCGTGATGCCCCCCGACGGTTCGCTCGGTCGAGGCCCAGCGGGCGGTGTTGGGGCCGACTCGGGTCAAGATATTGGTCGCGGTCGCGATTCGTCCATCGAACAGCACACCACTGGACTTGATCATCCACTGATCACCGTTTCGGCTCCAAAGGCCATCGCCGTAGCCCCCTTCGGAGTCAAAAACCCACGATTTGATTTGCTTGCTCAAGGGATCCCAGCCAATCCGTTGCGTCACAGTCATCACGGGCTTCCCCTCGGAATGGATCGTGAAATCGCGGATCAGGAAGTTCTTATCCGCCGACCAGCGGCAGGTTGCGTGGATCACCGACTCCGAGCTCTCGTCAATCCAATCGCCGACCAACCATTCCAGCTCCTTGAGCCGCTCTTGATGCGTCAGTCCCGGTTCGAGCTCTTCCCTGACGCTGGAGTACAGCCATTTGCCCCCCTGCTTGACGTAAAGAACCGTATAGCGACGGACCGCTGGGGGTTCCGCTGTGACGCTCGGTTTGACGGACGTCCGTCCCTCTTCCTTTGCTACGTCGGGACCAAGGAAGCGGATCGCGTCCACCGCGATCTCGATCGAATATCCCTTTCGCTCCTGAAATAACGTCGAATAGAGGTCCTGAATCGTCTTCCGGCCATGGAATCGCTCGCCGTTCTCTTCGATAAGCTCGGCGTCGTCCGTGTAGAGGGATGCCACTGCCGTCGCATCGCCCGCGTTGTAGGCGCGCCGAAACGCCTCTCCCACCGACAGAATCGCTTTCTCATCCTCGGGGCGATCGGTCAGAACGACTTGCGTTGCTGGCACTGAGCCGGCCAATGCCTTCGGATCGGCGACTGGCTGCGCGGTTCTGATAGTCCCGACTTCCTGCCCTTGGGCATCCGGCCGTGGCGATCACTCCGAGCCATGCCAGGTTCAGCATCAATGCAAATCGCCGGATTTGTATTCTTTGTACTCTCATGATTGTACACCTTCTGGGCCAATAAGGTTTGCCACACGAAACCAACCCGCAATAGTCATGCCAAACTAGCGTCTTATTAGGCCAAATACAAGTCGACCACGGGTTGCGGCCGTGCCCAACCGCAATCGAGAGTACACGCTCCGTCGGTCACTTGATACGATACCTCCATGAGCAAGAATCTACGACATCAGCCCGCCTATCACCGAGGCGCTCCAGGTTTGGCCGGGCGACACACCGCCCCGTCGCGAGATTCTGATGGACATGGCTCGCGGTGACTCCATCACCCTTTCGACTCTTCACGCGACCGTTCATCTCGGCGCTCACGCCGATGCTCCCAGCCACTATGCGATCCCAGCACCCAGCATGGAGAAGCGCTCGCTCGACTACTACATCGGTGTGTGCCAGGTGATGCGAGTCAACGTACCGCGCGGGGCTTTGATTCGACCCGCCGACCTGCCGCGACCGGTCGTGGCCGAACGAGTGCTGCTGGCGACCGGCACATTTCCCGATCCGACCCGGTTCAATGAAGACTTCGCGGCGCTCGAGCCTTCGCTTGTCGAGTACTTGCACGAGCGCGGCGTGCGGCTGATCGGTGTCGACACACCCAGTGTTGACCCCTTCGAGTCCAAGGAACTCCCCGCGCACCACACGTTCTTCAAGCATGGATATGGCAATCCTGGAAGGACTCGTCCTCGACGGCGTCCCCGAGGGTATTTATGAGCTGATCGCCTTGCCGCTTCCACTCGTCGGGTTCGATGCCAGCCCGGTCCGAGCCATCCTGAGGAATCTGCCATGATGAGCGACGAGTTCGACACCGATCCACTCCTGAGTCTACCGCGAGCGGTTTCCGATCCTTGAATCGCACGAACTATTTGATCAGCAACTCGCTGGGGGCGGTCCCGGCCGCGGTGGGTGCCAGCCTTCAAAGCTACTACGAGATCTGGGCGAGTCGGGGCGTGCGCACTGGGAGGAAGCGTGGTGGACCATGGCCGCCGACCTGGGAGACCTCGTGGCTCCCTTGATCGGGGCCCGCGACAACGAAGTCGTCTTTCAGCCCAACGTGACCTTGGCCCATGCGGTTGTGTTCAGCGCATTCGACTTTTCGGCAGAGCCGACCCAAAATCGTCACCGATTCCATGCATTTCCCCTCGATCCTTTACCTGATCGACCAACAGCGCCGCAACGGGGCCGAGGTCGCCGTTATCCCCTCGGAGGATGGCATCGGCGTCGATACCGAACGCCTGATCGTCGCCATCGACGAGCGGACCGCGATCGTCAGTATCTCCCATGTCCTGTTCAAGTCGGCTTTTATCCATGATATTGAGGCGATCGCATTGAAAGCCCAATCTGTTGGCGCGATCACGGTCGTCGACGGCTATCAGGCTGTCGGCACGATTCCGGTCGACGTTCGCCGTCAAGGATCGACATCTACATCGGCGGCTGCTTGAAATGGCTGTGCGGCGGTCCCGGCGCGGCGTTCTTGTGGGTTGACCCGCGGCTCCGCACTCGCCTGGAGCCGAAGCTCACGGGCTGGATGGCTCACCAGCATCCGTTTGCTTTCGACCCCGAGCTGGTCCGGCGTGACGACGCCTGGCGATTCCTCCATGGCACGCCCAACATCCCCGCTCTCTACGCCGCCAGGCCCGGACTGGAGATCATCAACGAGATCGGGATCGAGGCGATCCGCGCCAAATCCATGCGACAAACCGATCGGCTCTTGCAGCTCGCCGACCAGCACGGCTTTCGGTGCACGACGCCTCGCGACCCATTCCGGCGCGGTGGGACGGTCGCGATTGATGTCGAGCACGGCTATGAAATTTCCCAGATCTTGAAATCGGGCTACCAGATTCTCTGCGACTACCGCCCCGGCGCCGGAGTCCGACTTTCGCCGCATTTCTACAACCGTGACGACGAGCTCGATACCGCGATCGCGGCGATCCGCGAAATTCAGGACGCTGGCGCCTGGGAGACCGACAGCACGACCGACGCCGACCGTCACCTGACGTGAACGTGTTTCGTCGGTCGAGAGCATGGATCAGGCCATGCTCGTGATTTAATTTGTGTAAAACATAGCCTGCCGCGGCAAAACACGGCGCGAGCGGCATCGAAATTGCCGCCATTTACCCCTCGGCGCGAGGGTGTCTTCGCGCCCGGGTAATGGACCCGTACTTCAGGAGTTTTGTGGCAACTGGGAGGAATGTTCCCATGAGAAATCGACTCGCTCTCCCCGCGACGTTGGCCACCGTGGTTTTGGCGCTCACGATCGGCCAGAATGCATGCGCACAGCAAGGAACTCGGCGCCCGCTCGGCAGACCGGGAGAGAATCGCAACTGCCGGACAAAACCAGAACCAGTCCGCTTCCGAAAGTGAGACGATCCGGGGCATTGTCGCGGCGATCACTGCTGAGGGCGAAGCCACCTTCGACTACCGGACAAACCGTGCAGTCATGGCAGAGGCCGCCTTTCTGACGGTCGTCGGTTCTCCGGTTAAGGCCGAGGCGGGCGACACGGGCCGCCGGGCTAATGCGAACGAAAACGAGAGGGCCGGATCGGCCGGCAGGAAGCGCCACAACGTCTACTTTGTCTGGCTGTCGCCGCGGACAAAGATCTGCGAAACCAGCGCGGAGCACGCAAATTCGACGCAAACCCAAAGCCAACAAGCTGAGAAGAAGGAGTGCACGCTCGACCAGCTCGAGGTCGGCGATCACGTCGAAATCCAATTCAGTCGCCGGCAGGAATCAAGCGCCAATTCCGTCGCCCATCAAACCGAGCAAATGCGGCAGAAGCACGGCCGTCATCGCACCTTTGTCGGCAATGCCAGTTCAATCACGATCCTGGCGTACAAAGACGGAGATCGATCGGGCTCGAAGTCAGAGGGAAACTCAGGAGAGCGTCGCCCCTGATCTGATCGCTGAGGAGAACGCAACAGACTGATCCGCGGAGCGGCCGGCGACGATTTCCTGCGTTCCGGCCGCTTTCAATCATCAGTATCGAGTTGTCCCCACCTTGTAGCGAATCGTTCGTCACGCTACGCTGGCGCAAACGCCTATCTCGATCGATGGCGACGACATGCTTGTTGTGAAACGCTAACAATTCGTTTCTTGATGATCACATTCCTGTTTTGGAACGTCGGCGCAGCTCCTCGATCGGCCCAAATCGCTCAATTGGCCGCTCACCTCGATGTTGATGTTCTTATGCTCGCCGAGGTTGGCGATGATCCCGCCGACCTTCTGTTGACTCTGAACAGAGAGTCAGTCGCATACAGCTATGCCCCAGGAATAGTTAACACCAAGATCCAAGTTTTCTCACGATTCTCAGACGAGGCCGTCGCTCCGGTTTTCGAGACCGATCGATTGGCGATTCGGAGATTTACACTCCCGGAAACCGAAGAGATACTCCTTGCGGTCGTCCATTTTCCGAGCAAGCAACATTGGAGCGACGACAGTCAATCCATGGAGTGTGCCAGGCTGGCAGGCGACCTTCTGGAAGCGGAAAGCATAGTCGGTCACCAACGAACCGTCCTCGTCGGCGATTTCAATATGAACCCGTTCGAAACCGGAGTCGTCAGCGCCGGAGGCCTGCATGCAGTGATGAGTCGAGCGATCGCCAAACGCGAGTCCAGGATCGTTCAGGGCCGCGTGTACACATTTTTCTACAACCCGATGTGGAGCGTTCTAGGCGATGGGACACCGGGCCCTCCCGGTACTTACTACGATCAGAGCAGCGAACAGAAGGCCTTTTTTTGGAATATGCTCGACCAAGTACTGATACGACCCGCGCTTCTGGATCGTTTTCGAATTGAACACTTGGCGATCATTGATCATACTGGGGAGCACTCGCTCTTGACGGGCTTGGGATTACCCAATCGAGCGGTGGGATCAGACCACTTACCGATCTTATTCCGATTGAGCTTATAGGTGCTGAAATGACAGACCTTTGGCCCGCTGATGTTGCCACCGCCGCGGCGAAATCCCCTTACACAATACTGAGAGAGCAAGCAGCATTACTGGGCGCGAAAACAAATAACATCGTTAAGGCCGCTGTCAGAGACGCGAGCGCTAATACGGAGCTTGCAAAGCCATTCAATTACAACTTCCTCATCACTTCGCCGGCACTTGGGAATTACACTTATCGCCTCTTCATGGTTTCATATGACATCGGGTTCTACCCGGTCGAGTTTATCGTGGACGACGACATCGCCCGTGAACTCGGAGTTGTTCCGCCGGAGTTTTCCTATGGTCCGCCGCAAGAACTGGTCGCGTCACGCGAGGATGAATTCATCCGAATCCTCTCCCGAGTCCTGGGATCCGAGAAGACCCGTCGGGTGATCGGTGCCATACTCTCGCACGCGATGGATCAAGGTCTTGAGACTGGTGCGGCCGCTGATTGAGGTTGGCCGGCGCTTTTGTCTGGGTGTCGTTATCCCGCCTGGTCCCGGCATCCAGGATTTCAGGCCCTCGCCAACGGCGTGTCGATCCACATTCGCTTCGTGTGCGAATCCAGCACGGCATCGGCCACGATCTGGGCGTTCAAGCCGTCGTAAAAGCTCGGGACGGCCGGTCGGCGTTCGACGATGGCCGAGATGAACTCCCACATGAGGTCATATCGGAAGACGGTCGCGGGCGGGCCATCGCTCGGGTTGCGCGGGCTGTCGGCCGGCTTGAGGAACTCGGGCGGAACGGCCGCCGGAGCCAGGTCTTGACCGGTCTTGCCCAAAAGGATCGTGTTGGGCTCGTGCAGCCGGTAGACAGCCGATCCCTCCGAGCCGTTGATCTCGGCCCACTCGTGGCCGAAGCCGTCTCGGTGATAGCCTTTCGCCAACGTGGTTCCTTCCCAGACCCCCGTAGCTCCGCTGGCGAACTCGCCGATCAAGCACGACCAATCGTCGACATCCGACGGAGGACACGCCCGGCCGTCAACGGTTCGGTCGCGAGGCGCGAATCGGGCGACCGCCCCGCAAACCCGGGCGATCGGACCAAGCAAATCGATGGCGAAGTCAATTCGATGAATCGTCATGTCGAACAGATCGCCCGCGCCCGCTCGGGCTTGGTATTGACGCCAACCCCAGCTTGTCTCGGGCCAGTCCAGGAAGCGCTGGGAGCGGAAATGGCGAGGCGTGCCCAGCGCACCCGTCTTGAGCAAGTGTCGCAAGTATCGCATCGCTGGTGCGAAGCGGTATGTGAAGGCGGTCATGTTGACCACACCCGCATCTCGAGCCGCCTCGTACATCAGGCGGACATCGTCGGCACTCAGTCCCAGGGGCTTCTCGCACATCACATGTTTGCCGGCCTTGGCCGCCGCGACGGCGATCGGCCGATGCGTATCGTTGGGAGTCGCGATCACGACCGCGTCGACACTCTCCCACCCGCAAAGTTCTTCGGGGTCAGTCGTCGCGTGAGCGACGTTCCACTCGTCCTTGCGTTTCTTGAGGATCTCGGGATCGGTGTCACTGATCGCCACCAGCTCAGCCCGAGGGTCCAGGCGCAGGCCCGGCAGGTGGTGATACGCGGTGACGGCGCCGGTACCGATGAAGCCGACCCGAACTTTTTGCCCTTGAGACGTTGTCGACATTTGTAAAGCCCTCACCAGGTGCTTGCCTTCGATCATTCGTCCTACTATCCTGCACGGAACTTCATAAGGGAAGTCACTTTTGGGCTAAAGGACAAACGATCATGGCAAGCGACAAACCAATCCGCGTGGCGATCGTCGGCCTGGGCTTCGGAGCCGAGTTCATCCCAATCTACCAGAATTACCCGGGGGCCGAGATTTACGCCATCTCTCGCCGCGACAAGAAGGGTCTCGACGAAGTTGGCGACCGCTACAAAATCAAGACGCGCTACACCAACTACCGCGACCTCTTGAAAGATCCCGCCATCGACGCCGTCCATATCAACTCCCCGATCCCCGACCACGCCTGGATGTCGGTGGAAGCGCTCAAGGCTGGGAAGCATGTCGCCTGCACCGTGCCAATGGGGACATCGATCGAGGAATGCCGGCAGATCGTCAATGCTCAGCGCGAAGCGGCAAGATCTACATGATGATGGAGACGGTTGTCTACAGCCGCGAGTACCTGTTCGTCAAGGAGCTGTACGACAAAGGTGAGCTGGGCCGGCTCCAGTTCCTGCGCGGAAGCCACCAGCAAGACATGGACGGCTGGCCCGATTACTGGCCGGGACTGCCTCCCATGTGGTATGCGACCCATTGCGTCAGCCCGTGTCTGGCGATCCTGGGTAAACATGCCGAGAGCGTGGTCTGCCACGGCTCGGGCCGAATCCGTGATGACCTGATCAGTCGGTACAACAGCCCATTCGCCATCGAGACGGCCACCTTCACGATCAAGGACTCGGACGTCGTCGCCGAGGTCACGCGCAGCCTGTTCGACGTGGCCCGGCAATATCGCGAGAGCTTCGACGCCTCCGGCAGCAAGAAGAGCTTCGAGTGGCAGCAGGTCGAGAACGAGGACCCGGTCATCCATACCAAGAGCACACCCGAACATCCGCTCGCCGAGCCGGAGATCCCCAAGCGGGTCAAGGTCCCGGACTATGCTCGCCTCCTGCCCGAGCCGATCCGCCGCTTCACCCAGCCGGCCGCCATCCAGGACGCCGAGCACCTGTCGTTCCTCCAGGGAGGAGGCCATGGCGGATCGCATCCGCACCTGGTCCACGCCTTCCTGAGCGCCGTCAAAGGAGATCGCCCCCCCTTGCCCGACGCCGAGACCTCGGCCAACTGGACCATGGTCGGCCTCTGCGCCCATGAGTCGGCTCTCAGGGGAGGGGAGAAGATGTTTATCCCGGTTTTGTAAGGCGGTTTCTCTGGCTCGGCTCGGTCGTCACCGGATCCGCGCGCTGGCGAGATGGGCAAGTCCGGCCCGGTTTTCAGCCCTTTTCACCTATCGTGGATCGGTTCGGGAGGGGCGAAGACTTCCTCGGGCAACTCTGGCTGGCCAGCGTTGATCAGGGCACGGGCTTCTCGGAGCAGCAGGTGCATTAGCATGCTGGGCACCCAGTGCCAGTTTTCGGGGATGGCCCGATCGGCCCCGCCCGGTCGGCCGCGCAAGCTGGGGCGCAAGCCACGTTCGGCCCGCTCGAGCCAGCGACGAGCTTCGTCATGTCGGCCAAGCCGCTGATCGGCCATGGCGAGAACCAGCCAGTCCAGAACGCGGATAATCCCATCCAGGATCACGATCGAGGCTGCCTCGGAGCAGGGCGTCGGCCTCGGCAAACTGGTCGGAGCGGTAGAGGGCCAACCCCAGCACATGTTCGGACCAAGGATTATCGGGGAAGACGGAAATGCGTCTCTCCGCGAGCTGTAGCGGCCCGCACTTGTTCGCCTGGCCCCACGGGGGCCAGGACGCACGCGTGTGCCTTGAACTCCAGCCACTCTCGTTCGTCTTCCTTTTGGAAGGTCTCGAGCAGTTTTCGGCGGACCGAACGGTATCCCGCCACGTCGCCGACCGCCAGGCGCAGGACGGCGTGCTCGAACCAGAGATCGGGGCGGTCCGGCGCCCCCTCCTTAAAGATTTCGGCTAAAGGCCGCGGCCGCTTCCTCCCACCTGGACGACGTCGCGGCCGCGTCGGCCCGAGCCAGGACCCGTTCCGGCTCGTGGAGTGCCGCAACCCGATCGAGGTCGAGCACCGACACGGCACCAGCACTGTGGGGCTCCTCCCGGTGAGCCGACGTCGAAGGGGCATCGATACCAGACTCCGCAAGCAAGGCGCGGACGCGCTCGAAATCCCACACGACCAGGCCGCCGTCGGACAGACCGACGGCCAGCCGCCGCGCGTCGGGAGACCAGGCGAGCGACCAGATCGGGCTGCGTTCTTCGCGGAAGGTGAAGACGATCTCGCCCCGCTCCAAGTCCACGATCGCCACCGACGAGGGTGTGGCCTCCGCCGCCAGCCAGCGGCCGTCGGGGCTGACGGCGATGTGGAAGCCCTCGAACGTACCGGGCGTGGCCGATCGTGCGGGCCAGTCGATTTGCGGGCACATCCCAGACGACGGCGACGCGATCGCTGGAAATAAAGACCAGTTCTCGGGCAGAGCGGAAAGCCAGCGAATGCCAGCCAAGAAGTGCACGGGGGCCGGAGAACGCGAGCGCCCGGGCCCTCGCCACGTCCCAAACCCTCACGATAGCGTCGGATTCGATAAAGGCCGCAAGCTCGCCGTCGGGGCTCAGGGCGAGGTGAAGGCATCGTAGCCGGCACGCTGTACAATCGGCTCAAGCGTCAGCCGAACATCACCGGCCCGGTGCACCCTCCAGATTCCAAGGCCGGAACCACGTGATGTCGCCGCCACGCCAAGATCTGTGCCAACGCCCGGCAGGAACACCACGCCAGTGATATTGCCAATATGCTCCGTCGTCGTCGTGGGCGGCATAGACCTCGTGCCAGCTTCGTGCGTCCCAGATTCGCATCCCCCCGGTCCACGCCCCGGTGGCCAGGAGGGCCCCGTCCGGGCTGAAGGTGCAGACTTGAACGTCTGACCGGATATCCACCGAGCGTGCGCCGCAGGCGACCAGTATCCGACTCCCAGAGCTTGACCGTTCCGTCCTTACTCGTCGAGGCCAGCGTGGCTCCGTCGGGGCTGAAGCTCACGGACGGTGACACCCGAGTCGTGACCGGCGAGCTCCATCCTCTCGTCTGCCCCGGCGAGATTCCACACCGACAATGAATCGACGACTCCTCGACGCCAGAGTCCGGCCGTCGGGGCTCACGGCTATCTGGTGCAAGACTCGTCTCGACCCGTGTGCTTCAGCTCGGCCAGCTCGCGGTTCGTCGTCAAGCTCCAGAGCTTTACCAGCCGGGTAACCGTCGCGACCGCGAGCGTCTTGCCGTCCGGGCCAAACGCGATCGACATCGCCGTATCGAGGTTGACAGCCAGCCGTGGGCTCAGGTCAGCCGTATCGAACACGACGAATCCCAGGTCACCGCCCACCGCAAGGCGCGTTGAGTCAGGGCTGAAAGTGCACTGGTAAAGGCCGCTCAAGGATGCCAGCGAGACATGCCGCACCTTCCGCGAACCCGCCAGCTCCCAGACGACGAGCTCAAGATACGGCGGTTCGGGGAATCGGAGTGCTGTCGCCGCGAGCCGGCCGTCGGGGCTGACCACAAGGCCCTTGCTGTAGTTTTCGAGGCGACCTCCCGGAGCGGCCCGGCAAAGGCGTGGGCAAAGTCCAGGATAAGCGGCTCGAGCCCATCGACGTCGCGGATCGTGATCGCTGTCGGGCCACCGGCCGCGACAAGCGTCCGGCCGCCAGTAATCGGAAAGAATCCGGCGATCGGTCCGCTAGCCTTGAGTTTGTCGCGTCGTGCGCAGCGTTCTTGATCGGGGCTCGTACTCGACGACCCGAATCGGTCCCGTCGGCGTGTCCGACCAGGAGGCTGCCCTCAGGCGTGGCGGCCATCGCCGTGACACGCGGCGTGGGGCTTGGCCAGTCGCATCTGCTCGCGGCCAGTCGGTCGGGTCGTGAAAGCGGACCGTGCCGTCGGCCAGGCCGACGGCGATCCACTCCGAACGCGGATGGATCGCCATGGCCGACGACTCTTTGTCGAAGTCACGCAGGACCAGCGGCTCCAGGCCGGCAAAGTCACCCAGGCCAGCGGATGCCTCGCGACGGAGCTCGCCCGGGTCGCGCTCGGGCGTGTCGAGCCGGGCGGCGCGGCCGAGCAAGCTGAAAACCTTGCCGCGGTAACCGGCCCACGCGGGCCGCGCGCAGGGCCCGGGCCTCGCCGACCTCCGCATGATAGAGGTTGTCGACAGCTTTTTGCCGGGCGGCACGCTCTCCGGTCAGTGCAGCGCCTCCCGCCAAGGCGGTGCGTTCCCGGCCCAGCGCCGCCGCCGTCCGAGACATAGCCGACTGAAGAGACTATCGCCACTAAAAAACAGGAGCACTGCGGCGACGCCCGCCAGCACCGCGACCACCGGGTTGCGGCGGCACCACGCGCGAGCCGCTCCGCCGGCGAGACCCGCCGCGCCCGGATCGGCCGGTCCTCCACGAACCGCTGCAGGTCTCCGCCAAGCGCGCCGGCTGTCGCGTATCGGCCGTCGGGGTCGCGCGCGATCGCCTTGGCGATGATCGTCTCCAGGTCCCGCGGCACGGCCGGTGCCAGCCGCTTGAGCAGCCGCTCCGGCTCCTCGTGCAACACGCTGCTCGATCAGCGTGTGGCGGTCGCGCTCATCGTACGCCGGTCGCAAGGCCACCAGCTCGTACAGGGTCAGGCCCAGGCTGTAGACGTCGGACCGGGCGTCGCATTGGCCGCTGAAACCGCTCGGGGGCCATGTAGCGGATGGTGCCCAGGATGTCGCCGGTGTGGGTCAGGTCGTCGGCGTCGGCCGTCTTGGCCAGGCCGAAGTCGGCGACCCAGACGTTGCCGTGAGCGTCGAGCAAGCAGGTTGGACGGCTTGATGTCGCGGTGGAGGACGCCCTGGCGGTTGGCATATTCCAGTGCCTCGTGCGACCTGGATGCCGATGCGGGCGACGCCGATGGTAGAAGTGGCGATCGGAGTATCGCGACGTTGACGCAGAGCTCGCGATGGCCAGCCGGCGGCGACCGCGGGTCGAGGATCGATACCGAGGCGATCGTCGGAGAGACCGATCCGGCAGGCTTGGGTGGGCGACGCTCAGGTAGCTCGGTGGCAGTCTCGTCCGCCGTGCGGGCTCATCCGCGCGAACGGCCGGTAGAGCAGCGAGCGAGCCACCTCGGCGGCCGTCAGGCCCGAACGATGCGCGGCCGGAGCATGAAGCGCGAGTTCCGCTGGCAACGACGGGCGCTTCGCGTGCCGAGTTTGGCCTGCTCGCAGCCGCGCAGGTCGTCGCAGCACCAGCGTCCAGGCCCGCCCGGCGATGAACTGCATCACGTAATAGTGGTGCCCGTCCTGCCGGCCGACGCCGAAGACCGGCACGATGTTGGTATGGTGGAGCCTGGCCGCGGCCTTCGCCTCGCGCTCGAAGCGGCGGACCTGCTTGGGGTCGACCAGGGCCGGCCGAGAGGACCTTGAGGCCACGCGGCGGCCCAGCGACTCTTGCTCGGCCTCGTAGACAACGCCCATGCCGCCCCGGCCGATCTCGCGGAGGATGCGGTAGTCGCCCAGCGCTGGAGCCGCAGTCCGCCAACCGCGCCGATATCGCGGCCAGCGAGCCGGTGGCGCCGCCGGAGTCCTCACCCAGGTCTTCCATCATCAGCAGCGCCGGGAACAGGTCGCGGATCTCGTCGGCCAGCTCGGGATGGCGCTCGACATATTCGCGGAGCGTCGGCTGCTCGCCGCGGCGCTTGCGGTCGAGGAACTCCTCGGCCAGAGCTCGACGGGGTTGCGTGCGTCGCTGGAAGTCGTCATGGGGCTCTCCGCGGCATGATTCAGGCTCCTGCGAAGGCAGGAACTGTGTCAACTGTTTCAAGGGGGGAACGAACGCATTGCGGCACCGGGGGACCGATGCCGATCGACTTGCCGGTCAACGTGCGAACGGGTCGGCCGGGAACACCGGATCGTAGAGGATCACCGCCTCGGCCTCGCTCCGGAGCAGGCGGATTTCCAGCTCGTTCCAGAATTCGGTCGGGTCCGCGCTGGGCTCGATGGTCGCGCAGCCGATCGAGCCAGCGCCTTGCCTCGGCATGGTGGCCCAGTCGGTGGTGGGCCATCGCCAGGAACGCCCAATCCGTCGGCAGGCTCTCCCCGCCCCGGAGCCGGATGGCTTCATCGAGCCGGCGGATCGCATCGTCGAACCGGCCGGCGCGGTACAGCGCGGCCCCGAGCGTGCTCAAGTAGTAGGGCTTCGTAGGATTCGCGCTGCGCCCCGGACGGCGGCCTCGGCCAGCCGGACGGGCAACTCGGGATCGGCGGTCGCGTCGGGCCCGAGCACGCAGGCCCAGGCGACGACTTCGGGCCGTCATCGCGTTGCTCGTCGCGCCGAAGCGATCGAGCAGCGCGGCGTTCGACCTCCGCCAGCCGGCCCAATCGCCGGACCACAGCAGGGCCCGGCTGAGCTCAAGGCGGAGTACCAGATCGTCGGGCATCAGCCGGACCGCTTCGGCGAGCGTCGCCGCGGCCCGGTCGAGATGGCCGCGCTCGACGTGCAAGCGGGCCAGGGCATGCCAGACCGCACGGTTCAGCGGTCGGGCGCGGATCGCCTCGGCGTAGGCGGCCTCGGCCTGGTCCCACAGGCCCCGCTCCTTCCAGGCGTCGCCGCGGGCCGCCGGATTGCCGCCGAAGAGGATCGGGTCCAGCCGCGGCGCCGGGTCCGCCGGCGGCGGGCCGCCGAGCTGCTCGAGGCGGCGGCGACGCTCCAGCCAGGCGGAGCGGTCGAGCACGCGGATCGCAGCCCCGCTCATCCAGCTCCAGCCCCGTGGCGGCCTCGACCCAGGCGGCCAGCCGCGGCACGTCGTCGGGCAGCGGCGCCGGGGCGTCCCACAGCCGCGCCGTACTGCGATCATTCGTGAGCAGGAGACCGGCCATCCGGGCTGAAAGCCACGTGCAGCCGCCCGAGTCTTGTGCCGAAGACGGATGCGGCATGGGCGGGCCGATCGGCTGGCCGGTGGCGGCGTCCCACAGCCGCGCCGTCTTGTCAGTGCTCCCGGTGAGGATCGTCTTGCCGTCGGGGCTGAACGCCACGGACCAGACACCGCGGCCGAATGCGCCAGCGGTTGGCCGATGGGCCGGCCGGTGGCGGCGTCCCACAGCCGCGCCGTCTTGTCATTGCTCCCGGTGAGGATCGTCTTGCCGTCGGGGCTGAACGCCACGGACTTCACCGGCCCCGAATGCTCCATGGGTGGGCCGAGTGGCCGGCCGGTGGCGGCGTCCCACAGCCGCGCCGTCCTGTCATAGCACCCGGTGAGGATCGTCTTGCCGTCGGGGCTGAACGCCACGGACGAGCACCGAGTCCGAATGCTCCAGGGGCCGGCCGACGGGCTGGCCGGTGGCGGCGTCCCACAGCCGCGCCGTCTTGTCATCGCTCCCGGTGAGGACCGTCTTGCCGTCGGGGCTGAACGCCACGGACATCACCGATGCCCGAATGCTCCATGGGTGGGCCGAGTGGCCGGCCGGTGGCGGCATCCCACAGCCGCGCGCCGTCTTGTCATAGCTCCCGGTCACGATCGTCTTGCCATCCGGGCTCAATGCCATGAAGGATCGCCGGATCCCAGCTCCACGGGCTGGCCGAGAGGATGACCCGACGCGACGTCCCAGAGCCGGACTTTACCGTCACCGCCGCCGGCGAGGAGGGTCTTGCCGTCGGGGCTGAACGCCACGGCACGACCCAGGCTTCCGTAGATCCAGCGGCCGGCCGACGGGCTGACCGACCTCGCCATCCCAGAGCCGCGCCATCCCGTCCTGACTGCCGGTGAGGATCGACCGGCCGTCGGGGCTGAACGCCACGGACCAGACCGCGGCTTGATGCTCGAGGCCCTGCCCATCCGCTCTCCGGTGGCGGCGTCCCACAGTTGGGCCGTGTTGTCATCGCTCCCGGTGAGGATCGTCTTGCCATCCGGGCTGAACTGTCACGGAGCTGACCGAGTCGCGAATGCGCCATGGGTCGGCCGAGTGGCTGGCCGGTGGCGGCGTCCCACAGCCGCGCCGTCTTGTCCATGCTCCCGGTGAGGATCGTCTTGCCGTCAGGGCTGAACGCCACGGACCACACCGCTGTCCGAATGCTCCATGGGCTGGCCGATGGGCCGGCCGGTGGCGGCGTCCCACAGCCGCGCCGTCTTGTCACAGCTCCCGGTGAGGATCGTCTTGCCGTCGGGGCTAAACGCCACGGAGTACACCATGCTCGAATGCGCCAGGGGTTCGCCGAGCGGCCGGCCGGTGGCGGCGTCCCACAGCCGCGCCGTCTTGTCCAGCGCTCCCGGTGAGGATCGTCTTGCCGTCGGGGCTGAACGCCACGGAGAACACCCAGTCCGAATGCTTCATGGGTTGGCCGAGTGGCCGGCCGGTGGCGGCGTCCCACAGCCGCGCCGTCTTGTCACCGCCCCCGGTGAGGATCGTCTTGCCGTCCGGGCTGAACGCCGCGGACGTGACACCATGTCCGGATGCTCCATGGGTTGGCCGATGGGCCGGCCGGTGGCGGCGTCCCACAGCCGCGCCGTCTTGTCATTGCTCCCGGTGAGGATCGTCTTGCCGTCGGGGCTGAAGGCGACCGCACGCCACCGTGTTACCGTGGGAGAAGACCTCCTTCAGCTCGACGTGGTGGCGCCGCCAGGCCGACAGGTTGGCCAGGGCGACGTGCTGGCCGGCCTCGTCTCCCGCCTCGGCCGCCATCCGTAGCGACTCGACGGTCCAGAGCATCCCGACGCCGACCTGCCCCTTCTCGAAGGCGGCCTGGCCGCGCTCGAGGTCGAGCCTCGCCAGCCGGCTGTTCGACTCGGCCAGCGCGGTCTTCAAGCGGCCGCGCTCATTCTTCAGGGCGCCGCTCTCCTTCTCGAGGTTGCTCGCCAGCCGGGTGATCCGCTGGTTCGCCTCGGCTTGCTCGGCAGCGTGGCGGTCTGCCGCAGCATAGAGCAGCGCACAACACGGCCGACGGCGCACCAGCGCCGCGGCCGCCAGCGCCGATCGACGCCGCGAGCACCGGGTTCCGCCGGCACCACCGCGCCAGCCGCTCCGCCGGCGAGATCCGCCGCGCACGGATCGGACGGTCCTCCACGAACCGCCGCAGGTCCTCCGCCAGTGCCGCCGCCGTCGCGTACGGCCTCGCCGGGTCCCGCGCCGTCGCCTTGGCCACGATCGTCTCCAGGTCCCGCGGCACGCCCGGCGCCAGCTTCTTCAGCCGCTCCGGCTCCTCGTGCAGCACGCGCTCCATGAGCGCGTGCCGGTCCGATGCCTCGTACGCCGGCCGCAACGCCACCAGCTCGTACAGCGTCAACCCCAGGCTGTACACGTCCGACCGCGCATCGCAGTGACCCGAGAACCGCTCCGGAGCCATGTACCGGATCGTGCCCAGGATGTCGCCGGTGTGCGTCAGGTCGTCGGCCTCGGCCGTCTTGGCCAGCCCGAAGTCGGCCACCCAGACGTTGCCGTGGTTGTCCAGCAGCAGGTTCGACGGCTTGACGTCGCGGTGCAGGATGCCCTGGCGATTGGCGTATTCCAGGGCCTCGGCGACCTGGATGCCGATGCGGGCGACGCTGCGGTAGAACTGCCGGTCGGGGTCGGACGACGCCGACAGCTCGGACGAGCCCGGCAGGATCGCCGACGAAGAGCCGGAGTCGGCCGGGGGGCCGCTGCGGATGGCAGGCGGCCGCGTCGTCGACGGGCTCGGTCACGGACCCATCTGCCGGCGGCCCATCGGCGGCGAACCGGCCGGTGATCAGCGAGCGGGCCACGTCGGCCGCCGTCAGGCCGGCGATCCGGCTCGCGCGGACCGGCAGCGGGCCCCGCCTCGGACTTCGCTTGCCGCAGCCGCCGCAGGTCGTCGAGCACCACGTCGAGCCCCAGCCCGGCGATGAACTGCATCACGAAATAATGGTGCCCGTCCTGCCGGCCCACGCCGAAGACCGGCACGATGTTGGTGTGGTGCAGCCTGGCCGCGGCCTTCGCCTCACGCTCGAACCGGCGCACCTGCTTGGGGTCGAGCAGCGACCCGGCCGAGAGCACCTTCGAGGCCACGCGGCGGCCCAGCGACTCCTGCTCGGCCTCGTAGACCACGCCCATGCCGCCGCGGCCGATCTCGCGGAGGATCCGGTAGTCGCCCAGCCGCTGCGAGCCGGATGCCCACGCGCCGCGCCGTTGTCAGCGGCCAGCGAGCCGGTGGTGCCGCCGGAGTCTCTCCCCAGGTCCTCCATCATCAAGCAGCGCGGGAACAGGTCGCGGATCTCGCCGGCCAGCTCGGGATGGCGCTCGACGTATTCGCGCAGCGTCGGGTGCTCGCCGCGGCGCTTGCGGTCGAGGAACTCCTCGGCCAGGAGCTCGACGGGGTTGCGCTCGTCGCTGGAGGTGTTCATCGTCTCGTTCACGGTCGTTCGTATTAAAGCTGCTCCCGCAGCCCCGGGATGGACGACAGGATCTCCTTGAGCCGCTTCAGGGCCCGGATATACCGGTTGCTGGCCGCCGACTTGGTCAGGCCGAGCACCTGGGCGGTCTCATCGTTGGAGAGGTGCTCGAAGTGCCGCAGGGCCAGGACCTCGCGGTCGATCGGGTCCATGCCGTTGAGGGCCTCCTGGACGATCAGCTTGTGCTCGGCGCGGATCGCGGCGTGGCTGGCGCTGGTCATCTTGCCCAGGAGCTGGGCGGCCAGCGAGACCGAGCTGGCCTGGGGAAACGGTCCGCGATGCAGCGAGACTTCCTGGCCGGCGTCGCGCATCTGGGCACCGAGATGAAACCGGTGCACATCGGTCAGCCGCTGGCCGGCGACCAGCCGGAGCCAGAGGTGGAACGGCATGGCCGCCGGGTCGCGGGCATATTCGGCGAGCCGCTTGCGAACGTCGAGATACGCCTCCTGAAGCACGTCGGAGGAATCGACCCGGCCCGAGAGCCGGCGGTCGAGCCGCAGGCGGATCATCCGGCGCAGCCGGTCGCGATAGCCGTCGAAGAGCGCAGCCAGGGCCGACTCGTCGCCGGCCAGGGCGCGCTCGATGAGGACGTTCTGGTCGTCGTCTGCCGGATCGGCCATCAATCGGCTCCCTGAATAGATATCCGGGAACCGCCCGCCGCTGTCCACAGGCTCGGCAATTTTTTTCGTGATGACCTGGAGCGAGAACGCCTCCGGCGAGCTACTTCATGAACAGGTTGTCTTGCAAGTCGCCATGCTGATTGAAATAGCGAGTGCGATTTTCCATCGCCCGGTAGAACGCCGACAGACAAGGAAAGGCCAGCAGCAGGACCAGGACAGCTTTGTAAACCAGCTTGACTCGGCCGGAGTCCAGCCTGTGGACGACCTCCGTTCCCTCGGCGATCAGCAGGAAGAGCGCCGGCACCAGCTCGAGGATCAGGCGGCCGTGGAACGGGTATCTCTTCAACGCCGATGCGACCATCGCCAGCGCGATCGGTACGACCAGGATGGCACGCGGCGACCGACAGCGCCGCGCCAGCGACACACCACCCAAGACCATCAGCAAAAGCGGCAGGATCACCCCAAGGCCCACGGCCAGATCGGAGCGACCAGGTTCAAAGGGTTGACGAAGATCTCGAGCAAGATCCCAGCGGCTTTCGCGAGACTCTCGCGACTGAGCGGATTGAGCGGAAGGAATGCGAAATCCCAGAACCGATACATGGTCGTCGACGGGCTGAGGAGCATGCTCGACGCACGATAGCAGACCAGGAAACTTGCCAGCCAGCCAGTCCCGATCGTTCCCCAGACCGCGGCATCCCGGTACCGGCCGGAGCGAAGTGCGTCACGATCAAGGTCGTCCCGCAGCCAGCGACAACAAATACCGAAGGAAACGAGCACCAGGGCGCGACCGCCGCGCCAATCGCCATGGCGGCCGATAGCCGCCCGCGGACCGGCTTCACCAAGCGCGTCGATCGCCGCCAAGCTCAAAGCCAGCCCGATCGCCAGGTCAACGGTGTACGGCTTCAGCTCGCTCGAGTAATAAATCAGGTCGTCCGAGAACGCAAACAACACCAGCGCAACCAGCGCGGCTCGCCGAGGAAGGACAGCGCGAGCCAGACCGCGCGAACAAGAACAACGCGGCGATCCCGCAAAACAATGGAACGAGACGCGCCACGTACCGCGACGAACCCAGAACGGACAAGAGCGCCCGCTCGGCGATCAAGAAACCAAAGGGCGCCAGTTGATCGCCGGTCAGATGGCGCGAGAAGTCGAGAATCGGTTTACCTTTCAGATTCCCGAACAGCGAACCTTCATCCATCCAGAACGATCGGTTACTCAAATAGACCCCGACGCGGAGCAGAACGCCCAAGGCCGAGCAAAACCACCTCGGGGTAGGTCGCGCATCATGCGCCAGACCGGTCTCCAATCGATCTCGATCCTTCGTGTCAGGATATCCGCGAACCTCCGGGAGCGAACGCCAACGCATTCTGGTGCGTCCTCAAACAACATGCGTATGCGGTCCGAGCCGGTGTTGGTGCGCCGGACTCTGATTCACGGGCGGTGCGTGCGGATCTCGACAGCGGATCGAATGGCGGCGGTAGCGTCGGTGTCTCCTCCAGGCACGCACGTTGGCATCGCCGTGATGGTAACAAAACCGAGTCGGCAAGGTTATCATCGACTGCGGCAGCCGGTACCCTTGGGACGATTCCATTGACACTCAACGACCCGAGACCAACCCATGCGGATCACCTGGTACGGCCATGCGGCTTTTCTCGTCGAGACCCAGGGCTTGCGAATCATCCTCGACCCCTATCGCTCGCCGGACTGCGGCGGATACGAGCCGGTCGCCGAGCCGGCGGACCTGGTGGTCGTCAGTCACGAGAACGACCGTTATCACAGCCATCTCGGCCAGATCGTCCCGCCGTTCGAGACCGTCCGGGCGCTCGAGCTGCCGGCGGAAGGCCGCGTGATCAAAGGCATCCGGTTCGAGTCGGTCCATGTGTTCGAGACCGCCGAGCGCTTGCCCGAGGACGAGGTGGCCATCGTCCATTTTCGCTCGGAGGATCTGCACCTGGTCTTCCTCGGCGACCTGGGACATCCGCTGACGGAGGCCGAGCTCGCACCATTGCGGGGCGCCGACATCGTCCTGGCGGCCGCCGGCGGACCGCCGACGATCGACTATCCCGAGATTCCCGCCTTGATGGACGCGATCGGACCACGGATCATCGTGCCGATGCACTTCAAGACACCCAAGATCGACCTCAACATCCAGCCGCTCGAGCGGTTCCTGGAAGCCTTGCCTCGCGACCCGATCGATCGGCCAGGTGCCACCACCATCGAGATCACGCGCGAAAAGCTCCCGCCGCGGCGGACGATCGTCGTCCTGGAGCATGCGAGGTAAGCAAGTCCGACTGTCCATATTCCCAGTTTCTGTTACAATCGGGCTCATCGAACCCCGATGGCCCGTGACAAGGATCGCAAGATGGCGGCAGCCCCCCGATCCAAAACCGTGCGTCCGAGTAGACTATCCGACCTCAGACGGCAAACCGATGGCCGAGACCGAATTGCACTGGCAGGTCATGGTGGATGTCGTCGAGCCCATGCGCGACTATTTCGCCGCCGATCCCATGGTCCACGTGGGTGGCAACCTGCTCTTGTTCTACGAGGAAGGCAATCCACGGAAGCACGTCTCACCCGATGTCTTCATGGTTCGAGGCATACCCAAGTTCCCACTCCGCGATTACTACCTGCTCTGGGAGGAAGGAAAGCCCCCCGACGTCGTGATCGAGATCACCTCGAAGACCACCGAAGGGAAGATCAGACCAAGAAGCGCGTGCTCTACCGTGACGTTCTCGAAGATACCCGAGTATTTCCAGTTCGACCCGACTGAGGATTACCTGGAGCCGTCGCTCCAAGGAGTTCGGCGGGTCGGCGACGACTATGAGCCGATCGTCTGCTGTGAACGGCCGGCTTGCCGAGCGAAGTCCTCGGGCTGCACCTGGAGCGGTCGGGACAAGAGTTAAAGCTGTGGGATCCTGCCGCAGCATGTGGTTGCTGACTCCCCGGAGCGGGCGGAAAACGAGTGGCGCGCGGAAAAGGAACGGCAGCGCGGAAATCGAAACGCAGCGCGGAAATCGAAACGCAGGCGCGGAAAAAGAATGGCAGCGCGGAAGCCGCCGAACAGTAGGCAGTAAGGAGCGGCAGACCGCCGAGGCGGCTCAGCGACGGTTAGAGGCGGAAATCGAGCGTCTTCGACAAGACATCGAGGCGATCAGTGCCGGCCGGCCGGCCCTGAAGAACTTTGAAGGATTGAAATGCTTCGTCACTCGATTCCACGTCTTGACCGGCCTGGACGTGGAGATCGGCTCGAACCGTCGCCATGGTCGCCGGGATAAGGCTGACGGTGGTCGTGCTGTTCCTGCGGATCTCAGAGGGAATCTTCTCCGGAAAGGCAAGACATCGCATGAGCTTTCCCGGTTCCGAAGGAAAGATGTGTTTGCAATCGATACATTGAGGTATCATGTTCACTGCCATCGCCCTTTCGACTCTCGGAACTTGGCACGATCAATGAATGCGAGGTTGCCGCTCTTCATCACAGCTCGCGCAATGCCGCGATCACGTTGAGGCGAACGGCTCGTGATCGCGGGGAACATGCCGCCGAACAGGCCCATGGCCAGGGTCATGATCAGGGCGACGGCCATGACCAGCGGGCCGAAGCGGAACTGAGATCGTGACCGCGGCGAACGTGTTGAAGTTGTTGGTCTCGAGTGTCAGGGCGCTCAACGGAAGGGTCGCCAGCAAGCCGAGTGCACCGCCCAAGGTGCAGAGGATCAGCGATTCGCTCAGGAACGAGATCAAGACATCGAATTGGGAGAAGCCGAGGGCTCGCATGGTGCCGATCTCGCGGGTTCGCGACTTGACCGCGGCGAACATGGTATTGGCCGAGGCGAACATGGCACCGAAGGTCAGCAGGACGGCGATCACGGTGCCCATCACTTTCATGAAGGTGCCCGAGCGGGTTTGACTCTCGAAATAGACCGACTCGGGGATGGCCGCCAGCTTGAACTGGGTGTCGGCGTCGATGGTCTTTCTGAGATCCGAGCATAGTCATCGCGGGGTGGCGGCGCGGAGCTGGACGCTGGAGACCGAGCCGTCGCGGCCGATGTTTTTCTCGACATCCTTGAGGTCGGCCCAGACTTCGCTCTCGGCGGCGCTGCCGCCGGCCGTGAACAGGCCGACCACTTGATATTCTTCCTTGTCGCCAAATTTGAGACGTCCGCCGATATGGGCTCCCTTGAGCGAGCGGGCCAGATTCCGGCTCACGATGCACTCGCCTTTGCCCTCCTCGAAATCTTTGCCAGCCACGATCTTGAAGTCCGGGCGCAGCTTACGCGAGGCTGGCTGGACGCCCCGGATGATGATGTTGGTACGCGTGCCATTCGTTCGCTCGGCCAGCGGGATATTGAGCAATTCCTTGGCGGCCAGCGGGTGCCCTTGGTCATCGCGCGCGATACCCGGCAGGTTCAAGAAGGTCGTCGGCCTTGTCGCTGGAGAAGCCGCCCCCGATTTCGTTCGACGACCCTTTGCGGAGCACGATCAGGTCCAGCGGGTCGCCCGAAATGGTCAGGCTATATTGCAGACCCTCCACCATGCCGAACAGGATGCACGACGACCAGACGACCAAGCCCGTGGCCATGGTGGTCAGTAGCGTCGTTTTCCAACGGACCCGAAGGTTTCGCAGATTGTATTTGATCGGAATCATGCTGGATCCTAAATCACTTTCCTGAGTCCGTCGATGACTGACGCATTGGCCGCGAGGATCGCCGGGAAGAACCCGCTGATGAAGCCGATCACGAGCGACGCCCCCAAACCAATCAACGTGACACTCCACGGAATGGTGAAGAAGGGAAGGAAGCCGGCCGTGTACAGGGAGATGTCGACGATATCGAAACAACGCCTTGCATCCCAAGGCGCCGATCGCGCCGCCGACGCCGGCGACCAGCACGGACTCGGCCAGGACCAGGAACAAGACGAGCCCCTTGCTGAAACCGATCGCTTTGAGCACCGCCACCTCGGTCGTCCGCTCCCGCATGGCCATCGCCATCGAATTGCCGGCGACGAAGATCAGAGAGAAGACGACCGCACCACCGATCCAGTAAATCGCATTCTTCAAGTCGCCCAGCATTTCTCCGAACATCTTGCCAAAGGCTTCTTCGGTCTGGGTCCGGGTCGGGTAGTCGCTGTTGTGGTACAGGTCGTCGACGCGCTTGCACACGCCCGCCATGGCGTCGGCATTCTTGCACTTGATGTAGATGGCCGCCGCATTGCCGGACATGCGCCGGAGTCAACGTTGGTCGCACTCGAGCGCCGGGTACGGCCGGTCGCCACGCGTTTCAAGGCGTCATCAAGATAGTCGAAGCGATAAAGGCACATCCGCAGGTCGCGATTGTTGGGACCGTCGTAGATGCCCCGGACCGTCAAGTTGAGGTCAACCGGGTACGCATCGCCCTTGAGTGGCAGTGAATCGCCCACCTTGAGCTTACGTTCCGTGGCCATCTTTCGGCCGATGACGCAACCGTCCTTGTTCTCCTGGAACGCCTTGAGTCTGATCCGCGGGTATCTTGAACTCGTCAAGAATTGTGAAAATGACGTCGGGATCGACGCCGAACTGGGCGAAGGGGAGGACCTCAGTTCTGATACTTGCCGCCGAACCAGGCAAACGACGAGGCGGCAAGAACGCCGTCAAGGTCCGCGACTTCCTTCGACGCGCGAAATCGGCACAAAGCCGGCGAACCCGTTGGAATTGAGCGTCATGACGCGGTTGGAGATTCGTGTCGAACTGTTGGCTTCGTCGAAGGTGGCGAAAAACGACACCAACGCCATCGTCAAGAAAAGGCAGATGGCCATCGATGCGACGGTCAGAATCGACCGAACCGGGTTGCGCCGGGCGTTGCGGAGGATATAAGTGATGTATTTCATGACGCGGCCGAGATCCTGGTATCTTGGACCACGTCATCGACCAGCCGGCCTTTATCGAGGTGCAGAGTCCTGGTGGCTCGCTGCGCGGCCAAGGGGTCGTGAGTCACCATGATGATCGTTTTTTGGAGCTCCCGATTGAGCTGTTCCAGAAGATCAAGGATTTCGCCGGCCGTGGTGCGGTCGAGGTCTCCGGTCGGCTCGTCGGCGACGAGCAGGTAGGGGTCGGTGACGATGGCGCGCGCGATGGCCACTCGCTGCTCCTGGCCACCGGAGAGCTGGCGTGGATAGTGTTGTTCCCGGCCCGATGAGGCCGACGACGCGCATGGCCGTCATGACGTTTTCGCGCCGCTTCCGCCGCGACAGGTGCGTGAGCAGAAGCGGCAGCTCGACGTTCTCGAACGCGGTGAGAACCGGGATCAGGTTGTAAGTCTGGAAGATGAACCCGACATTGTCGGCGCGCCAGCGAGTGATTTCGGCCTCGCTGAGCTCGCCCAGGTCCTGATCGTGGACGAACACTTTGCCATTGGTCGCGCGGTCGAGACCGGCGATCAGGTTCAGGAGCGTGGTCTTGCCCGAACCCGAGGGCCCCATCAGAGCGAGGAACTCGCCCTCGTCGACCGTGAGATCGAGGCCCATCAAGCACGGGTATCCGGAATTCGTCGCGCCGATATTCCTTGTCAACACCGCGCAACACGATCGAGCGCATCTCGGACATGGACGAATGAGCCTTTCGGTCTCGGGACCGGGTGTCTTCAATCGGCGATTCGAACGGTTTCATTTTCCCGGAGCGTCTTGTCAGGGTTGAGGACGACGGACTCGCCCGATTCGAGGCCCGACTCGACCCGCGCCAGGTCGTCCGTGGTCGTGGCCACCTCCACCGGACGCTTGCGGATCACTTCTTTCTTGTCGACCACCCAGACGTGGTCGTGCCCGTTCTCCTGGAAAACGGCCGACTTGGGGACGAACACGAAAGAGCGGTTCGCGTCCGGACTGTTGGCCGATTTGCTGGGGAGAAAGTGAACGGTCGCAGCCAGCTCGGGGAAGAGCTTTTCGTCCGGATCGAGGATCTCGACCTTGACCTTGACCGTGCCGCGGGTCCGGTCGCCCATCGGGATCACCTGCCGGAGCCGGCCATGGTATCGCTTGGATGGGATCGCACTGACGGAGACCTCGGCGGGCTGGCCGAGCGCGACCCGCGACAGCAGGTTCTCCGAGATGTCGGTCTCGACATCCATCTTCTCGAGGTTGGCGATGGTCACCACGGCCGTGCGGCCCAATGAAGAGCTCATGGCCGTCGGCGTGATGATCTCGCCCTCCTCGCCCTGCTTCTCGACGACCGTGCCGTCGAACGGTGCGTACAATTGCATCGTGGCGATTGTCGCCCGGATTTCCTCGACGTTGGCCTTCATGAGCTTGACCGCGGCTTCCAGGGCGGCGACCCGGGCACGTGGCCTTCTTGCGACCCGCCATCGCTTTCTCGGATTCCTCGGCCGTCACGCTCTTTTGATTGAAAAGACGGCTCACCCGCCGTTCCTCGCGCTCCTTCTCCCAGAGGTCGGCCCGAGCTTCTTCCAGCTCGGCCGCGGTCCGGACCGTCTGAGCTTCGCGTGAGGCCAGCATCGCCTTCATATCGTTGTGCTCGATGATGGCGAGGATGTCCCCTTTTTTGACCTTCATGCCCTCCTCGACACACATCTTCTCAACCCGGCCCGCGATCTTGGTCCCGATCATCGACTGATAACGCGACTTGAGATATCCCTTGGCGGTCAGGAGCTTCTCCGCTTCCCCGGCCGTCATCGATTGGACCAAACCCACGCTCACTTCGGGTCGGGAGCGGATCTGATCGTACTGCCGGTATGCCGACCGTGGCGACGCCAGTCAAGAGGCTGAGCGGGATCAGCCACAATACCCAGGAAAGGAGCCGCAGGCCGCCGCCACCGCGTCCGGAGGATTTCGGATTTCCATTACGCCGCGATGATAACGGGTTGGTTCGCTCAATCCTCAGCGACGCAAGTTCTTCTCGTAGCGTGCTCGCCATGCCAGTAAAACCTCGACGCCGAGGAGCTCGGGTCCATTCAAGATCTAGTCGATTTCGGGCGGAATGCGAGGACGACCGTTCAGTCGCTCATCCACGATAAACGATCGCCGACCATCCGTCGACGGGAAACTGGGTAGTTTTACCTGAACGCACGCGCAGACAAATTGGATAGGTTTATAAGGCCAAGATGCGCCGAGGATTGAGGAGTTCGATCTCGCCTCGTTGAAATCCACGAATCGAGCTGCGGCCGCGGCGGTCTGGATGGATGGTGCTCGCTCTCGTATCATACAACAAGCACAAAAGTGGTTTTTCGATGTCCTCCCCCTTCGGAGCTCCATCCATGATGCGGCGACTATCGCGGATCGCAGTACCCGGCCTCGTAGCGTTGACGGCCATGACTTTCACCTTCGTCCTTACAGTCCCGATCGCCGGTGCGCTGTGCGACGAACCGAGCGTCAAGCCGAGTTCGATCGAAGGAGCATGGAAGTTAGTAGCGCGTAGGGGCAGCGATAACCAGGACTACCAACCGTTGCCCGCCGGCGTGGAAATGATCAAGTACATGACCGCGGGCCGGTATGTCTGGACGATTGTCAAGGAGGGTCGGATCATCGCCGCGGCCGGTGGCAAGTACACGGTCGACAAGGACAAGTACACCGAGAGCGTCGAGTCCATTCTGGGTGAGGGACAGGCACCGCTGGTGGGGATGAGCTTCGATTTTACCCGAAAAGTCGAGGGAAACCTCTGGCTTCACTCGGGCTCCCTGAAGGTCGGGAACAATGTCCTCAAGATCGACGAGAAATGGGAACGGTGCAAATGAGGTCGAGCTTGCGGTGTCGCCAGCCAGGCCCCTTCACTCTGCCGAGCGAGAAGTCGGGGAAACCGACCGGATCAATTGCGTGGTGCGCGACAGGCGCCTGTATATCAGCCGACGCTCACCTCGATTGCGCTAGCGCCGGGAGGAACGGGCTTTCAAGGTCGCTCCGCGGGAAGCTTCGATTCGGCTGTGTCGACCTTCAGCGTGTAGATCTTGCTCCGCTCGTTGAGTGCGCGGAACTTTCCATGGTGGACGGTGACCTTGCCGTCGTGCTTGACGCGAACTTGCCAGTGCGTCGGTTTGGGAATGCCACCGAATCCCCCGTAGTAAACGACGAACCACCGATAAGTACCGGCAGGACCGGGACCTTTGACTTTCTCAGCTCCCGGCACGTCGGACTCGACCAACCAGTAGATATTCTCCGGACCGAAGCCCTTCGTGTTGTCGACGTCGAGCTCACCCCCTTGCGCCCCCTTGGGCTCTTCCCAGTAGATTTCCTTTCCACTGGGCTCGACGACATGAAGGTCGAGGTCGACTCCATCCTTGTCCCAGATCAAGGTGAACTGAGGGTCGCCCACCTTGACGGTGACGCCACGGACCAGCTCGCCCCCCTCACCGAACTTGGCCAGTCCGAATCCATCGCCGTCGCCCGCCCCCGGATTATCATTCGGGCCGCCACCGCCGCCCGTAGCGGTCTTGTTCATACCGAACCGGAGATCCGGCTCAATGGGCGTGAGTTCCATCGCCGAAAGCGACGGAGCCGTTGACGCGGCCATTTCGAGCGGCGCGGCAGGCATGGGCAACGCCGTATTCAATCCGCCGGTCAAAGACTCCGCCTCGGGGATCCCGTGCGGGGAACCAGCCAGTCGCGAGTCGAACGCCATCAGCGCCTTCGACCTCGGTGCGAAATACCAGAAAGCCAGGACGAGCAGTAGGAGCACGTGCAAACTGACTGAGCCAGCCCAGCCCTGAAGGGCTTCGGGAGTCCACAGCTTCCACGATTGCCAGGGACTCGGCGCCAGGTCCGGCAAAGCCACAGGAGCGAAATCGACGGGCGGCCGCGCGACTGGCACTCGCGTCGCCTTTGGAGGCACTGACCGCTCGAACTTGGGATGGACTGGCCGACATCACCACCCTCGGTTCAAATCAAGTTGATGGGCGCGGTTCTGGAACGACAGGATCACGATCAAACACAGGGTCCAGACCGCCCGAGATCGCCAAGAACTCCGCTCTCACTAAACGAGATTACCACGCACCATCATGAACTCGAAAGCTCAAATCGGTTGCGGACGGAAATCGCCGCGGTTACAAGAGAATCGTAGTTGTAGTTTCTAGTTGCTGTTGCAAGTGAATTGAAGACCGACAACGAACAACGAGCAACGAGCTGAAACCAGCGACGAAATCGGTTTATTTATGGGTTGACTGCATGACAGTAGCGGCGAATCATACTATCCGAAGCGTCAGCGAGGGACACAGCCTGGACCTTCGGGCTGGTATGACGGTGGCCAACCCGAGGTAAGCCACTGAGTGTTCGTCTACGGTCAATCGACGTGTCGGAGTTCGGCTGTAGCCGGTCCGATCCGCCGAAAGGCGGATTCTAACCCGTCAAAGCAAGGTTGACGGACACGAACAAATCGCAAATACGAAAGACCCCGGGAAGTCGAGGGCTACAAATTAACCATGGATTCGCACGAGCTCAGACAGTTACTAGCCGCGGTTCACGACCGCCGCGTGACGGCCGAAGAGGCCGAGCGCCAGATCCGCCTTCACCCGTACCAAGATGCGGGCGGCTTCGCCAAAGTGGATTTGCATCGCCGGATCCGTTGCGGATTTCCCGAAGTCGTCTACGGCCAGGGAAAAACGGCCGTCCAGATTGAGACGATCCTCAACACGCTGCTCGAGCACGAGCAGGGAGGATTAGTGACACGGGTCGAGCCCGAGACGGCCACGCACCTTAAGACCGCATTTCCCCAGGGGGAACACAACCCGGTCGGCCGCACGTTCCGGGTCCGAGGACCCGGTGACGACGGGCCGATGCTGGGCCGCGTGGTGATCGTGACGGCCGGGACCAGCGACCTGCCGGTCGCCGAGGAGGCTCGAGTGACGGCCGAGGCGTGGAATTGCGACGTCTCGCTGGTCGCGGACGTCGGCGTCGCCGGACTGCACCGGCTGCTGCATCAGCTCCCGCATTTGACGAACGCGGATGCCCTGGTCGTCGTGGCCGGAATGGAGGGTGCCCTGCCGAGCGTGGTGGGCGGCCTGGTGGATTGCCCGGTGATCGCGGTACCGACCTCGATCGGCTACGGCGCGAATTTCCAGGGTATGGCCGCACTCCTGGGGATGCTGAACAGTTGCTCGTCCAACGTGGTGGTCGTCAATATCGACGCGGGCTTCAAAGGGGGCCATGTCGCGGGCCTGATCGCTCGGCGGATGGGCCAGGCCCGTCAAGCGGACTCGACCACCGTTCGCCGCCGGCCTGACCGTCCGCGTCCCAGTCCTGTGTCACCAATTACGGCAAGTCCATGGCGGAGCGAGACATTGATTCATGGCGCTTGAACTGATCAAATCGACTCCCACCCTCCCCGCACGTCCCCGCGATAGCCACAAGGGACGATTCGGGTCCGTACTGATTCTGGCGGGCTCGCGCGGCATGGCCGGCGCCGCCGCCCTGTGCGGCGCCTCGGCGTTGCGATCCGGGGCCGGGCTGGTCCGGGTCGCCAGTCCCGCCGAAATCCAGCCGACCGTCGCCAGCTTCGAGCCCTCCTACATGACCTATCCCCTGCCCTGCGATGATGAGGGATTGATCCGGCTCGAACCTGCCGCGGCCTTTCCTCGAACGATTGATCGCGACGACCGACATCATTGCCGTCGGACCGGGACTCGGCCAGTCGGATGATATCCGCCAACTGGTTCGATTCCTGATCACGACTACCGCCAAACCCCTGGTCATCGACGCCGACGGGCTCAACGCGTTGGTCGGTCAAACCGACCTGCTGGCGGGTCTCGGTCGACCGGTCGTCTTGACTCCACATCCGGGCGAGTTTTCCCGGCTGATCGGAGTCGACACAGCCAACGTTCAAGCGAACCGAGTCGAGTTGGCGGCGAAACTCGCCCAGGTTTCCGAACCGCTTGTCGTGGTCCTCAAAGGGGCCGGCACGGTCGTGACCGACGGCAGCCGTTACTTCGTCAACGCGACGGGCAATCCGGGGATGGCGACCGGCGGCTCAGGCGATGTGCTCACCGGCGTGATCGCCGCGCTTCTTGGTCAGAAACTCCCTGCCTTTGAAGCCGCACAGCTCGGGGTCTTCATTCACGGTTTGGCAGGCGACATCGCGCGCGACCAGAACGGGGAGATTGGTTTGATCGCCGGCGATATCGTCGACGCGCTGCCCGACGCATTCGTGCACGCAATGCCGGATCACGACCAGACTTGCTGATGTCTCGATGTTCGACCTGGATCGGTCCCCGCTGAGTGCCGAAACAAAACGGCATTTCCGTCATGAATCCGCGCAAGACGGCCGGCTTCAACAAAGTGCCGATCAATGGCCTATCCAGCGAGTCCCCGCTCGCGTAGAATAATCGTTGTGTTAAGATTGAGCCAACGGTTTCGATCAGCACGAGCCGTGAAGAACGATCGCAGTTCCCCTTGGAGCGAGCGGAGGAGGACGGAGTGCCATCGCGCGAAAACCAGTCGTCGCCAGCACCAGCGTGGACTTATCGCATGGAGGTTTCTCCCACCGGACAAAATCCCACGGCCGGCATTCCCAACTCAAACGACCCGGTACTCCTGCTCCATCTGATCGCGAACCTTCAAAACCAGTCGCTTGAGGTTCAACGTCAGACGCTCGAGATCCAGCGTCAGCAACTCGAGATCTCGCGTGAATTGCTCCAGGTCAATCGTGAACAGCGCGCCCGCCAAGGCGCGGAGCTGGAACGTTGGCAGGCTGGACACGAGCCGATCCTGGAGACCTGCCGTGAAACGCTCACCAAGCTTGAGCAGGTTCATGCCGCGCTGATGAGCGAGCTGGCGAATTACGTTGACGACAACCACGAGAACCTTCTCGAAGGCGATTTCTCGCTGAGCGACTTCGTCGACAGGTTCGGCCCCAGGTTGGCTCACCTCAATACGATGCTGGCTGTGCTCCGTCCTCTGGCTGCCGCCAAGAGCAAGAGCGAGAGTTAGCCGGCCAACGAGCGCACGCAATCACTCGGGGTTGGATTGTCTGGCGACGATGAAAACGTCGCGTTGCGATCCGGCCCGCTGCAATGACGGTCGTTGTCTCTAGCGATAGGGGACCGCACCGCCGAGAGTCTTTCGACTATCGGCGGGCGCCAGTTCGGTCCGGCAAGCTCGACGGGAACGAGCTCCCTTTGGGTTTTATCCTGGTTTCAGCAATGATTGGTGAGCTCAATAACGGTCGTAACCGCCGCTCCGGCCTCGGCCACCACCGCCTCCGCCGCCTCCACCACCACCGCGCCGCCTCCACCGCGCCATCCACCTCCGCCACCGCCTCCACCTCCGGTGCGAGGTTCACGGGGTCTGGCCTCGTTGACGGTCAGGCGACGGCCGTCATGTTCTTGGTCATGGAGGGCGTCGATCGCCGCCCGTGCTTCGTTGTCGTTGCTCATCTCAACGAATCCGAAGCCCTTGCTCCTGCCTGTGTCGCGGTCGGAGATGACCTCCGCGCTCTCTACGCTGCCGAATTGCGAAAACAGTTGTTCCAGGTCGGAGCTGCTCACCCGGTAAGTGAGGTTTCCGACATACAGTTTCTTACCCACCATCAATCTCCTGAGATCAGGGTGTCTCGACCCATTGATCACTTTCCGGGCCAAATCCGAAGGGACCGACCGGGCGGCCCTTGGATGGAAAGGCGAGAGCGGCAGCGATGAGATTCCGGAGGGATCCACGACACGCACTCTTTCGGTTTCCAACCGTCTTCAATATAATCAAGATACCCTTTCTCCGGGTAGAGCGAATTCTGCGAAATTTTCGTAATTTTCATCGACGTTTCCTGCGTCGTTCTTCCGGAAATCGGCGACGCCTTCCGGCCGACTCGAGCCGGAAGATCGACTCGGCGGTCGATGCCATAGATGACCACTTCGTTGCCCATGACCTCGCCGATCCCCTCTCGGCGCATGCCGATACGGCGGGCCACTCGAATGGACGCCGAGTTCCGCGGCTGGATCAGGCTGATGACGTGCGTTTGACCGAACGTGGAAAACGCTTGTTCGAGGGCCACGCGCCCGGCCTCGGTCGCATACCCGCGACCCCAGAAACTCCGGCGGAGGGTCCAGCCAATTTCAAAACCCGGCCAACCTTCCGGACTCCAACACCCCACCCGACCAACCAGTAGGCCGGTTTCCCGCTCCTCGACCGCCCAGAGCCCGAAGCCGCGCAATTGCCAGTGGCCCAGCACGACCGCCATGTTCCGCCACGCTTCGGCGCGGGTTAAAGTGCACCCATCACCCAGGTATCGCATCACTTCGGGATCGCCGCACATCTCGGCGTACGCGTCCAGGTCCGACTCGCGGAACATCCTCAGCAACAGGCGTTCCGAGCCGAGCGTAGTCCATGAACCAGGTCCGTATTGCGTCCCACGTTCGGTCTGCGGATTCAGCCGAATCGGCATCATGATCAGGCCCGAGTTTTACACGGTCTCCGGCTGACCTTTACGCGACGGCCAAGCGCGAGGAAGCTTGTGCTTGATCTCTTTCCAGAGAGCGTCGCGAACTCGGGATCCACTGTCCTTGACGATCCCAGAAAGGAGTCGTGCCGCTTCGGCGGTCGCCGCTCGGCGCACTCGCGTGCGGGGCTCGGCGACCAGTGAGCAACAGTAGTCCTTGGTGATGATACCGACCCGCAGCGTCAGGAAGGCGTTGGCACTCCCGCTCAAGAGCGAGTTGACCATGATCGTCGTGAAGACCTGAAAGCCAGGGATCGCGCCTCCCATCGCTCCCAGAGACCCGGCCACCACGGGTTGGATCATCTGGTGCAACTCGAGATCGTCAAGCTCTCCCGCGACGAACGCGGTCGCCGCCACGTTGCCGTACAGGTGGGCGAGCTCTCTCAGGGACGGACGTTGATAGTAGAGATGAGCGATCCGCCAAACCATGCGGGACTGGGCTGCGAGCACGAGGAGCGCATCCAGCCGGCCGCTCTGTGATACCGCCGTGGTGAGGAAAACCGTCGTCGCGACTTGTTTGACAATCGCATTGGCGTCGTTATCCAAGACTCGCAGGGCATCCTCGACGCTCCGGCGGTCGATCGGGCGGTTGGCGGACGAACCGGACCCGGGAGTTGGCCGCCAGCCGCTCACCCAGCCGTGCGATATGCTCATCGAACTCCGGACTCGCCTCACTCTCGGGAGGAACGAGCGGTCGAGGCATCCGGATAACCATCACGACCGGAACGCGCGATCAGTCCGCCATAGGCGACCAGAAGAACCCAAAGCGTGACTGTCCCGAAGGCCGGATGAACGTCCCTGGCGAGGTGGACCACGCCCGCCGTCTGGTTGACAACCACGACCACGCAACTGAGCAAGACCAGACCGCTCACGAGCAACGTCAGAGTTTTGATCGTCTTTTTCATCAACGTCGATCCCGATGCCGCGATTGACCAGGCGGGGAATACGGAAAGCAAACCCACTCGCCGCTTCACTGCCTTAAATTCGTTCCGGAGCGGCGAAATATTCGCGTCGAACGGAGAAAAACCTGAACTCCGACACGTTCGCTGAGAACACGACGGAGCATAAGTCTACCCGAAGTCCCGTGTCAATGCGCAGAGATCGCGAGAAAAGATTCAGGTGCGGCCGGCGATCATCAGGTCGTGTAATCGGCGTTGAGCCGGATGTACTCGGCGGTCAGGTCGCAGGTCCAGAATCGGATGGCTTCCGTACCGCTCTTGAATACCAAGCGGACATGCACATCGCGCTGGCTCTTGAGCGAGTTTGAGAGGGCGAGCAGCGTCGAAAGGGATGGGTACGCCGTCTTGATAGACGGCGATCTCGATTGAGCCAGAGCGACAGCTCGGTCTCCTCGAACGGCACACCCGCGTAGCCGGCCGCCGAGACGATTCGACCCCAGTTCGGGTCGCCGCCGTGAATGGCGGTCTTGACCAGCGGGCTGTCCGCGACGGCGCGAGCGATCGCGCGGGCGTCGCCGGTCGTGGCGCAGCCCTCAACGTCGATCGTGATGAAGTGAGTCGCTCCCTCGCCATCGTCGGCGATCATGCAGGCGAGCGACACGCAGGCCGATTGGACCATCCCGGAAAATGCCGATAAGTCCGTCGCCTTTCAGTATCGGTTCCGTGCCAGCCGTGCTCGAGAGGATGAGGACCGTGTCGTTGGTGCTCGCATGTCCCTCGACCGAGAGGCAGTTGAACGAACGGTCGACGGCCGTTGCCCAGGATATCGTGAAGGTCGTTCGCCCAGACCGGTGCATCGGTGAGCAGGAACGCCAGCATGGTCGCCATGCGCGGGCCGATCATGGCGGCGCCCTTGGCCATGCCCAGGAGCGTCACCTCACGGCCGCCGATGGTCTGAGCTGAACGAAACGAGCTTGGGCCGCGTAGTCGGTGGTCATGATGGCCGTGGCGGCGGTCTGAAAAGCCGTCGGGGTCGGGCGAGAGCCGGGGAATCGCCTGGTCCAGGCCGGCCTCGATCTTGTCCATGGGGAGCTGGTGGCCGATCACGCCGGTCGAGGCGACGAGGACCTGCTCCGGGCGGCAGCCCAAGAGCGACCGCCGCATGGGCGGCCGTTCGTTGCGGCGTTGGCGAACCCCTGCGCACCGGTCGCCGCGTTGGCATTCCCCGAATTGATCACGATGGCTCGGATGTCCTCGGACGGCAGACGCTCGCGGCACCACTTCACCGGTGCGGCACAGATCCGGTTCGTCGTGAACGTGCCGGCGGCCGCACAGGATACCATCGGCCGCCAGCACGCTCAGGTCCAGGTTCCCCGATTCCTTGATCCCCGCCTTGACCGCGGCCGCGCGGAAACCGCGAGGGATCGCCAACGTCTCGACCGTACTCATCACGAGTTGACTCCTGGTTCAATGTTCAGCCGATTGCCGACCCATCCGGGCCTGGACACCGGCGATCGTCGACAGGTTCGTCGGGCTCATCGGGCCGTGTAGCCGCCGTCGATGAAGAGGGTCGCGCCGGTCATGAAGCTCGAGGCGTCCGAGGCCAGGAAGACGGCGGCAGGACCGAGCTCGGCCGGGTCGCCCCAGCGGGCCAGCGGCACGTTGGCTTCCATCTGGGCACGGGCGGCCGGATCGTTGAGGAGCGGCGTGTTGATCTCGGTGGCGAACGGGCCAGGGCAGAGCGCGTTGACGTTGATCCCGTCCTTGGCCCACTCGAGCGCCAGCGTCTTGGTCAGGAGCGTCAAGCCGCCCTTGCTCGACGCATAGGGCGATCGGCCCGGCAGCGAGATCTCGCCCAACATGCTGGAGACGTTGATCACCCGGCCCCATTTCTGCTGCTTCATCACCTTGGCGACGGCGCGGCAGCAGAGCCAGGGCCCCTTCAAGTTGGTGTCGACCACCGCGTCCCAGTCGTCCTCGCTCAGCTCCTCGATCGGCCCACGGATGTTGATGCCCGCGTTGTTCACCAGGATGTCGAGCCGTCCCAACGACTCGAGAACGCGCGCGACCATCGCCTCGACCGAGGCTCGAACAGTCACGTCGGCGGCCAGGCCCAGGGCCGTCCTTCCCGACGTCCGCGCGATCACGTCGGCTGCATGCCGCGCATGCTTCGACCTGCCGGGCCGACAGAGCGACCGAAGCTCCGGCCGACGCCAACGCCTCGGCGATCGCGCGACCAAGGCCGCGCGACCCGCCCGTCACCAGCGCCACCTTGCCGTCGATCCGAAACCGATCCAGAACACTTCGCACTCATGTTGAACTCTCTTTGAACTCGTGAATCGAGCCCGTCATTGCCCATGGCGCCGAACTCAGACTATCCGAACCCCAAGACAACCGAAAGAGCCCGGCCAAAGTCGAATCAGCCTCCGCTGTTCTGACCCTGATAACGACCGACTTCGCCGATCCGCGAAACCCTGCCGGCCATTCGAGGCATTCCGGTTCCGGTCAGTTCTCGGGATTTTCCTGATAATACAGGGCCTCTGCGTGAGTGACGTAACATCTAGGGAAACATTACGGTTTGGGAAGATCGGGTTATTGGGAAATTTAGATAAACATCTTGAAGCAAAGGCTCGGAATCGAGACGAAGTTTATCAGTGAGTTGGCGGTCCCGAATCCAAGGCGGAGTCTTCGGGTTCGGAAACCGATTAGCACCGAAGTTGGTCGGGAGTGTTTTGTGGAGCGTCCGATGTTGAGAAAACTGCTGACGGTCTCGCTCTTGGCCCTGGGAATAGGGCATGGAGTGGCCGCGCACCCGGCGCAGGGAGCGAGCTACGCGGGTGGTGCATCGTATCGAATTTGCCCCGTGCCCCAGGATTGTTGTGGGCACACCCAGTATCAACTCCAGCGTCAGACGGTCCTCCAGAACGTTCAGGAGACCGTCTATGACACGCAGCAAGTCCCGGTCGTGCGCACCGTCTGCGAGACGGTCATGCAGCCGAGGACGATCACAACCGTCCGGAACATCGTCGAACAGCAGGTCCGTGACGAGCCGTACACGGTTCAGCGGCCGGTCTATCGCACGATCTCGCGCGAGGTTCAATACACGGTCCAGCGGCCGGTGACCCGGACGGTCTGGAAAGACGTGACCTACACGGTCTGCCGGCCCGTGCGTGAAACGCACTTCGAGACACGGGCTTACACGGTCTCTCACCCCGTCCGGGAGACGACGCTCAAGACATGCACGTACAACGTGTCCCGCCCGGTCCGCGAGGTCAGCTACAAGGACGTCTGCTACACGGTCTGCCGGCCCGTCCAGGAAACCGTGTTCAAGACGGTGAACTACACGGTCTGCCGGCCGGTCCAGGAGACTTGCTACAAGACCTGCACCTACACGGTCTGCCGGCCGGTGCAGAAGGTCCTCACGCGGTGCGTACCCTACACGGTCCAGGTTCCGGTGCAGCAGACCGTGATGCAGTGCCAGCCGGCGACCGAAATGGTGCCGGTTCGCCAGTGTGCCTACAAGCAAGTGCCGTACACGGTCAGCCGCCAGGTGCGCGAGACCTGCTCTCAAGGAATGCCGTTACACGGTTCAGGTCCCCGTTCAACGCACCGAGCTGCGGTCCTGCACTTACACGGTGTCCCGGAATGTGCAGGAGACCGTGTTGAAGGAGTGCCGCTACACGGTCTGCCGGCCCGTTCAGACCACCACGTTCCGGACGGTCAACAAGACGTGCTATCAGACGGTCACCGAGACCGCTTACCGCGACGTCTGCGAGACGGTCTGCGTGCCCAAGACCATCACGAAGCCCGTCACTCGCACCTACAACGAAGCGGTCGTCCAGCGCTGTTATGTTCCCGGCAAGACGGTCTGCATCAACGGCTGCATCTACGAGTGCCCCGGCACCTGGGTCGAGAAGACGGTCTGCTGCCCGCGCACCGTGGTCGAGAACGTCACCTGCACGGTCTACGAATCGCAAGTCATTCGCAAGCAAGTGCCTGTGAACGTCTGCAAGCAAGTTCCGTACTACCGTGACCGAGCAGATCCCGGTCACGACCTGCCAGATCGTCGCCGAGGAGCAGATCAAGCAGATCCCGGTGACGACCTGCCGCGTGGTGTGCGAGACCCTGGTCAAGCAGGTGCCCGTGACGGTCTGCGAGTACGTGACCGAGCAGCGCGTCAAGCAGGTGCCGGTGACCGTCTGCCGGACGGTCCAGGATACCTGCTACAAGACGGTGCCCTACACGGTCTGCACGCTCCAGCCGCGGACGGTCATGCGGCGCGTGCCGGTGACGCGTGACCAAGATGTGCCCCAAGACCGAGTACCGGCAAGAGCCGTACACGGTCACGCAGTACGTCCCCGAGCAGCACGTCAAGCAGGTGCCGTACACGGTCACCCGGACGATTCGCGAAACCCAGTGCAAGCAGGTGCCGTGCACGGTCACGAAGATGGTTCCTCAGACGTGCGTCAAGCGCGTGCCGATCACGATTTGCCGCACGGTCACCGAGACTTGCTGTCAAGCAAGTTCCGGTCACCACCTGCCGCATGGTGAGCCAGACTTGCTACAAGCAGGTTCCGGTAACGACCTGCCGCATGGTCGTCGAGCCTTGCGTCAAGCGGGTCTGCCAGACGATCTGCGAGACCGTGACCGAGCCGTGCGTCAAGATCGTGCCGGTGACCGTCTGCGAGATGCAAACGGTCAATTGCGTCCGCAAGGTGCCGTATCAACGTCTGCCGGCAGGTTGTCGAGCCGAAGACGATCTGCTGCCCGGTGACCGTCTCACACCAGGTCACCGATTACAAGACGATCTGCGTCCCCCGGACGGTCTGCAAGCAGGTGCCGGTCGAGATCTGCGTGAAGGTTCCGGTCGTCTACCACTGCCCGCCGGCGGTCTTGCCGTCGTCCCAGAGTGTGGTGGCGTCGAGCCAGTCGGTGCCGTTCACCACGGTTCCGCCGTGCGACCCGTGCGATAGCCGGTATCCCATCCTGGGCCGGAAGTCGGGGCTCTTTCACTGAGCCGGACACGTTGAAAACTCCCTGATCGCGAAACGCCCCGGGTGCAACAACTCGGGGCGTTTCGATTTCCATGACCGTGGCTACAGACGAGTTGCGTGATACTTGCAGGGCGAAGTTCCGTCCGCCGCCGATCGCCGATGCCGGATCGCACGGAATCGAGCTCGGGTTGTTAGCACACTGGAAACGTGAGGATCAGCAGTGACTCACTATGAAAGATAAGTGAGTCATGATGATATGGCTGGAGCCCCTTCGTTAATACGAGGCGATCCGCACGCCCCGCACGCCGGAAAGTCCCAGAACCGCCCTTGGATTCTTTGATAACAAAGCTCGTTATTTGCATTGGGATCATCCGCGGCCTAGTATCGATTGACACTGGCGACACAGCGACGTCGCGTACATCCCACCCACACGATGCCGGAAGGCACGAAGACCGGTGGGAAGAGGGATATCAGGCACAAGCGCGTGAAAAAACGCGGCGGACGCGTTCGGCAATCACAGAGAATCCCGGCAAAAGGGACCTGATTCCGCCGATTTCGTTCGGCGGGCTTTCGTCAAGAAGGAGAGCTCTCGCCTCGACTCTTGTCGCTGTTGGGATCGATCGGTTCGTGGTTCACGGCGACGACGCTCAGTTTCGTGTTTAGGTTCGCCGTCTGCGCTCACAGGCCAGAATACGCCCATTTTTGACTGCTTTTTCTGCCTTTTCTCCAATATGCAGTATCTGTGTTCGTTGCAAGACACAAACCAGAACATGCCGCAGTCGCGCCTCCGGAGGAGAAACGATGCCAAACTTTTACAACTACATGTTCCAGACAGTCCTGAGAAGTTTTTCAAAGATTATCCAATCACGCCGCCGAATGACACCCCAGTTGGGCTGCTCAGACGGTGACAGACATGGGTCGATCTCTCCAATAGCCGCCCTTAGATCCGCTACAAAGATGGCGATACCTGATTGATTTCGAATTAGTGACAAAAGAGATGGTCGTCAGTGGTCATCAAGTTGTTTGGATCAACTTCAAAGACGCACCTACGACGTTAGAAAACCCGTCCGATCTCGTTCGAATCTCGCTGCGGAGAAACCGACTACATCCCCGTTCATTTTCTCCCTTGGAGGTCGCAACGCGCAATGCACATGACGATCCCAGTGTTCGACAGTCGGGGGTGCGTTTTCACGAATGAAGCAACCCGAACCGATTCTTCACGGCCGCGATTTCCGGCTGCTCGATCTTCGCCGCGGAGACGCTCGCTCGCCCGAAGTTTACCACTGCGGAGTCAATGATCTGCAACTGAATTCACCGGACAATTTTGGAGGGCGTGCATCGACGTATTGAGCATCGTTCGCCGTGCCAGCCGCAGTTGTATGGCGAGGTGAACACAACTCACTACGTTAAGGACCCTACTACACAGGTCGACGCCGCAGGCGTTGGCGTTCAAGGCTTGGTACCGAATCCGAGAAACAGAGCAGCGTTTGACGTCACGGAGGTTCTGCCCTGGGGGTCTGTCTTCGGCATCCGAAAGGATAACGGCGAGTGGGAATTCAGCCTCCAGGAAACTGGGACAGTTTTCTACAATCTTGTCTTAGGAGGTGGAACGTACAGACGAATAAGAGAGCCCCTGTGAACAAAACAAGATTACGACGCTTGGGAACGTTGTCCGACAGCGAAGAAGCCGGGCACGAACGGTCTATTGGACCGAAAAGCAATTCACGAGCCGATGAAGGTCACAAGTTCTACCCGGCGCTGGGCCCGTCACACCACCCAAGAACTCGTTTTCTGCATGACCGCAGGGGATCGCGGCTGCGTTGAGCGGGCACCTTCTGGCAAAGTGTTCGGCCCGGAGTTTGCTCTGAGTACACGAGTTGGGACAACCTCCGACTCACACGACGCTACCCTAGCTCTCTCGATCAAAATCGCCTTGTGCGATCATGCGGATCAAAGCAGGGCGGAGACTCGCGAATGCGCGGGCTCGGTGGCTGAGCTGATGCTTGACCAGCGGGCTCAGCTCGCCGAAGGTTTTGTGATACTCGGGGATCAGGAACAGCGGATCGTAGCCGAACCCTCCGGGTCCGCGAGGCTCATGGGTCAATCGTCCTCGGCAGACTCCCTCGGCCTCCAGCCTGATCGTGCCGGCCGGATCGGCGAGTGCCAGCGCGCAATGGAAGGCCGCGCCTCGGCGGTCGTCGGGCAGATCGGCGACGGCTTCCAGCAACTTGCGATTATTGGCCTGGTCGTCGGTGGGCTCTCCCGCGTACCGCGCCGACAGCACGCCCGGCGCACCGCCGAGCGCCTCCACGGCGAGACCCGAATCGTCAGCGAGGACCCATGCGGAGAGCGCGCGGGCTAGCTCTCCGGCCTTCTTGCGAGCGTTGCCGGCGAAGCTGTCCGCATCCTCGACGACCTCGGGGGCGCGTCGAAATCGTCGACCGACCGGATATCCAACCGCTCCAACCAGCGGCTCGGCTCCCAGGGAGGAGCGATCAACTCGGCCATCTCCCGGCACTTGTGCCGGTTGCGCGAGCCCAGAATCAACACGATCTTTGGCGATCCGTTTTGAGATTGAGCCGATGGTGAACTCATGCGACGCTGTGTCGCATCATTGTTAACTAAAACTTGGCCTTGATGGGTCAGGTCGGTCAAGGCGTGGCCGGAACGATCATGGTATCGAGGCCGCCGCCTTGGCGCTTCTTGTCCATGAGTGGGACGGCCAGCTTCAAGAGCTGTTCGCGCGTCGCGATGGCCGCGGGATCCTTCTCGGAATTGAACGAGCCGATGAAAACCTGGCTGGAAGTCCGGTCATGATAGACGTAGACCGGTTGACCGAGACGTCGAACCTCGGGGTCATTGGCGAGCTTTTCCGCCATCCGCTCGGCGTCGGCGGCCGCCGTGCGGAGCGGGCTGTCATGCAGGCTCGAGAAGAGCTGGAACTGCGGGGCTCTGGCCGCCGATCTGGTACTCCGATGCGCCCGGAGAACTGGGCGACCTGAAGACTGTAACGGCCGGGGCAGTTGGCGATGCTCCGATGGCCCGAATTGATCTGCATCACCAGCCTGTCTTTCGACTTCGGGTACAGCGTCTGAGCCGGCGCGTAGGGGTTGGTTGTCCGGTAGGCGTACATCAGTGCCGTGCGCCAGGGGAACGGCGATGACATCCCTTCCAGACACTTGGGCTTGAGCTTCCGAACGTGTTTCAGCAGCTTCTCCGAGTCGGCGAGGGTCCGTTCATTGCCGACGAGTACGGCCGCTTCGTCGAAAGTTCGGATTTTCTCGGGCATCTTGATGTTGGGAGCCATCAGATTCGGCGGGTGCGGTGGGCGGAGTGCCGCGGATCAGGCTCTTTCCGGGCATGTCCTTGGTGCGGAGAATGTACGCGGGCAGGTGGAATTCGTGCCTCAGCTCCTTGGCGAGCGCCAGGGCCATGCGCTCGGCGTCGACTCCACGAAATGTCTTGGCCATGACCATGAACGGGCCGTTTTCTTTGCTCAACAGGTAAGGCTCGATCGGTTCGTTGGGCAATTCAATCGTGGGAGGCCTGAGTTCGTGGACAGGGGTCGGTTCCGGCAGCGGCGATCTGGCCGGGTAGACCTTATTATCGTTCGGCGAGGATTCGTCCGCGGCCGGACTGGTCGACGGCAGCGGTGCAGTGGGCAGCGTGCTTTGTGAGGCCGGAGGCTGAAATTGAGATTGGGCCCAGACGGGGCTGGCAGCCAAGGTGCCGAAAAGAGCCAGTGCAGCGATCGGCGATTTCATTGGCGATCCCTCTCCTGTCGGATGAGCGATGATCGGGTGAGGACCACGCTGATCCTGTTGAGCGCGATAACCCCGGCTTCTTGCTGGGGTTAGTCTCCGTATTCGTCCGTGACGCCTCTGCCGGCTCGGATATGTCGAAGGGCGCAGGCGGCCTCAGACCGGCAATTGATGCGCGGGAACCTAGCACAAATCGCCGGAACTGCCCAGAGCGTTTGCCGATTCAAAAAAGGGGAACGACCGTCAACGGAGCAACGGCCAATCCGCGCCGAGGCATCCCGCTGAAGGGCCGTCAACTGGTCGATGCCACGTTCCGCCAGGTCGAGGAGCGCACCCGAGCTGCGTGCGCGAAAAGGTCCCCCCTTCCCCGGTTCCCTGCACTTCGACCAGACCACCTCCACCGAGTCGAACGACGTTGAGGTCAACCTCGGCGGTCGAGTCCTCGCGATAATCCAGGTCGAGGACCGGCTCGCCGGCGACGATGCCGGCACTGACCGCCGCGATACTATCGCGAAGGACCGAACGGCAGGTCTCGATTCCGAACCGGCCGCGGACAGCGTCGGCCACCGCGATGAACGCGGCGGTGATCGCGGCGGTGCGCGTGCCGCCGTCGGCATTGAGCACGTCGGCGTCGATGTGGATCGTCCACGGGCCCAGCGCCTTGCGGTCCACCACCGCACGCAGGCTGCGGCCGATCAGCCGCTGGATCTCGGTGGCCCGGCCGTCCGCGCCACGACGGTTCCGCGACGGCGTGCTTCCCGGCAACATCGCGTACTCGGCCGTCAGCCAGCCCATCGATTTTCCTTCCAGAAACGGCGGCACCGTGTCGGAAACGTGCGCGGTGACCAGGACCACAGTCCCCCAGCGCGATACAAGACGCTGCCAGGACTGTTTTGAATGAAGCCTCGCTCGATCGTGATCGGTCGAAGCTGGTCGTTATTTCGGCCGTCGGCTCTATGCATGGGTTCCAGCACACGAGGAAAAGGCAGTGCGATTCAAAAGCGCGTCGGTTAAGTCCCTCGATGAATCCGACATTTCAGCGGTGAGCAAGGTCTGGCACGAGTTCAAGAAGACGGGGCTTTTCGAGCTTCGGCCCCAGATCGGCGAGCAAGGCTCTCAAGTCTTTCACAGTGACTGGCTTGACTAAGTGCAGGTCGAACCCCATTTCTCTTGATCGACGGCGGTCCTCCTCATGTCCCCAACCGGTCACGGCCACGATGAGAGCCCCGGGCACTCGGGGCGCTGCCGCAACCGCTTCGCCACTTCGTAACCATCCATCCCTGTCATTTCGAGGTCCAGAAGGATAACCTCCGGGAGGAATGACCCGGCCATCTCCAGGGCTGACTTGCCGTTGTAAACGACCCGCACTTCCTGACCCAGGACTTCAGACAGCAATCTTCCCAGGCTATCTGCTGCCTGGACGTTATCATCGACAATCAGGATGCGTCGACATGGCAATAACTCGGAGACTTCGGGTCGGTTCATCTCAGGTGGTTGCAGTCTTTCGGACCGCACCCGCGAAGTCGTGGGAAACGTCACCACGAACTCACTTCCCATGTCCGGACCCTGGCTGTGGGCCGTGATGGTCCCTCCGTGTAACTCGACGAGGTTCCTCGCCAAGCTCAACCCGATTCCACCGCCCTCGTGCGAGAGACCACTTCTCCGTTCACCCTGCAAGAACAGATCGAAGACCTTCGGGAGCAAATCGGCTTCAATACCGATACCCGTGTCACGGACACGGATGACGACTTCATTCCGGCATGTTCGACAACCAGCCAGATTCGCCCGGCTTGCGGAGTGTACTTGGCGGCGTTGATCAACAGGTTCGAGAGAATCTGTTCCAACCGGGTTGAGTCGCCCTCAAGGAAAATCGGTTCGTCGGGAATTGAGACATGAAGTTGCTGCCGCTGCTCGTCAAACCGCGGTCGGACTGCCTCGACCACCTCAGCGACCACCGGGGCCAACTCCACCAGTTCGTTGCGAAGTTCGATCTTGCCTCTGCTGATGCGAGATACGTCCAATAGATCATCAACGAGTCTCTTGAGGTTCTGGACTTGCCGCTTGATCACCGCCAGTTCCCGCTCGGATCCGGCTGTGCTCGTACCCGCCTGCTCCAGCAGATCAAGAGCCGTTTGGATCGGAGCCAAGGGGTTGCGGAGTTCATGTGACAAGACCGCCAGAAACTCCTCCTTACGGCGGTCAGCGTTCCTGAGGTCCTCCTCAGCCCGCTTTCGGTCGGTGATGTCTGTCAGCATCCCGAGGATTCCGACCACGGTCCCCTGTTCATCCATGTACGGGCTTTCAGAAACGATCGCCCACAACTCCTGTCCGTCCGCTCGGCGGAACCGGGAGTCGTGGACATTGGCGAAACCACGACGTAGCTGCTCCAGTCTAGCGGCCATCAGGGATTCGGTCTTCGGGACCGATGAAGTCGAACACCGAGCGACCCACCATGTCAGCGACCGAAGTCCCGAGCATCTCGGCAATCCGGGCGTTGGCGAATGTTGTCCGACCCTGCGGGTCGAGGACCCAGATGCCTTCGAGGGCTGTCTCGACAATCCGTCGGAATCGCTCTTCGCTCTCGCGGAGCTGTCCCTCAGCCCGCCTGCGGTCGGTGATGTCGAGGCAAGAGCCGATGTACCCGGAGAAATTGCCATCTGGGCCGAACCTGGGAACCCCATTGTCCAGGACCCAGCGGTATTCGCCGTCGTGCCGCCTCAACCGATACTCCATTTCAAACGGTGTACGAGCGTCGAACGCCGTGACGTAGGTATCCAGGCATCGCTCCAGGTCATCAGGGTGGACACCCTCGGTCCAGCCGTCGCCCATCTCTTGCTCTTTGGTTCGTCCTGTGAAGTCGAGCCATTGCTTGTTGAAGTAATTGCATAGCTTATCTGTGTTGGAACTCCAGATCAGGACCGGAGTGGCGTCGGCCAGAGTGCGAAACCGCTCTTCACCCTCCCGAAGTACCTGCTCGACTCGCTTCCGCTCGGTGACGTCCTCCGCGATTCCCGCGATCCGCCGGACGCGATCTGACTCATCCCTGATCGGGAAGCCTCGATCCCAGACCCAACGGATCGTCTTGTCGGGACGCACGATTCGATATTCTACCGCCGTGGCATCGCCATTTTCGAGTCTCTGATGAGCCTGAATCGCGCTCTCGCGGTCCTCGGGGTGGATCGATTCAATGTAAGACATCGGCCGAGCGTAAAGGGACCGGCAACATCGGCCCCAGAGCGACTCGTAGGCCGGGCTAACATACGCAATCTTGGGGCCGTCGGGTTCGAAAATCCAGAAGACATCGTTGATGTTGTCCGCCAGTTGACGGAAGCGCTCTTCGCTTTCCTTCTGTGCCCGCTCGACCTGATGGCGCTCAGTGATATCGCGGAAGATGATCACAACACCCTTGATCTTGCCGTGCAAGTCTTTGATGGGGGCGGCATTGTGCTCGACGGATCTCGTCGTTCCGTCCCTGGCGACGAGCAGGATTTCATCAGCCGAAAGGATGACTTCTCCGTCACCGACGACTTTAGCAATGGGAAGATCGTCGGTCCTGCGGGAGTTCCCTGGACCGTCCGGAAGACCTCACTCAGGGGGTGACCGACCGCCTCATCCAAAGTCCATCCGGTAAGACGAGCGGCTACAGAATTCAGGAAAACCACCTGCCCGCTGGGATCGGTCGTGATCACCGCGTCGGCGATGCTAGCCAACGTGATCTGTAGCCAATCCCGCTCCGCCTGTTGGACCTCAAACGCGGCTCTTAACTCGGCGCTGCGGACCGTCACACGCTGCCGGGCTGCTCGCAAGAACCCCCCGAGCACGGTCACGGCCAACCCCGCGGAAAAGAATCCGAAAGCAAGCTGGGACCTGGACTCGAAGATCGTTGAGCTGCTTCGAGGAACTAAAAATAGATAATCGATTGACAGCCATGACAGAATCGTTGCCAGCAGCGATGGTCCGTACCCGCCGTAACCTGCGATTACAACAATGGCGATGAAGAAAAAGAGGAAGGGGTAGCGATTTCCGAGCACCGGATAGAAGGCCAAACGTACGACGACGATAAGCCCCACCGATAGGATCGCGAGACTATAACGCCGGAGCACATCCAGCGATAACGTGGGCATGTTATCGTCTCTCGTAAAGTGCCCATCAGCTTTTAATGGATCCTGGAATCGATCCAAACGCAGCGGAACGAAATCTCAGCTTATTAAAAACATTCCTGTCCAGCAAAGAGTATAGCACCGACAAAATCGACGCAATCGGAGAGTCCGATCGCGGCAATCGTTATCGACGCTCCCGATCAAATACCGCGAAGGTGGACGACGACGCTCATCCTGGCACAGCACGACGATGCAAAACCAGAATTCGAGGGCGCTGAGCTTTCACACGACCGAACAATGAGCAGAGATGGCCGGCCAATCGGCAAAATGGGCCCTTTGCACCGGCGATAATCAGCCGATCCTTTCAAAAGAAGGAAACGAAGCAAAAAGAAAGTTACATTAAGTTTACTTATGACATGACCATATTATCGATAACCTCTCTATTGTGATGACTGACTGTAATAAATTCTCTTGTTTTTTCTTTCGTTTCCTTCGTTTGCTTCTGTAAATCCAGCATTCTCGAACGTTTAGTTCATTTGCTCCTGTGAAGCGTGCCGCAGGACATCGGCCAGGATGGCGCAGCCCTGGTCGATCTCATCGTCGGTGATCGTCAGGGCCGGCAGCAGTCGCACGACGTGACCATGAGTCGCGTTGATCAGGAGCCGGCGTTCCAGGCACTGGGCGACGACGTGTGACGCATCGAAAGTCAAGTCGAGCCCGATCATGGTGCCGAGGATACGAATGTCGCGGATGGCATGGGGAAGTTCGGCGCGAAGCGCTTCGCACTGCTCGCGGAATCGGGTACCGATCGCGACGCCTCGCTGGAGCAGGAAATCGGCTCTCGATGGTCTCGATCGCGGCCAGGGCGGCTCGGCAGGCGATAGGGTTGCCGCCGAATGTCGAGGCGTGCATGCCGGGCTTGAGCACCGCGGCGACCTGGGGCCGGGCCATCATCACGCCCATGGCGATCCCGCCGGCGAGTGCCTTGGCACAGGTCAAAATGTCGGGAAGTCGCGTCCGTGTGCTGATAGGCGAACCAGCGGCCGGTGCGGCCCATGCCGGTCTGGACCTCGTCCAGGATCAGGAGCACTCCGCGCTCGTCGCACAACTGCCGCAGTCCGTCGAGGTAATCCGCCGCGGGGATATTGATGCCCCCCTCGCCCTGGATGGGTTCGACCAGGACCGCGGCCGTCTGATCGTCCAGGACCGCGGCGACCGCGTCCAGGTCGTTGTAGGGCACATAGACGAAGCCGGGCACCATCGGCTCGAAGCCGACGTGATACTTGGGCTGGGCCGTCGCCGACAGCGCGGCATAGGTCCGGCCATGGAAGCCCCCTTCCATCGTCACGATCTTGAACCGCCCGTGCTCGTGACCATAAGCCCGCGCCAGCTTGATGGCGGCCTCGTTGGCTTCGGCTCCGCTGTTGCAGAAAAAGCTCTGGCCGCCGAACGACCGCTTCGACAAGGCCTCGGCCAGCGCTCCTTGAGCCTCCGTGTACCAGGTGTTGGGCACGTGGATCAACTGGCCAACCTGCTCGCGGACCGCCTCCACGACCCGAGGCGGACAATGGCCCAGCAGGTTGCAGCCCCAGCCCGGAAAGAAGTCGAGGTATCGCTTCCCCTCGGCGTCCCAGATCCACGACCCCTCGCCGCGCACCAGGGAGACCGGGATAGCGGCGGTAGTTGGGGATCACATACCGATCGAACTGCGCGATCGTCGCCTGAGAACTCTGAGTCGACAAGTTGCGTCTCCATGAGGAGAGAATCATAGAACAGAAGGGAACGAGAAAACGAAGAAAAAATAAGACACGGTTGCCAATTGAAATATTCGCATTAACATACTTACACAAGAATTGGCATCTCTTTGTAGTTTTTGACTGGTCTTGCTTCCCCTTCGTTCCCTTCGTTCCCTTCTGTGAATGTTTGAATGTTCGTTTCACTCAGTCAGGTCCGTGTCAGGGTCGAGCGTCGGCCGCCGGCGTCGGATCGTTCGCGTCGCGGATGATCTCGGTACCGATGCCGGAATGCGGTGAAGATTTCCAGGAGCAACGAATGACGGAGTCGGCCGTCGATGATGTGGGTCTGGAGTACCCCGGCCTCCAGGCTGGTGAGGCATGCCTCGACTTTGGGAATCATTCCGCGGTCAATCACGCCTTTGGCGATCAGCTCGCGGCATTCCTTGGGAGTCAGACTCCGGATCAGGCTTGTCGGGTTCATCCTTATCGCCAAGAATTCCGGGTGTGTCCGTGAGGAAGACGAGCTTCTCGGCCTGGAGTGCCCGGGCCACGGCGGCCGCCGCGGTGTCGGCATTGACGTTCAGGAGCCGGCCTTCCAGCTCCTCGTCCTCGGCCAGCGACGGCAGTACGGGCACGACACCCGCCAGACAGAGGTTCTCGATCGGCGGCACGTCGACGGCGGTGACTTCGCCGACGCGGCCCAGGTCGATCGGCCCCTCCTGGCCGTTCTCCAGCCACAACTTCTTCCCAAACAGGCATTGGTGAGTCTTGTGGTGCAGCCCGGACGCCCGGCCGCCGAACTTATTGATGTGACGCTCGATGTCCGCATTGATCTCCTCGGCCAGCACGGCGCCACAATCTCGAGTGTCGCATCATCGGTATAACGACGTCCCTGAACGAATCGAGCCGACAATCCGGCCTGCTCCATCGCCACGGTGATCGCCTTTCCTCCACCGTGGACCACGACCGGCCGCATCCCCACCGTCTGCATGAACACGACGTCGACCAGCAGGGCTCGTAGCGACTCGGGATCCTCCATCACGGAGCCACCCAGTTTGATGACTGTGAACCGGCCGTGAAACTTGCGGATAAACCCGAGCGCCTCGATCAACACGTCCGCCTTGCGGATGGCTTCCTCATGCACGACGTCGCCCCCTACGTCCTCGGCCCGCTCCTGCCAGAACAAACCACTATCTTTCTCTTCTCCGGCCGACTTGTAAAGACGCATTCCGGCACTGAAACCGAGCCGTTACCTCAAGTCCGAGAACGTCTTCGGTACGAGAGATCTGTGATCCAGTCCCCGAGCGAAGGGAAGACAACGCAGTTATCAACCGCGATCATCGCGGAGCAATTCGGCGCTGTCGGTGTGCGGCCGATCCCGCAGGCTGTTGGTCATCTCCTCGGCCAAAGCCCGTGCCGTCACCATGTCGACCTGTTTTGCCACTTGCTGCAGGAGAAGCCTTAATTCGACAACGAGGGAACGGCCATGGGACCGAGCCCGTTCTTTGAGCTGCTTGAGGGTCGTCTCGTCAACGTCGCGAATCAGAACGTCAGGCATCGGCGTCTCCTCTGCCTCAGAATCCAACGGCTAATATCCCTAATATCACTTGGGTCGGCCGTCGTCCAGTTTGTATCAATGAGTCCACGCGTCCGGATCCCGGACGGAGTGCGCGAGCACAAACCCATCCTATCACCGACGCGACGCGAACACGAGGACGATCACCATAAACGCCAAGATCAGAAGGTAGATCCACGCAATCGTCTGATTCTTGACACTCAATCTCGGAAACCGTCGCACGATGCCGTTCTGCGCACGTGACGTGACCGCGGGGCAGCAATGCCTCCAAGAGCTTTGCAGCCAACCCGTTGCGCCGCAATCGAGGCAATGATACTGGAACAAGAACAGAGGAACCAACAGTAAACCGAGTCCAGCCAGGAACAAGTACGCGCTGTAGATTTGGAGGGCGAGTCGGATGATGACCAGCACGATCACCCAGCCAAACACCGCGAGAAACGGATTAACGATCAGCCGTAATTGGTCTTCGATCGCTTCGCTGGAAGATTGCGCCTGCGGCCGTCGCGGAACGTCCAGATCGGGATCGAATAGACTCTCGACTCGGCCGCGGTTCCACGCTTCCCTCGCTTCGCCTCGTCGCAAGAGAACGCTTGCCAATCTTAACAGAAGGGAACGAAGGAACCGAAGGCGTCTTTAGTCATCGGCTACTCGTCGTTCAATGCCGGATGACTTGCGTTGATTGTGATTTGCGTCGCATGAACACGACCGCCTCATAGAGGCCGGTCTTACTTTGTCTGCGACGCATGCGGTCGATGCGTTCCACGCGAAAGCCGAAATGACCGAAGAACTCGGCCAGAATTTCGTCGCTGGGGAGAGCATGACCGTAGAACTTGCTATTGCCGATGACGTAGGCCAAGCGGCACCGAGGAGCGCAGACCTTTCCGATTTCCTCAGCATGCTGAAAAATGTCGTTGAAGTACTTGGTCACGTAGGAGCCCATCAAGCGACCGTCGCGATCGATGTTCTTGGTGTACGGTGAAAGCAGCGATTCGATGATCGAGTTGGCCGGGGCAACGCCTTCGGCCAGGACGGAAGTCGCCTTGCCCCATGTCCCGCCGATCGCATCGGTCTCGAGCTGGCCGACCGCCTGAGCGCCCTCGATGAAATCGAAGAAGAAAAGGTGGGGGCGGGTTTCGCGGGCATAGCTGAATCGGTTCGGGTACGGCGGCGACGTGATCACGGCCGTGATATCGGCTCCCGAAGCGAAAACACGGGAAACTTGCTTGCTATTGCCTCGATGGATCGTGACCTCAGAGCACGGCGATCCGGCGACGCTCCGCAAGTCCGCGATCATTTCTTGGTATTTCTTCGCGAGGATCGCACCCAGGTCGATCGTCGGCGCGAGATCGTTGGCGAACGTCAGCGAAACGTGGTTGTGTTTGGCGTTGCTGACCGGGACGAGAATGCCAAGAACGCCCATCTTGATCAAATCGAGATGATGCGGCTCGGCGGAAAAGGTGGACAGCATTCGCCGGAGACAGACAAGCTGCATCAAGTTTCCCGGCGACCACCAGCGCTCCGGACGATGTATCCTCGGAATGTCCGCTTCGTGGTCGCGGAGATAGTTCACGGCCTCGCGTTCGGACGGTAACCGGCGAAGGCCGGTTTGCAGCCGTTCGAGGAACTCATCGAGGCAATGGCCGATTCGATCGAGATCGCGATACGGTCCGCGTCTTGACCGATCCGACAAAATGAAGGTAGGGGTTGATCTCGATGCTGTGAGCGGGAACGCCGCGATACTTCATGCAAAGTGGGACTGTCCCAACCCCGCTGAACGGATCGAAGACCCGATCATCGGGACCGAGGCCGAAGTGGTCGGCGATATCGTGGGCGAGCTGGGGCGAAAAGCTGGGAGTGAGCCGGTACCAGCGATGGATCGGCAGAGCGAGCTTCCCCTGAAAGGTGACCGCAGTCACGGCTCGGTTGGTGAAATGAGGGCCGCGATCGACGCGTTTGCTCTTCGCCACGTCTTGGGAGACTCCGCAACTTTCCTTGACAGGCTCAATGGAATCGCACGATAATCAGTAGGATCTCGCTCTCTATTGTCCACGCCTGGTCGGCTCTCTCCGATCCGTTGACGTCATTTCCTCCACGCGTGGAATGAACCAAACAAACCCACCTAGTGACCCATTGCCGATGGCGACGACGAGAAACGAGGACAAGAGCGGCCGTCTCGAGGAAATCTTATCAGAGCGGATCATGATCCTCGATGGCTCGATGGGCGCGCTGCTCTACAGTCACGAGCTCACCGAAGAGCAGTTCCGGGGCGAGCGGTTCGCAGCACATGGATTCGACCTCAAGAATTGTACCGAAGTCTTAGTACTGACGCAGCCCGCGCTGATCGAAAACATCCACCGTGCCTACCTCGAAGCCGGTGCCGACATCATCGAAACCGACACGTTCAACGGCACGGACGTGTCGCTCGAGGAATTCGGTCTGCAAGAGCATGTCTTCGAGATGAACAGAACCGCGGCCGAGCTGGCCCGACGGGCGGCGGACGACTTCACTCGCAAGACGCCGGCGAAGCCCCGTTTCGTGGCCGGCAGCATCGGGCCGACCAAGAAACAGCTCTCGATGGGGATCCACGTCGACGACCCCGGCCGTCGCGACGTGACGTTCGACCAAATGGTCGCCAGCTACAAGGAGCAGATTCGGGCCTTGGTGGCCGGCGGGGTCGATATCCTGCTGCCCGAGACCTCGTTCGACACGTTGGTCCTGAAAGCCTGTTTATTCGCGATCGACTCCTTCTTCGAGGAGACCGGCACGCGGCTGCCGGTCATGATCTCGGGCACGATCTTCGATAATCAGCGCACCCTGTCGGCGCAGCCGATCGAGGCATTTTATTATTCGGTCTCGCATTTCGACTCGCTGAGTATCGGGCTTAACTGCGCGGTCGGAGTCGACCTGATGCGGGACTCGATTGAGAGCCTGTCGGCGATTTGCCGGACCCGGGTTTGTTGCTATCCCAACGCCGGCATGCCCGACGGTTTCGGCGGCTTTCTGGGTGACAAGGACCACACGGCGGCTGTCCTGGGCGAGTTTGCCCGCAATGGCTGGTTGAACATCGTCGGCGGCTGCTGCGGCACGACCCCGGAATGGATCGCGGCCATCGCCAAGGCCGTCGAAGGAGTGCCGCCCCGGCAGGTCCCCGACTTGCCCCACTGGTCCAACTACAGCGGGATGATGCCCCTGGTCATCCGCCCCGAGACCAACTTCGTCATGGTCGGCGAGCGGACCAACATCACCGGCTCGAAGCGATTCGCCCGCTTGATCAAGACCGGGGACTTCGAGGCCGCGCTGGTCGTGGCGCGCGACCAGGTCGAGGGAGGCGCCAATATCCTCGACGTCAACATGGACGAGGGTCTGATCGACGGCGAACAGGCCATGACTCGCTTCATGAACCTGGTATCGGCCGACCCGAGCGTCGCCAAGATCCCCATGATGATCGATAGTTCCAAGTGGAGCGTCATCGAAGCGGGGCTCAAGTGTGTCCAGGGCAAGTCGATCGTCAACTCGATTAGCTTGAAGGGGGGCGAGGAGGAGTTCCTCCGCCAGGCCCGCTTGGTCCGCCGTTACGGGGCGGCCGTGGTTGTGATGGCCTTCGACGAACAGGGGCAGGCCGTCACGAAGGACCACAAGATCGCAATTTGCCTGCGTGCGTACAAGTTGCTCACCGAGCAGGCCGGCTTCCCCCCCGAGGACATCATTTTCGACGTCAACATCTTGACGGTCGGCACCGGGATCGAGGAGCACAACAACTACGCGGTCGAATTCATCGAGGCCGTGCGCGAGCTCAAGCGGGTCCTGCCGTATTGCAAGACCTCCGGCGGCGTCAGCAACGTCTCGTTCTCGTACCGAGGCAACGACGTGGTTCGCGAGGCGATGAACGCCGCGTTCTTGTACCACGCGATCCGCGCCGGCCTGGATATGGGGATCGTCAACGCCGGTCAGCTCGTTGTCTACGAAGAGATTCCCAAGGACCTGCTCGAGCGAGTCGAGGACGTACTCTTGAACCGCCGGCCGGATGCGGCCGACCGGCTCACCGAGTTCGCCGAGTCGGTCAAGTCCTCGAAGAACAAGGAAAAGGACAAGGACCTGGCCTGGCGCGACGCACCGGTGGCCGAACGGCTCAAGCACGCACTGATCACCGGCACTCTCGACTTCATCGATGCCGACACCGAGGAAGCGCTTCAGACCTACGATCGGCCGCTGTCGATCATCGAAGGTCCGCTCATGGACGGCATGAACGTCGTCGGCGACCTCTTCGGGGCCGGCAAGATGTTCCTGCCCCAGGTCGTCAAGAGCGCACGCGGTCATGAAGAAGGCCGTCGCTTACCTGACTCCCTTGATGGAAATTGAAAAAGCCAAGGCGGCGGCCGCGAAACTGGTGAACGGTCCGCAAACGGTGAAGACACCTCGCACGATCATCAGTCACGCGGCCGGATCTTGATGGCCACGGTCAAGGGCGACGTTCACGACATCGGCAAGAACATCGTCGGCGTGGTTCTGGCTTGCAACGACTACCAAATCATCGATCTCGGCGTGATGGTCCCCTGCGACGAGATTCTGAAGCAGGCGCGCGAGCGTCCGCGTCGACATGATCGGTCTCTCCGGCCTGATCACGCCGTCGCTCGACGAGATGGTCCATGTCGCCAAATCGATGGAGCGCGAGGGGTTCAAGATCCCACTCTTGATCGGCGGAGCCACCACCAGCGCTCGACACACGGCCGTCAAGATCGCGCCGCAGTATCATGGCATCGTGGTCCACGTCAAGGACGCCTCCAAAGGCGTGGGCGTCGTCGACCGCCTGGGCCGGCCCGCATCGCGCGGCGAGCTCGACTCTCAAAACCGATCCTGGCAGGAGCGCGAGCGCGAGGCATTCAAGGGCCGCGTGCAACGGAAGCTCGTGCCCGTACGCCGAAGCCGTCAAGTGCCGGTTCGCCTGGATTGGGAGAAAGCGCCGATCGCCGTTCCCTCATTTCTCGGCGCGCAGGACGCTCCACGACATCCCACTCGACGAAATCGTACCGTTCATCGACTGGTCGCCATTCTTCCTATCCTGGGAGCTGAAGGGAAAATACCCGCGAATCTTCAGCGACCCGGAACTCGGTCCAAGAGCCCGCGAGCTGTTCGACGACGCCAAGACTCTGTTGAACAAGATCGTCACCGATCAGCGGCTCACCGCCAACGCGGTCTACGGGTTCTTCCCGGCCAATGCCGAGGGTGACGATATCGTGGTCTACACCGACGAATCAAGGCGCGCGGAGGCCGCGCGGTTCCCGACGCTCCGGCAGCAGTGGGAGCGTGACGGCCAGACCTCGTTCCGAGCACTCGCCGACTACCTGGCGCCGCGGGAGACCGGGCTCGCCGACTACCTGGGCGCATTCGCGGTGACGACTGGGATCGGCCTGGAGTCATTGGTCGAGCAATTCGAACGCGACCACGACGACTACAACGCGATCATGAGCAAGGCGCTGGCCGACCGCCTCGCCGAGGCATTGGCCGAGATGCTGCACAAGAAAGCACGCGACGACTGGGGTTTCGGCCGCGACGAACAGTTGAGCACTGACGAATTGATCGAAGAAAGATATCGAGGAATCCGGCCGGCCTCGGGTTACCCCAGTTGCCCCGACCACACCGATAAGCGACGCCTCTGGCGACTGCTCGACGTTGAGAAAGAGACGGGGATCGTTCTGACCGAGTCCTACGCGATGTATCCCGGCGCCTCGGTCAGCGGCTTCTATTTCGCCCATCCCCAGGCCCGTTATTTCGCAGTCGACTTCATCACGCGCGACCAGGTCGAAAACTACGCGGCTCGCAGAGGCATGCCCGTCAGCGAGGTCGAACGCTGGCTGGCTCCCAACCTGGCCTACGATCCGGCCTGATCGAACCGGTTCGTGGATCTTTGCCTGCGGATCGGGTGGGCACGGCCCGATTGACCAGACTTGATTGATGTCACGGCAACGACGCGAGCGACTTGATGAACGGGTAGCGCGACTGAAGGTTTCGCACCAGCTTGCCATCGCCAGAAATGAGATCACAACCCTCACGCTCGGCCAGGGCTACGTAGAGGGCATCGTAAAAGCTGAGTCGGAAACCCGTCGTGACGGAGGCGATGATATAACACGCACGAAGCATGAGAGGTCGTGTGTCGTGAAGGTCGGGACAGAAGGCGAGGATCGCTGTCAGGCGGATGGCAAACTGACCCGCGACGATCCTCCCCTTCCGCTCCGCGACGATCAGGGCGTTGCCCACTTCGGCTGGAAAGATATCCGGCGAGATCAGCTCATGGATTCCGTTGCAGTAGTCTTGCCGCAGTTGGATCGCTTTGAGCGAGTCGGGTTCGGGAACCTCCCATTGGAATGCCGTCGATGCATCGATAACGTATTTCATTCCGGGTCGTGCATCGTACGAATGATTTCCGCACCGATCTCCTGGACGCCAAATTGCTTAAGAGTCTCCTGCCGCACCTGGTCCGCTCGCTCGGTGATTCGGCGCAAGAGCTCCGGATCGCGGACGATGCCGTTTGTGTTTCAAACCGCTTCGAGATCCGCGAGTACCTCGGGATCGATAGGCGGCGTTTTCTCGACGGTCTTCATATACTTGGGTTCCTCCAACGCCATCCTAACAGGTTCCTCTCGCTCGGGCGACACGGTGACTTGGTACGAAAAATGCCAAATACCATCCTCGATTGATCGGAGCCGGTGCGGATTCCACGCCGGGAACCGGTTCGAATCAACCCTCCTCAACGTCAAGAAAACCAGCCAATTAGGCCATCCGCCCGATGCGGTCGCCCGTGCGCCGTCCGATTGACTCCATTGAAGTTCGACCTGTGACGCGAGTTCTTAACGCCCTATTTTCTTACAGGCATGCTCATGAAACGTGCAACTTCTCTCCCCTTTCTGGCGTTGGTTGGCCTGTGCTTCATTGCTTTGTTCGTCAAAGGATGGTCGTCGCCAATACCCACGGGAGGAAAGGCCAATTCGGGTGATATCGCCTGGATGCTGACCGCGTCGGGGCTGGTTCTTTTGATGACCCCGGGTCTCTCGTTTTTTTATGGCGGCATGGTGAGCTTCAAGAACGTGGTCTCCACGATGCTTCAGAGCTTGGTGGCGCTGGGGATCATTAGTCTGGTCTGGGTCGTCGTGGGCTTTAGCCTGGCGTTCGGAGACGACATCGGTGGCGGTGATCGGCAACCCGTTGACTTTCTTGATGTTCGACGGCGTGGGCGAGGCGACGCATCCCAGGCTGTCGGCGACGATTCCTCTGCTCATTTTCGCGATGTTTCAGCTCAAGTTCGCCATCATCACGCCGGCCCTGATCACGGGTTCGTTCGCCGAGCGGGTGCGGTTTTCGGCGTATCTGCTTTTCATGGTCCTGTTCAGCCTGTTCATCTACTCGCCGCTGGCTCACTGGACCTGGCATCCCGATGGGATCTTTTACAAGTGGGGCGTGAAAGACTTCGCGGGTGGCACCGTCGTGCATATGTCGGCGGGGTTCGCCGCGCTGGCCGGCGCGATGATCCTGGGTCGGCGGCACACGCCACCTCGCCAACGAAACGCACGAACCAGCCAACGTTCCGTTCGTGATTCTGGGAACGGGGATGTTGTGGTTCGGCTGGTTCGGCTTCAACGCCGGCTCGGCGATGGCGGCGTCACGGCACGGCCGTCCTGGCGTTCGCGACCACCAATACCGCATCGGCCGCGGCCATGCTTTCCTGGATGTTCTTTGACTGGATGAAGGGAAACAAACCCTCGGCCCTGGGCGCCTGCATCGGTGCCGTGGTGGGCCTGGTTGCGATCACGCCCGCGGCCGGCTTTGTGACGATCCGCGAGTCGATCGTGATCGGCGTGGTCGCCAGCGTCGTCAGTAACCTGGCAGTGCATTGGAGGACCCGATCGACGCTCGACGACACTCTGGATGTCTTCCCCTGCCACGGCGTTGGCGGCATGGTTGGCATGCTGATGACCGGCATTTTCGCCAGGGACGTCGGATTGACCTCCGGCCATGTCACCACGTTTCTGTTTCACCTGCTCGCTCTGGCTATCGTGGCGGTCTATGCCTTCGGGGGCTCCTGGATACTCTACAAGGTCACCGACTGGATCATTCCCATGCGTGTGACTCACGAACAGGAGAGCGTGGGCCTGGATCTCAGCCAGCATGGAGAGTCCGCCCTCGCCGTCGACTTGGTGGGAACCGCTCATTCCAACGGTTCGGTCAAACACGCCGATCTGATCGCTAGCCTGAGCTGAAGTCGCCGGGCCCGCTCTCAAGTGAGTTGGGGCGCTGCCGCGCCACGAATGCGGGATTCTGGTTGATCCAGGCGATCAGCACGCCGTCCGACTGAACTGAACGTGTGATCGCTCAGCCTTTCGGGCTCGACCCAGCGGGCGTCGACCAGGCCCGGTCCAGGGGTGGGCGTGCCGGAGAGTGCGTTCGCCAGGTGCACGATCAGCTTGACCCGGTGGTTGGTGACGCTGTAGCTCAAGGTCTTGATTGTCTGGCCGACTCGTACGCGGATGCCGGTGAGGCGTTCGACGCCCTCGGCCAGGTCGACCGGCGAGCCGAACGACCGGCCGGCCGGGTCTGCCCCTTCGAGATGGATGGTCGGAAATTCCCAGAATTGCTCCCAGAGACCCCCCAGCCCGCGCTGCACGATCAAGACCTGCCCGTCGCGGACCACGATCGCAGAGGCTTCGGTAACGGCCAAGGGAGGTGGTTTGGGAGTCATCACTGGCAGGCGATCTTGGAGTCCCCAGCCGTCGAGCTTCGCAAAGGGCGGACAAGGGGCAAATCAGGCATGCCGGCTGTCGTGGCGAGCAAACCAAGGCCCCGAGCTCCATCAGCGCTTGGTTGAAGGTTCCGGCGCCTTCGGCGGGGACCAGACGCTCGGCGGCCTGCCAGATCCGCTCCCGGGTCGCCGCGGTCTGGAGATTCCCCTCGCAGAGCGAGGAGCCGCGCCAGATACGCGCTGACTGTTGGCCTCGACAATCGGCTCGGGGCGGTCGAACGCGAATGACAAGATCGCCCCGGCAATGTAGCGACCGACTCCCGGCAGTGCCCGGACCGCCGCCGGGTCGTCGGGAATCGTGCCGCCGTGCTCGCGCACAATCTGCCGGGCGGCGGCTTGAAGCTGTTTGGCCCGCCGATAGTAGCCCAAACCCTCCCAGGCCTTGAGCACATCCACTTCAGCGGCCGAGGCCAGTGCCGACACGTCGGGAAACCGGCGAAGAAACCTCTCGAAGTAAGGAATCACCGCGGTCACCGTCGTTTGGACCAGCATCATCTCGGAGACCAGGATTCGGTAGGCATCCCGGTCGGCACGCCAGGGCAATTCCCGCCTCGCCTCCGCGTACCAGGCCACCAGCCGCGCCCGGATACCGGCGACCCACGCCGGATCCCGGTCGAGCTCCCCTGCCCCGTTCTCATCCCGCGGCTCGGAATCTCCGCTCTCCCCTGACTGGTCATCCTGAGACGTTTTCGCGGACCTTACGCGGCATTGATTCTCCTTATCGCAATAATATCCCGTATATAGCAAGTGTATTCCCGAATATTCAGGAACTATTGAGGTAGCCGAGAACCGAAAGATCCGCTAAACAGTTCAATTAAGCGAGTCAATCTGCGGAATTCGCCGTTTGACTTCCTTAATATGGTCATTCATATTGACGATACAGGAAATCGAGCTCTCAATTCTTGCGATTACGCAAAGATTTCTGATTTGAGACGCGGTTTGGCGGAGCCGCGCCTTCCGAGGGCGCATGAACGACCCGTGATGGGCTTGTACGTGGTCGATTGTTCCTGATTCGCGGGGATTCTGTCCAGATGATGAGGTGGATTGTGAGCACCAAGACGATCAAGACGCAGCGGCATTCGGGGTCGAGCCGTCGTTCGTTTCCAGCCAAGACGAAGCCCAACTCGACCGACGCCCAGTCGAGGCGGCGTGGGCGACGACGACTCGCGGTGATGGCTCGCCTAAGTTCTGAACGATGCGACCGATATCGCGATCGAGGTCCTTTGACCGATGAGCAGCGCGCGCTGGCGACCCGCTACTTGCCGATGGCGAGTGCATTGCCAAACGAATGGATGGCCTGTTGCCAGGCGAAAACGACGAGATGGAGTCGACTGCCTATCTGGCGCTGGTGGAAGCCGCCCAGACGTTTGACCCGTCCGTGAGTGTGAATTTCGCCACTTATGCCCGTTACCGCATCTGCGGCGCACTCCGCGATCTTCGGCGTTTGATGGTCTCCGCCGGCTGGCGGGGAGATCCGGCACATTGTCCCCGTCTTTCAAAAGCTGGGGAGGACGTCGAGAAGTATGGGCAAGTGATCGGCATCAACCCGGACCGGCCGGTTGGCACGGACATCGAGGCGACCGAGTTCGTGGAAGACTGGCTCAGTCGCTTGCCACGAGCCCATGCCGCGGCCTGCCGGCTCATTTACATCGATGGGAAGTCTCAGGAGGAAGCCGCGGCCGTCGTGGGCTGCTCCAAGTCTTATCTCTCGCGACTCCATCACGAGGCGATCACCTGGCTGCTCCAGGAATCTCCGAGCTGCGCGTGCCAGCCAGGTTCCCGATCACGCCGAAACACCCGATTGATGACAGGAGATGGCTGGCACGCGCCGGCCGGTTTGCTCAGGCCGCCTTGTCGGAGGCCGCCAGATGGGCGTGGGCATTCGCGTCGAGGAATTGGCGGATCGAGCCGACGACGAAACGTTGTTGTTCATCGATCAGCTCGGGATAGATCGGCAGCGCGAGGGTCTCGCGAGCGGCGGATTCGGCATTGGGAAAATCACCCGGCTTGTGGCCCAGCGCCGCGAAAGCAGGGTTGCAGATGGAGTGGAATCGGATAGTAGATCTCAGTGCCGATCTGTCGCGAGGTGAGATACTCGCGCAGCGGGTCGCGAACCGGCGCCGGTACGCGGATGACATATTGGTTGTACACGTGGAAATTGCCGGGACGCTCGCCGGGAAGCGTGACCAGATCGGTCAAGCCGTGCGCCACGAACAAACTGTCGTAGCGGTCGGCGGCCTCGCGGCGCAAGGCTCGTCCAGTCATCGAGGTGCCGGAGTTTGACTCGCAGCACAGCGGCCTGAATGGCGTCGAGCCGGGAGTTGAAGCCCACCTCGTGATGGTGGTACTTGGGTTCCATGCCATGAACGCGCAGCCGCGCCATCGAACGGCCGATCACGGGGTCGTCGGTCGTCATCAGACCACCGTCGCCGAAACCGCCCAGGTTCTTTGATGGATAGAAGCTGAGCGCCCCCACATGGCCGATGCCGCCGGCACGGCGACCTTTGTAGCCGCACCGATGGCTTGAGCCGCATCCTCGATCACGAACAAACCGTGCTGCCGGGCCAGTTTCGAGAATCGGGTCCATGTCGGCGGTCTGGCCGTAGAGATGGACCGGGATGATCGCACGAGTTCGCGGCGTGATCGCTTTTTCGATCTGGGCCGGGTCAATATTGTAGGTGTCGGGCTCGATGTCGACGAAGACGGGCTTGGCGCCCGTGCGCCAGATCGAGCCGGCGGTCGCAAAAAACGAGTAAGGCGTCGTGATCACTTCGTCGCCCGGGCCGACTCCCATCGCCATCAAGGGCAAGATCAAGGCGTCGGTTCCGGATGCACAGCCGACTCCGCGAGCCACTCCGCAGTATTGGGCCAGCTCCGCTTCGAGTGCCTCGACCTCCGGCCCCAAGACGAACATCTGGCTCTCGATGACGCGACGGACCACGGGCTCGATCTCGTCGCGGATCGTCTGGTATTGGGCCTGGAGATTCAGGGCGGGTACAGCGACGGGTTTCTGCAGGACACTCATCGGCGATCACTCCTTTGACGCCTCGTTCGAGCGCGAAGGGTCGTTGACCCTGTTAGATGCGCACCATCTCCTTCCCTGGAGATATCGGACGCCGAAGGCTATGGCTTTGCACGAATTGTGTCAATGGCGGTTGACGATGACGGATAGTGACGATCGCCGGTTCGCCTTAACACCCTATGCTGTAACGACATCCGCGACGGCATCATCCGTCGGCTTGCCGCGCGGACGGTGTCCTAAACAACGACCCCTTCCAGTTCGCGGACCCGGACTGTCACAAGTTGATCGAGCAACGGATGTGGTCCCAGCGGTGAACCCAGGAGAAACTCCACATCGGGATGTCGGCGGCTCAGCTCGTCGCGCGCCGCGGTGAGATCTCGCCGCAGATGGACGCCGGCCGAGAGGAAATAAGGGATCATCAGCACGCGTGTCGCACCTCGCGAAACGCAACGCTCTCCGCCAGTCGGAATATCGGGCTCGGCCAGCTCCAAAAAGCAGGCTTCCACGATCGGGTAAGCCCCCTCAGCCGTCAATCGACCCGCCAGCTCGTGCAAGTCGTCGTTGGCGGCTTGCTGCCGGCTGCCGTGGGCAATCAACAAGACGGCCGTCCGATCCGGTGTCGATGTCGGGACTCGGTTTGTTTCCTGGTGATCCATCGTGGTTGCGATATGTCAAATGTCCAGAATCAACTCGGCGACCCAGCCTGCCGTCATCGCGCCGGATGCTCAGCTCATGGTGAGTCGCGGCCTTGACCTCATGATCCAGCAGGTGCCGCTGGCGGTCGATTGGCTCGCCACCGATTTTCGCATCGAGACGGCAGCCCGTATCATCCAGGACGACATCGAACCGGGAATAGAGCCGATGCCGGGTCTCGCAACGAAAGATCAGCTCATTGAGCCAATCAACCAACAGATCCTCGGTCGATCCGGAACTCAGCGTGACCGACTCGACCTCCTCGACCTGGATCAGCTCGGGATTGGCCACGATCACCTCGAAAAGCCCCGCGGCCGCCGTCCGAAACAGGTCCGGCAGGTCCTTGGCAAAGACCCTCAGTCCCAGGTCGGCCGTGTGTTCGTACGTTTCAGAACGACCCATTGAGGTGTCTCGAGATGAATGTAATATCGCCGAGAACGGAACAGTTTCGTCCAACCGCCTGGCCATTGATCTAAGAACAGCCGTATCTTGAGAGTTCCGATCTTTCCTGGAGGACCAGTATCATGGTAGTGGAAGGCCAGCTCGCCCCCGACTTCACCCTCGCCGACCAGAGTGGCAAAAAGGTGACGCTATCCAAGCTGAAAGGTTCGCCGGTCGTCGTCTATTTCTACCCCAAGGATGATACGCCTGGCTGCACCAAAGAGGCCTGCGATTTTCGCGACGGCTTCGCCAGCTACAAACAGGCGGGCGCCACGATTCTCGGCATCAGCCCCGACAGCCAGAGCAATCCCACGCCAAGTTCGCCAAGAAGTTCGACCTGCCTTTTACGCTTCTGGCCGACGACGACAAGAAGGTCTGCGAAGCTTACGGAGTCTGGAAAGAGAAGAGCATGTACGGCAAGAAGTACATGGGCGTGGAACGAACGACCTTTGTGATCGACGCGAAAGGGATCGTCCGGAGCGTGTTTCCCAAGGTGAAGGTCGACGGACACAGCTCGGCCGTGCTCGAGGCGATCAAGGCGAGCTCGTGAATTCGTCGAGTTCGCTCAGGTCGGGAAGAAATCGGCCGGTTTACTCTTCGCTCGCGACCGAGTGGGTCAGGCCCGAAATCCAGCTCATCACGGCGGTTGCAGAGCTGGCGCTCGAGCTTTCGGAGTGCCTTGTATTTCTCGTCGCTGACTCGCGTGACGGGCATATCGAGCTCGACGCCGATCTCCGGAACCGACCAGCCACGCATCCAGAGCTCGATGATCCGATCCTGGCGAGATGTCAGTACGGCGCGGCGCGCGGTTTCGAGGATTTCTCCCAGTTCGAGCTGATCTCGCTGGCGACGATCGAGATCGGAGGCGGGAGTCGTCGATCCATCGAGCGGTTGGAACCGCTTGGTGCGTTGAATTCGCTTCCGCACCATGTCGATGGCCCGGACCAGCTCCCGGCGGTCCGGCGTGTCCTCCGCCAGAACCTGCGTCAGGTCGAGCTGTCCGTCCCGCGCCTTGGTGAGAAGACGGCAGCAGACTTCCTGGGTGCAGTCATCCCAGAGCCTGGGATCAAGCCGGGCATTGCGCCAGCAGACCGTGCAATAGCGTTGAATGTCGCGAACCAAATCCGTTTCGGACGCTTGAGCGGTGAGCGCAGCCAGAGCCGATCACCAAGGCCACGGCCGCCGGTCCGGCTTTCCGTGACCGGGAGATCAGGCTCTCCGGGCCGCTCCGAGTCTGGGTCGAGTTCGCGGCCGATTCCGAAGGATATTCGTCGTTCATAGTGACCGCTTCGCCTTGCCTCGTGCATGGGTTAAACGTTTCGAGCGATCTGTTCTCTGTTGAACGGACCCAATGTTGCTGAAAAATCGCTCAAAATCGATGCTCTCATTATAGCGACGTCGTCGAAGAAATGCGAATGTGGCAAGTCTTCGCGAAAAATTGAAGTCAATGCCTCGAGTTCCACCTCTCATCCACCCATCGGAATATCGGTTCACGACGGGCTGTCGTGCCTTCGCCTTAACGCCATACCAGAGCTTGATTTATCGGCCACTTCGCCGGCGCGGCCGCACGATATCCCAGTTCCGCGCTCGGGCGAGCCGGAGTAAACGGCCACGCGGGCGGACGACCACCGCGCGGCCAACTCGTTCCAGCAAGGCCCGGTCGCTCCAGTTGTCCGCGTAGGCCACCGCGTCTTCCATCTTGATGCCATGCGACGAGGCCCACTGCTCGGCCCAGTATCGCTTGCCTTCGCCGTAACAGGCCGGGCCGGAGCCCATTCTCACCATCCGGCCACGCTCGATCACCACAGGGGTGGTCAAGGTGCCGTACATCCCAGATAGATGCTCAGTGGCTCGATCACCAGTCCCGGCGACGACGAAACCAGCACGATCGGCGTCCCGGCGCGCCGCAAAGCGTACATGTGCTCGACGACTCCTTCATACAACCGCGGCCGTACATATTCCGCGAAATTCTCATAGGCGATTCGTTCCAGCTCGACGACCGGGATCCGCGCGATCTGATTCAACCCGATGCCGATCAGCCGTCCATAATCGAGGCGACCGAATCGATGCTGCAACCCATGATAGAGTGCCCTGAGGAAGAACGAGCGCCGAAGCAGACCACGCCGATAGAGGATTCTCGCGAACAGGTAGGTCGTGGTCTGGGCCAGGAGAGTGCCGTCGACGTCGACGAACGCGACGGCGGGGGGCCGTTCGAATGTGGGCCATACCGACTGGCTCATGGCTGGTCCTCCGGGGGAGCACTGACCCATCGGCCGATCCGGTCTGCCAGCTCTCGTGCCTGCGACGGATCGGCCGACTCGGCGATCACCCGGACGATCGGCTCGGTGTTGCTCGCTCGGATGTGCACCCAGCGGTCATTCCAGTCGAGGCGAAGGCCGTCGCGACGATCGGCGACTCGCCTCCGGGAACGCCGCCGCGATCCGGTCCCAGAGTGCGATGACATCGTCTGGTGACCGGTCTGCCGCGCTGTCCTCCCGTCGCCAGTGGGTACTGGTCCTTGACCATCGCATACCGGGGTAAGCTCGCCACGAGCTGGGACAACGGCTGCCCCAGTCGCGGCCAGCAGGTCGAGGACGAGCGCCATCGCCACGAAGCTGTCGCGAACGTAGCCGACCCTGGGATCGATCACGCCGCCGTTTCCCTCACCCCCCAGAACCGCGTTCTCGTTCAACATTCGCTCGACGACGTTGATCTCGCCGACCGGCGTGCGAAAGACCGGGCAACCGAGCCGCAACGCTCAGATCCTCGGTCACACGCGAGGTCGAGAGGTTGAGCACGACCGGTCCTTTCTGCTGCCCCAGCCGTCTGAGGGCGGCCAGCGCCAACGTTTGCTCCTCGCCAATGTAGCGGCCGTTCTCGTCGATGATCGCCAGCCGATCGGCATCGGGGTCCTGAGCGAAACCGACCGACGCGCCGACGGCCGGCACGATCGGGGCGAACTCGCTCAGGTTCTCCTCGGTCGGCTCGGGCCGATGATCGTAGTGGCCGTCGGGCTTGACCTCCCAGAATCAACGGCCGGCAGCCGAGGCTCCGAAGCAATGCCTCTCCGAGTCGACCACCGGCGCCGTGACAGGCGTCGAGCACCACCTTGAACCCGTGGCGGCGGATCGCGGCGACGTCGACGATCTCCAGCACTCGAGACAGGTGTGCCTCATCGGGATCGTCGATTGATCGCGCTCGTCCCAGCGATTCCCAGCTCGCCCAGAGAAACTCGCGCCGATGCCACCGGTCGAGCATCTTGTGACCCTGTGACTGGCTCAGAACCATGCCCGCTCGCTGAAAGAACTTGAGACCGTTGTACTGAGGCGGATTGTGCGACGCCGAGATCTGGATGCCGCCGCTCGGATTGCGTTTCGCGAACCAAGCACGCCGATCGTGGGCGTCGCCGTGGCTCCCGTCATCAGCACGTCGTGGCCGGTCGCCATGACTCCGGCCTGGACGGCCGCCGCGAAAACCGAGGACGAGACCCGTCCATCATGACCGACCACAATCGGGCCCGGCTCGCACTCGCTGGCATATGCGGCCGCGAACTCGACGGCGACCGCCGGGTCCAGACCGTCTCCCACAACCCCACGCAGCCCCGAAATGCTCGCGATCCGCGTGCCGCTACCACTCACCGATCTCAGCCCCTTTTCGTTCGGCAGAGCCTCACATGGCTTCTCTGATCCACGATTTCTTGACTTGAGAAGCGAACGTCACCTGACAATGCTGCGCACGCTCGCTTGGACCGTCATCATGGCCGATCGCGCCAAGATGTGAAAGACGCCATACGAAGATCTCATTCCGACATCGCGTGACGCCGCTAGCGGCCAGAGTTCTAGTGAGCGCATCGGGAGGGCGCGGCTAGGCCGGCGAGATTCTGTTCGCGCCTCAGCGCAAATCGACTCCGATCAACCTTCCTGCGGCCACGGCAATTCTGCCCGGACCGGTACCGGCCTCGGCCTGTCAGTGGCCCGCGTAACGCACATTGGCGGATCGTCTTGCACCGATTATCCGGACGACGCTCCCGTCCCGGCCACCGGAGTTCCGACTCTCCTCATGGGAGTTCACCAGCTTGACGATATTCCCTATGACAGGCAAAACCCCTCGATGAGTATCGTCTCCCAATTGTTAAAATGGGAGCTTGGCGTAGAATTGTGAGGTAGGATCAATTGCGTCAAATTGAGGGTTCGGGTCGAGTTGGTGAATCCCTGAGCGTCGCGGCGAGAGGTCAACGATTCGGCCGGTATCGACGACGAGGATCGAGCGCAGATGGTTTCGAGACTGGAACGACCGACCTTTGAAGACCCTGCGTTGCAGCGCCAGATCATGCAGCTACGGCAGGTGGACAATGTCACCAATCTTGGTCTATCTGGCGATCGAGTATCTCAGTCTGGCGGTCGTGATCGGCAGCGCGGTCGTTTTCGCGGAGTACCGCCAGTCATGGGGCCTGGCGTGGGCCTGGAACGTCCCGGTATTCGCGACGGCGATCATCTTGATCGGCGGCATCCAGCACCGGCTGGCGGGCCTGGGTCATGAATCGTCTCACTATTCCTTCATGAAGAATCGCTATCTGAATGATTTGATTCCCGACTTGTTTTGCATGTTCCCGATCATGACGACGATTCACTTCTATCGACTTATTCCACATGGGTCATCATCAGTTCACCAACGACCCGGACCGCGATCCGGACCTGCTGAACTTGGGGCATGGCAAGCGCGCCGACGAGTTCCCGATGACGCGCCGCCGCTTCATCACGGTGATTTATTTCTGCCTCATTGTCGCCCCGATCCGGTTCGCGCGCTACCAGTGGGCCTATTTCAAGGTCAACACGCTCGGCAAGGGGAAGAACGTGTATATGGAGCGTGCGACTCGAGGGGAGCGGACGCTCCGAGTCGATGCCCCGGCTGGCGACGATACTCGGCATTGCCTACATTCTCGGGTTCAACGTGGCCTTGAGGTTCCTGACCGGCACGGATCGACCGCAGTGGCTGGTCCCGCTCGGATTGCTGGGAATCATGCTGGTCGCGGCCGTCAACTATGCCCTGCCGAGACTGGGCCGGGTTTCAATCTCCGTTCCGGCAAGCCTATTCGAGCCGGTTCGCGAGCGTCATTCGGATGAGCTTTTACACGGTCCTGTTGGTCATCCTGGCCCGACTGCGGTGGGCGACCGGCGGCGCGTCGGCCATTTACCCGGTCTTGCTCTGGCTGGTGCCGCTGGGCACCTCGTTCATGTTCTTCATGTTCTTGCGCGACGTCTACCAGCACTCCAACGCCGACGCCGGCCGCCTGACCAACTCGCGCGTGTTCTTCACCGACCCGTTCACCCGCTGGGCCGTCTTCGTGTACGGCCAGGACATGCACATCCCGCATCACCTGTTCCCGGCGGTCCCTCATTACCGCTTGCGGCGGCTGCATGAGTTCCTGAAACAGGGTCATACCTCGTACCGTGACGCGGTCGTCGAAACGCACGGGACTTTTCACGACACGATGGGCCGGCCGACGATCCTGGACGAGATGACGCGGCCACGGTCGGAAAGCTCAACCACCACAGTCACACCCGCGACCACCAAGCAGACCCACGGTCATCGCCGCGGTGTGATGGAGCGGACTAGGATGATGAAACGCCGGTTCTGGACAAGCTCGAGTTCCTCCCGGTTTCGTCTCTTCCCCCCCTTGCAAGGGGGTCAGGGGGGTGGTCCCGGCGGTACCAATGCGAGTTTCGCGGCTTCAGGTCGACTGGACCGGCGGGATTACGGCGTCCGAGGCTCCTGGTTATGCCCTGTTCACCCCCCCTGACCC
>CAWAAW010000070.1:0-65564 GCA_963779785.1 uncultured Planctomycetota bacterium
ATCAGACCACTTGGATTAGCATCCCGGATGGTCTGGAAGACCGTATGACTGCTGGCAGGTCCGTCGCACTTCGAAGGGATTGATTGACTGGACTGACGGAAATCGGACTGGTCGACCCGCGACGCCTTTGGTCCTCGTCTTCTCCTTTCAAGGAAGAAAGGAAATCGCCCGTGGTCGCAACGGTGGAACAACTCGCCGACTGGTTCGCGGCCGCTTCGTGGGCGACGGTAGCGTCTCGATCCGCTCGGCCCGTCCGGTCGGGGAGGCGGGGCCGGGGGACATCACGTTCATCGAGAGCGAGCGGTACGCCAAGCTCTTGAAGGGCTCACCCGCTTCCGCCGCGATCGTCGGGCCTCACTTCACGCCGGCGCGATCCGACGTCGGTGAAAGCCTGGCCGTCATCGAAGTCGAGGACCCCATGTCGCGTTCCTCGCCGTCCGAAGCCACCTGAACGGCGAACAACGGACGCGCTGGACGGGAATCCATCCCCAGGCCTACGTCGCCCCGACGGCCCAGATCGGCGCGGACGTGGCGATTTACCCGTTCGTCTATGTGGGTGACGACGCGATCATCGGTGATGGCACGACGCTCTATCCCGGATCGGTCATCGGGGACGGTTGCAAGCTGGGCAGCGAGTGCATCATTCATCCCAATGCCGTGCTTTATCAGAACGTCGTTCTGGGTGACCGGGTGGAGATCCATGCCGGCAGCGTGCTGGGCGGCGACGGCTTCGGGTATCGCCAGATCGAGGGGCGACACGTCAAGGTCCCCCATTCCGGCCGTCTGGAAGTCGGCGACGACGTCGAGATCGGGTCCAACTGCACGATCGACCGCGCCACCTTCGAGACCACGCGGATCGGCGAGGGGACCAAGATCGACAACCTGGTGATGATCGGCCATAACAACCAGATCGGCCGGCACAACATGCTCTGCGGTCAAGTCGGCATCGCCGGCAGCTGCAAGACGGGCGACTACGTGGTCATGGCCGGCCAGGCGGGGATCAAGGACAAGACCCAGATCGGCGACCGCGTGATCGTGGGTGCCCAGGCCGGCGTCCACCGCAATGTCCCGACGGTCAGCAGGTGCTGGGCTCGCCCGCGATTCCCGTCCGCGAGCAGCGCCGGATCTTCCAGATGATCGCCCGGTTGCCGGAGATGCATCGCCAGCTCCGGGAGCTGGCCGCGAAGGTCGACGCCGTCACGCCTCAGTCGTCTCCGCGGAGCTCGCCGAAGCCGACGCGACTCGGGATCGGCGCGACGCGAGCCCGTCCACGCAGATCCGCCAGGAAGATGATCCGATCGATGAATGATCAGGTCCAGGTTCGCTGCGGAGTTTGTCTGTCAAAGTGCAGGAGTGATCGGCGTGAACGCCATCTGCCGGCTGCGAAGCGAACGATCCGCACGCTCGAGCCACCGACCAAGCCGATCGGCCTGCTCGCCGGCAGCGGCCGGTTCCCGATCCTCTTCGCCGAGGCGGCGCAACGGCAGGGCCTTCGAGTGGCCTGCGTGGGGATCAAGTACGAGGAGCCCGACGAACTGCGGCCGCTCTGTGCGACGTTCCAGATGGTCGGGGTCGCCAAGCTGGGCCGGATGATCCGAACTTTTCGCCGCCAAGGGTGTCAGTCGGATCGTCATGGCAGGCAAGGTGACGAAGAACGTCATGTACACCCCCTGGAGGATGGTCCAGCTTCGCCCCGACCTGCGGATGCTCCAATGTGGTATCGCCGCAATTCGCGCCGACAATCGCGACGACAGCATCCTGCTCGCGGTGATCGCCGAGTTCGAGCGGGATGGGATGATGTTCGCCTCGGCCCTGGACTATTGCCCGGAGTTGCTCGTGAAAGAAGGAATTCTCACCCGCCGCGGCCGACGCGAGCGAGCGGAAAGACATGGAGTTCGGCTGGGCCCTGGCCAAGGAGATGGGCCGGCTCGACGTCGGCCAGTCGGTGGCCGATCAAGGAAAAGGCGACGCTGGCCGTCGAGGCGATCGAGGGAACCGATCGCTGCATCGAGCGCGCCGGCCAGCTCTGCCGCGCGGGAGGCTGGACCCTCGTCAAGGTGGCCAAACCTCAGCAGGACATGCGGTTCGACGTGCCGACAATCGGGGTCTCAACGATCGAGAATCTGCACAAGGCCCGGGCCAATGTTCTGGCGATCGAGGCCGGCAAGACCATCGTGCTGGACCAAGCCGAAGTCGTCGCCCTGGCCGACCGCTATGGACTGAGCATCGTCGCGATCCGATGACTCGCTGGACGTGAGTCCAGGAGAGCCCGCCACCTCCCTTCAACTCATCGGTGATCGCCAACGTGATCGTCCTTGGCGACATCATCCATGTATCGCTTTTAGCAACCACCGTCTGACTCCCAACCGACGTCATTCTTGTTCGCGCGGGGTGTTTGGGCTCGGCACGCCACTTGCAATCACAATTAAGTGTGGGTCTTGGCCTCGCAAACTGATCATAAGGATGAATGGGAGGAGATTTGACCAAGGTCGAAGGCCGAAGTTTGTGCGGCGAGTCAACTACTGGTCGATTGGGCGGTATAGGAAGTCAGGTCGCATGTCGCTCTGATGACCTTGAAGCCGTCTCGCCGCCATGTCTGTGAACGAACCCTGCGTACTCGAGAAAGGATCAAGCGATGAACAACCTTCAACGAGATAAAAGGCGTTCGAGAGCATGGAAGGCCGACCTGGAGTACCTTGATGGTCGGATTGTTCCGTCTGCCGTACATCCAACCCTGACGATAGTGGCCGGCGGTGCGAGCGAGCGCTCTCAACAGCCCTCTTTGAACCTGATTGTCGCCGAGTCCGCAAGCCCGGTCAGAAGTGAACAACGTGTCGAGAAACTTGAGGAACGGCGCAAGGCGGCAGTGGAGCGGCGGGAGATGCGGGCCTCCCGGCTCGCCGCTCTGTACACGGCCCGCCACCACATTACTTTGGCTGAGCCCGTTCAGGACCAAGTGATCCCGGCTGCATCGACAAATTCAACACCTGCGACAACCACCCTAGGCACGAGCGGGTCTGGTCAAGGCACGACTGGATCTGGTCAGGGCATGACTGGATCTGGTCAGGGCGCGACCGGGTCGTCTCCGTCCGATTCCACCACAGGGTCGAATGCGGGATCCACGAGCGGATTCTTGCCGGCAACACCGGTGACAAACCCCGCGGCCCCGGTTTCAGCGAACCCACTACCTGCCAATGTGTCCACGTTGTTGGATACCATCTACTCAGAGTACGAAAATGGGATCTTGCCATCTCCCACGGTACAGCCTGGGCAGGTTGAGATCCAAGGGTCCAGTATTGGTGTCCAGTTCCAGACCAGCAACGCAAGTGACTTTGCCACCATGCTCGCGGATGCGGAAAGTCTGGGACTCCAAGTCACGGACTCCTCTGCCGCGTACGGAATTGTGGACGGTTACCTGCCGATCGCTGAGTTACCCGCCGCGGCGCAGCTTCCAGGTTCGCCTTCCTTGACACCGCTGCTTTATGCGCTCACGAATTGAATTGAGTCGCGTCGACAACTGAATTTGCATTGCGTCCGAAGATCAGCCTGCCTGGAGTAAGGTCAGGCTGATCTCCGGACTTGTTATTTAATGGTCAGTCCTCTTCCTTCTCTTCCTTTTTGTAGTCGGATCGCCATCCTGATCGCCAGAAGACACGGAGGAACCATGCCACAGAAACCTGACGCGCTCTATAGAGTCGGCCGTTGAGCTCGTGCTGCACGAAGGCGGGGGGAGTCCGTCACGCCTGCATCACGCCCTGAGTATCGGATGGGGCCGTGCGGCTCAGATCATTGGCCTCATGACAGACGACGGGATTCTCGACGAGTACGTGGACGAAAGTCCGTTGCGTTGCGCCTGTCTAATCACAAGGGAACAGTGGGAAGCCCGGAAAACGGCAGCCCATGCACCTCACGTCAGCGACTGACCCGCCGCTCCGGCCCCGTTTGGCTGGTCAGGGTTCCGGGGACATCATAGCTAACTCCCGTCGATAACCGAGTTTGGTGTCCCCGGAACCCCGATCTAGACCCTCTTCCTGCTAGTAGCTCACCGTAGTCAGTAGGTCCTGGTTTCCGAACATGAATTCGAGGGTTTCATGACGGACGAGGTCAAAAACCTCCGGTCGTCCTCCCGACGTGGGCCGGACGATCGCGCGAGGCTGGGGTCGATCTTGAGGAGGTAGAACGGCTCGGGCGACTCGAGTCGGATCGCCCCGTGCGCCGTCCATTCCTCCTCAGGATGGCCGACCAACGGGTCGATGGCCACCTGGATCGCCGCCCGCTCCTCGGGAGTGAGCGTCGTGTGACCCGAGAACGCCCCGTGATGAATAGAGAAGGGCACAGATGTCATGATTACCTCCTTTGGACAGCCAGCCGGTGCGGAACCTTGCTCGTTCTTATCTTACACGACTTGCACGACTGGGTCACGGTCGGGCTTGCCGGTTCCCATGACGGCGGGAGCCCAGTTCGGCGCGGGGGTAGGGGTCATGCTCTAATCAAGTTTGTAGGGAGCCCTGAGAATTGTCCCGGCTCACGGCGATCGGCCGCTGAGCGCCTGAAGGATCTCTGGCTTGGTCCTGTGGGCGTTGCAAATCTTACGGAATTCCTCTCGCGTCAAGGGCTGGAGCCCGGGGATCTCGACCTCGGCGAACTCGTCGACCGCGATGACATACTGGACGGCTTCGAGCTGATCCCATTGAACCTCCTCCCACCCCCCTGTTCCCTCGCTCGGTTTGATCTTCGGAGGCTTGGCGTAAGAGACGTCGAGTTTCGCCAGCCGCACGCCGATCGTCGCCCAGAGCCGTGTTCTCCGCTCACCGATGTCGAAGTAGAGCGGGACCGAAACTCGCGTATCGACAGCCAAGTCGGCGTCCTTGTCGTAGGAAGCCAGCCATTCCGTGGCCTTCGCCTCGCAGGCGGCTCGATCGACCGGCTCGTCGGGCCGCAATCGCCGGGGCCATGCCGATGTCCTCCGCGCTCAAGCAGATGGAGGCCGTAGAAAAACTCCCGCATCCAGCGGAGCTCATCGAGCAAAGTCTTGCTGCGTTCTCCTCCGTTCTTTCAGCCCGTGCAGTGACGCGAGCCCATCCTCGCCGACGGTGGCTAGCAGGAAGTTCAACAGAAAGTCGTACGACCGGGCCGTCCTCAGGTAGTAGCTCGGGCACGGTTCCACGCGGAGCCTGGGCTTCACCTTCGCCCGCGGAAGCAGTCTCGATCGCTTCCGCCGATTTGGCCGTCGACGTCCCGGGCGTGCGTTTCCCTGCGCTTGGTCATCAAGGCCTGAAAGGCTTCGAGCATCCGCTTCTTGTAGGCCTTGGTGAGCAGGAGCTTCGGGTTTTCCTCCCCCTTCTCCGGCAGCAGAAACGTCTCCAGTGCGTAGATCTGATACTCATACCAACCGCTGCTGGGCTTGGGAGCCAGGTCGACCTTTCCGTTGCGGATGGCCTTGATCAACTCCTTCATCAAGTCGGCGCTGGGCGGAAGACCCTGAGGGAACAACCGGCGAAACAGCTCCGTTTCCTTGGATCGAGAGCTCGGGAATACCGCGATCGCCTGGGGACCTTCGAGCTTGTCCACCCCGCTCGAGCACGTCGGCCAGAGTGAGGTTGTCGAGCGGGTTGGTGAGCTTGGCGTAGAAGGCATTCACTCGCTTGTAGTCCTCAAGCAGCTTCGGGTCGGAGCCGACGGCCCTGGCCAGATCCGAGATCAACGCTGGCTGCGTCAGGGACAGGGGCTGCTGGAAGAACCGCATGAAGCGGAAGACACCGCGTCAGCTCCTCGCTCCAGGTGTAGAAACTCTCGGGTTTGGAGTCCATCGCGTTCGACTCGAAGCGACTGAGCCAGGAGGCCACTTGATCGGGCTGGCCCGTCTTGACCTCGACGCCGGCGATCTTCAAACCGGCCGCGAGATAAGCCGATGCTTCGCTTTCGGGAGCGACTCGATCGTGAACCCGCTTGATCAAGGCCACGTGACTTTCCAGTCGAGGCTTCAACCCCTTGTAATAGGCCAGGTCGATCGCCGCGTACAGGCCATCGTCGAACTGCTTCGCCTTGCCGTCGATGAGGTTGATCGAGGGGAGAACTTTCATCCCAGAGGGCGCCTTCGCCATCGCGTCGGCGTAGGAAGGTCGAAGTTCAAGAAGAGGGGCGTCGGAGTCTGGCATGAGCATCGGTACGTCGAGACGCAGAACGGCCGCGCTGGCGTTGATTCGCCAGCCACCTTCGGGCCTGCGGTCGATCAAGTCGGGGATGAACGCCGGGTTCTTCTCACTGAGCTGGTCGTCGACCAACTCCTCGTCAGCCTTCGGCTGCGGAGCTTTGTACTCGGTCACCTCCTCGCCGAAGATGTCCAAGCCGTTGGTGAAATAGACTACCGCGAGGCTTACCCCGACGATCGCCACCAAAAAGAAGGCCGCCAGACGCATACGCATGATTTGACTTCTTTCCGATTTCAGCCAGCCCTGCCGGCCGACAATCTGCCGGCCTTGATCACTCCGGCTTGCATCACGGCAATAAAGCGGGTGCGGTCTTCGAGGATCGCGATGTCAGCGAGGACGTCGCCATCAACGATCAACAGATCGGCCAGCTTGCCAACTTGGACGGTCCCGAATTCGTCGCTTCGGCCCATGATCTCGGACCCGGTCTTGGTGGCGCAGGTGATTACTTCCATCGGTGTGAAGCCAACGTGGCGGACAAAAAAGGTCAGCTCCTTCGCATAGTCGCCGTGGGGGTTCCAGGCGAAGCCGTAGTCGCCGCCCATGCCGAGCCGTCCTCCCGCGCGAAGGATCATTCGCGCGCTCTCGGCACCGCCTTCGAGTGTTTCCTTGTGGCCGTCGATCACCGCTTGCGGCATGCCATAACCCGGACCGCGCTCGATGCTCGCCAGCTCGAAATAGAGCGCCGGGACGGCCGGGACGTCGCGCTCCAGCAGAAGGTCGAGTGCTTCCTGGTCCATGAACGTGCCGTGTTCAATCGTGTCGAACCCGGCCCGAAGCGCGTTCTTGATTCCTTGGGTGGCGCGGCAATGGCCGGTGACTTTGCGGCGATAGTTATGGCGCTTCGGCGACGACCGCGGCCATCTCCTCGAAGGTCATGCAGAGGGTGTGATGATCGGCCGCATCGGGCGCGGCCGCGTCGCCGGTGGGATAGGTCTTGATCCACTCGGCACCATCCTTGACCAGCTTCCGGACGGCTTTCCGGCCCTCCTCGGGGCCGTTGATGAGGAGGATCAGTCCTTCCATGCCGAGCTTCATGTGCTCGGGATTCCAGTCCATCAAGCCGCCCGCGCCACAGATCTCGCGGCCGCTGGCGGCGAGTCGGGGGCCGGGGATGAGGTCTTCCTCGATCGCCTTCTTGAGCCAGACGTCGATGTTATGCAGGCTGCCGCCGCTCCGGGCCGCGGTGTATCCGCATTCGAGGGCGAGCTTGGCGTTGCAAGCGGCCAGAATCGTCACGTATTCCACCGGGTACTTGATGTCGAGATCGGCCAGCTCCGCGACGTTGAAGTACGTGGGGTGAAAATGCGCCTCGACCAGGCCCGGCATGATCGTGCCGCCCTGGGCGTCGATCTGGGTCACATCGGGCGGAACCGCGGGCGCGCCGGCGGCCGGCCCGGCATAGGTGATCCGGCCGTTCTTCACGATCACCGTGGCATCGGGCACGCTCGGGGCTCCCGTACCATCAACCAGCCGGCCGTTCGCGATCTTCATGACGCCTTGAGCAGTTTTCATGAGTGGACTTCCGATCATTCGAGCGAGCCGAGGAAAGGCACGACCAAACGCATAAACGCATCGGTCATCGTGCTATGAATATTATGGCCGATGCCAGGAAGCTTGATGTGGAGACACTCGCGAATCCGGGTTGCCGCGTCCTTGGCTTCGACATCGGGAAGGATGCCGCCGACGCTGGTATCCGCCTGGATCAAGAGCGTCGGCGCCTCGATGCGCCGCAGAGTCGATTCGACGTCACTCCCCTCCAGCCAGCGGTCTTTCAAGGGCCATTCGAGCACCTCGGGATCGAGGTGCTTGAGACATGACGCCGAGAAACGCAACGAGACCGCGTCGCGGACGTCGCCGAATCGCACGAGCTCGGCACGACCCGGAACCTGCACGCGAGCCTCGGCCATCGCGGCGGCGATTTCCGACACGGGCCGATCCGAGCCGGCGTGCTGGATGAAGACGCGAAACGTGCTGAGGAAAGGCGTCTCGGCGAGTCGGGGACCAGCCATGACCAGCGGAGGGTCTTCGAGCACGACCGCGCGAACCCGTTCGGGTGCTTCGGCCGCGACTGCCGCGGCGAGGTTGCCGCCGAGCGAGTGGCCGATCACGACAGCGGGTTCACTCAGACTCGAGGCGGAGGAAGTCGACGAGATCGGGCACATAATCGGCCACGCGATAGGCGCCGGCGCTCGGCCCGACCGGCCGTGGCCGCGGGCATCGATCGCGATGGCAGCGCCAGCGCGGCACGAGATGCGGGATCACGCCCAGCCAGTCTTGCCAGCGCCGGGTGACGCCATGCAGAAACACGACCGGAGGTCCCGAAGTCTCGCTGTCCGCCACGTTGAGCGTGAGCCCCGCACTCGTTCGAAAGGACCGCTCCCGCATCTTCGTGTTCTCCCTCGCCATTTCGAAATCAGGTTCAGCTCATGGCTTGGGCGGAAGCGCCGCAGACGACGACGGAAGCTTCTTCCGCCACTCTTCCGCCTGATCCTTCTTGCCCCAGTCGTCGTAGAGCTGGACGATCCGAGCAAGTGCCTCGGGCACAACCTTCTGGGATTTGGCTGGGATCTTGGCTGCGCGCGTTGCAAGGCCCTCGTAACCTTGAATCAGGAGCGGCTCCGCCTCGGCGTACTTCTTCTGGCTGATCAAGCTGGCGCCGAGCAAGCTGCGTGTCTCGAACGTGGTCCAGTCGTCAGGGAGTTTCTTGTCGTGGATCGCCAGGGACTGGCGCAGAGCGACTCGGCCTCCGGTGGGTTTGACATCGAGGTAGGCTCGGGCGAGGTTGTTCATGGAGGCGAGCGTACCGGGATCGTCGGCGCCGAGTTTGGCCCGGCGCCGCTTCAGCGTCTCCTGACGTAAGGGTACGGCGTCGCTGAACCGGCGGGCTTGCTCGTAGGCCATGGCAAGACCGTCCATGGCGTAGAGCGTGTCGGGGTGGTCGGGCCCGAGCTGGGTCTCGCTCAATTTCACGGCTTCCTCATGCAAGCGGGATGGCGTCGGCGACTCGGCCGGAGTCTCGGTATGCCAGGGCGAGGTTGATCATCGACAGCAGCGTGTAGGGTGGCTGGGTCCGACCGTGCGCCGCAGTCGCTCGAGCGTCTGCTCGAAGAGCGGCAGTGCCTCGGCGAGCCGGCCGGCGCTTCGATAGACGTTGGCGAGGTTGTTCAGCTCGGTCAGCGTGTGCATGTGGTCGGGTCCGAGCTGGGCCTCGAGCCGCTTGAGCGTTTCCTCGTGGAGCGGCAGGGCGTCGGCGAGCCGGCCGGCGTCCCCGTACGCATGGGCGAGGTTTCCCATCGAGACCAGCGTCAGAGGGTCATTAGGGCCGAGCTTGGCCTGGCAACGCTTCATCGCCTCCTCGAACAGGGGGAGAGCCTCGGCGAGCCGGCCGGTGTCCAGGTACGCCATGCCGAGGTTATTCATACTTTCGAGCGTGTCGGGGTGGTCGGGGCCAAGGACCTGCCGCCGCAGTCGCCAGCGCTTGCTGGTACTGCTGGATCGCCAGGGCCGGCTCGCCCAGGTAATAGTAGGTCTGCCCCAATGTATCGCGGATCGACGCCTCCACCGCGGGCTGGTCGGCAAACGATGTTCCGATCCCTCGCTCGGCCGCGTCGACCGCCGCGCGGAGCTTCACGTCCTTTCCCAGGCCCCCTTCCTGGCCCTCCGGCCGGGCCGCGGCCATGATCTTGTTCTGGAAGAAGTCAAGCACCGCCCGTGCCTCGGACTCGGATTTCTTGGTCTTTGCCGTCTCCTCTTCCGCCCGATCGCGCTCTTTCCGGGTCGCGGCCTCGGCCAACCGGGCCGCGCGTTCGGCCTGCGTGGCGCGGACGGCCTGCCAGGCGCTGGCGATCAGGCCCAGCATGAGCGCCACCAGGAACGCGGTGACCCATGGGTTGCGACGAAACCAGCGCACCGTCCGCTCGGCTTTCGAGGCTTGCCGCGCCAGAATCGGCCGGCCCTCCAGGAACCGCCGCAAGTCCTCAGCCATGGCGGCCGCCGTGGCGTACCGTCGCGACGGCTCGCGCTCGACCGCCTTGTGGATGATCGTTTCCAGATCCAAAGGAACTTTAGGTGCCAGCGTCTTGAGCCGAGGCGGATCGCTCGTGGCGAATTCGGTCGATCAGTTTGAAACTATCGGTCTCCTGATACGGCGGTCGCAGAGCCACCAGCTCGTACAATGTCAGGCCCAAGCCGTAGAGATCGGACCGCACATCGCACTCGCCCTGGAACCGCTCCGGGGCCATGTATCGGATCGTGCCCACAGTCTCGCCGGTCGCGGTCAGGTCGTCGGCATCGGCCGTCTTGGCCAGTCCGAAGTCGGTCAACCACATGTTTCCCTGACTGTCGAGCAACAGGTTCGACGGCTTGACGTCGCGATGCAGGATTCCCTGTCGATTGGCATACTCCAGCGCCTCGGCCACCTGGAGCCCGATCCGGGCCAGGCTCTGGAAGTACGGCCGGCTCCAACTCCGAGTGCGACAACAATTCGGAAGAGCTCGGAGAGGACGAACGACGAAGGGTCGGCCGCTCCGGAGCTCAGGGGGACCGCGGGCGGTGAGAAGATCACGGTTTCCCCCGATTCGCCCTGGGTCGTGGTCGCATCAGAGGAGAGGACTTCAGCCGCGGCGAATCTCCCGGTTACCAGCGACCGGGCCGCATCGGCCACGGCGTCCCTGGGTGTTGTTCCAGCCTCGACGCGATCGGCGGGCTCTGGCCGGCATGGGTCATTGACCGGCCCGGCCTTGGTGGGTTGATGCGCGACTGACGCGACCTCTCGATGACGCCGCAGCTCGTCACGGACGGCGTCCAAGCCCTGGCCCTCGATATATTGCATCACGTAGTAGTGGTGCCCGTCCTGATGGCCGACCCCGAACACGGGCACGATGTTGGTATGATGCAGACGGGCCGCCGCCTTGGCCTCGCGCTCGAACCGCTCGACTTGTTTCTGGCGGTGAAGCACGTTGACCGGCAGCACTTTGAGAGCGACCCGGCGGTTCAGAACCTCCTCCACGGCTTCGTACACCACCCCCATCCCGCCCCGGCCGATCTCGCGAATGATCCGGAAGCCGGCGATTGCTGGGAACGTTGCCGCGGTCGGCGGAGATCGGTCGAGCCGAGGATTCAAGCCGTCGTGGTTGACGGGATCCATCTTCAGTTCCTGGAGTTATGGGGTTCGATCTTGGCCTCGCGTCTTCCAAGAGTTGGTACCCCATTCTGTCATCGTAACGCAAACTGGTCAAAAAGACGCTCTCACCAGTCCATGACCGAACCATCGTCGGCGTCATAAGCTTCCCGGTTCTTCCAGTCGTGGCCGATCTGAGCGGCCATGGCGTTTTCATCGAGCTCGATTCCGAGCCCTGGGCCCGTGGGAAGGTCGAGATAGCCCTTTCGCACCACAAAGGGCTTTTTCAAGTAGCCGTTGCCCAGGCTGACCTGCTCCTGGCACAGGAAGTTGGGGATTGAAGCGGCCATCTGGACACCGGCGGCGAGCGAGATGGGCCCCAGTGGGTTGTGAGGGGCGATGGCCGCGTAGTAGGCCTCAGCCATCCCCGCGATCAGCCGGACCTCGGTGATTCCCCCGGCGTGGCAGAGGTCGGGCTGTAAGATCGTCGCGGCCCGCTTCTCCAGTACCTCGCGAAACCCCCACTTGGTGAAGACGCGCTCGCCGGTGGCGATCGGCAGGTGGGTGCCGCGCGCGAGTTCGGCCATGATGTCGTGGTTTTGCGCCTGGCAGGGTTCCTCGATGAACATCGGCTGGAACGGTTCGAGGGCTTTGATCAAGAGCTTGGCGGTGGCGGGGCTGATCGCGCCATGGAAGTCGACCGCGATGTCGACGTCGTCGCCCGCCACGTGACGCAGCTCGGCGAACTTGTCGGCCGCGTAATGGACCTCGGCGGGTGTTTCGACATACCGCGACGGCCGGCGGCTGGCCGGCTGGGTCTTGAAGGCGGTAAAGCCCTGCGCCAGGCCCCTCTTGAGTCCATCAACGCCACGCGCATGAGCGTAGACGCGCACCCGTTGCCGCGTGGGGCCGCCGAGCAGCTCGTACACCGGGACTCCCAGCGCCTTGCCCTTGATGTCCCACAAGGCCATGTCGACGCCGCTCAAGGCACTGGTGAGAATCGGGCCGCCTCGATAGAAGGCGTGGCGATAAATCGCCTGCCAGTGATGAACCACATGGCGGGGGTCTTTGCCCACCAGGTAAGGCTCGAGTTCCTTCACAGCGGTCGCGACGGTCTCCGCCCGCCCCTCGACGACCGGCTCCCCCAGCCCGACAATCCCGGCATTGGTGTGAACCTTCAAGAACAGCCACCGCGGCTTGACGAACAAGGTTTCCAGCTTCGTGATCCGAAGCGGATCCTTGGCGGCGATCGGGGCGTCGCCTCCGACGCGGTCCTGGGCCGTCGCCTCGGCTCGGTCGAGCGCGGCCAAGCCCAGACGCTCCAAGGGAAGCGGCGACGACATGGCGGCGGTTGATCAGACCCGAAGCAACCTTTGGTGTTTTCATCGTCATTAATTCCTCGATTGGATCGAAATCGATCGAGTTCGATCGGCGAAAGTCTGGCGCGGATTGGTCATCCCCGGCGGAAACATGGCAAGGGAATCGGTCAACCTCGCTCCGCGCCTATCTTCAAGGGCGGCCGAGAGTCGAGTCAAGCCGGGCGAATCGGAGCTTGCTCGGACGTCGATCTTGCCAGGGTGTCGACAAGGCCGCGATCCTCGGGTTAGTTATGAGTCACGCGAAGCGCTGGAGATCGAGAAGTCGCATGATGTGGCGAAATTGATCATGGCGACTAATCCTCAATTCGCTGGACACGCTCCGTCCGCATGCGGATGCGGCGGATCGATCGTCCGGTACCGCGTGCTTGCCTTTACCGTGGCGCTGGCGGGGATCACGTATCTGGACCGGGTGTGCATCGCGCAGACGGCCCAGGATGTGATGCGCGACCTGACCCTGAGCAATCGGCAGATGGCATTTGTTTTCAGCGCATTCACGATTGCCTATGCGCTTTTTGAGATTCCCACCGGCGCCTGGGGCGACCGCATCGGGCCCCGGCGGTTGCTGACCCGGATCGTGATCTGGTGGTCGAGCTTCACGATCGCGACGGCCGCGGCGTTCAATTTCACGTCCCTGCTGGCTGTGCGATTCCTGTTCGGAGCGGGCGAGGCGGGGGCCTTCCCCAACGTCTCCAAGACCTTTTCGCGCTGGTTTCCCGTGACCGAGCGAGGGACGGCCCAGGGCATTTTCTTCGCCGGCGCCCATCTGGGCGGCGGGCTGACTCCTCTTCTGGTGTGGGTCCTCTTGCAATTCTTGTCCTGGCGAATGATCTTCGTCGTCTTCGGCGCGATCGGTTTCGTCTGGGCGGCGGCCTGGTTCCTCTGGTTTCGCGATGATCCCGCCGAACACTCCGAGGTCAGTGCTCGAGGAACTCGTGCTCATCCAGTCGGGCCGGAAGCCGGAAGTGCCTCACCGCCTGGACATCGCGACACTTCGCCGCGTCATGACCGATCGAAACATGATTCTGCTGTCTTTAATGTATTTCACCCAAGCGTACGGTTTCTACTTCAATATCACCTGGCTGCCGACCTACTTGAACAAGGCGCGGGGGTTTTCTTCGATTCACCTGGGAGTGCTGGCGGGCTTGCCGCTCATGCTCAGTGCGGCGGCCGACATTGTTGGCGGCCTGAGCACCGATCGGGCGGTCCGCGCCTTCGGGCTCAGGGTCGGCCGGTGCGGGATCGGTGCTCCTTTCGCTGCTGGTCGCGGGTACCGCGCTGCTTCGCCGGCGCGGCGGTGCATGACCCTCTGCTCTCGGCCCTCTTGATCGCCGTCGCGGGCGCGGCCGACAGTTTCCTGCTGGGGGCCGCCTGGGGCACCTGTCTCGACATCGCCGGCCCCCACGCGGGACTCGTCACCGGCGTCATGAACACCGCCGGCCAGCTTGGCGCGTTCTTGAGCCCGATCGTGCTTGCCTACTTGCTCAAGGATCAGAGTCGGCCCGAAGACTGGTTACTCCCCTTGTTTATTGCCGGAGGCCTTTACCTCGCCGGCGCGGTCTGCTGGCTGGTCATCGACCCAGCCAAGCCGATCCTGGCGGCCACTTCGAAGCCTGGTTCATCACGTTCCGACTTTGAACTGGAGTAACACTCCTCTTTCTCTCGCCGTTGGTCAGTCGGTATTCCCGCTGAGCACAAACCCGGCCCACCATGCCGGGGGACTCCGGCGCCGCGACTCGCCCGTAACCGGCAGCGGCACCGGTCTTCGATCCAGGCCACGGCGGTCCGCAACCAGCAGTTCCTGCTCACGCGGCAGTACCCATTCGGGGTGATCCAACAGCGCGAGCTGCGCTGGCGCAAGGCCTCGAGGATTGGCAGCTTCTTTTCCCAAAGGTTTGCATAGAACTGGTCCATCAGCAGGGCGGTGGTGACGTCGTCGACGTCCCAGAGACTGGCCACCACCGTGGCAACGCCGGCCCGATGGAAGGCTCGCTGCAAGCCCAGTACGCCCTGACCGCCGGCCACGTTACCCAGCCCGGTCCGACAGGCCGACAGGACCGCCAGCCGGCAGCCGGACAGATCCAGCCCCGCCACTTCCTCGGCGGTCAAGACTCCGGCGCCGACGTCGAGCGAGAACGGGACCAGCGAGCGCCGCGGGTTATTGGCGCCGGCGCAGACCAAACCCGAGAGCAGGCCCGGGTACAAGGCTGGCGACCTCGGTGAGGGGGTCGATTGTGAGAGCTTCGGCGTCGAAGAAGCCGAACCGGCCTGGCCCCCGCCGAGGCTCGTGAGAGGCTCGAATTCGAAGAAGCCCGACCAGCCAGTCCGGGGACCCGGCATTCGGGGTCCGAGGCCCTTCGGCACGATGCGCCTCCCATCGAGCCGGGAGCTTTCCGTGGAGTTTGAGGATCGGCGGACGCTGGGGCCGATCGGGCGCGCGGCGGCTCGAAATAACCGTGAGTGGCCAGGTGCAGATAGCGATGCCCGGGGAGGCGGGTGCGAAGATGTTCCTTCGAAGCTTCCCTGCCGGTGATCTGCTCGGACTGGCCGTGGGTGAGGCGGTCGAAAAGACCGCAGACCGCCTGCACTTCGGCGCGTGTGCCGGGAGAGGATCGACCGTGACGGTTGGACCGGGAAAGCCAGGCGGCGGCGGCGAATTCTGGCCGGAAACACTGGACTCGTAATCCACACCGCCGACAGCCAGGAGGCTCTCGACCTCGGAGCCCGCGGCCGCGCGAGGCATCTCGACCAGGTACCGGGCCGAGCCGACCGTCCCGAAGGCGTAGCGCTCAACCAGGAAGCCGCCCGGCTTTGCGGGATCGGCCAGGGCGCCGAACGGCAGGAAGTTGAGCCCGCCGTCGGGAGCGACCAGCACGGTCGTCACTCCGTCAAGCCGCGGCTCCAGAGGCTGCCAGAGCCGACGGACCAACTCACCCGCGTCGGGAACGGAACCCGATCGGATCGACTCGCGCCAAGCGGTGACGGCCTGGTCGATCGGGCCAGCCGGTCCGAGCTCGACCCGGCGGGATGGACCGCCGGCGCACGTCACGAAGGCGACGTAACGAACTTCCGATGGCCATGACGTCTGAACGTGAATATATCGTGACAGGTCAATTAGTGCGGAGTGAGGCGGGAGCGCTTCAGCGACCTTGGCCGGTTCCAGAGGCGCCGTCGAGACGCCAAGGGCTCGCGCCAGCCGGGTCTCGGCCACTGCGCAGCGCCGTGGCTGCGTCGCGGACGGCGCTGGTGTGTCGCGCGAGATCTTTGTCTGGCACGCGGGCGTAATAGACGCGCGTGAGTTCGGCGCGGAGCCGGTTCAGCTCGGCGAGCGTTTCGGGGATCGCGGCGGCTGACGGCATCGAGCCGTCGCGTCCCGGCCGTGGAGTCCGCCAGGCCTTTCCAAGAGAGCAGGCGACGGTACGCTTCGGCATCCTCCGCGGGCCAGTCGGCCGTCAAGGTCAGAACGGAATCCAGTGCGAACTGGAAGCGGTTGATCAAAGTGAGTCGCTGGCGCTCCGGCAGGGAACCGAGCGAGGTTGAGACGACCCCGTGGTAGACATCAAGCCGCGGCCGATCAGGTCGATCGCTCCCCTCCTGTCTCCCGTCTCGGCGAGCAGCCATCCCAGACTACTCATTCCTCTCGCGTAATCGGGGTATCGCTCCGCCATCGCCTTGGTGGTTGTCAGGGCTTTCTCCAGCAGAGCCCGGGACGCCGAGCGTTCTCCTTGGAGATGGAGTAGCCACGCGAGGCTCGTTTGAATCCGGACATGATCGGGGTGACGTTCCTCCAGCGACTCGGTGATCGCCATGGCCTTCACGAGCAACTGCCTGGCCGCCGCGTTATCCTTCTGTTCGATCAATAGGAATGCCAGGTTGCTCATGCCGATGGCGACGTCGCGGTCGCGAATCCCCCGTGACGCCGTCGTGATTTCGAGGCTCGCTCATACAGCCGCCTGGCGTCGGTGAAGTTCGCCTGGTCCCTGAGTAGCCCCGCCTGGATACTCAGAATCGTCGCGTAACCCGGATAGGTTTCCGCGCCCTCCCGCGTGTAGACCTGCTCGGCTTCCTCCAGAAGCGGCCACGCGGCGTCGTAGGCTCCCTCCTCAACGAGCAATCTCGCCATGACGCCCAAAGTTCGGGCATATTCGAGGACCTGGCGCGACGGTCCCGTGCTCTCGCGGGTCCCCGGCAGCATTGGCATGAAGGCGAGCGGTCCTTGATCACGATCTCGGTGCACGACCGCCAGTTGCTTGCGCACGGTCTCCAGCATCGGCATGGCGGCGGCGAAATCACCCAACCTGATCAGAATGACGGCCAGGTCGGTCAGAGTCTCGGGGTAGTCGGGGTTGTCCTCCCAGTACCGGGGCTTGACGATCGCGACGGCCTGCTCGAGTCGCAGCCTGGCGGAGGCGTAGTCGCCCTCCTCTTTGAGCAGCCACGCCAGTGTGACCAGGACGCCGTGATTGTCGGGGTGAAGCGCCGCTCCCGCCGTACTGGTAATCTGGATTGCCTTTTCATAGAGGGGCCTGGCTTGCCCTATGGTATCCCCGCTCGAACGCCATACGCACCAGGTCGATGAGAACGGCGGCATGGTCGGAAGGGCTGGCAGCTTCGCTCTGGTTTGGCGACCTCCGCGGACTTTTCAGCCGGGAGCGTCGCGTCCGTCTGCCCGAGCAACCCGATAGCCAGATCGCTCAGAAGATCGGCACGATCGCGAGGGCTCTTGCTGACGAGTGGCCTGTCGCGCGATGTCGCGGCATCGAGGAGCACAGCCGCTTCTTCAGAATGATCCAGATGGTAGTAGATACGCTCGGTCGGCACCGGTTCCCTCGCCTGCGCCGGTGGTGGTTGCTTCTCGCATCGGGAGATCGGCTTTTTGCTCGTTCGCGGCGAACGCCCGCTGCTCGTGCTGGAATCGCCAGTCGTCGGGCGCCGTACTTGACCATCATGAAGTCGAGCACGTTCTGGCGAGCGCGACGCGACGCGTCGCGGTTTCCCGAGGCTCCATGCAACAGCACCAGCAGCCTCAATGTGGCACCCACATCGTCATGGACGGCGCCCAGAGTTTCAGACTCGATCGACACAATGTTTTCCGCCTGGGCAATCGCCTCAGTGAGCTTATTCTGCTGAAAGAGATTCATCGCCCGAGATCGCCGAGCGGGAAGGCTCTTGACCTGTTCCCATTGCTGATCGGTCCAAGGAGGCTCGGCTGGCGACGGTCCGCGCTCGTTCGCGGCGGTGGTGGTCGGTTCTCGACCCGGGGGCTGGGTCTGGTCATGCGGTTCAGGGTCGACATCATCGGGCCCAACCCCGCTCTCATGCGCATGCCAGGAGGCGGCGCCATGGCTCGCTTGAGGGATTCCGCATGTCGAGACAGCGGCTGCGGCGCGCCATCTCGTCCGGATAAAGCGGCTGGAGGGCTTGTCGTAGCGGCTCGGAGATCGGGGCCGAGGAAACCACGCCCATACGATCGGCTACAGACGTACTGGTAGGCGAGGGACGTGGCGCCACCTCGGTCTCATACAGACTACCGACGTGCCCGGGGGGAAACGAACCTTGAACGATCCTTGCCGCGGCCACGCCTCGCTTGCCGTGCTCTGCATCCGCTCGCGGGAACGCTCCATCATAAAGCGCGATCAGCATGGCTCGTTTTTGACGGAAGAGAAGAAGCACGTCCTCATGAAATACCACGGCTGGTACAGTCACCAGGCCGATGATCCAAATCAGCGGCCAGTTCGGCTGCCACCTGGCCCCGTTTCCCTCAGACCGCGTTTTCATCGGCACGTCTCCCTCGCACAGCGATGTTTGTTCCCGGCCAGTATTCGCTGAAGACCTGGAGGGCTCTGTCGACATGATTCATTCCCGTGTGTGACTGTCTCCCGCGATGGACTCAATCGCCCTTGTAGGCGAACCGAACGGCCCGGATTAGCTCGAAGTGGGGACGTAGCCGCTCCATCAGATGGAGCAACGGCTCGATCAATTTGTTCCACTTCTTTGCTCAGGCCGCGGTGGAAGGGCCGGTCGATCGCCGCGACCGGCTGGCCGGGGTCGAAGCCGCGCCACGGTAAGCTCCTGGGGATTTCTCAACGGCGACGGCGGCATCAGCCCGATCAATCCGGCCAGATCGGTTTTTTCCGGCAGCGGCGTACGTCTGGCCAGCAGGAGCGCCGTCTCCAGACCGCTGGGACCTTTTATCCGCAAGCCGCCGTTCAGCTCGGGAGGGCAGTCCAGGTGAGTGAGGGGCACTCGGCCATGGCGAGCGTCCGGAAATCCCTGGCCCAAGGGTGCAGCGGGTCGACCTGTCCCTTCGAATCGAGCCAGAGCACATAGAGATAGGCCGGCTGGTTGGTGCGAGCGCAGGTGCACGAGCTCACCGCTCCGAACGGGAAGGGCGCCCTGTTCCGCGACGTCGATCCCGCGTCGGTTTACCTCGACCTCTGACCAGACCTTGACCGACAGCTCCCCGGACAAAGCCTGAACCGGCGACGCCGGACTGTCAGTTCGCGGGCGGGGCGGTATGGCCATGGCGACAAGCCCGCCAAGCACGGCCGCCGCGAATCGCGCGGCCCCGACAAACCGAAAAGGTCGCCGCCGCTCGCGGCGTAGCGCCCGCTGGAACTCCGCCGCCGAGGTGAACCGGCGTGCGGGGTCTGCCGCCAGTGCTTTCATGCAGACTCGTTCCAGCGACCTCGAAATGGAGCGTTTCAATTCCCGAGGGGCCGTGACGCGGCCTTCTCGGGCCTGATCCCAGATTTCATCCAGGTCTCCGGCCTCGGTACGGGGGTCGTCCGGTGAGAAGCTCGTACAGGACCGCCCCGAGGCCGAACACGTCGCTCCGCGCATCGATTCGCTCGACCTGGCCTCGCGCTTGCTCGGGCGACATGTAGGGGAAGGTGCCGGAGATCTGGCGCAGGGCGTCGCTGGCCAGCGGTGGAGACGAGGCCAAGGTCGATCAACTTCGGCAAGCCATCGTCCCCAATGAGGATGTTCGAGGGCTTCACGTCGCGATGGAGTAGCCCACAAGCGTGGACCGCCGCAAGTCCCTCGGCCACTTGCTCCACCAAACGCAAGGAGTCAGCGAGTCGCAGCGGCCGATCACGCAGAGCCTGCGACAGCGTCCTGCCCGGAACGTATTCCATGACGAGATAGGCCAGGCCGGCCTGGCGCATCGGCGCTGTAGCATTCGGCGAGGTACGGACTACGGACCCGGGCCAGCGCCTGGCCCTCCTTGAGCACGGCTTCCTGTTGATCGCCGGTCCACGCCTTGTGGTAGACCTTGAGGACGACCTGACGCCTCAGGTCGGGGTCGAAGGCGAGGTAAGTCTCGGCCTGCCCTCCCGCTCCGAGGAGACGAATCACGTCGAACTTACCAATCTGATTGACAGGGCCGTCGCGAACGGGGGCTGTGACGGTCAGCGGAGCAAAAGCAGCCGTGATCGTCGCCGAATCGGTCGGGAATCGCCGGATGTACTCCTCCGCGGTCGGCCGTTCCCCGCTCTTGCGACGGCTCTCCAGCTCGATCTCGATCAGTGCCGCCAGAAGTGACCCGCGGATTGATTCGGCGACGCCAAGAAGTTCATCCTCGATGCTCGGCCGGCGTCCCGCCGCGCAATCGGCGGCGAACCGTTCACGGGCAGCATCGACCTCGGCCGCTTCCCGCGACGGACGGAGCCCGAGGTTGAGGCAGAGATCCTCGGTCATGGGATGGGCCCTCGTGCCCGTCGCCTCGAAGCGCTGGTCGGTCTTCAGCCTCCCAGCGAGAAGTGAGAAGTTCGCTTTATCGCCAACATCTTACCGCGCCGCGGAGCAGATCCCCCATATAATACTCACGACGTTTCGCTCTGGGACAGGTCCGCTGCAAATCAAAGTCATGGACCAGAATAGGCAACGCGAGTCGTTCTTCATAGCGAGAGCGACCTAGAGATAGCATGCGACGATGCCGAGAATCGCTCGTCGGCGGTCAGAGGGTGAGTATATCATACTCAGAATCGAGCTGGTGCGCGGTTGCCGCTGTTTCGCGTGGCACGGAGCGAGCCAGTCCGTTTCCGCAATACGAGACGGGAACTCGACTTGCCGACGGGGGCATCACATGGATCCGACGTTCATTGACCGAGCCTTGGGGAGCGACATCCCCTACATCACCTATGCGGTGCCGGTCTTCTTCCTTTTGATTGGCGTCGAGCTGGTCGTGGCACTGTGGGAGCGCAAGCACTACTACCGGCTGCACGATTCGATCAACGATCTGAGTTGCGGCAGTACCGAGCAGATCGTGGGCCTCTTTCTCAAGGGGCTGCTCTTCGCGGGCTACCAAGGAACATACGGTTACGCGACCCGCGTGGGGATCAACCTGATCGACGTCCGGGGCTATTCGGCGAGCGGCAAGTGGCTGGCGGCGATCCTGCTGTTCCTCGGAGTCGATTGTGCGTACTACTGGTTCCACCGCATCGCGCACAGGTTCAACGCTCCTTGGGCCGGGCACGTGGTGCACCATTCGAGTGAGGATTATAACCTCGCGGTGGCGCTGCGGCAGGGAACGTTCCAGGGGGCCTTCTCCTGGGTCTTCTACCTGCCACTGGCGCTGGTGGGTTATCCACCATCCTGGTTCGCCGCGATGGCGAGCTTCGACACGCTGTACCAGTTCTGGATCCACACCCGGGCGATCGGCAAGCTCGGCCCCATGGAATGGGTGTTCAACACGCCGTCGCACCATCGCGTGCACCACGCGCGCAATCCCAAGTACCTGGACAAGAACTACGCCGGCACGCTGATCATCTGGGACCGCATGTTCGGCACCTTTCAGCCCGAGGAGGAGGAGCCGGTCTTCGGCCTGACCAAACCCTTGAACAGTTGGAACCCGCTGTGGGCCAATCTGCACGTGTGGCGCGACTTGTGCCGTGACGCCTGGCTGGCTCCGCGATGGGTTGATAAGCTCCGTATCTGGTTCATGCCGCAGGGCTGGCGGCCCGCGGGATTGCCCGTCAACCCCATCGCCCCCGAGGTGACGCGCGAGTCCGTGATCTGTTACGACACGGACTTGCCGCGCGGATTGAATGCCTACGTATTCGCTCATTTCGTGACGACGTTACTGCTGGCCATCGGCCTTCTGGCGGCGGCCAAGTCGCTCTCCCGCGGTGAGTTGGTCTTACCTGCGGCGCTGGTGTTGTGGGCTCTCCTGAATATCGGCGGCATCCTCGACCATCGACGCTGGGCGCTTCCCTCCGAACTCGTGCGCCTGCCGGCGTCGGCCGCGATGCTGGCCGCCTGGTTGCCCGGCGGCCCGTGGCTCGCGCCGGCACAAGCGAGCCTGGCACTGGCGGTGGCAGCGTCCTGGCTCTGCCTACTGATCTATCGCCGCCAGTTCGACGGCACGCCGCAACTTCCCAGCCGCGTGATCGAGCTCTCGACGCCGCTGACCGCAGTTCGCATCGTAGAGCAGTCACTTATGGAGTATGCTGAGAGCCGGTCATTCAATGAACCTCCGCCCGATCGGACGGACTGATTCACGGAGAACCGACCAATGTCCACGAACGCGATGAAGCCGCGGCCGGTCGCCCCGGCTTCAACGTTGCCTTCTGTACCGGGAGAAGAACGGGGCGTTATGCGCGACGTCTCGTGGAACTTCTACAGCCGATTGACGGACGCGATGGTCGAAGGGTGTCCGATCCGCGTCGCCTATGACGGGAAGGATATGGAAATCATGACCTTGGGCCCGAAGCACGAGCGATTCAAGGAAGTGCTTGGTTTGTTCATTTATGAGGTTTCTGTCGGTCTTGAGGTAGATTTCCGCCCGGCCGGCTCAACGACATGGAAGCGAGTCGCGGAGCAGTGCGGAGTTGAGTCCGACCTCTGCTATTACTTCCATCGAGCCAAGCTCGAAGCCAGCGACGCTGCGGCCGACTATGAATCCAATGATGTCGCCGACTATCCCAATCCCGACCTAGTCGCCGAAATCGATATTTCGCCATCGAAGATAGACCGGCCGAAGATCTATGCCGCGCTCAGAGTCTCCGAGATCTGGCGGTTCAAAGACGACGCTATCTCGATCGAGCGTCTCAGGCCGAACAAGGTCTATCTGGCGGTGACGGAAAGTGGGTTCCTGTATGTGCGGCCCGATGAGATTACCCGATGGCTCGCCGATGGGAAGTCCGGCTCAATGCTGGATTGGAGACGGCGGCTCCAGGACTGGATTCAAGCCGACTTGCGACCCCGAGTCGTAGCCAAGCCCTCCCGTCGCCGATCGTCGCAGCCAGCTCGACGACGGCCTGGCGGCAACGGATCCTGAACAGGGCCGTTGCCGATTGCCACGGCCAGCGACCTGCTCGTTGAAGCGGCTGGGACATGAACACAAACAACCAAGCCACAAACTCGTATCGATTGCGGGCCCGAGACAACGAGGATGTTCCCGCGGGTGGCGGCAGGGGAACATTGCCCTTTGGCCTTCGAGGCGGAAATGGTAAAGGCCGAAGACAGTCGGGGTCGGATCCTCAGATCCGTTTCCGACCGCTTTCGGCCTCATTGAATCGCGTCACGCGACGATCCGAACTGTCGATTTATGTGCGGGCCTTGCCGGCGCGTGGTTTCCGGCGTGACCAGCCGTAGCCGGAAACGACCAGGAGCGCGGTGCTCAGCATTGTCACGGTCGATGGCTCCGGCACGACGACCTGATAACCGATCGCATTAAAGGCCGTGAGCTCATTGACCCCCAAGGCCGGATTCGTACCGGGCTGCCCGAACGCGTCCTGGACCTGCGGCGAAAAGCCCGAAGGGATGGGATTGCTGAGCCAATCTGCGTAGTCGGCCCCTGCGGTTTGATTAAAGTACGACAGGACGGTCTTACCCCCATCGATGGAGAAGTAGGAATAGGGACTCGTCGTCTGAACGGTCGAATAGCTGCGGGTGCCCGCCGCGGAATAGCGGTAGAGATCCAAATCTCCGGCGGCGGCCGTTAATGCCGGTTAGCCGCCAATGGTCGAGCCGGTGCCGCCGATGCCGAGGGCCTCATCGATCTCGTGGTTTGCGACGGCCTGAAGACCATAGTTGCTGCCGTTATTGGGTTGTGGCGGGTACGTGATCGACGTATTGAGCCCGATGGTGCTGTCGAAGCCGCCGACTGCCAGGAGTGTTGAATCCGAGATTCCTGCCCTCGGCCGACGTGATTAGCATCAGGTTGCTGCCAGTGACGGGGTTGGGCGAGGCCGTGGAAGTAGGAGCCGTTCCCAGGGAAGCGAGGGCGGTGAGCTGGTTCGGGGACGTCGCAACGGCTTTAAACGCGTTGTAGTAATCATAGTAGGTGACGAAATACTCCGTGGTCAGGCTTTGGCCCAGCCCGCTGCTCATATTTTGGAAATCAATCGAGACCGTAATGTTATTCGGGGAGGTGATGCTCGATTCGACAGCCGTGATCGCCGAGTTGATCGCGCCCTCGATTGCAGCCGCGCCTGGAAGGCTGGTGATCGAACTGTCGAAGGTAGGGATGATTGTCAGGCCAGCAGCGTAGGCCTGCGTGTGGCTGCAAAGCAGAACGACCGCGACCACTGGGGCCACTACGCCCCAGGGAAAATGGCGGAAGCTCCGCTGGAACCCGTTCAAACAGTGACGATAGCTCATCATAGGTGCATCCTTAATTGACAAGCGTGACAAGATGGCTTTCTCGTTCACGTGAACGTTTCGACGCCAGCCGGCCACGTGAGTGCGAGCCCTGAATCGCCAATCGAAGCGCCATTAGGCTGAAACCGACAGCCATGCTGACGTCGAAGTGATTCGCTCCGCGAAATAGATCGGCTACCATGCCGGCTTCGGCACCAAGCACTGCCATGGCACGACCATTGACCTCGGGCCACGTAGACCTTTGCGATGAATAGTGGACACGACACTCCGATCAAAAGCAACAAAAATCTTTGCGTAGCGCGATACGGACGAGTTAGTGTTGATTTTTTTCAACACGATGCCCGATCCATCACCGGATTCCTAACGTAAACGTTGCGTTTTAGTGCCATCGTCTTGTTATCGATGACCTGGGGGGCTTCGTCTCCCGATTTGGATACGTCAAGTGATTGCCCAGCCAGACGAAGAGCCAAACTGCTCAGGTGGCCAGCGCGCGAACGGCGCGGTTTGATGCGAGGTGCCCAAATGAACTCAGCCCGCCTGCGGATACCAACCGAAGCACCCGCCATGAGAATCCGAATGTGGTCTCGCTTCACTGTCTTGGTCCTCGCCAGCTTGGTGGGACCAGGACCTTTGCTCCACGCCGACGAGGGGAAGCCGAGTGTACCGCCCGATCACGCGCGACAGATGCAACAGGGGCTCGCCCTATTCAAGGAGAAGGCTCGTCCCGCGCTGGTGCGGCACTGTCTCGTCTGCCACGGCGGCAAATCGACGAAAGGTGATCTGGACCTCTCGGACCGCAAGCCACCGGTCGATAGTGGAGTGCTCGAAGGAGGCGGCAAGGAAAGCCGGCTCGCCGCCTTAATCCGGCACACCGAAGAACCGCACATGCCGCGGAAGGCTCCGAAGTTGCCCGATGCGACAATCGCCGATATCGTCCGCTGGATCGACCTGGGTGCGCCCTATGACCGGCCACTCGTCGATCGGGCCGCGGTCGTGACCGCACCGGCGGCCGGCCAGACCGAGCGAGCGACAACTTCTGGTCGTTCCGTCCGCTGGCTGGCGTTCAGCCGCCGCCCGTGCATGACGAGGCGTGGATCCGAACGCCGATCGACCGTAGCATTCTTGGGGCACTGGAGAGTCGTGGGCTAAAGCCGAATCCACCTGCCGACCGCCGTACGCTCATTCGCCGAGTATCTTTTGACTTTACGGGGTTGCCACCTTCAACTGAAGAGCTCGATGCTTTTGTCACCGATCCATCGCCCGATGCCTATGAACACCTGGTCGACCGTCTGGCTGGCTGGCGGCGGCGTCAAGGGAGGCGTCAGCCACGGCGCGACCGACGAGGTCGGCTACGGTGCCGCCGTCGACCCCGTTCCCATCAACGACTTGCACGCGACGATCTTGCACCTGATCGGGATCGATCACGAGCGATTGACCTACACCTACCACGGCCGCCGCTTCCGCCTCACCGATGTCGCCGGCAAAGTAGTCCGGAGCATCCTCGCCTGATTCCCATGTTTGAGCACGCAGGTCATTGATGGACGTACACGTACGGGCGACCCTCCTGGAGCGGTCTCAAGCCCTTGCGGCTGACTTTCGTGCCGCGGATATTCAGGGTCTTCAATGTCATGCATTTGGCGATCTTGGCAAGGCCGCGATCGGTGATATCGGTTCGTTCCAGACTCAAGTCTTGCAGCTTGGGCAGCTCCGCGAGATGAGCCAGCGTGACGTCAGTGATTCGGGTGGCGTCGAGATTCAGGCGAGTCAATGCCTTAAGTTCGCCGAGCGCGGCCGAGCCTTCGTCGCCCACTTGCGTGTTCGCAAGCGAGAGGTTGTTGAGTTTCGAGAGATGCTTGAGGTAGGCATAGCTGATGCTGGTGATCTTGGTCCCGACGAGTTTCGCGTCATCCAATCCGATCAGGCTCGCGATTGGCGCGAGCCCCTTGTCGTCAATCGGCGTTTGCGATAGGTCCAGGTTTTTGAGGAGAGCCAAGTGGCCGATCGCCGAGAGGTCATCGACGTGCGATCCGCGCAGGTCGAGGGTTGTCAGCCCTGACATCGCGCGAAGGCTCTTCAGTCCAGCCCCGCTGACCTGGGAGAACGCCAGTCTCAGTATTTTCAGCTTGGTCATATCCTTGAGGGAGGCGAGGCCAGCGTCCGTGATGCGAGGATCGTGCAGCGGCAGCCGCGTCAAGGCGGTCAACCTACCCAAATACGCCAGGTCGGCATCGGTCACGGAAATGTTGGCAGGGAAGTCGATATCCTCGAGCCGAGTCAGGTTTTGCACGTACTGGAAGTTCGCACCCTTGAATTCCGGCGGAGTAATGTCTGCCGTGAACAATCCCAACAAGCTTTGGAAGCGAGACATGCTGGAATTTGGCAAGGACTCGAGGCTGGCGATCGCCAAGGGACCGAGGTCGATCCCGTTGAAGAAGCTGAGCCGTCGCACTTGGTCGAGCTGCCCGAGTTGTTTGAAGACCGCGTCGACGCCTCTCGGGCCCAGTTCGACCTGTTCGACATGACCGAAGTAGTCATGTCCCAGATAGTCGAGCAGCCACTGTGGCGCCTTCGGCCGGCCCGTGGGGTCGAATGTCGCTGTGCCATTGGGCAAGCGCTTGAGCTCCCAGTTGTATTGGACCTGGCCCCCGCTGGACCGGATGGCCGCGACGGCATCGCGCTGGACGTGGGCAAGGCGGACGACCCAGCCTAGCCCTCCGCCGAGCAAGAGAACGAGGATCATGAGCGCTCGAACACTCATGCGCCTGGGGAGCTTTCGCCACCGCGAGCGTCGGTCTGAGGAAACCGTTTGCAAAATGGGTTGGTCTTGTGCAATCGCAACAGACATGGCGAGAACCTCCTTGCTGTTCGCGTTGGTGTCGAGCGTAGGCTTCGCTGGATTCGCGACCGACGAATCGTCTCATAACGATCCGACGGCAGGCAAGACCAGTTCAAAACTGACGACAAACGACCTATTGGGAGAACGTCATCAACCGGTATAAAGAGAGTTGTGGGTGCATTTCTGCCGATGCTTGCGTCCTGTCCACGTAGAACGGAATTCATTCCGTTTAGTTTTAAAGATTGAAAATGTCTACCTTAATCAAGCCCCGAGATTCTGAAGCCGACACGCTGGGAACCGACCTGCCCTCGCGACCTCCGTGGCCGCGAGTGCTCGTGAAGGTGGTGGTCGTCGCCTGGTTCTTCGGCCTATGGTTATGGGCCTATGACGCGGTCAATACATTCTCGGCCGACCCGGTCCGGACGATCCATCTGACCAGCCCGGCGACGGTCTTCCCTTGGATCATCCAGCCGTGGACGGCCGTGATCTACATTCTAGGCGGAGTGGTCTTTCCTCTCGCCCCTTTCTTGTATTACCCAACTTGGCGGGGGATCCTGTTCGTGATGGCCTGCTTCACGGCAAGCTCGTTGGTTGCGTTCGCGATCTACGGGGCGTGGCCGGTGTCGATGGTCCGCCCCGAGTTTACCGGTGGCACGCTCGGTGAGCGGCTGATGCTCTGGGTCTTCTTGGTGGACAAGCCGGCAAACTGCTTCCCCAGCTTGCACGTGATCTTCGCGGTGTTGGGGGCGCTATTTGATCGACCGCGCCGGGGTCGGGCGCACGTCGCGGTGGTTCTGGTGGGCATTCGCCGTGGCCGTCAGCGTGACGACAGTGACCTCAGGCCAGCACTATTTCATCGATGTGCCGGCCGGCGTCGCGGTCGCCTTGGCCGGTTGGTTCGTCGGTCACTGGTTGGTGCCGCTTGACCGTGCACTCGCAGCCGACGATCGGGGTAGCCGTCACCCGAATACGCGAGAGGTGCGATCGTCCATAAGCACGAGGCCGGACCGATCGTCACGCGGCGAGATGCAACGATGAGCGTAAGCCGTAAGTCGAGGAATTGGGAAAGGTTATACCGTCTTAAGGGTGGATGACGGGATTCGAACCCGCGATACCCAGATCCACAATCTGGTGCCTTAACCGCTAGGCCACACCCACCATTTTATGGAGTCCATTCCACATCCGATGATAAGCCTTGGCTTGGGTTCAAGTCAAGGCAGTCGATAGTCATCGCACGATGGCATGCAGGCGCGCCGATTAGGTCACGGTGGCGCGGGTCTTGCAGACCATCGGTCGTCCGGTCGGAAAGCGTGGACGCGTTCTGGTTAACGACCAAAATGAGTAAAATGAAAATAAGGTCTTGACATGCCGGATAAACTCTTGACGAAAGCCCCTCATGTTGCTGGGATAAAGCCTCAATTTTGAAGGTGCTCTCACGACGGCGCGAGCTGGTGTGGGTTGGCCGGTTGAAGCGTATGAGACGCACCAAATTGCGAGGCGAACACGGGGATGATGGGGATGTCGGTGCTGCGGATCGGGATTGTCGGATGCGGCATGTCCGCGCGGATCCACCTGGACCGTCTCCTGGCCCTGGAAGGGGTCGCGATCGTCGGCTGCGCGGATCCCGACCTTTCTGAAGCCCAGGCAATGGCCGACCGGGCCTCGCAACGAGCCGGACAGACCAGCGCGGCACCCGTCGCCGGCTTTTAACGACCATCGTCAGCTTCTCCACAAGCTGGGCCCGCACGCCCTCGCGATTTTCACACCGCATTTGTCGCACTATCGCCAGGCCATGGACGCTCTCCAGGCAGATTGTCATTTGTTCATCGAGAAACCACTGTCTACAAACGTTCAGGAGGCGGCCGATATCGTCGGCTTGGCCCGAGGCCGTAACCTCAAGGTCGGGGTCGGCCACCAATTCCGCCTTTGCCCGAGTCTGGTTGAAGCCCGACGACGGCTCGCCGCCGGCACGATCGGCCAGGTACGCCTGGTGACGGCCGTTCTGGCTCGGCCCTGGCTGACCACTCTGGGACAGGACGAAAGCAGTTGGCGCTTCAATTCCAAGGTGTCCGGTGGCGGCATTCTGGCCGACGCCGGCGATCACCTGGTCGATGCCCTGCTCTGGACCACCGGCCAGTTCGCTCGCGAAGTCGGCGCCGTACAGAGCGAATGGGATCCGGGAATCGACCTCGTCACCGCCGCCGTGATTCGCCTGGCGGATGGAACACCCGTTACGTTCGCGATCTCGGGCATCTCGCCGGGAACCCTGTTTGAGCTCGACTACTTCGGCGAGCTTGGCCGGCTCCGTGCCACCGATCAAACCCTGGAGGAACAGCGTTTCGACAAAGAATGGCGCGACATCGCTCTGCCTTCCCACAGCCAGTCCATCGACGAAAACTTCGTGGCCGCACTCGGTGATGGCTCCCCGTTATGTTGTTCGGCCGAGCAGGCTCTCGATACCGTGCGACTCCTTGAAGCCATCGCGCGGTCAGCCGCCATGCGGCAGGTCGTCCAAGTCATCTAATCGATCCCGAAAGCGATGAAAGGAGGAATGGGTGACTTGTGTCGTGGATCAACTCCATCGCTTTCAAATGTCGAGGACTTATTGTCAACGGCGCGGTATCCGACCTGGATTTTCGAGATGGAGGAGTCTACGAAAAAGAGTCTTTCAAGGTCTCCCAGTCGGCTTGCCGACCATTCCCGTAGCAATCGATCTCAACGCCTCCAAACAGCACGACTTCGATCACAGGGGCACCGCCGCGTGGCAAGTGCCCCGACTCGACGCAATCCCGCTGATTTCGATACTTGACAACGCTGTGTCTCCTTGACTACGACTATGGCTCCGCTCTCGGATCGAACAGAGTTCACCCAAGCAGCGAATTGGCCATCCGCAGCGCGTTGGTTAGGGGGAATTCCCCGTTGGACTCCCTTGGCCTGAGGACTGAACCCATGCTGGACTGTCTTGAACGACTCGCCACAGCCGCCGACCCAACTGCCGCCAACGCGATGTGGGATGGTTGGTTGGACTCCCCGCCCCCATTGTTTGCGCGACACCCCGGCGAAGATGAACCCGAATTGGACGACGAGGAATTGGAGGACGAGGATGACCTCGACGACGATGACCTCGACGACGATGAGGACGAATTTGACGACGAGGAATTCGACGACGATGAGGACGAAGAAGACATCGACCCGGAACTCGACGATGAGATCGACGATATTGATGTCGATGATGACGAAGAAGATGATTTTGACGACGATGAAGATCTTGACGAACTCGAGGAGGAAGACGAGGACGAAATCGAGGATCTGTAAGCCGGAGCCGCAGCCCGGTCTCCGCTGCCAGCCGTGTTGATCGGCCGCGGGGAATGGCGCGTCTTTCGAGAATCCAAACGGTTGATTGGAAGGGGCGAGCCCCGCGGTGATCCGCGCGGTTCGCCTCGTCTCATTGGTGCCGAAGCCACGGCACGGCGAAGTTCGGACTCCCGCCGCTAGTCCACGGAGGCTCGTTGGTGTAGGATGAAAGAAGGGTGGGCAAAGAATAAGAAGCGATCGCACAACGGCGAAAGCGGGCGTGGCGTCTTGTCGAGGACGTTTCCTTCCGGCTATTCTGGACAGGCTTGTGTCGACTTTCCGACAGCGCGAACCGCTCGACAGCCGCACCAACCCGGTAAATTGTTCTGAAGTCTCTATCTATCAAGAAGTTATATGACTGGCAATGCTTGATCGGATTCGCTTTTTTCGGATTCTGAGCACGCTCTGATTCTCTGTGACGACAACAGTCTTCTCATACGGCCGCCGGTCTCGTGAGCTGAGGTGCCGGATCACTGGGTCGGGAGGGAGCACGCTACGATGGCCGCACCCTTGGATCGTCCGGGCGATTCGCCAGCCGAACGCCCGTCGCCCGAGATATCGACTCGACGTCTGCGCGAGCAGAGCCAGCTCGACTTTGAGATTGAGTTCTTGGGACGAGTCTTGGAGCGTGATCCATACTTCGTCGACGCGTTGCGGGTCCATGGGAACAACCTGGCCGCCAAGGGCCAGTATGCGCGTGCCCTTCAACTCGATCGCCGCCTGGTCCGGCTGATACCCGAGAATTCCATCGCCTGGTATAACCTGGCGTGCAGCTACGCGGTTCTGGGCATGATCGACCCAGCCTTCTACGCACTGCAGAGGTCGCTGGAGCTCGGCTATCGATATCTCCGCCGCCTGCGCCGCGATCCGGATTTGAAGGCCCTGCGTCGTGATCCTCGGTTTGCCCGTCTCCTTCGCCGGTTCGAGTACTTCTAATATCCCGCCCCTCGTATTGATCTGATCGACCAGCGAGCACAACCCACCGAAATGGCTCCTTTGGTCGCAGTTTTTCAGGAAGCGCGATGACACATCACGAGTGGGAGCACGTTCAGGAAGCCACCAATCTGGTTCGATCTCGATGGAAGGGGACTCCTCGAGTCGGCTTGGTGCTGGGTACGGGGCTGGGCGCCCTGGCTCGCGAGATCGATGCCGAGGCCATGATCGCCTACCCTGAGATCCCTTTTTTTCCGCGTTCGACGGTCGAAAGTCATAAGGGCCAACTGGTTTGTGGCCGGCTTGCCGGCCAGTCCGTCATCGCGATGGAAGGCCGGTTTCACCTTTACGAAGGTTATTCACCCTGGCAGGTGACTTTTCCGATCCGCGTGATGAAGGAGCTGGGCTGCGAGCTCCTGATCGTCTCGAATGCCGCGGGTGGGTTGAACCCGCTCCACAACAAGGGTGACTTGATCGTCATCGAAGACCACATCAATCTGATGGCGCTGAACCCGTTGGTCGGGCCAAATGACGACCGGCTCGGTCCTCGGTTCCCCGACCTGATCGAGCCTTACAATCGACAGCTTCAGGATTTGGCGATGAAGGTGGCGCTGGAGCAGAACATCATCGCGCATCGCGGAGTCTATGTCGCAGTCGTCGGCCCGAACCTCGAGACCCGCGCTGAGTACCGCTTTCTCCGCGCGATCGGTGCTGACGTGGTTGGAATGTCGACCGTTCCCGAGGTCTTGGTCGCGGTCCACTCCGGCATGAAAGTACTCGGGTTTTCGATCGTCACGGACATGTGCCTGCCCGACGCCCTGCATCCGGTGCAGATCGAGGACATTATCGCCGTGGCCAACGAGGCCGAGGCCAAACTGCGCAGCATCGTCCGACGGGTGCTGGAGCAATGGCGGGCCTGACTGACCGGCGACGAGGCTCGACGTCCAAGGCTGAAGGCGGAAGAGACCCACCCATGACGTCCTTCTCTGGCGATGCGAGTTCCCGGGGATTGACCCACGCTGATCATGCCCTGTTGCTGTCGTTCCTGGCCTGGCGGGAACGGTCTCCGACCGGGCTTGATTTCGTGTCGCGTTGCTGGCAACGGCTCGATCCCTCCTGGGCCGCTCGGCTCCGCGATGTCTGGGAGCGTGAAACGACGGACTTCGGTCCCGACGATCCCGCGGCGGCGCGCGAGCGGCTTCGGCGGACACACGTGGCGACCGCGCGAGTCGACCTCAGCCGGGTCCACCCCAGTTGGTGGATCCGCGCGCTCCAGGAAGAATCGCCGGCCGTTCAGCGGATCGTTGCCGCGTCCGCTCCCGCAGTCGTTGGCCAGGCGGTACGCGATGGGCTCTTGCTCGACTCCCAAGATATGGCCGTTGAGCGGTCGATCAGTCCCGAGGTCCTGGACTGGACACTCGCACTCTGGACCGAGCGACTGGTCGGCGGCGAGCCGGAACGGCCTGACGACCCGCCGGCCATCTTCGTTCTCAGTCGCCTGTCACCTCGGGCCGCTTATCGACTGTGCCATATGATGGGTATTGCCATGCGTGTGTTGGCCGGCCAGGATCCCGAACACGACAGCCCGGCGAATCAGGCGCGCTGGGAGTGGCTCCAAACCCGACTGGCAAGCGTCAATCTCCGGTTCCGGGTCCAGGCGCAGGGTGACGTGCAGTCGGTCACTGCTCCCAAGGTGCCGCGGCGGCATCATGCGGCGCGGATTGGGCTGGGAACCCTGGCCCGGCTGCTGACCGATTGCGAGCCGTTCCGCGTCCGCTGGGCCCTTCAACACTGGCCATACCCCATCACCAAGCTCGTCCGTTCCTTGATGGCTTCCGCCTCCAAGCGTTCGGCTACCGGGTTGCAATCGGAATCGCTGATCTTGAAAGCGGCCTGGGAACGGCTCACCCTGGAAGGACGGTTGGCGATGGTCTGGCCGAATCCGGATCGTTGAGTTGAGACGTCGGGGAGTCAATTGCATTGAGCCAGGATACGAACGTGTTGGAGCCGGACTCAGTGGTGGCCCGGGGCATGGCGCCGGTGGTCGCGACGGCCGTTGATGGCGATCCGATGGGTGGGTTGCCCCAGCTCTCGCTTCGGCAGTTGAGACTGGAACGCGTCCTGCTCGAGTGGAGTCCGGCTGGCCGTCTGCCAACTCCTCTGCAATGGCTCGAAGAATGGACCGGCGCCGCGATGACGGTTGATCGGCCTGAAATCCTCTGGCGCGCTGCGGGGCTGCGCCGGGCCAACTTGATCGCGCAGTTCACCGCCCCAAGGCTCGGCACGCATCTGGCTCTGGGGATCGAGATCCCCCTGGCGCACGCGATGGTCGATCGCCTGCTCGGCTTCGATCGCAAGTTGGGCGAGAGCCGGTTGCAGCTCACGCCTGTGGAATGGGGGATCTGGAGCTTCTTGATCCTCCGCGCGCTCGATTCGCTCGACTCGAGACCAGAGCGAAACCGAGACGAGCCGGGGCCCCTGCTCGCTGGCGATCTGACGATCGACCGCGTCGGTCCTGACCCCTTCGACACGACCGGTCTGGGGGCGATCGTGACTGTCCGCTGGTCAGTGCGTCTTGGCAACGTCGTCGCGGCCGTGCGACTCTGGATCGCCGAGTCGGTGGTCCAGCTCTGGCTGGCGACGCCGCCCTCGGCTGCGATCGAACCGAGTTCTCGCTCTGAAAGTCTCGAACCGGCAGTTGGCCCGGATGTGCCGGCCAAGCGCGGCGGTCTTACGAGTACCTGGCGCGCCCTCGGCGGTTTTGTGGCCATGCCCCAAGGACTGAAACGGCTACGTGTCGGAGGCGTCCTACCCTTGACCGGTTCGCCGTTGACCGGCTCGCCAGCCAGCCTAAGCGGCTCGGTCGACCTGGTTCTGGACCTGGCCGGCGAAGGAGGGCGGTTCCGCATTCCCGCCTGTCCGGTCGCCGAATCGGGCGGTCGGCTCGTTCGCCTCGAAGATCGCCCCATCCACGAGCCTCACGTTCGAGATCCCGTCGAAGTGAATATCAGAGAAGGTCAATCCATGAGTCAACCGAACCTCTCGCGGAATCCCTCCACAACCGCGACGTCGACATCGGCTGGTCCGCTCGACGTCCCGGTGACCCTGACGGTCGAGCTCGGCCGGCTCAACTTGACGCTCACTCAATTGGCCGACATCAAGCCAGGCGACGTGGTCGAGCTGAATCGGCACAGCCGCGCACCGGTCGAGCTCACTTCCAACGGCCGCCTGGTCGCCCGAGGCGAGCTGGTGCTCATCGACACCGACCTTGGCGTGCGCGTGACCAGCGTTTTCCTGTGACCAGAATCCTCTCGCTCATTGTACGTTTCGGGGGATTGTCCCCGCCGTCTACCAATCCCGTGTAACCGACGGATGCCCGAATGGGGCTACAACCATCGCGCGGTGTGTCATGCGGCAGGCGAGTATTCGCGCGAATGCGAACGGAGATGGTTTCTGTAGAGTCCATGTTAAAACAACCGAAGTCCTCTGGCCATTGATGGGATTGTGGCTCCGGCCACACGGGGATTCTCGCAGCTCAAATCGCCCCTGTATCTGAAGTTCTTCGAGTTCATCCGTAATGTTCGCCCACGCGGTAAGGCGCTGCCGGGGACGCTGATCGAACTGCTCGTTGCACGAACATGCTGAGCGTCGGTTGGGCGTAGAGCTTTTTGCCGACTCTCGACGTTGAACCCGCTGCACGGTTCCGGTCTCCCGCCCCAAGCCGGTTGGTTTCTGGGGTTCAGCCCTTGCGTTCGCAGGTGGTCTTGCCTTTGCGTTCCGGTCGTGCTGTGGAACAAAATCCGCTTTATGTTCCCTGCTCTCTTCCGGCAAAATCCATGTTTAGACCACCCGCCGACTCCGGCCCCGATTCCAAGGTCATTTTCCCCGAGCAATGGCACGGTCGCCCACCGACCCCTGATCCGTCAGCCTCCGAAACCGGGGCGGTGCAGGCCCTGCCCGAGCGCGATGAGGAAACGGCGCCATCGATCGATCACGATCACGCCGATTCCCAGCTCCCGGCCCTGCCGGCCACGCCACCGCGCCCTCCCCTCGTCCCCGAGCGCAGCGACTTCCTCGAGGGCGACGCCCCGGCCGCCGACAAGGTCCAGGCATTCCTGGCCAACGCCCTGGCGGCCAGCGGATCGCCCAGCGTCGCGGCCGCGCTGGTGCCGTGGATCTGCGACGCCTTGCTGTCCAACCACTCGGTCAAGGCGTACGGCCGCGACTTCATGGATTTCGTCCGCCGCATGCAGGCCCAGGGCGTCACCCCGCTGGAGGTCACCGCCGACCATGTCAAGATGTACAAGCGCAGCCTGCTCGAGGCCGGCATGACGCCGGCGACCGTCGCACGCCGCCTGTCGGTGCTGCGCGGCGCTACGAGCAGCTCGCCGCCAAGGGGCTCATCTCGTGGGAGATCGCCCAGGACATCGCCGCCGTCAAAGCCCCCGGCGTGCAGAAAAACGCCACGCCCTCACTGACGCAGCGGCAGGCGATCGCCCTGCTGGAGGCCATCCCCACCGATACCTTGCAGGGCATCCGCGACCTGGCCCTGATGAGCGTGTTCTTCCTCACCGGCTGCCGGGTCTCGGCAGTCACCGGCGCCTGCGTCGGACACCTGGAGACCGACGGCGTCGATCATTACCTCCACGTCACCGAGAAGCGGAACCGCAAGCGGCGGAAGATCCTGCTCGACGCCGCCCGGCCGGTCCTGGCCTACGTGGAGAGAGCCGGCATCAAGGAGGACCGGGAAGGCCCCCTCTTCCGGCCGATGGAACCCGACGGCAGCGGCTTCGCGCGGCGGCACCTCGACCGCAAGACCCCCTGGCGGCTGGTCAAGAAATACTGCGAGGCCGCCGGCATCGACCCCAAGCGGCTGGGCAGCCGCGGCATCGGCATCCATAGCTTACGCAAGACCGCCATCAACGACGCCATCCGCAACGGCGCGACCATGCACGAGGTGCGGGAATTCGCCGGCCATGCCGACATCCGCACCACCGAGGTGTATTTCATCCGCAAGGAGGAAGACGCCGAGGTCGCGGCAAGGAAAATCCAAATCCGCCTGACGAGACGAAAGGGCGAGTGATCGGCCGACCGCGCCAACTAACCCTTCCTTTGATTTATATCCAGCGAAGTTTCTATATCAGTATTGACGAGATCTAGCATGAGCTGCATCATCTGCAACTTCCTTCGATTCATCACTCAATTCCGCTGAATAATGGCAATAACAATTCTTCGATGATTACCGCAATCAATCACAGTAAAATTGATTGCATCATCGCCCTCGATTCGTCGCCAATAAACAGGAGTGACAATGCGACGAGAATTGTCGGCTCGTATCAATCAGGGCGTTCGAAATCAGAATGCTCGGCGACAGAGCAGAGCTCTCCGCCCAAGCCTTGAACCAATCGAATCAAGAGTCCTACGAACGACTGCGCCCTTACAATCACTCCATCCGGTGGCGTCGAAATCGACATGGGCCAGGACGGCACGCCGGAATATACCTCGGATCCCTCAAACTTTGAGGGAGGCAGCGTCTACGGTACGCGCTGAGCAAATCTCGGAGGTAACGGTAGCTCAGTATGACCTATCAACGTTGCGTTCCGATCTTGAAGCAGGAGCGCAGATTGCTTCAGTGTCTCTTGAGGTCGACGGCTTGCATGGCGGTAGCCCATTAGGCGACGGTCCGGTGAACGTGATTGCCTACGCCACCAACAGTCCTCCAAGCACAGCCGACCTTACGGCACCGGGAACCCTGGCCGGCATAATCACCGCCGATGAACCCTCGGAAGTTGAAGATGATGACCCAGAGTTGGGTCACTACTCCGTCGACGTGACTCAGGCTGTTGAGGCCGTAGCGAATGCTTCTGGGATGCTCGATCTGCGATTCCAGCCAGGCAGTGATGAATGGGCGGACATGTATCTTTTCAACGACCCGCCTGGCTCGGAACTTCAACGTGAGACCGAACTGGTCGTAACCTTCGCCGCTCAGCAGATTTATCCGACAATCACGCCAACCCTCGACGGAACACCTGGCGGCGGGGCCAGCGTAGACTACACGCTCACTGGTACCCTGCCCCCCGCCCCGGAAGCGGACATCGACCTCTACTGGGCACCCACCCAAAACTTTGACTCAGCGCGACGGAGACCGACGCCAGCGTCACGGTCGAGCAGACACACGACGAACCGGTCACCTTCACCACAAGCGAACTGGGCACGCCGCCGCCGGGTACCAAGTACCTCCTGGCCGTCGCCGACCCCGACCATGACGTCACCGACCCGGACTCGGCCCCCCTCTTCGCGGCCATCCCCTATGCACAAAATTACCCTGTAATCACGCCCACACTCAGTTGGCTTCCCGACGGGAACGGCGGTGTGAGCGTCGACTATACGGTCAAAGGCGATCTTGGTGGACAGCAGGCCAACGTGGATCTCTACTGGTCCCCTTCACAGTTCTTCGGTGACGGCGCAAGCCCTGCTCGTGACCCGGCCGGTAATCCGGCCGAGCTGAATGTCCAGCAGACGCACGATTCGCCTACTCTTCTTACGCCCTTCCAGCTAGCCACGCCGCCGCCGGGCACCAAGTACCTCCTGGCCGTCGCCGATCCCGACCATGACGTCACCGACCCGAACTCTCCCCCCAACGTCGCGGCCATCCCGTGGTCTGATACAACAATCGGCGACCGCATCGCTGCGAAAGCGGCAGAAGTCGCCGCCAATTACCGCGTGAGGCACGTCAAATACGAGTACGGCGCCGATGCAGCCGATGGAGGTAATAGATCGGATTGCAGCCACTTCGTGCACGACGTCTTGAACCAAGCCGGAGTCGCTGTCCCGTATATTACCACCAGCCAGATGACCGGAAGTCCGTACTTTGTCCCGGTCCCCGCGAGTCAAGCGGAACCGGGTGATATCATGGTCCAGGGCGCCCACATGGGAATCTATAATGGTCATTTGGATAGCGAAGGTCACCCGCAAGGCTATCAAATGGGCGATCATGGGGCCCGACTTGCACCATTCGGCCCCGGAGGTTGGTTTGCAAACGGAAGCCGTCTTACATTCTATAGGGTAACTACCTGATGCGCCTGGCCGGACGCTTCGGCCGCCGCGTCCGGGGCTGGGCCAAGAAGCACGGGATCCCGGTCATCGATTGCCGCGTCGGCGATCGGAAGCACGAAATCGGCGAACAGTACATGCCCACCGACCCGACGTTCACCGGCATCTTCTGCGTTTTGATCAGCCGCGCCCCGGTCCCGATCTGGGATGTGCAGCGCTATGGCAACAACCGGAACGATCGAAGCCGCGGGACTCGCGCCGGCCGATCACACTCGGTACCGAAGCCGAAGCAAGCCGGGAACAGGCCGCCCAGCCATGCTGGGGTGACCATGGGAGCGGTGTTCGCGGCTGGTTGCCGGGTGATTATCCGCTTCCGGGACAACCAGGCGACGTGGGCAGCCACGGGCCTAGCGTGGGCAACCGCGAGCGGGTCGGTCTCACAGCGCGTTTACGGAAACCAATCGTTCGCGAGCCGAAGCGGCCGCACGGGGCGGTGCTGAGGGCCAGCGGTCGCCGCGGTGTGCCGTTGGCACGCTGACTTGGACAGCTCGGCGTCCCGGCGTCCCCTTGGCCCGGCGTGACCGGCGGCGTGGGAGCGGGTATGGTTGCGCCGAACGCTTACCAAGGAGAAGCTCGTCGAGGTCCGTCAATCGATCGGCTCCAGCTCAGTCGCCGTCCAAGCTCACGACCACCGTCTCAATGGTACCACCCCGCCTCCGGACGGTCAGGCTCATCCGCTTCGGGGAGCTGTCGACGGCCATCGCGAAGTCGGCTAACGTCTCCAACGGTCGGTCGTTGATCCGGAGCACGGCATCACCGAACCTCAGGCTGGCCGGTTGCCTCCACGCGGGCGAACCCTCGACGACTTCGGTGACGACCAGGCCATCGCCCCCCTGAAGTTGGAGACGGGCGCCGAAGACTGGCCCCCTGTTAAGCCCGATGATGCGAAGGTACTGGGAGTATTGCGATCTGTCGCCAGCATCGCCGCCTGTCAGGTTTTCCGCCTTGAGGCTCCTGAAGGCCGCCGTCTCCACCTCTCTGAGAAGATCCCTCCAGCTAATTGGTTCACCCGCGTGACGACCGAGCACGTCAAGAAATGCGTAGGTGAACGTTGACCCCTGTCCATCATTACTGTATTCAGATATTTCCTTGGGAGAGGACAAAGTCAGGTCCAATATCCCCCTATGCTCGAAGAAGAGGTAGCGAAAAAGGGGCGACGTCCCGATGACCGGGTTATCGGCCCCCCTTGCGGTCAGCACCATCCCTTTGTGCGCTTTAGTAGTAGGAGGGCCGCAAAATTCAGTGATGAGCACCACGTTCCGGGCGCCCTTCGCTTGGAGACGGTCCCTTATTTCCTCGCGGCGGAGCACGTGCTCCATTCCTTCCCCTCTGCCGATCTGGAAAAACTGCTCGCCGACACTTGCGTCCCTGGCCGCATGGCCGGAGTAATAAAAGACGATGGCATCCTCCGCCCTAACGTTGGTGATCCTGTCCAAGAATCCGAGGACAGTGTCCCGTGATACGTCCTCCCCGGTAAGTAACTGGAGATCTAGTTGCTTCGCGTCGAGCTGACTGCTGAAGAGCATCGCCATGAGCTTGCCCTGAGAGATAGCAGACGAATCACAGGCGATCCGTACGTGGACCTTGGGAAGTATCGCCGCCTCAAGTGAAGCAATGGATTCGCTCGCCTCTGGCTTGCGGCCGGGGCCCTGACGGACTTTCGGTTCGTTGCTATTCTCCAGCGGTGCCCTCCCAGGGTTTGCAACAGTCTTTTCGTACACCGATCTGTAACCAGTTTTTCCAGGTGCAGCCGATCCCTCGGGCTTCTGAACCACGTATTCGCCGCGAGCGGGGGGGCCTCCACTCTCCCGCAGGTTGGGTCCAGGCACCCGTCGGTTTTTCGATCCGTTGCTATTACGTGATGCGGAACCGTGACTCCCGATATCAGCCGATTCCATGCCGGGGTGGCCAATGACATGCGGGGCCCTTCGATTCGGTAGACTCCATGACGACGTCGCTATGGTTATGAGTGCAGTGGCCGCAATCGCGACCATCTTATATCCCGCCCGTTGCCAAGTCTCGACCGGCAGGGAGGACGGACTTGCCTCAGCGGCGATGCGCTCCAAGGCCTTTTGAACAATACGCTCGGATCGTTCGGCCGAGAATTCGTCGGCAACCACATCGACGCTCACCGATGAGTGAGCGAAGATACGATCCAAGGCGTTCTGAACGATAAGCTCAGACCGTTCGGCTGAGAATTCGTCGAACCGCTTGTCACCTGATGTTAGGATGCGGAACGGATTCATTGGACATTCTCCGGTCCGATGGAACCTTGGTAGTGGAGCATCCACGCACGGAGTCGACCCAAAGCACGATTGAGGGCGACACGCACCGCCCCAGGTTCCATTTTCAGCTCTCTCCCGATCGATGGTGAGTCGTTGCCATGCACGATGGAGCGAACTAAGATCTCGCGATCTCGCGGTTTCAGCTTGCTCATCGCTTTTTCAAGATCTTCGAGTTGCCGGGGCGCGGACTGGGTCGACTTCTTCGTCCCAGTCATGGTGCCAGGCCCCAGGATCGCTGAACACGGCCAAGTCGTCCGAAAGTAGCTTCTCCTTACGCTTGAGCTGTAGTCGAATCTGCGAACGCACTCGTTCATGGCGATTTTGTTAAACCATGCTCCGAACGAGCCTTTCTCTGGTCTGTAAGTGTCGCGATGTTGATAGACCCTGACGAGTGTGTTCACCAATACCTCGTCGATAAAGTGATCACCCAAGAACGAATATTTCTTGCGAATCGCGAGAGCTGCAGACGGTCCGAAATTTCCCTGAACCGCCCTGAGCCAATCTGCGACTTCGTCCCCCTGGACGGTTCCGGTGAGCCTTTCTGGTGGCTCGGACAGCTTCATCGGCGTACTCCTTCCAGCATCCGTCCTTTTGGATCGCTCCCTGGGAATCGCATCGGTGTTTCACACGCCGACACCTAAATATACGCTCGGAATGTTACACAGATCGAGACAGGACCGTATCCCATGATACGGCGGGCTGTTACATCAGGAAAACACGCGCGTAACAGCCCTTTCGTATTCAAAGGCGAAGGCCATGCGGGTCTTATTCCAAGGACCCTGGTCGGCCAGGACTTCACATCGCCGAAAGGGGAAGTTTCCATGAACATCTACACCATGAAAAGATGGGACCGGATCGGGGCACTCGTAGCCGGTTTTACGATTGGGGCGCTGGCCGGGGCAAGCGCGGTTCGGACCGAGGGGATTGTCACCGTATTAGCCAGCCACCTGTTCTCTTGGCCGAGCTTCGCGGTTTGGACAGTGTTGCTGTTCCGGCGGGACATCGGCGGGGCGATCCGTCGGCTCCGCAAGTTCGAGATCGGGAAAGACGGTCACATCGAAGGGACGATTGACGCCCCATCCGGCGTTAACGCGACGATCCATCTCTCTTCGCCTAACAAAATGAAAGACCGGTTTTCCGCGTCCTAAGGCACTGCCAGGAAGGATCAACGCAAGATAGCATGTAGCGGGCCGTTTACTCGAGGAGAGCAGAAAGCGGTCAGAGGGGAGCAGACTGGCCCCTCGCCCGGGACGACATAAAGCTACTGGCCTACTGCCAACGCCTTGCGGGCCGGTCTGGTCGAGCGGACGCAGGAGTGGATGGAGCCGCCAGCGATCCGCTCCGCCGCGGCTTTCCTCGCGTGATGCCGCGTAACCGCCACCAGAGCCGGAGGAGCAGCGCCACGACCGCCAGAACGGCCAGAATCCAGCCTAGACCGATTATTCCGCGAACTGGCCATCACGAAATTGGCCACACATGTTACACTCCGTGGAGTCAGCTTTCCGTGCGGAGCACTCTATCATGCCCGGTGATGACGGCGAATCGCTTGAACACCTCGTGACTATGATCGAGGCATCCCTCGCCCCGAGTGGCTTCACGGTTGAGACCCGCAAACGGGTGTACGAAGACGGCGTGCAAATAGCCGAGCTGGACATCATCATTACCGGCCGGGTGGGAACCAGCAGTTTTACGGGCCTCATTGAGTGCAGGGACCGTCCCTCGGGGGGAGCTGCCCCCGTGAGCTGGATCGAGCAACTGGTCGGCCGACGCGATCGTTTCAAGTTGTCTTCCGTGATGGCTGTATCAACGACTGGCTTTGCTCCGGGGCGAAATAAGCTACGCGGCCGAGACCGGTATTGAACTGCGTACGCTCGAGGGCTTGACGTACGAAGCGTTTCAACGCTGGTTGCCGCTTTATTCACCGTTGCTCATATGCGATGCTCCGCAGGTCCAAGCCGTTCGCTTTTACCTGAAACCAACGCCAGAGGCGCTTGATCCGGGGCCTTGGCCCCTCGGAGTGATGTCAACTGAAGCTGCATTCGTAAACACAGAAACCGGCGAATCGGTGTCCATCAATCAGATTTGGGACGACGCAGCCAAACAGACCCGACTTTTTGATGACGTCATCCCCGATGCCCCTCCCGTTCTTCGCACAGTCATCGCCACCGACGCGATCACGGCTAAATATTTGTTTAGGCGGGAAGACCACTCCCGTGCCATCGAACGGTGGGAATTCGACGTCGTTCTTCATTCTTACCACCCACGCTCGCCGTTGACCTTCGCGGTCAATTACAACACACAGCTCGTCGATGCCAACGGCAACGAAACATTTGCGACCGTCGCCCGCTGGCAAGGGACGGACGACGATCTGATTAAAGAGCTGACGCTAATCGCCATTCCAAAGGACGGCAAATCGCAATACACCCAAACGCATACGCCTCCCGGCCAGCCCGATTGACCAGCTCGCCGGGCAGCCGATGAATCCTTAGCAGAATTTATGCACGCCGGGCTTGTGGCGTTCAGCTACGCGTCCTCATACCTTTGGAAGTACTCGCGAACCCACTGGCCGTGCGTGAGGTGGACGACGACATAGCCGGCGGCGGAGCTGGCGACGGCGACGTCTTGATCGCCGGTAGAGGGAGCGTCGATCGCGTCCGTCGCGCGGGCGATCGGGGCAAGGCTCAAGATTGTCAGTGCGGTGGCGAGCAGGGGCTTGCGAAACATCGGGAACCTCCTTCGTTGACGCGATTGGGGGTCGGGTTCGAGGCGCGGAGCTGACCATTTCGCCCAGGCCAACGATGCTGAATCTTGGTCCGCCTCTCTGCCCCGCACTCGGCCGAAACTTTGCAGCCCTTATCCGACGTTGCCGCCGCAGGTCGATGATGGGGCGTTCAGCTTTCTCTAGACGAGCGGGACGACCCGCCAGCCGGCCAACGTGATGGCATGCAGGGCGCCGAATATCGCCGAAGGAGAGATGCCGGATAGCGGCTCTCCCGGACTCTCGGTGATCAGGAGCCGCCCACCGGAGCAGGCATCCTCGCTTTACAGGGGACGCTCGCTCCTCTCGGACCGGAGACGGGCGGCCTTCATCGAAAGTGCGAGAGAGCCCAGATCGCCTGAACTTAACACACTCCTTTACAGCTCCCCCAATTGGGCGTAACATAACCTCCTCGTTATGTCACGCGAACCGGGATCATTCATGCCAGCTTGCACCCACGGAGAATTGCCGACGATGCGGATCAAGAATTCACGACCGATCCCAATCGACGCACAGGCAGCCTCTGACGTGATTTCGTGCATAAGCTCCGATGCAATTACTGTGCTCACGGATCAGCAGCATCATGGCATTCGGCCGTCCGCTGATACCCGCCCGCTCATGCTGATCGTTGCCAGCGGAGAGGCAGGCTGTTTTCACACCGAATCGGTATATGGTCCCTTCCGCGAGGATGGAAAGGAATTTCATAAAGTATATCGTCATGACTTTGTTAGGAACAGTGATGGCGTATATGTTTCGTACCGACGTGACTGAGGACTACTCCTCGCCTCAAAGCGGCCAGGTCAACGATCATCACCAACCGCCGGATTTGACGAGCAAACGGCTAGACCCCTGGACGGGACAAAAATACACGTGAGCACCGACCTCGCCATCCCCTCCCCGCCGGTGCCATCGCCACCGGCAGCGGCTTCATCCTGCCCGCCACGATCGCCGACCAGGGCGACAAGGCCGCCGAGCGGTTTTTCACCTTCTTCACCGACACCATCCCCAACGCCAACACGCGGGCGGCTTATTACCGCAACGCCATGCGGTTCTTCGCCTGGACGCGGGAAAAAGCGGCTGAGCCTGGACGCCATCAAGAGCTATCACGTCTCCGCCTACCTGGCCGAGCTACGGAGCGGCACGAGACCATGCCAGCGCCCACCGTCAAGCAGCACCTGGCCAGCCTTGCGGATGCTGTTCGACTGGCTGATCATCGGCCAAGTCATCGACGCCAACCCCGCCGCCGCCGTGCGGCCGCCAAGCACGTCGTGAAAAAGGGCAAGACGCCGGTGCTCAAAGCCGACCAGGCCCGCGAGCTGCTCGACAGCATCCCGCTCAAGATCGGCCCGGAGCCGAAAGAAGGCGAGGCAGACAACCGGCCGCCCAGCCTGATCGGCCTGCGCGACCGGGCGCTGATCGCCGTCATGGTGTTCAGCTTCGCCCGCATCACTGCCGCCCTCGGCATGAAGGTCGAGGATTATTACACCGAGGGCAGGCGGGCATGGTTCCGCCTGCACGAGAAAGGCGGCAAGCGGCACGAGGTGCCCGCCCACCACAACGCCGAGGATTACCTGGATGCCTACATCGCGGCGGCAGGCATCGCCGACGAGCAGGAAGACCCCCCTCTTCCGCTCCATCGACCGCCACCGCCAGCTTGACCGCCCGGCCGATGCACCGCATCGACGCCTGGCGGATGATCAAACGCCGTGCCCAGGCCATCGGCCTGCCCGAGGACATCTGCAACCATACCTTCCGGGCCACCGGCATCACCGCCTACCTGGAAAACGGCGGCACCATCGAGCACGCCCAGCAGATCGCCAACCACGAATCAGCCCGAAAACCACCAAGCTCTATGACCGCACCAGCGATCAGATCACGCTCGATGAGGTCGAGCGGATTGTGATTTGACCAAGACTCTCACGGCACCAGGTTAGGAGCTTTCAACCAATGCCTTATGTGGTTCGCAGTCAGTGCACAGCTTGCAAAGGCGACCATCTTTTTTGTCTTGATGACATATTCAGTATGACAGGCATATACGAATATATTTGTCCAGATACCAAGACAAAAGGCCGCTTTGCCGTTTCAACGGCAACCAACAGGGTCAATGTGTGCCCTGACGGCTCGGTAAAAGTTACGCGACGTAACCGACGTTACTTAATGGCCAGCTAAGGAAAGACCCTCCACTCCGAAGTATTAGACATGAATGCTCCGCCGCAACAATGCCCTCGACATGGTTAAGCACAGGGCGAAAGCCGCCCGGATTTCCGGTCAGCTTCTGGACGTGGCGTCGCATCATTGAACGACCTAGCCCGATGCTGGAACACCACCCGGCCTGTCATTTCGGAGACTTGCTTGGAGCCGCATCACGAACGAGCGAACCTCGAGAACTTGAGCCTTTATGTCCTCAAATAGCGGCATACGTCGCTGCCCCCGGTGGACGATCATATTTCGGGTATTGTATATCTCATCGATCTTGCCCCAGTCCAATGGCGGCTCCTCTGGCGATGAGCTGGCGTGTTGCAGCACCACCTTCCCCAAAGTGACCGTGCTAACCTCTCGGGTGATAGCCTCCAAAATGGAGCCTGAATCGAGTCCTCTCAGTCGTACCTTTAGCAGCACTTCTAGACCTCGCTTGGCCGCAGTCTCGTATGCGATGAAGGCGTGGATAACGGCCGACCGAATCAGGTTTTGCTGCAATTCCACCGCGCGGTGGAAACCATTTCGTCGGCGAAGCTAACTTCGGGTAAGGGGCCAGCGGTAGCCGAACTCTCCAAATCCCCCTCGCCTATGACTCTTAGCAACACGAACTGGCGGTGAGTCGCCTCGGACTAAGACCCCCAGTCACGTCTAAGAGCTTCTCAGCGAATCCCTCTCCGGTATCGATTGCGTAGCAGGAGGTGTCGGGCTTAGAAAGATAGAGGACCAGTTCCATTCTTGCAGGGACTTTGGCGGCCTCAGCCAGTATTGGCCGTAATCTTGGCGGAGGATATTGATGAACTCGCAGGACAACTCATAACCATCCCTGAGTAACTGCTCGGCCAACTCAGTCAGTGCCCCAGGATCTTTCCCTTCCGCCTTCGCCTGATCGATCAGTGATATGGTCGCATCGGTGGGAGGCACTTCTGCATAGAGATCCAAGACCACGGGTTGTCCAAACGCTCTCGTGCCAGGCTTCGCCTGATAAGTGAACTTGCTGAGTATATGTATCGGGGCCGATGGATCAATGCCAAGCAGGGGATTGACTGCGTAGAACCGAAAAAGAATACCGTTCTTTTCTCGCTTGCGAAGAACGGGGTTCTTGACGACGAACTCGTTTTCGATCCAGATCCCTTTTGGCCCGTCTGGGATGACGTCCCTCAGGGTCGCCACATGGAACACGAGTCCGTCGGTTTCTATTCCAGGCTTCTTTATTTCTACTTTTCTCACGGCAGGAGGCAACCTTTATAAGCAGAATCCCCGGCCATGAGCGACACGACGGCGGTAGGTGCGACTCCCCGGCGTTTCGCGGCCAGGGCATCAGAGTGGGCAGCTGGTCGCCATGCCGGAATTAGTCAGCTTAGCGGCTGGACTGCTGATCCTCAACGGAATTCGTGAGCGAACAAGGCGTCAGTAAAGGGGATTATTTACCGTTATCACGGGCCGTGGCAAGCGGTTCCCATTTTTCTGCTTGACATCATTCCATAAATGGAATACATTCCACGTATGGAATAGGATTCCCAATGGATTGGGATGTACAGCTTGATGACGATTTCGCCGCATGGCTCGCCGGGGTGGAAGCCGAGCTGCGGAATGAGATAGTCGCCCATGCAAACTTGTTGAGAGAGCACGGGCCGCAACTCGGCAGGCCCTACGTCGATACGCTTGAGGCTTCGGCGTTCACCAACATGAAGGAATTGCGGGTGCAGTTTCGAGGTGATCCCTGGCGTATCCTCTTCGCCTTTGACCCCCGTCGTGTGGCAATTCTTCTGGTTGGCGGCAACAAGAGAGGCGACAAGCGATGGTACAAAAAGCACCTTCCAATCGCCGACGAGCGATTTCGGCGGCACCTGAAACGCTTAGAGCAGTGAGGTTATTATGGCAATTCGATTAGACGATTTCGTGGCGAAACTGCCGAAGAAGCAGCAGCAAGCCATCAAAAAACGGACAGCGGAGTTGATCGCCGAGGAGGCGACGTTGCGTCAATTGCGGGAGGCCCGCGAGAGGTCGCAGGCAGAAGTGGCGAAACAGCTTCACATCAAGCAAGCGGCGGTATCGAAGCTCGAGCGCCGTACCGACATGTACCTGAGCACGTTGCGGGGCTTTATCGAGGCGATGGGGGGCAAGCTCGAAATCGTTGCGCGCTTTCCCAATCAGGCCGTGCGTATTACGCAGTTCGAGTTGCTTGATCCTGAGCAGCGGCCAGAGGGGTAAGAGATGCCCAAACGTACCAAGCCTGCTCCGCAGAAGCGGAAGAAACCGCTCACCCAGGGGTTCGAAATAGCAACGAAAAAAAACAACGGACTGGCTTGCCCCCCAAAATCTGGTCCAGTCTTAATGGGAATCGTACAACTGGCAGAGAGCCAGGGAAGGATACCAAATGTCCCTTTTTCCTTCTTTTTTCCTTCGGTTGCTCGGAACAGCCGATGCCCTTAGCAACCGGTGTCTTGTACCTTTTGTCTGAGGTCCACCGCACGATGGCCGAGATCATTCTGATCAATCCCCGGTTCGAGGTTTCGTACTGGGGACTGGAGCACGCGCTGCCGCTGATTGGCAAGCGAGCCAACATGCCGGTCGCTTGCCTCCCCCTACTGGCAGCATTGACCCCACCCGGACACTCGGTGACCCTGGTCGACGAGAATCTGGATGACATCGATTTCGATCGGTGTGCCAGGGCCGATATCGTCGGCCTGACCGGGATGGTCGTCCAGCGCGGTCGGATGCTGCAGATCCTGGCCGAACTCAAGCGGCGCGGGGCGTTCGTGGTTGTGGGAGGAGCGTGGGTCACGGTCAAGGAAGACGACTTCGATCGATTGGCTGACGTGGTCTTCATCGGCGAGGCTGAAGAGACGTGGCCCCGGTTTCTCGACGAATGGCAGCGGGGTGAACACCGCCATCGTTACGAGCAGGAAGAACGGACCGACATGGCGACGGTCCCGACACCTCGATTCGACATGCTGAATATGAAGGATTACCTTTTCGGCAACGTCCAGTTCTCGCGCGGCTGCCCATTTCAATGTGAGTTCTGCGACATCATCGTCACGTTCGGACGGAAGCCGAGGATCAAGACGAGCCGGCAGGTCCTCGCCGAGCTCGACGCCTTGCGCGCCCAGGGTGTACGGGGAACGTTTATCGTTGACGACAACCTCATCGGCAACAAGAAGGCCATCCGTCCCGTTCTCCACGACGTGATCGCCTGGCAGGAGCGGCATGGCTACCCGATGACGTTCTTCACGGAGGCCTCGATCGACCTGGCTGATGAACCTGAATTGATGCGGCTGATGGTTGAGGCGAACATCGTCAACGTCTTCGTCGGCATCGAGAGCCCCAACGAGGCGTCGCTGCGCGAGACCAAGAAGTTTCAAAATGTCCGGTCCGGGGGCAGCCTTGTCGACAAGGTTCGACGGATCCAGGAAGCGGGCATGGAAGTCATGTGCGGGATGATCCTGGGCTTCGACCACGACGACGAAACGGTCTTCGACGCCCAGGTGAAGTTCATCTCCGAAGCGCGGGTGATCAACGTAATGTTGGGGATGCTCTCGGCGATCCCCAAAACTCCGCTTTACGATCGGATGGTCAAGGAAGGGCGGCTCGACACGGCGGCGGAACCGGAGTTTGGCACCAATATCGTCCCGCTGCGCCTCGGCCGCGAACGGCTCCGCGACGGTTTTGTCTATGTCCTGAGTGCGCTCAACGACACCGCCGCGTATTTCGATCGGCTTGAGGCTCTCTACCTTGGCGCCCGGCTGGACTTCAGCCGCGGGGCCAAACGGTACTGGCGGCGACATTTCTGGCACTCCGCCAAGGCCCGCGGCATCATTCTCGCCCAAGGCCTCGCTCTCCTTGCTCGGCTCACATGGAAAGTGAGGGATGCCGCCCTTCGGCGCGAGTATCTCAGGCGGACCTGGCGGCTCGTCCGGGCTCGCCGCGACCCGAGCATTCTCTGGATCTCGGTGGTCAAGTGCGCATGTCATTACCACGCACACACGATGGCCCGCCAAATGTCCGGGGGACAGTCGCCAGTGGTCAACACGTACTAAACTCCCGTAAATTCTGGGGACACCATAGTCAATTAACCGCGGGAGTTACGACATTCTGCGGGCGCTATAGTCAATTAACCGCGGGAGTTAGGTATGGTGTCCCCTGACCCCTCCGTCTCATGGTGCTCGCGATGGGTTTCGGTCGGACCTGTCCCAGTTTACCCAATCTACTGCTGCAATTAGCACTGTCCCCCTCCCTTGCATGTCCCCCTCCCTTGCGGTAGAAGAATTCATCCCAGGCGAAGCGCGCGCCCCCCTTGCCCGCTCGACCAGCATCGGCAGCAACACCGCATCGCCGGTCGCCGGTATGCTCACCGGCGAAAGTTTAACCAGTTCGTTCACATCCAATTCCCTCTCATCGTTCGCAGAGAATCAGGTTTTTCTCGACCAGTCCCAGCCTGTTATAGAGGTGGCGTGCCGCCGCATTTTCCGGCTCGACCAAGAGGCGAACTCCCCCAAGCCCCAGCTTCATGGAATGGGCCACCGCCATTTCCATGAGGCGTGTCGCGTGACCCTGCATCCGGTAGCCCGAAAGCACGTACAATTCGTCGATGTACAGGAAGCCGATCCGGGCATCGGCCTTCGGGATGCGGGCCGCCGCCGCATATCCCACATAACGGCCATCGGCTTCGGAAGCAAAGATCCAGAACGAATCGGTATCCAGGTAATCGAATGTCGCCAGCGATCGCTTCGACTCTCGTATCGCACGCCCTTCCGCCTCGCCGTCCCCCGGATGCTCTTCACGCACGATATCGCCCCACAACCGCTCCAATTTCGGCAGATCCCATTTCTGAACAATTTTCACAGTATTCATCCGATGATCCTGCCAAGAACGCGACTGCTACACCACGCTTGCATCCACGCGCGGCCAGCCATTTTTTCCATGTGCATGACGTAGCCGGTCGCGTCAAGCGAGCGGACGTCGTTGATGATCAGCGAGGAGCCCGACAAAAGTTAACACGAGTTTGTGGGTTACGCTTATTGAAACAGGCTTGGGACTAAGGGAAGATGACCTTCAACGTCCGATCCGGCTTGGTCGAGGGAGGGTTGTCGTTGAGGCACGTTGAGCGGCACGTCTAACCTTTGGAGTTCCCGTTGGCATGGATAGGCCTTCCTAAACCGGATAAACCACCTGGATCATCGATTGTAGCGCCAGGGTTTGCAGGCCGAGGAGCACGATCGAGGCAGCCAGCGGGGCGGAGCCCGCGCCCAGCCGGTTGCAGCCGTGTCCGGCCGCGACCAGCAACAGGGGCATGAAGAGCATCCACAACCGCGCGACTTCGCCCAGGTTGCGGCCGATCAGGTTCATCAGGACCAGGACCACGAGCGTCGACCACACCGAAATCGGCACGCTGCCGGCCGACCAAACCGAAGAGCGCACCAGACGACCGACGGGAGACCGATGCGCGATCGCGGTCTCGATCGGGTTGACCAGGAGCCAGAGCCGGTAAGTGCGCGGATACTCGTCGTAAAATCGCGCGTGGTGGTGCAGGTTCCAGGATGCGATGATGAGTGGGTCTGCCCCGGTCGCAACCCATCCGATCAGGAAGATCGACAGGAAGCCGAGCCCCGTGGCGGCGATCAACAGGTGCGCGCATCTTCCAGGTAATCGCGAAGTTCAAGCCGATCGCGAGTGCGACGATCAGCCCGACTGGGAGGAAGGCGAGCGTGAAGGCCATGCCCAGAGCCATCACGATCCCCGAAGCGGCGGCCAGAATGGTCCCGGCGAATGTGGGCCGGTGAGATCGCTGCTGAAACCGAGCGGCCCAGCATGCCATTGCCAGGGCTGACGTCGACAGGAGAGGGTAGGCGGTGTCGGCGACTGGCTGGAACAGGTTGGCGGCGGGTGCCAGCGGCCAGAGTGCCGCCGCGGCCCAGGCCGCGGGCGCCGGCAGCGACACGCGAGCCAGCAAGTAAAGCGGCACCACCGTGCCGGCGCAGGCAATCAATGTCAGGAGTGCCGTCGCGTACAGCCCGGCCCGCTCCGCTCGCGTCAATGGCTGAGGATCATAGCCGGCGAACGCGCGGAACCCCAGCTCGACAGTCGAAGGCATCCGATCCAACAGGAAATCCGCCAGAGCCGGGTGTTGCTCCATCGATGTGCAACAACACGCACTGAGCGACGATCAAACCCGGCGGGTGCGTGCCAATGTGCAGCGAATCTTGACTGCGAATCCACTCGGGATACTCGGCCAGGAACCGCCAGGGATCGCGAACGGCCTGTTGCCGGGCGATCTGGAAATAACCGGTCGAACCCGAGACATAGTTCACGGCAGCCCACTTGGCCAGGTCATACCCCTCCGGGGCTCCCATCGGGATCATGACCTGAACGCCAGCCGCGGCGATCAGCAGACCAATCAGCCAGGCTGTCTCAAACCGTCGCGATGTTCTCGCGAGCCAGCGACCGCCATCCCAGGGCGACGAATCCGGCATAGGCTGCCACCGACAAGCTCACCAGCACCAGTCCCAGCCACGTGGGAGAAACCGCCACGCGCAGCCACTCCCACTCGCCGGGAACGCCCAGCGGGATGAGCTTCCGTTTCACCGCGACCGCCAGCAGAACGACCAGCGCGGCCTGAACGATCAGAATCAGCCAGAATTTGATCCTCATGAGTTCGATCTTAGCTTTCCCGCGTCCCGCCGACGAGGTGGGTTTGTGCAATCGATACGACCCGAAACCGACGAACAGGATGCGGCCTTGCCATTGGGCGGACTCGCGCGGAAACCGTCAAAATCGAACCGCTCGGTTGCGGCGGCGGCCCGAGCATGGTTTGATCGACAAATGACGCGTTGATGCACTTGGCTCGTCGGACGACATCGAGTCAAGGAGTCCGACGCCGGCTACCCGACTGAACGACCGCCTGGCGCCGGATTGCCCCGCCCTTATTGATTGGATTGGAGACATCCCTGATGCACTTCGAGGACACGCCGACGCAACACGGCTTCCGCGAGCAAACGGAATGTCCCATGGTGGCAGGGTCTGTCGCGATATCAGTGGTTCGTATTCATCGTCGCTTCGCTGGGCTGGCTGTTCGACACGATGGACCAGCAGTTGTTCAACCTCGCGAGGAAGCCGGCCGTGACCGAGCTTCTGACCGCCGCGCCGGCCTCGCCGCCATCCTCCGGCGCGGTCGCCGAGTACGGCGGCTACACCACCATGATCTTCATGATCGGTTGGGCGCTGGGCGGGATCTTCTTCGGCATCCTCGGCGACAAGATCGGCCGCGCCAAGACGATGATGATGACGGTCTTGTGTTACTCGGCCTTCACGGGCTTGAGCGCGCTCTCCGTCGGGGTCTGGGATTTCGCCTTTTACCGGTTCCTGACCGGACTGGGAGTGGGGGGCCAATTCGCCGTGGGGGTGGCACTCGTGGCCGAGGTCATGCCGGACCGGTCGCGACCGTTCGCCCTGGGGTGGCTGCAAGCCCTCTCGGCCGTGGGCAACATGGTCGCCGCCGTCGCCAGCATCATTCTTGGTAAGCTTGAGGAAACCCGATGGATCGCCAGCGCCTGGCGGGCCATGTTTGTGGTTGGACTTCTTCCGGCTCTGCTGGTGATCCCGATCTTTCTCCGGCTCAAGGAGCCCGAACGCTGGAAAGCGGCGGCGCGCGGGAGGAGGAGATCTCCGGCGAGCGCCAAGTACAAGCTCGGCTCGCTGGCCGAGCTCTTCGGCGACCCTCGATGGCGCAAGAACACGATCGTCGGCATGATGCTGGCGTTCTCGGGCGTGGTCGGCCTCTGGGGTATCGGCTTCTTCAGCTTCGACCTGATCCGCGCGGTCTTCGTCGAACGGTTCCAGGCTCAAGGTCTGAGCACCCAGGAAGTGGCCGGCCGGCTCACCTTCTGGTCGGCATCACCTCCCTGGTCCAGAACGCCGGCGCGTTTTTTGGCATCTACACGTTCTCCCGGATCACCCACCACATCGGGCGAAGGCCCGCGTTCGCCATTTCGTTCGTGCTGGCGGCCTTGTCGACGGCCGTCACCTTCTGGTTCCTCGATTCCTTCTGGGAAATCTTCGTGTTGATTCCGATCATGGGTTTCTGCCAGATCGCGATCTTCGGAGGATATGCCATCTATTTCCCCGAGCTGTTCCCCACCCGGCTGCGGAGCACCGGCACCTCATTCTGCTATAACGTGGGCCGGCTGGTCGCGGCGCTCGGGCCTTTGACGCTTGGGTCTCCTGACCAGCAAGGTCTTCTACGGCTATCCTGATCCCATGCCCGCGCGGCTGGCCGGGGTCGCGATGTGCTCGGTCTTCTTGATCGGCCTCCTGGCCTTACCGTTCGCACCGGAGACCCGCGGCCAGCCGCTGCCGGAATGAGCCCAGCAAAGGTCTTGCTACCGGGAAGATGGCGGCGGTGCTGATGGGTTCGGCGGCAGTTTCATCTTGCGGATGAGAGCCTCGCGCAAGGTTTGCTCGTCGAACTTGACACCACCCGGCCGCGCCAGTTCCTTGGCCCAGAAATCCACGTACTCTTTCAGGAGCTCGTTCCGGTCGGCCGCGGTGGCAAATTGCAATGTCCGAAGCATGAACGCTTCTTGAATTATCGTGCCCGTGAGTGATTGGATCGGCGCGTTCAGGCGGTCGATCTCGATGGTCTTCTTGACGACCTCATTCCGGCCTACCACCAACCGATCGCCGGGGAAGATCTGATAATTCGTCGCGACCTCGCCTCTCTGTTGAATCGCCTCGAGGTCGACCTTGTACACCTTCGCTGGCTTGCCGTTCCGTTCAGGCCGGACAAGCTGGATATCCTTTGGCTCGGCGGTGGGCACCAAGCCGCCCGCGAAATTCAAGGCGTCGAGCACCGTCTCGTTTCCTGTGTAGTTCAAGTCGACCGGTTATCAGGACATCGCCTAGAACATAGTAATTCTTCGAGTTATAAGCCGAGATGTCCACGAAGACCTTGCTCGACAGCGCGGGAGGGACAACCTGCCACTCCTCGGGTTCAACCGAATGCAGGGTGAATGGATTCGCCTTCTCAGGCGCGGGAACAGGTTGTCCGGCCGTCTCGATCGTGATCGGTCCGGCGCCGCTGAAGGGTGTGTTAGGTTGATTGGAAGGTGGCCGATCCGCGGGTTCTTGGGTTGCCTCTCGCAATCCTACGGGTCGGACAGGACCCGTGCGTCGATTGCCTCTTGAGAAAGCCGACCTGGCTTTCACGGAACGAGGGTTCGGGCGAGTTCGATACGATGATGATCGCGGTTTCGCTTTCTCTTTCGCATCGGGAAAAAGCTCCTCCGTCTCTTTGGGAGGTTCCGGAATCGGCGTTTTCTTCACGGCCGGCTTGATTGGTGTTGGCTCATCTTCTTCGGAATCCGGTCCTTCAAGTCCCAGAGCGGTCATCGTTCAGAAAGTTTCTCAAGTGCTTGATAATGGCGACTTTTACCTGCTCACGCGTCAAACCTTTGACGTAAACATCGCCATAGAAGCCCAACGAGATCGTACCGTCCGGTCTAACCAGCCGCTCGCCGGAAATCGGCCGGCCCGGCAGCGCTTCAAGGACTTCGACCAGTACGAGATCCGGTGGCTCGACGACATAGGGAAGAGAACTCGATCATGGCGCCTTCGTGGGGCGGCGGATTGTCGGGAATCACCGGTGCGGGATGAGGCTTGAGGTCGTACCGCGCGATCATCCGCTCGATCTCGGCGCAGGCGCCTCTCCGAATCTTGCGATATCGGCTGCGAAACGGCCTTGTTCTCCTCACTCCGCGGTCGCGGGAGGCGGAGGAGCTTTGACCTCTTCCTGGCGGCCGGCGACGCTCAGGTTGAACGCGAAAACGAGCGTGGCGACAGAAAGAGATACAACGACAAGACGCGGGAGCAGTTGTCGGAGCATGGACGTGATCCCCTTGATCGCGAAACTCAAGATGGAGGCTTTCCACAGAACGAGAGGACGGTCCTGATAAGATTATCGATGGCGCGGCGTTGTGCCAATCGTTTCTCACAGCACCAGTCGGGCGGCTTCCCGGTCGAGGTAGAGCTTCGCGCCGGGATGGCGGCGCAGAGCCGTGGCGGGACAGGACTCGTCAATCGGTCCGCGCAGCGTGTTGAGCACCGCGTTCGCCTTTCGCGGGCCGGGCACGACAACCGAGACGACCGGCGCATTGAGCAGAGCGGGGATGGTCAGGGTATAGGCATGGGTGGGCACGTCGGCGAGGCTGTTGAGGCCCACGTCATTGACCTGCTGGTTGCGGCAGGCGGCCTCAAGCCGGACCACCTTGACAAGGACCGGGTCGAGGAAGTCGGCGACCGGCGGATCGTTGAAGGCGAGGTGACCATTCTCGCCGATCCCCGCGCAGACAATGTCGGTCGGTTCCGCTCGGAGGATCTCTTCATAGTCCAGGCACGTCTGGAGCGGCCGGTCGACTTGCTCGCCGGCAATTAACCTCAGCCGGTCCGCGCCCAGGCCCACCAGTCGGAACAAGTGTTCCTGGAGGTAACGCCGGAACGAGATCGGATGGTCGGCGTTGATCCCCAGGTATTCATCCATGTGGAAAGCCACGACTCGCGTCCAGTCGATCGCCTGGTCGGCGACCAGGCCGGCCAGAAACTCGTTCTGGCTCGGCGCGGCGGCGAACACCACGTTGGCTCGTCCCGGCGATAGACTGTCGCGCCGCGATCGCCTGAGCGACGTCGCGCGCCGCCGCTCGGCCCGCCAGAGCACGATTCTCAAAGACGAGGACCTCGAGAGAATCCACCGAAAATCGCGCAATCGTCTGCAGCTCGGAGACGCTCATGGCCTGGATCCTCGGCGAATGCGGGTGGTCGATCATCACCACCTTCTCGGTTTCCGGAAAGTTCCCGGTCATTTTCCTGCCGAGAACCTTACCCGAATTTCGCCCTCGGTGCCACTCGATCCCAAAGTCGCGACTCGCAAGTGAACGAATCTGGTGCGCGATCACGACGCGACCAGGTTGCGCACCGTGCTCTGAGCGGCCGGCGGCGTGCGGAGTTGCTCGCACAGTTTCTGACATTCATTGAGGTCGCCAAGCAAGCTGTCCGCCAAGAACAACTGGGTGGTCCCGTCGCTGGCCCATTGAAGCTGGTCATGGCACCGCGACATGTGCTCGATCAAGTCTTTCATCCAGAGCAGCGTGTGACGCCGATTTCTCATTTGGGTGTTCCCTCACTCGACTCGATTGACAGGGCGGAAGTAAATAAGTGGCTGGTCGTATCGCACCGATCTCTTGAACCCGCAAGGCCCTGCATCCTCCGGCGGGTTCAGGCTGTCACGGATCACCAACAAGAGCAAAGGTCGTGCCGTACGCAAACCACGGATCGCTCACGCTTCCGAAACCATTTTCCCTCAGAAACTTGAGTAAAAAAAGTCAAATTTGACACGAATCCCTGTCGCGGACTGGGTTGTAAGGGTTACACGGTGTGGTTGGGAATGGGGCCGGCAGTGACGCCCGCCCTACCGATGTGTGAAGAAGCCATCTTCACTTGGGGCGGCTCTCGAGCCTCGACGCGAGGCAAGGCCGGTAGCCGCGCCTGTGCGACAGAAAAAGCGCGATGGCTTCTCTCTGAGCCTTGCAGCCTTTAGACTGAATGAGTAGTGGCGTTCACTTGGGGGTACGCGGCATGGCGGCGTGGCAGGCAGCGTCGACGTCAGCGACCGAAGAACCGGGACGTGGCCATGGCGGACTTTACCAATGGCCCCAGTTCGTGGCGCGCTGGCTATTCGGCGCGGGAGAAGAGCCGCGAGAGCCCAACGCGCCGGCGATTCCGGTCGCTCGGTTCCAGAACATCTGCATCAGCCGCGAGGCAGGCTCGGGCGCCAGCGCCCTCGCCCGGCTGTTGGGTCAGCGGTTGGGCTGGAAGGTTTACGACCAGGAGTTGATCGAGGCGATCGCTCATCGGATGGGCCAGCCGATCGATGAGATTCAAGCGCTTGATGAGCTGGCACCCAGCATGGTCCAGGACTGGCTCTTGCCCCTCCGCGAGGAGTATTACGCTCCTCAGGAGGCTTATCTCGATCACCTGGCCAAGTTGATCGAGGCGATCGGCCGCGCGGGCGAGTCGATTCTCGTGGGTCGCGGCGCCGGCTTCATGTTACCGCGCGAGACCACGCTTTCCCTCCGAGTGATTGCACCGTTGAAGGTCCGAGCCATCCGGCTGGCCGAGCGAATGGGTGTCTCGATCCGTACCGCCCGGCGCGCTGCCAGGGACCTCGACCGGCGTCGGGCTCAATTCGATCGCACCATGCATCGAGCCAATTCGAATGACCCACACAACTTCGACATGGTTCTCGACACGAATAGCTTGGGTCTGACCGATCGCGACCGAAATCATCGTCCACGCCATCGAGGTCGGGCGTCCGGGCGACGCGACGACCAGCTCGATTCTCCGGACCCATCCCGACCGCGCGATCTTGAAGCCGGAGCTGCCGGTCTCCACAACGGACGTGCGGACTCTTCCGCGCGAGCCCGCCACGACATCACTATCGCCCCCTCCATCCGCGCCAGGCACCGCGTGCGGTCGGGTCCTCGGAGGAAAACGTTTCGCTCGACCGATGATCAGCCATCTTCGTCGAGTCGATCGTCAAACTGGGCCGTGCCGCTTGGCTCGTGCGAGGATGGGTGACACAACTTATTTTTCGAGGACCCGCCCATGGAGGATCTGGATACCCAACCCGTCGACATTCTTCCCGAATACATTGCCGAACTCGAAGAGGCGGTCAACCGCCTCCTGCGTGGTACCCGCGACCCGGAAGCCATGAGAAAGGCTTGCGAACGAATGGACCGAATGCGGGAGGAGATGAGACAGCGAGTCGGTGAGGTGGAGTTTGCTGTCGACCTCATCCGCGAATCCCGTGACGAAGCATGAAGTACGTTCTGGATTCCAACGTAGCCTTGAAGTGGGTCTTGCCTGAACCCGACGCGGCAAAGGCAGTCCAAATCCGCGACGAGTTTCGTCGTGGAGTGCATGCGTTGCATTCGCCCGATATCTATCCCATCGAGGTCGCTCACTCCTTCGCCAGAGCCGAACGGCGGCGAATTAATCTCCCGTCTGAGGGCTGGCCGAAACTCTGTCGACGTACTTACCACTCCACCAGATTTTCACACGTATCTTCCCCTTCTGCCCCGAGCATTCGCACTCGCCTCAAAGGCCCGGATCGGAGTTTACGACTGTCTCTACGTGGCCTTGGCCGAGTCAGAGGGGTGCGAGCTGCTCACGGCAGATGACAGGCTCAAGAAGAGTCTTCCGTCATGCCCGATCGTGCTGCTGTCATCGTTGCCGTAACCAGATCTCACCGGAGCCACAACTCACTGTATACGGAGGATGATCAAGGCGGAGCGGTCAGTCAACCGCTGCATCTCGGCCCCGCATTCGTCACCTCCGTCGACGGAGCCGGTAGAACCATCAAATTCAAAGTTTAGCTCGTGGAACCGACTCATGCCGAGTGACGATCAGGGCTCGATCACACGGTGGATTACCGGCGTGAAGGGCGGTGACCTCGCGGCGGGGCATCCGCTGTGACGTCGGCACCGCTCTTTCAAAAGCAAGGCGCAGTGCCGCTCACTCCCGATACGGTTTCTTCTCCTGGTAGAGGATAAGTCGCGCCCCTCCTCGCTTTCGCTGCTCATTGCCCGCGAAGAGGTCGTTCGCCTCGGCCTGGGCCTTGACCGCGGCTGCGAAATCGCCCGCCTCGGCGTAAGCCGCCGCCAGGGTGTCCAGACAATTGGCCTTTCTCGACCCCGAGGTCAACTCGCACGCCTTGCGAGCCGACTCGATGGCCTTCGATGCGTCGCGGAACTTGGCGTCGGTGCAGGTCGCCCAGAGCCACGCCCGCCCGTTGTAGGCTGCCGCCAACCGGGGATCGAGTTGAATTGCAACGTTGAAATCGGCGATCGCCTTGGCGAAATCCTTCTTGCGTTGCCAGCCGATGGCTCGGCCGTAGTGCGCCCGGGCATCCTTCGGGGTGAGCCTGATCACCTCGTCGAAGTCGGCGATGGCATTGTCGTAGTCCTTCTTCCCCAGCCGGAAAAACCCCCGTTTGGAGTATGCCTGGGCGTCGCGGGGATTGAGTCGTATCTGGTCCGTGAGATAGTCGCTCACTTTTTCTTGAAGGAGCACTTCGCGCGACGGCACCCAGTAGCCTGCCTCACCGGCGACGATGTACAGCAAGTCGCGATTGGCCCGCTTGACCGTGAAGACCTGGGAGGACGCGGGTCCCGTGTTGGTCTCCTGTACTCGATGGGGGAATGGGTCGGTTCCTTGAACACGACCTTCTTGCCAACCCAGGTCTTGGTGTCCTGGGCTTTCGAATGAGGCGGCGTGGCGATTAACACCATCGTGAGCACGAGGACAAGGATCCGCATCTCGACACCCTCTCCTGCTGATCGAATGGCACAATGACCGACGGAGCTGGCAGGACTCATCCTCCATCGCGGCCTCCGTCAGTGGGTCTTGTTAAGTCTCACAAAGTAAGTCAGGAGGTCTTGGTTCAGACGGTCCAGATCTCCCAGGTGTTTCTCGGCATCGTCGAGTCGATGCTCCGGATCGACCCGAGGCCGGATCGCCTCCAGATAGGCCCGAAATCCCTCGAGCCGCGATCGATCCTTCATCAAGTAGTCGATCAGCAGCCAGGCCTGCGCGTAGGCGAGGTTCTGGAGCCGCACGAAGGAGCCCAGCACGAAGGGTCGATCATCGGCCAGGAGCTGGGCGACCGGGTACCACGGAGTATCCATCCGCCGCGCTGCAGCCAAGACACTGAGGTTCTGCAGGTGGAGCTGCCCCGGCGCGGTCCGTCCGTTGGTTTTGCGGATCTCGCCGTACTGTGCGAGACCTTCGGCAATGGAATGGGGTACATCACCGCTGCGGGCAAGCAGTCCCGTGTTGAAGGTCAGTTGATGTGTCGCCTCGTGGGCGAGGACGTGCAAGTTCAATATCCCAGTGCGTCTGGAGGCCACCGAGTGCATGTCGAGAACGACGAGCCGATTGCTGCGCGGCTCGTAGCGACCCGGGACGACCAGATGCCGCTTCGCCCCGGTCGCGCTCTTTTGCGAGCGGGGGTCTCCGTTGAACGCCGCGAGCGAGCTTTCATCGGCCAGAATGACCACGGTTAACCGTCCCGCGGGCATCGCGACCTTGAATCCCTGGGACTGATAATAGTCCAGATAATCCGCGGCCACCGCCTCGCAGTCCTGCAATGTCAGCGACCGAAAAGAATCGGAAGCATCGCCGATGCCCAGGTAGTGCGGGCTCCGCGTCGTGGCGACCGACCGCAGCCCCGCCTTCGCGACGATGGCCTCGATCGCCCGCCGTTCCTTGTCCTCCTCGGACTGGGACTGATCCGGCTCCCCGGCTCGGACAAGATGCACCCACCCACGCTGCCAGTGCTCCGGTCAGCAAGGAACGCCGAGTGACCAACCAATCGCTCGCCGACGCCGATTCTCAGTTGCTCTCTCATCGATCGAGTCCTTGATTGAGCCCCAATCGTGGGCGGCGTTGGTCGCATCCTCGATGATCGCGATCATCGGAGGAGGAATTGCCGAGGGCGGCCCTTGGTACACGTACGCTCGCTGATATTGAATCAGCTTTTTCCCTTCTGGACCGCAATCGATCGGGAAACCAAGCGGATCTGGCCGCCTCCCTGGATCTCATGCATCGGGACGGTGTCCGGCTTTCGTCCGCCGCCCTTCGCGTCGGCAGCGATTACGGTTACCATCGCCGGCTTCACTCCGTCGCTATTGGTGTCGGAGGCCGTTGTTTTCTTACGCGAGGATCCGAAATCTAATTTCGCCTTTCATAGCCCCAATGGCACGATGTTTTGCCGCTGGAACGCGCGTCGTGATATTCCAAACGAGACGGCCCGAAACCAGGAGACCCAACCATGCCTCGGGGCGACAAATCGAAGTATTCGGACAAACAGAAGCGGCAGGCCCAGCACATCGAGGAGAGTTACGAAGAGCGTGGTCTGGATAAGAAGGAAGCCGAGAGCCGCGCCTGGGCGACGGTTAACAAGGAATCCGGCGGCGGTAACAAGTCGGGAAGTGGGCGCGGCAAGCCCGACACCAACGTGTCGAGCAAGATCGGCGGCACAAAGGGCGGTGCGGCGTCCGCGTCTCGCACCGCCGAGGAACGATCGGCCTCGGCTAAGAAGGCTGCCGCGACGCGGAAGCGAAACAAGGCAGCGAAGTGAGGACTGGCCAATAAATAACAAATCAAGAGATCAGCCTGACCTCACTCCAGGCAGGCTGATCTCCGGACGCAATGCAAGTCCCGTTGTCGAGGCGACTCAATTCAATTCGTGAGCGGATAGAGCAGTGGTGTCAAGGAAGGCGAGCTTGGAAGCTGCGCCGCGGCGGGTAACGCAGCGATCGGCAGGAAACCGTCCACAATACCGTACGCGGCAGAGGAAACGGTGACCTGGAGTCCCAGACTTTCCGCATCCACGAGCATGGTGGCGAAGTCACTCGTGTTGCTGGTCTGGAACTGGACATCAACATTGGACCCTTGGATCTCAACCTGCCCGGGCTGGGCCGTGGAAGATGGCAAGGTCCCATTTTCGTACTCTGAGTAGATGGTACCTAACAACGTGGACACATTGACAGGCAGTGGGTTCGGCAAAACTGGGGCCCCGGGGTTTGTCACCGGTGTCGTCGGCAGGAATCCGCTCGTGGACCCCGCACTCGACCCTGTGGTGGAACCGGACGGAGACGACCCAGTCGTGCCCTGACTGAACCAGTCGTGCCCTGACCAGATCCAGTCGTGCCCTGACCAGACCCGCTCGTGCCCAGTGCGGTTGTCGCAGGTGTTGAACTTGTCGATGCAGCCGGGATCACTTGGTCCTGAACGGGCCCAGCCAAAGTAATGTGGTGGCGGGCTGCGTACAGAGCGGCGAGCCGGGAGGCCCGCATCTCCCGTCGCTCCAGTGCCGCCTCCCGCCGTTCCTCAGGTTTCTCGATACGTTGTTCGTGTCTGACCGGGCTCGCGGACTCGGCGACAATGAGGTTCAAAGAGGGCTGTTGAGAGTGCACGCTCGCACCGTCGGCCACTATCGTCAGGGTTGGATGCACGGCAGACGGAACAATCCGACCATCAAGGTACTCCAGGTCGGCCTTCCACGCTCTCGAACGCCTTTTATCTCGTTGAAGGTTGTTCATCGCTTGGTCCTTTCTCAGTACGCAGTTCGTTCACCGACATGGCGGCGAGACGGCTCCAAGATCGTCAGAGCAACATGCGACCCGACTTCCTATACCGCCCAATCGACCAATAGTTGACTCGCCGCGCCAAACTTCGGCCTTCGACCTTGGTCAAATCCCCTCCCATTCATCCTAGTGATCAGTTCGCGAGGCCGAGACCCACATTTAATTGTGATTGCAAGTGGCGTGCCGAGCCCAACCACCCCGCGTCATACAAGAATGACGTCGGTTGGGAGGCCAGGGGGTGGTCACTCAAAGCGATACATGGATGATGTCGCCATGGACGATCAGGTCGGCGATCACCAATGAGTTGAAGGGAGCGGCGGGCGCTTCCTGAACTTGCGCCGAGCAAGTCATCGGATCGCGACGATGCTCAGTCCATAGCGGTCGGCCAGGGCGACGACTTCGGCTTGGTCCAGCAGAATGGTCTTGCCGGCCTCGATCGCCAGGACAGTGGCCCGGGCTTTGTGCAGGTTCTCGATGGTTGTGATCCCAATTGTCGGCACGTCGAACCGCATGTCCTGCTGGGGCTTGGCCACCTTGACCAGGGACCAGCCTCCCGCGCGGCAGAGCTGACCGGCTCGCTCGATGCAGCGATCGGTCCCCTCGATGGCCTCGACCGCCAGCGTCGCCTTTTCTTTGATGGCCACGGACTGGCCGACGTCGAGCCGGCCCATCTCCTTGGCCATCGCCCAGCCGAACTCGATGTCCTTCTGCTCGCTCGAGCTCGGCACGCGGCGGGTCAGAATCCCTTCTTCCACGAGCAACTCCGGGCAAAAATCCAGGGCCGATGAAAACATGATCCCATCACGTTCGAACTCGGCAATGACCGCGAGCAGGATGCTGTCGTCGCGATTATCGACCTTATTGCGGCGGTACCACATCTGAAGCATGCGAAGATCAGGGCGAAGCTGGACCATCCTCCACGGCGTGTACATCACGTTCTTGGTCACTTTACCCGCCATGACGACCCGTTTGACCCCTCGGCGGCGAAAAGTACGGATCATCTGGCCCAGCCTGGCCACGCCCACGGTGTCGAATGTCGCACATAGCGGCCGTAGTTCGGCAGGCGCTTCGTACTTGATTCCCACACAAGCGACCTGAAGGCCCTGCCGACGCGCCGCCTCGGCGAACAAAATGGGAAATCGACCACTCCCCGCCAGCAGGCCGACCTGCTCGGCCTTGTCTCGAGTTCGCTTCCCGAGCCGGAGAGGCGTTTGATCCCGATCACGCTCACAGCCAAAAGCTCCTCGAGGTGAGAATTCCATGGCGATCGCTTCGGCTGGCTCACCATCGATTCTGATCGAACGGCCTCGGTCTGTCGTTCCGGATCGACGGGCTCGGTCGTCGTCCGGAGGCGTGCCGAGGAGCGACTGACGAGCGTGAAGGCGGCGACCTTCGCCGAAAGTTCCCGGAGCTGGCGATGCATTTCCGGCAACCGCGCGATCATCTGGAAGATTCGCCGTTGCTCACGCACGGGAATCGCGGGCGAGCCCAGCACCTGCTGACCCTCGGGCACGTTGCGGTGCACGCCAGCCTGGGCACCCACGACGACGTGGTCGCCGATCTGGGTCTTATCCTTGATACCCGCCTGCCCGGCCATGACCACGTAGTCACCCGTCTTGCAACCGCCCGCGATCCCGACCTGGCCGCAGAGCAGGTTGTGGCGGCCGATCTGGTTGTTGTGGCCGATCATCACCATGTTGTCGATCTTGGTCCCCTCACCGATACGGGTTGCCTCGAACGTCGCGCGGTCGATCGCGCAGTTCGCCCCAACCTCGACGTCGTCGTCGAGTTCCAGACGTCCGGAATGGGGGACCTTGACGTGTCGCCCCTCGATCTGGCGATACCCGAAGCCATCACCACCCAGCACACTGCCGGCATGGATCTCCACTCGATCACCGAGAACCACGTTCTGATATAGCACCGCATTGGGATGAATGATGCAGTCGCGGCCCAGCCTGCAACCGTCGCTGATGACCGATCCGGGATACAGCGTCGTTCCATCGCCGATGATCACGTCGTCGCCGACAAAGACAAACGGGTAAATCGCCACGTTCCGCCCGATCCGGGCTGAAGGTGCGACGCTGGCCTGGGGATGGGTTCCCGTCCAGCGCGTCCGTTGTTCGCCGTTCAAGTGGTTTCGGACCGCCAGAAACGCCGACATCGGGTCATCGACTTCGATTACGGCCAGACTTTCGCCGACTTCGGAGCGCCCGGTGTGGAAGTGAGGCCCGACCAACGCGGCCGAAGCGGGCGAGGTCTTCAAGAGCTTGGCGTACCGCTCGCTCTCGATGAACGTGATGTCTCCCGGCCCCGCCTCGCCGACCGGACGCGCCGAGCGGATCGACACGCTGCCGTCGCCCACCAAGCGACCATGAACCAACGTCGCCAGTTGTTCCACCGTTGCGACCACGGGCGTTTTCCTTTCTTCCTTGAAAGGAGAAGACGAGGACCAAAGGCGTCGCGGGTAGACCAGTCCGATTTCCGTCCGGTCCAGTATCGGAATCTCCTTCGAAGTGCGACGGACTTGCCGGCAGTCAGACGGTCTTCCAGACCATCCGGGATGCTAATCCAAGTGGT
>CAWAAW010000071.1:0-64040 GCA_963779785.1 uncultured Planctomycetota bacterium
CACCTGGAGACGCCGCGATCATGCCGACCTCATCCGAAAGCCGTGTGACGGTGAGCGGCAAGCCCTCGAAGGTGGTTGAATTGCTCCGCAAGCGGCTCCGCCTGAACCTGGGCGCGATGATGATCGTCGTCCTCGGGATCGGGGGCGTGCTCGGCTGGGTCGCCAACCGAGCCCACGTCAGCGCGATGCCGTCGCGGCAATCATCACGCCCCGCCGGAACACGCGAGGCAGCGTCTACTACGACTGGCAGTTCCGGCCGCCCAGGGCGACAAGAACGCCAAGCCGCGAGGGCCGAAATGGCTGGGACGCCCTCGGCCCCGACGTGTTCGACACGGTTGTCATCGTCACGATTGAAGGCGACAACGTGGACGACGAATTCCTGGAGAATGTCGGGAAGCTCCACGGCCTCGAGAAGGTCGACCTCGTGGGGCATTCCGCCCCTGACTTGACGGCCGCCGGGATGGCCCGCTCTGCAACCTCCCTCGCCTGAAAAACTTCAACACTCGTCGGGGAATCGCGATTCCTCGCGGGTTCGTGGCCGGCCTGGCGGGAAGGACTGGGATTCGCAGCCTCTGGTTGCCGCAGGCCGCCGTCACGGACGACGAGATGGCGATCATCGGCACCTTTACCGACCTGGAATTCCTGCAACTGGACGGCAGCAACGTCACCGACCAGGGCTTCGCCCATGTGGCGAACTTGAAGAAGCTGACCATCCTGGACATGCCGGGTGTCCGCATCACGGACCTCGCTCCGGTCGCCGATCTCGTGCAACTCGATCTCCTCGTCCTCGGCCCGGCCAGGGCCACTCCCTCGCGGTCCGTCCCCGGCCCCGGCGGCCCGTCGAGCCTGGGACCGCTCCGCCGCCTGACGAAAGTCACGCAGCTCATCCTGGGGGATACGCGGATCGAGGATCGAGACTTGGCGATCGTCGCCGGGCTCCCCAAGCTCTACAACTTCATGGTCGGAGGGAGGGGGATCACGGAGGCCGGTTTGGCCCGGATCGCCGAATCCAAGAGCCTGGGTTGCCTCGGGCTCGCCGACACGTCGATCGCGGACTTGCGGCCTCTCTCCCCCGCCTCCATGCGATCTCGACCCTCTGGATGGAGAACTCCCATCTCACCGACGCCGGGATCGAGCCCCTGTCGAGGGGGATTCGACTCACGGATTTGGCCATCGCGGGTTCGAGGATGACCGACGCGGGACTCGATCACCTCGCCTCGCTGACTTCCCTCTGGAAGTTACGGCTCGATCGGTCCGCGATCACTGATGCGGGGCTCGCCCGCCTGAAGTCTCTCAAGTCACTGGAAACCTTTTCGCTGACCGAGACCAAGCTGACGGATTCCTCGGTCGAGACGCTGGCGGGATTCCAGTCCCTTAAAAGCCTCAACGTCGACCGGTCGGGGATCAGCCCGGCGGGTATCGAGCGACTGAAGCAGGCCCTCCCGAAAGCTCGGATCTCGTCGGCCGGGATGCCCGAGTGATCGACTGACGGTCGGCGGCAGGGGCGCTCGCCCGGCGTGGGGGGTTGCCTCGTCCGAGCCCGCCGGCCCGCCCGCATGGGTTCGCCGGCGGTATTCGGCCCGTCTCGAGGCCATGGGGTATGAGAGTCGGTGCCGGACGGCCCGACGGGCAGGGTGCCTGCTTTCGGGCCAGATCGCGACTCGCGAGCGGACTGGCTCCGAAGCTCATTGGTCTTTGTCCGTCTGACACCGGAACGCCGGGTCCGCAGGGCTTAACCCGACTTTCTGTTCCGATGATTGTCGGACCCCTGCACGAAGTGCGCGAATTTGCCGGCCACAGCGACATCCGCACCACCGAGGTCTACTTCGTCCGCAAGGAGGAGGACGCCGAGGTGGCGGCGCGGCGCATTCAGATCCGGCGGACCGGTCCCAAGGGCCAGTGGACCGATGCGTCACCGCTCCGGGAATCCTCCCTGCCGAGACCGGCGTACCTTTTGGACGCAACCCTTAAACGGCCCCGAGTGCGTACGGGATGAGGACAGGCCTCGCCGAAATGACCGGAGTCGATTCCGTTCGACTCGCCGAACGATGCTTCGGTCGATCCGACCGAAGCATGCTGCGCCAGAGTCAGGCAAGTCGTCTGATTTCGGCTCACCGCCTGTTGAGCAGGTGGAGAATGCCGGCCCACAAAGTCAGGGCCCGAGCGGCGGGTGGAAGCAGTTGATCGAGATTCGCTGCCGCCTCGGTCTCGGTGCCGAACGACCGAATCTCGCGACCCGAAGTCAAGCCGCCCGCAAGGTTCACCCGGAGCGAATCCACCCAACTCAGCGAGAACTATCGTGCCTGGTAGACGATCCCCATGGTGCCGTCAGCCAGCCCCTCCAGCCGTCCTCGCCGCCATCTTGGGGGCAGCCCGGGCTGTCCCCGTCGTCGGTCCGGAGATATCCTGAACTGGTGCCGCCCCGTCTCAGAGACCGGCCCGGGCGCGATCGGCCGAGCGACGTCGCTCGGAGTCGGGCCGGAGACACGACCGGGCCGGCCGACGGGGGCCGTCGCGATGAACGATGTCACCCATATCCTCTCCGCCATCGAGCAGGGCGACCCGAAAGCGCCGCCGAGCAACTGCTGCCGCTGGTCTACGACGAGCTGCGCCGGCTGGCCGCCGCAGCAGTTGGCCCACGAACAGCCCGGCCAGACCTTGCAAGCGACCGCGCTGGTGCACGAGGCGTACCTGCGGCTGGTGGGTCGGGGAGCAGACCGCAGGACTGGGACGGCCGCCGGCACTTCTTCGCCGCCGCCGCCGAGGCCATGCGCCGTATCCTGATCGACCGGGCCCGGCACAAGCAGACCCAGCAAGGCCGGGGGCGGACGCCGCCGGCTCGACCTCGACGACATCGAGCCGGCCCTGGAGGAGGAGAACGGCGACCGCTTACTCGCCCTGGACGAGGCCCTCCGGCAGCTCGAAGCGGAAGACCCGCGCAAGGCCGAGCTGGTCAAGCTCCGGTTCTTCGCCGGCCTCACCGCCGAGCAGGCGGCCGCCGCGCTCGGCGTCTCCACCTCCACCGCCGAGAAGGACTGGGCGTACGCCCGAAGCTGGCTCCGGGTGGCGATCGACCGCATGTCCGGCCACCGGCCCTGACCGACCGGAAAAAAACGTTACGGGTTCGGCCCCGGTTTCTCGCATTGTGTTCTGGACGGGCCCCGCGGCCCGCCGCGGAGGCTCCCATGACCGCATCACGGCCCGACAACGAGGCGATCTTCCACGCCGCCCGGGACATCCCCGACCCGGACCGCCGGCGGGAGTACGTCCGGGAGGCGTGCGGCGGGGACGAGGCCCGGATCGCCCACGTCGAGGCGCTGCTGGCGGCCGCCGACGGCACCGACAGCCTGCTGGACCGTCCGGCGGCGGACACTACCGTCGCGACCATCGACCAGCCTACCACGGAGAGCCCCGGCACGGTGATCGGCCCGTACAAGCTCATCGAGCAGATCGGCGAGGGGGGCATGGGCAGCGTCTGGATGGCCCAGCAGACCGAGCCGGTCAAGCGCCTGGTCGCCGTCAAGCTGATCAAGGCCGGCATGGACTCCCGGCAGGTCATCGCCCGCTTCGAGGCCGAGCGGCAGGCGCTGGCCCTGATGGACCACCCGAACATCGCCCGCGTGCTGGACGGCGGCACCACCAGCGGCGGCCGGCCGTACTTCGTCATGGATCTCGTCAAGGGGGTGCCCATCACCCGCTACTGCGACGAGCACCACCTCACGCCGCGGCAGCGGCTGGAACTGTTCATCCCGGTCTGCCAGGCGGTGCAGCACGCGCATCAGAAGGGCATCATCCACCGCGACTTGAAGCCCTCCAACGTGCTGGTCGCCCTCTATGACGGCAAGCCGGTGCCGAAGATCATCGACTTCGGCGTGGCCAAGGCGGCCGGGCAACAGTTGACCGACAAGACGCTGGTCACCGGCTTCGGGGCGATCGTCGGCACGCTGGAATACATGTCGCCCGAGCAGGCGGAGGTCAACCAGCTCGACATCGACACGCGCAGCGACATCTACTCGCTGGGCGTGCTCTTGTACGAGCTGCTGACCGGCAGCCCGCCGTTTTGCCGCAAGGAGCTGACCCAGGCCGGCATGCTGGAGATGCTGCGGGTGATCCGCGAGCAGGAGCCGATCGAAACCGAGCACGAAGCTGAGCACGGCCGAGGGCTTGCCGACGTTGGCCGCCAACCGGGGGACGGAGCCGGCGAAGCTGACGAAGCTGGTGCGTGGCGAACTGGACTGGATCGTGATGAAGGCGCTGGAGAAGGACCGCAACCGCCGCTACGAGACCGCCAACGGCTTCGCGATGGACGTGCAGCGCTACCTGGCCGACGAGCCGGTGCAGGCGTGTCCGCCGTCGGCCGGGTACCGGCTGCGCAAGTTCGCCCGGCGCAACCGGGGCGGGCTGGCGGTGGCCGCGCTGGTGCTGTTCTTCCTCGTGCTTTTGGGCAGCGGCGGCGGCTGGGTGGTGCGGGATCGGTCGGCGCGGGAGGCGGAAGCGGCCCGGCAGCAGCGGGAGCGGCAGGCGAAGGTGGCCGGGGAGGTCGAGCCGATCTTTGGCGAGGTGGACCGGCTGGAGAACGAGCAGAAGTGGCCGGAGGCCCTGGAGGCGGCCCGGCGGGCCGAGGCGGCCGTGGCCGGCGGCGAGGCCGACCCGGCGACCGCCGAGCGGGTCCACCAGCGGCTAGGGAACTTGAGTTCATCGACCGGCTGGAGCGAATCCGGATGGAGAGGGCAACGCAGGTTGAAGGGAGGTTCGACATTGTCGGGGCGGATCGGGACTACGCCCGGGCCTTCCGCGAGTACGGCGTGGACGTCGACGAGTTGCCGGTCGAGACGTCGATCGACCGACTCAAGGCCCGCCCGGCACTCGCGGTCGTCTTGGCGGTGGCACTGGACGACTGGGTTCGCGCCCGGCGCCGGGTCTCGCCAGACGGATGTCGGCCGCTGGAAGCGGCTGGTGGCCGTGGCACGCGGCATCGACCCGGAGCCGCTGCGGGACCGGGTCCGGGCGGCCTGGGGCCAGCCCGTCGCCAACGTGCCCGACGACCTGCGCCGGCTGGCCGACTCGATCGACGTTCGGGCCCAACACCCGGCGACGCTCGGCATGCTGACCCGCACCCTCCAGGCAGGTTCAGCAGACGGACTCCGCCTCCGGATTCTGCGGGACGCGCACTACGTCCACCCGGGGGATTTCTGGCTCAATTTCGAGCTGGGCTATGTGCTCCAGCAGCAAAAGGACTACGAGGGCGCGGTTCGGTTCTATCACCGCGGCCGTAGCCAGCCAACCGAGGTTCGGCTGGCGCCCACAACAACCTCGGCAACGCCCTGTCCGCCCAGAAGAAGCCGGACGAGGCCATCGCCTGCTACCGCAAGGCCATCGAGCTCGACCCGAAATACGCCGGCGCTTACCGCAATCTTGGCCTCGCCCTGCGCGACCAGGGGAAGCTGGACGAGGCCATCGCCGCCTTCGAAGAAGTCATCCGGCGCCAGCCGGATTTCACCGAGGCGCATTTCGGACTTGCTTCCGTCCTTGCTCAGGCGAAGCAATGGGATCGCTCGGCGAGTGTCTACGCAGCAGCACTGAAGCGGTTTGGCGCCGACAATTGGCCTGGGCCGTGGTATGAAGCCATCCGCTCGGACGAGGTTTTCACGCGATTGACGGCCCAGCAACCGGATGATCGCCTCCCTTGGATCATGCGGGCTCGCCTCCATGTCTTCGAGCGCGACTGGAAACGCGCCGCGGCGGACTATGCCCGCGTGAACGAATCGTGGGCAAGCATCGGCCCGGCCGAACTCGCTCCCGAGCGGCGATGACCTGTTCAGCTATGGCTGCCTGTTGCTCTTGCTGGGCGACCGCCACGGCTACGAGCAGTTTTGCAAAAAGTGGGCGGATCGGGTGGGCGACTCCCCGGCTTGTCGGTACAGCCTGGCGCGCGCCTGGGCGGTCAGCCCCCGCCCGGTTGTCCCCGCGCAGCAGATCGTCGAGCGGGCTGGGAAGATCCTGCAGGCTGGCCGGCATCCCTGGGATCTCCACATCCTGAGCCTCGCCCACTACCGCAATGGGGAATTCGAACTGGCGATCGAGCGCGCCCATGAGTCGAACGGGGGGAATTGGCGCGGGAGCGCAAAAGCTCTCAACTGGGTCGTCCTGGCGATGGCCCATTCCCGCCTGGGTCATGCGGCGGACGGCGCAAGTCCCTGGAGCAGGCCCTCAAACTGGCCGGCCGAGCGAGCCCCGAGCAACTCCCGGGAGTGGAATGGCAGGACATGGCATCGCCTGACGTCGTGGAATTCGAACTCCTTCGCCGCGAGGCCGAGGAACTGATCAACCCCAAATCGAAGGAGAAACCGGACAAGAAATAAGGCCACTCCTCGCTCAGCACCACCAAGCCTTTGCCGCAAACCGAAAGGAGCGAACGGTTTAATCTCGTTCCCACGCTCCGCGTGGGAATGCCAACGTGGACGCTCCCGCGTCCGAGTGCCTCCGCCTACCACGCGGTGCGTGGAAGACGGCATTCCCACGGGGACCGTGGGAACGAGAATCGGTTCCTCAGCAGTGGTGTTCGGCGAGGGGTGAACAAATCAGGCTGACCATTCGCTCGTTGATTCGGTATTCGGGCGAAGCAAGCAGCGAAGCCGTTGTTCAGCACCGAAGTGACTACGACCAAAGCAAAGTGGCCGGCGGGGTCATTACCGCCAAGCAAGCACCCGCCGGCCCGGCACCGCGCGGCATCGGCTCGCTGGACGATGGTTCTTTGATTTACCGCAGACCAGCTCTCGGCCAGAAAGTCGGTGTCAGAGCATCATTTTGAGGAGACGTGCACTGGCACCGAGCTTCCGTGTGAGGAAATCGGGTGTTTGTCAAACCTTGAGAAAGTCGGTGTCAGAGCATCATTTGTGAGAAAGTCGGTGTCAGAGCATCATTTTGAGGAGAGGTGAACTGGCACCGAGCTTCCGTGTGAGGAAATCGGGTGTCTGGCAAGCCTTGGGCGACTCGGTACCGGAGGGTGGCACCATGAACTGCAAGAGAGATCGTTTTCGGAGTCGATTCGTCGTGAGGGTCAGCGTGATCCTCGCCTCTTGGCTCGCCGCCGGAGCAGTCCAGGCGCCGGCCCAGGAAGGGCTTTCGCACGCCGAGGACCCGGCGCTTTCTCCGCGGCTCAAGAGGATCGATCAGGACAAACTTCTTTTGGGCGATTATACACTCCGGGAGGTCATCGAGAACGGCCGCCACCTGTTCACCACACCCTTCACCAAAGCCGAAGGCTACGGAGAGGGAGGCAAACCGGATGGCTCAGGCGGGTTTCTGATCGGTCCGCGGGAGATGACCTTCCGCCAGAACCTCGATGCCTTCCGGGTCCAGACCCATGTCTGGGCTATCGAGCGACCAGCTCCGCCAATTCCTGAACTTCCCCGTGCCGGAGGTCAATCCGAATACCCAAAAGATTGTCTACCCGTACCTCCGGCTCAACGGGCTCGATTCTCAAAGTTGCTGGGAGTGCCACAACTTCATCGGCTCGGAGCGTTTGCCCGACACCCGCACCTATGCGCTCTCACGTAAACAGAGCGCCAGCGGCGGCGCGGGGGGATTCGCCGGCAACGCGTTCATCAACGCCAACTTACCCAACCCGATCTTCATGTTCATCCGCAACCCGCCCCATATGTTCGGCAGCGGCTACGCCCAGGAGCTTGCGGAGGAGATGACTCTGGATTTACTCGGACTGAGGACGATCGCCTTGAGAGACGCTCTCGCCAATCCAGGGGTTGCGGCGTCGCAACCTCTCAAGGCCAAGACGATTGACTTCGGCTTTTTTGTCGTAACTTACACAGGCGACCCAGGCACCAAGCCCGGTCTAAAGACAGTCATCGACCAGTTGAACGATCACCCGGGCCAGAACCCGCCGGGCTTCACGATTCAGTGGGACAAGATTCAGGGTGTGAGCGCCGACCTGGTTGTCCGACCGTTCCAGTTCAAGGGTATCGCTTCGAATATGCGCAACTTCGTCCGCGACGCTTGCAAGTTCCATTTCGGAATGGAACCACGCGAGATCGAATCCCGGCTTTGACACACCAAGCGAGAACCACGACTCGGACAATGACGGGATTCCTGATGAGCTGAGCCTCGGTGACGTCTCGGCCTTGACGATTTACACGATGGCGGTCCGACCCCCGTTCGAGGTGCAGTCCGCGAGATGAAGTTGAAAATCGTTTGGCCAGGCGAGGGCGGAATATCTTCGAAGGCAACGAGGTATTCACAAAGGCCGTATCCTGCGCACGCTGCCACACCCCCTCGCTCCACCTGATCGACTCCACCGTCGTCGTCAGGGACCCCCGCAAGGATCGCGCGACGTTCGGACCGGTGCAGTTGGTCGGCAACGGAATTGGGCTGCCGGCTCAAGTGAAGTCGAGCGCTCAACTCCCGGTCGTGCGGCGGTTCATGGAGCTCGACCCGGTCGCGGAGGTCGCGAACCGAGATGCTGGCTCGGCACTGAACGCGTTGCGGCAGGCATGGACAAGGTATGAGCTGTCCTTCTTCGTACCGCCGAATAACCGGCTCGACGCCTATGCGTTCAACCTCACAACCCTCAAGCCTGCGAACCGGCTGCCGAATTCACCCCCGGAACCGAGGGCGCTCTCGGAGACACAACCGAGGCTGCCCGCCTCCGGCCAGTCCATCGAGGTCCCCCTGTTCAGCGACTTGCGCCGTCACAAGATGGGTAAGGGTTTGAAGGAACGCGACGGCTTCCGCCAGCCGACCGACGTCGCAGGACTCGTTGTGCCGGAGGACGAGTTCCTCACCCGGCCGCTATGGGGCGTCGGAGACACCGGCCCGTGGCTGCACGACGGTCGCGCCCAGTCGCTCGAAGAGGCCATCTTGTTGCACAGGTCGGACGGAAGCGAGGCCAACGATGTCATCGATGCCTTCACGAAGCTACCTCGTGGCGATCAGGACGCCATCATCAAGTTCCTACTCACCCTGAGGCTGCCGCTCGACCCGCGCTATGACTTCGATGACTACCGTTAGTCGAGAGAATTTCGGCCTGGTTCAAACGCGGTAGACCCGCGCAAGGCCGAGCTGGTCAAGCGGCGGTTATTCGCCGGCCTCGCCGCCGAGCAGGCGGCCGCCGCGCTCGGCGTCTCGACCTCCACCGCCGAGAAGGACTGGGCGTACGCCCGAAGCTGGCTCCGGGTGGCGATCGACCGCATGTCCGGCCACCGGCCCTGACCGACCGGGAAAAAAACGTTACGGGTTCGGCCCCGGTTTCTCGCATTGTATTCTGGACGGGCCACGCGGCCCGCCGCGGAGGCTCCCATGACCGCATCACGGCCCGACAACGAGGCGATCTTCCACGCCGCTCGCGACATCCCCGACCCGGACCGCCGGCGGGAGTACGTCCGGGAGGCGTGCGGCGGGGACGAGGCCCGGATCGCCCACATCGAGGCGCTGCTGGCGGCCGCCGACGGCCCCGACAGCCTGCTGGACCGTCCGGCGGCGGCCACTCCCGTGGCGACCATCGACCAGCCTACCACGGAGAGCCCCGGCACGGTGATCGGCCCGTACAAGCTCATTGAGCCGATCGGCGAGGGGGGCATGGGCAGCGTCTGGATGGCCCAGCAGACCGAGCCGGTCAAGCGCCTGGTCGCCGTCAAGCTGATCAAGGCCGGCATGGACTCCCGGCAGGTCATCGCCCGCTTCGAGGCCGAGCGGCAGGCGCTGGCCCTGATGGACCACCCGAACATCGCCCGCGTGCTGGACGGCGGCACCACCAGCGGCTGGCCGGCCGTACTTCGTCATGGATCTCGTCAAGGGGGTGCCCATCACCCGCTACTGCGACGAGCACCACCTCACGCCGCGGCAGCGGCTGGAACTGTTCATCCCGGTCTGCCAGGCGGTGCAGCACGCGCATCAGAAGGGCATCATCCACCGCGACTTGAAGCCCTCCAACGTGCTGGTCGCCCTCTATGACGGCAAGCCGGTGCCGAAGATCATCGACTTCGGCGTGGCCAAGGCGGCCGGGCAGCAGTTGACCGACAAGACGCTGGTCACCGGCTTCGGGTCGATCGTCGGCACGCTGGAATACATGTCGCCCGAGCAGGCGGAGGTGAACCAGCTCGACATCGACACGCGCAGCGACATCTACTCGCTGGGCGTGCTGTTGTACGAGCTGCTGGCCGGCAGCCCGCCGTTTTCCCGCAAGGAGCTGGAACCAGGCCGGCATGCTGGAGATGCTGCGGCGTGATCCGCGAGCAGGAGCCCTCGAAACCGAGCACGAAGCTGAGCACGGCGGACGGCTTGCCGACGTTGGCCGCCAACCGCGGGACGGAGCCGGCGAGGCTGACGAAGCTGGTGCGTGGCGAACTGGATTGGATCGTGATGAAGGCGCTGGAGAAGGACCGCAACCGCCGCTACGAGACCGCCAACGGCTTCGCGATGGACGTGGAGCGCTACCTGGCGGATGAGCCGGTGCAGGCGTGTCCGCCGTCGGCGGCATACCGGCTGCGGAAGTTTGTGCGGCGGCACAAGGGGCCGGTGGTCGCAGGGTTGTTGATCTTGCTGGCACTGGTCGCCGGCGTGGTCGGCACGACCTTTGGCCTGATTGCGGGCGGAACAGCAACGCCTCGTCGTCGAAAATCAACGCAACGAGCTGGCCGAGCGCAACCAGGCGCTGCAAGCGGCCCGTGAACATGAACGCCTCCTCAACGAGCGTGCCCGCCAGGCCATCGAGACGGTCACGTCCGAAGCGTCCATCGACCTACTCATGCGCGAGAAGGAGCTGCGCCCGGAGCAAAAGGATTTCCTGGACAAAATGATCCAGTATTACGCCGAGGTAAGCCAGGACGGGGGAACCACCGAACAGGAACGGTCCCGGCAGGCGCGAGCCTACTATCGGATGGGGCGCATGAACACGATTCTGGGCCGGTCCCGGGATAGTGACAACGCTTATCGCCGGGCAGTGTCACTTCTCCAGCAACTCGCCGACGAGTTCCCCACAAGGACCGAGTACCGTCAGGAGCTGGCCCTCACCCACAATGCCCTTGGGAACGCTGCTCGTACCGCGACTCCGGGCGGCTGAAGGAGCCGGAGTCGGCCTACCTCGAGGCCTTGGCCATCCAGAAGAAGCTCGCGGCCGAGTTCCCCGGCCGACCCGAGTTCCGGCAGGCCTTGGCCGGGATTTACAACAACCTGGGCAACCTGCTCCTCCTCGACACCGCACGTTTGAAGGAAGCGGAGTCGGCCCACGCCGAGGCCCTGGCGATTCGTCAGCAGCTTGTCGTCGCATTCCCCGGCCGGCCCAAGATCCGCCGCGCCCTGGCGATGAGCCACAACAATCTTGGCTGGTTATTCCAAAGCACCAGGCGGCCGGAGAAAGCGGAGTCGGCATTCCGCGATGCCGTCGCCGTCCAGAAGCAGGCTGTCGCCAACTTCCCCGACCGGCCCGAGTTTCGTCTGGAACTGGCCAAGTACCTCTTCAACCTGGGCAACCTGATCCGCGACAAGGGGCTGCTCAAGGAAGCGGAGGCGGTCTATGGCGAGGCACTGCCGATCCAGAAGCACCTCGTTGACGTGTTCCCAAGTCGGCCCGAGTTCCGCGAGGAGCTGGCCACGGGCCACAACAACGTCGGCCTTCTGCTCCGGGACAAGGGGCTGCTCAAGGACGCGGAGGCGGCGCAGGCCGAGGCACTGGCCATTCAGAAGCGGCTCGCCGCCGAGTTCCCCGAGGTCGCCGATTACCGCAACGCGGTCGCCGGCACACTGTTCAACCTGGCGAACCTGGCCGGCAAGCGTCGGGACTTCGCCGCCGCCCGCCGATTCCTCGACGAGGCGTTCCCCCACCACCAGGCCGCGCTCGAGGGCAATCCGCAACGTTCGGACTACCGACAGGTGTTATCGGAACAGCCTGCTTGAGCTGACGCGGACTTACGCCGGCCAGGGGGACCGTCCCGGGGCGCTCGCCGTCGCAATGAAAGGGCATGATCTCGGTTGGGACCCAGCCGTCGACGCCTACGGGGCCGCCTGCATGTTGGCCCAGTGCATGCCGATTGTCGAGAAAGACGACAAACTCGCTGCGGCAAGACGACAAGCCGAAATGGCGTTTTACGCCGACCAGGCGATGGCCATGCTCCGCGATGCGGTCGCCAAGGGCTACAAGGACGCCGACCACATGCAGATGGACAAAGACCTCGACCCGCTACGGGCACGCGAGGACTTCAAGACGTTGGTCGCGGAGCTGGAGGGAAAGGTGAAGAAGAACTAACAATCGGAGCCCTGGTGACTTCGATTTCCCAAGCAGCGGCCGGCGGGGTCCTTACCGCCAAGCAAGCCCCCGCCGGCCCGGCACCGCTCCGGCGATCGGTCTGCGCGCCGGGGCGATGGCTTTTTCATTGTATCGCAGACCAGCTCTCGAAAGGAGAAACATCATGTTGTTCTCTTCCTGGCTGCGAAACTGGAAACGCTCCGCGCCCGCGGCGGCCCGGCGCACACAAACGTCCCCTCGCCAGCGGGCCAGCCTCCGCCCGCGGCTGGAAGCGATCGAAGATCGCTGCCTGATGTCGACGGCCATCGTGCAAACCAACCTCGTGTCCGACGACACCCAGTTCACTCCGGCCCAGGTTCAGGACCCGAACCTGGTCAATCCCTGGGGGCTGGCCGCCAGTCCAACCGGCGCGTGGTGGGTGGCCAACGAGGGCACGGGCACCAGTACCCTGTACAACACCTCGAAATCGCCACGTTACGACCGACTCGCTGGTTGTCGGCGTTCCGCCCGGTTCCACGAGCTCTCCGCACGGCGCGCCGACCGGTATCGTCTACAACCCCGGCGGCGGGTTCGACGTATCCGAAAACGGCAAGACCGGCTCCAGCGTCTTCCTGTTCGCCACCGCCGACGGCACCATCTCCGGTTGGAGTCCGAGCGTGGACCCCACCCATGCCGTCGTCGAGGCGACCAACCCCGGCGCGATCGACCTCGGCCTGGCCATCGCCACGGATTCACCCAGGCGAAACGCTGCTGTACGCGGCCGATTTCGCCAAGGGCACCGTCGATGTCTACAATCAGAGCTTCCAGTCGGTAACGACCCTGCCCGGCAACTTCACCGACCCCGAATTGCCGGGCGACTATCATCCGTTCAACATCCAGGCCATCAACAATCGGCTCTACGTCGAATACGCCCCGGCCGATGACGTCCTCGCCGGGACGGCAGCTCCGGGCGAAGGGGCCGTCGATGTCTTTAACGCCGATGGCCAGTTGCTAGAGCGCCTGATCCGCCCCGACGACACCCACATCAATCAGCCGTGGGCAGTCGCGATGGCCCCCTCGAACTTTGGCAGCTTCAGCAACGATCTGCTGGTCGGCAATTTCGGCGACGGCACCATCAACGCCTTCAATCCCAAGAACGGCCATTTCGTCGGCGAGCTGAAAAACGCCAACGGCCAGCCGATCGCCATCACGCACCTGTGGGGGCTGGCGTTCGGCAATGGCGGCGCCGCCGGCCCCAAGAACACGCTGTACTTCACGGCCGGCCTGACCTCGCACTTGGCCCCCAGCGACAACCCGTTCCACGGCCTGTTTGGCTCCCTGCGAATGGCGCGGCACCGGCCAGCGTGGGCGATGACGGTCAACGGGAGCGTGGCCGTGCCCGTGAGAAAGTCGGTGTCAGATCATGATTTTGAGAAACGATGAACTGACACCGAGTTTCCACGATGCGGAGCGGATTCCGAAAAAAAGCTCGTCCTGCTAGCGACGATTTGGTCTCAGGCGCTGTCAGCGGCTATGACGTGGACCGGCGGACCACCGTTCCACGCCGAGCTTTCGCTTCCGCCGAGGACCTCGACCCCGTAGCGACGAGGTGATCATCGGGCTGTAACAGGCCGACGCGGCCATCGTCTCAGGCCGCATGCCGGCCCCTTGTCGGGGCCGGGGACGTCGGGAGTGCGCGCCCGCGTCCCGGGAATCGCATCGCATCACATCACACCGTATCGCAGGGCATCCCACTCGAAAGAGGAGACATCCATGGTCAGCCGTCGCAGACTTGTAGAGCGGTTCGCATTCGCCTCCCGCGCGGTTCACCATCACCGCCTCCGCCGCCGCCCGGTCCTGGAGGTCCTCGAGGGCCGCGCTCTGCTGGCCACGTTCACCGTCAACAGCTTGGGGGATGCGGGGAGCGGTTCCGGCGACGCGGGCGACCTGCGGTACTGCATCAACCAGGCCAACGCCGATGACCAGGCGAACACGATCGTCTTCGATTCGACCCTGTTCAGCACGCCCCAGACGATCACGCTCTCCGGCGGCCAGCTCGAGCTGAGCGACACCGGTGGGACGCAGACGATCACCGGGCCGGCCGCGGGGGTGACCATCAGCGGCGGCGGGAACAGCCGCGTCTTTCAGGTCGACCCTGGCGTGACCGCCTCGATCTCCGGCCTGACCATCTCCGGCGGCTCAGCGGTGGGCAATGGCGGCGGTCTGGCGAACTACGGCACGGCGACGCTCACTGACTGCACCTTGAGCGGCAACACCGCACCAGAACAGTCTCCTACGGCTATTACGGCCAGAAGTACAGCAGCGGCCAGCAGGGCGGCGGCGTGTTCAATGCCGGCACGGCCAACTGACCCTGACCGACTGCACCATCAGCGGCAACACCGCCTTCACTGAAACCGAACGGCAAGGGACTAGGCTACAACACCTACTTACAATTATTACGGCAACGGCGGCGGCGTGTTCAATTCCGGCACGGCCACCCTGACCGACTGCACCATCAGCGGCAACGACGCCGGCGGCGTGCGGCGGCGGCGTGTTCAATTCCGGCACGGCCACCCTGACCGACTGCACCATCAGCGGCAACGCCGGCGGCGGCGGCGACGTGTCCACTACGGCTCCGGCACGGCCACCCTGACCGACACCATCGTCGCCGGCAACAGCCGGCGGCGACATCGGCGGTCCCAGCAACGTCTCGGGCAGCTACAACTTGATCGGCACCGGCGGCTCGGGGGGGCTGGCCAATGGGGTCGACGGCAACATCGTCTTGACCAGCCTCACCGGCTTGGGCCTGGCCCCGCTGGGCAACTACGGCGGGCCGACCCAGACCATGGCCCTGCTCCCCGGCAGCCCCGCCATCGGCGCGGGTGTGATCGCCGACTACCCGGGCACCACCACTCCGATCACCACCGATCAGCGCGGCGAGCCGCTCGACACACCCAACCCCGACATCGGCGCCTTCCAGACCCAGGGTTCCACGCTCATCCCGCTCTCCTTCTCGGGAATCAGCAACCAGAGTATCACCTACGGCACCTCCAGCGTAACCATTTCCGGTACGCTGGCCGACGGCTCGCAGGCCCCGGTGGGCGAGACCGTCGCCGTGACGCTCGACAGCGTCCAGCAGTCGGCCACCATCGGCTCCGGCGGCGCCTTCTCCACGACCTTCGACACCACCGGCCTCACCGTGGCCAATTCGCCCTACACGATCACCTACGCGTATACCAGCGACGGGACCTTCGCCTCCGCCAGTACCACCAGCACGCTGACGGTCAACCCGGCGACGCTCACCATCTTCACCGTCAACAGCTTGGGGGATGCGGGGAGCGGTTCCGGCGACTCGGGCGACCTGCGGTACTGCATCAACCAGGCCAACGCCGATGACCAGGCGAACACAGATCGTCTTCGATCCGACCGTGTTCAGCACGCCCCAGACGATCACGCTCTCCGGCACCCAGCTCTGAGCTGGAGAGACACCGGTGGAACGCAGACGATCACCGGGCCGGCCGCGGGGGTGACCATCAGCGGCGGCGGGACGCAGCCGCGTCTTTCAGGTCGACAGCTGGTGTGACCGCCTCGATCTCCGGCCTGACCATCTCCGGCGGCTCGACGCGCGGACCTATGGCGGCGGTCTGGCGAACTACGGCACGGCGACGCTCACTGACTGCACCATCAGCGGCAACTCCGCGACGGCGGCGGCGTATTCAACGACGGCCAACCTGACCCTGACCGACTGCACCATCAGCGGCAACTCCGGCCGGCAGCGGCGGCGGCGTGTTCAATACCGGCACGGCCAACCTGACCGACTGCACCTTCAGCGGCAACTCGGCCGGAAGCCGGGCGGCGGAGTGTTCAATTCCGGCACGGCCACCCTGACCGACTGCACCGTGAGCGGCAATACGGCTGGTTCGACCGGCGGCGGCGTGTTCAATTCCGGCACGGCCAACCTGACTCTGACCGACTGCACCGTCAGCGGCAACACCGGCGTCGGCGGCGGTCTGGGCAATTACGGCGGCACGAGCACGCTGACCGACTGCACCGTCAGCGGCAACTACCGCTGCCTACGGCGGCGGCGTGTCAATTATCGGCACGGCCAACCTGACCCTGACCGACTGCACCGTCAGCGGCAACATCGCCGAGGACTCCGGCGGTGGCGTGTACAACTACGGCACGGCCACCCTGACCGACACCATCGTCGCCGGCAACACCGATTCCTCCGGCGCCAGCGACATCGGCGGTCCAACGTCTCGGGCAGCTACAACCTGATCGGCACCGGCGGCTCGGGGGGGCTGGTCAATGGGGTCGACGGCAACATCGTCTTGACCAGCCTCACCGGCTTGGGCCTGGCCCCGCTGGGCAACAACGGCGGGCCGACCCAGACCATGGCCCTGCTCCCCGGCAGCCCGGCCATCGGCGCGGGTGTGATCGCCGACTACCCGGGCACCACCACTCCGATCACCACCGACCAGCGCGGCGAGCCGCTCGACACACCCAATCCCGACATCGGCGCCTTCCAGATCCAGGGGTCCGGACTCATCGCGCTGACCTTCTCGGGACTGAGCAACCCGAGCATCACCTACGGCACCCCCAGCGTGACCATTTCCGGCACGCTGGCCAACGGCTCGCAGGCCCCGGTCGGCGAGACCGTCGCCGTGACGCTCGACGGCGTCCAGCAGTCGGCCACCATCGGCTCCGGCGGCGCCTTCTCCACCACCTTCGACACCACCGGCCTCACCGTGGCCGATTCGCCCTACACGGTCAGCTACGCGTACACCAGCGACGGGACCTTCGCCTCCGCCAGCACCACCAGCACGCTGACGGTCATCCCGGCGGCGCTCACCATCTTCACCGTCGACAGCTTGGGAGATGCGGGGAGCGGTTCCGGCGACTTCGGGCGACCTGCGGTACTGCATCAACCAGGCCAACGCCGATGACGGGGCGAACACGATCGTCTTCGATCCGACCGTGTTCAGCACGCCCCAGACGATCACGCTCTCCGGCGGCCAGCTCGAGCTGAGCGACACCGGGGGAACGCAGACGATCACCGGGCCGGCCGCGGGGGTGACCATCAGCGGCGGCGGGAACAGCCGCGTCTTTCAGGTCGACGGTGGTGTGACCGCCTCGATCTCCGGCCTGACCATCTCCGGCGGCTCGACCTCGTGCCGGCCTTGGCGGCGGTCTGGCGAACTACGGCACGGCGACGCTCACCGGCTGCACCGTCAGCGGCAACTCCGCCTATCGACTCGGCGGCGGCGTGTTCAATTCCGGCACGGCCAACCTGACCCTGACCGACTGCACCGTCAGCGGCAACTCGCTACGACCGGCGTGTTCAATTCCGGCACGGCCAACCTGACCGACTGCACCTTCAGCGGCAACGATGCAACGAATGTGGCGGCGGCGTGTTCAATTCCGGCACGGCCAACCTGACCGACTGCACCGTCAGCGGCAACTCCGGCGTACGACGGCGGCGGCGTGTTCAATCGCGGCACGGCCAACCTGACCGACTGCACCGTCAGCGGCAACTCCGCCTACGGCTATGGCTACGGCGGCGGCACTGCGGCAATTACGGCGGCACGGCCAACCTGACCTGACCGACTGCACCGTCAGCGGCAACTCCGCCTCCGCGCGTCGGCGGCGGCGTGTACAATTCCGGCAACGGCTAACCTGACCGACTGCACCGTCAGCGGCAACTCCGGCTACAACGGCGGCGGCCTGTACAACGCAACTCCGGCACGGCCAACCTGACCGACACCATCGTCGCCGGCAACACCGATTCCTCCGGCGCCAGCGACATCGGCGGTGCCAGCAACGTCTCGGGCAGCTACAACCTGATCGGCACCGGCGGCTCGGGGGGGCTGGCCAATGGGGTCGACGGCAACATCGTCTTGACCAGCCTCACCGAGCTTGGGCCTGGCCCCGCTGGGCAACAACGGCGGGCCGACCCAGACCATGGCCCTGCTCCCCGGCAGCCCGGCCATCGGCGCGGGTGTGATCGCCGACTACCCGGGCACCACCACTCCGATCACCACCGACCAGCGCGGCGAGCCGCTCGATTCGCCCAATCCCGACATCGGCGCCTTCCAGACCCAGGGTTCCACACTCATCGCGCTCACCTTCTCGGGAATCAGCAACCAGAGCATCACCTACGGCACCTCCAGCGTGACCATTTCCGGTACGCTGGCCAACGGCTCGCAAGCCCCGGTGGGCGAGACCGTCGCCGTGACGCTCGACGGCGTGGAGCAGTCGGCCACCATCGGCTCCGGCGGCGCCTTCTCCACCACCTTCAACACCACCGGCCTCACCGTGGCCAATTCGCCCGACACGATCACCTATGCGTATACCAGCGACGGGACCTTCGCCTCCGCCAGCACCACCAGCACGCTGACGGTCAACCCGGCGACGCTCACCATCACGGCGAACCCCGAGACCAAGGTCTACGGCACCGCCGACCCGGCGCTGGCCTATACCGCCAGCGGCTTCCAGTTCCACGACACCGCCGCGTCGGTCCTGACCGGCGCGCTGGCCCGGGCGCAGGCGGGCACCCTGGCCGGCGAGCAAGCCGGCGGCTACGCGATCAGCCAGGGGACGCTCGCCGCCGACAGCAACTACACGATCAGCTTCACCGGCAATACGCTGACCATCACCCCGGCGCCCTTGACCGTCACCGCCAATGCCCAGACCAAGGTCTACGGCACCGCCGATCCCACCTTGACCGATACGCCGCGACCGGACTGGTCGATCACGACGGTCGACGGCGTGACGATCGACGACACCGCCGCGACGGTCGTGACCGGTGCCCTCGCCCGTGCGCAGTCGGGCACGCTGGCCGGCGAGCAGGTGGGCGACTACGCGATCAGCCAGGGGACGCTCGCCGCCGACAGCAACTACACGATCACCTTCACCGGCAGCACGCTGACCATCACCCCGGCACCCTGACCGTCACCGCCAATCCCCAGACCAAGGTCTACGGCACGGCCGATCCCACCCTGACCGACACCGCAACCGGCTTTGTCGACACCACGGTCGACGGGGTGACGATCGACGACACGGCCGCGACGGCGCTGACGGGCCATCTGGCGCGGACACCCGGCGAGACGGTATCCGGCGGCCCCTATGCGATCACCCAGGGCACGCTCGCGGCGAGCAACTACACGATCACCTTCACCGGCAGCACGCTGACCATCACCCCGGCGACGCTGACGATCGCGGCCAAGCCCGAGACCAAGGTCTTCGGCTCGGCGGACCCGACGTTGGCCTACACCTCCAGCGGCTTCCAGTTCTCGGATACGGCCGCGACGGTCCTCACCGGCTCGCTGGCGCGGGCGGCCGGCGAGACGGTCTCGGGCGGTCCCTACGCGATCGGCCAGGGAACTCTCGCGGCCAACAGCAACTACACGATCCACTTCACCGGCAGTTCCCTGAGCATCACCCCGGCCACGCCCGCGGTGACCGTCAGCGACCCGGGCGGGACCTACACCGGCGCGCCGATCGCGGCAACGGCCACCGTGACGGGTGTCAATGGCACGGCGGCCCGGAGCCTGGAAGGCGTCACGCCGACCCTGACGTATTACGCCGGAACGGGCACCTCGGGCACGGACCTGGGCTCGGCGGCGCCTTCCGCCGCCGGGACCTACACCGTCGTGGCCAGCTTCCCCGGCAGCGCCGATTACGCCGCGGCCCAGTCGAAGCCCGCCACCTTCGCGATCGCGCCGGCCAGGGCGACGATCGCGCTGAGTTCCTCGAGCGCTTCGCCCGTCTACGGCCAGGCCGTCACCTTCGTCGCGACGGTGAATTCCGCCGGCGGCACGCCGGTCGGGACGGTCACCTTCGCCGACGGCACCACCCCGCTGGCCACCGTCCCGCTGGACGGCTCCGGCCAGGCCGCACTGACGATCTCGACCCTGAGCCTGGGCTCGCACGCGATCACGGCGACCTACAACGGCGGCACCGACTTCCTCGGTGTGAAGTCGGGCACGGCGGCCGAGTCGGTCAGCCAGTCGGCTACCGCGATCGTCCTGGTGCCGCACGCGGTGCTCAAGGGGAAGAAGAAGCTGAGTGCGGTCGGCCTGACGGCGGAGATCGAGCCGGTGGCCCCCGGCGGGGGCGTGCCGACGGGGCAGGTGACCTTCGAGTTCGTCACGAAGCACCGGAAGAAGGTCACGGTGAAGACGCTCGGGACCGCGGAGTTGAGCGGCGGCGAGGCCACGTTGACATTCAAGCCCAACCAGGTGCTGAAGAAGCCGCTGACGATCGTGTACAGCGGCGATCCTGACTTCCTGGCCAGCATGATGAGTCCGCCCAAATTGACCAAGTCCGGGATCGCAAGTTCCGGGATTTGACGGGACGAGACCGGGTGATTGTCCGACTCGGCTCGAGCACGGAGCCTGGGCTGTCGCGAGGGTGTCGGTCCTGCGGGCCGCCGACCCCGCCAACCGATGCCCGCGAGCCCGAGGCAGCGGAGCCCGCCGGCAAGACGCTGACCGCGGCTACGTCTCGTCGGATTGCCGATAACTCCGCATGACTCGTCGACACGGCGACCACGAAACCGGCTCCCTTTTCAACGCCCTGGAGCGATTCGGCTTCGCCACGGCGGCCCGCGCCGCCACGGTGGCTGGCCCCATCCTGACTCCTTTAGCGGGTGACGCGCCTGTCCACCCGGCCCGGACTTGGAAAACAAAGACCCGCGCCGTTATCAGGAAAGGACGGGATCGGACTTTGCAGGATCGGGCCGAGACCCGGGAACCCCTCGCGCACGAAGAGGATACAGCATGTGTCCTTGTAGAGCGGAACCCACCCGCCAGTCCGGCTCAAAAAGTTGGCCGTCAGGGAGCCGATCGGGAGCAGGACCAGGTCCGTGGGCGCGATCTTCAGCAATGCATCCCAGTCCCCGGTCCCGCTCGCGAAGTCGCGCGACTGCCGGTAGCTCTCATCGGAGTAGACTGTCTCGCGCCTGCCGTCGATCGAAACCTTGATTCCTGGCCCGAGATGCCAGATGACATACTCGCCCCAATCGAACGGGACCGCCATGTTCCCGCGGACTCCACTCTGCTGGAGAAGTGCGACGGCACGCGCCGGGAATGTAAAGAAGAAGGGGTCGACGCGGATGCAGCCGAACCGTGGAAGTGAGAGACCGATCAGGACGAGTGAAAGAACGAGGATGACGACCGCGATCCATCGGTTCTGATTGAAGCGAAACCATGACGGCTGCCACCAACGATTCCAGACGTCGGCCACGTGTTCTCCTCCCAGGACGACGAGCGTGAGTGCAAAGAGTGGATAGTGTCGGTTGGCGATCAAGGGGAGCAGGGCCGCCACGCTGAAGATTGCGATCGCCTCCGGTTCACGGCGGCGGCCGCTCCAGACCAGAGCCGGAGATCCCGATCGCCAGCAGGACGAGATAGACCTGCCCCGGAATGCTCATGAGTTGCAGGGGAGCCCACTCGCTGATCTCGGGTCGGGGCACAGTGGCCGTGCGCAACAGGAATTCCACGAGATCGGCCGGTATGGGTTAAGCAAAAGCGCGAGTCCACATGCGAACCCAACGAGTCCGAGACGGATGCGCGTTCCAAGGTTCCGGCTCAGCCGAATGGCATCGGCCGCCGGCCGCGCGACGAGCCGCACGACGAGCCAGATGCCGATCACCGCGGCCCCGGCCAGCACTCCGCCGTGCAAGTTGACCCAGACCGCCAGGAGAATCGGTAGCACCCAGAGCCAGTATGCGCGCCCCGCGGCTGCTTCCTCGAGAACGAGAAGCTCGAAGAAAAAAAAGAGATACGTGAAGATCTGAGGGCGGATTGTGCCGAGACCCAGCCGGAAAGGGATGCTTATCAGTAGGAGCAAGAATACGGAGCTGTAAGGCCCCAGTCCCGTGCGACGCAGATGAGAATACGAGAGTCCAATGATCAGGAGACTGACCAGAACCTTGAAGACGATCAGGCCGGCAGGTCCGAACAGGTTGTAGAGACCGGCGAATATCACCTCGGAGAGCCACTCGTGATTGATCCAGGGCTGCCCGCCGGTGCGATAGGAGTAGATATCGGTCTTAACGATCGAACCGGTTCGGAGAATGTCCTGGCCGAAGCGGATGTGTCCCCAGAGGTCGGGGTCGGCGATGGTGTCGGAAAACCAGAAAAGGCTGAAGCCGGCAAGCAAACCCAAAGGGGCGAGGACGGCGGAGAACTGAGATCGAGCAAGAGCCATTCGATACACCGCGCGGGGTTGAAGTACGTCGCGATCTGGTTGCCAAAGCCATGCTGGCCGTCTCGTTCGCCATCATCGGCAACGCGCGGCCTGGGTCGCCAGTGTTGAGCGGTATCGAATGGCTTCCCGCCGAATCCGCAGAGGAAGGAATTAGAGTCTGTCGCAGCCAATTTGGGTCCACGGGTTATGGGTTATGTCGAGCACTATTGTGGTTGATAGGCGTGAGAGATGCACACGAGCACGATAGCGGCTCATTGCTTCCTTGATTGTAAGCAGGTGTCCTACAGATATAGGAGAAGAAAAACCACGTCTCCTATAGATATAGGAGATGCGAGATTTGAAAAAATCGATTTTTTTTGCTTGTCACGCTCATGCGCGACTAAGTATATTACCCGGGAGATCCTCTCCCTCCTTCGCGTTCTCAATCATTTTAACAGGCGGTTGGTCCCCTCATCTCTGGAGGTGCTTCATGCGCCGTAGGTCCGGTTTCACACTGATTGAGCTCTTGGTGGTCATCGCGATCATCGCCGTTTTGATCGCACTTCTTCTGCCGGCCGTGCAGTCCGCGCGAGAGGCGGCCCGCCGCGCCCAGTGCACAAACAACCTCAAACAAATTGGCGCTCGCTGCCCACAATTACCTCTCGCAGCAAGGCGTCTTGCCGATGCAGACGACCTACCCGGCCGGTGCAGATCCAGAGCTGGGGATGGAGTTACGGCTGGCCACTGGCCATTGCACCGCAACTCGAACAGAATGCCGTTTTCAACGCCTTCAATTTCTCCGCCGGCATGTTCGGAAACGCGTCCGGTGAGACCATGCAACACGGCAATGACACGATCATGTTCATCCAATTGGCGACGTTGATCTGTCCGTCAGACGGCACACCGGCAAAGGCCGCAGGCCCCTAATGGTGCGACGAATTACGTCGGGAAATATTGGCGGACCCGGCCAACTTGCAGGGTTTACCGGCACGATCGTTTCCGGCTCTCTCGGGTGGGGGCCGGACCAAAATAACGCCGGGCCGATCGGAATCGAAAACATCCGTGACGGGACCTCCAACACCGCCCTGTTCAGCGAGCGACTGGTGGGACTCAACAACGTCAGTCCGCGACGACATTCTATCCGCAGCAATATCGACTTCAAGCGCGTCGTATTCACCGGCCCCTCCGTGGGCGGAGGCCAGGATGCGGGACCGGCAGCGGCCCTCACAGTTCATCCAGGCCTGTCAGAATATGCCTGGCACCACGCGTCGCGCATGCAACCTGGGGCAGTGGTGCTTACTGGGCTCGCGGGCTATCCCCTTCACGTCGTCATCAATGATTATCTGCACGCGGGAACTCCGAATGGTCCGGCGTGCAACAATCCCCAGGGGTCTTTCGCCAGCCTTTCGTGGATTTATTTTGTCAATCCCTCCGGCTCGGCGCCGCCGACCAGCAACCACCCCGGTGGCGTCAACCTCGCCTTGGCGGACGGATCGGTGAAGTTCGTCAAGGACTCGATTGGCCTACAACCTTGGTGGGCACTGGGTACTCGTGCCAGTGGGGAAGTCCTCAGCTCCGACCAATATTGATTGATGCGCTCGGGTCGCTGACATTCGGTGAGAACGTCTACCTTCCTTCTGTGAGATTCGACTTCGAGAAAACCTCACAAGACAGGTAGTGGGTTGCTTCTCCCACAAGAGGGGCACTCGTTCGAGTCCGAGTTTGTTTTGCCATGCTTATCTTCCCGATGAGCATTCCGTGGCGTCGTCGTCCCTCGCTTCTCCTCGCGGCCAAGGCTTCGTCCGAACCGTTACCAAACCCGACGGCTGGGACGAAGCCCTACCGCTCGATGTCCGTTCACAAAGGGAACGGAAAACGCGCCGAAATCTTCTGATCTATACCATTTGTCAGGCGCGGAGTGTTCAGTCCGCGCCTCGTTTTTCCTTTCAATGCAAGAGGTCCGACATTCATGAAACGATTTAGAACGCTGCTTGCCGGTGTGTTTTGGGGGTCGGTGATTGCCGGCTGTGGTGAGAGCGGAATCACGCCAGGGCCTCCATCGGAGCCTGCCACGTCGACACAAACGAATCAATTCAGGGAAGCGATGCAGAATAAGGAGAAGAACTTCTCAAAGAAGAAGATGGGGAAGAAAGCCGCCGAGACTCCAACCAAAGCCCCGGAAAAAGACGCTGAGAAAGCGCCCTGACGGAGACAACGCGAGAACTTGTCGGCTGAGAGAAAGCCGGCGCCACATTTGAGCATCTGAGTTCGGATCGATCTCGGGGCACGAAGAGATGAACAGTGCGTCAACGACTGTGCCAGATGATCGCTGTGGGATTCAGCCTCGTCCGCGCCGTCAGGTGTGGACGATTGCGCTGGCGGCCGGCTTGTTGATGGGGCTCGGATCCTGGCTGGCCGGTGAACTAGCCCACGAGGCTTTCAAACCGCAATTGTTCGTGGTCCAGTTCATGGGGTTGACTTCGAGACAGCCCTCGACGGCATCGCTAAACGTCGCCGACTACAAGAACGCCAGGCTTGTGTTTACCATCCTTGGTGGGATCACGGGGCTGGCGATGGGACTTGCGGGTGGTCTCGCCGGCCGCTCAAGCACACGTGGGCTCAAGGTCGGTTTGGCCGCCCTGCTGATCGGAAGTCTCGTGGGAGCCCTGGCATCGCAGGCCCTGGTTCCCCTTTTCTTTCGGAGACTCGTGCCCGATCGGAGCGACTTGCTGGCGCCGGTCATGATCCACGGCGGCATCTGGGTTGCTATTGGTGCGGTGGGTGGGCTGGCATTCGCGATTGGTATGCGATGCCGACGGCGTGTCGCTGATGCCATCGCGGGGGCTTCCTTCGGCGCCCTCCTGGCCACAATATTCTTCCATGCGAGCGCGGCGGCCTTATTTCCCGAATCCGGGTCCACAGACCCTGTTGCGCACACTCCGATCGTCCGTCTCCTGGCCATGGGCGTGATCTCGGTCTTGGTTGCGATCGGGGCCGCGGCGGGGTCTCAGGGTGGATTCCTGAATCCCAAGTCGAGCGGAACGGAGAATTGAACCTGAGGCGGGAGAACACGCTTCTTGAATCATGAATCAGATCGTTGGACGCGGAGCCCATTGCCGGAGCAACTTCCTGAGCTGCTCCTGGTAGTCGGCGGCAACTCCTGTCTGGACGCGATTATCGCGCAGAAACGCGGCCAGCGAAGTCCGGAAACGGCCCAGCACGGCAGTTTGGCGGGGATCGTCCTTAAGATTATGCAGCTCTCGCGGATCCACCGCCAACTCGTAAAGCTCCTCGGTCCCTCGAATGTCGACGAGGTAATGCATGCCTTCGGCAACCAGTGACATCGTGAATCCCCGCTGCTTCGGCCCGTGGCCGCGCTCGGGACCGATCTCGACCGGAATGTCGACCTCGGAAACGGCTTGAGCCGAGCGGCTTTTCTCGGATTCGGCGTCCTTGCTCCAGTATTCTCGCAGCGAAAGGCCCGGGAAAGCGGAGCCGGGACCAAGTCCTAACAGATCGACCACCGTTGCCGGTATGTCGCGTAGGCTGACCGGCTCGGAGACCAAGAGCCCCGGCGGTTCTCCCTTGGAAATGATCAGCAGGGGGACGTGGACTACGTTCGAGTAAAGGCTGAATCCGTGGGTGAACACGCCTTGCTCACCAAACTCTTCCCCATGGTCGGAAGTGATGATCACGAGCGTGTCGCGGAGAACTTCGCGCCGGTCGAGCTCATCGAGCAATGACCCGACCTGGCAATCCAGCGTGGTGATGCAATCATCGTAGGAGTCGCGAGCCAGCTTCACTTCGCGGTCGCTGAGCTTGACCTTGTCCCGATCCCAGTATTCCAGGAGCAGTCTGAAGTCGCTGGGCGATTCCGGGCGGAGCCCGAAATGGGTCCCGTTCCCCTCTGGCGGCAGAAAGGGCTCGTGTGCGTCGAAATAATTCAAGAAGGCGAAGAAGGGCCGCTGGCGGTGTTTCTCTCCAGACAGCCAGTCCAGAAACGACTGGTTGATCGCCGCGGCGTCTCGAGATTGGGATCGGATCCATTTGACGGCATCGTAGTCGCGGGTGTTCAGAGCGTTCTCAAGGATCCATCGACCGGGCATTGTTCTGCGCAGGATGGTACTCATCGTGAGCGGATAGTCCTCATAATGAACAAACCCGCGGTCCATGCCCGACTCGTAGCTGCACCAAGCCGTGTTGGCGGCGAACCCGCCTGTCAAGTATCCGTGCGAGGCGAGAAACCCGGCCAGCGTGGGATATGCCGGATCGAGGGTCGGCACCCAGTGCGCGCCCAGAGTCGAGGGCCATCGTCCGGTCATGATCGAGCAATGTGACGGAAACGTCCAGGGCGCGGCGCCAGCGCCCACTCGAAACGCACCCCTTTCTTCGCCCAGCGAGCGAGGTGTGGGGTGGTGTCGCGGGCGTAGCCGTAAAGGCCCAGGCTACTGGCGCGGACGGTGTCCATGACGATCAACAGGACGTTGCGCGCGCCGGCCGGGGGTGCTGGCAACTGCGCCAGCGATTGAGATTCCTTTCGAGCCTGCTGGATGGAGGTGACGACCGCCATCGTGCCGATGACGGCCAGGAGCACGGGCAGAGCTGTACCGCGCCAGCCGCTGGAAGACCGAGTCGCACTGTGCGAACCGGCGGCTGACCACGCCGCCAGCTCCAAATGCCAGAAGTAACGTCGCCATCCCGTAGAGCGGAGCCCTCAAGAGCGGCCCCCAGATCGCGAGCGTTGCGAACAACCAGACCGCGGTCCGCCGGGAGATCAGGCCAGGCCGGAACCAACTGACTAGAGCGACGGCCACGCCGGGCGCCATCATGACCAGCAGGTTCGCCACCGGTACGACCCAGCGGAAATTCCTCCCCTGCTCGTAATATGGGGACGAATGGAAGAAATCTCGGTTCAAAAAGATCATGCCCAGGTCGAGAGCGCCCCCCACCACGCCAAACCAGGCCGCCAAGACAAGGGCGCTCCCTGGGTAAAGGGCCGAGTCAGATGTCGTTCGCCGTGGCTCGAGCCCAGGCGTGCTATTTTCCACAGACCTGTTCCTTTGTTCTCACACGAACGGCGAACAGCCTTCACCCGCGCAGGCGCTGCCTCATCATCGCCGGCGGGACCTAGGCCAGACCCGCCGGACCAGGCCGCGGCCGAAAACGAGGATATTGCGGCCGAACAACATGACGACCCCGACGGCCCCGGCGATCACCGACGCAACGGGCATCATCGTCTCGGGACCAAAATAAGCGAAGAGCATCGAGAAACCTCTCGTCGAATCGCGTTGACCGATTCCAAAGGAGTTCGATCCCCGCCCGGTCGGATCGAGATTCATCTCAGCGGAAACACACGGATCAGTATACAGCGCCTCGCGCCGAGACGAGTGCGCCGCGGGCCGGAATTTCTTGCCCAACCGCGCGGACCATGAACGCCGAGACGGATATAATCGGTTGTCCAGGCTTCGACCCCAACCGTATGATCGCTATTCAGTGCCGAAACGTGCCTCTCACTGGGATCGGTGTGGCATTTCCGCTCCGCTCCGAGGTCAATTCGATTATGGCCACCCCGGATCCCCCGATCGCGCCGCGTCCGGAGACAGTTCGGGCGCGGAGAGCCATGCTGGTTTTCGGTTGCGGAATTCCGGTGATCGCCGTGATCGTTTTGAGTTTCAGCTTACGATCTTCTTGGTCGCCGATTGCGAATCGCTCGGATTGGAGGCGGGTGCCGCGAGATCCCTACATCGGCTCCCAGGAGCTGCGCGGCCTGCCACCCCGGCGAGTTCGCTGCCCACTCGGGGTCCGGTCACGCGCGGACCTTGCGACGTGCGGCCCAAACCCCGCAGGCCATCCGGCTGAACGGCGCGACCTTCGCCGATCCCGAGCGCCCGGGCGCCCGTTGGAGCTACAGCCTCCGCGATGGCCAGTTCTGGACCGAGCGACGTGATGGAGAGGAGATTGAGCGGTTCCTGGTCGACTATGCGTTCGGCTCGGGTCGTCACGCGACTACGTTCGTCACGTTGACGAACCATACCCCGGACAGCCCGACGATGCTCGAGCACCGGCTGACCGTATACGCTCACAAGACCGAGCCGGACATTACCGCCGGTCAGGGGCAGGCTTTTCGTGCGAACCGGCCAGGAATCGGGCCCTCCGGACGCCACTTTCCGACCGCGGCGACGCTCAAGTGTTTCGAGTGCCACACAACCGCGATCTCGAACCGAGGGCCGCTGGTTCTCGACGAATCAACGATGATCCCCAATGTCGGTTGTGAGCGCTGCCACGGCCCCGGAAGGACCCATGTGGAGGCGGCCCGGCGGGGGGCCGAGGATGCGGAGTTGGCGATGCCATTCGGCGTCGAGCCGAGAAACGCCGCCGATGAGATGCGTCTGTGCGGATCCTGCCATCGTCTGCCCGAGACGGTCGGCCGCGCCTTGATCCGGCCCGAAAACCCCTCGCTCGTCCGCTTCCAGCCGGTCGGCTTGATGCAGTCGGCCTGTTACCGAAAGAGCAAAGGAACCCTGTCGTGCGTGAATTGCCACGACCCGCACGCCAGGACCTCGACCGACCTGGCGGCGTACGAGGCCGCGTGTCTGTCCTGCCACCAGGGGCCCTCACAAACCCCCTGCAAGGTCTCCCCGGCGATGGGCTGCGTCGGTTGTCACATGCCACAACGGGACGCGACCCGAGGTATGATGATGACCGACCACTGGATCCGTTCCCGTCCCGAGACCGCCACCCAGGCGACACGTCCCGCGGAATAACCTTTGCCAACTTCGGGCGAGGTTTGATCAGGGATTGAACCGCTCCGGTGTCAGCGGACCGGCCGTGAGCCGGCCGAGGGCTGCTCGCATCCGTTCCAGCGTCGACCGCATGGCCGGGTCGCTGGCGAGGTTGTGCCGCTCCTGAGCGTCCTGGCGCACGCGGAATAGTTCCTCTTGAACGTCCCCTTCTCGCCGGATATAAGTCCAGTCCCCCTCGGTCAGCGCGGCCATCGGCCATCGCGGCTTGTTGGGCCATTGCGAGGGATCCGGGGCCGAATGACCCGAGTGGGACCACTTCGGAAAGTGCCTGCTCGGAAGCCGCGGCTGTGGTGGATGTCGACGCTGACCCGTTCCAGAAGCGGGTCAGCGAATTCCCAGGAAAGGGGGAACCGGTCTTGAAGCCCAGCGCGTCGACGATCGTCGCCGCTAAGTCCCGCAGGCTCGCCGTCTCGGTGACAACCCGTGGCGACGCGACCCCGGCCGGCGGAATGATCACCAGGGGAACATGGAGCTGCGTCTCGTAGAGACTCGTTCCGTGCCAGAACACGCCGGGTTTTTCGCCGAAACTCTCGCCGTGATCCGCGGTGACGATCACCCAGGTACGATCGAGAACGGAACGGCGATCGAGTTCGTCGATCAACTGGCCAAGCTGCTCATCGAGGTTGGCGACGCAGTCATCGTAAGAGTCGAGACCGAAACTGATCTGGTACGGGGAAGGCCGGTTCTGGATCAGCCGCAGCCAATCCCGGATCAACGTTAACTCACGATTGTTGCGCGGCTTGACCCCGAATCGGTGGATGCCCGTCGCCGGAAGCTCATACGGATAGTGTGCGTCAAAGTAATTCAGGAAGGCGAAGAACGGCCGCTCCGGCTGCCGTCGCCGGGACAGCCAGTCGAGAAACTCGCGATTGACGACCGTGGCCTCTTTTCGATTGGTCTTGAAGAGCCACGCAAAGGTATTCCACCGCCGGCCCCAGGAGATCGAAATCCAGCCAATCTTCGAGGAACCCCTCGATCGCCTGGAGCCCATCCAGAGGGCGATCGACCAGGACGGCCGTCTTGAAGACGGAGAGTCGCGGGAAAATGTAGTCCTGATACGCGGTGAAACCCCGGTCCAGCCCGGAGTCGGACGAACAATACCAGTAGTTGGCGATGAAGCCGGCCGTCGCGTAGCCACGCGACCCCAAGAACTCGGCCAGCGTGGGATACGCCCCATCGAGCGGGGTAAACCAGCCGGCCGAAAGCTCGTGAGGCCATCTACCAGTAAACATGCTCGCATGTGATGGCAGCGTCCACGAGGAGGTCGCCCGCACTCGATTGAAGCGGATGCCTCGCGCCGCCAACTCATCGATCGTGGGGCTGGTGGGGCGATTGTAGCCGTGGAGGCTCAGATGATCGGCTCCCACCGTGTCCAACACGATCAAGAGGACGTTTGGGGAGCCCGGCGGCGGGAGCGGCCGCGCCTCCTCACGCCACACCTTGAGCTGGTCGACGCCCCAAAGAGACGCCGCCAGGATCGGTACGAGACAGGCGACGATTGGGAAGCTGACCCGAACCGAGCCGCCGAAAGCCTGTGGCATGCCGCTCCAGCACCGGGACCAACCGTGATGGCGAGACCCAGAGCGCAGCAGGAATCCGGCAGGACCGTAAATCCGGGCCGAGGCCGCCCAGATGGGTGGGAGCAAGGTCAATGCGCACAACAGGCGACTGGCGAGCCAACGGCCGCGGCCGCCCCAACGCCAGACCAAGACCGACAAAACCAAGCCCAGGATCAGGAAGATCGAGCAGATTGATCAACGGGATCAGCCAGACGAAATGACGGCTCATCCAGTACAGATGATTGAAATCGAGCGTTCGCTTGCGAAGGATGATCACCCCGACCTCAAGCAGCCCCGAAACGAGCCCGCACCAGGCCGACAGCATCAAGAGTGGAAGAGTCTCGGTCGGTGCGCGACGAGATCCTGAGACGAACGAGCCGGCCTCCTCGATGACAGCAGTCCGACTCTTCATTGGCGTTGTTCCGTCTCGATTGGCATTCCCGTGAAGAGGTGATCGCAATCGTGACAGGGCTCGCGTGAGGTGTCAAGGCGTCAAGTAAGAGGTTTGGGTTGTTGACCGCCGTATCAAAAGGACACAATGTAACTGAGGAGAGCCGAACGGTCGAGGCGTCCGAAGACCGTGGACATGTGGAGAGCTGGTGATGAACGGAAATGCGGGGCGATGGAGGCTGGTGTTGTTGCTGGCCCTCGTCGCCGCGGCGGTGCTCTGGGGCGGCTGGAAATGGTGGGACGTCCGGCGTTATCGAAGGGCCATGGCGGAGATCGAGGAGGAGATTGAGAACGGACTGCATGGGACTGCCGCGCGGAAGCTCGATCGTCGCTCCTGGCTCGGCAACCCGACTCGGATGAGGCCCTCTACCTCCTGGGAACCTGCGAGATGGCGCGAGGGCGAACGCAATCCGCCTCCGAGGCCTGGGCCCGGGTCACGCCGGGTTCCGTCGTTCGCGCCTCGGGCAATCCTGGGCAGCATGCAGATCCAGATGGAGCGCGGGCAGCTTCGTTAATGCGGAGCAGATCATCAAGGACGCGTTGGACGATCCTCGGATCGACCGATCGAGCTTGCCCATCTTGCTCGGGCCTATCTATTGCCAGCAAGGTCGACTGGACGAAACCCTGCGATTGATCGAGTCGCGCTGGGACGCGCTGAACCAGGCGGGCGAAGGGACATTCGGAGCCGGCCATCAATCTGGTTCGGGCACACATCGATCTCCGACGGAGCGTCGTCCCGATCGAGGATGTCGGCTCCGCCCTCGATCAGGCCGGGCGGATGGCAGCCGAGGACGATCGGATCTGGCTGGGAAAAGCCAACCTGGCGATTCGCGCCGGCTCGCTCGACGAGGCCGCGAAGTGGATCGACGCCTGCCTGCGGCGGCGTCCCGAGGATGGCCCGGTCTGGCGCGCGCGGTTGGATTGGGCTGTGGCGTCGAAGCGCGTCGCGGAGGCACGGGAGGCTCTGAAGCATCTGTCCGCGGAGGTGTCGACTCCGGCCCAGATCCACAAACTGGTGGCCTGGTTCGCCGCCCAGCGCGGTGATGTCGAGTCGGAACGCCGAGCGCTGGAACGCTGTGATCGCAGCCGATCCAGGCGACTTCGTCGCTCTTGACCGGCTCGCTGAGCTCGCGGTGAAAAATGGAAAGCCGGACCGCGCCGCTGAGCTCCGCCGCGAAAAATCCAAAATCGAGTCGGTCATCGCGCGATACCAGAAACTCCATGTACGGCATCAGCCGCGCCGAGGCGCGGCGGAGATGGCCCGCCTGGCCGAGCAGCTCGGCCAACGATTCGAGGCCAAGGCCTTCCTGACCTTGGCGGTTGCCAACGACCCCGACCGAGTCGATCTCCGGCGCGATCTCGACAGGCTCAATCAGCGCGCCGAGATAATCGAAGGGCGAGGACGTACCATGGCCGATTTGCTCGCACTTGAGCTCGGCGACAACCAAAAACCCTGAACACAGGTCGTCTTCACTTGTCTGACTCTCGGCGTGCTCGCTGGCTCTCATTCGCCGACTGGCCGGTTGGCTTGGCCGTGGCGACTGTGAGCCTGGCGATCATGATCTTGACGGAACCGCTTCCTCTCGATCGCGTGGGACGAGGGTTACACTCTGGGCCGAGAGGCCAGAGTCCGTGCCTGGTTTCGAGCGCTACGTGACCCGGTGGCGTTCGCGGAGCGCTGGCAGCCTCCGGTGGAAGATCTCGTGCCACCAAACCGCATCCCCACACCGCACCGCAGCCAGTTGGATACATACACCGGGTTGTTCAGCCCCGCGGTTCTTGACTGGTTTTGGCCGTTCGCACGTGAGGAACCGGACGGTCATCCCCCGGTCTATGCCCTGGTCGGCTTGGTCGGGGATCTCGTGGCGCCGACCTGGGAAACGCTGCCCCGTGCGCGGCTCGGGCCGATGCTCGTCTTCAGCCTGACTTGCGGTGCTGTCTTCTCCTTCTTCCGATCGCGCTGGGGCCCTTGGTCCGCCTTGGCGGCCGCGGGGGCGTGGATGTTCCAGCCTCACCTGTTCGCCCTCGCCCATTACGCAACTTACGATGGATTGCTGACAAGTCTGTGGACGGGATGCTCGCTTTCGTTCGCCAAGGCGGTCGAACAACGAGAAGAGAATATCGCGTCTCTTACACCTCGATGGCGCTGGGTGGCCGTGTTCGGGGTTCTCGCGGGATGTGCGATGGGTACCAAGTTGACGGGCTGGTTCCTTCCGCTGCCCTTGCTTGCCTGGGTGATCCTCTACCGCGACCGGCAGGGCCATGCTGGCACTTGTCGTCGGGGTTTTGCTCGCCTTCGCCGTCCTCGTCGTACTGATCCCTCCGTGGTGGCGTAACCCCTTGCATGGTCTCGATCTGTTCTTTCAGTCCAACCTGTCGCGAGCGAAGACGACTCCTCTGAAAACCCTCTTCCTGGGAAAGATTTACGAGACACCGACCGGTTCGCTCCCCTGGTTTAACACGACCCTTTGGACGCTGATGGTCACACCGGTCGGATTTCTCGGACTTGCCGTTGGTCGGGATCATCGGCGTGCTCTTCCGCGCCCGAAGCGATGCGCTCGGCATGTTGTTCTTGGTACCGTGGGCTTTTCTCATGGTGCTGCGAGCCCTCCCGCACACGCCCGGCCACGACGGTGTTCGCCAGTTCTTGCCGGCCTTCGGCATGCTGGCCCTGCTGGCGGGGCTTGGCGCGGCATCGATTCAGCGCCGTCTGGGGGCGTGGGGCAAGTCGCTCATCCTCCTCGCGGTCGTCGAGGGGGCATTGAGCGTTGGGCTGATGATGCCCGTCCCCTTATCCTACTACAGCCCTCTGGTCGGAGGGCTGCCCGGGGCCACGCGGATGGGAATGGAGCCGACTTACTACTGGGATGCCCTTCAGCCGGAGATCCTCGAGTGGTTGAACCTCCACACGGCACCCGATCAGAAGGTCATGTTCGCACGATATCCCACGTCCCTGCTTTATCTCAGACAAACACATCAATTACGCGTCGGTATCCTCCCTCATGAGCCTGGCGATTGGGCTTGGTATGTTCTCCAGAACCGTCCCGGAGCGTTTGGGGAGCTGGGGCGCGGTCTGATCGCCGGTGGCCATCCCGCTCGAGTCTTTGTCAAGTGGGGTGTCCCGCTGTTGTGGGTGTTCCCTTACCGCGATGTGCGAGGCTTGGCAAAGTGGGGAACTGCCTCCGCGGGCCGGCAGATCGATAGACCGCCAATCGAGGTAACCGGTGCGATGACGTCGGGTTGCATCCATCGTTTCGAGGCGGTCTCTTCAAACTGATGGCTCAGTTGTATCGATTCTCTGTGTCCTGTTTGCGGACGGGCGCCGCGACCGGATCCTGGGCAAGTTGATCGAGGCGTGCCAGGCTCCGCTGGGCTTCGCTGTCCAGAGGGTCCCACTTGATGGCGACTTGGTACCATACGCGGGCTTGATCGAGTCGGCCGAGCGATTCGCAGATTTGTCCGAGCTGGGAGAAGATTTTGAGGTCGATCTTGCGGGAGTTGCCGCACTCCACGATGATCCGTTTCAACCGGTCGCGAAGAGCGGCGAGCCGCAAGAACTCGCTCGCCTCGGGGTCGCCCAGTCTATGCAGCACGGCGCCCAGGTCATGCAACGCATCGCGGTCCCGCGGGTCCGGCGAAGCGCGGACCTGGAAGTAGGCCACGGCATGGCGCGATTCGCCGGCCAGCAGGGCTAGTCGGCCGCGGAGGCAATCAAGTCGCGCGTGGCCGGCGGGTCCTTCCCGGGCGAGCCTTTCGGCAGCATCGAAATCGACCCTGTCGATGGCGAGCTGAACTCGGATCGCGCGGGCGTCTGGGTCGGAATCTGGTAGGGGTTGGAGTGTGCTCTCGGCCTGATCAAACTCAGTTGTTCAATCGATAGTTGGTCGCCAGCGCCAACCGGGACACTCGGTCGCCGGGGTCATTCGCGACGACTGAGCTAAGAATCCGGATCGACTCGATCGGGTCCCAGATTTCGCAATCATTCTGGCACCAGGCGAAGGCAAGCACGTAGTCCAAGGGCATGAGCCGAGCGAGCTCGCGGAACTGTGCGTCACACTCGGCCTTTCTACGCTCCAGACCGTAGAGGGAGGCCAGCTCGCGATGCGATTGGATCTGGTCGGGGTTGATCGCGAGCGCATGGAGATACGCCGCCTCTGCTGCCCGCGCATGCCCCTCGCCAGCTCGATTTGACCCGCCTTGAGCCAGGCTTGGCGCTGATCGAGTCCGAGTCGGGGATACGTTTCAAATAGTCCAGGGCTTGTTCAGGCCGGTTCTGCGACTCGGCGATCCGAGCCCGGAGCATCCAGTCCAGCGAGGTCGGCGCGACCTCCGCCGCACGGCGGTCGAGGATCGCGCTGGCCTGTTCGTAATTGGTGGCGTTGAACTCATTCAAGGCTGTGTAAAGAAGATCGAGGTGCTGCGGAGCTTTCTTCGAGCTGCGCACCCACAGCCGTGGGACCGCCAACGCACTGGCCACGAGCGCCACTAGCAGCAGGACGAGCGCCAGCGCCCAACGTTTCCATTTTGCGGACCGCCCGCTGTTGTGACCAGATCGCATGAACGCCTCCCGCCACCACTTTATCGGATCAATTCCTTCTCGACAAATGGCGTGTTGAGAATCAGAATCCCATCAACGCGTTCCCGACGAACGCCCTGAGACGGGGCTCAATCTCTCACGCGGTGGCAACAAGCTTGAGAAACTTGTTTAGCCAGGTTGTCCACGCTGTTGAGCAGTCGTCCTATACTACTTGGTAACACAACCTGACCGACTCAACTGCGTTCGAAACGCGGCTCAAACGGTCGTTGTAAGCCAAGGAATAGTAAGATGAAGAAAACGATTCTCGCCCGGATCCTCGTAGCGGCGGTTGTCACATTCGCCAGCGCGGCACTGACATCGTTACGATCCAATGCCTGCACCCGTTGCGTCTACCTCGGGCCGAACGACACGGTCATCGTAGCTCGGTCGATGGATTGGGCCGAGGATCCGGGCACAAACCTCTATTGCTTCCCCCGCGGCATGAAGCGCGACGGGGCGGCGGGGCCGAATTCCATCACCTGGACCAGTAAATACGGCAGCGTCGTCTGCGCCTTTTACGAAGTGGGTACCGTCGATGGCATGAACGAAAAGGGCCTGGTCGCCAACGCCCTCTACCTCGTCGAATCCGACTACGGCAAGCCTGACGGCAAGACTCCTACGCTGTCGATCACCGCGTGGACCCAATACGTTTTGGACAACTTCGCCACCGTCGAAGAGGCGTTCGAGCAACTCCGCAAGGAGCCCTTCGTCATCATCGCTCCCATCCTTCCCAACAAACGGCCGGCCCAGGGGCATCTATCGCTCTCGGACCCGACCGGCGACTCGGCGATCTTCGAGTACGTGAAGGGCAAGTTGGTGATTCATCACGGCCGCGAGTATCAGGTGATGACCAATTCACCGACCTTCGACCAGCAACTTGCACTCAACAGCTACTGGGAGCAGATCGGCGGCCTGACGATGCTCCCGGGTACCAACCGGGCGGCCGATCGGTTCGCCCGCGCCTCGTTCTTTATCAATGCGATTCCAAAAACGGATGATGCCAAGAAGGCCATCGCATCGGTCTTCAGCGTGATTCGCGGCGTTTCGGTTCCGCTGGGCATCACCACTCCGGGCCAGCCCAACATCGCCAGCACCATCTGGCGGACGGTTTACGACCACAAGAACAAGGTCTTCTTCTTCGACTCGGCCACCAGCCCAACGGTCTTCTGGGTGCCGTTGGCCGAGATGGACTTCAGTGAAGGCGCCTCAGTCAAGAAGTTAGAGCTGGCCGGCGGCAAGACCTACAACGGGAACGCGGCAGCCCAGTTTAAGGAGGCGAAGCCCTTCGCCTTCCTGCCGGCCAGCGCTGATTGACTCTCCGATCGCTCTTGCCATGCAGGGAGCAATGGGATATGGAAATCTCGCGTCGTCTTGCATCGGATCGACGCGGGAGGTTCCCATGTCGACGATTCACGAGGCCTTGGCCGTTGGCTGGACGTCTTATCACGCGGGTGACTTTCCCGGGGCCGAGCGGATTTTCCGGCATGTCCTTGAGGTTGACCCGGCCGCCGCCCAGGTCTGGTACCTGCTCGGCACGGTCATTCAAGTCCAAGGTAAACTTGGCGAAGCAGTCGCTCACTATCAGCAAGCGCTCCGCCTGCAGCCCGATTTCGCCGAGGTGCTGAACAATTTGGCGGTCGCGCTTCAGGCTCAAGGAAAGGTCGACGAAGCGACGGCGTGCTTACGACGCGCTGTTCAACTCAAGCCCGACTATGCCGACGCGCACAGCAACCTTGGCAATGCCCTCCAGTTCGATGGAAAGCTCAACGAAGCCGAGGCGTGCTATCGGCATGCCCTCGCGCTCAATCCGGACAATCCGGATACCCATCACAATCTGGGCAACTTGCGGCGAGCGACAGGATGCCTGGCCGAGGCGATGACGTGCTATGACCAAGCACTGGAACTCAAGCCCAACTTTGCCCAGGTCCACCTGAGCCGGTCGCTGCTCAGGCTTCAGATGGGCGACTTCGCACAGGGATGGTCCGAATACGAGTGGCGATTCCAGTGCAAGGAGTACGCGATACCCGCGTTGCGTCAGCCGCGGTGGGACGGATCGCGCCTGGATGATCGAACGATCCTGCTTTATGCCGACCACGGACTGGGTGACACGCTCCAGTTCATGCGATATGCACCGTTGGTTTGCGAGCGGGGCGGCCGCGTGTTGGTCGCCTGTCGGAAACCATTGGCGCGGATTCTGGCAAGCTGTCCCGGTGTTTCGCGGGTGATCTCCGAGGGAGCGACATTGCCCGAGTTCGAGGTTTTTGCCCCGCTGATGAGCTTGCCACGAATCCTCGGGACGACGCTGGCGACCGTGCCCGCCCGGGTTCCCTATCTCGTCGCTGATCCAGCCCTGGTCGCGCGTTGGCGTGCTGAGCTGGGCCAGTTCGGCGGGTTCAAGGTCGGCATCGCCTGGCAGGGGAATTCCCAGTATTGCAAGGATCGTCACCGTTCGTTCCGGCTGGATCAATTCGAGCCCCTGACCCGCCTCGACGGCGTTCGACTCGTCAGCCTGCAAAAAGGCTTTGGGACCGAACAAATCCGCGAAGTCGCGGACCGAATCGCAGTGATCGATCTGGGCTAGCCGGTTGGATGATTTTATGGACAGTGCGGCCGTGATGACCAACCTCGATCTGGTGATCACTCCGGATACGTCGGTCGCCCACCTGGCAGGCGCATTGGGCGTCCCGGTCTGGGTGGCACTGCCGTTCGCGCCGGACTGGCGCTGGCTGTTGGATCGACAAGACAGTCCGTGGTATCCCACGCTGCGGACGTTTCGCCAGCGAGAGTGGGGAGACTGGAACGAGGTCTTCGAGCGAATCACCCGCGAACTCGCGACAAGACTTAAGGGGTGACGACGACGCTGACGGCTTGACGATCGACCTGCTCGGCTGCCGCGACGCGTTCCTTGATCTCCCGGTCTGAGCCCAAAACCTTCTGCGAAACCGCGCAGTTTGGCGGCTGCCGAGTACCAAAGGACCGGGCTTCGATGCGCTCTCCCGTGAGCACGCTCAGGGTGAAAGCAATGATCGGAAGGCCAGCCAGCGCCAGGCTGGGCCGGATGAAGGTGTTGCGCCGGCGCGATCGTCGCGTTCGACTCATGGTAGGCGTCTTTCTTGGGCGGTATGTTCACTCGGCAGGACAAGGGCTTATTAGAATAGCTAGGTCGAGAAGGGAGATGTTGTCAAATCGCCTCGGTTTGGCCTGAGTCGGCCCGGCGTTGGAGCAAAGCGATTTCTTTCCCTACCCGGAGCCGGCGGGCTGTCGCTTCATCCCACTCGATCTGCTCGTGCTCCAACCAGTCGATGGCCCGCTGCCGCCAGCGTTCGGGAATCGACACGCCCAGCTCGGCATGGCGCACCACGATCCCGACCAGAGCCAGCCGCGTCCAATCGTCCCACGAGTCGGGCGTGTTGCTCGGATCGAGCGAATCGCCAACGCCTCGATCGACGCCTCAAGCGTCCGGAGATCGGCCAACCGCTGCTGCACCTGCTCGAAGGTCAATGGATTACGATCGTCCATCAGCTCTTCGTAGCGGCTCCCATGGGCCCGATCAAAGCCCGCATCCAACGCATCGGCCGCCCCGTCGTTCTCGTAACTCTTTACGCCCCAATAGTCCATAAACGGCCTACTGCCTAAATCAAAGGATCGCGCCATCGCCAGGAGTGCCTCGAGCCGCCTCGGAGGAGCGATGAAGGTCGGGACGGTGATCGGTGTGCGGCGGACCATTTCCGCCGGACTGAGTCGCTCGCCGGTGAGCGTGGCGAAGCCGCAGCCCGCCTCTCGCTGGCGATGACGACACCGGCGGCGATATCGTGCGTCTGTTCGCCCAAGCATGGTCGTGGCCTGGAGCCGATTGGCGGCGACGAACGTCTGCTCGCAGCAAGCACTTCCCAGGTCGCGGAGGCGGCCCGGCAGGGTTCTTGTATCGATCGCCCGCAGAGCGTTGGTGCCGACGCAGACATTGTCTTGATTGTGGAACTCGTCGGCGTCCCGGGCTGCGAGCCGATGGCCGTCGAGCCAGGCGCCGCCTCCCTTGACGGCCCAGAACAGCTCCTTGAGCGGTGGAATCGCGATCACGCCCAGGGTCGGCTCGCCCGCGACGATCAAGCCGATGCTGACGGCCCAGAGCGGCAGGCCGTGCACCAGGTTGCCGGTGCCGTCGATCGGGTCGATCGACCATCGCCGCGGTCCAGTTACCGCCTTCGGCGTCGTATTCCTCGCCGGTCAGCACGTCGTCGGGGAATCGCGTCCCCAAGCGCTTGCGGATCAGTTGCTCCAGGTATTGATCCAGGTCGGTCACGTACGTCAGGTTCGCCTTCTCATGGGGCGCAACCTCCTGGCAACGCGCCCGAGCCACGCCGGCGGCCTCGACGCGAGGTCCTTGACAAACTCCAGCTCGGCTGCAAGATCGGGCGAATTAGCCATTAAGTCAAGATCTTTCACATCGTTGGCTCGGATCGAGGCTGCGCCCTCAGCGTGCCCTGGCTCAACACCAGATCGGCCTCCGGCTGATTCAGCCTAGACAATTCGGACCATGAGCGACAAGAGCGATGCGTCGGCCGGGTGCAAGGCCAAATGCCAAAACGCACGCGCGGCCTCCCCGTATGGACGCAATCGCGGGAAAGACCGATGATGGCAACGACGGTCGTCGCGGAGGTGAACCTAGGAATCGAGACTGACCCGAACTACACACGGAGTATGAATGTGGTCGACCTGCGGGTGGAGTTGGGACGACTGATACTCAGCAACCCGGTGCTGGTGGCGTCGGGGACCTTCGGTTACGTCCGCGAGATGGAGGGGTTGGTTCGCCTCGAGCGGCTGGGAGGCGTGATTCCCAAGACGGTGACGTTCCACCCCCGCGCAGGCAATCCGACCCCTCGCACGGTCGAGACGGCCTCGGGAATGCTCAACGCGATCGGCCTGGACAACGATGGGATCACTCACTTTCGTGAGCATCACCTGCCTTATCTCCGCACGGTCGGCACGGCGGTGATCGCCAACATCGCCGGAGAAGATGAAGACCAGTTCGTGGCGATGGCCGAGATGCTGAGCGGCGAGCCGGGCCTGGCGGCGATCGAGCTGAACATCTCCTGCCCGAACGTCAGCCACGGCCTGGACCTGGGAATCGATGCCGTCGCCGTCGCCCGGCTGGTCCGGCGGGTTCGGTCGGCTTCTGTCCGCTGCCGATCATCGCCAAGCTGACCCCGAACGTGACCGACATCGTGGCGATCGCCGCCGCGGCGGCCGAGGCCGGCGCCGACGCGGTCAGCCTGATCAACACGGTCCGCGGCATGGCCGTCGACTGGCGGCGGCGACGGCCGATCCTGGCCTACGACGTCGGCGGACTCTCCGGCCCGGCCATCAAGCCCATCGCCTTGCGGATGGTCTGGGACGTCGCCCGAGCCTTGCCCGACCTGCCGATCATCGGCATCGGCGGAATCGCCACGGCCGACGATGCGCTCGAGTTCCTGGTCGCCGGCGCATCGGCCGTCCAGGTCGGCACCGCCACTTTCTATGACCCGACCGCCTCCGAGCGCCTGCTCGATGACCTCACCCGCCTCCTCGAGGAAGCCGAAATACCCGATGTCCGCCAGATCGTCGGCACCCTCCGCTCCAATCGGGGCTGAATTGAACCGACCGTCCCCGATGAAATGAGATTTCGGAACTTCTGGAAATCGTGTGGGTAGAAAGCAGCCGACCCGACCCCATGTATGTACCTGGTGTCGGCGACAAGAGAACAGGATCAAGATACGACAATGAAATCACCTCCGCTCGAGGACGTGTAGACACCCGGCGCCTTGTACGCACTCGTGTCAGCGAACTCAGCACGGAATCCGGACCGTGCTAGCTGAGGGTCGCCGGTGCTCCTTGAGTCCACGAGACGCGGTACACCGTCCCTTCGACCGTGCCGCCGTCTTGATGATTCGCGGTCGCTCGCTCCGCCCGGCAGGTGAGGCCGACTGAAGCAAGGGCCGCGGGGAAGCCCTCGGCGGACAAGCGGTACGGCGTGGCGATCAAGCCCAGACCGCCGGGCGCGAGCAGCTTGCTCAAGAGGTTTGCCACCAGGGGGACCAGCCGGGCCTCGTAGATCACGTCCGAACCGAGAATGATCGGAAATTGTTCGTCGGGCAGGTTGCGCCAATCGAGCCGGCGCAGGACGCAACGCGCCGGATCGAATCCGTTCGCCGCGACGCCGCGCGCGACGAATTCCAGAGGCGCCTGGTCATAGTCGCTGAACTGGACTCGCAGCCCAACAGCCAGCGCGACCAAGCCGGCCAAGCCCAGTCCGCAGCCGATCTCCAGCGCCTGCAAGGGCCCGGCTCCTTCCACCACCGGCCAGGGCTCGCGGATCACCGCTTCGGCCAGCAGGTAGGCACCCGGCCAAACATACGCCCAGTACGGCATGTAGTCGTCACGCCGATTCCAGGCGATCACCGCCGGGATCATCCAGCAGGCGGTCCGGGTCCGTCGGCCGCACCAGCCGGATCGTCCGGCCACCCACCTCGTGCGTCGTCACCATCACCGGACCGCTGTACTCGGTTCCTGCCCGACTCGAACGACAGGATTCCAGTCGCGTTGGTTCCGACTCGCATCGTGATTGCGGACTCCCATCCGAACCAGCATCGCCTTCTGCCACCACCCAAAGCCAATCTCAATTTATCACCACCACGTTGACGACGCTAATCAGAGAAGACTATAATCTGAATTGTATTGAGACTCAATCTCAATTGCATTCGATGCTGTCACCGGACGCGTGGTGCTTGCACTCATGCTGGGGTGCATGTGAAATGATGAGGGCCGCGATGCGACGGAATGAGCGAACGGCCTGGATCGCGATGATCGTCCTGTCGGGGACTTTCGCAGGTCGGTTTTGCGGGCCGGACGAGCGAGGGAGCGGAGATCTCGGGCGTCGTTCGAATGCCCGAGATCTGTTCGCCGGCGGTCAGTCCGGCCGTGGTCTATCTGAGATTGGCTGACGCGAAGGAAAGACACGCGTTCTGCGTCAGCACGCAGTCGCTCAGCGAGCGCAGCCAATCCGGCCGAGGTCGTGCTGGTCAACCAGCACGGCTTGCAGTTCGTGCCGCGGGTGCAGGTACTTGCAGCTGGGCCAGACCGTCCGGTTCACCAACCAAGACGGCGAGACGCACAACGTGCACGTGGTGTCGCCGGGATTCACGTTCAACCAATCGATGGCGCCGGGACAATTTCAGGACTTCACGCCGGACCGGCCGGGCGTGATGAGGCTGGCGTGCGACATTCACATGCACATGAGGGGCTTCGTGGTGGTCAGCCCGACCCCCTGGGTGCAGGTCTGCGATCGGGAGGGGCGGTTCCGGCTCGATGGCGTTCCCGACGGCCGCTACGTCTTGACCGCCTGGCACGAGATGGGCGATCCGGTGCAGAACGGAGGTCACCGTCGCGGCGGGAAGACGCTGGAGTTGCCCCCGCTGATCTTGACCGTTCCGGAGGCCCTGGTTCGCTCATCGGCCGGGGGCGGATCTGCCCAGAACGCGGCGCCGGTGCGGCCCTGGCCCGACGTGATCGACCGGATCAGCGTCACCCTGGCGGCCAGCCGCGATGCCGCCGAGCGGCCGGGCGAGCTGGCCAAGGCGCGACGGCTGGCCGACGATGCCTACTGGGGCGAGTTTGAAGCCTCCGACATGGAAACGGCCGTGCGCAAGTACCTGGGCTTTGCAGCGGGCGAGCTGGAGCGACAGTTTCTGGCGATCCGCTCGGCGGCCCGCGAGGTGTCCGAGAAACGGCGGCCACCCGCGGAGCTGGCCGAACTGTGCCACAAGCTGCTCCTCGATCTGGTGTCGGTCACGCGCGAGCTCAATGCCAAGGGCGTGACCGACCGATCGAGGATCGATGCGGTCGGCGACGTTCGGCCGCTGCCGTGAGTCGGATCCGCGCACCGGCAAGCCGCCGTCGGCGACCCGAAGACGCTGCTCCAGTCGCTCAAGCGCGGCTTTCACCGCATCGACCAGGAGGCCGAGCGCAACGGCCCCGACGAAGCCGCCTCCGAGCTGACCACGGTCTACATGACCGAATTCGAGCCGCTGGAGCGATACCTGCTCGGGCGCAGTCCGCAGGACGTCCGGCCGCTGGAAATCCAGTTCAACACGCTGCGCGGCGATCTCACCGCGGGCCTCAAGGGAGAGAAGCTGTCGGCGCGGCTCGAGCGCCTTGGCCTCCGAAGTCGAGACCGTGATCGGCCGGCTCGAGGCCCGGCCGACCGGGACGTTCGGGCCGGCGTTCTTCGCGTCGCTGGTCACGATCGTGCGCGAGGGCGTCGAGGTCATCCTGGTCTTGACCATGCTGCTGGCCCTGGTGGCCAAGGCCTCCGACAGCGGGAGCAGGTCGCCACGATGGAAATCGCCGGCCAAGGCCAGGAGCTCGAGCACTGCGGGCGATCTGGTGGGGCGTGGCGCTGGCCGTCGCGGCCAGCCTCGCCACCGCGCTGGCCTTGAACGTCCTGGTCGCCGCGTCAGGGCGCGGCCCGCGAGATCCTCGAGGGCGTGGTGATGCTCGCGGCCTCGGGCATGCTCTTTTACGTCAGCTACTGGCTGATCTCGCAGCTCGAGGCCAAGCGGTGGATGGACTTCCTCAAGAAACAGGCCCGCCACGGGCTGGAGCTGGGCGGCCAAGGGACGCTGGCCGTGACGGCGTTCCTGGCCGTCTATCGCGAAGGGGCCGAGACCTCGCTGATGTACCAGGCACTGCTGGGCAGCGAGGGGCGAACGCAGGCCGGCTTCCTCGGCCTGGCCGCCGGCTTGGCCCTCGGCCTCGTCCTCCTGGCCCTGATCGCCTTTCTCATCCGCGCCACCAGCGTTCGGCTGCCGTGCGCGTGTTCTTCAAGTTCTCGGGGCTGTTCCTGTTCGCACTGGCGATCGTGTTCGCCGGCAACGGCGTCTTCGAGCTGCAGAACGCCGGCATCCTGCTCACCACCAACCTCGCCTGGCTGGGCCGCGGGTTCCCCTGGGCGGGCTTATATCCCAACCTCCAGGTCATCTCGGTGCAAGGGCTCTTGCTGGCCGGGGCGATCCTGGCGTGGCTCGTGATTCCGCGGGCTTCCCTGGCAAGCCGGCGCCACCGGCGGGCTGCCTGAATTCGCGCAAACCGAGAGGAAGGATCACCGTGAATCAGCGCTGGGCCGGTCCGATCGTGGTCGTGCTGATCTTGGCGGCGTGATCGCGATCCTGGCGCTCAACCTGAACCTGAAAGGGCGGAATCCCGCGGGTTCAACGACTCGCCCGTCACTTCGACTGCCGGCCTCCCGGCTCGACACCGGCACCCGCGGCAGTGCGTCAGCCGGCCGATTTCCGCGAGTACCCGATCGGCGAGGAGGTCGAGAAAAACCAGATGCGGATCAACGCGGTCTGGCTGCCGCCGGTCCAGATGGAGGGAATGCCCGATCCCGCCTCGTCCGACCTGATTCACCTCGAGGCCGACATCCACGCCACCGAAGGCAATCGCAACGGCTTCGCCAAGGACGAGTTCGTTCCCTACCTGGTCGTGCACTACACGATCGTTCCGGCAGGACGCCGACGGCGAAATCCGGTCGAGCCGATCCAGGGCACGATGATGCCGATGGTCGCCCGCGACGGCCTGCATTACGGGGCGACCATCGAGATGCCCAAGGCCGGCCATTACAAGCTGACCTACGCGATCGAGCCGCCCTCGGCCGGCGGACTGGGGCGCCACGTCGACGCGGCGACCGGCGTCGAGCCCTGGTGGAAGCCGTTCGAGGTCTCGTTCGACTGGGATTATTCCGGCCCGCCTTAACGGATGCACAAGTCCGCTTCATCCATTCTCTAGCCTTCGATGAGCGGCACGTAGCGACGAAAGTGCTCGCAGAGGGCATCGGCCAGACGGCTGGGCTCGGTGAAGAGGTCGTCGGGGCTGGAGTTGACCGCCAGCGCCATCGCTTCCTGACCGAGGTTGATCCGGATCAAGCCGAACGGCACGACCCGCATCCGCCGCAGCTTGACGTCGAGCACCTCGCGCAGCATGGCATCGTCACCCGGTCCGATCGGCTCGGGGGTCAGGACCAGGGCCGTCAGGCCGATCACCAGTCCCCGCCAGGGCGGAAAGCGGCCGTTGGCGGCCATCGCCAGCCGGGTCAGGAACCGTTCATAACCCGCCTTGGACCCGTCGATATCGACCGGCTGCCGGACGACCGCCACGACGCTCTGGGCCTTGCCGAGGATCGGGCACCCAGTTCAGCCGGACACGGCCGACGGTAATAGCGAAGCACGGCCAGCGGCGGCTCGCGGAACTCTTCCCCGTCTTCGAGGACCGAGCCCGCCTGCAAGAAGCGGATCGATCAACTCGATGAATTGGTCCTCGAGCATGGCGACGCGGATTCTCCAGGTCTTGGCCTGAGACAGGCTGAAACGCGGACATCGCACGAAGCTGTATCGAGTATAGCCCGGGCCTGGCCGCCCACGATAAGCTGAGATGCCAGAAAAAAGGAGGGTGATTCATGTGGACCGAGGAACCACCCGCCAAGCCGGCGTCGGAGTCGCGGATGAGCCTGGCGATCATCACCGAGCCCGGGCAGGCCAACGCGTTTGGCACGCTTCACGGCGGCGTCATGTTGAAGCTGGCCGACGAGTGCGGGGCGATCGCCGCCCTGCGGCACGCCGGCAAGGGGCAGATCACGACCGCCGCGATCGACTCGATGATCTTTCTGGGGCCGGTCTACGTCGGCGAGCGGGTCGAGATCCGGCCGAGGTCACCTACGTGGGCCGGACGTCGATCGAGACGCGGATCGAGATCTTCGCCGAGCCGATCGACCGCGACGAACGTCGCAAGGTCGCGGTGGGCTATGGTCTGTATGTCGCGCTCGACGAGACCGGCCGGCGGCCGCGGCCGGTCCCTCCGCTCTTGATCGAGACCGAAGCCGACCGGCGCCGCCAGGAGGCCGCTCGGGCCCGCCAGGCGATTCGGCTGGCACGCCGAGCGGAGGCGCGGTCCGAAGGTGACGATCCCGGTTCGTGATGCGGTCCTGCTCTGCGTTTCTCGTATCAATCGTGTGGCTGCGGCGCGGTTGATACTCCATCGTGGGTGGGGCAGGGGAGGTGGTCGACGACTCGGCAGCCGGGTAGCTCGAACTTGGGCACGGCCGCGTCGGTGTAAGCCGGCTTCGGCAGCCGACCGCTCCTCCGAACGCCAGGATGAGCCTGTAACTCGACGAGGAATGCCCGGTCCCGGAAATATCGAAATCATCGGCCACGCCGTTCAGTCCCTTCTTGAACTCGACGATCCCCTTGCCCAGCGACCGGCCCACTTCGGGGAGCCGCTTGCCAAACAAGAGCACCGCGATCCCCATGACGATGATCATTTCCATCGGACCAAGATTAAACATGTGACAAACTCCGCTCCAGTGTTCATGAAGTCCAGATCAGTTCCAGCCTGATCGATCTCCGACCAGGCTGGACAGAGCCGTCCCGACGGCAAGTCCGAAGACACTCGCGATCAATCCGATCCGATCAAGGATTCGGTGGGGTCTTCTTGTCGGCGGTGACCGCCTGATCGATCTCTTCCTCGATCCCCGAGATGCCTTTCTTGAATTCGGTCACGCTCTTGCCCAGCGACCGCATCACGCTGGGCAGGCGATTGCCGAAGATCAGGAGTGAGACGAAGGCGACGATGAGCAGCTCGGGCATGCCCAGAATGAAATGCGAACGGCAAATGGCATCATGGACAGAGTCCTCCTATCAAATCAATCAAAGTGATTTCGCTTGAACGTTGAGAACGCTGGACTCGAGACCGGGCGCACCGTGAGGCTCACGACCAGTCTCAGTGAGTGATGCCGGGCTCGCGCCGCTCAGGATCAACTGGCGAGTGATGATCAGGCGGCCACGGCCGTCGCGGCCAGGATCGTCAAAAACCAGAACAGTCGGTTTCCCTCGCAGCACGAAGGGCTTGAGTCGGCCCGATGGCCGCTTGGACGAGGCAGTTCCACGGTCGATCGCGACTGGGCCGTGGCCGGCGGGTTCGCCGACCGTCCGGGTGCGCCGAATGGGCGAGATCCAGGGCCGGATCGTCTGAACCTGGCGGCTCTTGACCACGCCCGACCGACCATACAACACCAGCACAACCATCGCCACCAAGACCAGCTCCCGCAAGCCGATCATGATCCCCCATCTCCTCGAAGTTGATCCCGCAATTGACTCGCTGCCGCCGTCGACCCACATCGGGCTCCGCTCGCCAGATCCGCGACAAGGGATTTGTCGACGCGATCGCGCACCGATGACCCACCGCCAGTCGGCGGCACGGGCCAACGTCTGATTTTAGCGTCCCCAGGACGAAGAGCAACCGAGCGGCAACACGGTGGGAATACGTCGAGTTGAAGGGAGGGCCGACAGATCGGCTCCAACCGAGGCCAAGGCGTCTCGACAGGGACGACGCGGGGCAGGGTTCTACTACCTCTATCCTACCGCGCCGGCGCCTGGTGTCAAATGAATTCCGCGGATCGAGTCACGATCGATTCAATCGAAAAAATGGCCTCGGGGAGACTCGAACTCCCACGTCCTTACGGACATCGGCTCCTAAGACCGACGCGTCTGCCATTCCGCCACGAGGCCTTCTCTGGACCAGCTTTCCTTACCCTTTGCACACCCAAGTCTTGCAGCCTAAGATCAGGAATTATCCTCATTACGAGATCAGTTGCCAAGGGGGCCCGAACGATCATGCGCCGTCGACAGTTTCTCGAGGGATGCGGCTACGGCCTGGCGGGTCTGCTGGCGGCTCGAGCCGGCGAGCGCCCGCGCGGGTGCGGCGTCGATCCTGGCGCGGCGGGAGATCGGCGCGGACGTCGTGATCGTCGGGGGCGGACTGGGCGGCTGCGCCGCGGCCCTGGCCGCGCTGCGGAATCGGCCGCACGGTCGTCATGACCGAGCCGACCGACTGGATCGGCGGCCAGCTCACTTCTCAGGCCGTCCCTCCCGACGAGCATCCCTGGATCGAGCAATTCGGTCGCAATGCGTCGTATCAGGCGTTGCGGCAGGGAATCCGCGATGAGTACCGTCGCCACTATCCGCTGACCGCCGAGGCGCGGGCGACCCGTTACTTCAACCCCGGCAACGGCGGCGTCTCGCAAGCTCTGCCACGAGCCAAGGGTCGCCCTGGCCGTGCTGACGGCCATGCTCGCGCCCTATGCATCGAGCGGGCGGCTGCTGGTGCTGCTCGAGCACGAGCCGATCCGTGCCGAAGTCCAGGGCGATCGGGTTCGGGCCGTCACGGTCCGCGACCGCAATACCGGCCAGCGAGCGATCGCTGGTCGCTCCCTATTTTCTCGACGCGACCGAGCTGGGCGACCTGCTGCCGCTGGCCGGCGTCGAGTTCGTCACCGGAGCCGAGGGACAGAAGCAGACCGGCGAGCCGCACGCTCCGATCGATCGCCCAGCCCGACAACCAGCAGGCGATCACCTGCTGCTTCGCGGTCGACTACCTCGACGGCCAGGACCACACGATCGACCGGCCCGCCGAGTACGACTTCTGGCGAGACTTCGTTCCCGCGCTCAAGCCCACGTGGCCGGGCCGCCTGCTCGACTTGACCTACTCCGATCCGATCACGCTCAAGCCGGTAACCCGCGGATTCGATCCTCGCGGCGCGGGCAGCGGGCTCTGGGTCTACCGGCGAATCATCGACCCCCGGAATTTCCAGCCCGGCACCTATCCCGGCAGCTCGGGAACGACGCTGGTCAACTGGCCGCAGAACGACTACTGGCTGGGCCCTCTGATCGGCGCCACCATCACACCCGGCCGAGGCCGCGCGCCACATCGAGCGTGCCAAACAGCTCAGCCTGTCGCTCCTCTACTGGCTCCAGACCGAATGCCCCCGACCCGACGGCAAGACCGGCTGGAAGGGACTGCGGCTCCGACCCGACCTGGTCGGAACCGACGACGGCCTGGCCAAGGCCCCGTACATCCGCGAATCGCGGCGGATCCAGGCCGAGTTCACCGTCCTCGAGCAGCACGTCGGCACCGAGATTCGCCGCAAGTTAAAGAACTCACAAGATGTTACGGCCGAGCCATTTTCCGACAGCGTCGGCGTCGGCAGCTATCGGATCGACTTGCACCCCAGCACCGGCGGCAACAATTACATCGACATCAGCTCGCTGCCGTTTCAGATTCCGCTGGGCGCCTTGATCCCGCGACGGGTCGAAAACCTGCTGCCGGCCTGCAAGAACCTGGGCACGACCCACATCACCAACGGCTGCTACCGCTTGCACCCCGTCGAATGGGCCATCGGCGAGGCCGCCGGGGCACTGGCGGCTTATGCCTTGGAGCAGAAGGAGTCGCCTCGATCGGTCCGGAATTCGCCCAAACGCCTGGCCGCGTTCCAAGCGCGACTGGTGGCTCAGGGCGTCGAGATCGCCTGGCCGCGGATCACGCCGCGTTAGAGTCTCCGCACTACGAATTCTTGCGCGATGAGATCGAATTACCACGCTGGCATTGGAAAACGCCTCGCGAATACAATTGACACAGTTCCTTGCGACCGATTCGTCACGAACTGAGGATTCCGAGCATGCCCAGCCCTTTTCCCGGAATGGACCCTTACCTGGAAATCTCGGGCGACTGGCGTGATTTCCATTCTCGGTTCCTCAATGTTTGCGCTGATGCCCTCGCGGAACAACTCCCTGAGAATTACATCGTCCGCATCGAGGAGCGGTTCCAGGTTCTGGAATATCCCCAAGAGACCGTGGAGAATCGGTATCCCGACGTTTCGGTCGCGCGAATTCGTCCTTCTCGGTCGGCCGCCATGCCGACGATCCCAATCGCGACCTTGGAGCCCGAAGTCATCCCGCTCGTCACAACGATCGTCGAGGATGTCAAGGAGCGATGGATCGAGATCCGCCGCAGACCGGACTGGGAAGCGGTCACCATCATCGAGCTACTCTCTCCCGCGAACAAGCGCGGGTATGGATACGACGATTATTTATACAAACGTGTCTCATTGATTGCGCGGACGATCCATCTGGTGGAGCTGGACTTCTTGATTGGAGGTCAATCGTCTTCCCAATGGGTCGACCATTGCGCGGCGACTACCACGTCTTGGTTTCGCGTACCGAGCAGCGCCCTCTGTCGAACGTTTACTCGTGGTCGATCCGTGAGGCCCTACCGGTCATCCCGATTCCCCTGATGGCAGCCGGATCCCGATGTCCCCCTCGACCTCGGGGCGATCTTCGCCACGGTCTACCAGCGCGGGCAGTACCAACGATCGATTGACTACACCGCCCCGCTCGATCCTGCCACTCAGCCCTGAAGATCGCACCTGGGCTGAGTCACTGGCGCAGGCCTTCCATTCCGGAACAACGCAGTGACGTGGCATGGAATCCTTTGGCATCTCAAAACCTTAATCCTAATAACTTATGGATTCTCGACCGGTGCGATTCGATCCACCAACCGCGACTTTTGAGTTGTCAAAGACCGGCATCCGGCCCAAAATGGTGTTGAGTATTCACGAATGTTCGAATCGCGGCAACCGGAGCCGGTTGCTCGCGCTGAAAGTTCGCATTGAAATCGATTTCTTGAGGAGTATTGACCGTGGCTACCAGCAATCCCGCGTTTTCCCAGGATATGTTCGCCGGATACGAGCAAGTGTATGGCGTACCCCGCAGCACGACGATGACCGTGCAGGGAACCATGGTCAAGGCGCTCGGGCTTCTCGCCATCTTGTGTGCAACCGCGGCATTGTCGTGGAACGCCGTCGAGCGAAGGCCAGATCGGGATGGGGCTGCTCTTCGGTTCGATGATCGGCGGCTTCATCGTCGGCGATGATCACCATGTTCAGGCCGAGCGCCGCGCCCTGGTCCGCGCCGATCTATGCCGCGATTGAAGGCGTATTCCTGGGCGCGCTCTCACAAATCATCGACTCGCGGTTTAGCGAGCATGTCGCGAACGCGGCGGGCATCCAACATGAACGGCATCGCGATGCAGGCCGTCAGCCTGACTGTCGGCGTGCTTTTCATCATGTTGTTCGTCTACGCGACGGGCTTGATCCGAGTCACCGATAAGCTCAAGACGGGCATCGTCGCGGCGACCGGGGCGGTTTGCCTGTTTTACTTCGTCACGATCGTGTTGCGGATGTTCCGCGTTGAGATGCCCCTGGTCTTCAGCTCCAGCGTCTACGGCATCGGCTTCAGCCTGTTCGTGGTCGGATTGGCCGCGTTCAACTTGCTGCTGGACTTCGACTTCATCGAAAAAGGCTCGCAGTCCAATGCACCCAAGTACATGGAATGGTACGGCGCCTTCGGCTTGATGGTCACCCTGATCTGGCTGTACCTGGAAATCTTGCGATTGCTGATGAAGCTCGCCGATCGTCGCGACTAATCCGATCCGATCGGCCGGAAGCCTCGACTTGCCGGCCGGAGCTTGCTGGCTCCGGCCGGTTTCGACTTCTTATTTCGGGGGTTGGGTAGCTCTTGCCCGTGCTTTCGGATAGTGTTGCTGGTAGTGCGCCGCCTTGCGGGCCGAACCCGATCTGACCCGTATCGAGGTAAGTCCATGGTCGTACCAGATTGGTCCATTCGGCGGTCATTTCCTCGGTTTGAGGAGAGCCGGCGATCAACTTGCGGAGCTCACCGAGCCAGGTCCGAGCGTCGGCTTCGTCGCCCGGTCGAGCGCAGCGATCGCTTCTTTGCGGGCACTGGCGGCCATGTGCAAGGCCACCTGTTCCGCGACGGCCGGATCGATGGGCATTTCGCGACCACTGGCGAGCGGGCACAGACGGCATGCGAGAGCGCGACGACCTGGCTCCGCCGCCCTGGCGATGCACTGCCGGGTTCGTCCCAATCGAGCTGAAACCGGCAGAGTTCGCGGCAGGCCCTGTTGCGGCGACGCCACTGTGAAGCGGACGAGGATCGAAATGGGCATGCCGAGGACCAGGTTGGGAAGCTTGAGCCGTCCCGACGGATCGCGTTCCAGCTCGTTCAAGACCTGCACGGTGACGTCAGCCCGAGCCGTCTCGACCCTCAGCCCGACGTCCCGGGCGGTCGTCGCCATCAGGCCGTTGAGCTCGGTCTGGAAGATATCGGCCAACTGGACGGCTGACTCGACATAGTAGTAGTTGCCGTCGCCGGCCTCGGCCATCGCTTCCATCAGGTCTTCGTTGTAATCCTTGCCGACGCCCAGTGTGCTGGTACTGACCCGAGTCGTGGCCATGGCCGCCACTTCGGCTCGGATCGTGTTGGGGTCGGTCACGCCGACATTGGCCAGGCCGTCGCTTAAAAGCAACACGCGGTTCAAGCCCTCCCAATTGACGTGCTCGGCCACTTGCTTCGGCTCCGGCGGCCCAACCCTCGAACAGGTCGGTGCTGCCGCGGGGCATGATGCCGCGGATTCGCGCGACCAGGCCCGGCTTGTCCACGACGGGCTCACTGGGCACGATCGTCTCGACGACTTCATCGTAAATCGTGATGCTCACCCGGTCGGTCGGCAGCAACTGACTGACGGCGAAGATCGCCGCTTCGCGCGCGTGCTCCATCTTCCGTTCCGTGGCCATCGAGCCCGAACGATCCAGCACGATCCCCAGGTTGATGGGCGGCCTGAGGAAATGAACTTCCGGGACCGGCGGAATGATCCGCACCAGGACATCCAATACGGCTGGCTTCATCGCGACAGACAGCCGGACGCGCGGGGATGATTTCGATCTTTGGTGGCTGCATGGTCTTCCGCTCCTGGGAAGTCAGTGTCACATTGAGTACGCAGGCTCGCTCGGCCGACTCTCTTCTCTAATCATACGGACCAGATTCAAAAACCTGACGCGATTCCGGCCGCGGCCGCGTATTTTCCGGCAACGCTTCGAACGCCGGACCGGTGCGGTCTTCGACGCAGGTCGCGAATCGACTCGCCTCTTGCGATGCATGGGGTCTTGGCTATAGTGACATATCGTCGAGAGTCGCCGAGAATCGATCAGCTCAGACCAAGGGAGATTACACCATGAGCCAGCGCAAGTTGCGAGTCGGGATGGTGGGGGGTGGAGGGCCGTCGAACTTCTTCGGGGCTCCGCACCGCCGCGCGATCCTGATTGATAACTCGGCCGAGCTGACCGCCGGCGCGTTACGGAGCAAGGCGGATGAGTCGATCGCCTCGGCCCGCGAGCTGTTCATGCCCCGCGGCTATCCCGACTGGGAGACGTTGATCAAGTCCGAGGCCGCGCTTCCCGAGTCCGAGCGGATCGACTACGTCACGATCGTCACGCCCAACGACGCCCACTTCGGTCCGGCCGAGGCCGCGGCGGCCGCGGGGATCGGCGTCCTTTGCGAGAAACCGCTGACGACCACGCTCGATGAGGCCCGCCGCCTCCACGCCACCGTTCGCTCCAAGAACGTCCCATTCATCGTGGCTTATACCTATACGGGCTTCGCCATGGTGATGCTGGCCCGCGAGCTGGTCGCCAACGGCGAGATCGGCGAGATCCGCAAGGTGGAGGCCTGGTACCCCCAGGGATGGCTGGCCACCAAGCTCGAAGCCGACAATCAGAAGCAGGCCGCCTGGCGGGTCGATCCGTCCAAGGCGGGCAGCTCGGGCTGCGGCGGCGACATCGGCACCCACGCCTATGAGTTCGTCCGGTTCGTCGCCGGCCTGTCGGCAATCCGGCTGCGGGCTCGGCTCAAGACGTTCGTTCCCGGCCGCGCCCTCGACGATGACTTCACCGTGCTGGCCGAACTGAATAACGGCGTGATCGCCACGATCACCGCGTCTCAGGTCACGATCGGCGCCCAGAACGACAACGGCTTCCGTGTGATCGGCACCACGGGAACGCTCGAATGGTCGATCACGGATCATACCGTGCTCAAGCACTACGCGGGCGGTCAGCCGTGCGGCTCTATCGCCAGGGGGCCGAGTACGGGTACTTCCCGGCCTCGATCAAGCCATACCTCCGGCTCCCTTCCGGACATCCCGAAGGCTTCCACGAAGCACTCGCGAACCTGCACCGATCGCTCGAATGGACGATCCGCGCCGGGCGAGGCGAGAACGTCCCCAAGGCGTATCCCCATCCGGGGATCGCCGACGGTGTCGCCGGCATGGCCTTCATCGAGGCGGCCGTCGCCAGCTCGAAGCAGGACGGTGAATGGATCGAGGTCCCCAAGATCGGCTGAGATAGATGATCGGCATCGCTCGCACGTCGCGTCCAGCTCGCTCCGGAGGAGAATGCCCGATGAAAGACGACCCTCTGGTCCGATTCAGCGTGGCGATCGGCGGCGAGCTGCTCCGGAAATTCGACCAGTATCGCGAGCAGCACCGCTATCCCAACCGGAGCGAAGCGGTGCGCGGCCTGATGCGCGCGGCCCTGATCGAGGAAACGATCACCAACGACGAGAGCGAGGCCATGGGGGTCGTCACCCTGATCTACGACCACCACGTCTCCCGGATCGCACGGCGGCTGACCGATCTCCAGCACCACCACCTCGACCGAGTCGTCACCACGACCCACGTCCATCTCGATGAGAAACGATGCCTCGAAGTCATCCTGCTCCGCGGCCCGGCCAAGGAGATCCGTGACCTGGCCGACGACCTGATCGGCACCAAGGGCGTCGAGACCGGCCGGCTCGTCCTGGCCTCCGCCCAGCCCGTTCCCGCACAAAACGGCGCGGGACACTCACACCACCACGGTCATGACCATCACGAGCATTGAAGAGTGTCGGGCGCGAACACCCGCGAGGGGTCACGAACATCGTCACGGCCGGATATCCTGGCTGCAATAGAACTTGTGGGTGACGACGGAGTGATCGGAATCTCTGCAAAATCATATCTCCTTACGGCACTTGACCTTAAACGTGACCATGGGGTAATCGGTTCAAGCGGTTCAGGCCAAGGTTTCTCGCGATATCTCCTGATAGCACTTGGCCTTATGTGTGACGCTGGGGAAATGGGTACAAACGGTCCGAAACCGTCGTGCCGGTCACATCGCCTATAGTTAGAGCAATTGTACTAACGCCTGATGACGAATTAATCGGCGTTTTGAACAGGGCCCAGAACTCTTGGCAGCCACGAATGTGGCGCGAGGCGAACCGGGTGTCAACGTGGAAACCGAGTTGACCGCCGTTCAAAAGTCTGATCCTTGGGCGACCAATGTCGATGGTCGGACGATCGTGGGCGAGCCCCAGCCCACGTCCCGGTCCGCGGCGCTTGCCGTCACCGGATATGAGATCCTCGACGTGCTGGGACACGGCGGTATGGGGGTGGTCTACAAGGCCCGTCAGGTCCAGTTGAACCGCCCGTGCGCATTGAAGATGATCTTGGCCGGCGCCCATGCGACGTCGCAGACCGTCGCGCGGCTCCGGTCCGAGGCACAGGCGATTGCGCGGCTGCAACATCCTAATATCGTGCAAGTTTATGCGATCGGCGAGGTAGACGGGCTACCGTACGTGGAGCTGGAGTACCAGCCCGGCGGTAGTTTGGATCAGCAGCTTGACGGCACGCCCTGGCGGCCGGATCGGGCGGCCCGGCTGGTTGAGCAAGTGGCGCATGGGATCGGCGAGGCGCACCGTCTCGGGATAGTCCACCGGGACCTCAAGCCGGCCAATGTGCTGGTAGCCGCCGACGGGACGCCGAAGATCAGCGACTTCGGCCTCGCCAAGGTCTTGGGGAGCGACTCGGGACTGACCAAGACCGAATCGATCCTGGGCTCGCCCAGCTACATGGCTCCTGAGCAGGCCGAGGGCGAAAGCCAAGGAGGTGGGCCCCGCAGCGGACGTCTACGCGCTCGGGGCGATCCTGTACGAGCTGTTGACGGGCCGTCCACCGTTCCTAGGCGTGTCGATTCTGGAGACGTTGGAGCAAGTGAAGATCGACGGAGGCAGTGCCGCCGTCGCGTCTGATTCCACGATTGGCTAAGGATATCGACACGATCTGCCTGAAGTGCCTACAAAAGGAGCCGAGCAAGCGATACGGCAGCGCCCAAGCATTGGCCGAAGACCTGCGTCGCTTTCAAGCGGGCGAGCCGATCGTGGCGCGGCCGATCGGCGGAGCGGAACGGGCCTGGCGCTGGTGCCGGCGCAACCGGACCGTCGCGGCGCTGATGGGCTCCATCGCGCTCGTACTGGTCCTCGGCACGGGTGTGTCGACCTACTTCGCCGTGCGGGCCAACCGGCAACGCAAACGAGGCTCGAGCCAACCTCCGGCTTGCCCGCCACGAGACCCAGCGCGCCAACAACGAAGCCCAGCACGTACTAGATGAAAAAGGAATCAGCGATCATCGCCTGTACCTGGCGGAGATGAACTTGGCCCACCAGGCATGGCAAGAGGGCAGCACCGATCTCGTCCGGCAATACCTTCGGAACCAAGAGCCGAAGGAGACCGGGGCTCACGATCAGCGTGGCTTCGAATGGTATTATCTCCAACGGCTTTGCCATTCGGACTTGCGGACCCTACGCGGCCACACGGCGGGGGTCAGTGGCGTGACACATAGCCCGGACGGGCGAACCATCGCCTCCGTTAGCGCGGACAAGACCATCAAGTTGTGGGACGCAGCCACTGGGCACGAAGTCCGTACCCTGCGAGGGCACACGCGTGAGGTCAATGGAGTGGCATTCAGCCCGGACAGTCGCATCGTCGCCTCCTCCAGCGGAGACAAGACCGTAAAACTCTGGGACGCCGCAACGGGTCAAGAACTGCGGACGTTGCGTGGTCACTCGGCTCGGGTTTTGGGAGTGGCGTTCAGCCCGGACGGTCGCACCGTTGCCTCCTCGAGCGCGGACATGACAGTAAAGCTGTGGGATGCCGCCGCGGGTCAGGAGGTCCGTACCCTGCGTGGGCACACGGGCGTGGTCAATGGCGTCGCCTTCAGCCGGGACGGTCGCACGCTCGCCTCCGCTGGTGACCAAACCGTCAGGCTTTGGGACGTCGCCACGGGCCAGGAGGTACGCACCCTGGCCGGGCAAAAACACACGGTCAGTGGCGTGTCGTTCAGCCCGGACGGCCGCACGCTCGCCTCAGCCAGCGACGGCGGAATCGTAAAACTTTGGGACGTCGCCACCGGTCACACGGTTCATATCCTCCGCGGGCACACGGACTCCGTCCGGGGCGTGTCGTTCAGCCCGGATGGACAAACGATCGCTTCCTGTGGTGACGACGGCCTCGTGAAGGCCTGGGATGCGGTTACGGGCCAGGAGACGCGGACTTTCCGCGGACACACGAGCGCGGTCTCGGGCGTTTCGTACAGCCCGGACGGCCGGACCCTCGCCTCCGCCGGTCTCGACCAGACAGTAAAGAGATGGGACTCCACGGGCCAAGAGACGCAGACTTTCCGCGGACATACGAGCGCGGTATGGGGCGTGGCGTACAGCCCGGACGGCCGTATCGTGGCCTCCGCCAGCTTTGATGGAACCGTAAGGATTTGGGATGCAGACACGGATCGGGAGATCCGCACTCTGCGGGGGCACACAGGTACGGTCCGCGGCGTTTCGTACAGCCCGGATGGGCGCACGCTCGCAACCGCTGGACGCCAAACCGTAAGGCTTTGGGACGTCGCCACGGGTCAGGAGGTTCGGACTCTGCGGGGGCATACGGAACAGGTGTCTCGCGTGGCATATAGTCCGGACGGTCGCACCCTCGCCTCTTCCAGCGATGACGGCACAGTGAAGGTCTGGGATGCCGCCACGGGTCAGGAGGTCCATACGTTACGCGGGCACACGAAATGCGTGTATGGTGTGTCGTACAGCCCAGACGGCCGCACCCTCGCCTCCAGCAGCCTCGATGACACAATCAAGGTCTGGGAAGTCGCCACGGGCAAGGAGATCCGCACCCTGCGCGGGCAGACGAACGGGGTCAACGACGTATCGTACAGCCCGGACGGCCGCTCCCTCGCGTCCGCCAGCATTGACCGGACGATCAAGCTTTGGGATGCCGGCACGGGTCAGGCGGTCCGCACGCTGCGCGGACGCACGGGCTCGGTTGCCGCGGTGTCGTACAGCCCGGACGGCCGCACTCTCGCGTCCGCCAGCGATGACCGAACTGTAAAGCTTTGGGACGCCGCCACCGGTCAGGCAGTGCTCACGCTGCGCGGGCACACCAGCGCAGTCATCGCCGTGGCGTTTAGCCCCGACGGCCGCTCGCTCGTCTCCGCGAGCGCGGGACCGAACGGTAAAGTTTTGGGACGCAAGTCCAGTGACGCCAGAGCGTCGTATCGTCCGCGAGGCCCAGAGCATGGTCGAATTCCACTTCGCCAAGTCCGTACCGACCGACGAGGTGCAGGCCCGGATCCACAGAGATCCCACGATCAGCGAACCGGTTCGGCAGCTCGCTCTGACCCTGGCCGAACAGTATGGGCGATACCTGTTGGTCTACGAAGCGGCGCGTGTCGTTAACGGACTCTTCGCCAAGCCGATGTTTCGGCGGGAAGTCTTGGAAAGTCTTCGCGCCGATTCCGCCCTGAGCGAACCAGTGAGGCGAGAAGCCCTGGGCCTGGCGGAGAATATGCGGGAAGACCCACAGCGGGTCAATCAGGCCAGTTGGAGCGTGGTCCGTTCTCCGGGCGCCGAGCCAGCGGCATACCTCGGGCGTCGCGTCTGGCAGAGCTCGCCTGCCGGCTCAGCCCGCGGAATGGCGTGTATCTCACCACCTTGGGCGTCGCCCAGTATCGCCTGGGCAGATACCGCGAGGCCGTGGAGTCGCTGACGCGGTCGGATCCGCTCCATGCGGTCGCCAATAACGGCTCGGCGCCAGCGGACCTGGCTTTCCTGGCCTTGGCCCAGCACCGCCTCGGCCAGACCGACCCGGCCCGAGCGACGCTCAGCCGCTTGCGGGAGGCGATGAAGAAACCGAACTGGGCCGAGGATGAAGAGTCGCAGTCCCTCCTGCTTGAGGCCGAGGCGATCGACCTCGACCTGGTATTCCCAGCCGACTCATTCGCGCATTGAGATCGTGTCGCGATCGCGATCGATGCGGCTGTTTCGGGAGCGCGAGGGCTTTGCGCAAGCCAAGTTCCCACGCGCCCAAGCTGGTTTCTGACATTACAAGCTCGGTTTTCGACGTCGCCTTGCCGCCGACGATGCAGCAAGTCGCGCGCGTCGTCGTCGAGGAAGACGATTCGCGTCGAGCCACATCAGAGAGGTTTTCTGATGAGTTGCACATGCCACGACACGAGCAGCGATCACCCTAACCCGAAGCGAGAGCGAGGGATCGGGCGATTTCACCTCGCTCGCACCTCGGGCTATTCAGTGACTTCCGTCGGCCACGACGAGCTCTTCGTCGCGCTGGGCGCACACACTTTGCGAAGGATGCAAAACGGCATTTCGCCGTATATCCTAGCGCAATAAAACTTACGTGTGACGCAGGTATAATCGGAACTCGGCGAAAAACATTCATCTTCTTACAGCAAGTGGACTTACGTGTGACACAGGTATAATCGATATAACCGGTTCGAAGCAGGCAGGTATTGGTCGTATCCCTTACGCAGATTGGACTTATATGTGACACAGGCATAATCGATACAATCAGTTCGAGGCAGGGAGTCTTGATAGTATCTCCTTACAAAATGAGACTTACGTGCGACACAGGTATAATCGATGCAACCGGTTCGAAGCAGGAGTTCTCGCAGTATCTCATTGCAGCAATGAGACTTACGTGTGACACAGGTATAATCGATACAACCGGTTCGAAGGAGGGGTCTTGACATCATCTCCTTATGGAAATTGAACTTATATATGGGACATGCCTGATGGCACGCGATTGGTTCAAAGCAAGGAGTCTTGGCATTATCTCATTACAGCAATTGGACTTATATGCGGCACCTGTCTGATCGACACAATCGGTTCGGGACTGGACTGGTCGATATTTCCTCACGGCATCGTGAACAAGGGTCTAACCGGTTACAGTCGAGGGCGAGCGGTTACCTCGTTCGCGGCGTCAAGTCAATTCACCGTGGGCTCTTCGTCTTTGACCAGATTGCCCCTGGGGAGAGCTCGGGCGAAGGCCGGTTGAAATGGGGATCGCGACGGCGCGAAACAAGAGCGGTAGATCGTCGGTCGTGCGGTATGGCCTGGCCAAGCCCAACTTCGCAGCGGCCCAATGCCATACTAACGGCGGTCTCGTGATTCGTATGTGTTACCGATCGCGGATTCGGAGCCAATTTTGATCGTGAATCTGGAGCCGACGGTGGGTCCCATCGCCGATTCAGGGCATGCCCGGAAGCTTGTATAGCGCCCAGCCCTCGGCGGTCGATCGGAACTCGTAGACACCGGGCGAGAGCCGATACCGGCGCTGGCCGAGCGATCCGCCACCGTCGTAGGTGATGTTCGAGTCGGGGGCCACGGCCAGGTCCTGGCGCGAGCCGGCGGGGGCCTGATAGGGTGATGCCATCGATGGCGAAGGCGACGCCGGCCCCCGCCGTCTCGGCATTGACGATCGTGATCGTGATCGTCGGGGCGGTGGCCATCGGTCCCGGGGTCGGGACATACTGCGGGGGGTAGGGAGCTGGCGTCGGGTGGGCGGCCTGAGCGATGGCGGCGCACGACACGGCATCGGTCCGGATCGGGTAGAAGTCGGGGTATTGGCGCGAGTTCCACCGGATCAACCATTCGTGGATCGCGATGCGATACTTGACGTTGTCGATCCGACGGACGTCGCAGTCCACGGCGGCCATGTCGCCCCGCTCGGCATCGCTCCTGAGCTTCGCCTGAAGTTTTTGGAGGCGATGCTCGGCCAGCGCCACGTTCACAATGTCATACTCGAGCCCCGGTGACCAAGTTGTTGCACAAGCCTCCGGGTTCTCGGGGCGGGCCCGGGTCGACGCCGACTTGCGCGTCGGCGGGCCTTGACGAGAGCAGGGCGACCACAACGGCCGCCCCAGCGATCGAGCCTCGGCATTGAAGCCTGGACATGCATTCCTCCGCCATCGAGTCCCTTCGAGATCTCCCACGCGAGTCTACCACATGAATTGGGCGGCATCCCGGACGATGCCGATTTCGGCTGGACCGGCGACCGGCCCGGGATTATCGTCCGCGCCCATGGCGGGATACAAAAATCGACTTACCACCCGCCGCGTTCCGCGCTACTGTCGTGGTAATCGTTCACATCATGTGACGTCGGCAATCGTCGAGTGGCTCGCCCGGCTCCTCCCGGAGAGGACCCGCGCCGTCCATCACCCAGCCGGAGCGATCAACAACTGGGCCAACAGCAAGGGAACCGTCATGAACGGCAGCACGGCGAATAACATCGGGAATTTCAAGTAAACTGGATACTCATCCCAGTCGGCTTGATAGAAACAAGCTGAGACCCAGCGCGGCGCGTAGGCATCGCAGAACACCTCGATGGGCCACCTGACTGTGACAAAGACATCCTCCATCTGTTCGGGCCACCATCGGAAGCAACCCAGATAGGCGAGGATCGCCAAGGTTCCTCCGATCTCGAAACCGACGAGGAAAGGGCCGGTCCTGTCGCGACGCGAGATGGTGCGAAGGAACCCGGTGGCCAGCATGTTCACCATGAGGAAGATGCCCGCTGCGCCCAGGATCTCCGCATTGTCTTCCCCCAGATCGATCTGACGGAGCAGGTAGCCATCGATGGCCGCGATCGCGACGACGCCCATCAACGCCGCGATCGAGAACGACGGGAGCCTCATGGGTCGGTGCCTCCATGGTCGTGGGCGATGCGCGAATCGCTCGCGCGGAGCGATAGGGACCAATTCTATCCGAGCGGTCAGAATCCTCGGTCGATCCGGGGTAAGCCTTCAATAGCCATTCAGGCCGCCTGATTGGCCGCTACACCGCCGCCCTCGGCCTCGATCCCAACGTCACCGTGCATTCGCTCCGCGTCATGGCACTCACCACCGCCAGGGAGCGGGGATCGGACATCATCGACTTGCAGGATTTCGCCGGGCACGCCGACCCACGAACGACGCTCACCTCTATCCGATCAAGGGATCGGCTCAGCAAAAGCCCGGCCTCCGTGCGGAAATATTAAAACTCTCGCATTTTCTTCCTAAAACTTTCCGCATCTGCACCAGATAACGTCAACCTCACAAATGAATCCGCTATTCGAGCATTGAAATTTACAACTACTGAATTATTCTTGGATTCGATGTACGCAATATTTCGCATACTTATGCAATACTTGTTGATTTTTACAAAACGTTTTCCGTATCGTTTCTCGTCGTTAAAATATAATTTTGCTTGCCTTATGTCTTTTGTATCGGTTAACCTTAAAGGATCCTCTCCTCTTGTGGATGAGCATGCAAAGTAAATATCGAACACCCCGTCCTCATCGCTTGTGTAAGCAATATTGTTTATATTTACAAATTTAGATTCACCAACAATTCAAAAGTTGCCTCGCTCGTGTCGAAAGCCGGTCTTGAAGTCTCACTTTTAGGCTGAGCCACGACCAACTCTAAACCGGCCGACACCACGGTAACGAGGAGCAAGCCCGAAACGAACCAGGATGCCTTTCGCGTTCGCAACTTCATTGGATCTCCCCCAAGAATTCGAGGATACGTACCGCCGACGCCGTAGCCTGATTGTCGAATCACGGGACTGGAAAATAAAGGGGGGATCTTTTTCCCGCGATCCTGCGACAGAACCAGACGTGCGTACACGCATCATTGGGTGATGAAAGAGGGTCAGGGCGATGAAAAGGGTTAGGAGCCGTTCTTGACATCGGGTAAACGCCGCTCTGTCGTCTGGGCATGCTCAGACCACCACGTGCCGCCGAAGGAGGCCTGATCTACCATGCCCGAAACCGAGCGAATCACACAAACACGGTCATCAATGGAGCCAACGCCGTGCGCGCTTGAATGCGACAACTCTCCGGGATGGTGTCGGTCACCCACCTATTTGCACCCAGTCACTCACCGCCAACTGGTGGGTGTCTTCAACTCATCCAACTAAAACCGATTTCGCCGTCGAACAGATCGTGGTACGGCCGTCCTGCCGCGTTTCACAGCGCATTGGCCTTTTCGTCGACTCTTGGAAGGATATGCTGTGTCACACTCGGCCTGCTTGACGCGACGGGCCATCAATAGCTCATCACACGTGCCGATCTCAGGGAGACCGATTTTCGTCTATACCGATTTGCACCTAGGCGTTACGGCTATTGCCGTGCCATTCAAGTGCGGCTCAGTTTCCTCCGCCGCTCCAGCTTCCTTCCCAGACCGCACTGAGGGTTCCGGCTGCCGGCAAGAAGAGATAGGGCCACTGCAATGGAAGAGAACTGTCAGGCGGATCGCCCTGGCCCCGACGCGGCGGCGGGTCTGGCACCGCGACCAGGGCTTCCAA
>CAWAAW010000072.1:0-64517 GCA_963779785.1 uncultured Planctomycetota bacterium
AGGAGTCTCGATCGGCAAGCCCCGCTGAAGCAGGGACAGGTAGCCTCCCATCACCTCGGCGACCTCGGCCGCGGACTGAAATCGCCCGGCCGGATCTTTGGCATGGAGTCGCTCGATGAGCTCGGCCAACCAGATGGGGACCTCGGGATTGACGTCGCGCAAGGGTCGGGGCCGGTCGTCGCAGACTCGTCGCAGGATGGCCGGGGTCGAGTTGGCTCGGAAGGGGGGATGGCCCGCGCAGACGAAGTACAGGACGCTCCCCAGGCTGAACAGGTCGGAGCGGTGGTCGACCGACTCGCCCAGCGCCTGCTCGGGTGACATGTACTGGGGTGTGCCGGCCACGACGCCGCTTTGAGTCAGGCTGGCGTCGTCGACGGCTCGGGCCAGGCCGAAGTCGGTCAGCTTGACCCGCTCCACCCCATTTTCCAGCAGGATGTTCGAGGGTTTGACATCCCGATGCACGAGTCCCTGTGCGTGGGCGGCCGTCAGTCCCAGGGCGGTCTGCATCCCGATGCGCAAGACCTCCTTGACGCCCAGCGGCCCATCGCGATCGATGCGCTCCTGGAGCGAGCATCCGGCGACATAAGGCATGACCAGGTAAGGCAAGCCATTCCAGGAATCGACGGCGTGGATCGCGACGACGTGGTCGTGGACCACGGCGGCGGCCGCCCTCGCCTCGCGGGCGAAGCGGCTTCTCGCGGCCGCACTGGTGGCGAGCTGGGAGGCGAGGACCTTGATGGCGACGGCTCGCCCCAGGCCCGGGTCGAACGCCTTGAGAACGACGCCGAAGCCACCCCGGCCCAGAACCTCCGTCACCTGGTACGGTCCCAGCCGGCCCAGCGATCCCGGGGCATCCGCGAGTCCGAGAAAGTCGAGGGAATGGTCGTGCTCGGTCGTGGGCCCACGTTGGGGCGAGAGTCCCAACGCGTCGGCGTCTCGTCGGCCGACGGGGCGAGCTGAGGCAGCTCGGCCAGGAGCCGGCTCCCGGCCGCAAGCCGCTCGAGCGTGCGACGGCAACCCGCGCAGGTATCCAGGTGGTCGGTCACTTCGGCGTGCTCCAGCTCGGGCAAGTTGTCATCCAGGAACGACCTCAGTCGCGATTCATCGCAGCGGAACGCTCTCGCCACCATCGTCTCGGCTCCTCAAATTGAGTGTGCGTTGGATTCTGTCTCGAATTGCTCGATCTCGCGCCGGATCCGGGCGACGACTCGACTTTTGTACTGATAGACCGTGCCGATCGACATCCCGAGCGCCTCGGCCACCTCGCGGGGTGGCCGGCCTTCCACGCGCGGTCTGCCAGAATGCCTGCCAGGTCGCCTGGGAAAAGGCACCCCGGACTCGCTCGGCCGCCCAGGTGAGCAGCCGGCGCCGGTACTCGACCTCGAACAATGCGGATTCCTCGCCGGCTCGTGTCGGGTCGATCCTCCATCATGCGCTGCATGCCCGTATCCCCGGTGCCACGCGGGTGTCGCCGTTGCGCGGACAGCCAGTTGATGATCAGATTGTTGGCAATGCGGCATAGCCAGCCCCGGAACGAGCCCCGCGCCGGGTCGGGATCGTATCGCTCGATGGCCCGGGCCACGGCGCGGAAGACCTCCTGGGCCAGATCCTGGGCGTCGGCCTCCTGGAGTCCCCGTCGCTTCGCAAGTCGATACACCAGCGGGCCATAGATCTCCATGAACTCCGACCAGGCCCGCTCATCCCCTGAGTCCCGGAGACGGATGAGCAAGCTGGGCCGCGTACTCGTTGACTCATCCATCCGTTGACCCTCCTGATGTATTCACAGTCAACCCGCGAAGATTTGAATGAGATTTCGCGGGGACTCGATCAGGATGTCCACGGCACTCGGCCGATCAGGCGTAGGCGATCGACCGGTCGTCGAGGATCTGCTTGAGGGCCTTGGCGGCGTCGGCGAACCGCTCGGGGCCCGTGAAGCCGAACGACTTCTCGGCGACCACCAGGTGCGGCTCCAGGACGCAGAAGCCGTCATAACCGGCGGCCACGGCCTCCTGGATCAGTCTGGGGATCTCGCCGTCGCCCGCGCCGGCTGGTACGTTCAGATGGTCTTCGCGTCGTAATCCTTGACGTGGAAATGCTTTACATAAGCGCGTAGCCGCGACCACGCTTCATCGATCGGCTGGCCGATCTCGACGTAGTTGGCCGGGTCGAAAGCATGAACCAAGGAAGGTGAGTCAACCGTCTCGAGAACGTCGGCGACGCGAGCCGCCGAATCGCCGTAGATCGCCTTCTCGTTTTCGAGGAAGAGGGTGATTCCGCCGGTCGGCCGCGCGGCGGGCGAGCTCGCTCATCCGGTTCATGACGGCGTCGCGGTGAGGTGCGGGGTCGTCGCCGGGCGGAATGTAGAAGCTGAAGATGCGAATCCGCGGCGTCTGGTAGAAGTCAGCCAGGTCCAAGGCCCGGTCGAACCGTTGGAGGTGCTCGTCGAACGGTTCGTTGATCCGGATCTTGCCGATCGGCGAGCCGATCGCGCTCAAGCCGAACCCGCGGGTCTGGAGCAGTGAGCGAAACTCAAGATGTTGATCTTCGCTCAGGTCCAGGACGTTGGTCCCGTGAATCGCGCGAAACTCGATGAACTTGATGCCGTGCTCGGACAGGACGTCGAGCTGTTCGACCGGGTTCTGCGAGATCTCGTCGGCGAAGGCACTGAGTCGAATCATCGATCACTTTCCCGCAATCCAAGGCGAAACTCTGGGGCCGCGGTTCGGACTATGATCATAGCAGATCAGTGGAAAACCACCAGGCACTGGTGGTCCGGCGCGACCGCGTAGGGTACGATAGAAATGTCGCCGTCTGGACGTTCCCATCCCGCGTCGTCTCGAGCCGGGTTATTCTCCCATGTCCACATTCATCTGGCCGTTCTTGATCTACTGGCTGGTCATGTTTGTCGCCTGCTTCGTGGTAGTCGAGGTTGGCCAGGACCAGCTCTACGATCAGGTCACGCCTCGAGCGGGCTTGAAGGTCGCGAGCGGGTCGCTCTTGATCGCCTTGCTGCTCACCTGGCTGAGGGTCCGGGGCGAGCCAGTGTCTTACGAGTCGATGTTCACGACGAATTTCGCCTGGACGGTGCTTCAAGGGATCGTCTGGTTCGGCGTCTTTACCCTGATCTTCCAGTTCCACCCCTGGCATGCGCTGGGACTGGGGCTGATCACGATGGTGTTGGTTACCGGGTTTGGCGACGATGGGTGTCGAAAGCGTCCTCGCCAAGCCGGCCCAGACCGCGGCGGCCACCCGGGCCTTCGTTCCAAGCCAGCCGGTTCGGCAGTCGCTCTCGCCGTCCGCCGGTGCCGGTCCGCCCGCTGCCGCGGAAAAAGCAAAGTGAATGATGGTGACGTCGAGTCCTTCGGGCGAAACCGACTGCCTCAAAAAACAGGTCCCCGAGTACTGGGCCACGGTCTCTGGCCTTCTTGCGGCCCGCTGCTAAAATGGACGATGGCTGGTGAGCGATTGGATCGGCCGGCTGTGATCGTCGTGATGAAGATGAGGCTGGGGTCGACGTCGTTGATGGTGTGGGGCGGGTTTTTGCTATCCACGACCACGGAGCGGAATATTAGCTGATGTTCCGGCGAGTTCGGCGGCAACGTCATCCGTCATCCTTGCAGAGCGTCCATGAGGGAGGGTTAAGATCGTGCGGTATATCAGTCATGAGTTTGCCCATCTCGAAACGCTTGAGCGGGCACGGCGCTGGTTGGTCCAGGCCGGCATCGAGGCTAGTCGAATCGAGGTGCATACCGACGGCATTCCTCGGCTGGCCGTGGCCGTCGAGGCCGGTGAGGCTGCCGAAGTGGAACTCGTGATCTCCGCCGCCGAATCGGGTGACCCGGACGGCAACCCGAGCTTCTGGGACCTGGCCCGCCAAAAGCACGTGTATCCGGAACCTCAGCCGCTCAGTGCCTCCGCCCTACCCGAGACCCGCTCGGAATCGTTCGTGGTCGGCTGGCGACCGCTCGATTCGGATAACGAAGTGACACAAGCCACCACCGAGATCGAACTTCAGAAAGCTTATCGGGAAGGGCGGGATTGAGTTCTGGATGGGCGGAGAACTGTCAGAGCGGGGAGTTCGTCGAGGCATCGCGCGACGACTTTCGCGAGCCGGTCGGCGGCTTCGAGCGCATGCTCGTGGAGCGTCCAGAAATCCTTGAGACTGGAAGGCCGGTTCCAGAACGCGCGCATGGCCGCTCCCACGCGATAGCTCCCCGTGTGGGAAAGCAGGGTGGCGACCTCTTTCGGCAGCTTGGTGTGTGCATCGTCGCTGATCACGCGGAGCGAGAGGAACCGGACGAGCTTCTCGCCGCATAATTCCGCGACGGCCGACGACTCCATGTCGACCAGATCGGCCTCGTGGGAACGCCAGAGTGCTTCCTTTTCGTCGGAATCGAGGATGAGCCGATCAACCGTGAGCAGCCGGCCCTTGGTGTGTCGGAAGCCGGCGCCGAGAGTCGCCGGCTGCTCGACGGGAAAGCGGCGGCCTTCTAAATCGATCACTTCGTGAGGCAGGACCAGGTCATTACGGGCCAAGGCGGGATTGAGCGCACCGGCGAAGCCCGCCGAGATGATCCAGCGGGGGCGATGGCCGGCGATGAGCACGTCGGCCGCTCGCCGCGCGGCCGGGCGGCCGGCTCCGCCGATCGCCACGGCGACGATCTTGCCGGCGTACTCCCCTTCGATGACCGGAACCGAGACCGACTGGTATTTCCGGACCTTCTTCAAGTGGTCGATCAGGTCGCCGACTTCGATCGACAGCGCCGCGACAATGCCGACGTCGGCCGGGACGGCGGCGGCGCCGCGCCTCGCTCAACATGCTGCTGGGAATGGCTCTGATCCGTCGAGCGATCGGCGCATCGTATCGTCAAAACGGCTGCTCACTCAGGTCAATTGCCACTTGATCAATTTCAAGGTGTCGCCCAGACGGCTGTTCACGCCCACGGCGGCTCCCGTCTCGTATCCCACATGGACCATGCAGTTCTCACAGCGGGGGTCCTTCCCGTAACCATAATCCTCCCAGGACGTTTTGTTCAAGAGGTCGTCGAAGGAGTCGTGGTGCGTGTCGGTGATCAGGTAGCAGGGGCCTTTCCAACCCTTGATGTTGCGGGTCGGGCTGGCCCAGGCTGTGCACTTCATCTCGCGCTTGCCCTGGAGGAATTCCACGTAGGCGGGCGAGGAGTGGAAGCGGTACTTTCGGAACATCGCCTCCGCGGCGAGGAACTTGGCTTTGATATCCTCGCGCGTCATGAAGATCTCTTTCGAGTTCACGGCCGCGTAGCTGTAGGCCGGCGAGATGATGAAGCCGTCGACATGCAGCGAAGTGAGATAGGCGAACAAGTCGTCGATCTCGCTTCATGTCGGTTTCCTTGAAGACCGTGGTGTTGGTGCAGACCAGGAAACCGGCCTCCTTGGCCGCCTTGATGCCATCGATCGCCGCGTCGAAGACCCCCTCGCGCTCGACGGCGATATCGTGGTTGACTCGCATTCCGTCCAGGTGCACGTTGAAGAAGAACGTCTGGTTCGGCTTGAATTCCGCGAGCTTCTTGCGGATGAACATCCCATTGGTGCAGAGGATGACCACCTTTTTCCGCTCGATGATCTTGGCGACCAGCTCGCCGATCCCCGGATAGATCATCGGCTCTCCGCCGCAGATCGAGACCACCGGCGCGCCACACTCATCGACCGCGGCGAGGCAGTCGTCGATCGACAGCTTCTGTTTGATGCTCGATTCGTATTCACGGATCCGCCCGCAGCCGGTGCACGTCAAGTTGCACGCGTGCAGCGGCTCGAGCATGAGGACCATCGGGAATTTCTCGGCCCTCGCCAGCTTCTTGCGAGCGACATAGCCGGCGATCCGAGTCGTCATTGGCAGGGGAAATCGCATGGACCTCGACCTCCTGGGCGCGACAATCCGTGACCAAATACCTTTTAACCACGGAAGGCACGGAAGACACGGAAAAAGATCAAAAGTCAAATTAGATTGAGATCGCGATCTAATTAATAGATACAGTCTAAGTTGACTTTTTCTTTTATCCGTTTCTTTCCGTGCCTTCCGTGGTTGAGAGAATTAGAAATCCAGCGTCAAGGGCTGAGCCGGGATGCGGCACGCCAGTGCGGGGCCCGACTGACCGAGTCGTCGTGCGAGGGCAGCCTGGTAGCGTGCCATCGCCATGAGTGGAAAGTACACGCGATAGAGATGGTAGCGGAGGTAAAATACGCGGGGGAAACCGGTTCCGGTGAACTCGGGCTCGTCCCAGGAGCCGTCCGGCAACTGGGTCTTCAGCAAGTAATCGATGCCGCGACGGACCGCCGGCCCGAACGCGCGTCCTCCGGCGATCAAGCCGAGCGTGGCCCAGGCTGTTTGAGAGGCTGTCGGCTCGCCGGTCCCCTTGAGAGCCGGGTCGTCGTAACTTCGGCAGGTCTCTCCCCAGGCTCCCGAGGCTTGCTGAGTGGATTCGAGCCATGCGACGGCCTTGAGCACGGCCGGATGGTCGGCCGGGAAATCCAGGGTCTTTAGTCCCTGTAAGACTTGCCAGGTTCCATAGATGTAGTTCACCCCCCAGCGGCCGTACCAGCAACCCTCGGGCTCCTGGCTGCTCAAGAGATAATCCAAGGCGCGGACGATCGACGGATGATCGGCGGGATATCCGAGTGTGCCGAGCAGCTCGAGCACCCGCGCGGTGATGTCGGCGCAGCTCGGGTCGAGCATGGCGTTGTGGTCGGCGAACGGAAGCTGGGTCAGGACCTGGTTATCGATATCGACGTCATAGGCGGCCCAGCCGCCATCACGATTCTGCATCGAGAGCAGCCAGTTGACGCCGCGCCGGGTCGTCTCCCGGACGGCCGGATCGTCGGCCAGTGGAGACCGCTTGAGGGCGAGCAACACCATCGCGCTGTCGTCGAGATCGGGGTAAAAGGCGTTGTGGAACTGGAAGTGCCAGCCGCTGGGCTCTACGCCGGGACGGCGAATCCGCCAATCACCCGGCTCGCGGATCTCCTTGGCGAGCAGCCAACGCACCGCGCGCTCCCAGGCGGGATCCTCGGTCGGGAAGTTGAGCATCGGCCAGGGAAATCGCGGCAATCGCCGTATCCCAGACCGGCGACAGGCAAGGTTGCACGCGGACCCGGTCGTCTTCGCGGATTTCGAGCTCTTCCAACTGCTTGATCGCCCATTGCATCGTCGGCGATTCCTGATCGTAGCCTAAACACTTGAGCGCGATGATCGAGTAGACCATCGGTGGGAAGATCGCACCGAGGCCGTCGGTGTTCTCACAGTGCTGGATCATCCAGCGATGCGCCGCGTCAATCGCCGGCCGCCGCCAGGTGGCGGGGACCCGGCGATCGAGCCACTTCAAGACGCCGGTCGACCCCGAGGAAAAAATTGGTCCAGGAAAGAGTCCGGGCCGTGCGCCGCGATGGTCGAGGCCGATCGTCGCGGAACAGCTCGGCGATGCCTCGCTCGGGATCGAGCGTGTGCCTGGGTTTGAAATACGCCATGATCGACAATGGGACGACGATCGTTCGCGTCCAGGCCGACATCGCGCTCAGGCTGAAGCCCAACCATGCGGGGATCAGCACCAGCTCCGGCGGAACGCAAGGGCACTCGTCGTATCCGATCTGTCCCAGGAGCGCCAGATAGAACCGAGTGAAACTATTGCACTCGTGAGCGCCTCCAGCTTCGAGAATCGCCCGGCGCGCCCGCGCCATCGCCGGCTCATCCGCCGAGATCCCCACCAGCTTGAGTGCGAAATAGGCTTTGACCGAGGCACTCACGTCGGTCGGGCCGCCGGGATAGATCGCCCAGCCCCCATCGGCGAGCTGATGATCCTGGATGTAACGCGCACAACCCGCACAGACCGGATCCGATTCCCGGCCCAGGAACGTCATCAACAGGATATATTCCGATTCGAGGATCGTATCGCCCTCGAGCTCACCAACCCAGTAGCCTTCCTCGCACTGCCGGGCCAGCAGCCAGTCGCGCGTTCGCTCCAAGGCCGATTCCAGCGCGTCGTCCGGACCGTCGTCGTCCACGGCGTGGAACGACGCGAGCTCAACCGTTCCGAAGGCTTGAGCAAGCCGCCTCCGTCCTTGTTGGCGATCATGCGTTCGCGACCCTCTCCCTCACTCTGAGGTGTCAAAAGGATGGCAGGACCTCGAAGAATCGATCACGACCGTGCCGGTTAATGGTCTTCGCATTACCTCGAATGCGGTGCTCATCCTACGTGCGTCGTGCGGATTCGATCAAGATCAAACTTCGCCAGGATTCTGTGCCGATTTCGATGAATGGAACGTAAAAACGCCCCTAAATTCTGCCTATTTTGCGACCATCCTATCAAACACCGCCGACGAATCGGACGAGTGCGAGGCTGGACTTCGGTGCGTTCTGCCAATCACGCTCAGATCGAGAAGGCCGGCTCGGTCCGGATCCGCCACGTCCTGGACGACGTCGCCGGGACCGGTGATAATCAGTTGCCCCGGGAAGAATCGCTGCCGGCGGGGCGAGGGATGGGGGTGAATTTCTCCCGGCTTCCACGCTGGGAGCGGTATTGAAACAGGAGATGCTCGACATGCTCAAGACAACCCAGACCGCATCGTCCTACAACCGGCGACTGCGGCGCTTCCTGTTGCTGACCATGTTGCTCGCGGCCTGCTTCGTCGTGAGTTTCGGCGACGTCGTTTCGGCTCAGACGATCTCCCGCGAGCAGTTGGTTTTCCTCACGGCCGAATGGAAAGGCGAACGATTTTCCGACGGCCGTCCCAAGGTCCCGGATGGGGTCTTGGCTCGGATGCGGAAGGTCTCGATCGAAGAGGCATGGGGTTACCTGCGCTCTCACGGCTACCAATCCCAATTCGAGGGCGACTGGAAAACGATTCACAACGACGTACCCGTGGTGGGCCGCGCCCTTACAGCTCAATACATGCCCGCGCGTGCCGAGCTGGCCAAGCGCATGCTCGACCGCGGCCATCAGGAAGGCCGTATCGGTGCCATGAACTCCTGGCCGATCGACGCGCTCCAGCCTGGTGACGTCTACGTTGCGGACGGCTTCGGCAAGATCCACGATGGGACCCTCATCGGCGACAATCTGGGAAACTCCATCTTTGCCAAGTCTGGCAACGGCGTCGTTTTCGACGGCTCGGTCCGCGACCTGGCAGGTCTGTCTGAGATCAACGGCTTCAACGCGTTCGTCCGGGGATGGGATCCGACGGCCATCCGCGACATGATGCTCATGGGGCTCAACACCCCGGTTCGCATCGGACACGTAACCGTGCTACCCGGCGATGTCGTCCTGGCCAAGCGCGAAGGGGTGATTTTCATTCCCGCTCACCTCGCCGAGGCGGTTGTCGACCAGGCGGAGCGGATCATGCTTCGCGACCGGTTCGGCCATCAGCGCCTCCGCGAGGGGACCTACACGCCCGGCCAGATCGACACCAGGTGGACCAAGGAGATCGAAGCGGATTTCACCACGTGGCTGTCCCAGAACAAGGACCGATTGGACGTGCCGCGCGCGACGATCGAGGCACTGATTCGCGAACGTTCGCCCAGCAGCAAGTCACCGCCCGGCGGGCAAGCCGTAGAGGGTCGTAACAGCGGTCGGTTAGCAAGCCGAATTTCATCCGCCATCGCGGACGGAACCTCGCCCGCTCACGGTCGAGCCATCTGTGGAGTCTGGGAGTCCATCAATGATGACCACTACGACGACGCGCAACACGCCACAATGCTCCCCCGACGGCGTCTCGCTCAACCGCCGCGGCCTGCTCAAATCGGCGGGCCTTGCAGGCCTTTCGCTGGCTGCGATGACGCGTGCTCCCCTTGAGGAGCAGATCGCCTACGCCTCTCAAGGCGTCAATCGGAGCTCGAAACCCTCAGACCTCCGGATCACCGATCTCCGGATCGCCCGGATTCGAGGCGCTCCCATGCAGGTGCCGATCATCCGGATCGACACGAACCAGGGCCTCACCGGCTACGGCGAAGTTCGGGACGGGGGCAGTCCTCGCTACGCACTCATGCTCAAGAGCCGTCTCTTGGGCGAGAATCCCTGCAATGTTGAACGTCTGTTCAGAAGACTCAAGCAGTTTGGTTCCCACGGCCGGCAGGGAGGCGGTGTCAGCGGCGTGGAGATGGCCCTCTGGGATCTCGCCGGGAAGGCCTATGAGGTCCCAGTGTACCAGATGCTGGGCGGTCGCTTCCGCGACCGGATCCGCCTCTACGCCGATACCACCATCTCGCGCGACCGTGCCGAGTACGCGCGCCGACTGAAGGCCCGGCTCGACATGGGCTACACGTTCCTGAAGATGGACCTGGGCATCAATCTGCTCGCGGGACAGAAGGGCCTGGTCACTGCCCCGCTGGGTTTCAACTGGTCGGGCGACCGGATGACCCCTCATCCCTTCACCGCGATCCAACTCACGAACCAGGCGATCGAACGCCTGGTCGAGTATGTGGCGGCCGTCCGTGAAGCTATCGGCTACTCCGTCCCGCTCGCCGCCGACCACTTCGGCCACTTCTCCGTCAACGACGCGATTCGCCTCGGCAGGGCACTCATGCCCTACCAGCTCGCCTGGCTCGAGGACCTGGTCCCCTGGCAATATACCGAGCTCTGGAAGCAGATCACGAACGCCGTCGACGTGCCCACCCTCACGGGAGAGGATATCTATCTGAAAGAAGAGTTTATCAAACTTATCGACGCGCATGCCGTCGACCTCATTCATCCCGATCTGGCCAGCGCCGGAGGGATCCTCGAGACCAAGAAGATCGGCGATTACGCCGAGGAACGCGGCGTCGGCATGGCCATGCACTTCGCCGGCACGCCGATCTCGTTCATGGCCAACGTCCATTGCGCGGCCGCGACCCAGAACGTCATCGCCCTCGAGCACCATGGTATCGACGTGCCGTGGTGGGAAGACCTCGTGACCGGCCCTGAGAAACCGCTGGTCAAGGCCGGTTTCGTCCGCGTTCCCGATCGACCCGGTCTCGGCATCGACCTGAACGAAGCGGTGATCCGAGCCCATCTGGTCCCCGGAGAGCCGTATTTCGCACCCACGGACCAGTGGAATCGCGACCGCTCCAACGACCGTCTCTGGAGTTGAACCCCGAGGGCCGAAGGCGCGGCATGAAATTTGACATCCGTGGAACGCTAATTGGGAATCCTGTGCGGCTCCCGTCCAAGAAAAGCCCGAGGCCGACAGGGAGGCGGCTCATGATGACGACAGGGCGGCCTGCAACATGGCCCGTGTGTACCCCACGTTGAATGCGTACGCCGCATATCCCCCGCCGCCTGGGTATCCCGATCGGAAGTTCGGCCGTTCGCGGTCGTAATCGAGAGCGCGGGGATGCTCGGGGTAAATCAGGCGCGGGTATTTTTGCCTGACCAGCTCCTTCATCACCAGGAACATATTGTTGTCGCCCTCGTCGAGGAACACCTCGGTGTACTTCTCGTAGGGCTTTCGTACCGTGACGTTGCGGTAATGGACATGGTTGATGCAGTCGCGCGCCCCGAGATAGCGGCAAACCTCGACCGGATCCTCCCCCAGCTCGCGGGTCACGCCACAATCGAAGGTGAGGCCGTTCGAGGGGCTCTTCACGATGTCAATCAGCCGCTTCCAGCCCGCCAGGGTGCTCATGATCTGGCCCGATCCGCGGCTGATCGGAGCCGGGGGATCGTTCGGATGCAGTGCCAGGCGAACTCCCGATTGCTCGGCCACGGGAACTACCGCCTTGAGGAAGTACGTGACGTTGGCCCACATCTCGTCGAGCGAGTGGGCGCCTTCCCGCTCCAGCGGAGGCAGGTCTTTGACCTTGTCGTAGTCGAAGGCCGTCATGCCCGCGCCGGCCCGCCCGGTCTCTTCGTAGTAGCCTTCGGTCAGCCGGTGGCGCATAGAAGTTGTATTCGATGACCGGCAGACCGACCTTGCCGGCCGCGCGGATCGACTGGATGACCTTGTCGATCTCCTCATCGCGTCCGGGCCGTCCATAGATGGTTTTGGGGAATCCGACGATCATGATGTTCCCCAACGTCAGACCGAGGCCTTTCAGGCGATCGATCAGCTCCTTGAGTTGGGCCTCCTGCCACGGGATGCGCTCCGGGTACCTGCCAACAATCACATGATCCACCCCGAGCTGTTTCAACCGACGCGCCCCGGCTTGGTTCGGCGCGCCCGTTGCGAGGCCGCCCGCGCCGATTTCGAGGCAGATCTTGGGTGTGTCCGAACCTTCATGCCGGGGTCCGGACCGCATCGCCGCCGCCGTGGCGGGAAACGGCAAGGCCGCGACGCCCGCAGCCTGGATGAGCTTCCTTCGAGAGAACGCGGCGTTCATGTTACGAGTCTCCTTCCGGTTACCGGCACTGATCCCCTTTTGGCCCGATCGATCGCAATCAAGGAGCCAGGCCGGCAAGAGCGGTACCTGTTCACAGCCGAGCAAACCGCCCGCGAAACCATCACAAGTGCTCACAGAAAGGTGCGTGGCTCCCAGTTTACGAGGTGCGTGTCCCCCTTTTGGTGAGCGCCGCTTAGAGTATAATCACGTGCCCAAACTGGGTGATATCCTGTCCCGGATTCGTCGCAGCGAATGCCCCTGCTCGAGGTTCGGGGCCCCACCATCGCCGTCCCAGAATCAATCCTGGCGCTGGGCAGTTGGTGCGCCAGGACGGACGCGAGCAGCCCTAGTTTGCCATGCCTGACCTCTCCAGGTTGTCCAGACTCGCGCACGATCTCGCGAGCGAGAGGCAATCGGGGCGACAAGACGGGCTGTTGAACTTTTCATTGCATGCACTAACGAATGGGACGCGGCGTTATGTAGGCGAATTGATGACGGAAAGCGTTTTTCACAGTGAAGTTGCGTTCGTTTTTTTCGCGATGGCGAATCGCGGGTCTAGCTACGGCTCGATGTTTCCATCGACGAGACCGATGCAGGCCGCCTACGGTCTCGCGGGAGACGCCGGAAGAGGTCGATCACCTTCGCGTCTGTGAAGCCGATCTCGCGGCCGTTCGAAGGTGCGCGGGCGGAAAGCTCGGACGACTTCGTCGGGCAACTGGGGGGTGTCGGTAGGGAAGGGCCACGACCGTCGTTCTCGCTTCCTCCTTTGGGACCCTTCCGCTCCTATTAGAGCTTTACTTGACCAGTGACTCCCTTCTTGTCGAGTTAATAATCCCAAATCCGTCGTGACCTCACGGCACCCACCCGCCAGCTTTGAGCCAGGTGACCGCAGCGGACAGGCTGACGAAATAGTGAATGTCTCTCGGCCGGTCAAAAACTGACTTAATCTCGGGGTGGATGGCTGTGGTTTTTGCCTTCGCGAAATCGCCCGTGTTTGAACTGACGAACACGCGACGGCCCGGGAAACCGCCCACGAGCAGCGCGTCGACGAGGCTAACGGCGTGCTCCAGAATAGCCGCGTCCTTGGCCCCTTGGCCTCCCTTTCTCGCTGGCTTGAGAGCATTGATGATCCGGTCGATAGCGCGCTGAACGCATCGCTGTCCTTGTCCAGCAAGATGGACGCGTCGAGAAGGTTCTTGGAGAGCGTTTTCAAGCGGTCAGGTAGTGTCGCCAAGGCCGGGCGGCAGCGGGCCAAGAGCAGGTAAACCGACGAAAGTGCAGGAGGCAGAGACAGCACCGACACTGTTGACGGCGTTCTCACAGTCCTGGACGGCCTCATCAATGTGAGCGTTCCACTCCGTCGGCGTCGGGCACGCGATGACCGGGTAAATGGTTGGCGGGGTACGCCTCGCACCCTTCAGGACTTTCGTAGCGGCTTCGACATTCCCAGCGGCGTTCCGAAGCGGGGCGCGGACGACATCGAGGAGGATGCAGGTATCGAGAAAGACGACGGGAGCGACCGCCAGCTTGATATGGGCGGCAGCGGCGGCGACATCTGGCATATCGGTCAGTTTCCACCGGCCTCGGAGTATTCGGCGAGTAGGGTGGCATCCCGGTCGAACTGCTCCATCAGCGTGCGGGTGTCCTCGGACACCCAGCCATTACTGACGAACCAGTCCCTCAACTCATCCCTATCGAAAGCAACGTCTTCCTGTGACGCGGTGATGAGGAACTTCCGCCAAGCGGCTTCCGAGGCCTCGGAAAGCGGGAGCCCCCGCCGGTTGCAACGTCGCTGAAGGCAACAAGGGCTGCCATCGTCTTGGGCTGCACAATGCTGTTGGGACCGAGGCGGGGGCGCGTGACCTTGAGGCCTAAGTGATTTGCGGAGGGGACGATCACGTTGCTGATAACATCGGCAACGACCGCCGCAACCTCGACAGGACCGGCTTCGGGGGAGGCATCGATGAGAGAGTACGTCCCCCGCGGACTCTGCGTTCGGACACACGATTCAAGCAAAGCAGAAGGCGCGGGCAGCCCTCGGGGCCCCCGACGAAGCAAAGCACCCTGTTCGTCGCGTAGGGGTGCCAGTTCATGTTCTTTTCCGCTTCCGCATCGCGCTCGAAGCCCTTGCTTTTGAGTCTCTCCTCAAGGTCTTCTAGTAGCGAGGCGATCTGCTCGGCTTTCCCCTCGATGAGGATTTTCCGCCAGGATGCGATCAGATCAACCGCTTGGACGCCATCCATCGCAGGCTCCTTCGAGAGGGGCGCAAGTCACCACCCAACCTCATAACTTGGATTCTCCCACCTGCTGGGTTCTCGGTCAAGCCACGGGCGAACAGCCGCATGCGCCGAGTTCACGAAGCTGTAATGGCCCGCACTAGGAAGACACGAAGGACGTTCGTCTGATTCCCGATCACCTCTTTGTTGGTCCCGTCACACCAGCACAATGTTTTTGGGGCATGATCCAACATCTCCGGATGCCCGAATACTGGAATTGTCGGATGTTAAAGTCCCACGCTGTGAGTGCTCTATCAGACTTTATTTGCGCATTTCATGCATCAGTCGCGTTGCGTCCTTCGGTCCGACAAGACCGACGGACTTTCAGGCGTAGCCCAGCGCGAGGCGACCGGTCATCGACAGCGGTCGATCGCCCTCAGAGTAGGGACGGGATTTGAACCGCGCAACTCCCTGCGAAAACGAGTGTTCTGGCGGGTAGGCTCGCAGTCAAACCGAACGCGGCCGGCTATTTGGACCGGAATGATGGAGCAGCGAGTCAAGCACAAAGCGTTAATGTCAAATGAGAAACATCGCCTGCGCCACCCTTCGGCGGAGCCCGTTTGTTGTTTGAAGTCGGGGCGACAGGATTTGAACCTGCGACCTCACGGTCCCGAACCGAGCTCCTCGGTCTCAGTTGGCTGTGAAGACCGGCTCGAGCTGGTATCCCTGAAGCACGGGGATCGATCGCAAGATCGCGAGGACGCGGTTTTTATCATCGGCATGGAGTAACGTTCCACGAAGCTCGATGACATTGCCTTGGATTTGAACGCGGTCGAGATGCGCGAGCTCGGCGACATGCCGGCGAACTTGTGAAGCCAGGTAAGGTTCGATGTCTTCAGCACGACCCTTGTCGAGTAGGGGGTTGGTGTGATCTTCATCCGGGACCACGAATTCGAGGCGATCGACAATGTCGCGGACCCCTGGTGTTTTCTGAGCGGTCCGGTACACCATCATGGCCTCGTAGGCCGTGGGCACCTGGCCGGAAAGCGTGACGACGCCATCGTTCGAACGCACCTTGACTGGCAGGTCGGCCGTCTCCGGGCGCTGCTCGATCGCACCGGCGACGCGACTCGACAGAGGCCCCGAGTCCTGAGCGGCCGGTTTCATTGCCGAGGGTTTCGGATGTGGTTGAGCGGCGCCGGGCGTGGCCGTTGCCGGGCCACGATTGGGAGCAGACGGGCCCGGCACCGGTTCAGGAGCTGGCGGCGATGGCGTATCAGCCTCGGCGCGTCTCGGCTGAACCTGGAACTCACTCTCGACCCGTGTGACGCCCGGAACGCTTCGAGCCTGTTCCTCGATTTCGCGACCCACTTCCTCACTGGCCACGACGCCGCGCAGGAACACCTGGCCCGCGGCATCGACGGTTACTTCCACGTGTCCTTTGACGGGATCAATCTCGAACGGCTTCCAGCGTCCATCCCCTGGAGGGTTATTCGCTCCCGCGGCGTTGCTCGTTGCGCCTCTGGGTGGGGTCGTGTCGTCTTGGACGCTCCTGGGCTTGACCATCGGTGCGCTCTCGACCCGGCGCTGCCACCAAGGGGGGAAACTTACCAAGGGGGGACTGAAACCAAAGAACGGGTCATCGAGCCTGCCGAACAGAGGGGGAGGATAGATGTAAGGGGATCGACGAAAACGCCTGTGCCATGGCGGAGGCGGCGGGTGTGGCCACCATATCGGCGCCGGCGACCAGATGGGCCGCACCGGTGTCGATGACGAGGTTGTCTTTGAAGGGAATGCCGCAGTCGATCGCCAGCCGGACTGCCACATCATGCACCTGTTTGGTCCCCACGACCCCGGACAGCTCGACGGCGCCTTTGCGCCAGGTGGTCCTGATGAAGTAAGGAGCCGTCACGGGATTGGCCCGGATCGCGTTCAAGACGATCGATTCGGGGCGGGGAACACTCGCGGCTTCCCGAGGGGGATTCGCGGGCTTCGGAACTTCTTGGCCGGCAATGTTGCGACTTGCTCCGATGGAAAGCACCAGTGCGCTCAACAACCACTGAGACGCCACATCGCCGCCGACTCATTTTCGTTCCCCTCTCGCGATGGAGAGCTGGACCCAATCCCTTGATTATCGCGCACCCTCTCTAGCGCAGTCTACGATTCGATGATCGAGTCGACAAGGGTCGACGATGGAATTCGTTTGCGTGTGCCATCGACGTCGGTTCGAACGTTAACGGAGCTCGATCGGCTCGATCTCCAGCTTTCCCGATCACCCGCAGGACGGGCAGGAACGCTTCGAATGGCGAGACGCCCTCGAGGCTGGAATCGGACAGCTTGATGTGCACCGCGTCGACCGTCGATTGGTCCCAGGTGGGATCGAGCGCGATCCAGCGTTGGTTGATGTAGACCTCGTTCCACATGTGGAAGCCGAATCCGCCTAGTTCTTCGACATAGATCAGGCCGACCACGACGCGCGAGGGTATGCCGGCGGCCCGGTACATGGCGGCGGCCAGCACGGCGTGCTCGGTGCAGTCGCCGCTCAGGTTGCGCGCGACCTCGCTCGCGGCGGCGAAGGCGACCTCGAAATTCTTGTCCTTGATGCTGTCGAACACAAAATGGTTGATTCGCTCGGCTTTTTGCCAGGGATCGACGACGCCCCGCGTCGCTCGCTGGGCCAAGCTCCGGACCCGACTGTCCTGACTGGTCACCAGCGCGTTGGGTTTGATGTATTGAGGGTCGACCTCGGCCGGACCCGGGCTCGCCGTCGAGGAGCCCGACGCTCTTCACCTCGAGGATGCCGAGTTCTTTGTTCGGGCTCGGCTGCAAGGTCTGGCGCGGATCGGTCGGGATGACCTCGCTCAGGTCGCCCTCCTTGAGCGTCAGCCGGTACTTGACGTACCGGGTCCGTTCGGGGGTGGGGATCTTGGTGCAACCTTGATCACGGTGTTCTTGATCAGGTCGAACTGGATCGGACCGCCGGGCGATTTCGCAGCTTCCTCGGTGGTCCGGTAGATGACGTAACCGCCGAGCAAGTCCTGCTCGGATTTCAAGACTTGACCCTGGGAGTCCACCCACAGCTTCGCGTCAAACTCGGGCCTTGGCTTGCCATCGACCTGGGTTGTCTGCTCGACGCGCAGAAGCGGATCGCTCCGATTTGTCACCTAAAAAGACCTGTTCGATCCCCCCGGCTTGGAGCTTGATGTCGCAAATCTTGTTCAGCTCGGGCATGAACATCTTGAGCGATCGTTGTTCATTCTCCTTCAACGGTTGGCGGGCCATGCTCTGCTCGGCGGCGTAAGGGCCGCGCACGTCGGGGCTCCAGGGAATGTCAACTGCTGTTGCTCTCCGGCCCCTTCCAGGATCAGCATGCATCTTGCCGCGGATCACGTTGCCGTGCGCTCGGAGGTCGTTGCCGCCCTCGCCGGCGATCGTCAGCGTGTCGAGCTTGAGCACCTGGCCGTCCAGCGTCTCGATCGTTCCGTACGTCAACTTGGTGACGGCGATGTCGTTCCCTCGCTTCAGATTTTGCTCGATATCAATGCGAACGCGGAGAAAATCCTTGCCTTTGATCCTTCACTTTTTCGACAAAGGTGTGAATGAACCCGATCTTTGCGCCGCCCAGGTAGACCGCGTCCCAGGATTCCTGGGCGTGCAGGACGGTGGATGCCGCCAGCACGAGGCCGATCTGAACCAGCAGCAGCGAGTGCGATTCGCGAACCGCGATCTCCGAGTCATGATGAAGGCCCTTTCCAATTCCGGCTGCCCGATGGAGGAATCGTATCGGAGACGGGCTCGAGCCGGCTCCATTCGACACACATCTGGACGAAACTCGAGTCGATTCTCAATTCGCCAATATGGACGAAAGTCGCCGGGCTCTCAAGCTCAACCGGAGGGCCCGTCTCATTTATCGGCGATTGTGGCGGCAGTTGGGGAAGGGAGCGCGGCGAAATGCCGGCCGATTCAGCCGATCGTGATCTTTTCCGCGAAGCAATCGCCGGAAAGCAACTCGAGGGCTCCGTGCAAGGCAAGCTGTTTCGCATGCCGCGAGGGGGCTTGTCCACTGACAATCACTTGTCCCTGGATTTCTTCGACGACGAGGTTGCGGATCCGCCCGTGGGTGAATTGGCGAACCTTGGTTTCAACCCGCTCCGCCAAGCTTGGTCCGGACTCGAGATCGTCTGAAATCATCGTCGTGTTTCTCATGGGTGTTAAGACATATAAGGCGTGTTCAGAGTCGCGATCCAAGTCTAGACACATCGCAATCGACCGCGTCGATAATCGTATCGTCGCTCGATCAAAAATACAAGGAAAATCCTGATTTTTCAGTCAGAATTTCTGGCGATGCGATCGATCACCCAATGGGCCATCCAGGCATCCAGTCTCGGAACGAGCAGGGACGAGCGCCGATCAGAGTCGAGCAAAATATAGCAAGTTGCGGACGCCAGATCAATCCTGCGCGGCAAGGCCAGGCGGATGAGAAGCTGTTCCAGGACGACTCGGGGTTCGAGCGAGCTTCCTCCTTTGAGATCGAGATCGGCCTGAAGGAGCCAGGCTGGAAGCTGGTCGACCCGGCTTGGTCCGAGGTGGGCATGTTGTCGCCGGGTCTTGTCCACGGCGAACGCGGAATGCCGGCGAGTCCGGCACGCTTCGTCGAGGTTCACGCGCGCGGCTCGGAGCCGGCCGGCGTGGTGGAGTTTCAGCAGGTTCGCAGCTCATCGCCGCCAGCAGTGGCGACGGGATTTCACCGGCGGCCAGCAGGTTGTCGAGGTGCTCGAGGGCGAGCCGACCCTGCCCGGCCGTCGCCGCGTCCAGAGCCTTCCAGATCGTCTCGACCCGGCCGCCGCCAACGAGTTGGCGACGTCCTGGCGATCGATTCGTTTCGAATCGCCGGCGTAGACCGCCAGCTTCTCGACCTCGGCCGCCAGGATTCCCGCCTCGGGGCCGACCAGCTCCACCAGGAGACGCGCCGCGTCGGGATCGAGCTCGGCGTCGATCCCGCGTCCTCGCCAGTTGGATCAGCCAGCCGGCGAGCTCACTCTCGCGAGGGCCCGAACAGTCGATCGCCAGGCCAATCTTGTCGACGAGCTTCGCCAGCTTCGTGGTCGCCAGCCATTGCTTCGACTGGAACAGCAGGATTCCCGACCCGCTGAGGATGCTCGACGAAGGCTTCCAGGTCCTTCCTGTGCTTGGTGATAAACGGGTCGGCCTCCTCGACGATGACCAGCCGCTGCCGGCTGAAGAACGGCGAGCGTGCAGACCTCGTCCAGAACCTGCGCCAGCGAAGCTTGTGCTCCCGTGAACCGGCTGATGGTCGCGTCGCCCTCCTCGCCCGGAAACACCGCGCGCACCACCGCCCTGATCGATTCTCGGATCAGGTACGAATCATCGCCGAAAACGGCGTAGACCGGTCGAATCGGCTGCTGCCCGGATTCACGTAACCACTTCAGCGCGTTCATCGTATGTGCTCCGATGGTCAATCGCCCGGATTGTATCACGATCACGCCGTTCGCCGGCATTCCGGCCGTGTCCACAATATTTCCGTCTTATGCGCCTTGACCCTTTTGGGTACGATGCATACAGTTGCATTGAAACGCTTGTTTGAAACAGTTGTTTGGAGCGATCGGAATCGGAGTGAGCGAGTTTTCGTCGATATGGAAACGCAAGACCCAACCAAGGTTCGGTTGCTCGAAGCGGCCGGCGAGGAGTTTGCCTGCAAGGGTTATGACTCGGCGCGAATTCGCACGATCTGCGATCGGGCCGAGGCCAACATCGCGGCGGTGAACTATCACTTTGGCGACAAGGAGCAGCTTTACGTTCAGGCGGTCCTGGATGCGCATCGTTGTGGCGTCGCCGCCGAAGAAGAGGTCTCGGCCTCGCAAGGCACGCCTGCCGAGCAGCTTCGTTGTTTTATCCATCACTTTCTGTCCCATGTGGTGGCCATCAACCAGCCTGAGGATTGGCGACACCGGTTGATGCTCAGGGAAATGCTCCATCCGACTTCGGCCTCGGATGTCTTGATCCGCGAGCGGATTCGCCCGCGGTTCGAGCGGCTCCAGCAAATCCTGCGACAGTTCTGTCCCGAGGCTGACGAGCGAAAGTTGAATGCCCTGGCCTTCAGCGTGATCGGGCAATGCCTGCATTACCGGATGGCTCGGCCGGTCGATCGAGCGGCTGATCGGGCCGGAAGCCTATCAATCGCTCGACCTGGACTATCTGACCGACCACATCACGTCATTCTGCCTGGCGGCGCTGGGTTGTCTGCCTCCACTCAGACAGTCAAGCCGGTCGGCGAGTTCTTGGCGGTTCGCTGCGATTGTCTGCCTGCTGCCTACTGACTCGAAGGGGGGTGGCGGAGTGTCCTGGATCGCGATCAAGATGCTGGTCGGCGATAAGGCGAAGTTCCTGGGCATTGTCATGGGGCTGACCTTCGCCGCCTTGCTCATCGCCCAGCAGGGCTCGATCTTTTGCGGGTTGATGCTCCGGACCTGCGGGCAGGTGACCGACATCACGGGAGTCGACCTCTGGGTGATGGATCCGGCCGTCCGCTACATCGACGACGTCAAGCCGATGCTCGAGAACAACTTGTATCGTGTCCGAGGCGTCGAGGGGGTCCGCTGGGCCGTCCCGCTTTACAAGGGCACGGCCCGAGTGAAGATCAATCCCAACGTGTCGCGAGGCAACCAGGCGACGGTGATCGAACAGGTCATCCTGCTCGGTCTGGATGACGCGACCTTGGTCGGTGCGCCGGCCAAGGAGAAAATCGTTGCCGGCAACCTCCGCGACCTCCGCCTACCCGACGCGATCTTCGTGGACAACGTTCGCCTGGAAAAGCTCTATCCCGACGAAAAGTGGGACGAGCTCCCAAAGCTGAAGAACGCCTTTTTTCAGAGGTTTCTCCATCGGCAGCTAGAGATGAACGACCATCGCGCGGTCATCGTCGGCGTCTGCGAGGCGACTCGGACCTTTCAGTCCAACCCCGTGGTTTACACCACCTACACCAGGGCCAAGAACTTCGCACCTCAGGAGCGGAAAGTTCTCTCCTACATCCTGGCCAAGACCGAGCCGGGCCAGTCCGTCGGAATCCGTCGCCCGGCGGATCGCGTCGACGACCGGTCTCGGCGCCAAGACCAGCGACCAGTTCTCACGAGATGACGATCGAGTACTATCTGAAATATACAGGCATTCCCTTCAATTTCGGGATCACGGCGCTTCTGGGCTTCCTGGTCGGGACGGCGATCGCGGGGCAGACGTTTTACAACTTCACCCTCGAAAACCTCAAGCAGTTTGGCGCCTTGAAGGCGATGGGCGCGACCAATCTCCGGATCGTCGGCATGATCCTCCTTCAGGCCACGGTGGTCGGGTTGCTCGGCTATGGCATCGGGGTCGGTCTGGCCGCCTGGTTCGGTTATGCGGTCAGAGGGACCGAGCTGGCCTTTTTCACCTGGTGGCCGATTCTGCCGGTCACGGCCGGCGCCATCGTCCTGATTTGCGTCCTTTCCAGCCTGTTCAGCGTTCAACGAGTCATCCGGCTGGAGCCGGCAATCGTTTTCCGTTGATAGAGCGGCACGTCTGGTGTCGCACGTTCCTGAGATTTTGGGTTTCCCCGACCTTTCGAGGCCCGAAATGATGTTGACCCAGTCAGCGACTTGACGTCGACAATGTCTGAATTCGATGAGCATGGATACCAAGACCGCGCTGCCGGTCGCGGTGCGGATTCGTGGACTGAGCAAGCACTTCGGCAGTGGCGAACAGCGCGTGCAGGCGTTGCGACGCATCGACTGGGACGTTTACCCGGGTCAGATGACTCTGATCGTCGGTCCTTCGGGTTGCGGCAAGACCACGCTTGCTCTCGGTCATCGCCGGGATTCTCAATCCCGATGAGGGCGAAGTCAACATTTTCGGCAACGAAGTGACGAAGATGAGCGACCGGAAGCGGACGAGCTTTCGCGCCAGATCGATCGGCTTTGTGTTCCAGCAGTACAACCTGCTGCCGGCGCTCACGGCCGCCGAGAACGCGGCGATTCCCCTGGTCATCGCCGGCTGGTCCAAGGAACGGGCCGTCCGGCGCGCCGGCGAGGTCCTGGAGATGATCGGGATGGGGCCAAAGCTCAACAGTCTTCCCAGCCAGCTCTCCGGCGGGCAAATGCAACGCGTGGCGATCGCGCGGGCCTTGACCCACGAGCCGCGCCTCCTGGTCTGCGATGAGCCGACCGCCGCGCTCGATCACGAGACCGGCCTCACGGTCATGGAATTGTTACGCGAGGCAGCCGTGCGTCCTGACCGAGCCGTGGTGGTGGTGACGCACGACAACCGCGTCTTCGACTTCGGCGACCGGATCGCACACATGGACGACGGCAGCATCGTCAGCATCGAAGAACGGTCCGGCGAGACCACGTAGTTGAATCCAAGCTCTTTTTGATCATTCTTCCTACTTTACTGAATTGATGAGGACGATCATGTTTACAAAATTTGGTTTGCCGATATTGGCTGTGGCGGGAGTGATCTTTTGTGTTTACACCGTGGTCCAGGCGCGGCAGCCTGCCGCCGCAGGCGCAGCCGATCGTCGAGCCCCCCACCCGGCCTGACAAGGTCAATATGATCGCGGGATCCGGGCTGGTCGAGGCGCGCCGGGAGAACATTCCGATCGGCGTGAACATCCCCGGAGTGGTCACCCAGGTTTATGTGAAGAAGGGGGAGAACGTCAAGGCGGGCGCTCCGCTCTTTCGGATCGACGACCGTGATTTCAAGGCGCAGCTCGGAGTGAGCGAAGCCCAGTTGGCCTCGGCCAAGGCTCAGCTCCACAAGCTGGTCGTCTCGCCCCGGCCCGAGGACATCCCTCCCGCCAAGGCGGCCGCCGAAGAGGCCGAGGCCCGGATGAACGACGCCGAGGCGGCGCTCGGGCGGACCGAACGGCTCTTCCAGCGGCAGATGATCGCCGCCAGCGATTACGACAAGGACCGCTTCGCCTACTGCGGCCGCCAAGGCGACTTACGCCAAGGCCAAGGCCGACCTCGAGAAGGTCTTGGCCGGAAGCTGGAAGGAAGACATCGAAATCGCCAGGGCCGCCGTTCAGCTCGCCCAGAGTCAGGTCGACAACATCAAAACGAACCTGGAACGGCTCACGGTCCGTGCCCCGATGGATGGGGAGGTCCTCCAGCTCAACGTCCGGCTCGGCCAGTTCGCGGCCATGACCTGGAAGGAGCCGATGATCGTCCTCGGCGACAGCAAACGCCTGCACGTGCGGGTCGACATCGACGAGAACGACCTTCCTTATTTCTCAAGAGGCGCCGAGGCCGTCGCCACGCTCAAGGGTCGCCCCCAGGTCCGCTTCAACTTGAAGTTCGTCTATGTCGAGCCCTACGTGATCCCCAAGCAGAGCCTGACCGGCTACAACTCCGAGCGCGTCGACACCCGGGTCCTCCAGGTGCTCTACGAGCTGCCCGACGATCGGGAGATGGATGTTTTCGTCGGCCAGCAGATGGACGTCTACGTCAAGGTCACTGCCGACCTCGAAGTCGGCCTCGATCGATTTCGGGGGTCTCGACGCTCAACTCCCCTTCGAGGAGAAGAAGCCGCTCGCACCGGCTCCGGGCAAACCCGGCGCCTGATCGAGCCACGCGACTAACCGGACGGCACAGCAGACGTGTAAGTAATGAGAGTTGCTGATGGCTCTGAAATACAACTCTTGCTGTCGTGACGTACCGAGGTCAGCGACTTCTTCTCAAGCGAATCGTGTCCATCGGTGGGTTATGACTCGTCGTCGGCATCCTTGGGCGTGCGTTCACCTGCGAGGATTCCTTTCCTTTGGATTCGTCCTTTGGCGAGTCTGTAACGACGTCAGCGGGCACGATTCGAAACCGCACGACTTGGGTGATCGGCGGGCCCTGGGCGATCTCATCGTGGAGGATGATCGTGAAGTCGTATTCACCCGGTGGCAGACCCTTGAGTGAGACGGTGTTTCTCAAGAAGAGGTTTTCAGGCGGCAGGTCTCCCTTGGCGGTGCAGTCCAACAGCTTGATCTTCTCGCGCAGGATCGCCTTTTCCCCGTGCTTGCGAATTGTCCATCCTGGGTGAAGTGAGCCTGGTAACTGCCATCGACGAAGGCTGTTTTGTAATCGAGCGGTCGATAATAGACCAGGAGCTTCTCATCGCTGGTCAGGGCGGCCCCTGGTTGCTTCTTATATGATTCGTAACCGTCGATCGACGAACAGACGATCGCCTTGGACATGCGTAAGGATGTGGGTTCTTGAGCCGCATTGCCTGGCGGATGATCGGCCGGCTCGCCTGGACGGGGCCTGGTTGGCTTCCGATCTCGGCATCAACAGAAAAACCCAGCCCCAGCCACGCGACCCCAAGAATCAGCATGTGTCTGCACATGGTGGGTTCCCCGCGCGCCCGTCTCGACCGAGTTCGGTCAACACGGAACATTACGCGAGATTATCCGACCGCCATCAAATCCGCAAGCGGGCGCCGAGTGATCGAATCATTGGCGGTGACTGAGTCGGGAGTTCGGGATGAGCGGCTGCGATCAGGTGAGAATTGAGACAGAGCGGCGGGATGCGAGTCACGATGAGTCAAGCCGGCGGGAAGATGGACCAACCGCCGTCTTGCGACGGGGATGCGACGTACGGTAGGTCTGGCGAATTCCAATGCCACTGATCGTCAAGGACCGCGTCTTCCGCGAGCGACGGGATCGCCTCCAGGCCAAACCACCGGCCAGGCTCGCCCAGACCAACCAAGTCGTCGGTTCCGGAACTTTTTGCGCCTCGGGAAAGGCTCCCACCAGGGAATCCTTCCCGGTGACGATGCTATCGACCGAACCGTCTTGGACGCTGACGACCATGCCGTTGGCGGGATTGATCCCAGTGATCTTGCTGAAATTGGTGATCGTGAACTCGAAACCGGGATGCTGCAGGCTGGGATCGAACGCGAGATTGCCCATCCCCGCCGTGATGGTGCTGCCGAAGCTGGTCACAAGGTCGTGGTTACCAGTCCCGGAGACTCCGCCGCTCGGTGTATATTTGGTGACGTCGAACCCATCGAGACCCGGACCGGCTTGGGCTTTGTTGCCGGAAATGCCGGCGACGATCACGGGAGTCGGCAGGTTCATGGGGTTGTAGGTGCCGGTCAGGGGCGCGAAACCGACGGCCATCGACTTGTCGCCGCCGAAGTTCGCCGGGTCGGTACCGCCGGCGGCGGTGAGCCGCGGGTCGGGGACGCCGGGGGTGCCGTTGCCGTCGACGTTGCCAGCGACGCCGTAGGTATTGACCCCGACATACATCGTGTCGGTCGCGGCGTTATAGTCCAGCCGCAAGTCCTTGATGTTCCAGCCGGAGACCAATCCGCTATCGGTCATCCAGGACGGTTGGGCAATGTGGATGGGATCGTTTTCGTGGGTCGCGTCCGTGATGACCGTCACACCAGGGTTGGTCTGCGGATTGAAGTCATTGGCGACGTTACCCGTGAAGGTAATGGGAGCCGCCGCGACGGTTCGCGCTCCGAGCAATGCGACGGCAATCCCGCTCCAGAGCACCTTTCGGCCTACCATGTCGAGGCTCCTTACTTCGAGAGTGTCATTAGCCGCCATTCGTTGGCGGAATCGCGGTAACGACTTCGTTGGGTGCAACCAGGCTACCCAGGTGGCTCAATCGCCAAATAAGAAAGCCGCCGGTTGTCCGCGTATGGTCCGGTCGACCGTTGTTTCAGACCAGTGGGTCGTTCTGACTCTCGGTGACTGGTTCACCGAGATTCTCGGTACACTCTTCCCTACTGGCAACAGCTCCCGCCGGGAGCACGCTCGAAAGAAGGGATCAGGGGACGATGTTCTTGAACTCCAGCCTGATCCAGGCCGCTCGACCGTGGCGCCGCCGCGGCAGTCCGGAGACTGCCGAACGTCCCGCAATCCGCGGTGGAACAAGGAGATTATCGTCAATTGCCAGGCGTTAACTTCAACAAAAGCGTCGCAATTGATTCCCATGGTGCAAAGCCATCAGCCGTCACAATTCCAAGCCGACAGCTTGCGGTTGATGCGGATCGGATCGCCGCGTCGAGCGAGCTGGCCGGTCGCTCTGATAATCCAGTGGGGCTCTGGGCTGCGCGACTCCGCGCGCAAAATGAATTGTGACGTCGATGAGCAGACATGCGGATCGAAGCATTGGCGGTGACTAAGAGGGGAGTTCGGGACGGGAGGGGAAGCTGCGCAAGGTAAAAGCAAAACGGCCGGACTTTGCCGCCAGTCCGGGCCGATGAACAAGACGGCGGGAAGATGGACCAACCGCCGTCTTGCGCAGGGATGCGTTTATGTTGCTGACGATCTCAAGCCAAGGAGGGTCAGGGCGCGTCCGCCGCGAGCGGCGGTATCTCGTCCAGGCCAATCCACCGGCCATGCTCGCCCAGACCAACCAGGTCGTCGGCTCCGGAATTTGCTGCGCCTCGGGAAAGGTTCCCACCAGGTCAGTCTTTTCCGGTGACGACACTGTCCACCGAACCGTCTTGCACGCTGACGACCATGCCGTTGGCGGGATTGATGCCCGTAATCTTGCTGAAATTCGTGATCGTGAACTCGAAGCCGGGATGCTGCAAGCTGGGATCGAACGCGAGATTTCCCATCCCCGCGGTGATGCGTGCTGCCGAAACTGGTCACCAGGTCGTGGTTGCCAGTCCCGAGCCTCCCGTGCGGCGCATAGTTCGAGACGTTGAATCCATCGAGACCCGGTACCGGCTTGCGACTTTGTTGCCGGAAATGCCGGCGACGATCACGGGAGTCGGCAGGTTCATGGGGTTGTAGGTGCCGGTCAGCGGAGCGAATCCGACGGCCATCGACTTGTCGCCGCCGAAATTCGCCGGGTCGGTTCCGCCCGCGGCGGTGAGCCGGGGGTCGGGGATGCCGGGGGTGCCGTTGCCGTCGACGTTGCCGGCGACGCCGTAGGTATTGACCCCGACATACATCGTGTCGGTCGCGGCGTTGTAGTCCAGCCGCGAGATCCTTGATGTTCCAGCCGGAGACCAGTCCGCTATCGGTCATCCAGGACGGTTGGGCAATGTGGATGGGATCGTTTTCGTGGGTGGGGTCCGTGATGACCACCACTCCGGGGTTGGTCTGCGGATTGAAATCGTTGGCGACGTTACCCGTGAACGTGATGGGAGCCGCCGCGACGGTTCGCGCTCCGAGCAACGCAACGGCAATCAGGCTCCAGCGGAGCACCATTCGGCTTACCATGACGAGGCTCCTTCCTCGAGAACGTCATTCGCCCCACTCGTTGCCGAATGGCGGCAACGACTTCGATGGACATGACCATGCCACCCCTGTGGCCAAATCACCAAAAAGATACCAGCCGGCTTTCCCTTGTCTGGTCTGGCCGGCAAGTTGTTTCACACCGCCGGGTCATTCTGAGCGTCGGTGACTGGTTCACCGAGCGATCGGTCGATCCTTCCCTGTTGGGGGAGGCTCCCGCCAGGAGCAGACCCGAAAGAAAGGATGAGGGGCGATGTTTCTGATCTCCAGGCTGCTCCAAGCCGCTCAAACGTGGCGGCGCCGTCGCGGCGGTCCGAAGACCGCCAAACGTCCCGCCGTCGCGGTGGAACAACTCGATCATCGTCAATTACTCAGCGTAAACTTTACCGGAAACGTTGCAATTGATTTTCCCGCTACAAAACAACCCGGCGTCGTCATCTTCAACTCGTCGAATACTCCGAACATTCAACATCCGATCATCCCCGCGCAGTTCGGCGAATCTAGTCCCCAACGCGACACCCCCAACCCGGCATACATACCGACCTCGGGGTTCGACCTTTCGGAGATCCGGGTTTCCTACGATTCCACCACCGACACGTTGAGCATCGGGCTCAACCAGCCCGCCCGCGAATATTGCCGTCCGACCCCAATGGATCGGTGATCGCGGGTGATGCGGATGATAACGGCGACGCCGGGACTGTCAACCCCGCTGTCACGGCGGTCGATCCCTTGTTCACGGACTTTTACGCGCTCGGCGGTTCCGACGAGATGGCGGCCTTCCTCGACCTCACCGACTCGGGCGTGCCCGATATCGTCGCTGGGTTCTCGCCCACGCCTCCGCCGGCAACGCCCACCGACCCATCCCCCCAGAAGCCCTACCAAGTGGCCATTGCCATCCCCAATACCAGCAATCCGCAGCGGCATTCCCACATTCGGCACTCCCTTGCCGAACAATACCGGCAATTATTATCTTGCAGAATTCCGCGGCCCACCCGAACCTCGAATTTAGCATCGACCATTTCTCGCAACTCTATCTGAGCGAGACCGGCAAGGCGTTGACACCCACCAGCGTCATCGGGATCGGAGCCTTCGCCGGCTCGCTCGACGACGGTGGAATCAGCGACGCGTTCTTCCCCGAGAACACATTCACTCTCGCCCAGGCCACCGTGCCTGTGCGCGACCCGGAGCTTTCCCCGCCGATCTTGATCAATCCCCACGAACACCGGATCATTGATACCGATCATCGCGACCTGATCCGGGTCTCGATCTTCGGGACGTCCGGCTTCCCGGTCTCCGAGATCAATCCCGCGACCGTCGAGCTCGACGGCGTGCACGCGATCGCGCATATCACCCGCAAGGTCCACGAGACGAGTTCCCGTTCCAGACCTATGTCTTCGTGGCCAACCAGTTGACGCTGCCCGCCGGGCTTGACCACCGCGACGCTGACCGGTGAGACCTACAGCGGAGTGCCGTTCCAGACGCAAAAGGAAGTCCTCAACATCACGGACTCGGCCAAGGTCTTTGGTCAGTTGAAGAGGTACATGGGTAACGCCTCCTACTACAAGAGGCTTGGTCAAGATCGAAGCACGGAACCCCTCCGCCGCGATCTCGGTCAACAGCACGCCGGTAACCGCCGTTTCCAAGAATCCGGCGGCCAAAGGTGCCGCGGCCATCAAGGTCGACTATACGCCCAAGGTGAGTGCGGCGGGCAAGGTGACCAAGGCGGCCGAGACGGTCAAGGTTCGGCCGGTGGTTTCGCTCAAACAGAGCGACGCTGCCGTGGCGCACAGCAATGTGCCCACTCGGCTTCGGCACAGCATGAACGATTACCTCAAATAGGCACGGCCAAGACCAGAGCCCGGTCGAACGCCGCCGGGCTCGTCTCGATCTCCAGCTCGCACGAGCGGCGTCTCCGGCGATCCTGCATCCGCCGGTCGATCGACAGCGTGCAAACCGCGTCCGACGCGGCCCTGACTTGACCGGCGACGCTCCGCGGGGTCTGATCATGGAGACGGGTCAATCGACAGTCGATCGACCTCGTCGGCCATGGCCACAACCCGAGGTCTCAAGCGCTAGTCGGAGGAGGGCGTCAAGTTGGCTGACCACACGCCGTACCAGCGGAAGATCATCGAGCGATACTACAAGAACTTTGATGCGATCCAGTTCCAGCGGCTTTCCGAGCTGGCGACCGACCTGTATCTCGCCGAGGGCAAGAAACGCGACCGTCTCTGGAGCCGGGTCGAGGAGAGCCTTCGAAAGCTCGAGTTCCCCGAGCCGCGAATCGCCATTCTCATGCAGAAACGAGATCCGGCGCTCCTGGTTGAGATCCTCAAGGAGCTGGAGCGCGGGGACGGCGCCTAGCTCGATCGTCCGCTCAGCTCAATCGTGAAGCCTCGAGTTCGTGCGCGAATGCGCCAGAGCGAAACTCGTCATTTCCGCGATTCCTGATCTCTGAAGCCCAGCGCAACTCCCCCAATCCGATCTCCACCGATTCCGAGAGAAACCAACACACCCAAAACCCGGAACCGATCCATTTTGACCAGGCAGAATTGCCAGATCCTCTCATTTCAACGGCGCGAAGAGTCGCCTAATCAGGATGAAAATCCAAAATATTCTTGATCGGCGATCTCGCCGTAAGTCATTTCTTACTTGTGCATTAAGAATTCTGGCCTACAGATTTCTCTGAAGTCGCCATTTATTTCTTGTCAGGATCGACTTGACGTGGAAATGAGGGAATTGTAAATTTTTGAGTAATCCGATCACGCTTTTTGTGACCGAATGAACGAAAGCACACTTTCGGACTTCACTTCGGTCCGGCGTGAGAGGAATCATGGACGTTCAACCTTTCTCCTTTAATGGCAGGAGCTACATCGATGTCGTTAGCTCAACGTGTACGAGATTGTCGGTACTCGAAGGGCTGGGGCCCGGACGAGCTGGCCAGCCGTGCCGAGATTTCCAGGACAGCGTTGTACCAGATTGAGAGCGGAAAGACGGGCCTTCCGCGTGCTGGAACGCTCCGGCGGATTGCCGTGGCGCTGAGCGTTCCGATGGAAGACCTCCTGGGTCATGAGGAACAGCCGGAGCCGGAGCTCGCGATCGCTGACCGTGCGGCGAACGGGCGCCGTCCCCGGGGAGTCTACGACTGGGTTCCGTCGGAAGGCGGACCGCTGACCTTACCCTCCGTGACCAGCTTCAAGAGCCTGTCGGGGGTTGGCACCGATGAGTCGCGCTTTGTGGTGGAGCCGCCGATTCAAACCAAGACCAATGGTCACGAATCGATTTTCGTCCGCGAGGGGGAGCTGATGTCCAAGCTCCACGACTTGCTCCATTCGCCGGTGGGTGATGGTGTGGCACTGCATCCTCGAAGAGTTGCACGCCCTGCTGCCCCGGTCGCGTTCTTCGGTTTGATGGACAGATTCCGCACACAGTCGCAATTTATCGTGTAGATTTCCTCAAGGAACTTCGTCTCAGTGACGACGGTGTCCCGACTTGATCTGATCTGAGCGTGACGCTCTACAGCCGACTTCCTTGAGGTGGATCAATGTCTCGCGAATATTGCCGTCGTGCGCGCATGGTCCTGTTCGTCATCGTTTTCTTTCAGGCGACTGGAGCGGTTGGCCCAGCGTTGGCGGGCGATCATCGGGCACGACGCACCGCACGTCCGGTGGTCGTGACCCGAGCGCAGCCCGATTGCGCGCCGAGCACGAACACCACGCTGGGCATTTTCCGGCCGACTCCCTATATCATGGTTCGCGGCAACAACCCGGTGGGGGCTGGCTACTCTCCCGTTGGGGATCTCTGGCGATGGAAGCATGGCCCTTTACGGACCATTCTCGCCGCTCCGCGCGACGACGGCACCCGTCCTGACGTACGTTCGCGGCTACGATGGTCAGATTCGCCTCTCGGAGGCGACCGCGTTTTCCTACCCGAATCTTCCGGCTCTGTCGCCGGTCATTTATCCGACGGAAGCCAGCAACTACTATGCGCCGAGGCTCAACCGAACGCCCCCGTCTCGGGCCAGCGCGATCAACTGGATCGATCAGAACTAGAACAGATGAAGGTGCGAGCGATGCAGGATGAAAGCGGGTGGCCCGCCATCCTCCGCCAGCAGTCGTCGTTTTCCATCATGCACCGCTGGCGTCGGGCTGTCGGCTTGAGGTATGGTGGTAGGAGACTGATGGATGCAACCGAGCGGACGTGGCCGGACTCTGCCACGTCGGCTGGTTGGATCGCCGATTTCCTTCCCCAACCTCGCCGAAGCCTGATCCCATGGGCACGCCGCACCAGCGAATGAATGTGTGGTTGATCGCGGCCAGTTTATCGCTGGGTCGTCTGGTTTCGCGCACGGTGAGTGGTGCGACCGGGGACGAGCATCCGTCGTCGTCCTCGCGATCGCCCGTTGATTACGCCATTCAGGTCAAGCCGCTCCTGACTCGTCACTGCGTCTCGTGTCACGGGGCCGCCAAGCCGCGCGGCGGTCTGCGGCTCGATACGGCCGCGGCGGCTCTCAAGGGGGGAAAGAGCGGAGCGGTCGTCCTGCCCGGTCGCGGCGAGGAGAGCCCGCTCATCGCCGCACTGCGGGGCGAAGGAACGACCGAACGCATGCCCTTGAAACGGCCGCCGCTGGCCGAGGCCGAGATCAGCCTGCTCCAAGGCTGGATCGATCAAGGGGCCAAGGCCATCGTCGGCGAGAAGCCGGGAGTGCCTCCTAGCGAGTTGCACTGGGCGTTCATCCCCCCGAAACGACCCAGAGTGCCGGAGGTCTCGAAGCCGGGCTGGGCTCGGAACCCGATCGACGGCTTCATCCTGGCTCGGCTCGAGCAGGCCGGGCTGGCTCCTTCGCCCGAAGCCGACCGGTCGATCCTGCTGCGCCGGCTCAGCCTGGACCTGATCGGCCTGCCTCCTTCGCCCGAGGAGGCCGCCGCGTTCGTGGCCGACCGCTCGCCCGACTCTTACGAACGCGCCGTCGAGCGTCTCCTGGCTGCGCCGCACTTCGGCGAGCGCTGGGCGCGCACCTGGCTCGATCAGGCCAGGTACGCCGATTCCAACGGCTACAACATCGACGCGCCCCGATCGATCTGGAAGTACCGCGACTGGGTCATCGCCGCCTTGAACGCCGACATGCCGTTCGACGAGTTCGCGACCGACCAGATCGCCGGCGACCTCCGCCCGGGCGCCTCGATGGACCAGCGGATCGCCACGGGGTTCCACCGCAATACCCAGATCAACCAGGAGGGGGGGATCGACGTCGAGCAGTTCCGGGTCGATGCGGTCCTCGATCGGGTCAATACCACGGGTACGGTCTTCCTCGGCCTGACGATCGGCTGTGCCCAGTGCCACGACCACAAGTACGATCCGATCTCCCAGCGCGAGTATTACCGGCTCTTCGCCTTCTTCAACAACGCGGATGAGCCGGAGCTCGGAGATCGCCGCGCCGGAGGAACTCGCCCGTCGGGGACAGATCCGCGCCCGGATCGACGCGTTTCATGCGGAACTGAAGGCTCGCGTATCCGGACCTCGACGAGCGCGAGCGGCGGTGGGAGTCCACGGTCGCGCTCGAATTCAAGCAAGCCCAGGAGGCTGATGTCCGCGTGGCGTTTGACTTGCCGCGGGAGAAGCGGTCGCCGGCCCAGCGCCGGGCCTTGATCGAGCTGATGATGGCCCGAGAGCCGGCGTTCCAGGCCGACTATCAAGCGCTCGCAAAACTTCGCGACAGCGAGCCGAAGTTCGTCACGACGATGGTCGTCCGCGAGCGTTCCGCCGGCCCGCGTCCGACGCACGTTCATCTGGGCGGTGACTTTACCCGAATGGGAGAGCGCGTCGAGCCGGGTGTGCCCGCCGTCTTGCCTCGATTGGAAGATGCGACCTCGGGCACTCCAGCCGATCGCATGGACCTCGCTCGCTGGCTGTTCGATCGCCGCAACCCGCTGACGGCCCGGGTCGTGGTCAACCGGATCTGGCAAGCCTATTTCGGCCGCGGCCTGGTCGAGACCGACAACGACTTCGGAACCCAGGGCTCGCCTCCCAGTCATCCCGAGTTGCTCGATTGGCTGGCCTGCGAGCTCATGGACCAGGGCTGGAGCCAGAAAGCGATCCACCGGCTGATCGTCGGCTCGGCCGTCTACCGACAGGCGTCGCGTGTGCGGCCGGAAGGACAGGCGATCGATCCCGACAACCGTTTGCTCTGGCGGCAGGCGCGTCTGCGCCTCGACGCCGAGCTGATCCGCGACGCCGCCTTGACCAGCAGCGGGCTCTTGTCGCGAATCGTGGGCGGGCCGAGCGTCTTTCCGCCCCAGCCGGACGGGGTCATGAACCTGGGTCAGATGAGACGCCCATGGCAGGCCGATCCTGGCCCGAACCGCTACCGGCGCGGCCTGTACACGTTCTTCTGGCGGGCCACCCCGAATCCGTTCCTGACCACCTTCGACGCGCCGGGAGGCGTCCAGACCTGCACCCGGCGATTCCGATCCAACACGCCGTTCCAGGCCCTGACTCTGCTCAACGACCCGGCGTTCGTCGAGATCGCCCGGGGTCTGGCCGCTCGAATCGTGAGGGAGCGGCCGGAACCGGCGAGCGACCGCGATCGGCTCCGCCACGCGTTTGTGCTCTGCATGGGCCGCCCGGGCGAACCGCATGAGCTGGAGACGCTGGAAAAGTTGCTGGACGGCCGAGCGTGGCTGCTTCCCAGAGTTCCGGGCCGTCTCAAGCGTGGATCACCGTGGCCCGCGTGTTGCTCAACCTCGATGAGTTCATGACCCGTGAGTGAAGTCAGCGCTTCCGGCAATCCGTTGAGTGGAGGATTGATCGGTCATGGCCAGCGATTTCGACCAAAGACGCATGTTGACCGCGCGTCTGCGTGACCGGACGCGCCGGCACTTCTTCGCCGACTGCGGCGTCGGGCTGGGGTCGATGGCCTTGGCCTCTTTACTGGTCGAGGGGCAGCCGGCCGGCGCGATGGCCGGCGGAGAGCCACGCCTCGTCGCGGAGCACTGATCCCTTGGCGGCCCGGCCGGGCCATCTGCCGGCCAGGGCCAAGAGTGTGATCTATCTGTTCATGGCCGGCGGCCCCAGCCAGCTCGAGCTGTTTGACTACAAGCCTCAGCTTCAGAAGTACAGCGGTCAGCCGATCCCCGACTCGTTCATCCAGGGGCGCCGGTTCGCGTTCATGGATATTTTCACCAAGGAGCATCCCAAGCTGCTGGGGACGGTCCGCCGGTTTGCGAGATACGGCCAGTCGGGTGCGTGGGTCTCGGCCTTGTTGCCCACGGCTGGCCGAGGTGGTCGACGACCTGACGTTCGTCAAGTCGGTGGCGACCGATGTGTTCAACCATGCCCCGGCCAAGCTGTTCGCCAACACGGGCTCGGCGCAGTTCGGCCGGCCGAGCATGGGTTCATGGGTCACTTACGGCATCGGCAGCGAGTCGACCAGCCTCCCTGGCTTCGTGGTGCTGCAATCGGGACCGCGCGGGCCGAGGGGCGGGGCGGTCAACTGGGCCAGCGGCTTCCTGCCCTCGACCTACCAGGGCGTGCCGCTCCGCGGCGGCGGCGAGCCGATCTTGAACTTGAGCACGCCCGAGGGGATCTCGCCGGAGCGGCAGCGCCGAACCATCGAGGCGATCGCCGCGCTGAACCGAGCCCGGTTCGACGTCACCGCCGACCCCGAGATCAGCACGAGGATCGCCGCCTACGAAGTGGCCTTTCGGATGCAATCGAGCGCACCGGAGCTGATCGACCTCGGCTCGGAGACGGCCGAGACCCTGAAACTTTACGGCGCCGAGCCTGGCAAGCCATCGTTCGCCAACAACTGCCTGCTCGCCCGCCGCTTGGTCGAGCGGGGCGTGCGGTTCGTCCAGCTCTATCACACCGACTGGGACCACCACGGCGTGCCCGGTCAGACCTTGACCCGAGACCTCGATCAGGCGTGCCGCGACATCGACCAGCCGTGTGCGGCCTTGATCAAGGACTTGAAGGCGCGAGGCCTCCTGGACACCACGTTGGTCGTCTGGGGCGGCGAATTCGGCCGCACGCCCATGGGCGAGATCCGCGAGACGGTCGGCCGCAACCACCATATCGACGCCATGACGATGTGGATGGCCGGCGGCGGAGTCAAGCCGGGCGTGACCGTCGGCGAGACCGACGAGTTCGGATTCGCACCCGTATCCGACCGCGTCCACATCCACGACGTTCAGGCGACGATCCTGCACCTGCTCGGCCTCGAGCACACCAAGCTGACTTACCGATTCCAGGGCCGCGACTTCCGGTTGACCGACGTCGGCGGGGAAGTGGTCAAGAAGCTGCTGGCGTGATCGAAGACACACGTCGGCTTGCCGGTTTGTCAGGATTTGTGGCAACTCGTCGGCATCAGGATTATGCTGTCAGGGAGAGATCGCATCCCAACGAGCGATGACTTGCCCTCGCGCTGTCAGTATTAGATAGAGAGGGCAATCGACGATCGGACGTGAAGCGGGTCCGAGAAGGGAGTGGCATTTGGATTGGCATGCGACGACGATCCTTTCGGTGCGCAAGGGGGACCGGGTGGCGATCGGGGGCGACGGCCAGGTCACGCTGGGCACCCAGGTCATGAAGGCCGACGCGGTCAAGATCCGCAAGTTGCTGGAAGGGCAAGTGCTGGTCGGGTTCGCGGGCTCGGCGGCCGACGGGTTCGCACTTGATGGAGCGGTTCGAGACCAAGCTTCGCGACTATCCCAATAATGTGCCGCGGGCGGCGACCGAGCTGGCCAAGCTCTGGCGCACCGACCGGATGCTGAGGCGGCTCGAGGCCGTGCTGGTCGTGGTCGACGCCCGGTACAGCCTGCTCTTGACCGGCTCGGGCGACGTCATCCAGCCCAGCGATGGCATCCTGGCGACCGGCTCGGGGGGCGGTTACGCCCTGGCGGCCGCGCGGGCCCTGGTCGCGCACTCCGGTCTCTCCGCCGCCGAGATCGTACGCGAGTCGCTGACGATCGCGGCCGGTATTGATATCTATACCAACTCGAACTTGACGGTGGAGGAACTGCCGTGCCAGATCACGAGCTCGAGCTCGAGCGTGAGTTGACGCCTCGTCAGACCGTGGCCGAGCTGGACCGCGATATCGTGGGCCAGCCCGAGGCCAAGCGGGCCGTGGCCATCGCGCTCAGGAATCGCTGGCGGCGCAGGCAGCTCACCGACGACCTGCGCAAGCAGGTGACGCCCAAGAACATCATGCTGATCGGCCCGACCGGCGTGGGCAAGACCGAGATCGCCCGCCGGCTGGCGATGCTCGTCGGCGCGCCGTTCGTGAAGGCCGAGGCCACCAAGTACACCGAGGTCGGCTATGTCGGCCGCGACGTCGAAGGCCTGATTCGCGACCTGGTCGAGGCCGCCATCATCCTGGTGAAGAACACCGAGCGCCAGCGGGTCGTCGAGCAGGCCAAGGACCGGGTCGAGCAGCGCCTGCTCGATCTGCTCTTGCCAACGCCTTCCGGAAATTCCTGGCAAGAAGCCGAGACGCCGCAGGCCGCCGAGGCCGCCGAGCGCCGCCAGCGTTCTCGAGAAAAGATGAAGGCCCGCCTGCTCGCCGGCGAGCTCGAGGACCGCGAGGTCGAGGTCACGTTCCCCGGCCGGCCGATGGCACCGGTGTCGATCCTGGGCGCGGGCAATTTCGAGCAGATGGAGATGGACATCCAGGGCATGTTCGACAAGATCCTGCCCAAGGCGACCCAGACGCGCCGGATGACCGTCGGTCAGGCCAGGCCGATCTTGCTTCAACAGGAGATCGACGGTCTGATCGATCTCGACAAGATCACCCAGGCCGCCGTGAACCTGGCCGAGGAATCGGGCATCATTTTCATCGACGAGATCGACAAGATCACCAGCGATGAGGGATCGCGCAGCGGGCCGGACGTCTCGCGCCAGGGCGTCCAGCGCGACCTGCTGCCGATCGTCGAGGGGACGACCGTCAACACCAAGCACGGGCCGGTCAAGACCGATCATGTCCTGTTCATCGCGGCCGGTGCCTTCCACCGTTCCAAGCCGTCGGACTTGATGCCCGAGCTGCAGGGCCGCTTTCCGATCCGGGTCGAGATGCACGACCTGACCCGCGACGATTTCGCCCGCATCCTCCGCGAGCCGCGCGCTTCACTTGCTCAGGCAATATCAGGCGCTGCTGGCCACCGAGGGGATCACGCTCGAATTCGCCGACGCCGCGATCGAAGTGATGGCCGACCTGGCCTACAAGGTGAACCGAACCACCCAGAACATCGGCGCCCGACGGCTGCATACCATCCTGGAACGCGTGCTCGAAGAGCTCAGCTTCGACGCCTCGGACCGCGCCGACAAGCACGTTATCGTCGATGAAACGCTCGTGCAGGGAACGGCTCGAAGCCCTCACTCAAGACGAGGATTTGAGCCGGTTCATCCTCTGAGAACGAGGCCAAAGCGGAGGGTCCAGTGCCGACGGACGTCCCCCCACCCAACGCGGCGGCTCGGCGCCCGCCGCGACCGATTTCGCTTCGCCCGGCCGCCGCGGTTCTGCTGGCGATCTCGTTCGGCCTCTGCGGGGGCTATCTCGATCTGTGTCTCATGCTCTTCAAGAAATTCTGCTGGAACGACGAGTGGATCTTTGCGAATCGGCAGGGATTTCCCCTGGACCGTCCCGGTCGCGCCACGCGGTTCTGTTGCTGATCCCCGGGCTGGTGATCGCCGCCGCTGAGCCGGCTTCGGCCGGGACTCGTCTCGACTGCGCGCGGGGTCGTGGCTGTTCGCGACGCTCGCGATCTGGGCGGCCCTGCTGCGGCTGCCGCTGTACGGCGCATGCAGCCTGCTCCTGGCCGCCGGGCTGGGCCGGCCGATCAGCGACGCGGTCGCGGCCGTGGCCTCGAACCGCGCGGACGGTGCGATACATCGCTGGCGGGGCTCCTCGGCCTGCTGGCTGTCCTGGCGGCCCTCTCGTCGGGCCGGCAGGCGCTCCGGGAATACCTCGCGGTGGCCGGATTGCCGCCAGCCCCCCGGCGGGCCCGCAACGTCGTGCTGATCGTCTGGGACACCGTCCGCGCCTACAACCTGAGCGCCTACGGCTATCCGCGGAACACCACTCCCAACCTGGCGCGGTGGGCGCAGAAGGGCGTCCAGTATAACCTCGCCCTGGCGCCAGCCCCATGGACGTACCCCTCGCATAGCTGCTTCTTCACCGGCCAGTGGCCGTTCCAGCTCAATTCCCAGTGGAAGTTCACGCTCGATACGCCGGATCCGACCCTGGCCGAGTACCTGGCCTCGCGGGGCTATCAGACCGCCGGGTTCTCGGCGAACACCAACTGCTGCACTTACGAGACCGGGCTGGCTCGGGGCTTCGCCCATTTCGAGGATTACCCGCTGACGCCGCGGTCCCTCCTCGGCCGCACGGTCCCCGGGAACTGGATCCTCAAGAACATCCTGTATCGCGGCCGACTATCTACGACAAGAAGTGGATCGGCCTCCAATCCCGCGGTGCGCGCGAGATCAACGACGCCTTCCTCGACTGGCTGCGCCGGCGGCGGCCGGATCGTCCCTTCTTCGCCTTCCTGAACTACTTCGACGCCCACGAGCCGTACGTGCCCCCGCCGGGATTTGAGGGCCGCTTCGGGATCCGGCCCAGGCCTCCGCGGGATTACCAGTTCCTGCTCGATTATATGGCGATGGACAAGCAACCGATCGCATGAAACGGGACATCCTGATGGCCCGCGACTGCTACGACGATTGCATCGCTTTCCTCGATGAACAACTCGGTCGGTTGCTCGACGAGCTCCGAGGCCAGGGGCTTCTCGACAACACGGAGGTGATCATCACCTCGGACCATGGAGAAGCGTTCGGCGATCATGGCTACTTCGGCCACTCCTACAGCCTCTACCTCGACGAGATCGGCGTCCCGCTGGTGATCCTCTCCCCGGGCGCCCCGGCGGGCCGAGTGGTGGACAGCCCCGTCAGCCTGCGCGACCTGCCCGCGACCGTGGTCGACCTGCTTGGGTCTCTCGGCCGGCTCACCGTTCCCGGGCCGCTCGTTGGCGGCCTACTGGCGGTCGGCACCCGGGCAGGTGCCCCCGGAGATCACCACCCCAGCCCTCTCGGAGCAGGCCGACGCGACCGCGTTCCAACCTCAGCCTGGCGAGCGGCCGCGGGCACGGCGGGTTCCAGATGTCCCTGGTGGCCTCGGGCCATCATTACATCCGGGACGGCATGGGGGCCGAGATGCTCTACGATCTGAGGAACGATCCGTTCGAGCGGGTCAACCTCATGGGCTCGCCGTCCGGCGACCAAGCGGTGGGAGCCTTCCGAAAGATGCTCCTCGAGGTGCTGACCGAGAACCCCGGCTCGATCGAGGTGGAAAAGGCCTACCTGGCGGCCTTACAGGCAAGGGCTCAAAGCCCTCGTTCAAGAGAGTTCCCCGCGGCGAGTCGCCGCCGGCCATTGAATCGCCACCGGTCGGTGAAAGGTTCTCGACGAACAACTCGACGTCGAATCCGCGCCGGTCACGGGGCGCTGCTGCCGGAACTCGACTGGACGGCAAATGAGCGCAGCAGGTCGGCCCGGTCGGGCGGATCGAAGCCAAGGACCGTCTCGAGCTCGGCGCGCGCGGCCTCGGTGTTTCGCAGATTGAGATAGCACTGGACGAGCAACTTCCTGACCTTGACCGAGGATGAGTTGAGGCGAAGGGCTGCCCGGCAAGCGTCGGCCGACGCCTGCCAGTTGCGCGTCGTGGAAGTAGACAAAGGCGAGCTCGGCGTGGTAGTCCGAACGCCAGGGATTGACGGCGATCGCGCGCTCGCAGTAAGCGGCCGCGTCCTGCGCGTCGATCCAACTTCACGGTGAGCGCGAGCCGCCTCGACCAGGGCGGATTCGCGGCCCGGCTCCATTTTCAAGGCCTTCTGGAAAGCAGCCAATGCCTCGCCGTTGCGGCCGAGGCCGCCCAGCGCGTAGCCCTTGCATTCCCAGGCTGTCACATCATCCGGCCGCGCGGCCAAAGCCGCCTCGAGTAACGGGAGTGCGACCCTGCGCACCCTCCGCACCGTCGCGGCACAGAGCCACGCCACGGTCGCGCTCGACCTCGGCTCGCTCCTGGGCATCCATCCGGTCACGGTAAAAACGAACAGTTGCCGACTGTCGCGGCCGGTTTTCCCGGCCTGCGCCATGAACCGATTTTCTCGGCCCGCATCACGGGGAATGCGATGATTCGCCGACGCGGCATGAGGGATGTCGAAGCTGCTCGCCTTCGGCATGTGACAGCCGGCGCAGTCATCGTCCCTGCTCCGCTCGAACCGGTCGCTCGCGGGAAGGCTACAGCCCCGCTCGGCGTGACACTCCAGGCAACGATCGCGGTAATAGGCCACCTTCTCCGCGGGCGTGGGGAAATGGTGTGGATCGTGGCACGAAATGCACCCGAGCCGACCTTGACTGGCGCGGAAGCAATTGCTGGCGTGCATCTGTTCGACCTGGCCGACAAAACGGTCTTCGGCCCGGTCCGGAGGTTGCACGAACACGGTCCAAAAGCGATGAAACGGCAGCCCGGGCCGATAGTCCTCATTTCGCCGACCCACCCGCAGCACCCGGGATCGCCGGCCAGGTGGCACTGGCGCAGACGTCATCCCGAAGCGCCGGCGCCAGGTCGGCGGGATTGACGATCGTCATGTCCTTGCCGTCGACCATCGTGGGACGTGCGACGTGAAGCTCGCCAGGCCCGTGACAACGTTCACAACCGATTGCGTGACCCTGGAAGATCGGCGGTCGATATCGGTTGATCGGGCCTGCCATCGGCTCGACCCGGTTCGCGTGGCAGAACAGGCAATTGCGGCTGGATCGGCCGGTCGAAATGATAATTGAACACTTCAAAACCAGGAGAGAGGTCCCACTGCTGCTTCCGGGAATACCAGGTCAGCGGGGACTCGAACAGGAAGCCATCGTGATCGATCAGGTAGGAAGTTCCCTGCCGGCCAGAGCCGACCACGAACTGGACCTCGGCCTCGCTCCTGGTCACGATCCGTCCCGATGCGTCGCGTCGCGTTTCCTGGTGAAAGACGTGACCGTCCCGAAGTTCAATCGGAGTATTGGAGGCCTTGACTCTCGAAGAGAGTCCGGCCGGCTCCCAGGTCGCCCTTCGTACGTGAGGCCTCCCGCGATCGGAGCGAGGGAGCGGCCCATCGGATGCTGGCGGAAGGTTTCGCTGCTCTTCGCGTGGCAGCCGACACACGCGGCATCCCCGAGATATTTCACCTCCGGCCGGGTGTTCTGATAAGGCGAAACAGGATAATTGCCGACGGACGGTCTCCGTCCTCGACGCCCGCCACGAAAGGAAGACCATCCAAGAGCTGACTGCCACCAGAACCGCGGCGAGGAGCAGGATCTGGTTTTTTCGCGGTCGCCGACTTCGGGATCCGGGTTCGATCGGTCGTTCCACTTGGCTATCCTGATCACTGGCCACGGCGGACACAGATCGGCTCGACGAACCTTGCGGAAAACAACTCGCACCTTCCTGTCTGATTGTACCGATTCTTCACGCCGGAGCCACCGTTCCGAGGCCGAGTTGAGCCAGCCACCGGCTCTTCAATTCAAGGCTCACGAGTCGATCCGTGTTTCTGCGAAATTGCACGCGGGCCGCTTACAAAAATCTTTAAATATATTAAATATAAAATTTGATAACGATAACTAATAAAAGGTTGCAAGAATCGAATAACTCGCAAGGACAGTGCCGAGGCATCTTGTGTGACGACGTCCGGCTCTCGGCTCCGGCGCGACTGCGCAGGAAGTCTCTGCTAAAAACCTTGGAAAAATAAACAAGAATCCTCTTGCTCTCAGTAGTCGTGTGGAATTATCCTTTCTGTTGGCGCAATTCTCGGCGTTGGCCGTGGTGCGCGAATTTGGGCATGCGCAAGAGTGAATGGGCGCGTGGCTTACGGCGCGCGACTTTGTACGAATTAGTGATAGCTTCAGAGCATTCCGAAATCGCTGCGCTCGCGGCGTAGTGCACTCCTTCTATCCATCCGGGGCAAAAGACTGATGCGACTTCGACGGTTCGTTCCGATTTCGGGATTGTTTTTGGTTTTTGGCCTCGTCGCCTTCGTCGCTGGATGCGGTTCGGAGAGCGACGACTCGCCCCAAGCAAAGGCGAGCGGGAAGGAGGTCGGGGCATCGCGCCGGGAGGCTCAAAAGGAGTCGAGGCAAGGCGGTGCCAAATCGAGCAACACGGCTAAACCGACCCCCACAAAAGGAAGGCCTGACCGCGGGTCGAATTGACTTCAATGGATTGCAAGCCACGCCCGGTGAGCCCGGTTGCGAACAGGAAAGGCTGCGTTCGTGACCACGCGGGGGCATCGCCGATGGGACATTTGTCATGCGTCACTTCAGGAAGAGGCGCTTCGTCGGGAAGGGTGGGAGTTCCACCTCGGTTATCATACGTCATTCAAGGGTGGCGGGCCCACTGAGACAAGTTTCGAGCGGATCAAATTGAGAGAGGAGCTGATTGATGAAAGCGCGAACGCGTCTTGGCTTTACGCTGATCGAACTACTCGTCGTCATCGCCATCATCGCGGTCTTGATCGCCCTGCTGCTGCCTGCGGTCCAGTCGGCCCGCGAGGCAGCCCGGCGGTCTCAGTGCATCAACAACCTCAAGCAGATCGGCTTGGGCATGCACAACTACCACACCAGCAATGGGACGTTCCCGCTGGGTGGTACCACGCAATGGACCAGCTATCGGTTACAGCTCGAATTGGGGAACCTGGAGTGCCAGTGCACTCATGCTGGGCTACATGGAACAGCAGCCGCTGTACAATGCGATGCAATTTCAATCAGGTGAATGGGTTTGGCTATGGCTGGTGGGCGAACGTTACGATCGGCAACACCCTCATGAACTGTTCGTCTGCCCGTCCGACGGCCTGTCCCCCCAAAAGCCATCTGGCCCCTTGCCGATCAATGCGGCTATCACAGTCTTGCTGGCAGTGGAGCGGCCACACCAACAACTACTTCGCCTCCGTCGGCACCTCGTCAAACTATCCCGGCGCAACCGACACGACGGGGATATTCACCGAGGGGGGCAATTGCTACAGCCTCGCAGCCATTACCGACGGGAGCTCCAATACGATCGCGTTTGGGGAAGCACTGATCGGCACCTTCAGCCAGGGCGGGGTGAGGTGGCGGGGTGGCCCGGTGATCCCGACGCCACCGTCAGGGAACTCCAACGGTCTCTATGACGTGTCCACGAACTACCAGTCGGTCATCACCGACTTCCAGGTCTGCCAGAACGCCTTCCAGACTGGTAAGTGGCCCACGAGCACGAACAACACCAAGGGGTTCCGATGGGAGCAGGACCTCGGCGGCTTTTGTATTTTCAACACGATCATACCGCCGAGCTCGACCCAGTATACGTTTGGTGCCTGCAGAATGAATGCCAACAATGCGGACATCGCCGATGGGACCTACCAGGGCGCCAACAGCAACCACCCCGGCGGCTCCAACTTCCTGTTCGGCGACGGCAGTTTGCGCTTCATCAAAGCGTCGGTCTCAATCCGGACCTACTGGGCGCTGGGGACCAAGGCCAACGGTGAGGTTATGTCGTCCGACAGCTACTAACCTGACCGATCGCGGCACCGCCCCGGCGACCGTTTGATGGCCCTCCATCAACCGCGTCCGCGGGGCGGGGCCCACTACGTTGCCGGTGTCGGCTCGGGCGACCTTCGGGTTTTCGATGATGCGAATGCGTCGGCGTTGGCGTCGGCTTGGCATCGCGGCGATCGTTCCAGTCCTGGGATGGCTTCTTTTCGCCCGGCTGGCGGCTTGGAGCAACCTGGGTGAGTTACGTCTGGCCCAGCAAGAGATCGCCCGCGGCCAGTTCGGTGCAGCCCATCGTCGGCTGGCCGCACTGGCTGCCCGGCCTGGCTCGTTGGGAGGCGCGGCTGATTATTGGCTGGGGGTCTGCCAGGCACTCCGCGGCCAGCCCGACGCCGCACTACAAGCCTTCGCCCGCCTGCCGGAAGGGTACGTGTTTGACACCGTCGGCGCGTATCACGAAGCTAAGTCGAATCTGACACAGGGCAAAGCTCCACGCTGCCGAGCGGCGCCTCGAAGAAGCCTTGAATCGCAGTGGTCCCGACCTGGACCCGATCCGCGACCTGCTTAGCGAGATCTACCAAATCGAGGTCCGATTCGACGATGTCAAGCTCCTGCTGCGCGCCGGCCTCGCGGGCGCGACGGACCCAATCCGCGTCTTGAAAGACTTGAGCAACCTTGACCATGAACGCCTGCCCTACGACGGCCTTCGAGGAACTCTTGAGAAGGCTGGTCAACTGGCGCCGGACGACGATCGAGTATGGCTCGGCAAAGGCCGGCTGAATATCGAAGCCGGTCGTTGGGAGGAGGCGCGAGAATGGTTACGGCGCTGCCGGAGTGTCCGTGCTGATGCGCCGGTGTGGAGAGCGTGGATCGAGCTGGCTCGCGGCTCCGGCCGACCCGACGAGGCACTCGATGCGGCGCGGCAGCTCGGCCGCGGACAACTGGACGACGGAGAGCGGCTCGCGTTGCTCGCCTGGTTACACAGACAGGAAGGCGATACGCGGGCGGAGTCCGTGGCCCTCGAGCAATGGCTGCGGTTTGAACCCACGGCGACGCAGGCGATGGAACGGCTCGCCGAGCTGGCCCATCGGGCCGGCCAATCCGACCGGGTTGCCGAACTTCGGCGCCGCAAAGGCCGAGGTCGAGCGGGCCGCTGGAGGCCTACCGGGTCCTCCTCTGGCGCGAGCGAGCCGTTGCGCGGGGCGGCCGAGCGGTACGAGCTGGCCAGACGGGCGGAGGCCGCCGGTCGCCGACCCGAGGCGCGCGCTTTGTATATCTGGGCCCTCGCGGCTGATCCGGACCATAGGCCGGCCCGAGAGGCGCTGGCGCGACTTGATCGGGTGGACGCCGAGCGGCAGGCTCGAGTTCATCGCACACGACGAGCCATGGCCGAGTGCCGTAGTGGTGGCTCACCCCGATCGTCTGGAACAGGGCGCAGGGCCCGCCGGCCGGTTTTCTTTCACCGACGATGCCGAGGCCGCCGGCCTGCGATTCGTCTACGACAACGCCGAGACGCTCTTCCACCAACTCCCAGAGCCCTTCGGCGGCGGCCTCGCAATCCTGGACTACGACGGCGACGGCTGGCTCGACGTCTACTGCGTCCAGGGCGGCCCATTCACAGCAGCGTCCAAACTCGAGTCACCGTCCCCCAACTTGGGCGACCGGTTATTTCGCAATCGAGGCGACGGCCATTTCGAGGATGTAACCGATGCCTCCGGGATCGGTCGCTTCCCCCGCGGGCACGGCCATGGCGTCGCCGTAGGCGACGTCGACGGCGACGGACACCCCGACCTGTTCGTGACGCGCTGGCGGTCATATGCCCTTTACCGCAACAAGGGCGACGGAACCTTCGAGGACATGACAACCCGTGCCGGATTGGGCGGCGACCGGGATTGGCCCACTTCGGCGGCGATGGCTGACCTGGACGGTGACGGCGACCTTGACCTCTACGTTTGCCACTACGCGGTCTGGGATATTGACAATCCCCGGCTCTGCCGCAACTCTGCCAACACGGCCTACCTCAATTGCAATCCGCTCGGTTCCGACGCTCTGCCCGACCACTTGTTCCGGAACGACTCGGGCCGATTCGTCGATGTCACGAAGGAAGCGGGTATCGTCGACCGCGACGGTCGCGGCCTCGGGGTGGTCGCCGCCGACTTGGATGACGATGGCAAGGTGGACCTTTTCGTCGCCAATGACTCCTCCGCCAACTTTCTGTTCCGCAACATCGGCGGGATGCGATTTGAGGAGGTGGGTCACTCTGCCGGCGTGGCGGGCAATGCCTCGGGGGCCTATCAGGCGGGCATGGGGGTCGCCGCGGGTGACCTCGACGGCGACGGGCTAATCGACCTGGCTGTGACCAACTTCTACGGCGAGTCAACCACGTTTTACCGCAACTTGGGGGAGGCAACTACACCGATGCGACGGCCGCGGTCGGCTTGGCCGTGGCCAGCCGGCGGTTGTTAGGCTTCGGGGTCGCCTTTCTCGACGCCGACAATGACGGACGGCTTGACCTGGCCTCCGTCAACGGCCACGTCAATGACCTCCGGCCCAATTACCCGTACCAAATGCCCGCACAGCTTCTGGCTGGCGGCGCCGACGGCCACCTGACTGATGTTTCGGATCGGGCGGGCGTGCCTTGGAATGTCCCGCGGATGGCTCGCGGCTTGGCGGTGGGCGATCTCGACAATGACGGCCGGTTGGATGTGCTGATCCTGTCGCACAACCAGCCCTTGGCTTACCTTCACAACCGCACGAAAGGGGGCCGATTTCTGTCGCTCCGCCTGGTGGGCCGCCAGTCCAACCGCGACGGTGTTGGCGCGAAAATCGCCGTGATCGCCGGCGGCCGGCGCCGCGTGGCTCAGCGGCTCGGCGGCGGTAGCTACCAGTCCGCCTCCGACTCACGGCTCCATTTCGGCCTTGGCACAGCCGATCGAATCGAGGAGATCGAGATCACGTGGCCAACTGGGAACGTGGATCGCTATTCTGGGCTCCCGGCCGACACCGGCTACCTGCTGCGCGAGGGCGAGAAAAAGCCGGCGCCGCTGCTTGGTTTTCCGAAGATCGTTCCGCCAGGTTAGATTGGTGTTTTCACGACGGGAAACGCGAAAAGACTACCGTCTTTTGAGCATCGACCCCAGGATATCTCGGAATCGCTCGAGATTGGCCGGGCCGTTGACGGCGCCCGCCATGTTGATCCTTTCCTCCGGGTCGGCGTTCAACATGTACAACTCCTCGAACCCATCGGCCGATCGGATGTAGTGCATCCCCCTGGCGATGAGCGACTTCATCGGGCCCTTTGCGGCGGGCTCGCGGCCTTGGTTCGTCAGCAGCTCCGGCTTCCCGGTCTCCATGAGCAATGGATTAGCCGGGGAAACGACCACCTGGCTGGGGCGACGCCAGAACCGAGTAAGCGACTGGCCGGGGAAGGGCGAATCCCGCCCCAATCCGAGCAGGTCGATGACCGTGGCCGGTAAGTCGCACAGGCTTACGGGCTCGGCGACCACCCGACCCGACGGCACGCTCTTGTTATCCACGATGACCAGCGGCACCTGTACGAGCTGACGGTACAGGCTACACCCGTGAAAGAACAAGAGATGATCGCCGAGGTGCTCGCCATGATCCGAGGTGACGATCACCACGGTATTGTCGAGCACGCCGCGCCGGCTCAGTTCCTGGAGGAGCATCCCCAGCCGCCGATCGAGATAGGAGATGCAATCGTCGTAAACATCGACGGCCATCCGCACATCCGAGTATGCGAGTCTCGACTTGTCCAGCGCGTTCCATTGCAGGAGGGTCCGGCGGTCCGACGATGAGGCGGGCTGGAGACCGAAGCCCGGGGTCGATCGATCCGGGACCTCATACGGACTGTGGGCGTCGTTGTAATTCAGGAAGGCAAAGAACGGGCGGCGGTTGTCCCGCCGTCGCGTGAGCCAGCCCAGGAACGCCTCGTCCAACGCCGCGGCGTTCTTGGTATGCTCCATTGAGCGAGGGACCAGGTCAAACCAGCGGCCGAAGCCTTTCTCCAGAAGCCTGTCCAGGACGAGGGCCCAGGAGGAGATTTCGATCCGGTGGCCCAAGGCAACGTAGCGGGTGAATGCGTCGTAGACGTCGATCGGGAAATCCTCGTAGTGCGTGAAACCCCGAGCCAGGCCGGTCTCGCGGCTGCAATAATCGAGATTGGCCGCGAATCCCGCGGTCTCATATCCATGTGAGGCGAGGGACTCGGCAAGGGTGGGGACGTCGTCTCGGAGCGGCGATTTCCAGTCGACACCGAGCTCATGAGGCCATCGCCCCGTGAACAAGCTGGCGTGAGAAGGTAAGGTCCAGGACGAAGTCGAGAACGCCAGGTCGAACCGCACGCCGCGACCCGCCAGCCGTTCCAGGTTGGGTGTCGTCGGTCGGCTATAGCCCTGGAGGCTAAGATTGCTTGCCCGCACCGTATCCCAGACGATTAACAGCACGTTCTGGGCGGATGCGGGCGCAGGCGGCAGAGCGGACACCGCACGATGCTCCGACCAGGCACGTCCGCCGATCGTGACCAGCATTGTCGTCAAAAGGATTCCGGCGAGCAGTGGGACCGTGCGGCGAACGAACCAGAGGAAAGCCGGATGGCGGGGGCGCAACAGCCGGACCAATTGTGTGGCGAGCCCAGCGCATACGAGCAGCGCTGACCAAACTTCCAGGGGAAGCCGCGCCAGACGTCGAGGAACCCGACAAACGAGAGCACTTCCACCACCACACCCAGGCGGACGGTTCCACCTCGCATGCGGGCGATCAGGGCAATCACGATCGCCGGTACCAACACTAAAATCGTGACGCCCAAAGGGATGATCCAGGTGAAATCACCGCCGAGGCGATAGAAGTCGCGACTGATCAATCGCCTACTCACGACGATGAGGCCGAGGTCGAGAAAGCCCGCGATCAGGCCGATCCAGGCCGCGAGCAGCAGCACTGTTCCCGGCCCGGCGCCGACCGGCTGCATTCCCTCAGCCGACGCGCATACCATCGGCTCGGTCAACCGCTCGGTCGCGACTCCCGCATGATCATTCATCGAAAGGCTCAACTGTATCGACCATTGTCAGTCAAGTCTGAGATACCCACACTGTACGGAAACCGCGAATGTACGCAAAGGCGACGTCGCCAAGCAAAGCGGCCCGTTCTATTCGGTCACCCAGACCGCGGTTGATTTTCCCGAGACCCGCAAGTCCGTCGCGCCTCGTTCGTGAATTGTCTTACTCGCACTGCGATAATGGGAAGATCCCGGCGAAACGAAACCGGGCCGTCGCCGTTCGTCTGGCCGGGCTCCCTGCGCACTACAGACGCATCGAGGTGCCCATATTCTAAAGGATGAAATCTCCATGTCAGCACTCAATCGACCGCCGTTCACTCGCGATTCTGCCGTGGCCAAGGTACGTGCTGCTGAGAATGCCTGGAATTCTCGCGATCCGGTTCAGGTATCGCTTGCTTACTCGATCGACTCCGAGTGGCGTAACCGCGCCGAGTTTGTCCGGGGCCGCGAGCAAATCCAGGAGTTCCTGGCTGGGAAGTGGAGCCGGGAGCACGAGTACCGCCTCGTCAAGGAACTTTGGGCCTTCGACGAACGGCGAATCGCTGTCCGGTTTCAGTACGAGTGGCACAATGGCGCCGGCCAATGGTTTCGATCTTATGGCAACGAATTGTGGGAATTTGACGATGATGGCCTGATGCGTCGGCGGGAGGCCAGCATCAATGACGTCCCGATCGCGGACAGCGAACGAAGGTTCAAGTGGCCGGCACCCGGTCCGCGTCCCGCGGAGTATCCTGGAATTCCGGACGTGCGATGATTTGCCAGCGATATCGCTTTCATGCCGGCTGTCAATTGGTCTCGACACAAACTTCTATGGCGAAAAACGTCCTCCCCTTGCGAAGGGGGGGTTGGGGGGGTGACGACGCACGCTTCGGACACCGCGAACGTTTTCCCGCGAATGGGAGCTACGCGGCGACGCAAGGCCGGTCAAAATCCCTTGAGAAGCCGTGTACTCGGTTGCGCCGCGACCACCCCCCCTGACCCCCGCTTCGCAAGGGGGGGAAACTTGAGTCGCAGATACAAGTGTAGAGACCAATGGCGCGAGGAGACGGTGGCCGAAGGCCGGTTGAGGGGCGACGCTGACCTTCGGGTTCAATTCGTTACTGCGTCCTAGAAGCGGCGCCTGCTCGCCCCAGACCGAGCAAGTTCAAGAGTCGGCGCCGGCCGCTTGAATCACGGCGTTACTTCGGTTCGGCAAAGGCGTCAGATTCGACCTTATCCAGCACCTTGAATTCCGTCACGGTCAGGTCCTGGAACTTCTCGCCGTCTCGCTTGATCTCGATCTTGGTAGCCTTCTTGATCCCGCCGAAGTCCTTGTAGTCCGCGAAGGTGGTCTCGAGGGTGGCTTCCTGACCCTGGAATCCGACAACCTTGGCAACCTGCTTTACCGGAAGGCCGCTTTCCTTGTCGAAGGAGAGAGTGAAGTCCTTGCCGTCAGGCCCGGTCACTTTCAAGATGACAGCCGGTTTGTCGCCCACTTTCTCCTCGCCCGCGGCCTCGAATTTGAAGCCATTGCCCTTGAGCGCCACGAGCGTGATCGGGATGACCGAAAGGTAGATGTTGCGCTTCTCATTGGCGACGCCGTCGCCTTCAATCGTGCTGGAATTGTCGCCGAACTTGCGCCAGCCCTTATCGCCATCGAGGACGATGACGCCATGGAACTGGTCATTGCCGAATTCCCGTCGGTAGTGATCGAGGCCTTTGTAGGTCACGTCGCTGGTCGTGTCGTTCTCGTTCCCGTTAAAAACGACAGTCCCCTTCGATTTCACCGAAAACGCCTCGATCTTGGCAAGCTTTTCCGCGCCGCCCAGGGCCGTGATGGCCTTATCCACGATGGATTTCGCGTCCGAATCGCCGGCCTGGGACGAACTGGTCACGACGAGAAAAAGCGTCGTTGCAAGAACCGCGCCGAGCAGTGCCCTCATGAGATCACCTCACTTTGTTGGGAAAGGAGTACCGAACACGGTCGAACCGCGTATCTGGTTGAGATTCCCGTCGCCGCGCCACGAGCTGGTTCGGAATCCGCCTTGTGACGGATCGCTGGCCGATTCTCGCCGATTCTCTCATGGTTTGCCAGGGAGGTGTTTCCGGGCCACGCAGCCGCCAGGGACTCAAGCCGGCCGCGACGACGACGACGAAAAGAGGACGCACCTTTCGACATGCCGGCATGGACTGCGGTAAAACGATGGAAGAGCGTGAACATCGACGATCATCCGGTTTCTCGGAGGAAGCTTCCATGATGACGCCAAAGGCCCTCGAAGGGGACGACCCGGTCCCGTCCAAGATCAACCGACGCTCGGCCATCCGATCGACGTTGGCCGCGACGGTCGCGACAAGTGGTCTGTCAGCCGCGGCCCATTCCCAGGCTGCCCCCGACGCGGCCGACGCCCGCCGGGCCTCGCCCAAGACCTATCGCATGAAGAAATCGATCAACCTGTGGGCATTCCCCTACCCGCAGCGGATGACGCTTGCGCGAGTGCCTCCGGCTCGCCAAGGATGCCGGGTTCGACGGCATCGAGCTGAACTACGACCTCGACAACGACCTCTCGCCGAAGTCGTCCTCCGACCAGTTTCGGGCGATCCGCAAAATGGCCGAAGAGATCGGCATCGCGATCAGCGGTCTTTGCTCCTTCCTGTACTGGCCGTATTCCTTGACCGACAACGACCCGGCACGGCGAGCCCGCGGCTTGGAGCTGGCCCGGCTGATGATCGAGGCCGCCCACGAGCTGGGCACGGAGAACCTGCTGACCATCGCCGGCTCGACGTACATCCCCTGGCTACCCGACCGCGAGCCGGTGCCGATCGACGTCTGCGACCGCCGCGCCCGCGAGGCCATCGGCCAACTGCTCCCCCTCGCCGAGAAACGGGGAGTCTACCTGAACATCGAGACCATCTGGTTCAATGGTTATCTCACCACGCCCGCCGAGATGAACGCCTTCGTCGACGGCTTCGGCAGCAAACACGTCCAGGTGCACTTCGACACCGGCAATGTCATGCTCTTCCAGTTCCCCGAACACTGGGTCCCGATCCTTGGCCGCCGGATCAAGAACGTCCACTTCAAGGAGTTCTCCAAGAAGGGGACCGACCACAGCCTCGACTCCTTCCGCACACTCTTGGACGGGACGACGAATTGGCCGGCGGTCATGGACGCTCTCGAACAGGCCGGATACGAAGGCTATCTCACCTTCGAGTATTTCCACCCGTTCCTCCACTACCCGGAAGCCCTCATCGAGCAGAGCTCCGATGCGTTGGACCGGATCATGGGTCGCAAGCCCGCGCGGAGTCGCGTGTCTTGATTGCGATCGACGGGATAGGAGGCAAAGAGGTGGGGTGATGAAAAGCGGGTCATGACCGGCGACTGCGGGCGGTTGGTCACGCTCGACATTTGTTGCGCGACGCGAACGAGCGCGGGCTTTCATTTCCCCCCCTTGCGAAGGGGGGTTAGGGGGGGTGGTCGCGGCGAAACCCCAGCCTGGTACGCGGTTCCGGGGTTCTATGAACGGTACCGGCCGCCGGAATGGACCCGGTCATTGACCTGGATAGAGTGGAGGTCTCCGGCTTACTTCTTGACTTTCACATGGAAGCCGGCCGTGTGCAAGGCGCGGATCAAATCGGTTGCCTCGTAGTCGCCGGTGACCTCGAAGGTGTCTTCCTTGGGCTTGGCGGTGTCGCCCGTAACGCCCGTGACCTTCTTGACGGCGGCCTTGATGGCTTTGTTGCAGGCACCGCAGCAGTTGTGAATGCCGGTGAGGGTCAGGCTCGATACCTTGCCCTTGGTCGCCCCGCTGTCGCGCGGGAAATGCACCGCCTTGGTCTCGAGCCGGCCGTGGTAGCCTGCGGCTGCCAGGGCCTCGATGCCTTTTTGGGCCGTGGCGTCATCATCAGCCGTGATGGTCACTGTCTTGGCCTTCTGGTCGCAGACGCCGGTGACCCCTTTGACCTCCTTCAAAGCGGAGCCGACGCCTTTAACGCAAAGGGGGCAGCAGAGATGAACATCCGCGATTTCGACCTTCGTCTCGGCCAGCGCGACCGCGCCGAGCATGCCGGCCGCGCTCAAGAGTACCAGACCCGTTTGTATTCGCCTCATGATCGACGATTCCTTTGGCACTGGTGTGGACTCGCGGGGATGGCTTCAGTCGAGCACGCGCTCGATGCCCTCCGCAGTCCCGCGCGACGGCGTGCCGGATCGGTCGCGCGGATGATCGTGTTCCACAATTGTTCGACGAGCGGAGGCCGCTTGCAAGAGGGTAGAACCCAACAAGGGTACGCAAAGTTCTGCGGATTCGACCGCATGGCGTGTCCCCAGCGATGTTGACCTGGGGAGTCTGGTTCTGCCTCCATCTCTGACAGTCTACCGGCTCCGCACGGGACGCAAAACAAGCCTTCGACCGGAAAGCCAGCGTTGCCGTGGGCTCAAACCGGAGTTCGGGTTTTTTTGTGAGAATAACCGGAAACCCCGGTCTGCCCCTGTCCCCGTGGCCTCTCGAGCCGAAGCAATCGATCATTTGAGCCGCACAGCTTTTCGCGATCGCACCAACTGGCCTGCGACGAGCATGCCGGCCACTCCCAGGCCCAGCAGCACGACCGACGCCGGCTCGGGGACGGACGAAATCGTGATCGTGGCCACCAGGTCATTGGCGCTGAATACGTGAGAAATCGGGTAGCCGGCGGCCGTGATCAGGCCATTGATGCTCTGGAGGAAAGCTGTCGAATTCGGCTCGGTGAGAAATGGGGTGATCGCGCCATTGGAGATCTGCGTCCCGCTTCCGGGGGTTTGTCCTTGAATGAAGGTGAGGGCAGTCGAGATGCTCTGTTGCTCGGTGTCCGAATCCCAGACATTCGAACCGTAGACTTTGATCGTCATCGGCCCAACGAAGGTGCCATTTGAGTTGAAGATCTGGAGCGGGGTCGCGTTCCCCATGAAAAAGTCGTTCGAAGGGACCACCATTCCGGCGTAACTCAAGTATTGGTCGATGCTCGGATTGCTGACGCTGAGCACCGTCGAATTCGACTGCCCGGGCAGGAATTGAATCAGGCTGCCGCCGGATTGCAAGGTTGTTTCTGGACCATTGCCGGCGAAAAGGCTCGCGAGTGGCGCGGTATTGCCGAACTGGGCCAAAGTTGCGATCTGAGAACTGGCGGTACTTCCTTGGGAGAAAACATTGAATGAACCGTTCTGGACGCCGAACCATACCGGTGCCAGGGCGAAACCGCCCGCCGGCTGATCGTTGGTCACCGTGATGCTGATGTCGGCTCCAGGCGCCGGCGACGCGATCAAATTGGCGACGACCGCCGCGCCGATCCAACAGAAGACCCGCGAAGAAACGGTGCGCATTTCGTGCTCACTCCATTTGAGGGTGTGACGACAAGAATCCTTGCTACCACGAACGAATCTCGTCCGCTCGCTGGTTAGTCGGAGAGATCGCGTCGGGTGTTACAGCGGCTCGAGCAGAATCTCGGAATGGGCGGAACGGAATTACATGGGACCGCGACACCCGTCGCCGGCACACATTGCGGCGAACCGCTGTTGGCCGGGACTTGCCGTGGGCGATTTCCGCGATAACATTCGACCGGGTCATGAGGACGGACCGGGCAGGTTTGAGTTCGCCGGATGAGGAATCATGAACGCCCATCAGATACCGCAGGCCGATGATTCGGATGCGCTTTCAACCGTCGGCGATGCCTCGACATGGCTGGACGAGCACGGCGATGTCTTGTACCGGTATGCTCGCTCGCGGGTCGGCCACCGGGAGTTGGCGGAAGACTTGGTACAGGACGCCTTGCTGGCGGCACTCCAGTCGCGCGACCGATTCCAGGGCCGCGCGACCGTTCGCACGTGGCTACTCTCGATCCTTCGGCATAAGATCGTTGATCATTGCCGACGTGCGGCAAATTCGATTTCGACCGCCGAAGCCAACCCGATCGTAAGACCCGACCCCGTTCGCGCGCGATATTTCAGCGCGAAGGGCCTGTGGAAGAAGGCCCTCGCGTCGTGGAAGGCGCCTGACCAGGCACTCGAGGATCGCGAGTTCTGGAACGTGCTCGACGGTTGTTTGAATCGACTACCTCAAGCGTTGTCCTCGGTGTTCGTTTTGCGAGAGTTAGAAGACATGGACACGGCCGAGCTACGGCGGATTCTCGACCTGAGCGAAGTCAACTTACGCGTGCGGCTGCACCGCGCCCGGCTGCTGCTCCGCGAATGCCTGGAAAAACACTGGTTCATCGAGACGCCCGGTGGGTCAAGGAGAACCTTGTGAGTCGGTTGAATGGCCCATTTCGCGTCCTGACTCTCCACTGCGAAGAAGCCTCGGCGTTATTGTCGCACGAGCTGGACGATTCCCTGCCCCGCCTGGACCGCGTGGCGCTCTTGTGTCACCTTTTGGTATGCAGGTCCTGCCGCCGGTTCCGCGCCCAGATACGCTTGCTTCGCAAGGCACACCGCCGCCGTGCGCAGCTCCTCTCAGAAACAGACTCGCCCGAGGACCGACTCTCCGCCGAAGCGCGAGCCCGCATCGCCAGGGCGTGCCGAGAGGTTGGCCGCGACGATGCCAGGGCCGATACCATGCTCGAATAGTGGCGACATCGGTATTAATCGCCGTTGCGAGAAAACAGCCGGGCACCTCGATACAGGCGTCCGCTCATTCCACAATCGTGGTTCAGAGCTAAAGTTATTATTCATTATTTGGTAGATATTCATCATTAAAGCACATCATATATAAATTCATAATAATCAACCACGCCCAGAGGACGTGGTATTGGGAAGGCCCCCCCGAGGGGGCCGTCTACGTGAGGTTGCCCCCGTCGGGGGCGTGGAGTTGAAGCGGTCTGGGCCTTCTCCCAGACTTCGGCGAAGGCTTCTCTATTGATCACGAGACCAGGCTTATCCGCTGTCATGCAAGAGCATTCCCAGGCCTTTACCAGAATGGGGAAAGCACGCCGGATCGCTCGAAGCTCTATGGGTCTCACGGCCAGAGGCCGTGGTATTAGCTTTCAATAAGTGATCCAATATACGAAAACTTTTGTCAATTACGGACCATCAAATTCAGGGCCAAGAACCGTTCGTGGCCCAGTGCTTCCGAGGCAAGGCTCAGGCGGTTCTGCCCTCTTGCTTCACGGGATTCTTCTCGAGTCCCTCCTTCAATTCAGTCCTTCAATTCGAAGTTCAGGGTACGATTGCTCGACGACACTTCGGCTGTCAGACCGGAGTCGACCGCGTTGCTGTACTTCTTAGGGATCAACGACTTGCTTTTGGACTGTGCCTTGGCGACCGACACCTGGTCTGGGACAGCGGAGTACTTCTTGGTTACGCCAGCGAGGTCGACGGTCTCGAGAGCGGTGATCATCACCTTGTACTTACCGGCGAAAAGACCATCGCCGGGATCCACGGTGGAGACATTGACGATCGCACCCTCCTCGATGTCGCCCGAACCTTGGCGTTTGCTGGAATCTTCGTGGACGAAGTAGATCTTGCCCTTTTTCAGCGGTTGCCCGTTATAGGTGACCTGGCCTGACACCGTGTAACGCCGGTCGAACCCGTTGTCGTCGCCGCAGCCGGATAGAGTCGCCGCGAATACGACAACGGAAATGCCAAATATGACCTGTGAATTGTTGAACATTGGGTGTTGGACCTGCGAAAGAGTGATCGGACGATTGAGGAGGCGCCGAAGAGCCAAGCAACACGCTGCAAACAACTGCTCGATCAGACCATCGGGCGGACGTCGGGTTCGCCCCGACAGGGCCGACGTCCATAGGTAGGGGCGCCAGCCCGCGGGAGAACTCGACCTGTCCTTCGTCCGTCCTTGGAGAACTCGAGAACGAATCTTCCTTGAAGCGGTCCGTCCGTGGATGTGACAAGCGCACAGAAAGTGGGATCGACGCGCCGGGCCAATGTCGAGGCGTGGCGCAGCCGTCAATACGAATCGGAGCTGATCACCTCGCCACCGTTCTTGCTGCCAAGCCCGGCCCAAGTGACACGACTGATGCTGTCCTTGAGAAAGTGGACCGAGCCGTCGCAGAACAACATGTTGATCCCGCCGGGATGCCTGCTCTTGAAACCCTTGAAGGAGTAAGCGAACCGACAATTCCACGGCAAGCCGGTCGCGCCAAAATTGGTGTTGCAGCCGGCCACCGTCAGTGGCGTTCCCGACGTGTTGATATTGGGGGGAATGGTCGTGCCGTTCGTGGAACCGACCAAGTTGTAGAAATTGTTCGTGGAATCCTGAATCGGAAGGCCCTCGCCCCCCAGGATTGTGTTGCTGGTGCCGTCGGTAATACTGGCGATCCTCGTGATCTGCGCGGTGCTGTAGTCGAAGATGCCCCGGAGGGTGCCGCCGGTTTGCGAGCTGATGTCGCAGTTATACGTCGTACCCCAGTAGCCCGGCCAGCCAATCTGTGTCGTCCCAAGCGGGGGCGTGGTGCAGTAGGGCGTCTCCCAGGGATTACCGCCGGGCGTAAGCGCACCGATGGCATAGTTATCGCCGAAGCTGCCGTAGTAGTTGGTCACCGGGGCGATGGCCGAGTACGTACCGGTCGCCGGGTCGATCGGCGGTGGGCCGGTCATCCATTGCCCGTTGTTCGGGTCGGTGGTGTACGACGCCCTCCTGCCGTTATTATTGTCGGGATCCGATGGGCAGAGCCACGAGGCAAAGGTCGTGTTCCACGCGGTGATGCCCGAGCCCTGATCTAACGTATTGCCTACCATCACCAGGCTATAATTGATGGAATTGGCGACGTTCCCCTGCTCAATGTACGGCAGGACCAGAGCCCGCCAATTCAAAAGATTAACATTGGTTGACCACTGATTTACGTATGGAATGTTGACGGACCCGACCGGGAAACTCCCCATCGAGCTTTCGTAGTTCATCAGGGCCAGACCAATCTGCTTCAAGTTGTTGGTGCACTGCGCCGCGCGCGCGGCCTCGCGCGCGGACTGGACGGCGGGCAACAGCAGAGCGATGAGCACGGCGATGATTGCGATGACCACGAGCAATTCGATCAGCGTGAACGCACGACGCGTTCTCATATCGACCTCCGGGAAAGTGGCCTTGAAATGAGCAAAGACGCTTCACTGGCTCCAGAAGCATGCAATTCGCTTGCCGATTTGGATGCGAGCCCAGACGGCCTGAGTCAGCACCGCCTGGCAGAGGTGGCGCTCAACCCTCTCTCTGGCGAATGCCAGGAAAGAATATCAAATGTTGAGTGAAGGGATGCGTTGTGCCGCTCCCAGTAGCTCATTTTCTCATAATAGCTAGCCGCGCAAATCTCAAGTACTTAGTTTATAAAATTGCGCGAATAGCCATAAGTCGCTCGAAAATTATAGGTTACATCTTAAGGGGTGGATAATAACAGCCGCATTGCGAACCGGATTCCAGCTCGGCGATGACGTCACGGCGCAGTTGAGCCCTCGCGGTCCGGAACCTCCGTTGGTCCAACCTCTCGGAGTGCTCTGGCCGTCGCTCGATCATACCGAATCGCGAAGCCGGTGATGACCGGGATCGTCTGGTCGCGGCTCCTCCTGCTTGTCGGCGGGGAACACAGCCCTTCGACGCCAAGTGCATAAAAATGCCCAAGTCGCTCACTCAGGTTCCGCCGCGTTGGCGACGGCTCTTTCCACCTTAGCGACAAATCACGGCAGCCTGTGCCGATTTTCCGAAGATTGGTGATGCCGATTCGTGAGCGATGACAACGAGGACGAAAGCCGAGCGTCTCGAAGCATCCCGGTTTCTGTCTCCCTCATTGCTTATCAAGAGTTTGACCGATGTTGAACGCAACACCATAGGGGTCTCGAACGTAGCAACGCGGGATGGAGTCGTCCTCTTCTTGGATCGTGCAGCCAGCAGATAGCAGCGCGCGTTTTGCGGCTTGAACGTCGGATACGAGGAACTCGAAGACTGGCCCGTGTTCTTTGCCCCGTTCAACGTACAAACAGAATTCGCCCGTCTCGAAGCCCATGAGGGTTTCGCTCCGGTGCACCACGGGTAGGCCGAGGACTTCGGCATAATACGTCGTGGCTTCCGCCCATGCCTCGGTTCGGATGATCACATCACGTGAAGATCGAAATGGTCTTGCCAAGATGAGCTCCTGATGATGCCCAACGACCTTCGGCGCCATGGCCGCAGTTTATAAGACTTCGGCCTCGGCGTGAAATCACTGACTTGGTTCCGATTCTTGCTGGTACGTCCAGTGGTTGCAACGTAATTCGATGCGGAAAGCGAGTGAGAGTCAGGAAAGCAATGCGCTCCCCGGCGACCGTCCGCATACCCACCCGACGCGCGAGCGAGGGGACCGGCTGTGCCTCCAACTCTCCTCGGCCAGCGTCCCTCGCTCGCGCCGGGTCAGAGCGGTTGCTCATGAGTTGCACGCGTCGGGCTGGTATGGACGGACTGTCGGCAACCCGAGCGTAAACCGCCGTAGTGTGGCTCCCGGCTGCATGCAAGCGGCCGAGCTTCGCGCGGGCGGCGGAGCCGCTAGACAAATCTCCATCATCTGGGCACCATGATAATCACGAGGTCAGAGCAGCGCCTCGTTTTCTCGAATCGCACCAACTGCTAGCCTCACCGCGAGATCTCCTCGATGCCATCGCCCTTTCCCGGAATGAACCCTTATCTCGAACAGGAAGACGTCTGGCACGACTTCCATGAGCGCTTCATTCCCTTGGTGGCGACCATCCTGGGAGGTCAGTTACGGCCCCGGTACATCATCAAGATTGACGAACACATCTACATCCACGAGTTGGCGGCGGAGACGCGCCGATCCGTAGGAAGGGCTGATGTCTCGTTGGGACGCGGTTCGCAATCGCTAGCGAATGAGCCGGTTCCGGGGGCCGTCATGGGATTGCTGGAAGCACCGGCGCGAGTCCGTCTCCCCGCCGTGGATCATGAGCGGCTGAGTTATGTCGAGATCCGCGACCGACATGACCGCGAGCTGGTCACGGTGGTCGAGTTACTCAGCCCGTCGAATAAGCACGCCGGTCCGGTTCGGGAGCAATATCTCGCCAATCGCATGGAACTTCTCAATGGTCCGGTACATCTGGTCGAGATCGATCTCCTGCGCGGGGGCCCTCCGTTGCCGGCAACCGGGCGACCCAAGTGCTCCTACTCAGTCTTGGTCAGCCGCGTCGAACGCCGTCTCGACGCGGAGTTCTGGCCGATCTTGCTCCGAGAGCGATTGCCCGTGGTCCCCGTCCCGGTCCGTTCGCCTCACCCTGACGCACGACTCGATCTGCAAGCCGTCCTCGACCGGATCTACGACGACGCGGGCTATGCTGATTACATCTACGATGGCGCTCCCAGACCGCGGTTGAGCGCAAAAGACGCGGAATTGGGCTCGCCAGTTCGTCCCTCAAAATCCCTCGTGAATAGGGATGTCAGGCTGACGTTCACGTCAAAGATTGCTCTGGTTCGAGATCGCATCCTGCGGGGGAATTCGCCGCTGTCGCGCGGTCAGAGCAGGAGATGGAAATGGCTGGGCATCAGACAGTAGGCCAGCAGCCTCATGTGGTCCCCAAAGCGGGCTTTGCTGAGGACGCATTGGAAAACTGCGAGAATTCGCTGAGCGGGCCCAGATGCGGACATGCACCCCTTTGTGGCGCCGCTCCGCAAGAGAAACCTAACGCGGCAGAGCCGCAATCGGTCGTAGGGTGGGTCGAACGATGCTCGGCATCGTGAGGCCCACCGATCGCCCTGGCCCGCGTGGTGGGCCTCGCTGCGACCAGTCGCGGCTCAACCCACCCTACGGCACTTGGGACTGGAATACATCGACGCCGAGATGCACGCCGTTGCGGCGCGGCTCGGCGGGAGTAATCTAATATCTTCGACGTGGAACCGAGATGAAGAGCTGCCGAGCCCCGATCCGCCGGAAGTGACTTCGAAATAGACCGCCTCCTCGACGGTCTGGCGTAGCAGCCCTCTGGAGCAGTTGGCAGCGGCGTTTGGGAACCCACTTCGACCGTACAACGACTGCGGGCTGAGACGAGCGGCATCATCGGCATACGACGGCAGCGGCTCCGAATGGCTGACCGCAGCGGATGCTTCGACGCACGGCCACCTCTTCCTTCGGGTCGAACGGCTGGTTGACTGGTGCTTCCACCCAATACGCCGAAGTTATGGTCTACATCGAAGCGAATCGACCTTCTGCTCTCAGGAACTATGGCGTTGCGGCAGAATGGGCGGCAAGTCACGTTCACCGTGGAGCTCGACCGGTAGTCATGAGGCCAAGCTGTGAAGGACTCCGATTGCGAGAAAACGATTCAGAAGATGGGTTGGGCCGATCTCCGTGACATGTGGGATAAGATCCAGAAGGGCAGCACGACAGGCTGGGATTCGGCAAGGCCTTCCAAATACTTGGTACCTCGGGCGTTCCAACTTGATGGGGCTCGGATCAAGTGGCCCTACCGGATCTCACTTCACGAGGAGATTGTCGAACAGATCGATGGCGTAGTGGAAGCTGCCGGACTGCACTGCCTGCTCGAGAGCAAAGACTGGAGTAAACCGATCTCCATCGACCCCATTGCCATCCTCCCCAATCAACTTCTGCGGCGACCTGCAACCACGATCGGTATGGTCTTCAGCCGCTCCGGCTACACCGAGGCCGCGTTGCTGCTGGCGGGCTACCTCGGGGCCAGACCATCTTGCTGTGGCACCCTGGGGAGATCACCTTGGCGTTGACGAAAGAAAAGATCGTGCCGCTTTTGGCGGCCAAGTACCGCGCCTGCGTCGAGTCGGGAATCCACGACGTCGAACACCGAATACATGGGGATCCTATGAGAACGCACGTGCTTGTGGAATCGAACCAATCGGCGATCTTGCTGGTCAGACTTCTGCGTGCGGAGCAGGAGGCCGGGCTCATCGAGGTTCGAGCGGCTCGGCCATTGTCATCACTGTATCCGCGGCCCGCACGCTTGTTGGCAGTACGAGGCGAGCCAGTCGCCTTGTTGCTTGACGCCGACTCCAACAATCCTGAAGCCGTTGCTCGAAAACAGGCCACGGCTGAGGAAGTCGTGGGCGACGTGGCCAGCTCCGGCACCAGTTGCGCGTGCTGGTGGCAGTACCCGCGCTCGAGAGCGCTCTGTTCCTGCGCCGACCGGTCGCGCGGACCTTCGGCGCGGCCGCCAGCGACGAGCGTATCTTAGAAATGGGCCGGATGAACCCGCGCAAAGCCCTGAGACGACTGGACCCGGCGGGCCACTGGTGGACCGCTTCGCTGAACTTGGTCAGATCGCTCGATGACGGAGACGTCGCTGAACTACGATCTACACCCCTGATTCAGGAGCTTCTTGAGTTCTTGAGAGACCTCCATTGCAGCGAAGTCGGTGCAAATGCGGGGACGTAGCCGACCCAGGTGGCGAACGACCACTTGAACCGGCCCTCACCGGCCCGTCCCGACGGGGGCGAGCGCGCCTGCGTTGTGTGCGGCCATCATCATCTCACGGAAGCAAGACAGGTCGCCGTTGTGGCGGGGTCGAGAACGGGGTGGAAACGGCTCCCGTCAGGCAATAGGCAAGCAGTCTCATGTCGTCCGCGGCGAGGGCTTCGCTGCGATCGTGGTCCACGATTCGACCCAGACGACCAAGCTCCACGACCACAACATCGCCGGTACAGCGAGCTGGCCCGCCGCAGTCGATTCTAGTATAATGATGCTGTTTCCCCGCAGGCCGGTCCGCTGAGCCTTGGTGTAAGGCGGTTGGAACTGGTCCCAGAATGCGGATCGGCGCCATTCAGAGATCGCGGGGATAAGACAACACCCAGGAAACCGCCTGCGGCCGAGGAGGCCCGAGTGCCTCGTATATCCGCATTCTATGGCATCGTGATTTACATGTATTATCGCGACCACGCACCTCCTCACTTCCACGCGATCTACGGCGAGTCCGAGGCCACGATGGCAATCGAGACGGGTGAAGTGCTGGAGGGGCGGTTGCCGAGGCGTGCCCGGACACTCGTCTCGGAGTGGGCCGAGGCCCATCGAGACGAATTACAGCGTTGCTGGGAATTGGCGCGCGCCAGCCAGCCTTTGCCGACGATCGCGGGGCTGGAGTGAGTTGAGGAGGCGGGTATGATCCTTCGCATTCCTGAGGCCCGGGTCTGTGGCCCACATTCGTTGCGGTTGACCTTCAATGACGGAACCACCAAGCAGGTCGACGTGCGTCCGCTGCTGGAGGGACCGATCTTCAAGCCACTCCGAGACCCCGCCTATTTCGCGAGCGTGAGTTGGACCCGATTTGCGGCACGGTCGTCTGGCCTAATGGCGCGGATTTCGCCCCGGAGGCCCTCCACGAGTTGGAGGCCGAAACGATATCGGAATCCGCTGCTTGACCGGTCGCTCCAGTAGACCCCGAGGTGAGGGGAGCGGTGATTTCCGAGCCATGGGACGCGAGACCGCTGCGATTGTGTGTCAGGCGGCACTTTCCATGATGCGGGAACCCGTTCTTGACTCCGCTCTTTGGGCTGCGATAGGGCGACCTCCGCACGCCAAGCCCCTCGAAAGACTCATTTTGAGGTGGCTTGACGATCAGGCGATCGGCGCTACTTTCTGCCGGCGGTATCACCGGCTCCGAGAACGACGAATCGACGTTCGTGCTAGTACCGGGACGTCTCTTCGACGCGAGGGTGTTCGGCGTCATCCGGCACTTGAGGCTGGAGGGTGGGAGATCGCCGCGATCGCGGGGGCCGCTGGGCTATCCCGCCCAACAATCAATTGGCTTCTCGCCGAGGACTGGAACGCCTCGTCTGGATTCAGCGATGGAGGATCTGTCGGCAGGGTGGTTTGCGGAATCGGTGCCGTGTAGGCTCTCGATTAGAGTCCAGAGCTTACTTCAGCCCTCAACGTGATCCGGCATCCAGGAGTCGTCAATCATGGTGAGCGATTCCATCCCCAGCCCCGAAGCCCTCCGGCGTGCCCACGCTGGTGAAGAGGCGTACGTGAAGGCCGTCGGCACCGTCAACTACCTCTATGCGATCCTCTTCGGGGCCGGCGCCGGCCTACTACATTTGTCTCACCATTTTGCAGGTCTTCGGGACCATCAGCGCGGCATGGAGCGTCCGTCAGGGCTGGCTGGCTTTCCAAGCCGATCTGTGCCTCACGGCCATCGTCGCCTTGATCGCGGGTTTTGGACTCCGTCGCCTGACGCCT
>CAWAAW010000073.1:0-43520 GCA_963779785.1 uncultured Planctomycetota bacterium
GTAACGCGGTCGTCGAAACGCACGGCACGTTTCACGACACAATGGGTCGGGTGACGATCCTCGATGAGATGACCCGGCCGCGGTTGGAAACCACAGCCTCGGTCACGCTCCCGGCCAGCAAGCAGAACCAGGTCGTGGCAACCGTCTGAGTGAACGCGATCGACGAGAACCCTACTTGCGACGGTTCACCGGGCGCCTGATGTGATTTCGAACGTCTTCCAGCGAGCCCACGCCGAGATTGAAATGAGGCGGCGACAGGGCGTTGTGGGCCAGTTCACCGCGAAGTCGCCGACGGGTTTTGATCTCGGGCCAGGCCCGAATTGCATCGTATTTTCCCAGCAGAAACGGGCGTAGGCGGCCGCGCAAGAGCGCCAGGCGGCTTGCGCGGTCAGGAACACAGATGAGGCACGATCGCGAGCGCGAGTAGACCGGCCGGCAGGTTGGCCCAGAAGACGAGCTCGGCGTTCCGGGCCATGCGGCGTTGAAGACCCGGGCTCTTGTGGTCATACGTCGCGGAGACATCGTGATAGATCAGGCATCCGGGAGCGAACAGGCAACGATAACCAGCCCAGCGCAAGCGGAAGGCGAGATCCGTATCCTCGTAATACGAGCCGAAGAGCGGGTCGAATCCTCCGGCGATGCGAAGGGCCTCGGCGCGATAGAACGCACTCGAGCCGCTGGCGCCGAAGACTTCCTCGACCGGCCGGGCGGCAAACCGAGGCGCCGGCTGGCCATGTCCTCGTTTGGTCGGCCAGCCGACGTAGCGCGTACGAGTCGCCGGCCGAGTCCACGCGACCTGGCTCCGATCGGACCAGGACCAGCGGAGCGACGGACCCGACGCTCGCGTCGGCGAATGGGGCCAGTCCCGCCTCGATCCAGCCGGGTCCGACCTCCGTATCGTTATTGAGCAACTGGATGAACCGGCCCTTCGCCACCGCGATTCCCCGCGTTGGCGGCCGCGCAGAACCCTTGGTTCAGCTCGACGCGGACCAGGCGGACATCGGGATACGCGCGCGGCCAGCCATTCCGCCGTCCCGTCGGTCGACCCGTCATCCGACACGACGACCTCGATCGATCGATTCCCATCGGCCGGCCGGTGCCGGGCGATGCTCGCCAGACAGCGCTCGAGCAACTCGCGGCCGTTATAGGTCGGGATCACCACCGAGCAGAGCGGCGACGCATCCGTCGGTTCGACTGGCGAAGGTCGCTCCGTCAGACCTGAGCTTTTGCCGGCCGCTTCGGCTCGTTCCACGTTGTCTTGCCCCAAAAGACGTGCTGGACCGTCATGAGCAAGATCCGCAGATCCAGCCCGATCGACCAGCGCTGGATGTAGTCCAGGTCGTACTGGACCCGTTTGCGAAGCGAAGTGCGGCCGCGCCAGCCGTGGACTTGAGCCCAACCGGTCATGCCCCCCGGGACCGCGTGCCGCAAGTCATAGTCAGGGATGGTCCTTTGAAACTGCTCGACGAAGGTCGGACGTTCGGGCCGAGGACCAACCAGGCTCATGTCGCCCCGCAGGACGTTGATCAGTTGCGGCAGTTCGTCGATGTTGGTGTGCCGCAGCCAATCACCGATCCGCGTGCAGCGCGTGTCGTGGTTGGACGCCCAGATCGGACCGGTTTCGCTGCTCGGCGTCGGAGCGCATGCTGCGGAACTTGATGATATGGAACGCCCGGCCCCCCTGCCCCAGGCGCTTCTGCGTATAAAAAATGGGACGGCCCGACGTGACCAGGATCAACATGGCAACCATCGCGAATAGCGGAGCGAGCACGAGCAAGGCGACCGCGGCGATCGAGCAATCGATAAGCCGTTTGGCCGATCGGGCCCAGGTTGAGCTGTCCCAGGCCGGCAGTCGTAACCACGCTCGAGGCCGCTGTTCTGATGGCAATAACCGGGATGGAGACCCCAGAGTTCCCAGGTCAAGCCGGCCGGAATCGACCAAGACCCAATGCACGGCGACGTCGGAATTGATAAGTTGGGTCATGGGCGGACGAGAATCCGGGCTCGGTCTCTCCGAGACGGCCATGACCACGTGCGTGGCCCGAACCCGGTCGACCAGCTCGTCCGAGGTGATCGATAGAGCCAAGCACAGGAACAGGATCGGTCTGGGAATGGAGGGCAAGATGACGACTTCGCGGCCGCAAGCTCGAGGATCGGCCATGACCGGCGTCGACAAAGCCGACGATGGGCAGACCGCTCCATCCGGTATCGCCCAGGCGGCGGACCAAGCGGCGCGCATCACGACGGGCGCCGACCAAGACGACCCGGCCTTTCGGGCCGTCGGCGACCGTCGGCGACGCCACGCACGACGCCAAGAGGCTTGCAGGTGCGCGTTCAGGAATCGCCACCGATTCCTCGGTCTCAGGCTCGAGGAGCAAGCGATCCCCGAGCCCGTGCTCGACTCGGCCGCGACAGTCTCGATCCCGGGACGTACCATCCTTGGTAGACCTCGTTCGATTCGGTTTAGGTTCAAGCTTTTCGATCGACCGAACCGACCTTGAGTTTGAGTTATTCCGAGAAATAGGGATGATCCGACCGATTGGGCGCCGTTGTCGAGGTTGACTGTCGTGAACGCGTCGTACGCTCCTCACGATCTGACCGACTCAGAATGCCGGCGGCCACGGTTGACGGTCATCATCGTCAACCATGAGAGCTGGCCGGACGTGCTCGGGCTTACCGCGTCGCTGACGGCTGAACCCGAATTCGCCTCGGGACTGTGCACGGTCGTGGTCGTCGACAACGCCTCGCACGGTCCAATTCCCCCTGCGATCGCGGCGCCACAGCCCGGTCTCCAACTCGTGGCCAGGGCTGAGAATGGCGGTTTCGCCGTCGGCGTCAATGCCGGTTGGCGAGTCTCGCGAAGCCCCTGGCTCTTGGTACTCAATCCGGATGTGGAAGTCGAGAGTGGATTCTTGGGCCAGGTCTTGGCGAAGCTCGCCCGGTATGACGCCGATCCCGATCGACCGCCGGGAATCGTCGGGTTCGGCTTGCGAAACCCGGACGGCTCTCCTCAAGGCTCGGTTGGAGCCTTCCCCAACCTGGCCCGGACGGTCTGGGAGCAGTTCATACCGCGTCGCGCCGGAAATACCAGGCCGGTTGGAGAATTCGCTCCGGTCCGGTCGACTGGGTAACAGGCGCGTGCATGCTCGTCAACTCGGAAATGATCGCCGCACTGGGTGGCATGGACGAGGATTTCTTTCTGTACTATGAAGAGGTCGCCTTCAGCCGGGCCGCGCGTCGGTTGGGTTGGAGGGTCGAATATGATGCAAGCGTGAGCGTGATCCACCGACATCCCTTGCAAAATCGGGCGATTTCGCCCAAGATGCGGGTCATTACCCGGCATAGCAAGCTGCTTTACTTCCTCAAGCACTTGCCGCGCTGGCAGTTTCTGGGATTATCCGGAATCGTCACGCTCGAGTCAGCGATCCAGGGCCTCTTGTGTCGATACCAAGGGCAGCGGGAAGATGCGCGGGCCTGGCGACACGATCCGTGAAGTGGCCCGGCGGCTACGAAATGGGGACAGAATCCGCGGTCGCGAAGTCCTGACCCTGGCCGAGTCGGTTGCGAGCGCGGCGGCAGCCAGCCAACTTGGTTCGGCCAGCTCTCGACGTTCTCGTACGACTGCTCGAACAGTCGAAAACGGCCGCTCCCGATACGGCAGGGATCCAAGAATGAATCGTCTAACCACGGAAAACACGGAAAACACGGAAAAACCAATTAAATAAATCAAATAAAATATTGTTATTAACATATAATGTTAATTCGCCTCTAAATTCTTCCGTGTTTTCCGTGTTTTCCGTGGTTAAGAAGGATTTAATGAACGCACAAGGAAGTGAGCGTTCGGCCATGTTAAACGGGGATCTCGATATCCCAAGTCGCGGCAAGCTCGCCGTAGTGATGACCTGGATCGTCGGCGCTCTCGATCCTGGCGATGCTCGCGGCAATCGTCGTGGGCCGGCGTGGCAACCTCGCCTGGGACGATGCCGACTATCTGCGCCGCGGGCTTGCCAATGCACGCACGGCCGAGTCGGCCGGGGGCCTGAAGGTCTTGCTTCGAGGTTTCGAGTGTCTCTTGCACGAGGGACCCAAGCCTCCCTTGCTGGTCGCCTGGATCCAAATGGGAGCGATGGCATTCAGTCGACATAACGTCGATTTTTTGATCGTTTATGCATCTGTCGTTCCCTATGCGTTTCTCCTGGTCGCGACGATCGGGATTGGCCGATGGCTCAATGGTGGATGGGGAGGTCTTCTCGCTCTCGTCTGCCTCGTATCATCGCCGTACTCGCTGGCATTCGGCGCCAAGGTGATGGTCGAGACGTACCTTTGTCTGTGGGTGTTGTTGACTTACGTCCTCGCGGCGCGGTTGCTGGTGCGCCCGACGCGGCGGTGTGGGCTGGCGCTGGGGACCGTGGTCGGTCTGTCGCTTCTTACCAAGCTCACGACCGCCTTGTTCTTGCCCGCGCCACTCTTTATGTGCTGGTGTATGCGATTCGTCCTAATCCCAACCGGCGACTGCTCCTCAAAATACTCTTGTGGAGTGGCCGTGATCAGCCTGGCCATCGCTGGCCCTTGGTATGCGCTGAACACGGTCAAAGCGGTAAAGTTCGCAATCTTCTCGTCGCGGTACGACGAGGTAGCCGGAGATCGATCCGATCGCGTATCGACGGCCGAGCGTGCCGCCGCGATCGTGGGCGACCTGCCTGGCTGGCCGCTGGCCGCCACGTTCGTCGAGTGCGACGCTCGTCGGTTCTGTTCTGGCTTTGCAGGAAGAGCAAAAGCTCAGCGGACCGCGAAACGGAGCAATCCGATCATTCAAGCCCACCTGGGTCGCATGGCCTGGCTAGGGTCCGGCACCAGCGCGGTCGTGCTGCTGTATCCGTCCTACTTCGATCCCCGTTTTCTCCTGCCGATCTGGCCCGTTCTGGCAATCGATATCGGAAGACGATTCCATCTGATGATGGCCAGCTTGAATGCCACTCCAAGGCTTCTCGTGAGCGGCGGTCTCGCCGCGAGTCTCCTGCTGGCGTGCGCGGCCTCGTTCGTGCAACCGTCGAATCAGACCTACTGGCAGACAGCCTCGTTGATCGACGATCTCGTCAGCCAGTATGGAATCACGAACGCTCGGTAACGTCGGAAACTGCATCGAATGGAATGTTTGCAAGACAGGTCTGATCAATGAGCTGCGTGACAGACCGGCGGATTGTTTCGTCCTCCATGATCTGACCAAGTTACCTCCGGAGCGAGCCCGCAAGATGTTGGCCCGGTTTGACGCCGTCGTTGTCCTCGAGACGGACCGACTTTCCCGAGAAGTCAGTTTGATTTACTCGCCGGGAACGAACCGTTCCTACGGCGCGGTTGTCGAAAACCTGACCCAAAATCCGTTGTTCGTGCTCGTCCCCACGCCGGCGAGAGGGGGACTTCCTCATCTGTCGGTGTATGTCAAGCAAAGCAAGCTGGGACAGTCCGAAAAGTCGCCAAGTACAGTCGCGGGCAATCCCCGTTTGTCGGAGGAGTCCTCACGTCGGAATTGAGTTCGCGGACGATCAAGATGCCGTGGAATGGACAAGGCTGTCCCGATCTGGTCGATTACCTTCGACCCTGGATCGCGGGGCGAAAGGAAGGCCCAAATTGACGACAGTTAAGCATGTGAGGCGAATCGGATTGCTCATGATTGGCGCCTCGGTCTTGCTCGGGTGGCTGGTCGCGACACCGAGGTCTTCTATGCCGACGGCATTCGCTACATCAATCAGGCGAAGGTCATCGACCAAGGTGCCTGGGAGCGCGGTCTGCTTCGATCGGTCGATCACCCGGTCTACCCGCTCGCCATCGTCGGCGCTCATCGATTGATAGGAGGCCATGAGCCCGCGTGACTGGCAGATGGCCGCGCAACTCGCCGCCGTCATCGCCGGCGTACTCGCCGTCATCCCCATCTACCTTGTCGCCATCGAACTCATCGGCGCATCGAAAGCCTGGCTGGCATGCCTCTTGATCTACCTGATACCGATCAATGGTCATGTCATGGCTGATGCCATGAGTGAAAGCGTCTTCTTGTTGTTTTGGTGCTTTGGTTTCTGGTCGACGTTGAAGTTTCTCCGGACAGCTCGACTTTTGTGGCTTCCCCTGGTCGATCGTCTTCAGTGTGCTGGCTTACTTGACTCGCCCCGAGGGTTTGGTCGTTCCCGTGTCACTCTTGGCGACCCTGATTCTCTTGATGTTCCGCCCGTCCCTTGAGTTTCCGAAGTGGAGCCGTCGCTGGGCGATTCGCGCTCCTGGTGTTGGGGCCAATCGTGACGGCGAGTCCCTTCATGCTCGCTCAAGGGGGGAATCAGCACCAAGCCGTCGTTGAACCGGATTTTGAGCTTGGCTCCTCGAGCCCCTGGAATGGCCGTCGAGCGCGAACGTCCGCTGGAGACCGACCAGTCGAGGCTCAAGACGCTCTTGATCGCGACCAAAGCCATGGTGCGCGCCGTCGTGGGAGCGACAACGCTGCCGATGATCGTGCTGGCGCCCTTCGGAATCGCTGGTCAGCCGTTCGTCCGCCGCCGATCGAAGGGGATGGCTCCTGGTCAGTACGATGCTGGGGTTGAGTGCCCTGGCGATGATTCGACTTCACGAGACCTGCGGCTATTGCACGCCTCGACACGCCATGATGGTCGGTTGGATCTTGATCACAGCCGGTGCCGCTGGGCTGGACCGGGTCGGTCCGATCGCTCGGTTCAATCGTCGGGCGACTCGTGCGGTGATCGCGGTTCCGTCCGTTCGTGTCGAGGCCGTCATCAAGACCGCGCTCGTGGGGGGCTGCATCGCGGTTTGGGGACCATCGACGATCGCTCCGCTCGATCGGGCGTTCATCGGTTACCGGCAAGCCGGGGAATGGTTGGCCTCACTGGCCGGTCCTGGACGAGGGCCTCATCGACCTCAAGGGCGTTTTCGCTCTACTATGCCTCGAAAACCGGATACACGTTCGCCAATCTCGACGAAGGGCGTCAAGACCCGAAGGTCCGCTGGATCGTCACGCACGACGCTCACCTCAACGGCCCTTGGGATTACAGCAAGATCCTGCGAAGTCTCGTTCAAAATCGACCGCCCATCCGAACCTTTCCCGAGAAAGCGTCGCGCGGGATCGCTCGGGTCTATGTCTTCGACCTCTCGCAGCCCGAAAACGCGACCGCGGATCGGCTCGACTCCAAGTCGTCCGTCCTTCGGTAGGTGAGAGACCGCCAGTCAAGGTAAGATAGCGCGACAGAGAATCCGTTAGCGTGCATCACCCGTGGAGTCCGCCCCGTGTCTCACGCAGTCGCCTCAAGCCATTTCGTGTCGTCGCTCCCTCCAGGGCCGACATCACCGGCATGGTGGCAGCTCGTCCGCTTCGCGCACGACCCGCTCGGAGTTCTGGACGAAGGCCATCGTCTGCACGGCGATGCCTTCACACTGAATATCGCTGGCTACGGCAAATTCGTGATGCTGTCCGATCCGGAGACAGTCCGCGAAGTCTTCCGCGGCGATCCGGGCGTTCTGCACTCGGGAGAGGCCAACGAAGTCTTGACGGCGAGCCTCGGGCGGTCGTCGGTGCTCTTGCTCGACGGTGCGCTCCATGCGCGGCAACGCCGAGTGTTGGTGCCACCGCTAAAGGGCGAACGGATGCGAGCTTTTTTCGACGCGATGCGGCTTGAGACGCTTGAAGCGGTGCGCACGCTGCCTGTCGGCGAGCCATTTGAAGCGCTCCCGATCATGCGTCGAATCACTGTGCGAATCATCCTCCGGACGGGACTGGGACTCGACGCCGGGCCGGAAATGGACGAATACCAACAGAAAATCGAGAACTTGCTGGCCCAAGGCCGGCAGCGGCATGCCCTGGTGCTGATGAAGCTGGTCCCGATCCGCCGTCTCAGTCGTTCGCGATGGGTTCCCTTCTTTCGGCAGTTGCACGTCCTTAACGACCTGCTCTACGGCTTGATCGCGGCACGGCGCCGGGGCGAGCGGACATCCTCCACTGAAAACGTGCTCGACGACCTGCTCGCCGAGACCCACGAGGACGGCACCCCACTCGACGACCAGGAGGTCCGTGACGCAATATTCACGATTCTGATCGCGGGCCACGACACAACGGCCTTGCGCTAGCCTGGCGCTCATCGAGATTGTTCCACGGCTTGACGTCGTCGCGCGTCTGACCGACGAGCTGCGGCGCGTGACCGGCGGCGGGCCGCCCGAGGCCGATCAATTACCCGCTCGAATACCTTGACGCCGCAATCCGTGAAAGCCTGCGTCTTCGTCCTGTCGTGCCATTCGTGGTTCGCCTGACGAAGCGGCCGTTTGAGGCGGGCGGGGCGAGTATCCCGCCGGCGTCGTGCTCTGCCCGTGCTCATACCTGGTCCAGCGCCGCGAGGAACTTTACCCCGAGCCCGACCAGTTCCGCCCCGATCGGTTCCAGGAGCGAAAGTTCGGTCTTCACGAGTGGTTCCCCTTCGGCGGCGGCAACCGCGTCTGCCTGGGGATGCCATTCGCGCTCTACGAGATAAAGGTCTTGCTCGCAACACTTTTCAGCCAGGTCGGCCTGACTCGCCCCGCTGGGGCGCGATCGCGAGCCAGACGTTACGGCCTCGTGCTTGGGCCGGACGATGGGGCGCGAGTGGTCGTAGAGGGGCGAACAACGTAGGGATTTCACGCAGCGTCCACGACAGCGGCCCTCCCCTCGCCGGCGCGTCGGGCTAATGTTGGAACGGTTGAGCCCGAGCTGAATGCAATGCCTAAGTAAACCGCGGTAAACCCGCTCACCAGACGATTTTTACTACTTCAACTGACACCTTGAAGGCATTACGCGGCCGTGGCTACGATGAGCGCGGCGTGAGTTGCGCAGTTCGTATGCAATCAATCACGATGCACACCCAGGAATTCAACCGGCCGGGAGATACAATCATGGCGCTTGTCAGCTATGTCACGAACCAGGATGCCGCCGAGAAGATCAAGCCGGTCTTCGAGGGGATGGAAAAGAAGATTGGCGTGGTGCCCAACGTATTCCGGGCCATGGCCCACAACCCCGAGATGCTTGAGGCGTTTCTGGCGCTGAACTCCACGTTGCCGAAAACGCAGCTCAACGGCAGGCTCCGCGAGTTGGCCTACATCAAAACTTCCGAGCTCAACGGCTGCGACTACTGCCTGCACCACCACCGCGGGATGGGTAAGAAGGCCGGGTTGAATGACCGGCAGCTTGCCGAGACCGCGAACTTCGAGACCAGCGACGCCTACGATGACGTCGAGCGCGACGTGTTGCGCTATGCCGAGGAAGTGACCCGGCATATCGACGTCGACGACGTCCTGGCCGCTCGACTCAAGGAAACCCTTGGTGACCGGGAGCTCGTTGAGCTGGCAATGACCGTCGGCATCGCCAACTTCACAAACCGCGTCACCGAGACATTGAGGCTGGACCTGCCTTGAGAATGAAGGACTCTGGCCGAACGGATGAAGGATGACACAGGACATTCGCCTTCGAACGCCTTTCGTTCGTCCTTCATCACTTTTTTCGAGAGGACGGGCTCAATCATGAGCGAGAGTGCAACAGCGACGGGGCGGGGTCCGTCCTGGGTCCCTTTGGCTCCGCGCGAGCGCCGGATCCTGGGGGTCATGGTCGAGAAGGCCAAGACGACGCCCGAGTATTACCCGATGACTCTGGCGGCGATCGTCACGGGGTGCAATCAGAAGTCGAATCGCGACCCCGTTACAAACTACGACCAGGACGACGTGGAAGATACGCTGCACAGCTTGCGGAAGAAGGGGGCGGTGATCCTCGTCGAGGGAGGCGGCCGGGTGGCGCGGTGGAAGCACACGCTCTACGACTGGCTCAAAGCGAGCAAGGTCGAGCTGGCTGTCATCGCCGAGCTGCTGTTGCGAGGCCCGCAGACCGAGGGTGAGCTGCGCGCCCGGGCCAGCCGGATGGAGCCGTTGCCGGACCTGGCGGCCTTGCAGGTGATCCTGGAGGCATTGGTGCCTCGGGGCCTGGCTCAGTACTTGTCGCCGCCGGGCCAGAAGCGCGGCGTTTTCGTGGCGCACGGGCTGTATCCCCCCGAGGAACTCGAAAAGGTGCGCAACGCGTTCGCCAACCGGTACGCAGGCGAGGATGAGACGCCGACGCGGCTGTCACCCGCCCGGGTCGATCTCGCCGCGACGGCTCCACCCGTCTGGGCGACCGAGATCGCCGCGCTTCGTGCCGAGGTCGACCAACTGCGCAGGCACCGCTCAATGCCCTGACCGCGGAAGTCCGCGAACTCAAGTCGTGCTCTCGGAGTTTGAACGAATGAGTATGCCTTCGCTCGATCCCGAGGAAACGTCGTTGGCCGCGACCGAGCCGCCGGCTCCTCTTCCGCTTGTCCTACCGGCCGAGCCGTCGCTTTTGGATGCGGGCTCGGTCGCCGCGGAGGAGCCGGTGGCCGGGTCGACGCGACTGCAGAATCTCCATGCCGAGCCGGCTCGAGACGGCTGGACGCTGGTCGCTTTGATTCCCCACGATGGTCAAGAGCCCCCCGCGGATCTGAGTGACGACCTGGCGCGGTCGGTCTGGTGCGCGGTCTCGGCGCTCTGGCATCCGTCGCTCCTGGCTCGCGCGGCCCAACTGCCCCGGATCGAGTCGGTCGACTCACCGTCACCGCCTGGTCCTCGCGAAATTCGGGTGATTCCCGGCGGGGCCTGGGACCGGCTTCCGTCCGGCTACCGGACGCAGGCCGAGGACGCCAGCTCGACACTGCTCGAGTCGGGGACCGACCGCGCGGAATTGGTTCGCCAGATCCAGTCCCGGCTGGGAGCGGCAAGCGCCGCCGAGATCGTTGAGAACGAAGGGATGACCAGCTCGGCCCGTGATTTTCTGGCGCTTGGGACAGTGCAATGGCTGGTGCGCGAGCTCACCGTCGCCATGGGTCATGCCGACGGGCTGGACCACGACAGCCTGACCCGCGAGCTGCTGAGCGGAGCCCATGCCTGGCAGCTCGGCGACTGGGCCAGGGCGGTGAATCGGCTCCGCGCCGCGTTCGAGGTGCTGACCCAGGCCCGAGAGCGGTTTTACCCGGTCGATGCCTATCTGCTCGATCTGTGTCTGCTCGACCCGGCGATGCCCGCCGGTGTGCTCAAGGAGCCGCTGGAGACCCCGATCCCCATCACGTTTCTGGCTCCGGCCCAGGCGATCGAGAATCAGGCCTTGCACGACCCGCAGGCCATGTCCGCCTTACGACAGGCGATCGCCGACGGCTGGGCCGACGTGGCGGGCGGCACGTATTCCGAGGCCGAGGATTCGCTCTTGCCCTTGGAGTCGATCCTCTGGCAGTTCCGGCGCGGTTGCGAGGTCTATCGTGCTCATCTCGACGATCGCAACGTCGAGACCTATGCGCGGCGGCGATTTGGACTTTATACCCAACTGCCTCAGATCGCCAAACGGTTCGGGTTTCGGTACGCGCTTCACCTCGGGTTCGACGCGGGCCGGTTTCCGCTCTGTCCCGAGCCCAAGAGGCTGTGGGAGAGTCCCGACGGCAGCAACCTCGAGACCTTGATGCGTCCGCCGCTTGCCGCCGACCGCCCGTCCCAGGGGTGGCTGCTGCCATGGCGGCTGGCGGCCACGATGAAGAACGACCATGTTGCCACGGTCGCCCTGCTGCACTGGCCGCTGCCGGTGGCTCCGTGGTACATCGACCTGCGCCGGATGGCGACCTATTCGCCGGTCCTGGGCCGTTGGACGACGCTCAACGATTACTTCCACCTCACCGATCGGCCCTACGAGACATTCCGCCCCGAGCCGGATGCCTATATCACGCCGTATTTGTCACAGGCCGTTGCCAGGAAGGCTCGCGACCCGATCTCGCGACTGGTCCGGCATCACCGGCTGCGGGCGCGGTTCGCGGCCGCTGAGACGATCCACGCATTGGCGCGGGCGATCGGGGCGTCGGCCGCCGTCTCCGGAGTCGCCACGGAATCCGAGGTTGTCGACGACTTGCCCACGCTCGCGAACGTCGAGGAACTGGCCGAGACCGGCCGGCATGACGAGGCGGCGACCGCGTTAGGACGGATCTTACCCGCCTGGTCGGAGGCGCTGGCGAGTCGCATTCTCAAGGTGTCGACCTCGGCCACGACCAGCCCGAAGACCGGTAGTCGTCCGGGCTACCTGGTCATCAACCCGCTCAGCATTCCGCGAAGGGCCGCGGTGGTATTGCCCGACGCGGCCCTCGACTTGCGGCCCGAAGGCCCACTCCGGGCTGCCCAGTTCACCGACGAGGGGGTCTACGCGGTCGTCGATCTTCCGGCATTCGGCTTTGCGTGGGTTCCCAAGGAGGCTGATCTCGCGCGTCCGCCCGCGGTCGCGGCAGGCTTATCAGCCCGGGACCGCCGGCTTCGCAACGAGTCGATCGAAATCGAGGTCGACGCGACCACAGGCGGCCTCCGTAGCGTTGCCGCGGTGGGTGAAGAGTCGCCCCGGCTGGGACAACAATTGGTCATGACTGGCCTGGTCGACGCTCAGGGCAAGCCATCGACCTCACAGATGCGGTCCGAACGGTTCGAGGTGGATTACGGTGGTCCCGCACTCGTGCAGGCGACCTCGAGCGGCAGTCTGGTCGATCCGCTCCACGGAGATCGACTGGCCTCGTTCGTGCAACGTTACCGGCTGTGGGCCGGCCGGCCGATCCTCGAGATCGAAGTCACTCTGAGCGATCTCAATCCCGCCTGGCTCGAGCGGGCGGCAAAGGCTCGATCCGTGGAATGTTTACCTGGCCTGTCGCTGGGCGTGGCCCGACTCCAACTCGATGGTTCGCCGCTCTGTCCTCCTTGGGCCGGAGATCACCGAGTCCGAGCGACCCGAGACTCCCGATTTCTTCGACATTTCGACGCGGAAGCACCGGACCGCGCTCCTGTTTGGCGGGCTGTGTCATCATCGCAAGCACGGCGGCCGCATGCTCGACACGCTCTTGATCGCCGGCTTGGAGGAGACACGGACTTTCACGCTGGGCGTCGTTCTCGACCAGGAGCAACCCTTCCGTGCCTCCCAGGAATGGATCACGCCGACCGCGGTGGTTTCGACCGAGGACGGCCCTCCCGGCAATTGGCGCCAGCGGCTGGCTGGCGCAGGTTGACCATAAGGGCGTGGTCGTCTCGCACGTGGAATTCGCCGAGAACACCAACGACGACCGAGGCTGGGGCCTGATCTTTCACCTGCTCGAGACGACCGGTCAGGCGGCACGAACGCGGCTGCGTCTGTTTCGTAATCCGACATGGGCCAGACAGGTCGACTTCCTCGGCGAGACGATCATCGACCTATCGCGTCGACGGCGATGCCGTTCGCCTCGACCTGACGCCGCACGAGCTGGCACGGATCGAGGTGACAATGGGTTAGGATCAAAGCAGTAATTCAGGAGTCAGGACGTTAGGAAGTTAGAGAGAACTCAATTCGATTCATTCTAACTCTTAACTCTCTAACTCCTAACTTTCTCAGAGTGCTATTCGTGGCGTGGCCGGCCGGCCGCGACCCATTCCACTCCCTGGATGACCAGCTGGCCGAGGTTGGGGTCGCGGAGGGGGTCATCCTTGTCCGGGCCGAAGTCACGGTGGCCGAGGACGGTGTGGAAGACGCGGCCCTTGCCGAAGGTGCGAGTCCAGGCCACCGGCCAGGCCGCGCCCTCGTGCTCGATCGTCGCCAGCGGCTGGACGTCGGGTTGCATCTGCATGTGATAGTACAGCTCATCCTTGAGAGGGAAGTCCTTGAGTCCTTGCGTGATCGGGCTGGTGGTATCGACGATCTTGACGGTGAATGCGCCTTTGCGCGTCTTGCCGTCGGGTAATCCTTTATGGGAGAACACGCCACCGAGCATCTCGCGCCAGGTGGGCAGCCAGTCGGGCGCGGCATTATCCGCGCCGTGGATCGAGACGTACCCATGTCCGGACCGGACGAAGTCGAGGATCGCTTGTTGCTGGCTTTCGGTAAACTTGAATTCGGGGTCGCGGCGGTCGGCGTTCACAATGATCAGGTCATATTTGCGAATGGACGGGGTTTCCAAGATGGCGGCATCCTCGCCGATGGTCACCTGGAACCGGCCGGTATTCTCAAGCGCTCCGGCCAGGTACAATGCTTGTTCGCGGTAACCGTGGTGCTGGCGTTGGCCGCCGGAGAGGAGGAAGACCTTGGCGCCATCAGGCACTTTCTTCTGAGCTTCGGCCGGCTGGGTCAGACAACCGGACAAAATCACGCTCAAAGCGAGGATTCGAGCTCGACTCACGGGCGTTGCTCCTTGCCTTTCTCCCGGCTTCAATGCTGGGAGCGGAGTGAAACGAAAGACTGAATCGTAGTCGTAAGGTAGCGTAGCCCGGCGCGGGCCTGCTCGCAAGTCTCAGCCGGGCAATCGCAATTCTTCTAGCGAGTCAAAAACCATGAAACGTTCAAGCACAACTTCGTCGCATCGCACTCTTGGGTCTCGCGTTGCCGGCCATGGCCTTGCTCCTGGCAGGCGCGGACACTCCAAAGCAAACCGTCGATGCCCAGGGCGTCAAGTTCCAGGCGCCGGCGTCCTGGAAATCGGTCCCGTCAACCAGCCAGATGCGCCGTGCCACTTTGAAGATCGATCCGGTGGAGGGAGACGACTTCCCGGGCGAACTGGTCGTCTTCGCGTTCCCCGGCGGCGCCGGCAGCGTGGATGCGAACATCGAACGCTGGCAGAAGCAATTCAAGGATAAGGATGGCAAGCCACCCAAGATCGAGACAAAGACCGTGAAGGGAAAGAACGTTGATGTCACTCGTGCCGAGACATCCGGGCATTACACACCGGCCCAGTTCGGCAGGCCGGAGCCAGAACGGCCTGACGCCCGTTTGCTTGGGGCAATCGTCCAGACCGACAAGACCGCATACTTCATCAAGCTGGTCGGCCCCAACAAGACCATGACCAAGCTCCGACCTGAATTCGACGAGATGTTGACAACAATCGAAGTGGGAGAAAAGTGAACCGAGAGACGCTCGTAGGCGGACGATCCTCTGTTCCTTCTGTTGGGCGCTGGTCTCACGAACCCGCGCCCAACAGACACAAGTCAAAATCGGACCGAACGGCTTTCCGGTAAGTAGAGGATTCGCTGAGCCATGGTGACGGTAACGATTGTCTGTGCTCGGTGTACCCAAGCCAATCACGCCTCCGAGCGGTATTGCACGGGTTGTCGGCTTCCGCTGGGCGTATTGCAGGCCGATGTCGGGGCGGGCAATGACGCGCTCGAGCCTTACGAGCTCCCCGAGCCGGCTGATCCGGATGTCGTGCGGCTGATTCAGGAGTTCGTCAAGGCGAACGCGACACGAGGCGAGCCCATCGGGTCGGGGATGGCAGCTTGTCGTTCCTCTCAGGCTGGACCGCCGGCAAGCCGTGTACGTCGGCCCAGCCGGGACCGATGCCGAGGGACGCGCGATCCTGACGATGGTCTCAGTCTGCGGGCCAGTCAACGACCGCGATTGCCGCGGCCTGCTCAAGCTGAACGCACGAATCGTCGAAGGACATTTCGCCATCCGGCTTCTGCGCGGTGAAGAGTACTTCGTGGTCATCGAAAACTTGGCGGTAGACGCATTGGGTTCCATTGATTCCGAGGCGTTGGTTCGGCGCGTGGCCGAGATGGCCGATAGTCTCGAAGATCGGCTCTCGCGCGGCCGAGACATCTATTGAAATACCTCGAGTTCAAACCGAGAGCGGACGGACTGCCGGTTCAACGCGTCATCACGGTTTGAGGGTCATGCTGCTCGGAATTGATGGCGGCTCTCAGGTCGCGTGTCCGGTAGATCGCAATGGTCGTGTCGTCGGTAAGCCGCACCGGCTTCACGTGATCCAGTTGCGAAAGTAGCCTTCGGGGCCATACGGTCCCCACTGGAGCGACGCCGAAACTGCAAGATACGTCGTCTCAGGTAAGAGCGTGGAAGGCAGATCCTTCACCGCCTCCAATGCCTTGAAGCGGTACCAGCGGCCGACGTAATCATAACAAGTCGGGTCGCTGGTCCCGAAATAGTAAAGTGTCATATCACGAAGTTCAGGCCGCTCTTTTTGCAGACGGACCAGTGGTTTAAGACCCTGGCCCCAGTCGAGGTTGGAATCGGCCAGGATATGGCGGCCTCCCAGAGGCCCCCCTGCCAGAGCGTTGAAATAACTCAGTTCGTAGGGGTGAATCGACGCGATCGCCAGCGCCTGACCGATCAGACCGAGCCCGACCAAGCGTCGGGACCAGCGACCCCCCTTGGCCAGGCCCGATATCCAGATGATTGCCAGCGGTGCGATCGGTAACAGATACCGGAAACCGAAGTTGCGCCTTGACCCGATTGAGGCGATCGCCAGGAAAACCAGGATCGTGACCGGCAGCACCCAATCCCGCGCCGAAGAGGGCGACTTGATGCGGCGGTCGAACGCCGAGCGGCCCGATCAGGGCCAAAAAGAACAGGAGCGGAACCTTCACGGCCGTGGCCACCAGGTAGTAGTGGCGCCAGCCGGTTTCACGCCTTTCGCCGAATAAATAGCTTGTCATCCCGGAAGCCTGGAAGTGCACTTGATGAGTGAACCCCGCGAAGTCTTGGGGGATCGGGGTCTCGAACACTCGCCTCAACACGGCGCAGCCATTGGTCCAAATCTGCCGTCGATGCTCGGATGCGATCCAGTGTCGCTCGCTCGGAGCGAGCATCGCGCCTCCCGTGAGCGCGATGTCTGAGATCGCCATGACCGCGACGAAACATCACCAATCCGCCAGCAACCCGAGTGGCGATGCGGACTAGACCGCGCTCTCCGTCTCGCCAGCACGTAACAACCAGAGTATCGCGAAGATCGGCGGAATTAGCACCGCCGTGTACTTGCAAGACCACGCCAGCCCGGCACACGCCGCACTCGCGAAAAATGCCCGGCGGTCGCCCGTGCGTAGAAAGACCCAGAACAGGAATGTCGTCGCGGTCATCGCGGCCACGATCGGTAGCTCCATCGTCACCAAGGTCCCATGCGCCAACAGGTTCGGGCTGAGCGCGAACCACCAGGCAGCCACAACCATCGCCCTCTGCCCGTACAGCAGACGGCTCCAATAAGCAGTCAGTGATAGAGCGGCCAGCCAGATCCAAGAGGGCGCTCACTCTCGCCATCCAGAGCAGCGTCGCCTCATGACTGACGGGGTCGTCGATCCATGATCCATGACCGAGCCGGTCCAGTAACCAAAGCATCGGCGTCTGTTGAAGCTTCCAGAACGTCAAGGGTGAGCCCGCCCGCGTGATCGTCTCTTGAGCACCCGTCCGCCACCACTTGGCGGCGACGTTCAGATAAAGCACCTCGTCGAAGGTCGCCGAGCTCCTCGACAGCGTGTCGACCATCAATCCCAGCCCGACCAGGGCTGCCACCACGACGAGTAACACGCAGACGCGTGCCTGGGCGGTGCTTGTTCCCGTTCCTTGAACCAAGTCCGTTTGGTTGGGATCCATCCCCATTGTCGTTTGCTCCTAGGTTGCGGACGATTGAAAGAGGCGCCTCCTCCGGCCTGACTGCGGCGCAGGCTGATCCACCAGCCTGGCGATCTCCAGGGCCTCGCGAATCGTCGGCGCCAGCGAATGATCGCCTCGGACCCGGCGATGGAACTGATCGTTCAATACGTCGCCCACCGTCGGCTCGAGCGGCAGTCGTTCTTCCTTGGTGCCGGCCGAATTGGACCACTGGATCTTTTCGGGCATCTCCAGCCAGGCTGCTCCGCGCTCGGCAAAGACCTGGAAGCCTGGCGGCGGTAGGAATCGGCTGGCCTCGCCCCAAGGTCCCCGGTGGTAGCGGCCGTATGAGATTTGGGCCGTCGCGCCTTGCGGAAAGGTCGCGACGAAGCTCTCGAAGTCCGATTCCAGGTCCGGCACGCCTGCGCGACGGCATGACCCGGCACCGAAACCCTTTCAGCGAATCAGGATGCGACTGGAGCACGAAACAACACCAGTCGAGCAAGAAACTCCCCGGATCGATCAGGAGCGGCGCCGGAGCGATCTGGGTTGTGGGACCTGGCAATGCGTAACGGTCGAAACCAAAGAGCCGCGAGTGTCCCACGATCAGCCGCGGGGCACCCAATTGGGTCGCCAGCAGCTCCTTGAGCCGTAAGGTCGCCGGATAGCAACGTCGGGCGAACTCGGGCATGAACGCGATGCCGCTTTGATCGATCCGCTTCGCCAGGTCTTCCAGCTCGACCAGGTCGTCCGTCAGCGGCAGTGCGCAATAGACCGCCTTGCCCGCCGCACAGGCCAGCCCGATCGGATGCAGTCCAAACCATTGGCGCGACAAGAGATAAATCACGTCCACGTCGGGTCGCTCGATCAGCGCGGCACAGCCCCTCGCAGGCCGCGCAGCCGATCTGTGCCGCCTCGATCTCGGCCCGGCGATAGACCTGGTCATAGATCGCCGTGATCCGGAACCGATCCTCGAGACGTGCCAGTGACGGCTTGTGCCGGGTCTCCCAGAGCCGGCCCAATCCGATGACTCCCACGCGGAGCCGAACGTGTTTCGACCCGACCAAGCTGGCCTCCTCGCGCTGCGATCCATGCTCTCCGCTAAGCTTGGGCTTGCCGCCTTCCCCAGCAGGTTAACAGCTTACTTCAACGAGAGCTACCCAAAACCAGAAGATCGGAGTGGTGGGCGGCGGTGTCGCTGGGTGATGGGTGATGGATGGTGTAAGATGCTTTCCCGTCACCCGCCATCCGCCACCCGGTTCAGATGTCCTTCGGAGCGATCGTCGAATGCGTACCGTGTTGCAGAGAGTCAGCCGGGCGTCGGTCGACGTCGACGAGCGCTGTGTCGGCCGCATCGACCGAGGCTGGCTGGTCTTGCTCGGAGTCGCCCAGGGCGACACCGACGAAGACGTGGCCTGGACGGCCGACAAGGTCTTGAACCTGCGCGGCTTCGAGGACGACGCGGGCAAGATGAACCGGAGCGTGCTGGACATCCAGGGAGGCATTCTGGTTGTCAGCCAGTTCACCTTGCTGGCGGACTGCCGAAGCGGCCGGCGGCCCAGCTTCACCGCGGCGGCCGAGCCCGTCCTCGCCGAGCGGCTCTACCGGCTTTGTGCGGAACGACTGGCGGGATCGGGCCTGAAAGTCGCCACGGGCGTCTTCCGCGCCGATGATGAAGGTCGAGCTGGTGAACGACGGGCCTGTCACGTTCGTTCTTGATAGTGCCAAGCCTGCGTGAGCACGGTCCGGGCTTGACCCTCGATCTCACGCACAAGAGGTCCTCTCCATGGAATCAACCGCAAGTCGACCCCAATTCCTGCTGGGCCTGGACGTTGGAACCCAGAGCCTGCGGGCGGCACTCGTCGACCTTCACGGTCGAACGGTCGCCTTCGGTGTCGCGCCGATCGAGACGACATATCCCAAGCCCGCGTGGGCCGAGCAAGAGCCACTCCAGTGGTGGTCGGCCGCTCGGCGATGCGGTGCGACGAGCCCTGGCGCAGGGAAACGTCGACCCCGATCAGATCGCCGGCATCGGCCTGGATTGCACGGCCTGCACCGTGTTGGCGTGCGATCGCGATGGCCAGCCGCTGCGTCCCGCGTTTCTCTGGATGGATCAGCGAGCGTTCCATGAGGCCGACGAGATCAGCGGCACCGCCGATCCGATCCTGCGATACGTTTCCGGCCGCGTTTCGCCCGAGTGGATGCTCCCCAAGGCACTCTGGCTCAAGCGGAATGAGCCCGAGGTCTACGAACGGGCCGCCCGGATCGTCGAGTGCACCGACTGGATGATGTTCCGGCTGACCGGTGAATGGACATTGTCGTTGAACCATGTCGCGGTCAAATGGAACTACGCGCGACCTGACGGCGGCTGGCCGGTCGGCCTGCTCAAGGCGGTCGGCCTGGTCGATTTGCTGGAGAAATGGCCCACGCGGATCGTTCCGCTGGGCAAAGGGGACTCTCGTTTGAGCGAACGAGCGGCGCGCGAGCTCGGCCTGCGGGCGGGAACGCCCGTCGCCCAAGGAGGGATCGACGCTTACCTGGGGATGCTCGGCCTGGGTGCGACCCGAGACGGCGACGTGGCTGTGATCGTCGGCTCGAGCACTTGCCACCTCGCCCAGTCGCGCGAGGGGTCTTCGGCTCGGGAGCGGCCGGCTGCTATCCCGACGCCACCGTCGAGGGGCTTTACACGATCGAGGCCGGTCAAACCGCCACGGGCTCGATTCTCGACTGGTACCGCCGGCACTTTGCCGGCGACGAGCAGCAAGAGGCCGAGCAACGAGGCGTTCATGTCTATCAGGTGCTCGATGAGCGGGCCGCCGCCGTGCCGCCGGGCGCTGAGGGATTGGTGGTGCGCGACGACTGGCAGGGGAACCGCTCGCCGTACAAGAACCCGCAGGCCCGAGGCGCGATCGCCGGTCTATCGCTGGCGCACGGTCCCGGCCACATCTTCCGCGCGATCTACGAGGCGACCGCCTGCGGCACCCGGCACATCCTCGAAGACGCGTCGGCCCATGGCCTGAACGTCGAGCGGATCTTCCTGGGAGGCGGCGGTGCCAGGTCGGCTCTCTGGCTCCAGATCCACGCCGACATCCTCAAGAAGCCCGTCCATCTTGCGCGCGAGAGCGAGGTCTGCGCACTTGGGCTCGGCGATGGCCGCCGCGATCGCCGCCGGAATCTATCCCGACTTCGACTCGGCCGCGCAAGCGATGGTTGCGATCGAGCGAGTCGTCGAGCCCGATCCCGGCGAACGCGGCCGTTTACGACGATCTCTTCGGACGTTACGTCGACGTTATATAGGCGGCTCAATTCTTAGGTCCGGCACGCCAGAGGGTGATGGCGCCGGTGTGATCGGCGGCGGCCAGTGTCTGTCCGTCGGGGCTGAACGCCACGGCGTTGACGCGAGCCTTGCAGTCGGTCAGGCGGAGTAGCTCCTGACCCGTGAGCGTGTCCCAGACTCGCACGGTCTTGTCTTCGCCTGCCGAGGCGAGCGTGTGGCCGTCGGGCGAGAGGCTCAGGCCCAAGACCATGCTGGAATGGCCGGAAAGCGGAGTCTGGATTTGCCGTGGCTTCCGCGACATCCCAGATCCTGATCGAATCCGTCGACATGGCCTGAGATCAGATTGCGATCCATCGGGCGAAAAAGTCAGAGAACCGACCTGGCTATCGATCGTGATCGATCGAATCACGCCTGTGACAATGTCGATCAGAACAATCGAGTCAGGGCCGGCACCGGAAGCGACAGTCCGGCCGTCCGGGCTGAACGCGATGCAGTAGGCAGTGTGGTGTCGGTGAGGAATCGTGTTCGTCCGCACGCCCTTGATCGTGTCCCAGATCATGGTCGTGTAATCTTCACCACCAGAGGCGAGGGTTCGGCCGTCAGGGCTGAAAGCGACCGCACGGACCTGGTTGGCATGACCCTCGAGCGCGAACTTCGGAAGTCTGGTCGTCATGTCCCAGAGGATGACAGGTTTCTTGACGTCGAAGCTGCCGCTGGCCAGAGTTTGGCCGTCGGGCGCGAACGCGACCGAGGTCACCAGTGCATCTGTGGCCGCGCAAGACGGCCGTCTGCTCGACCCGTTTGCACGTCCCAGAGTCGGATATGGTGATCGTCGCCACCCGAAGCGAGCGTCCGGCCGTCGGGCGAGAAGGAAAGAGACCATGCTTCCTCCGGGAGTGTCCGCGGAGGACTTGGGGATTTGGAGGCGGGTTCAGGTGCCAGAGCCGGACCTTGTGGTCCGTCGCTCCCGCGAACGCCAGAGTCGCGCCATCGGGTGTAAATGCCATCACCTGAAGGTCGTTGATCGGACTCAGATCGAAGGTCGAACAATCGCGTCCCGGTTGCGAGGTCCTTGATGCTCAGACGCGGCTTCTCCTCCTCGCTCCAGACCGCGAGGTTTCGACCGTCGGGGCTGAAGGCGACCGGTTCGAAGAACCTCTGGCGCACGATGATGTTCGACTCGCGCCGCGGTCCTGACGAGTCGGCAATCAGGCGCCCGGCCAACCGCTCGAACTCGCTCTCGCTCTCGCGGCCGCGGTTCTCCGAAATAGTCGAGCGGGTCGAACAAGACGATCGCCGTGCCCTGGGGATGGAGACGGGCGACCATCAGTCGCAGGCGTGCAGCGACGCGGTACACGGCGAATGTCCCGTCGCCGAATCCGACCACCGCCATCGTCTTGTCGCGCGTCCGGGCGACTCCTCGCGGCGGCCGATCGACCCAGGATCGCTTCAGCTCGTCGAGAGACGCCAGGTGATTCGGCCGCGCGTCATCCAGCATATCGGCCAGGGTTTGTAGCCGATCATCGGTGAGTTCGGCCGCGATGGCTTCGACTATCCCCGGGGTTCGCCAATGGGAATTCGCCAGTCTGTCGGCGTGACGTCATAACGTCTCGAACGGAAGACCGTGCCGGCCGGACCTGTCGCGAACCGCGGTGAGCCGCTTGCCGTCCCGAGTGAACAGGAGCGAAGAGAGCCCGCCGTGGTCGTCGTCGCCAGCTTTCCTCGAAGCCGGCCGGATGGGACGTCCCAGAGCAAAATCTCTCCGAACGATAACCGACGTCGAGACGAGTGAGCGACTGTCGGGGCTGAATACGAGATGTTGAATCCCATGGGGCCGCGGTCCTCTCAATCGCCGGGAAGTTCCCGACGGCAGGTCCCACAACCAGATCGCCCCGTCCTCAGTCGGCGGAAGCAAGAGTGCGGCCGTCCGGCGACACGGCCAGGGCCGCCGGCCCATCCTGGTGGGCCTGGAAGACCTCCAGGTGGTCGCGGACGGAGCGCCGGAGGAACGACCATGCGAAATCCGCTCGTCCGTTTCGCCGAGCGACGGGTTCGGCGTCGTCGAGCAGCCGAAGCGCCATCTCGAAGTCCCGGGAAGCCATGGCTCGCTTGCGCCAGGGAGATCTGATTGACCGCCAGTTGCCGGCGAATGACCTTGCGTCCGCTCGCGTTCGGCCTCGTCGCGTTCGGCGGTCGCTTCGCTCTCGGATTGTTCTGCACGCTGGAAGTCTTGCTGAGCTGGAGGTCATTGTTGTGCTGGCGGAGCGTGGCTTGATACTGGAGGAGTCCGAACAGGCCGACGACGACCGCGAGCAGAGTCGCCGTCGCGAGCGCGGCCAAGGCGGGTTTGCGGCGGGCCCACCTCCAGCCGCGCGCCCAGATCGGCAGTGGCCGCGCTCTTGATCGGCCGCCCATCGAGATAGCGCTCCAGCTCCTCGGCCAGCGCCGCGGCGCTCGGGTACCGGCTTCCCGGTGCTTCGACAGGCACTTCAAGCAGATCGTCTCCAGGTCTCGAGGCACTTCAGGCCGGCGCTTCCGAGGCGGGACCGGCTCGTCGGCCACAACCTTACGCAGCGTTTCCAGGTCGCTCTTGCCGGAAAACGGCGGGCGTCCCGTCAGCAGCTCGTAGAGGATCGCTCCCAGGCCATAGACGTCCGTCGCGGGCCCGATGTCGTGCGCGTCGCGCTTCGGCTTGCTCGGGCGCCATGTACGGAGGGGAGCCGCAGCCGATTCGCGACTTCGTCTCGTCGGTCCCGATCTCCCGCAGCTTGGCCAGGCCGAAGTCGCAGATCCGGGGTGTCCAGGACTCGACTTGACCGCCTTCCCACGTCCGATGGCCGGGCATGTCTTCGTTCGCATTCCGGTGCGTGCAACAAGACGTTGGCCGGCTTGAGGTCGCGGTGCAGCACATCCTTCTGGTGCGCGTGCTCGATGGCGAGGGCCAGCGCCTTGACCAGTTGCGCCGCCCAGCGGGGCGAGCACTCGCCGCGATTGTGCCTCAACCATTGCTCCAGGCTCGGCCCCGGAACGAACGCCGAGACGATGTAACCCACGGGCCCGATCGTGCCGGCATCGAGCAAGGGGATCAGATTCGGATGATCCAATCGAGACGCCGCCCGCGCCTCGCGCAGGAACCGTCGCCAGCCCTCGGTCCCCGACAAGACCTCGACCCTCGGCAATTTGAGCGCCACCTTGCGACCCAGAAGCGGGTCTTCCGCCAGGTAAACCACCCCGAAGCCCCCGCGTCCCAGCTCGCCGAGGATCGAAAACCGGCCGAATTGCCGAGGAAATTGCTCCTCGTGGTACTTCTCCCTGGGCCAGATCTCATCGAGCAGACGGAGGCTTTCCTCAATGTCCGAGATCCGATACCGAATCGATTGGCACATCGTCCTGGGTGCAACGGCATTGCGAAGGTGGAGTGCCCTCCTCGGATCAGAGGCGCAGGGGACGAACTGCGATCGCTTCGTTGGTGCTTCATCGCGAATCATGGGCTGGACCAAGTTCCTTCCGCAAGCAGCACGAGGGCCCGCGTCCAGAGCTTGCGGGCCGCCTCTGTGCTGTTCCCAAGACGCTGGCCGATCTCCTCGAACGAAAGCTGTTCTCGATGATGCCAGATCACCACATCTCGGTAATGCGCGGGCAAGCGTTCCAAAGCTTCGATCAGGGCCGCCTCGCGCTCGCGCCTGCGCAGGTCGTTGCTGGGCGTTTCGGTGGTCCGCTTGCAATCAAGTCCCATGAGCTCGCGAATTGTGACTTCACGCTGGACTTGGCGCTTGGCGGTCGCCCCGAATCGACGGCCTTCCTCGGCCAGATTGCGCTTCAGGATTCTGCGCAGCCAGTGCCGCCATTCGCTCGCCGTGCGACCGCGAAAACCTTCGATGCCCCGCTGAGCCCGGAGGAAGGTCTCTTGGACCATGTCCGACGCATTCCCCTTGGCGCGCAGCTCCGGCTTCAGGCCGTCATTGGCCACAAGGAGAAGGTAGTCGCGACAAAACGACAGCGCTTGTCCCAGCGCCTCTTTGTCACCACGTCGGGCCGCCTCGATCCACAACTCCAGCTCGATCGGTATTGAATCGCATGCAGAAATGTCTTGGATTCCATCCACAATGTCGCTCCTCCACACCGAGCATGCCTGAGGGCTGAATATAGAAAGTGCTCAAAAGCCTGTCAATCATTCCAGCGGCAAGAGACGGAATCGGGAGACGGAGCTCCTTCCTACAAATCCGGTAGGAGCCGGCTCGGTATGGCGACCGCGCTATCGCGAATTGTCCGCCATTTTTTGAGAATTCGCGTCCGGTTTCGGCGGGAGACGCATCTAGTGAGGAGAAGTCTGAGGACAGAGTGCCGATTCAATCGACATCATCCGTGCAAGAAGGGAGTCAAGCACCCAATGGCGACTCGAGCATTCGCGACGAGACCGAGATGGATGGCCGCGTTCGTGTTATGGACGGTGGCTGTGTTTTGCGGCGGGGCGCGGGGAGGGGACATCACAGGGATTGTCTCCTTCGGCGACAGCCTTTCGGACGTGGGGAATTTCTACGCAGCGACCGGTGGAGCGGCGCCCCCTGCGCCGCCTTACGATGCGGGACGATTCTCCAATGGTCCGAACTGGGTGGAGCATTTGGCCCAAGATCTGGGCGTCGCAGACCCGACCGCCAGTTCCAGCGGGGGGACGGATTACGCCTACGGCGGCGCGATGACAGGCACCGGGTATACGTCGTCCACTTTTCTCGGCGCCACAGCCACTGTTCCGAACATCGGCACACAAATCACCTCGTATTTGAGCACGAACACCCCCAACGCGAACCAACTCTACACCATCTGGGGAGGTGCCAATGATTTCCTGAACGGCGGACAGACCAACCCCTTGATTCCCGTCTCAAACATCGGGACCGAAATCACGGCACTGGCCAATGCGGGTGGCCGCCAGTTCATGGTCGCCAATCTCCCCTTACTTGGGGAGGTCCCCTATGCCCTTAAGTACTTGACTCCGGCTCAGCAGCAAGGTTTGAACGAGCTCACGATCGGGTTCAACAGTCTCCTCCAGGCGGAGGTGACTCAACTCCAGCAGAGCCTGGGAGTTCAGATTCATTTGCTGGATATCGCGACATTGTTTCAGAATGTCATTGCCAATCCGTCTCAATACGGCTTCACCAACGTCACCAGCGACGCGCTCGACGATGGCGTGTACAGCGGCCAGGGTTATCTCTTCTGGGATCCGATTCACCCGACGACCGCCGGCGATGCGATCATCGGCAAACTTGCTGCCTCAGCCGTCCCCGAGCCCTCGTCACTGTTGCTCTTAGGCACTTCGATCTGCGGACTGGTTGTCGTGATCAGACTTCGAAGTCGTGGAACGACTTCTGCGTAATCGTGAGTTTTCGGTGGGACTGAATCCAGGCGTCGCTCGCGTTGCATCTCAACCTTGGTGTCGGTTCGGCTTCAGTGGTCGGGCCGGCACACCCACCACCGTCTGGCCGTCGGCGACGTCCTGGTTCCGGGTCACGACCGCGTTGGCCCCGATGACTGCTTCCTGTCCGATGCTGACAGGAGCGACCAGGATAGCGCCGGCGCCAATTCGGCTCCGGTCGCCGATCTTGGTCGGGTGCTTCCGCTCACCGTCGAAGTTGGCCGTGATCGCGGTCGCCCCGATATTGACCCGCTCGCCGACGTCGGCGTTGCCCAGATAGACGAGGTGCCGGGCGATCGTGCCGGTTCCCAGGCGAGACTCCTTGATCTCGACGAACGCACCGACTTCCACGCCATCTTCCAGGACCGTCCCGTGGCGCAGATGCGTGAATGGCCCGATCCGGCAATGCGAGCCGATCTTGACCTCGCCGGTGATCACCGTGAATGGGTAGATCACGGTATCGCGGCCGATCGAGCACCGGCTATCGATGTGGGTATTCCGTGGGTCGACAATGGTCACCCCCTCCGTCATCCAGTGGTCCTGGATTCGCGACTGCATGATCGCCTCGGCCTGGGCGAGATGTTGGCGAGCATTGACTCCGAGGATATCATCGGGCCGCAGGACGTTGATCGCCGAGACCTTGCGCCCCATGATCTTCAAATGTTCCGGCGCGTCGGTCAGGTAGTACTCGCCCTGGGCGTTGCTGGTGCCGATCTGGTCGAGTGCGTCCCAGAGCCCGGGCAGCTCGAACACATAGCAGCTCGGATTGATTTCCTTGAGGGCGCGTTCCTCGGGTGTGCAGTCGCGTTCCTCGACGATCCGGAGGAATCGTCCGGCGGAGTCGCGGAGGATTCGGCCGAAGCCGGTTGGGTCGTCCAGAAACGTCGTGCCCAGCAAGCAGGCCGCCTGTTCCAGGTGCTGGCGCTCGAGCAAGTCGGCCAGCGGTTGGGGCCGGAGCAACGGCTCGTCGCCGACCAGGATCAAGGCGGGGCCGGCATAACCGTCCAGAAGCGGACGGCACGACTTGACGGCGTGGCCGGTGCCGAGCTGCTCGAGTCTGGGTTGCGAACAGGATGTCGGGCTCGCCTTCGAGGTACGCGCGGATCTGGTCGGCCGCATAGCCGACCACGACCACGATCGTCCGTGCGCCGGCACCTCGGGCCGCGTCGACAACGTACCGGATCATCGGCTGGCCGCACACCTCGTGCAGGACCTTGGCCTTCTCCGATTTCATCCGTTTGCCCTGGCCGGCGGCCAGGATGATCGCGACTGGTCCCTGCATTGGGTCAAATCACTCGAGTTTCGGGCGTGCGTGTTCTTCAACCAATCCCACCGACGGAAAGCATGCCCATCATAGAGGACGCTTCGGCGTGATCGTCAAACCGCCTGCGATTGCCAGGCCGTTCAACGATCGCTGCGAACCTTGAACGGACCGAGTCGAATCTGTCAGACTGTCAGCGTTCGGTCGCCTGGCTCGGCTCCGGAATGCCGGCTGTTTGACACGAAGGGACGCAAATCGATGTCGCTTTCCATCGCGGATGTCGCCAAGGTCGCGGTTCTCGGACGGTTGCGCCTCAGTCCCGAGGAGCTGGAGACATTCACGGGCCAGCTCAACTCGATCGTCGATTACGTCGCCCAGCTTCAAGAGCTCGACACGACCGGCGTGGAACCGCTGGCCCACGGGATCGAGCTTCGAAACGTGTTCCGCGACGATGTTCGCGGCCCGGCGCTCGAGCGCGAGCAGGCGCTGGCCAATGCTCCCAAACGGAACCAAGGCAGCTTCCTGGTTCCCGCCGTTCTGGAGTAACAATAGCGGACGCTGATCAATGATCGATGAAACCACTACGGCCTCCGGACTGCTGGCCGGGATGAACGCCGGTGAGTTCACGTCCGAGGAGATCGTGGGCTCGCTTCTGGAGCGGTCGCAGAGCGAGAAGCGGCTCAACGTGTTCCTCCATCTCGATCCCGATCGCGTCGCTGGCCCAGGCTCGCGCCATCGACTCGCGCCGCAAGGCGGGCGAGCCGCTGGGTCCGCTGGCGGGCGTCCCGATCGCGATCAAGGACGTGATCTGCGTCGAAGGAGAGCCCACGACTTGCGGCAGCCGCATGCTCCAGACCTTCAAGCCCCCCTATGACGCCACGGTCATCACCAAGCTCAAGGAGGCGGGCGCGGTCCTGTTCGGCAAGACGAACATGGACGAGTTCGCGATGGGCTCGTCGACCGAGAACAGCGCGTATGGTCCGACCTTGAACCCCTGGGACGAGACGCGCGTGCCGGGCGGTTCCTCCGGCGGCTCGGCCGCGGCCGTCGCGGCCGGCCTCGCTCCATTGGCCCTGGGTACCGATACCGGCGGCTCGATCCGGCAGCCGGCGGCCTTCACCGGCGTGGTCGGGCTCAAGCCGACCTATGGCCGTGTCAGCCGCTACGGCCTGATCGCGTTCGCCAGCTCGCTCGACCAGATCGGCCCGTTCGCCCACAACCTGGCCGACATCGCACTTCTCTTGGGCGCGATCGCCGGACCCGATCCCCGCGACTCCACCAGCGTCGACGAGCCCATCCCTGACTATGTCAGCCACGCTCGACACTCCGCCGGAATCGCTGCGCGTCGGGCGTGGTTCGCGAGTTCTTCGGCGAAGGACTGGATTCCGAGGTCGCCAGCGCCGTTCAAGAGGCGATCCGGGTCTATGAGAAGGCGGGGGCAACGATCAAGGAGGTCTCACTGCCTCACTCCAAGTACGGTATTCCGGCGTATTACATCGTCGCGTCGGCGGAGTGCTCCAGCAACCTTTCCCGCTATGACGGCACGACCTACGGCCACCGCGCTTCGGATTTCTCCGCCGAAATACCCCGGCGAGGAAGAGCTCGCTCCCCTGGTCCGAATGATGATGGCCAGCCGAGCGGAGGGCTTTGGTGCCGAGGTCAAGCGGCGGATCATGCTCGGCACCTTCACACTCTCGGCCGGCTACGCCGACCAGTACTACAACAAGGCACTCCAGGTCCGTCGCAAGATCCGCGGCGATTTCGACGCGGCCTTCCAGGAGGTCGACGTCCTGATCGGCCCAACGTCGCCGACACCCGCGTTTACGATCGGCGAGCGAACCGCCGACCCCCTGGCGATGTATCTGTCGGACATCTACACGATCACGGCCAACCTCGCCGGCATACCCGGCCTCAGCATTCCGTGCGGATTGACCAAGGAAAACCTTCCGATCGGCCTGCAACTCCTGGCCGCTCCGTTCGCCGAGGAAAAACTGCTTCGCACGGCGCAGGCTTTCGAAACGGCGCCACGGATTGGCACCAGAAACGGCCGGGGTTGAGCTCGCCACGATACACGGCGATCGATCGCCAGGCTTCACGCTTTTATCCAACTCGTGCAAATGGCGTGTTCGAGTCCGGTGAATCGCGCGAACCAAGAGAAATAAGTATGGACTACGAAATCATCATCGGCCTGGAGATTCACGTTCAGCTTCAGACCGAGAGCAAGATGTTCTCGTGGAGCGGCACCGATTTCGGTCTGCCGCCCAATACCCAAACCGACCCGGTTTCGCTTGGGTTGCCCGGCACCTTGCCGGTGATGAACCGCAAGGCGTTCGACCTGGCGCTCAAGACGGCCCTGGCCCTGCACGCGGAGATCGCGCCTTTTACCAAGTGGGACCGCAAGAACTACTATTACCCCGACCTGCCCAAGAACTATCAGATCAGCCAGTACGACCTGCCTTTTTCCCGGGGAGGGCATCTGGAAATCCCGGTTCGCAAGGACGGTGGCGGGGGCGGCCGGTGCCGCTTGACGCGCATTCACCTCGAGGAAGACACCGGCAAGTTGACCCACGGGGACGAAGGCTTCTCCGAAGTCGACTTGAACCGCGCGGGCATCCCGCTCCTGGAGATCGTGACCGAGCCGGATATCCGAAGCTGCGCCGACGCTCGCGGTTGCCTGGAAGAGCTCAAGCTGACTCTGCGCTATCTGGAAGTCTCGGACTGCGAAATGCAGGAAGGCTCGCTCCGGTGCGACGCCAACGTCAATCTTCATATCAACAAGGATGGCCAAACGATCGCCACGCCGATCGTCGAGATCAAGAACCTCAACAGCTTCCGGGCCGTCGAGAAGGCCCTGACATTCGAAGTCGATCGTCAGTATCGCAAATGGCTGGCGGATGGCCTGACGATCAAGGACGCTCCCAAAACGACGCGCGGTTGGAACGACGTCGAGGAGGTCACCAAACCCCAGCGCGAGAAGGAGACGGCCGCCGATTATCGCTACTTCCCCGAGCCCGACTTGGTCCCGGTGGTCGTGGACGCGCCCTGGCTGGATCGCATTCGCGCAACCATCGGCGAGCTTCCCGCGACTCGTCGTCAGCGGTTCGAGACCAATTATGGCCTATCCCCGTACGACGCCAACGTGCTGGTCGAGCAGGGCCAGGACGTCGCCGATTACTTCGACGCGGTCGCCAAGGACACGGTGAATTCAAGCTGGCCAGCAACTGGATTCAGCAGGACGTTCTCCGGACCATCAAGGAGCGGAAGATGGCCGTGGCCGAGTTCCCCGTCCGTCCCGACGGACTGGCCGACCTGATCAACCGCGTCAAGCGCGGCGAGCTGAACACCAACCAGGGGCGCGAGGTCCTGGGCCGGATGATCGAGACCGGCAGCCCCGCCGAGGTCGTCATTGCCCAGGGGGGCTACCAGATGGTCTCCGACCGCGACGCGATCGCCGCGGCGGTCGCCGCTGCGATTGCAGCCAATCCCCAGGCTCTCGACGAGCTCAAGAAAGGGAAAAAGAAGCCCGAGGCCGTCAAGGGCTTCCTCCGCGGCCAGGTCATGAAGCAGACTGGCGGCAAGGCCAACCCGGCCCTCGTCGGTGAACTGCTCGAAGCCAAACTCGCCGAGATCCAACTCAGCATCGTGAGCCGCGGAAGAAACCGCTGGCAATCCCGGTAGCCCTAGGCTGTTGCTGCCTCTCTGGTTTGCCGCCAGATCTGGTGCAGCTCGCTGAGACTTTGAATCGTCAGATCGGCGTGGTTGTGCTGAGGACGCTTGTCCGCTGGCATTGATCCAGATCGTAAACATTCCGGCGGCGCGACCCCCGGCGATGTCGGAGGACAGGCTGTCTCCGACCATCGCCGCCTGGTGAGGTTGACATTCCAGGCGCTCGATGGCGAACTGAAACAGAGGGAGTTCCGGCTTGCCGATCGCGACCGGGCGGGCACGGCCCGCCACGGCGATGGCCTCTGCCAGAGCACCGCAGCCGGGATCGATCAGCCCTTGCCCGACGGGGAAGTTCGCATCCAGGTTAATCGCGAAGAAAGCGGCTCCGGATGCGACGGCCCGCGCGGCGGCACGGAGTCGCTCGTAACTGAAATCATGGTCGACCCCGACGACCACGGCCTGCGCGTCTTGCCATCGTTCGACCGGAACGCTGACATGCCCGGAGGACGTCAAGACCTCGGCGAGATTATCCGTACCGAGGACGAGAGTTCTCACTGGTCCCAGCCTGCGCCGGATGGCTTCGCCGACCAGGTCGAACGGCGTGACGACCTCGGTTGAGGACGCTTGGATTCCCAGGTCGGCGAGCTGGCGACAGAGGATGCTCGAGCCGTGCCGGGAGCAGTTCGACGCGAAGACGACGCCGAGCCCCGCCGAGCGGATGTCCGCGACCAACGTCGCTGCGTCCGGAAGGAGGGTTGGTCCTTCCCAGATCGTGCCGTCCAGGTCAAAAGCAAAGCCTTTGAGGTCTGGCAACGACCGGGGGATCTGACTCGTCTCGCCTTGTCCCATTCTGGTTCTCTCCTCGATCCGCGTCCAAGGTCATTCACGCTTGATCCGACCGACCGCGCCGTTCACGTCCGCCTTTTCATGGACGTTGGAGTTTACCATTTTGTCGGCCTTTGCCTATCAGGATCACGTCGTCGGCGCACGGCTTGCGGGTGTATAACGAGTGGCGAATTCTGTTCGTCATCTTGGTAAGATGAGACGATTATCGCGGGAATACGTCGGCGCGAATGCAGCCCCGCCGGTTCGCCCGACGATCGCTGGTTAGCGCCGCTTGCGTCAATCGTCAACCGAGATCACTCGAAGGAACCTCCCATGAACCTGCTGGATCAGTTACGCAAAATGACCGTGGTGGTTGCCGACACGGGCGACTTCGAATCGATCGCGCAATATCAACCGCGCGACGCGACCACCAATCCCTCGCTGCTGCTCAAGGCGGCCCAGATGCCGCATTATCGATCTCTGCTGGACCAGGCGATCGCAACGGCCGAGTCCGAGGGGGACGATCCCGCGTCGCAAATGGAGGCCGTGCTGGACCGGCTGTTCATCGCCTTCGGCAAGGAGATCCTCCAGATCATTCCCGGGCCGGGTCTCGACCGAGGTCGACGCCCGGCTTTCGTTTGACACCGAGGCGACGATCAAGAAGGCCCATCGGTTGATTTCGCTCTACGAGTCCGACGGCATCGATCGCCAGCGCATCCTGATCAAGATCGCCTCGACCTGGGAAGGCATTCGCGCGGCCGAACGCCTTGAGAAGGACGGGATTCACTGCAACTTGACGCTGCTGTTCAGCTTTCCTCAGGCCGTGGCCTGCGCCGAGGCCGGCGTCACGCTGATCTCTCCGTTCGTCGGCCGGATCCACGACTGGTATCTCAAGGAGCGCGGAGTCAAGATCGATTCCGCCGACCGAGGATCCCGGGGTTCATTCGGTCACTCAAATCTATAATTATTTCAAGAAATTCGACTATCGCACGGAAGTGATGGGAGCGAGCTTCCGCAACATCGGTGAGATCACCGAGCTGGCCGGCTGCGACCTGTTGACGATCGCGCCGGAGCTGCTGGGCGAGCTGCAAGAACAAGAGGGAACCCTCACTCGCAAGCTCTCGGTCGAGTCGGCTCGCAGTCAGAAGATCGAACGGATTCATCTCGACGAGAAGACCTTCCGCTGGATGATGAACGAAGACGCCATGGCCACCGAAAAGCTGGCCGACGGCATCCGCCGCTTCAGTGCCGATTTGACCAAGCTCAAGGAGTTTGTCGCCAAGTTCCTGCGCCAGCCGGTCGCCGTCTGAGCCAGGTGACTCGCGCGGGGAAAGACCATGCCTGACCTTGAGTCGATCCGTCTGACTCAGTTCGCCAAGCGAGCCGGCTGCGCGGCCAAGCAGCCTCCCGACTATTTGCTCTCGATCCTGGCGGGTCTGCCGGCGATCACGGACCCGAACGTGATGGTCGGCCACGCCACGTCCGACGACGCGGCGGTCTATCGACTGAGCGACGACCTGGCGCTGATCTTGACGACGGACTTCTTCACGCCGATCGTCGATCGGCCTTATGACTTCGGCGCGGTGGCGGCGGCCAACGCCCTGAGCGATGTCTATGCGATGGCCGGCACGCCGCTGGCGGCGCTCTCCTTGGTCGGCTTCCCGAACGCGGCGCTGCCGCCCGAAGTCCTCGCCGAGATCCTTCGAGGCGCCGCTGAGAAGGCCCTCGAGGCGGGCATCGCCATCGTCGGCGGCCATACGATCCAGACCGAGGAACCGATCTTCGGTCTGGCGGTGGTCGGCCGGGTCCATCCCGGCGCTGTCATCACCAACGCCGGAGCGCTGCCGGGCGACCTCCTGGTCCTGACCAAGCCGCTCGGGCTAGGGATCATCACGACGGCCGCCAAGCAGGGCTTGGATCCGCTCGGCGCCATCAACGACGCGATCGGCGTGATGACAACGCTCAATCGCGACGCCTCCCGGTTCATGGCCGAGGCCGGCGCAGACGCGCTCACCGACGTCACCGGCTTCGGCCTGCTCGGGCACCTGCGCAACCTGGTTGCCGCCAGCGGTGTCTCCGCCACGATCTGGAGCGATTTCGTGCCGATTCTGTCGCCGGCGCGGGAATACGTCGAGCAAGGGATCGCGCCGGGCGGTACTCACGCAAATCGTCGGTTCCTCTCCAACTGGGTCACCTACGACCCTGCCATCACCGAGCCCGAGCAACTCCTGCTCTGCGATGCGCAGACCTCGGGAGGGTTGCTCGCCGCCCTGCCCCGCGACAAAGCAGCCGAGGTCGTGCGGTCACTCCACGCGATCGGAGCCGGCTCGGCCGCCGTCATCGGCACAATCGAGGCCGGCGAGCCCGGCCGCATTCATGTCCATCGGGCTCCTCAACAGCTCGAACTTCAAGCGGCGAAGGGATAAGAATCGGGCGCGGGCGGCTGAGGAACGGGCCCTAAATCCTTTCCGCGTTAGACTATTGGGATGAAATGGGGTTCGCCTCGCAGAGGCGGAGGACGATAGCCAGGGGCGCCAGCGCCTGGAAGAACTTCAAACGCGGGTTTCCGCGGCCGGAAAAACCATTAGCAATTTCGGGCTGTCGACGCCAAAATCTCCGGAAAAACCGGCCCAACCACCGCCGTTTCATTAATCTTTTTTCGCGTGCTTTGACCTTGGATTCTTGACCCTAAAACCAGCGGGCTCAAGGGCGTGTCTGCTGTCGAGCTGTCTTTGTCACCTGCATATCGCATAGCCCAGGCTTCGGGCAAAGCTTTGTGGGGGTTGCAGTAGGAGGGCAAACTCGGCCGTACGGAGGACAGAAAACGGTTATCGGGTGGGAGCGCGCGCCATGGATCTTCAACCCGGATGTCGCTTCTTTCTCGATCCCGAACTCACGTTCCACCGCCGTTACAAAGTGCAGCGAGCTTTGTTTCTGGAGGCACGCCCTTTGGCGTTCTCGGATGAGAATAAGAGATCAGGAGCCGAAAGCCTGAATCGGTTCCTGGTCCCCTATCGGTTCCACAGGCACGGGCGGACAATCCCCAAACCGACAGCGCAGAACCATCGCCATCGTCTTATGATGGACTTTATGATCGGTTGACGTTAACCGCCAAGCCACTTCGCCCACGGGCGCACCATGTGGAGGCGGAGCCAAGAACCAGTGCCACGTTTCTTTACTGACGGCGAAAGCCGATAATGGTCAGCTACCGCGTATTGCACAAGTACACGCCCATCAACCTTCTACGTTTACGTCTACGAAATCGGCAATAGAGCGATGTTGACCGATCTTGACGAATTAGTACTCGCTGTTCGTGACCCCGATTCTCGCACCTATATACGTGAAGCTATCATTGCTTACCGGGGTGGGGCTCTTAGAGCTGCGGTCGTATCCGTTTGGGTTGCCGTCGTTTACGACATCATCAGCAAATTGAGAAGTTTGGACAGTCAAGGCGACAAAGCCGCTCACGCGCTAATCGAGGAGCTTGAGGCGGCCGTCAAGACCAACAACATCAAAGCACTCGCCAACCTCGAAGAAAAGTTGCCCGACGAAGCTCTTAACACCTTCGAGTTTCTTAGTCGGGCAGAACACGAAGATTTCGCTCGACTGAAGGCGGATAGAAATCGCTGTGCTCATCCTGCGTTTGGCGGCGAGATGCTTCTTTACAATCCGTCGCCCGAGGCCGTTCGTGCCCATATCGTCCACGCCATTCGCCATCTGCTAGAGCGACCGCCGGTGCAAGGAAAGGCCGCCATTGAAAGAATCCTCACCGACATCGCCGGGACTTACTTTCCGTCCGACCAGAGCGATGTGAACCGTTACCTTGCTCGATACCTCGACAACGCGAAAACTTCGCTTTTGGTGAACCTTATCCACGTCTTGGTCAAAGGGCTTCTGAAGCGAGACAACCCAGTGTTAGCTGGTCACGAGACAGTGGCCCTCATGGCACTCCTGGCTGTGTCCGCTCGCCACCCTGAACTTTACAGGGTCACGATGCAGGACTTGATACAGCGGTTGGCTGCTAGCATCGACGACACGAATCTTTCCAATCTCCTGGAGTGTAGGAGCTGACCCTGGGCTTTGGCAAATGCTCGACGAGCCTATTCATATCAAGTGCAAGCAGTTTGTTGACTCATATTCTCCGAACGCAATTACGGACAACGCGCTAGTCACGGTCATCTCGATTGAGCCATTGCGGGTCGATTGATGGAACGTCTTGGTACGCTTGATGATGACGACCAACTCACTTTAATCACGCGATGTTTGAGGCCGGAATTCTCCGGGTTGGCGGTTGACCTCTTCACGAGGTCTCCATCGTTTAGGGTCGCTGAGTTGAGGGCTAAAGTTGCCCTGAATAGATACGGGAAGCTTAACAGTATCTCAAATTCGCCAGGCACTGGCAGCAGTCCCGAAGAACTCTCAGATTTGGAATGCGTCACAAATGCCTTCTATCCTGGAGACCTTTTTCCACATTGTCGAGCCGCACCTTGAGTTTCTCAAGGACGATTGGGACCAAATGATACGAGCGGTGATTGCCAAGGAGATTGAACATAACAGCATCACAAGCGTCACTGTCTGGAAGTCACTGCTATTGTGTTTGAGTGATCGTGGACTTGGTCCTTTCGACTTGCCAGCGGACGATTGAGAGTTATCCGATCTCCTTGGCCGGGCTGTCGAACTTGTTCACCTAGCCGTCGTTTTTTTGCGATTGTCGTTTGCTTCGATCGTCAATCATGTAACCAACACCCTGTGGGGAAAAACAGGACACTCATCGCTTCGCAACGTCGTACTTCCTAGTATTACGTCGGCGTACGGGTATCAACCTCCAGATCATCATTCGAGTGATTCGGACCCTCGACCGCCCCAAGGGCTCTCGCTGCACGTTGGTGGGCGGAATGAAGGGATAGCTTCTCGTGGGACGCGAAGAGGACATCATCGCTCGATCGAAGATCGGAGGCATCCTTCTCTGCAAAATCAAACAACTTTCGGGCATATTGGATTTGCAGGCTCCATGCGAGCACCGATGACAATAGAAAAGCAGGCACGGCCCAATAGAGGGAGCGACTGTCAAGGTCGTACGTTGTGAACCCCAATAAACACAGAAAGGCGACCGAGGACGCTGCGAAGACGCCCGCCGACAGGCAATTGACGACCTCAACAATCACTTCGCCGCTACTGCGCCAGTCGTATCTGGGATGCCTGAAGGAGGTTGGCATCAGGATATACTGCTTGATAAAGGGGTATCTGGTGGCGAAGAAAGCTCTGATCCTGTTCAAGGCCCTTGCGTATTCACACAACAGAATATTCTGCTCAAGGAGGCTCTTGAAAGTGAACCAACCGATCACCCCCAATCCCATCGAACTGACCAGGGCAAGCCCCAGCGGAGCGAGTCGATTTACCGTCTGTGACGAGAGTGCGACGATCCCGCCATAGACGGCGATCGACAGTGTCAGTAGGACATCGACTCTCTTGTCGGCCAACCTTATCGATTCCTGCGTGTAGTTCGCCATGAAGCCGAAATCGGCCAAGAGAAACGTCTGCCCTGGTTCTTCGGCGTCGGTCTGTCTTTCGGGATCTTCGCCCATGGCCGCCCTCCCGATGGTCCTGGTGGCCGCACGTCGATCCATGCGGTTCAAATAGCTTGGTCAAGGGTTGCGATGATAGCCACTGACATATCGCCAGACAACACCGGTTGATACCCAACTGCGACCCGTTGCTCCCGTTCAGGCTCCGCAGTGGGTCAGTTCTGGTCACCCACTCACGCAATCTCCCGCTTGACCCGTGGCGTGAAAAGCTGTCTCATAGAACAGAGGATTGTATCTGAAGTGCCTTACGTAGAGCCTGGCACTCACGAGAGCGGTCTCGGCACTTCGGATACAATTTTTTGAACTGAGCCGCGTGGGGCGGGCCTTCGCCTATGGGGATCCAATCGAGGCCGCGGCTCTCGGAAGGGGTAGTTCGGCGGGGATTCGGAGGGGTTGGGTCATCGCGACGCGTCGAAGGTTGACGCTGGCCCAGCACCGGCAGCGCTGACGGAGCATCGCCCACCGAGTTCCGAGCCCGTTTTTCGACTTGAAGGACAGGGAATCCACGGTCACCTCCTCAAAGGTGGTCTCGACGCCGGTGATCAATTGGTTGGTCTCCTTGGAATCAAAGGGGATCAGGACGTATCGAATCCAGCCTGCGCGAGGGTTGACACCCACACCTCTTCTCTTTGATGGGTCGGCGACGGCTGAAAGATCTCGACGATCACCATCCGGCCTTTGCCGCACAAGGGACAAAGATTCGCAGTGCTTTGTCCCTCGGCCGGCTCCCTTTGCGCGGAGAGTGGTTCGGACGATGCATCGACGCCCAGCAACGAGCGGCACAGCGCCAGCTTCTCCTGACATACGCGGTTAGCAAGAAAGCCGTAGTGCCTGATCCGCACGAAGTATAACGGCAGCACGTGCAGGAGGAACCGGCGGATGAACTCTACGGCCTTGAGCGTCATTGTTTTCGTGGCGCCTTTATGCGCGTAGTCCTTCCAGTGGAACCGGACCTTGTCGTCCTCCAAGTCGACCAGCCGCTGATTGCTGATCGCCACGCGGTGCGTGTACCGGGCCAGGTATTTGAGGACCTGCTCTGGTCCTCCCCATGGCGGTTTGGCGTACACGACCCACTCGGTTTGGGCGCTGGCGGCGAGTTGGCGTTGGAACTCGTGTGGGTCTTCCAACGAAGCGAGCTTCCCGTGGAAAGAAAGCCGTCCTTGGTCGAAGGCGCTGCGAAGCAGAGCCAGGAACTTCCCCCGGAACACGCGGCTGAGCACGCGCACCGGCAGGAAGAATCCTGGCCGGCAGGCGATCCAGCGCGAGCCATCGACAGCCAGCCCACCTCCCGGCACGACGCAATGCACATGAGGATGGTGTTGGAGGTTTTGGCCCCAGGTGTGGAGGATGGCCAGGATTCCGATCTCGGCCCCGAGATGCTTGGGATCGGCGGCGATTTGCTGCAACGTTTCGGCGGCGGCTCGGAACAGAAGGCCGTAGACCTCCCGTTGATTCTGAAGCGCGATCGGACCGAGCGCCGAGGGAAGCGTAAAAACCACATGAAAGTACTCGACAGGTAAGAGCTCGGCTTCCCTGGCTTTCATCCACTGCGCCGCGGCGGTGGCCTGGCACTTGGGGCAGTGTCGGTTGCGGCACGAGTTGTAGGCGATCCGCTGATGCCCGCACTGATCGCAGGCCTCAACGTGACCGCCCAGCGCCGCGGTCCGACAGACGGCGATGTCCTTCAGGGCGCGGCGTTGCTCGGAAGAGAGCACGTCGCCGTACCGTTCGAGGAAAGCATCGCCGTGTTGTCGGAAGACCTCGGCCACTTCGAGCTGAGGTCGGGTCATGGCTTTGGCCGTCCTTCCGTCAGAGACCCGAGCCGATCGAGCGGGCTTTGTGTCGCTTCAATCGACGCTGCCGAGACGTGGGTGTAGACGGCCGTTGTTCTGAGGCTGCGATGTCCAAGCAAGAGCTGGATGGTGCGGAGGTTCGTGCCGCTTTCCAGGAGATGGGTGGCGAAGCTGTGCCTCAGGGTGTGGACGGTGACGTGCTTGCCCAGACCCGGCGTCGCGGCCAGCCTGGACGCAAGCCCGCCACACCGACTTTGCGGTCAAGGGCCGGTCCGGAACCTGCCCTGGGAAGAGCCAGTGTTTCGGCCTGACCGCCTTCCAGTACTCGCGGAGGACTGCGAGCAATCGGGGCGAGAGCATCACCTCGCGGTCTTTGTGTCCTTTGCCCTGGCGGACGCGGATGACCATCCGACGGCTATCGATGTCGGCGACCTGCAGGCCCACGACCTCCGAGACGCGGAGTCCGGCGGCGTAAGCCGTCATGAGGATGGCACGATGCTTGAGGCTGGTGATCGCTCCGAGGAACTGCTCGACCTCGGCGGGGCTCAGGATGACCGGGAGCTTCGTCTCCTTCTTGGGAGAGACGACGCCCTTCACAACCCAGTCCTTGCCGAGAGTCACGCGGTAGAGGAATCGGAGGGCGCAGATCGCTTGGCCGTAATAGCTCCATGAGACACGCTTCTCCTCGACGAGGAAAACGAGGTAAGCCCGGACTTCCTTCGGGCCCAAAAGCCGGGGCGACCTGCCGAAGTGCTTGGCGAACGCGGCGACCCGGTCGACATAGGCCTGGACGGTGTGGGGCGAGAGATTGCGGAGTTTCATGTCCTCGATCATTCGCTGACGCAAGGGAGTCGTAGGCTGACGCGAGGGAGTCATGGTGAGAGCTCCTGAGCTGAAGGTGAGGGATGGGAAACCACCTTCATGATGGCTCAGGCGGCAGGCGATCTCGGCGCTGTGGTCAGGCGATGATAATGCGACAAGGCGAGGGGAAGTGGCGGGAAGTCGGCAGCGAGCGGCAGTGGAGCGTCGGAGGCGCCCGCACAAGCGCGGCCGAGCGCCGCGACATCTCCCGCGAAGCGGGTTAGTTCAAAGGGGATTATTTCCCCCTATCGGGAACCGGGTACGCGGCGATTGCGTGCAACCATTAACCGAGTGGTGAAACCGTCGAGACAGGGGATTATCTGGCCCGCTGACGGCCTGCGGGCGCATGCATAGATCTCAGGGGCAAGAAAAGCGGTGGGGAAAAGCGATCATGAGCCGAAGCCTGAATCGGCTCCTGACGCCCTATCGTCGGATCCGCGGATCCGCAGGTCCCCAGATCAGAGCTAGTGAACACCCGTTAACGATTGTCCGGACGATCCCGATCGTCCCCCGTCCAAATTCGCCGCGTGGCGCGTTGGGAAAAAAGCTGCCTCAGAAAAGGACGTCGGTTAACGCTGTGCCGTGGCGCAACGGTATTATTTTTAGAATTTTCGGAAAAAATTGAAATCCGTTCTGGACAGTATGTTCCGATCGGATTTCATGCCCCTGACGGAGTAGGTGCATGTACGAAATTTTAAAAACACAGCATTGTAATAGATAGGGACTGAGTGCGCGGGGGGTGCGCACCGCGTGGGCTGATGCAAAGTTAGCCTTGGCCGCACCGGTGTGCCAGATTGGCACGTCCTCGGTTGATTGGTGGCGCCGCGGTGGCGGGTCCCCCTCACCCGGCATGCGGCCGACCTCTCCCCCGGCGGGGCGAGGTGGTCGGAATGAAAAGCCTATGGCAAATCGACTTTACGTCGAAAAAGAGATAAGCGGACCCCTCGCCGGCGCTGGTACCCGCCTTCGATCGCGTGATTGTCACGGTCAAAGGAGTGCGGTTCGACACCCTCGCTCCACAGCCGGAGATTGGTTCGTGACGAACGAAATCGACCGACACAAGGCTCGGCAAATGAGTGGGTTTGCGCTCTCGCGAGCTCATCTCGGCCCATTCCACAAAAAGCCCCCGTTCCGGGTCGCCTCGGGCCGAGATGGCCACAACAAGGCCTCCCAAAAACTATGCCATCTACTGCCAACCAGTGCCATTCTTATGGAATTCGTACCTGAAACTCTGTTTCGGGCTCGCCAGCCAGTCGTCCCGTCGCGCAACAACTGCGGTTTCTGAACCAAGCCGAAATGTTACCCCCACGATTTCCCGGAAGAGCCAAAATTGATTATTTTTTTGGCCGCGAAAATCCGCGTCGAATGCTACTGAACTTACCGCGCTCATCTGGCATAAGCTCTTTCATGTATCCTTGTCGCCGATGTAGTACACGCCAGCCTCGCCCGGTTCGTGGGGAATTGATCGATCGGGAATAGGACGAGTCGCGGCGTAGGCGCATACGCCCACAATGATCGTTTGTGGCGCGGTCAACAGCGCCATCAGCAACAGCAGCGGAATAAGCCAAGGTACGTTGATCATGACGCCCAGGCTGAAGGCAACGACCGCGATCGCGATCATCATTCCCCGCATCGTCATTCGAGGCAGTCGCATGGGAAGCGTTCTCCACGAATTGATTGAGCGTTTTCCGCTGGCCGGGATACCGCTCAGTGGGCTCGCTCCGCCTTGACAGGTTTGAGCAAGAAACTATGATGCCCGTGCCCGTCCCGGGTCGGAAGACCTCTTTCGCGACACGGTCGAGATCCATCTCAAAAGCGACCGCGCAAGTTATTGCTCGAATGCAGTTTAGGTTAATGTCAATTAGCCGATGAGGGGATGATGTCTTACTTTTCGTTACGACAGGGTCGGGACGCACGTCGTCTTAGTCCGGGTTTCGCCGGGATGGGTGGTGGAGTCGCTGGAAGGGCGGAGCTGCTCAGCGGGACGGGAGCCCGTCGGTCGCCACACCCCAGGCGCATGTTTCCTCCATCACGGTTCTGCGGACATCGTTAACAACCGCTGTGTCGGGGTCAAGGTCACCTTCTCCGCAAGCGTCGAAAACGCTAATACCGACTCGCCGATCTTCAGGCAAGATCGACTTCGTGGTAGAGCACCCCAGAAAATCGTACTGGGCAAGGTCAACGTCAACAAACTGGGCCAGGCGAGCGTTTCGACCGACCAGCTCACGAGGATCGCCAATTACCAGGTCAAAGCCAGAGTATATTCCGAGCAAACCACGATCGCCGCGGAGCGTGGCGGCCCCGTTACCGTGAAGTAATTCCGCTGCCGCGCCACGTACCAACCGAGATCACCCTTCAGTCCGGGGCCCCTATCGCCGAAACGGGCCAGCACGTTCCATTGGTCGCGTCGATCAAGGAGCGGGCACAGGCAACCAGGTCGATGCTGGAAAGGCTGCAACCGTCGAGGGGACGGTCGAGTTCTTGACCGTTGCACCTCGGACGCCGTTCTGAGCAAAGTCCCCCTCAACCTCAACCTGAACCAGACCACCCCGGCCTTGAGCTCGGCGCTTACTTTCGATCGTCGGGATCAGGAGCACCCCGGCCACGCTCAGTGCAAAGGACGCGGTTTCGATCTCGACGAATAAGCTGAAAGATCGGTCCCAACCAGATCGAAGCCGAGTTCGTGCCCGCCAACAAGGATTCGCCGCAAGCAGTCTGCCCCGGTGACCGTCAAGATCACACCGGAGACGCAGCACGACCCCACGGTCACCACCCTCCAGACCCAGACGAATCGCATCGAAACCGGAGAAGGTGTCGCGCTGAAAATGACCGTTCAGGACGCGAATAGCAGCTTGGCCGGCGGGACAGTGAAGTTTATAACGGTGTCCCCCCACCCGTGGTGTTAGCGACGGTCGCAGTGAGTGCATTCGACCAGCCAGTCAATTTGTCGACCGAAGTTGCAAAAAGTCGGCGTCTATCAAATCCAGGCCGTCTATACGCCGGATATCAATCGTTTCGCCAAGAGCATCTCGGCGCCGGTAACCATCACGGTCACCCCTTTGACAGCCGCCTCGTTCCGTGTGACGCCCCCGGACCAGCACAGACATCTCAACGAGCCGATTAGCTTCGAAGTCACGGCTCTCGATGCCCAGGGCCAACCCCTGACCAGTTACAACGGCACGGTCGCGCTCAGCAGCCCCACGGATTCCTGGACGGTATTCCCAAAGAGCTGTCTACGAGAGCTCTCGATCCGGCGACCCCTCACCCCAGAGCACCGGTCTAGCGACCTTCTCCACGCAAGACTTCACCTTCACGCCCGCGGACCAACTGGCACACACACCTTCGTGGGCGGTGTCACGTTCGAGAAAGCCGGCCAAGAAACCATTGAGGTCAATCAAGCCA
>CAWAAW010000074.1:0-19836 GCA_963779785.1 uncultured Planctomycetota bacterium
TACGGCCTCGATCATTCAAAATGCCGAACGGGCACGCCCTCGTGGGAATTGATCAAAGTCGCACGGGGACGTCGATATGAATGACCGCATGGACCTCAGGACAGAAGGCGCGGACGCTGATTGGGTTGCAACGTGAGCCGTTCGCGAAGGCGAGCGGATTGGATTGGATGAAGTCCACCCCGTTTCAACGGCCCGCTTCACCGCACTGGCTTCAGGCTCAATTATCCGGGAAGCCGGGGGCGTACATGGCGGTCATTCGTGTGGAATTCTGAATTCCCTGGCCTGCCATCCAGGTGTTCGCCTTCCTCCACCACGCCCGCTTTCGCCTCCACCCAGGGTCCGCCGCGACGACGGCGCATCCCCGCGGCTATAGGACAACATATCATTCGCTTGTAGGCGTCGGCCGCGTCGTCCAAGAGCTTCAATGCACGGGCCTCATCCCCCCGCACTCGGCGATCGCGGCGCGGATAAAGTGGGCGTGGGCCATCGACATGTAGCCTGTTCCTTCTCATTCTCCGAGCTTGGCGCTCCGCGGTGAGAAGGAACGGCTCCGGGTTGACGACATGCTGCGCCCGCAAGCGCCGCATGCGCCCTTAACTGAAATAAATCAAGCCGTACCTGTTGAACCTGCATCAGATGAGAGAGTCGGTAGAAACCCCATTTTTCGGAAATGAAGTTCCAGGCGTCTTGCCCTCGCCCTTCATACAGGTCGAGCGTCAATGTCGCCAACAGAATGTTATGGTGCTGGACGTGATAACCGCGCTGGGACCAGCGGCCCGTGATTCAATAAGTGCTTGGCGGGCGGCTTCCGGTCGATCTTCGCCCGCACGGACAATCGCCATGATGTGAGTTCCCAGATTCATCGCATAAAGATCACCGCGCTCTTGAGCATCGCGAAAGAGGCTCGCGTGCCGCTGGGTCAATTCGTCAGATAAGGCCCATGTACATGAGGCACCAGAGTGAAAAGGTTCGTGTCGTATCGATTTCCCAGGCGACGCCCGTGCAGAAGTTGCAAAAGAGTTCCTCGGCGTGGGTTCAGAGAGCATAGGAAGTCTTCCAACGCCCCCCAGGTAGGTGCCGCCCCCCGGGTCATGGCGATCATAGCATTCGTATAGGGATCATTCAATTGCCAGCCAAAGCTTCAGCCTGGACGAAGAGCGCTCGGCGCGGTCGCTGGGCCGGACCTCCGCAAGAGGAGTTGGCCGCCTCCCAGGCGAGGGCCTTGGCGACCCGACGCGGCTCTCCCGCTCGTAGCGAGAGAAAGAGGTGGCGGACGCTGAAGTCGGCGCCGCGAATGTAGTCGACGAGGCCCAATCCCGCCGCGGCCGTCCAGCAAACGTCCGCGCGTTTGATGTCATCGATCGGAGATCGCCGGGTTCGCGCTGCCGGAACGAGTGCCCCCCGAGGCGAACAAATGCTCGGTGATAGAGCACCGAGACGATCGATCCCAGGGTCGTTGGAAGACCCATCCCGACGGCACGGAGCACGGCGTCGAACACGCCGAGCCCCTGGTCGATGTGCCCGCTGATCAGTAACTGCATCGCGGCGTTGCGCCGAGGTCGAGGGCACGGAGGTGAGCCACCTCGGCCGCCGCCAGGTACTGCCGGGCGGCCTCGTAGCCTCGCCCGGCGTTGGCGAGGGCATCGGCAAGGTTAATCCGTAATCGAGACCTGTCGGGGTGATCTGCCGGCACGAGCTCGAGGGCAACTTGGTACAGCTTCGAGCACGGTCAAACGCCAGGGTACCGGCCGCCCCGGCCGCGGCGGCCGCATAGTATTCCCCCGCGGTCCCGGCATCCCCCGCCATCTGGAAATGGAAAGCCAGGACTTCGGGGTCGGCCCGTCCCGACGCTTCGAGCACATGGCTAAGCGACGGTGGTGGTGCCCCGGGGGGTCGGATCGAGGTGCGCCACGACCGTTTCACGGACGCGGTCGTGGTAAGACTCGATCACGTCCAGTTCCGCGGGCCCGGTGCCCCGGATCAGGCGGCCCGAACGGAGGATTGCCAGGGCGTCACGATCATCCGCTTCCACACCGGCGGCCTGGCACGCATCCACCTTGCTGAGCGGGCGCCCCGAGACAGCAATGACCTCGAGCAGCCGGCGCGCCTCCGCCGGTAGGCGAGAGATGCGGGCCATGAGGACCCGGTCGAGAGTAAGTTCCTCCCCCGTTCGGGTCGTTCGCGGGCTCGTCCCCGATCTGGACGTGGCGGACCAACTCGATCACGAAGAACGGGCTTCCCCCGGCCTCGCGGGCGATCGCCGCGGCGTGGCGTGGGTCGGGTCCTCTTCGCCCAGAAGCCTCGCCGCCAGCGTCTCCGACTCCGCTGGGGTCAGGGCCTCGACAGCCAGCTCGCGATGGTCGACGGACGGTCCCGATCCGCCTGGGACCGAGAAGGTGTTTGAGGAACGGGCTGCTTTCGGCGTCCTCGGATCGGTAGCACCCAGCAGGAGAAGAACGGGTGGGTCAGGGGGTCCCAGGATCTCAGCCAGCAGCGCCGCACTGTCACGGTCGCCCCATTGGAGGTCGTCGATCGCCAGCACCAGCGACCGGCGGTCTCCCAACCGTGCCAGGAGCTCGCGCAGCGCGGAAAACGCCCGCCGCCTCAATTCTTGAGGGTCAGGTGGCGCATTGGCGGGGCGGCGGGGGCGGCCACAGCTTCGGCCCGACCCAACACGGGGAAGACCCGAACCAGCGATGCCAGGTCTCGGGGAAGAAGCGCTTGCACTTCCGGTTCGGCAACCGCTTCAGATACCGGCTCAGGGCATCGATCAAGCTGTCGAGAGCCTTGTATGGTACCGATTCTCGCTCGTAGCACCGGCCCGCCAGAACAACGGCTTCGTCGCCTTGGATGAGTTGCTCCAGGAAATGTTCTAGCAAGGTGCTTTTGCCGGCTCCCGATCGGCCGCCGATGTACAACGCGACGGTGCTTCCCACGGTGACGGTCGCGAAGGCGTCATTCAGTGCCGCAAGGTGTCGCTCGCGTCCGACGAGCGTCAGGCTGCGCCTCGGTGACGTTGCATGCGGCAGGCCCGCCGGGGCGTCCGGAGTTCGTCCCAAGCGGCGGAGCACGGTCCCGCTCGGCCGCAGATTGGGGTCCCGTCGGAGTAGGTCTATGCACAGAGCGTTGAGATCCTCGGGTAGATCGGCCACAAGCTCGCGCGGGGCCGGGGGCTCGAACTGTTGCTTGTCGACCAGCACCTCCAGAGGCCGTCCGACGAAGGGAAGCCGTCCGGTCAGCGCCTTGTAAAGCACCACGCCTACGCTATACCAGTCGGCGGCCGGGGAGACCGGCAGGCCCGCCGCTTGCTCGGGCGACATGTAAGCGACGGTTCCCAGAACGTGCGGTTCTGAACTCTCGTGCAGCCCCGTCGCTTCCATCTCGACGGCCAAACCGAAGTCCAAGAGCACCACTCGGCCCCGCCGGGTGACCAGGATGTTGGAGGGCTTGATGTCGCGGTGGAGAAGGCCCGCCTCGTGTAAGGCGGTCAGCCCTTCCGCAAGCTGGCCGAGGGCTTGCCGTAAGCGGCCCAACTGGCATCCCGACATCCCCCGTCCCCCGCCGTTTCGATCAGCGTGACCGGTGCCTCGTAGGGCCGGTTCTCCGAGCCGGGCGGCTCGATCGCCTCGGTACGAGGAAGATCGCGCGGGGAGGATCCAAGGCTCGATCGCGGGTTCGGTCGCCGATTCGTTGAGCGAGTCGATCGGGTTTTCCACGCCGGGCGACTTGCTCGCCTCCGTGTGAGGAAGGTCCTTCGGGAATGATGGCATCGCTGTCGGGCGAGGGTTCGCGTAGTCAACTCGTTAAGCGAGGCAGTGCGAGTTACTGGAACGCAGGAGATACGATCGCGTCGGTGCGAGGAAGATCCTTCTTGAAGGATGATACAGCATCGATCCCGGGATCGGTCGTCGACTCGTCGTAGACTGACTCTCGACCGGCCCGAACATACGACAGAAAGTCGACCCCATCGACGAATTCCATCGCGATGAACCAGTCCTGCCCATCCGACACTAACTCGTAGAGGCTAACAAGGTTGGGGTGAGTCACGTCGGCAAGTGCTCGGAACTCTTGCTTGAAGAGGTACAGGGTGGACGGGTTAACCGTTGCAGAGTCTTCAACGCAACGACCCGGTTTCGGATCCTGTCGAAGCCCGGTAGACAATGCCCATGCCGCCGTGACCAAGCTCGCCAAGGACTTCGTAACCTTCGACTGCAGTCATCAGCCCCAGCTTGATGTGTCAGGTTGCGTCCCCTGATGCTGGGATGCGGCCGTCCGTGTGTCTCTCGCAAGGACCGAGCGGATTGCCTCCAATGCCTCGAGCCGGAGCTTGAACTCGTCCAACAAGTCGGGGCAGTCGCGGCAGAGGTCCTCGGGCGAAACGGCAGATCCCAGTCGCTGCTGTTCGGCCCAACGCTGCATCAGGACACTTAACCGCGCCTCGACAGACTGCATCCTCGCGGGCCTCTCTCGTAACCGGCCAGGATCCCGGCAGGTTCTCGCCGAGCGGCCGGTGGAGGTTCAGAAGCCCGGCGACATACCGCGAACGCCGCGCCGGCTGGCCCGTCGCCATCATGCAGAAGGTCGAGCCAGCCTTCGATGGACGGTGATTGGTCGCCGTCAAGCATGGACTTCACCAGCGGGGGCCGGTCGCATCATCGTCTACCATTAAGCCGCTTGGGTTTAGGTCACAAATCACGATGATCGGACTTCCACGCCAAGAAGTCAATCCAGTCTACGGTTTTTGCCGTTGAGGGGTACGGCAAAACCGACGACGTCGCCGCTGGTTGTGAAGAGCCGGCACAACAGGGCAACGGATGACCTTGCCGCATGACATGCGCAAGGACGAGTAGCCAGACCTCGCCGAACTGGGCTTCTCAACTTGCGCCAGCGTGGCGGTCGTCGACAGGCGGGCTTATCGACGGAGCTCTTACACTCGGCTATGAACCCGCGGCTTTGAACTTTGGGCAAGAGACCGGTGGCGGAGGGAGCGGTCGCGGAGTCCAAAGGGTTGGTGACTCTTGGCACACCCACGGCGAGAAGGTTACTGCTAGGAAAGCAGGCTGCCGATCTTTTTCGGTTTCGGGATATCCATCGTTGTGGGACCAAGTCGGATATGGGACCGGCGAACACGCTACCGACGGAGATCGTGCCGACCGCGTTGGAGACCGGCTTCCTCGAGTCGTAGTCGAGATTCGAAAAACCGGCTGAACCAGTACCGATGGCCGCCGGGCCGCCGATAACGCCGCCGCCGCCGCCAATCTTGACCGCGGGAGCTGCCGATCCGAGCAGGCTGACGATTGCTGGAGCCTTTGGTGTACCAAATCCCTGTGACCAGGTCATACCCGGTTCCGGCGGAGTGACCGTTGCTGCCGGTGGTGACGTCGTGGAAATCGGTGGAATAGTTTGACGAGTCATAGGGCGCCGTAGAGAGCGTGCAAAACGCCAGGCGGAATTGAGCGCACCGCGGTTCCGCGTGCTTGATCTCCCAGGGCGATCAATCCGGCCCACATCGGCGACGAGAGACTCGTGCCGCCGACCTCGTAATACCCGTTCGGCCCCCCGTAGTATGAGTCATAAACATACACGCCGGTATTAGGGTTGGCGTCCATCGAGAGCGTCGGGAATCGACCGAGCACCGTTATTCACGCCATTCGAGGATTGAAACGACGGGACCGATTCGTACTGGCTGACGCCGCCACCGCTGCCACTCCAGCCGCTTTCCAAGCCGTACTGGCCTTTGAGTCCCAGAAGCGTCAGGCTCGTGCCGCCGACAGCCACGACATTGGGTGAATAGGCGGGATACAATCCCGGCCGCATTGTAGCCTGTTGAGAAGATGTAGGCCGCATTAGGGTACGTGGTGAACTGGCCGTCGTGTCGTCTCGCCATTGAACTCCGATCCGCCGTAGCTATTCGAAACGACCACCCCACCCGAAAGGTGCCGCATAAACAACGCCGCTTGAATAAGGCTGCCCGTCGACCTCGGCGCCGAACAAGTAATCGCCGCCGCTGTTGGTGGTCGTGATCAAGTCGATGTTGGCGTAGGGGGCGATGGAGTGCACCGCTCCACGTCCAGGGAGATCTCCGTGCCCCAGCCGGCGTTAAGCCCGCTCTGAGGCGGTTAATGGGTGTAGGCTGGCCGGTTGGCACCAAGACCGACAGCGTCGGATCGCCGTTTTTCCCGTCCATCTGAGGCAGTTGGAACTCGCTAGAGAAGACAGAGATGTCATTCTTGATGTTCGGTTGGTTGTAAGCGTCGCAAGGGCGATCGTCTCGCCTTGACCCTGGTCTGTGATCTGATTGAGGCCATAAGCCTTTTGTATCTGCGCTGAACAAAGATCGCCGCCGGAACAGTGGCGGAGTCGTTTGGGTGGTAATCCCCGGGTTGAGAGCACCGTCATCTGAGGCAGCGGCTGCGGCGTAGCAACATGAATGGGAGCGATGCTCAGCAATTGGCGCTCTTCGGAGTCGTTCGAGACTCAAGCTCGGCCTGAGTCGAACGGACGGTCTGGATCGGTCAACACGAGGCATGGTGTAAGAACTCCTTCATGGTTGAGACAGCATCATCCTCGATCCGTTAGACTAGAGAAAACGCGAGTGTTGGAGGGCCGACTCGCCGGCGAGCCAGCGAACGGTTGGATGAGCCAAAAGATCTTCAAATGAAAAATGGGATCACTACTCGATGACAGTAGCCGTTCATCGCTCGATGCCCGGCATCGGATTCGGTCTCGTGGATTCGTTGTGAACGGTCAGGTCAAGAGCGCGTACGGCGCCTTGTGCGGACGTATCCCGCCGAGATGACCAACCCCACCGCTCCCAGTATCACGCTGGAAGGTTCGGGAATGACCACGGTTGCTGTCCCGACCACGCCCATCGAGTAGTCCCAAGTCCCCGGTCCCTCCAGTGCTGGATCGGAAGTGGGCACGAAGCTCAGACCGAAGAAGGTGCTTGAGAAGAAGGAATTTCCGTCATTCCCCGGAGGGGTACCGACCGCGTTGGCACCGCTCGTGGTAACGATGATATGAATTCTGACCGCTCACGTCCGGCGCCACAGCCAGCCAGTAGGTCCCGGCGCCAAGGGTGATCGTTGGCACTTGGACAAGGTTCTGATAGATAGGAATGGCGAGGCCGCCGACCAAAAAGTTTTGTCCGGTCGAAGTCAGCGTGTCGGTGCTGTCGCCGCTGCCCAGGAGCGTTCCGCCGTTACCGGCACTGACTCCTGAGCGAATCTCCCAGTAGGCCGTGGAAGCGGCACTGTGGTCATACATCGCGTCGTTCGAGAAAACGCCGGTTATCGTGAAAGTCGAACCGGTCGGTACGATGAAGTTGTCGTAAATCAAGCCGTCGGCGGCACCCGTCTGATTGACCCAGGCGTCCCGGCCATCCATAACTCCGTTATACCAGAGGACTGATCCGCCGCTGGCCTGCCGGGTCTGGCCATGCAGGATCGAGGTCGCAACCAAAAGCCCAGCCACAAAACGGACCAGCTTTGGTACGAAAACTGTCATTCTAGCGACTCCCTTTGACAATGTGAAAATACACGCAGCGATCAATTCGTGATGACAACAACCCCTTGGCCCCAACGAGGTACGAGCACAACTCCGCCTCAAGAGATCAAGTGTCCGACACCGCGGAAGTCGATTGGCGGCATGGTCGATCGAAAGTCAGAGAGGGGCTCCTCACACCATCGCCTCCGATAATCTGCGTACCTACAACGACAGCCCTGAAGATCTCTTCGCACACGCCGAAGTGGGTCGGCACGCACACTACCTTGCGAGCACTGCCCGATTCCGCTATTCGCCGAACCGGCTTCCTGTCCGATCACGATCGAAGTATAACGCGAAAGTAACCTATCGATCGATTACCGAACTCTGCAACTAAAAAACCGATCTCGTGATTGAGAATTTCCATTCAGGCACGCCAATGTTGCTAAAAAACAACAAATTCGCGCGGTTTGACGTTAGCTAATTCGCCGGCACGACAAAAGGGGGTGGTTGCGGAAGCAGCACGACTTCGCGACAACCATGCTTGGCATCTAAACCCGGAACAGGGCGTTTGCCTTAAACGCATCCGTACCCGTCGGCTAGATCGACCATGGCCTTATCGGGAGTCTTCACGATGATTCATCTGGATACTGACGGTCGACCGCACCGCATTTTGTCGGAGTGCTGGATTTCGACACGTCACTCCGCGCGCTAGAATACGGCGCAACGTCGCCGTCTCCGATTCGCGAGGCGGAATCCGAGCGGCTCTGTGATCGAGGTGGTCGAAGCGGAAAGGACGAAAAACCATGGTGGCCGTTCTCTCTCCCGCGGTACACCGTTCCGGGCTTTTGCCCGGGTCGTGCTCTTGGGCTTGCTGGCGACGATCTGTTTTCTGCCAGTTCAGGCCAACGCGGGCCCGGAATCCGAGCCGCGCATCGTTGACCTATCGCTCTTGATCGCGCCCGAGTACCCGTGCATCTGGCCGACCTTCCCACCATTTCAAATCAATCATTACCAGCGCATCGGGCCGCTCAGCCCCTATCACAGCGACATCCTGGTCATCGACGGTAATACCGGTACGCAGCTCGACGTGCCTCCGCACTCGGTCACGCCGCCCGAGTCGGCACTGCCCAACGCGGGCCCGTTCGGGCGGACTTACACCGACGTGGTTCCCGCCTGGCAGTTCGCCGGCGAGGCATGCGTCATCGATTGCAGCGACCTGCGCGATAGTGCTCCCGCCGGCCAGAGCCAGCTCGTCAAGAAAGAACGAGTCATCGCCTGGGAGAAAGAGCATCGGCCGCTCGGTCCCGGCGACGTGGTCCTGTTTCATAGCGGCTATAGCGACACGTATTACAAGCCATTTCCCGAGGGGCGCCGCTTCGGGGCCGACCCGCTCGAGAGCAAATCACCCGCCTGGCCCGATCCCGATCCCGACTGCATGGAGTACCTCGCGGGGCGCAAGGTCATGACCCTGGGCACCGACAGCACGAGCATGGGACCGCTCCCCGACCTGGCCGAGCCGACCCATTACGCCGGGCTCAAGCACGGCATGATCTGGACCGAGAGCAACATCGGCCTGGGGGCCTTGCCCGCCGACCGGCGCGTTTTACTGCATCCTCAGCCCCAAGTACGCGGGGGGCATGTACAGCGAATGCCGGGCATTGGCCGTCATTGGCGACCCGCTGGCCCGGCGGCTGATCGACTCGGCTCGCAAGAAGAACGTCGTCGATCTGTCGGTCGTCCTCTCCGACGACCTGCCCATCACATGGCCCGGCAAGGGCGTGGGCAACCACCGCCAGCCTTTCATCAAGCTCCGCTTCGGCCTCAATCCCAACACGCGAACCCCCTTCGACATGCACATGCTCGACAGCAACGCCGGCACGCACCTGGTCCCGCCGGCCTACGCCCTGCCGGGCGAGGGCTTCGACAACAACACCTATGCACCCGAAGTTCGAGAGTGGCTCGCCGAATACGAGAAGAACTACGGCCGGCGCGGCACCAGCGATATGACGACCGAGAAAGTGCCGCGTCTCCCAGACCTGCGGCCCGGCCCGCGTCATCGACGTGAGGCACCTGATCGGCTCGACCGTCGAGAAGAGCTGGCCGGCCTCTCCCGAGATCACGACCGCCGACATCCAGAGCGATGAGAAAGAGCACGGCGAGCTGCAAGCGGGCGACATCGTCATTTTCCAGAGCGGCTGGAGCGACCGCTACTGCCAGCCGTTGCCGCTGGGCAAGGCTTGCATGGACGACCCGTTGAACGGCAAGAGCGAAGGCTGGCCGGCTCCCGGACCCGACGCGATCTTGTATCTCGCCAAGAAAGGGATCCGCTGCGTCGCCACCGACGCGCCGACGTTGGGCGGCGTTGATCCCAAGCGCGCGCTCATGACTTACTGGGCACTCGGCGGCAAGGGGATGGTCGGTGTGGAGTACCTGACCCATGTCGGCCAGTTGCCGAAGCAGGCGTACTTCCTCTTCGCCGCGATCAAGATCCGCGGCTGCCATGGAGGACATGGGCGGGCAATCGCGCTGTATTGACCCTGGGCTTGCCGAGCCGTTTTGAACGGATATCAACATGAAGGAACGGAATCTCTGCTGGATCGATCGAAAGGAGATAGCACCCCGATGAACGTCTCTCCCCGTCAGGATACCATCCGCCTGACCATGGCGCAGGCGGTGGTGAGATACCTGCAAGCGCAGTACAGCGAGCGCGACGGCGAGTCGCGTCGCCTGATCCCGGCCATGTTCGGCATCTTTGGCCACGGCAACGTCTGCGGCATGGGCCAGGCACTCGAGGAGTGCGGCCAGGAGCTGCCTTATTACCAGCCTTGCAATGAGCAGTCGATGGTCCATACCGCGATCGGTTTCGCCAAGGCCAACCTGCGGCTGGCGACATTGGCCTGCACGTCGTCGATCGGTCCCGGCTCGACCAACATGATCACGGGCGCGGCCGCGCGACGATCAACCGCCTGCCGGTGCTCCTGTTCCCTTCCGATTACTACGCGACACGCCACCAGGGGCCGGTACTCCAGCAGCTCGAGCATCCGGTCTCCGCGGATGTCAGCGTCAACGACTGCTTCCGGCCCGTCAGCCGCTTCTTCGATCGGATCACCCGTCCCGAGCAGATCTTGACCGCCCTGCCGGAGGCGATGCGGGTGCTGACCGATCCGATCGAGACGGGCACGGTCACGATCGCGCTGCCGCAGGACATCCAGGCCCATGCTTACGATTATCCGGCGAACTTCTTCCAGAAGCACATCTGGCGAGTGGAGCGGCGTCTGCCGGATCGAGAGCGGATCGCCGAGGCGATCGCGCTGCTCAAGGAGGCCGAGCGGCCGGTGATCCTCGCGGGGGGCGGCGTGCATTATTCGGCGGCATGGCAAGAGCTGGAGGATTTCGCCCAGGGGCTGGGAATTCCCGTCGCCGAGACCTTCGCCGGCAAGGGGGCACTGCGGAATCGCTCGCCGATGGCTCTGGGTGGGCATGGCCTGGAGGGGACAGGCACAGCCGCCACGATCGTCAGCCGGGCCGACCTGGTGATCTCGATCGGGACTCGCCTGACCGACTTTGCCACGGGTTCGCAGTCCTGTTTCAACCATCCGGACGTCCGGTTCATCAACATCAACGTTTGCAGCCACGATGCGCACAAGCAAGGAGCATTGCCGATCACGGCCGATGCGCGCGAAGCCTTACGTGCCTTGCTACCAGGGCGCCAAAGCTGCGGGGATTCAACCGCGGCCCGCCTACCTGGAAGAGATCGCCGCGGCCCGTCTGGCCTGGGATGAAAAGATGGAGCGCGAGGTCTACACGCACCACGAAGGCGAGGCGATGAGCCAGGCCGAGCTGATCCGCGTGCTCAACCAGGAGGCGAGCGCCGGCGACACGGTCATCGCCGCCGCGGGCGGCCCGCCCGGCGACCTGCTCAAGCTCTGGGATTCGACCGGCGGCCGGGCCTGCCATCTGGAGTTTGGCTTCTCGTGCATGGGCTACGAGATCCCGGCCGGCCTGGGAGTCCGGCTGGCGCAGCCGGAGGGTGAGGTCTACGTCTTGATCGGCGACGGCACCTACCTGATGAACCCGACCGAGCTGATGACGGCCCTCCAGGAAGACCTCAAGATCACGGTTGTCATCGCCGAGAACCACGGCTACCAATGCATCCGCCGCCTCCAAATGTGGCGGACCGGCGTCAGCTTCGGCAACGAGTTCCGCCGCCGCGACTCCAAGGCCAACCGGCTGGAAGGAGAATACGTCCGGATCGACCTCGCCAAGAATGCCGAGAGCTTCGGGGCGCGGACCTGGCACGTCGAGACCCCGGACCAGTTGCGCCAGGCATTGCGGGAGGCGAAGGCCGAGCGTGGCACGTGCGTGATCGTCGCCGAAACCGAGAAAAACCGCTTCCTGCCCGGCGGCGGCGTCTGGTGGGACGTTGCTCCGGCCGAGGTCAGCGTCGATCCCGTCACCCAGAAGCTGCGGGCCGAGTACGAACACGATCGCAGCCGGCTCCAGCGGTTCCATTACTGAAGTTTTCACCGACATCAGAAAGGTGCAACATGATGAACATCCAGATTGGCAGTGCGCCCGACTCCTGGGGCGTCTGGTTTCCCAGCGATCCGAAACAGATTCCCTGGCAGCGCTTCCTCGACGAGATCGTCGAGGCCGGCTACGAATGGACCGAGCTGGGGCCTTATGGCTATTTGCCCACCGACCTGTCCACCGTGCGAGCCGAGCTCGATCGCCGCGGCTTGAAGGTGTCGGCGGCATTCGCGATGGCTCACCTCGAGGACCCATCCGCTTGGCCCGCTCTGGAACAACACGTGCTTGGGAGCGGGGAACTGGCGGCCGCCCTGGGCGCTCCGTTCCTGGTGCTCATCGACGACACGTATTCCGATCTCTTCACGGGCCAGCCCACGCGGCCAAACCGGCTCGACGAGGACTCCTGGAAGCGATTGATCGAGACGACCCACCGAGTCGCCGATCTGGCGAGCCGAGTCGGTCTGCAACTGGTTTATCATCCGCACGCCGAGACGCACGTCGAGTATGAAGATCAGATCGAAGCATTCCTGGAGCAAACCGATCCCAAGCGGGTCTCGCTTTGCCTGGATACCGGACATCACGCCTACCGCGGCGGTGATCCCGTCGCGTTCTTCCGCCGCCACCATGCCCGCATCCCCTACTTGCACTTGAAGAGCGTCGATCCGAAGAAGCAGGAATGGGTGGAGCGTGAGCGCATTCCCTTCGCAATCGCCGTGGGCAACGACATGTTCTGCGAGCCATCGGTGGGTGCCGTCGACTTCATCGCCTTTCGCGACGCACTCCGCGAGGTCGACTATCACGGTCTGGCCACCGTGGAACAGGACATGTACCCCGCGCCGTTCGACAAGCCGCTGCCCATCGCCAAGAGGACGCGAGACTATCTGCGCTCGATCGGCCTGGGTTGAGCCTCGGCCTCGAGTCGGCGTCCGGTACCGGGTGTTGGGCCTCGCGTACCGGCACCGTCGCGGTCGTGACGTACATTCACCGGCTCGGCTTTTCCACCGCAACAAGGAGATCAAGCGAAGCCTCGGCCTGGACGACGAGCAAATCGGCTTCCTGATCGGCGGCATTCCTGGTGGCTTACGGCCTCTTCCAGATGCCTCTCGGCCTGTTGGGCGACCGATTCGGGGGACGGAACGTCCTCACGATCCTGGTGATGGGCTGGTAGTTGCTGACGGCCGCGGTGGCCCTGACTGTTCTATTGCCTCACGTCGCGGCGTTCGAATTCGCCTTCTTGCTCGTCCTGCGTTTTCTTTTCGGCCGCCTTTCAAGCCGGCGGCTTTCCCGTGTTGGGCCGGATCATGGCCGACTGGATGCCGATAACCCAGCACAGGTTCGCGCAGGGCAGCATCTGGATGTTCAGCCGCTGGGGTGGTGCACTGATCCCGTTCCTGCTGACCTGGCTCTTCGTGGTCTGTGGGGATTGGCCCATCCCGTTCGTGTTGATTGCGGGACTGGGCGTTCTCTGGTGCACTGTGTTCTGGCCGTGGTTTCGCGACCGGCCGGAGATGGCCCAGGTCGATGGCCGGAACGAAAGATCATCGCGGCCGGCCGCCCTCCCCGCTTCGGAGCAGGCCACTTCGTTTCCAGTGGTCGAGGATGGCGAGCCGTCGAGTTGGGCTCTGTGCCCGATGGCTTCAATGGCTTCTCCGGCAACTTCTTCACGAGCATGGCTACCCCTCTATATCCGCGAGCATCGCCATCTCTCCCAGTACGGCACAGCATGGCTATCGTCGCTGCCGTTGGCGGCCGGCTCGGTGGCCTGTTTATTGGGCGGTACCGCTTCGGACTGGGTGATCCGGCCCTGGGGCAGTCGCAAATGGGGACGCCGATTCGGTCCGTCTCAAACCGGTTTTCTTCTCCTCTGGACAAGCGATACTGGGTCACACACGGTCAGTCCCAGAATTTCCTTGGAATCTGAAACCGCCAGCACGAGGTGAAACCATGAGCGAGCGAATTGGCTTACGAACGGGCGAGGCCTTGGTCGAGGGTTCGGAGGATTACCTGTGCGCCGAGCCCGAGGTGGTGATTGGCGAGCTGGACGGGCCTGTCGGCCATGCCCTGGCCAATCTGATCGGCGACCAGGTCAAGGGGCACTCCCGCGTCTTCGCGATCTTGAGCAGTGACGTGCAGGTCCGGCCGGCGACCGTGATGGTCAGCAAGGTCACGGTCAAGAGTGGCAAGTACACGAACATCTTGATGGGCACCGTCCAGGCGGCGATCGCCCACGGCGTGCTCGACGCGGTGCGCGCCGGCGATATCCCCAAGGACAAGGTCAACGAGCTGGGGATCATCTACTCGGTCTGGCTCGATCCGTCGGTGACCGAGGTCGATGAAGTGGATCACAAAGCGCTGTTCGACGTCCACCGCGAGGCGACCGCCAAGGTCATCAAGAAGGCGATGCGCCACGAGCCGACGATCGACTGGCTGCTGGAGAACCAGGACAAGGTCGAGCACTACTTTCACCAACTGGGATTGAAAGGTGAGCTGTGAACCGATAGGGCCAAACGGACGGATGATCACCGTCAAACCAGGAGAGACCTCATGAAGATCGCTGTCATCACCGCCTTCGTCCTCGTCGCCATCTTCGGTCAGTCGGTTTTCGCTGTGGACCTCTCACCAGCAAAATGGCCGGCGACCGCGCGTGAACGGGCCGAGAAGCGGGAAACAGCGGGCTGGACGCCGACGGAGGCGCGTTCCATCTCCGGAAGAACGGGGTGATTTCCACAACCGCGTCGCCGATCGCCGTGCAAGCGGGCCTCGAAGCCTTGAGACAGGGGGGCACAGCCGCCGACGCGGCGGCCACCGTGGCCCTGACGCAGATCACAACCCAGCTCGGCTCGGTTGTGTCCTATGCGGGCATCATGACGCTCGTTTATTACGATGTGAAGACCGGCAAGGTCTATTCCCTGGACGCCGGGTATAACTCGTACCAAAACGAGACCGAGCCGAAGACCATTCCCGTCGCCGATCTGGGACCTCTGAACACGGCGTTCAGGCGGCAATTCTTGCCAAGAACACCTCGGGCCAATCGCCGGCCGCGAGCGCCAACAAGGGCCGCGAAACGCTCGTCCCGGGGTTCATGGCCGGCATCGAGGCGATGCATGGACGATTCGGTCGTCTCCCATTCGCCGACCTGTTCGAACCGGCCATCTGGTATGCTGAGCGCGGCGTGACGGTGAATCCCGTTTTGTCGGTGGTTCTTCGACCATGCGGTTGAAATTCCTCAGTCGTACGCCGGAAGGACGGCAATTCCTCCGCCAGGCCGGCAACGACCTGCCCAGGATGGGCGACCGCTTCCTCCAGCCGGAGCTGGCCAAGACTTTGCGGTCCGTGGCCAAGCAGGTTCCCAATACATGTACACTGGCCCTTGGGGCCAAGAGTTCGTCAAGATCGTTCAGCGGGAAGGGGGCAAGGTCACTCTCGACGACATGGCGCGCTACCGTGTGATCTGGAGCGAACCGCTCCTCGACGTTTCTCGGTCATCGGGTCTACACGGCCGGACTCCCGGGCCTATTCCGCCTACAATCTCTTTCCTGCGCTCAATCTGGCTGAGGAGTTGAAGCTCAACCAGCGCCAACCGTTCTGGAAAGACCCGGCGGCTCTTGCTCAACTGCAGCAGATCAACGAAGTCGTCACGGGGGCTCCCGACCTCGATCCGAAGATCGCCGACTTCCTCCGCGGCAAGGGTGTCGACATCTCTCCGTCGGCCCAGCTCACCAAGTCCTACGCCCGGGCGCTGGTGCCGTTGCTCGAACAGCTTTACGCCGAGCCCCGGAAGCTCCACGGCATTCGGACGCGGTCGTGGTCTTCGACCCGGAGGGCAATGTCGCGGCCATCACGCATACCATCAATTCGGTCATCTGGGGCGACACGGGCATCGTCGTCGGTGGCATCCCGATCCCGGACTCGGCGGGTATTCAACAGGCGCGGCTCTCCGCGATCAAACCGGGTGACCGTGTCCCCAACGAGATGATGCAAACGATCGTTTTCAAGGGGGAGACGCCGATGCTGGCAACCGCCGCCATCGGAGCATCGATCCCGGAAACGCTCAAGCTCGTGCTAACCGTCGTGGGACAGGGCTAGATCTGGAGACGGTCCAGGCCGCCCCACCGCTGCTTTCCGACTTCAGCGAGTCGCAGCCCGAGAAGTCGAGCGAGACAAAGGAAAATCGTCATCCCGGAAGGTGCCTATTCTGCCGACTTTGTGACTCGTCTCGAAAACCAAGGCGTGAAAGTGACCAAGATTCCGTCGTCCGCGGCGGACGGACTCAGGGGCACCGTCGTCGCCGTGCAGGTGAATCCCAAGTCGAGCGAGAAGCGGACGGTTGAAACGCCCGGCGTCCAGATCTTCGGCGGGGCCGAGTAACGAGCACTGTGGAACGCCGCTCTGTAAAGCCATCCAGGGCACGCTCTTGAAACGGAACGGGCCGTCGTGATAATCCTGGCTGTGTCGACATCTTCGTCGAATTCCGCGAATCCTTGAGGCGGCCCACTCATGATCTCGATCGATGAAGCTTCTGTTGATTCAGCCGCCCCGAATTCGGAAGCGGCCAAGAACGGACGGGGATTGGTTCTCAAGAACAAGTTTGGGAAACTCCATATTTCGGAAGACGAAACCATTCTCTTCGGCGAGTGCCAAGGGAGCGGCAAGGAGCCGTACCGTTGCTCTGTGACTTCCTGCGGCCCGAAACCCCCACGCACCGTTGCAGTTGCCCCAGTCGCCAGTTCCCTTGCAAGCACTGCCTGGGTTGATGTATGCCTATGCGCAGGGAAAGAAGTTCACGAAGGCCGAAGTCCCTGAGGACCTCCAGGCCAAGCGCGAGAAGTTGCAGGCCCGCGTCGAGAAGAAGGTCGAAGAGGCCGACAAGCCGAAGAAAGTGGACAAAGGGGCACTCGCCAAGAAGATTCAGGCTCAACTGCACGGGATCGACCTCCTCGAGAAACTCACGTGCGACCTGGTTAACCTCGGCATCGGCAACATGAACGCCAAGACGGCGGCCGAGATCGAAGAGCAGGCCAAGCAGTTGGGCAACGCCTATCTTCCCGGCGCACAGGCGGCGCTTCATTCTTACACCAAATTGTTCGCGGGCGACGACGGCCGGTTCGCCGAGGAGGTCAAACCGGTCAACGTGAGCTCGTCTTCAGCGAGGGCCTCGATCAACTCGGACGACTGCACGCGCTGGTGAAGCAAGGCCGAAGTTACTTGCAACGAAGGTTGGAAGATCCCGAACTGAAGCCGGAGACCGATAGCGCCATCGCCGCCTGGCTAGGGCACGCGTGGCAGCTCCGGGAATTGAAAGATGCCGGACTGATCGAGACCGATGTGGAACTGGTCCAACTCGCCTTCAATTCCCACGATGACCAGGCTCGTCGCGAGTTCGTCGATACGGGCGTCTGGATGAGTTTGAACGACGGACGTATTCGCCTCACCCAGACGTTTCGTCCTTACAAGGCCGCGAAGTTCATCAAGAGCGACGACAGCTTCTTCCGCGTCGCACAAGTGAAAGAGCTGTGCGTCTATCCGGGCGACGTCAATCCCCGCATCCGCTGGGAATCGATGGTGCCCCGACCGATCGAGCGGAAGATTTCGGAAGATTGCAGCCACGGACACCACGATTTCGCCGCGCGTCGTGAAGGACGTCAAGACGCATTTGAAGGGACCGCTCGCTGACAAACAGCCGATCTATGCTCTCAATTTCAAGCGGATCGGTCAGGTCGAGGGCTCACTCGTGGTCGAAGACGCCAAGGGCGAACGGCTCGTGATGACCGACGCCGGCATGACCGAAGAGCCGCCAAGCTGTCATTTGTTTTCCCTGCTGCCGCGGGAATATTTGACTGGCCAGACCCTGGTCGTCCGCTTCCGACACGATCTCGACACGCACAAGCTCCAGATCAAGCCGCTCAGCATCGTCACAACGACAGCCATCGTCCGGTTGACACTGTAAACACTCTTGTATGGATCAAATCCAATGAGTATCGCGGTTCTCACCCAAGTGTATGACGAGATGCGCCGGCTGGCGATCGCGGGCAGCGTCACCGCCGGTGGTGACTTCCGGCTCAAGAAGCTCATCCCTTCGCTCGGACAGGCGGGCGCCAAGGCCCCTGTTTTCGCGAAGGTCGCTGAAGCGGTCAAGACGCTCGTTGAGCCACGGAGCAAACATCGGCCTCGGCCCTGCTCGAACTGTGTACGCTAGTCAACGCGATCCTCTACACACAAGGCGAGACCGGACTCGGCGGGATCTGGCCGAAATCGAAACCAACGACCTGGGTCCGCAGACCTCGCAAGTGAGTGCCAGCGTTCTCAAGCCCCTGCTGGAAGCACTCACGGCCACCGGTTCCGGTCGACTGGAAATCATCAAGGATGCATTCGAACGAGGCGCGTTCAGCGACCTGCGCCTGGTGAAGCCCGCGCTGGACGCCATCGATGACACCTATGCCGAAATCGGTGAATTCATTGCCAAGAACGTGTTGCCTCTCTATGGCAAAGCGATCGTGCCCGAATTGAAATCCCGCTTCGACCTCAAGAGCAATAAAGGAGGACAGCTTCACCGGCTGGCACTGATGCACCAGCTTGATCCGGCCGGGATCTCGTGAGATCGTCAAGCAGGCGTTGGAAGATGGGTGCAAGGAGATCAAGATCGCCGCGATCGAGTGCCTCGGTGATTCGCCCGAAGACCTCACGTTTCTGCTGGAAAAGTCGTCGGCGAAGAAAAAGATGTTCGTCGGGCGGCGCTGAAAGCCCTCGCGAAGCTGGATTCCGATTCGGCAATCAAGACATTTCAAAAAGCCGTGATGGGTGCCGATCTCGACATCGTGGTGCATCCCATCCAGCAAAATAAGAGCCCTAAACTCCTGAAATTGGTGATCGGCGAAGCCCAGAAACAACTTGAAGTCGTCATTGGCATCAAGAAGACGGGGAAAGAAACGGCTGCGGTCGGCGAGGCAGTGGAGCGACTGACGTGCGTTGCTTCATGCCTGGAAGGACGCGACGACAAGACGACTGGAGACTTCCTGGTCGGGTCTTTCGACGGCTGAAGAAATCATGGATCTGAGGGGCGGGTCCTCGCGGCCGCCATCAACGAACGGGTCGCCAAGTTAATGGCCTGCGGGGTTCAAAGAAGGCTCAAAGGACTGGTCGGACGCCCATCGACGCTCCGCCCGAGCTTCTCGGCGTCGCATGCCATGCGGCCTCACAACTCGATGAAGCCGGCCGAGGTGTTCGATGCCTTCTCGCCATAACGTCCTGGGAAAGGTCGACGAAAAGAAGAAGGCTCGCGACCCGGCATGGGCCAAGCTGCCGGCAATCATCACGTCATCAACGCCGCCGTCGAATGTGCTCAATCGTCGGGACGAACCGAGAAAAAACGACGAGGAACGGGAACTGGGATCCCCGGGGGCTCGACGTCGCGGTCGCGATCAGGCTCTTCGTTACTGACATGCTCCTCTCGCCCGATCCGACTCACGAAGGATGCAAGGCATTCTTATCTTGCGTTCACTTGGAGCGGCTCAAGGAACTGCTACAGAAAATTTCGTAGTTGTTCCACGTGCTGGGCGTCGATGACCGCATTCAAGCATCCCGACACCACCCTGTGCTTGATCAGAGAAATTTGGAAGCATGACTCGCCCACACGCGCGTGGAGGCTCGACCGGCTGGGTGCCCAGATACCCAGGCTGCCCAAGACCGCCTGGCGCCTCTGGGAAGCCCTGCTACCCACGCTCTGCAACGGAAGCAGCCGACCAGGCTCTTGCGATACGTGACCGAGCTGAAGAACAAGCCCTGAGCCGCCATCCTTGAGTCCGATCAACGCCCGGGAGACGA
>CAWAAW010000075.1:0-42256 GCA_963779785.1 uncultured Planctomycetota bacterium
TATGTCTATGTTAACGCTTGAGCGCCGTTACGTATTGCTCGGACACATCGATCGGGGTTTCACCCGGCACAAGCTCCCAGCGACTCACTCTTCGCTCCAGAGCTTTCGCTTCGGCCCGGTGAGAAGCTCGTGTGTTGTTCGCTCGACCATCGACTTGACCGCCTTTTCGTCCACCGCCGGCCCTCAAGCCCGGACGTCCCCTGGACGAGTGCGACGAGCTTCGTCGCCTTCCGCTCCGCCTGCTCCCGTGCTAGCTTTCGAACGTGGACCTTGGTATCAAAGCGGAGCCCCAGTCCCAGGGATTCGGCGATGGCCACGATACTCGCGAAACTCGCCGCAGTGTGGCGACCAGAAAGTATTCGCTGGACAGTCGGGCGAGAAACCCCGCACCGCTTCGACAGCAGCTCGTAGCTGATGCCAAGGTCTCGGCGTCGTTGATTCATGTCTCTGAGCAGCGGGACGTCCTCTCGCATGGTCTCCCTCCGCCTGCGAAAACCCCAAGCAAGACTCGATTCTTCATGATATCATCGATCGGTAGCCGTTGGCAATTGAGTTTTGTATCATATACGATACAAAACATGTAACATTCTAGGCCGTATCCTTTTGTGAGGATTAGGTGTGCGGCATTTGTGCCTGCCTGGGTCCGCTCGTGATAAGGCGGCATGAGAACGATGTCGAAGTAACCTGAATCGGATGACGTCGGAGGCGTTGAGCCGGACGATTGGTCCCTTACCCATCACAGGAAACGGGCGTGTCGCTCGTCAAAGCCTCGTGAAGCGACGCGCACACGGGACCCCGCCGCCAAAGGCGCTCGGCAAAAACGGATTCGTCCACATCTCGCAATGCAGCTTCGAGTTCCGCTTGGGCGCCTGAATAATCGGAAGTTCGAAGAATCGCTCTAACCTTATGCAGATCATCAACTTCCACCTGTCGCCCGCATTATCGGTACGCCCGGACATTTTGTCGTATCTCTTGAAGCACCATCATTTTACGAATGGGCGTCTGCATAACCGGCCCAGCTTAATAATCTAACGTATGTTGAATGTCCACATCGAGTTATACTCGGGCGCCAGACTAATCCGCATAAAGCGATCCGTGGCGGAGCATTGCCATATATAGTGATTTACTATGCGCTTACGGCTGGGCGCCTGGATAATCGGGGCGAGCGTTACAACCGCGACTTTCTCACGCCTTCGACTTAGGCGACCGGCCGGCCGAAAGTTCCCCAAGAAGAGTGGTGTTGAGGAGACCGGCAATATTAGTCCCAACGCGCCAGGACAAGTTTTGCTGCCAATGAAAGCGCTTACATGGCAAGGACTTAAGCGCGGCACTGGGCGAGTTCCGCTACCGTCTTGTTGTCCTCATTTAATTCCTCCGGGCGATCTCTCGCCGTAAGTCCTTTTCGGCTTAGTGTTATAGTGCCCCCTGTCGGACTCGAACCTCCAACCCGCTGATTAAGAGTCAGACAGGCCGAAATCGTAAGAGATTATCTCAAAAAGGACTTGCGGATTTCCGAATCGTCTCTTGGCCACTGATTGGTCACGGACACTTGTCAGACAGACTCCGACCTGACCGCCGTCATTGAAGCCTGGGATCGACTGCCCGAAGCGATCCGCGCTGGCATCCTGGCGATGGTGAATGCATCGCAGCTCAGGTGACTTTGCGGCTTGATCGCAAAAAGCCCGCTCCCTAATATTCCGACGCGTTTCTTAACTCCCGCGGCGAGGGGGTGGAGCATGATCATCGGCTAACCGCCGCTCAGCACGGCGACGGCCCGAAAGCAGACGGGGCTCTGGGCTGGTGCGCAGCCCGCCCAGGACTCGGAAGCCCCACCACCCACAGAAAGCTCAGGGGCACGATGCCGATGGGCTCATCGTGGCTATTGCCCATCTTATCGGCGGCCATGACTTTCGGCACGGATGAGTTGTCATGGCGGTCGATTGCGCGGCGGGAGCTATGATGGCGGCGGCGCGGAAGGACACGCCGATCGAATTTTTGATTTCGTGGACCTTCGTCTGGTCTCCTTGCCGGGAGACAAGGTCCAGAATGACTAGCGTGTGTCCGGAGGCTGGACGCCGTTGCCGTCGGAGGGTGGTTCCGTGCTGGTTTCTTCGTACTCGACGGATTGGATCAACAGGATGTCGATTTCGTGGGTGAGCCGTCCTTCGTTGAGTGTGACGTTTCGCCCGCGCTCGAAGGCTGGTACGGAGATGAAGTCGCGATGCGCGACGTGGAAGGACCGGCCGTCGAGCAGCCGGATTGTGAATGGGGCGTGGCGCATGGCCTTGCGTACCTGCTCAATCGTCGCCATGGGTCTTGTCCCTTTTTTCTCGTCGTTGGGCTTCGCGAGCGACCAGTTGCCGCACGGACCTAGAGATGTTGGGTGGCTCGGCGGTGTGGCGTGCGTCTTCGCAGGCCAGTTCTGTAAGCGTTGCCCTTAGGGTCCCGAAGTTGATGAGGACGCTGGTTGACCGGTTTCGCTTGGGCTTGGCGGCTTTCATGAGGTTTGCCTCCTGAGCCGGTCGCTGGTCGTCTACGATTATAGACGAAATGCAGGTGATGTCGAGACGCCGCTCGTGGGGCCCGCGGGCGGTCCGCGGCGGGCCGGGGTTGGGGTATTGGGTTTCTGGGGGCCGTTGATCTCATTCTCGTCCTAGGGGTTGGGTATCTCCAGAGTGCGTCTCGAGATCTCGGCCAGGAGCGCGTGCTGTTTGGCGAGATTTGTGTTGCGTGAGGCTGTGAGGACTGGCTAGATTCCTGCCGATGTTGTCCCTGCCGAGTTGTTGCTTCCAGAAGAAGCACCGACCGCGAGGCCATCCGCCAAGACCTCCCCCGCGGCCGGTTGAAGGTTCCGTTTCAGAGCCTTTTGGGGCTCCGGACGGTCCCAATGCCCCCTGTAGGACTCGAACCTACAACCCGCTGACTAAGAGTCAGATGAGTCTGAGCACTAAAGTATCATCGTAAAACGACTTACGGATCGCAACCCCCAGCGCTTCCCACAATATTCCCACCGACACTTGTAATAGTGACCCTGAACTGGCAATCGTCATCGAGTCACGGGGTAGGCTGCCCGAGGCCGTCCGGGCGGGCATTTTTGCGACGGTTCGTGCCTTCCTATAATGAGTGCATCCATTGGCTCGACGTTATGCCGGCAACCGCTGGGCACTTCCGGTTTCCAGGCCGCTTCTAACACCGGTTCGTCATACTCGCAAGAAAATTTTGTGTACCTAAACCGCCGTTCTTATCACATGCCTCAGTCAAGGGCTCTGACGTATTGCTAACCACCGTCATCTCTGGGGCTGTGCGGCCACGACGCCGATTATGAGAATTGCGAGGCCATTGCTGCGAGACAAAAGTATCGGTAGGGCAGTTACTAGGCCGAAAACCCAGTCAAATGACCGGACGGAGCTTGACAGCTCAATCAAGTCGGTCATATGATTAGTCCGAAGCTGCACGAGCATCACGCAACCTATAGGCAGCGGAGCAACGCCACCGCAAATGATCCCATGCATGTCATTCATCTATTGACTCGTCGGTCTAAGGAATCTCGCGATGTCTCTGGAGTCCGACCAGCTTCGTGCGATTCGTAATACCTTCATTCAGCTTCTGGAGAATGATCAGTGGCTCATCCTTGAGCAAGATGAGATCGAGGCTCGAATGACTCTTAAGCGATATGGACGATGCAATACTCAAACCGCTATCGCCGATTTCGTGCTGGAGCTGCTCAAGAACAATTTCCCGTTGCAGTCCGTAGAGCTGACGAATCCGCGTTACCGGTCAGGAACAGGATACGTGATGAAGAGACCATACGAATATGACATATACATAAAGATTCGATTAACTGACTCGATTTCAGAGCAACAAGTTCACATCATGAGCTTCCACCCCGAGCAACCCTGTTAGATGGCGAAGGGAGCAGTGCGATGAACAGAGATTACGCCGCGACCCAAGAGTGCGGCCCGAAGTGCGGCTGTTGCGACACAGGCCACCTTGTCACTCAGTTCCGAAGGGAAACGTTTGAACACGAGACAGAAAACGGCCGTGTCATGATTGAGGCCGATCGCGTACCGATAAGCGTTTGTGATACATGCAAAAGCGTATTCGTGACGGGAGAGACCGCAAAAGTGAGACACGAATACGTCTGCCGGAAACTCGGACTGATCACTCCGGACGAGATCCGGGCGATTCGAAACCGTCACGGACTAAAAAAGGCTGAGTTCGCTAGAATCACGCAGTTCGGCGAATCCAGCATTTCAAGGTGGGAAAGCGGCCGGCTCTTTCCAAATGCAAGTGGTAGCAAGTACCTGAAACTTCTACCTGCGCCACCCGGAGACGGTGGCATGGCTTATTCAGGACGATGCGGATCTCACGCCGGCGGCGATCGCCGACTTCGAGCCAATACATCGACACACACAGTTTCCGTCGCTGCCGCCAGGTCTCTTGGAGAGTCTGATCGCAAAGGGGAATCGATTCGACTTGGTGGCGAACTGCTGAATCGAGAAACGCATGTATATCGTAACGTTCTATTCGTTCAAGGGCGGTGTTGGGCGGACGATGGCGATGGTCAACACCGCCTTCGGGCTCGCACAGTTGGGTCGAAGGGTTGTTCTGCTTGACTTCGACTTGGAAGCACCTGGCTTGACCACGTTTGATCGATTACGTCCACATTGTCCTCGACCTGGGATAGTTGAATTCGTAACTCGTTATCTTGATACCGGAACCGCCCCGGACCTTGATGAATTTGTCTTCGAGGTCGCGGCGACTTCGGGCGTCTCCGGCAAGGTCTGGGTTCTACCCGCAGGGAAGGAGGACGTTTCCTATAGGAGATCTCTTGCCCAAATAAACTGGATTGATTTATATCGAAACAAGGATGGTTTCCTGCTATTCGAGGACATGAAACACCAAATCGAAACGAAGTACTATCCTGATTATGTCCTCGTCGATTCGCGTACTGGACATTCTGACATAGAGGGCATCTGCACGAGGCAGTTGCCGAACGCCGTCGTAATCCTGTTTTTCCCCAACGAGCAAAACCTTACCGGACTGGATAGTGTTTGCCGAAACATCCGTTCGGAGAAGCTAACTGGTTTGAAGAAGGAAATCGCTCTACATTTTGTGATGTCAAATGTGCCGGATCTCGATGACGAAGACGCCATCCTACGAGGACGAATTCGTGATTTCCGGCAACGTTTAGAATTCGACAAACTTACCGCAACGATTCATCATTACAATAGTTTGACTCTTCTCAATCAGTCTATCTTTGTTTTGGACCGTCCGGCAAGCCGGCTCGCGAAGCAGTATAAGAGACTACTCGAAGCAATACTGAAGGGAAATCTGTCGGAAAAGCAGGTGGCGATAGATTTTCTAACACAAGTCGTGGCCGCGCAGCGCGGTACAACGAGAGACGATCGAGGTGCGAGATGGCTTACGGAAACCGAGCGCAGAATTGAGGAAATCGCCGGGAAGTTTCCCGACGATGTGAAGGTTGAATTCGCGGTTGCAGAAGCCCTTCTGTCGCTGGGGCACGTGCACGAGGCGTGCAGTCGCCTAGACAAACTTCTTCAAGGTGAGCCCGACTTCGCGGAAGCGATGATTGCGAGGGCATCCTGTCGTGCTACGCTGGGAGACACAAACGCAGCCGTCGAAGACTTGATGCAATGCGTAATCTCTCCGTCCGTCACAGAGTGGCAGACAATTTCAGCGACGAGGCTATTATGCTCGCTCGACGTAGCCAAGTTCAGCGAGGTGGCGAATTCACCCTCGATCGTTCGTTTATCCGGGAGAGCTAAATTTCTTATCGCCGCGGACGCCATGCGGAACCCGCGAGCTTGGGCTCTCGCGAAAGTGAAGCAGAGCCTGATCACCCTTTTTCGGGATTCGTCTTGCGACAGTATGGATGAACCTGGCGTTAAAGTAAGGCGCGAGTGGATCTGAGTTTGCTATTAATTCACGAGGGGCGATGGGAAGAAGCGATACGTCTGCTCAGTCCGACAAACGCTGTTCTTTCTCGTGTCTCAGATACGTTTAATCTTGCGATTGCACATTGGGGACAATCAGGGAGACCTTCTCTGGAGCATATGACGCGAGCTTACGAAGCTATTTCCGATGAACACGGCGGGGTCGATGCCAATTTCCACCAATGTGCTTCCATCGCCGCGTGGGCTGTCGGGGAGAGGGATCAAGCGTCGCGATATCTCGACACGGCAGTACATCTCGCCAGAACACGAGCGGGATTGAATTTTTCATGCTGGAGGTATGCCTATCCAACGGCAAATGAATTTTTGGATGACTGCCAGTCCATTCGTTCAATGATTCAGGGCGAAGAAGTGACGCCGCTGTTCATAACACGGCATTCAGTGAGCCGAACTCGGCTACAAAACGACGAACCGTGAGTCTGTGCTTGAGTTGGCCAAGTAGAGCGATGGGCTTTGGTCCGCACACAATTAGATAATTGTTATTGTATTGATTATATATTATTCGAGTTCACAAAAGGCGCCCTCCTTCCTGAAACCAGCCCAGCGGTACCGAGAGAAGCGTGCATGTGGAACACTTCCTATTAATATGCACGTGAGGGACGGGAAAGATAAGTGAATCGAGCAAAACGCGAAAAAAACCGGGACGGCCCCTTAGAGCGTCTAACTTTACACCGATTCCTGGCTGAGCCCCTCGGCCTCAATCTGCAACGGAGCAGAGCATGCGCAGGACTGCCTTGTTTTCAAGCCCTCCCGGAAGAACGCCTTGGAGTTTTGAACAGACCAACTGGCGTTTCATGACTTCAAGTCGGGGGTAATGTTACAAGCTCTTAGCGGAATACACTTCGACCCGCCGTCTGCCGTCAAACAAATCGAGTCATGCCAGCACACATGCACTAAATGATACGTTACTGCCGTCTTGGATTGACTTTCGGGTGGTGGTATGATCTTCGTCTGTGTACCTGATGGGATGCGTTGACTGCAAACCCGGAGAGTCAGATGCAAACAACGAGGGGCGTCGTGTTCGCCGTGTTCGTTCTTGCGATGGTCGGATTGCACGGCGGGTCCGAGGCGAAGGCTGATCTTCCAATCCAATGGACGGTTGCCGAAGGGGGAAATGGTGACTGGTACGAACTCGTCATGCCGGATTCCCATCAGGACAGCTATTCGTGGACCCAAGCCAGACAAGCGGCCGATAGCATGACCTACGACGGCTTGCAAGGATATCTGGCAACTGTCACATCATCAGGTGAAAGTAATTTCTTACAGGTAAACTTTTCAAGTCAGCTTTCGGACGACCCGGCAAACGCAAAATATGCTTGGATCGGACTGTTCGCGCCGACACCGACTTCGGGCTTTCAGTGGGTGACCGGGGAACCGCTGAATTACACAGACTGGGCGTCAGGTGAGCCCAATTATTATGGAACTCCGCTTTGGCAATTCGTGCATTACTGGACGCGCGATTTCGGTAGCGGCCCGACTTGGACGTGGAACAACGAGCAGAACTTTCCCGGTAGAAACACCTACGGTTTTTTCGTTTAATTCGGAGGAGGTCAGGACCAGGGTGTGCCGGTTCAGGGTATGTCTGTGCCCGAACCATCGTCTCTATTAATGGCCGGAATCGGCGCCTGCGTTCCTTGGTTATGGATGTTGGCGACGCTCTACCAATCGCGGTTAAGCTGCATGTACGCAACTGTAAAGCTGCCAATGGTTTATGTCTTCAATTGAGCCTCACACTCGGCTATCATAGTCGGATCGCTGGGTGCCACTGGTCGTACCCGACCAGTGTCTTCGTTTTTGGCCGCACATGGCGGTTGTGAGCTACCCAGCAACCACTCTCGGACAACGACCGGAGGACGTCGGTTCTCCCGCCAAAAGCACTGGTCGGGTACGACCAGTGGCACCCAGAAATGATTATTAGTGCCAGAGCGACAAAGAGCATCGGAACGATAGACAAGTCCTTTTTGGACTTCGAGTTATTACTAATTCAACGGTATTGCCCCTAAAGGCTGTGGCAGAAGTGGGTTAAGGCAGGTTTACACGCGTAACGGCGTATTCGCTCTTTCTGCATTTCATCGGGATTTACTGTGATTCTCCAGCGCAACGCTGCCGTCAGTCTCACGCGGTCTTCTTTTCGTGCTGCTACGCCCGCACCGCGAAACCAATCGCGCGCGTAATCGTCGATTCGGGGATCGGCATCGACCTGATCGAGGGCGAGTTCAAGGTTTCTTGATCTCGTTCACGGCCCACGGCAAGCTGGTCGCGAATCCCAGGCCGACCGACCGGAAATCGATGGCCAAGGAAGGATGTGGGTGCGACCCCACGTCGCAATAGTCTCGCCTGTTAGATGTGCAGAACACTCGCTTCCTGGCGAATCGGTCCGCTTCGAGCCTTCGGCTCACCTCGAGGCATTCCTCGATGATCGTCGAGTCCTTCACCTCTCCTCCCTTCAGCGACGGTGGCGTATAGCTAGTCGCGCGTCCGTGGGCTCGGATGATACAATCGTGATCTGAGTCGAGGTGCAAGCGCAATCCAGCAACTGCCGAGAAAGGTAATGAAGCCTCTCCGCCAGAGGAAGTAGCCCGTATTCCGTTCTCGCGAATGGTGGGACGATCTTCATGAGGCTACAGAACTCGCGCAAACGCTCGGCCTCGCCATCAAATTTGGCGAGGTGGGCGCGGAGGCTGTCGGCCTCGGGCTGGGAGTGCGCGAGCCATTCACCCGGAACGAACGACGCAACGACCACGATGCATTGTGTGGGCGTCAGCGCCAGTGAGTTGGAGCAATTCCTGTGCGGCGCTGACGCACCCCCGCAGCTCGGCGGGCCGAAGCGGGGCACGGATCACGTCCAGGAGGATACATGTGTCAGCGAACAGAACAGGGAGATCCGCCGCTTGAATCCTTGCTACGGCGTCGGAGATGCTGGGCATCGTGGTCAGTTGCTCCCGATGTGCTCCTCGGCGCCGTTGACGAGTACCGACCATACGGTTCGCTGGTATCGGGTGGTCAATTGTAGGACGGTCGCATCGAGCTGCCGCCGGCGCCCCACCCCAAGCCACGGACTGACCGTACGGGGTGCCGCGAACCAGCCTGGTGAGGCGATTCTAGCGACTTCGTAATGCTTCCTCGACCCTAGCCTTGAGGTCGTCGGGCCCCTCGACATGCACCGCCAAGTCGTCGAACGGGGAGCCCTGGAAAGTCAGCGTGACCTTCCCGAGATTATCGCGGCCGATCGCTCGGGTCACTCGCTCAAGCACAAGCGACTCTACCTGCCAACGGATCTCCGACTCGTTCGCTTTGAGGAAATCGTCGAGATTGATTTCGTCCATCGTTCACCTCCTGTGGAGGCTTCCCTCACCACCGTCGCCGCAAGGCCGTTGCTGCTAAATGCCCCCTGTAGGACTCGAACCTACAACCCGCTGATTAAGAGTCAGCTGCTCTGCCAGTTGAGCTAAGAGGGCCGGAATGTTGATAAGGTGGGATTTTTAGTATGACCGACGGCAAGTCGGTTTGCAAGACCGAATGAGGCGGCGCATCCTTGATCGCGAGGCGGCCCGCGATGACGCTCAAGCGTTGAATCGGCTCTCGGTGGGTCGCTCGATCCTAAAGGATCATTCGGGACCACCCTAACAGTCAATTGCGGCGCTTGTCTCGTCCGGCTAAATGCTGAGAGAGCGGGGCTGCGCAGTAGGATTCGCCGAGGGTCGAGTGCTATAATTAAGAGCCGGGGCGTATGGTAATCTCTGGCGTGTGGAAACATCCTTGGGAAAGCAGGCAAGTTGCGGTGCTCACTCTGCCGTGCCGAGGCCAGCGAGGCTAGCGGCGCGCTCACCTCGACAGGGCCGGGAGCAAGCGATGCGACGGGACTTGGATGACGTAATCCAGGGTTGGCCGTATGATCCCGAGCCTGGAGAGATCTGGCGCGGGAGGTTCGTGCCCGGGACGGTCGGATGGTCTTGCAGGTCCGGATCGAGCTGGGTGTACTTCAGCTCGAAATCACCGGCCGCCCCGACGGGCTGCGCCCGCACGGGTTTGTAAGCTATCTCGACTACCTGCGCCATAGCGCCGCCGGCCGAGGGCAGGCGCCGGGTGGCAAGGCGCCGGCGTGGGTGATGTCGGCTCACCAATGCTCCGAGGCCGATCGCGAATTCATTCAATTCTATCACCGCCGCGTCGCCTGGCTGGCGTTGCGGCGGTTCGATAAGGCCATTCATGACGCCGATCATACGCTGGCCTTGATGGATTTCATCCGCCGCCACGGGATTGAAGAGGAGTATATCGCGTCGCATGAACAGTTCCGCGGCTTGGTGCTTGTTTAATCGCACGCAGGCCGCGATTCCAGCTCGCACTTGAGCGGCACAGCCCCGAAGAGGCGATCGATGCCGTCCGCGACGGGGTTGAGCGCTTGACCAACCATCAGCGCACCTTCTGGGAGGAGCACGACACGGCCGACTCTCCCAATCCCCACCTGGTCGATCAGCTCCGCATCTACGAACAGGATATCCGCAAGAAGTTCTCGGTGGAAAAGACCTTGCGCGAGCAGCTCGACGAGGCCATCACCCGGGAGGATTACGAGCTGGCGGCCCGGCTCCGCGACCAGATCCTGGCGAAGTCGAAGGCGCGTCGCTGAAAGAGAGTCCGATCGCCGTTCAATGAGCCAATTGCGGCCAGTCAACCCGTTTCGCGGAGACGACAGGCCCCTCAACACAGACGCGGCGGAGGTCGGTCGAGCCGTCAGGCTTGGCGGATAGGGACGACGCAACTGAAGCAGACGCCGAATCCACAGGCCATCTGATTCTCCAAGGAGACGTCGCACGGAAGATCGTGCTTCTCGACCAAGCTTGCCAGGGCGGCCAGCATGCCGGGAGGCCCGCAGCCGACAACCTTGGCGGGGCGTTCGCCGCGAGCCAGCCGTCGGGCCAGCAGATCCGTGACAAAGCCGCGGTGACCGGCAGTGCCGTCGTCGGTCGCTAGCTCGACCTCGATGCCGGCGCGGTGGAAGTCATCGACTCCCGCCAAGTAGCGCGGCCGTCCGCACCCCGTAGAGCAAGGTGGCCGAGGTGGCCAAGGCTGGCTCGACCGGCTCCGTCGTCGTTTCGGGCTGTCTCAACGCCATACTGTGCCTGACCGAGCCACCAACGTCCCAGGGCCAGGAACGGAGTCTGCCCAATACCGCCGGCCACAAAGAGGACCGGTCCGGGCGGTGGCGGACCAAAACCATTGCCAAGCGGCCCCCAGACCGACAGCCGCTCGCCCGGCCGGCGCTGAGTGAGAGCGGCCGTGCCTCGCCCCACCACGAGGTAGACCACCTCGAACGCGGTCGGCGTGCCGGCCGAGTCCCGAACCACGTCGTAGAGGGCCAGCGGCCGGCCCAGCAAGGGGTCGGTCGCTCCTTCGGGACCAGGGCGGATCATCACGAACTGGCCCGGCTTGATCGTCCGGGCCATCGTCGCGTCGCCGAGCCGCAGGCGATACGTATCGTGGGCGATCCGCACGTTTTCCAGGACCGGCACGAGCCGATGGGCGGCGCTTGCTGGGGCGACGGCGTCCATGAGAGTTGGTTACTCGCTCGGCTCCAGGTTCTCACCGGTTCCGTTGAAGATCATTCGTCTCCGGCCTCAGGGCTGCCGGCATCCGGGGATGAGCCCGGTTTCTTTGCCAGCCCTCCGCCTGGCGGCGGTCGCTTTCGGACCGCCGGGCGCTTGGGTTTCCGCTTGCCGGTGATCGTGCGGCCCGCTCCCACGGGCTGGTCCGGTTCCATGCCGATGATGCGACGCTGGGGACCGTACCGATTCCGGCGGGCGAGGAGCGCTCGGCCCGCTTTTTTCGGTCGAGTGGCGGCTGGGATGATGATGGAGGAGTATTCTGAGAAGCTGCGGTTGTCGGACGCGGTCGAGGCGGCCGGCCTCGGCTCGGATCGGCCTGCGGGTGGTTGGTAAGAGGTTGGCCCAGCGGGCGGAGAGGAGGCCGGCGTCGCGGCGGACCTTCCCCATCCTGTGCGGATGAACGGGATTGCTCGGCGGCCGGACGCGGTCGAGGCGGCCGGCCTCGATTCGAATCGGCGGGCGGCCGAGGTTGACGATCGTCGCGTGAGGGACGGGGAGGGTGACGTCGCGGCGAGCCATCCTCATCGGATCCGGAGCGGGTTTGCTCGGCCTGACGTGCGCGGTGGGAATCGCGGGAAGGTGGGGTCGCACCGCCTTCGTAGAACCGAGGCAGCGAGACGGAGACGCCGGATGCCACTTTGTGGAGCAAGTCGACTTCATTCCGCGACAAGGAGCGGCATTCGCCGACCGACAGCCCCTTGAGGCTGATCGGGCCGACCGCGATCCGGTTGAGCGACATCACCTTGTGACCCAGCTTGGACAGCATCCGGCGGATCTCGCGCTTCTTGCCTTCGGCGAGAACCAGCTCGAGGTTGGTGGCCTGGCCCTGTCGGCCGACGATCCGCACTCGTTTGGCGCGAACCTTGCCGTCGGACAGCCAGACGCCTTCGGTCAACTTGGCGAGCATCTCGCGGGTCGGCAGGCCGGCCACCAGCGCTCGATACAGTTTCTCCACGCCGTAGCGAGGATGCGCCAACCGGTTCGCCAGCTCGCCGTCGTTGGTGAGGATCAAGAGGCCGGTGCTGTCCTCGTCGAGGCGGCCGACGGTGTAGACCCGCTGCGGGATTTCGGGAAGCAAGTCGACCACCCGCGGACGACCGGAGGGGTCGAAGTTGGTCGAGACATAACCCTTGGGTTTGTTGACGGCGTAATAGACCATCTTCTCTTGCTTGATCGGCTCGCCGTCGACCGCGACTCGAGCACTGTCGGGATCGACCCGCGTACCGAGAACGCGGACGATTTCGCCGTTGATGGAGACTCGACCTTGAAGGATCAGCTCCTCACAGGCGCGGCGGGAGCCGAGCCCGGCGTGAGCCAGGACTTTCTGAAGTCGCTCGGGCTTCCCGGCCTCGGAATCGGTGGGCGGAGTTGGCTTGCGCAATTTCGAGGCGGTCTCGTGCCGCGAACCAGCATGATCCCGGCGCGGCGGTCCAGCCTTCGGAGGACGAGGGCCGGAGCTAGAGCCGGGGCGTGGTCGACGCGAAGGCGTCGACGAGGCGGATTGAGGTCCCTTCGCATGGAAGGGGCGGCGACGAGCCATTGATTTCCTATCCATTCCAGCCCGGCGCAAGCCGAGCCATCCGGGCGCCAAAAGACCGGGCGCGAAAACGTTCCAAATAGAGCCAATTCATCGTACCGGCTTGCCGGTATTGATGCCAGTGCCGCGGAGCCCGAGCGGCCGTTCATCTTCAGGTTGGGAGCGAGGAATGGTTTCATGGACTCGGGCCGGATAGACTTGTTTGACGTTTTGACAGATCCTCTGCAAATCCTGTTACTGATCCTTCCTTTGAAACCGGAGATCCGGATCGAGGTTTCGTCATGCGACGTGGGATGACTCTGGCTCGACTCTTGTCGCTTCTCTTGGTGATGACAGCCACCGTATCCATTGCTGAGGCTCAGAACAACATTGGGAGATCCGCCCGGGCGAAGGCGGCTCCCAAGCAGCCCGCGGCTGGCAAGCGTGAATTCGAAGGGCTCGCTCTCGGAGCAGGAGTGCCGCGCATTTGCCGAGGCGAACTCGCGAAGACGGTCAGCTCGGGAGACCGAGCCGCTGTGAGTGCCCTGATCGATTGGGATTCGGTCATTGATACGGCATTTCCAGGGGTTGGCTGTGCCCGAAGCGCAGCGCAAGGAATTAAGCGGACGGAATCAAGAGCGGACTCGATAAGGAAACAGGAATCACCGGTCAGATAGTCAAAAATGGTCCAGGCTGGCGGGACGTTCGATTATCTCCGTACCCGGCAGAACCAAGGGCGGCAGGTCGTCCTGATGCGAATGATTCAGCCGAGCGGCAAGGGAGGGGTCGTTTATTTTGAGTTTGTTCCCGGACGATCCGCTGGTGGCAAGACACGCGCAGTGGATATTTATATCTATCTGAGTGCCGAATTCGCTGTCGGCGTCGCTTCACCGAGTAATCCTGCCCGTCGTCGCCAGTCAGTCGCGGACGTTCCTCGACAAATTACTGACCAGCGAGCGCGACTACGTCAAAGATTTACCGAAGTTGCCAGGTATCAACGCATTGATCCATCAGGGGAAAAACAGGAAGCCTTGGCGCAGCTCAAAGCTCTGAGGACGGACACCAAGAAAGAAAAATCTATCCTCTTGATACGGATCCGGGCGGCTCAAGCCTGTAGCGACGAAAAGGAATACACCGAGGCGCTGGAAGAGTTCCGAAAACTCTATCCCAATGATGCCTGCATTGACCTTCTCTCGATCGACTACTACACACTGAAGAAGGATTTTCCCAAGGCATTTGAGTGCATCGATCGGCTCGATAAGGCCATTGGAGGCGACCCCTACCTGACCTTGCTTCGTGGCTACTTAAGCGACGGCTCGCGGTGACGAAGCGTCCGCGATCAAGTTCGCCAAGAGTGCCGTCGAAAAAGAGCCCACAATGCTCCAGGCCCATTTCTACTTGATCGGGATTTCGATGAAGGCGGAGAAGTACGACGTCACGCTGGAGGCTCTCAAGAAGCAAGACCAGACGTTCAAAATGACGTACAAAGACTTCAAGACCGTGCCCGCATACGCGGGTTTCGTCAAATCGCCCCAGTACCCGCAGTGGCTACAGTACCTCGCGCAGAAGAACAGCGGGCAAAGCGAGTCGGGCCAAAGTCCGGCTCCAGCGAAAAAGTCTCGCTTGAGCAAATCGAAGACGGGGATCAGGAAACTGAGTCCGCTCGGCTGTTGTTGCGAGAGGCAGTGCAAGGTCCCCAGGCCCAGCACCAGGTCGAGGCAGTGAATGCCCACGATCTGGCGATCGGGAAAGAGACTCGCCAGCGTGTCGAGCGCACGACGGTCGGCCGGGTCGTTGAAGGTCGGGACCAACACCAAGCCGTTGGCGATGTAGAAGTTGGCGTAGCTGGCCGGCAGCCGTTGTCCTTCGAAGACAACCGGACTGGGCATGGGCAGCTCGACGACGTTAAGCGGCTGTCCATCCTGGTCATGGGCCGTTTTCAGACGTTTGAGGTTGTCCTGGAGCGGCTCATGGTTGGGGTCGTCGTCGCGGGGCTCGACGACCGTCACCACAGTTCTCGGATCGACAAAGCGAGCCAGGTCGTCGACGTGGCCATGGGTGTCATCACCGTTGATTCCTTGACCCAGCCAAACGACGTGGTGAACGCCCAGGTAGTCGGCGAAGATCTGTTCCAGGGCCGCACGGTCCAGGCCGGGGTTACGCGCCTGGACTTCCTCGCTGAGCAGGCACTCTTCGGTTGTCAGGAGCGTGCCTCGGCCGTTGACGTCGATCGCACCCCCCTCCATCACAACCCGAGCACGGCGCCCTTTCTGCTCGACCCGAGGTACCCAGCGACGAAAACCCAGCCATCGCGACAGCTTGCGTGGAAGGCGATTGTCATGGCGATGGTTATCATACTTAGCCCAGGCATTGAACTTCCAGTCGATCAGTCCGACGCGGTCGGGAGCATCGGCCGCCGGCTCGTCCTTGACGACGAACGTCGGGCCCGAATCGCGGAGCCAGACCCGGTCGGTCGCCGCCTTGAAGAAGCGGACCGATTCGAGGTTGACGCCCACGGCGTCAAGCTGGTCGGCTACCCGGCGCTTCATCGCGCGGTCGCGGACGATGATGTGGACGAGCTCCACGCGACTCAAATGCCGGACGATCTCGGTGTAGACCCAAGGGATCGGCGCGAACTTGCCGGGCCAGTCGTCGCGGTTGTGTGGCCAGGCGATCCAGGTCGCCGTGTGCGGCTCCCATTCGGCGGGCATGCGATAGCCGAGCGGGGCGGAGTTCGAATTCGATCCCATGTGAGCTCGCGCGTCCTCGTGGAGGCAAATATAATCTGTAAGTATGGTGTCTTCGTCGATCCCGGGCGCGTCAACTCGTCAAAATAACTCGGCACGCGGCGAATCTGCGAGAGACGTGCGTCAATCCATCCAGTTCTCAACCATCATCGCTGGAACCTGCCGGAAGTGAAGCAGATTGCGAGTGACCAACGTCGCGTCGCAAGCCCGGACGATGCTGGCGATCAAAAGGTCGGCTCGGCCGATTTTCGCGAGCCTCTTATTCCGGCGGAGGCGATCGAATTCGGAGACAGAATCATCATCGAACTCGACGATGATTATCTCCCGGAGGAGTCGCTCGCTCCGGTCCATTCTTGTTTGCGCCTTCAGGAGCTGCTGGGAGTCCGCCGCCTTTAAAAGAGAGTCGTACCTCCCTCGGAGGATCTCGATCTTGGTCACGATCGTCGTTCCCACGTCGCTCGTCTCGGCCTGCCGAAGCCGCTCGATCACGCGGGGATGTCCGTGGTGTAGGTGCGTGAGGGTGTCGGTGTCGAGGAGGAACATCACCGATCCTCGACCTCGGGCCGTCCGCGATTTGCGTAGATCTCTTTGAGCAAAATGGGCAACGAGGAATCGTCGGCTAGGCGCCGGCCTGGCGGAGCAGCACGTCTTTACCAGTCGGCCTGCACAGCCAATTGTCGAGGGCCGTTTTCAAGAACCGCCATTCCCTGCCGAGCCGGCGGCCAGGAAGCCCTTGTCGAGACACCATCCTAACGACGGTCTCCTTCGGAACGCGCAGAAAAGTGGCGGCCTCTTCGAGGTTGAGTACTTCAGCGTTTATGACGGTATGAGACATCGTTGGATCCCTCTCTAGAAAACGCCATCGTCGCATTCCGACAAGAATACGAACAAGAGAAAATGGGCCGGTGTGTCGCGCTCAGAATGACCTTGATTCCTATTCATGACGGGTCGATGAACCGCTGGGTGATCGGCGCGTAGGCATCGATGCGACGGTCGCGGAGGAACGGCCAGTTGCGCCGGGTTTCCTCCTGGAGCTTTGGGTTGCAGGTCGGCGATGACGATCTCCTCGGTGTCGTGCCCGGCCTTGGCGATGATCCGCCCGAACGGATCCGCGACAAACGAGCCGCCCCAAAATTCCAGGCCGCCGCCGGCAGGTCCCTCGTGCCCGACCCGGTTGACCGCCGCGACGTACACACCGTTGGCGATCGCATGGGAGCGCTGGATGGTTTCCCACGCACTGGTCTGGGCCTCGCCAAACTCGGCCTTTTCGGCCGGGTGCCAGCCGATCGCCGTGGGATAGAACAGGATCTCCGCCCCGCGAAGAGCGGTCAGCCGGGCGGCTTCGGGATACCACTGGTCCCAGCAGACCAAGGTCCCCACCCGGGCGAACGACGTGTCAAACGCCTGGAAACCGAGGTCGCCGGGAGTGAAGTAGTACTTCTCGTAATAGAGTGGGTCGTCGGGGATGTGCATCTTGCGATAACGGCCGCGAAGCGTGCCATCGGCGTCGAAGACGACGGCCGTGTTGTGATAAATCCCCGCCGTACGCCGCTCGAAGATCGAGCCGACGATGACCATGCGCGTCTCTCGCGCGACTTGAGCGAGCACCTCGGTGGTCGGACCCGGGATGGGCTCGGCGAGATCGAATCGCGCGGAGTCCTCGCTCTGGCAGAAATACTGGCTGCGAAACAACTCGGGAAGGCAGGCGACCTGGACCCGCTGATCCGCGGCCGCGCGCAGCATGGTGCACGCCCGGCTCAAGTTGTCGTCCAGGTCGGTCGAGCATCGCATCTGAATCAAGCCCACGGTAAACGGGCTCGGCGACTGATTCATGGCGTGGGTCTCGATTTCCCTGTTCGACAACTGCGGATCAATCGGGGCAACGATCATCCTACCGGGCGAGTCAAACTGGGGCGAGATTGCTTCGGATTTTCGGCGAGAAATCCCCGTTTCCGCCGACGATCGCGGGGCAGGGGGGCTCCGCCCGGTTGATTTGACCGTGGCCAACCGTTAGTGTTTGGTCATGTTGAAGTTGCAGGATTTGTCTGAACGAATGGGCAGCACGCGAAGGGAAGGATGATCGCCATGGGAGCCGAAGCCCGCATTGCCGAGTTAAAGCTGGAGTTGCCTCCCGCGCCCAAGCCGGTCGCCACGTATGTGACGGCCATCCGGCATGGGGATTTGCTCTATGTCTCGGGTCACGGACCGTACCGTTCCGACGGGACGTTGATCATCGGCAAGCTCGGGGCGGACATGGACGTAGCGGCCGGTCAAGCGGCCGCGAGGCAGACGGGCCTGGCGATCCTGGCGACCGTGCGAGCCCACCTTGGCTCCCTCGATAAAGTCGTCCGGCTGATCAAGAGTCTCGGCATGGTCAACGCCACGCCCGATTTCACCGAGCACCCCAAGGTCATCAACGGCTACTCCGAATTGATGAAAGACGTCTTCGGCGAGCCGGGCATCGGCACCCGAAGCGCCGTCGGCATGGGTGGACTGCCGGCCGGCATCGCTGTCGAGATCGAGGCGATCTTTCAGGTCAAGGATTGAGCGAGACTATCCCTCTTATATTTCCGCCTGAGTGTGAGGCAATGATTCCGTTTCCGAGCGGGAGTCCGCAACGTGTCACGTCCCGGCCGGCTCGACGGCCGCACTTGTCTGATTGTCGGCGGGACCAGCGGGATCGGTCTGGCCTCGGCGCGGCGGTTCCTCCAGGAAGGGGCTCGCGTGGTCGTGGCCGGGCGAGAGCCCGAAATCGGCAGGTCGGCACTGGATCAGCTCGGCTCATTGGGCCCCGTCTGGGAATTCACGCTCGAGCTCGCTGAGGGCGAGCCGGAAGTCTCGCGGCTGTTCGCGTTTGCCCTGGATGCTCTGGGCGGGCGGCTGGACATTCTGCTTCATGTCGCCGGGATCAGCGGTCGAAAGTTCGGGGACGGGCCGTTGCACGAATGCTCGAGCGAAGGCTGGGACCGCGTCATGCAGATCAACGCCTTCGGCGCCTTTCTGACCAACCGCGAGGCCGTGCGAACGATGCTCCAGCAACCGCTCGACGCCACCGGCCTGCGAGGGACGGTCGTGAACGTGGGGTCGGTGCTGGATCGCTCGCCGTCGCCCGGCCTATTTCGGCACGCTCGCTTACGCCGCCAGCAAAGGGGCCGTCCGGGCGCTCTGACGATGTCGGCCGCGTCGCGGTATGCCCCGGACCGAATCCGGTTCAACCTGCTGGCTCCCGGCTTGATCGACACACCGATGGCCGCCCGGGCCGCGAACGACTTGCAAATCCGATCCTACCTGGCGACCAAGCAGCCGATCACCGGCGGGCTCGGGTCGGCCGAAGACGTGGCCGAGGCCGCCCTTTATCTCTGCGAGCCAGCCTCGCGGTTCGTCACCGGCGCGGAGCTGGTCGTTGACGGCGGCTGGTGCGTTCGGAAGGCGCGGGGAGGGCGACGGCTCCGTCCGAGCCGACGTCATTCCTCATGAACGATCGCCCCGATGTCTTCTCCCAGTACTTCTGGCGGCCGTTCGGGCTGCGATCGATGCCATCGAGGCGACTCAGTTGCCCGCGATCCGCGAGGCGGCCTGCCCGCTTCGCGACGACGATTCTCAAGGGCCGGTTGGTCCATGTCTTCGGCACCGGCCATTCACGGATGGCCGTCGAGGAAATGTTCCCCCGCTATGGCTCGTTTCCTGGCTTCCACCCGATCGTCGAGCTATCGATGACCTATCACAACCCGGTCGTGGGGGCCAACGGACAGCGCCAGGCGATGTTCCTGGAAAACGTGCAGGGCTTCGGCCCGGTCCTCTGGCGTAACTTCGCGACCTCGCCCGACGATGCGCTTTTGGCCATTTCCACCAGCGGTTGCAACGCCGTGACGATCGACGTGGCACTGGAAGCGAGCCGGCTGGGGATGTTCGTCGTGGCTTTGACCTCGCTGGAGCACGCCGAGGTCTCGACCTCGCGCCATGAGTCAGGCAAGAAGCTCCATGAAGTTGCCGGGCTGGTGCTCGACCAAAAAGCCCCAGCCGGCGACTCGGCCGTCTGGATCAGCGGCCTGGAGACGCCGGTCGCGCCGATATCGAGCGTCACCGGTTGCACGATCATCAACCTGGTCAAGGCCGAGGTCGCCCGGTTACTCACCGAGGCGGGCTCTCCACCGAAGGTCCTGACCGCCGCCTGCCACCTCGGCCCCGAACGCGCCCGCCAGCTCTTCGAGGAAACCTACGACGACTACCGCCGCCGCGTTGGCGTGCTGTACCACTGACGGCCAATACAAAATGCCTTCTTAACCACGGAAAACACGGAAAACACGGAAAAATCAAAGTTCAATCTTGTAAATAAAGGTGTTTGAATTTCGACTCTTGATTTTTTCTGTGTTTTCCGTGTTTTCCGTGGTTAAAAAATCCTGTCTCACAAAAATCCGTGGTCAATCGCCGCGTGGATGACGTCTCTTACTCTTGGAGAGAGATGATTCCGATGACAAACGACACGGGCGATGTCCTGGAGCCGTTCCGCGGCTATTTGCAGGTGCTGGCCGAGCTGCACCTCGATCGCCGCCTGCGCGGCAAGCTCGACCCGTCGGATGTGGTCCAGCAGACGATGTTGCGAGCCTATTCCGCTTTCGACGAGCTTCGCTCGCGCGACTCCGAGGTGCTGACGGCGTGGCTCAGGCGGATTCTGGCGAGCACTCTGGCCGATGCGGTGAGGCATTATGAGCGTGACAAGCGGGACATCCACCTGGAGCGATCGATCGAGGCCGACCTCGACCGCTCGGCATCCGGCTTCGCGGCCTGGCTGGTGGCCGATCAAACCTCGCCCAGCCGTCATCTCCAGCGCAACGAGGAAATGCTCCGGCTGGTGGACGCCCTGGCGAAACTGCCCGAGCGGATGCGAGAAGTCGTCGTGCTCAAGCATTGCCAGGAATGGACCCTCCAGCAGATCGCCGACCACATCGGCCGCAGTGTGCCCGCCGTCGCATCGCTCCTGCGGCGCGGACTGGCGGACCTGAGGCGCGAGCTCGATTCGAGAGGTTGACCCATGTCCAAGCCGAACGACGCGACCGAATCGTTCACCAACCTTGACCAGGTCATCGCCGAGTACCTGCAAGCGATCGAGGCTGGAAAGGTTCCCAACCGCCAGGAACTAATCGACCGACATCCCGAACTGGCGGAGCCTCTCCGTGCCTTCTTCGTCGACCTCGATCGCGTCGATCTGGAGGCGGCCCAGTTACGTTTGGGCGATGTCGTGATGAGTCCCAGCGCCGCACCGGGATCGAGCGCTCTGCCCACCATCCGTTACTTCGGCGACTACGAGCTGCTGGAAGAGATCGCCCGCGGCGGAATGGGAGTTGTTTACAAGGCGCGGCAGGCCAGCCTCAACCGAATCGTCGCCCTGAAGATGATCCTCAAGGGGATGCTGGCAACGCCAATCGACGTCGCCCGCTTCCGCGCCGAGGCCGAGTCAGCGGCCGCGCTCGACCATCCGCACATCGTGCCGATCCACGAAGTGGGCGAGCACGAGGGGCAGCAGTACTTTGCGATGCGTTATGTGGAGGGGACAACCCTGGCCCGTGCTCCGCGCCGATCGGCCAGGGCGGAGGTTGCCCGCCTGCTCGACGTCGCGCGGGCGGTCCATTTTGCACACCAGCGAGGAATCTTGCACCGCGACCTGAAGCCATCGAACGTACTGATCGACCCTGCGGGAACGGCCTTCGTGACGGACTTCGGCCTGGCCAAGCGAGCCGGAGCCGACTCATCCCTGACCGAGACCGGCCAGCCGGTGGGCACCCCGCGATACATGGCCCCCGAACAGGCTGCCGGACGCAAGGACCTGACGGTCGGTGTTGATGTCTATAGCCTCGGCGTGATCCTCTACGAACGCTTGACAGGCCGACCACCGTTCCTGGGCGACAATTTGATGGAGGTATTGCGGCAAGTGCGAGAGATCGACCCGCCGCGGCTGTTGTCGATCCTCCCTGAAGTAAACCGTGACTTGGAAACGATTTGCCTGAAGTGCCTGGAGAAAGACCCTGGCCGGCGCTACGCCAGCGCGGAGTTCATGGCGGAAGACCTGGATCATTGGCTCAAGGGAGAACCGATCACAGCGCGGCCAGTGGGGCGGCTTGAACGGGCCTGGCTCTGGTCGCGACGCAACCCGGCGCTGGCGACGGCCTGCGGATTGGCCGTTGCGGGGTTGGTCGCCGTGGCTGTGATGTCTCTAATCGCGGCGTCATTGGCACAAGCGCGAGCCAGGGACGCCATCGCCGCCCGCGACACGAGTGAGGGAATCTCCGCGCGAAGTCTCATTCGGCCGCTCGATCCCGGGGCTACGCGAGCTCCGAGGCTTCCCCAGGGAATGATGGGACAGATTATGGGGGCAGGAATGATTGGCGGAATGAGAAATACGAATGTCTCAAGCTCCACTCCCCTCAGCGAACCTGAGTCGGAGGCACTCTGGGAACTAGCCGAAAAGCCAGGTGAACGACTTTGGCTACGATACTTGAATGAAGCGACTCACGATCCGCTGAGGACTCGCCAGTTCGTCGCACGCTCCGAGCCCGCGCTTGTCGCAGTTCTTGGACTGGATCGGCTCAAGTCTGGCCAAGCCATCCGTTTACTCGCGAGTCGCTTGCGTGAGTCGGCAATTCCTGAAGAACAGAAAGCCGGTGTGGCGCTTGTCACACTCCAGCTTGCGGACCAACCCAGCCCCGACACACGTGAGTGGACCGAGGTGATCGGCCGCGCTATTGGGAACCACACGTTGAGGCCGGATTGGAATGGCCTGCTCGCCGATGCAGCGCAGAGAATGGAGCAGCATGTCGCTTGTCAAGTCTTGACAATTGCACTAAGGCACGAGGAGGACGAACCTCTCGCGGCAAGCCTTGTCGCAGTGACAGATGCGATGGAACCAGAGGAGGCTGCCAAGACCCTGTCCGACGCCTTTGAGCACACGAAGGATACGGATAAGCCCAGATCACCGATGGGAATGATGGACGGAAGAATGAATCTGCGGACGACTTTGGCCTCTGGACTGGCGGTCGTCGCAGGCCGATTGGACGTCGCCGAAGCTTCCAGGATCTTGATCAAATGCATGGAGATAACGAACGATCCCGCTGTACTTGATCCGTTGGCGCGAGCAATAGCTGGGGTCGCAAGACGAGCGGCGCCGGCCGAGGCCGTCCGACTTTTGGCGTTCGCTCTGGAGCGAGTGAAGGACGATCAGGCAATTATCTCATTGTCAATCGCGTTCACTGATCCTCAGAGCCTGGCTGACCACGTAAAACGCTTACACCCTGCCGAGGCAGCCACGGTCTGTGCCCCGATCGCTCGGTCGCTCGCTGCTGCCTTGGAAAACGAGACGATTGCCGCCGCGCGAAGGTCTTTGTCTTCGGGTTTAACAACAGTCGCAAGCCGGATGGACCCGGCCGAGGCCGCCAAGGTATGTACTCCGGTCGCTCGGACACTCGCCGCCGCTTTGGAGAAGGAGACGGACGCCACCGCACGGAGGTCTTTGTCTCTGGGCTTAACAACAGTCGGAAGCCGGATGGACCTGGCCGAGGCCGCCAAGGTATGTGCCCCGGTCGCTCGCTCTCTCGCGGCAGCTTTGGAGAAAGAGACGGATGCCGCCGCACGAAGGTCTTTGTCTTTGGGTTTGACAACGGTCGCAGGACGAATAGACCCGGCCGAGTCTGCTCGAAGTCTGCGGACACGCCGCCCGAGTATTGATCGGCCGCGTTGGAGAAGGAGAAGGACCAAAATGCCCGTGGATCGATTATCTATGGGCTCGCGTCTCTTTCCGTGCGGCTTACCGAGGAGGACGCTATCAAAGCAGTGCGTCTGATTGCTAGCACTATGCAAGACAAGTTCGCATATAATAACAATAATGATGCACTTTACGAACTCCTGACCACAGTGATGGACCCCGCCGACGCGGGCCGGGTCGCTCGTGTACTGGTAGCCGCCGTTGGTCAGGAGACCGATGCAAATGCCCGATGGTGGCTGGCTGCTGGACTCGCTCTCGGAGCTGCAAGGATGGAATCCAAAGAGGGCACTCGGACTTGCGGGCCTGTCTTCCCGGAACTCGTCCGTGCATTTACTCGGAAGATGCATAGTAGCGAATTCAACGGCAACTATAACGAATATTTCAACAGCGGATTGAAAGTGGCTTCGGTGGGCCTGGATCAGCTTCGCGCCGATCAGGCCGCGCGTGTGATTATCCATGCTCTAAATCGCGAGAATGAAGCAAGTATGCATCAGTCCCTGGCGGCAGGGCTGGTATCAGTCGCACAGCGGATGCCAACCGCCGAGGCCGTGAAGGTCTTGAATGAGGCGCTGGGCGCGAGCAGGATTCAGCAACTCGCCACACTCTGGCAACAGGGCTTTCGTCGCTGGCGGGTCAGATGGAACCCGCCAAGGCCGCGCAATCCGCCCAGGTGCTGATCACCGCCATTGAGAGTGAGAAAAATGCAGGATCGCGCCGAAATCTGGCAGCCAGTCTTGTTTCCGTCGCGGGTCGAATGGCCGCAGTTGAAGCCTCTGAAGTATTGGAGCGAGCCGCACAGGCGGAAATTGATTCTTTCGTCGTTGGTCACAATTCCCGCATGGGAGGGATGATGAGCGTTACATCCACCACAACGACTCTTGACACGTTGGTTGAACACATAAAAGCAACGGATGCTGCCAGAGTGTGTGACCGTGCCGCCAAGAAGCTAATCGTCCTGCTGGAGAAACAAGAGGACGTTCGTTCTCTCACCCAGGTGGCCATTTTTCTCGAATTCGTCGCACGACGCATGGACTTGGTCGCCGCTGACCGAGTGTGTGAGGAGGCAATTCCCTTGTTGTTAAAGAAGAGCAACCCTGCGTATCAGTCGATCACCTACCTTCTTCCACAGCTTCACACCACCAGGGCCAAAGATTTGGCTTGGGAGCAGGCATTATTGCTTTGCGGGGAGACAGGGATCGACTCAAACCAACTCGACTCATTGCTGACGGACACTGGACGCCCGAAGCCAGGCCCTCAGCCCCCCAATGAAGGGAATCTAGTTCCACGACCGCCCCAAAAGCCCCTTCCATGCCGACTCACAACGCAAGAACTGGTCGAGCTTCTCAAAATGCCGACATGTTTCGGCGAAGCCCGCCGCGTCGTACTCGGCCATTTGGGCAACATCCACGGCCGACGGTTTGCCAATCATTGGGAGTTCGTCCGCTTTGCTCGGGAGAAGGGGCTGCAACTTGACCTCACCACTCCGCCGCGACGACCCGATCCGCAGGAATCGGTCAAACGCATGCTGGCGATCCTGGACGGCAAGTCGTGATCGTCCGGCAGTAGATCGTGCTTCACGTTCATTTGTGTCGTTAAGAACATTCGTCACGTACGCGTTTGGCGGCGTATGCCCAGGGAGGAAAACATGAGCGATCGTCTTGTTACATTTCGCCGCGCGAAGCTACGCCGTGGTTACGGGTGCACGGTTCCGTTCGCATCTGGGTCGCCGATCATCGCGCTGGTGCTCTTGCTGATTCTCGCGAGCCAACTCGTAGTCAGCAAAATCCGGGCCCAAGACGTCGTCCTCCCGGGCTCAACACCCCAGGGCGACTTCTTGCGGGGCCAGGGTCAATTCCTCAAGGGGATGGCCTGGTACGAGGTCGGATCGGCCCAGTCGCGGGCCATCGATACTCAGACGATGATCATATGGAACCGGGCGGTTCAGGAAAGCTACAACCAGTACCTCATCGAACGCGCTCAGCACAACGCTGGCCGGCTGGCCCTTCGCAACGCGCGGCAGCAGGCGGCTGCGAAAATGCTCGCCGATACACAACGCCGCTGGCGCTTGAGCCCCACCACGGACGATATTCGATCCGGATTGGCACTCAACGCACTGGCCAGCGACCTGGCCGACCCAAGCATCTCGGCTTCCTCATGGCGGGTCGCAACAGTCGCACTGCCGCAGGATTTTTCGCTCCCGGCAATGGCGTTCAAGATCACGTCTGCGCCGGGGAAAGGGTCGAAGCTGCAACAGAGCACCGTGGCCGTCCAGCGGATGACCGTGGGCGAGGCGTGGCCACTGCCTTTCCGGCGGCCGGAGCTGGCGGCCCAGTGTGAGGCCTACAAGAATGCGATCCGAAACGTCGTCGGAAAGTGCGAGAAGGGCACGCCCCTGGTCTCCAAGGACTTCGAGCAACTTCGCGAGGCCGTCGATGCGCTCAAGGTCAAGGCCCCCCAGGTTGTGCCTACGCGCGATGGACTTCGTACCCAGGCGCAGCAGTTCGTCCGCCAGCTCGACGACGCCACCAAAATCTTCGCCGATCAGGAGTTCGCCGAGGAGTTGATTTTTGACATGCAAAAGCACGAGGCGACCACCGTGGCCGAACTGATGGCGTTCATGCGGAAGTATCGCCTACTCTTTGCCGAGGCTGACAGGCGTCCTGATTGTTTGCAACTGTACGACGCCCTTTACCCCATGCTGAGGGAGCAAAAGAAGAAGCTTGGCTTGGCGGATCTCCCGCCTGGAGGCTTCGGGCTCCAAGGTTCAGAGCGCCCGAAAGCCTTGGGCGAAAACTCTCTCTCCCTCTTCGACGGCACGACATTGAACGGCTGGAGGGCCTTTCAGGATGCTCGTCCCGCCCACCTGGGATCTTCTCTCGTCCCCAAGGGTGGAGAGATTCATTGCGCTGCCAACGCGCGCGGCCGCATCGAGACCATGGAGACCTTCCCTGCATTTATCCTCAAGTTCGAATACCTCTTTCCCGGCGACGGGAAGACCAATGCCCAGGTCGCGTGGGGAAGCAAGGGTTCGGGGATTGCTCTTCGTTACGATTTCAATGATTTACCTCAAGTCGACGGGCTCCCCCGCAAAGGCGAGATTGAATATCAGCTCCTTCCCGGGGAGTCTGGGGACCTCTGGGTCGTTGGAACGAACCAAAAAATGCCGCGCCAGGGGGACGCGGAACGCCCGCGCGGCGAGTGGAACGAGGCTGAGATCCGGTACAAAGAGGCCATTCTTACGTTCCTGCTCAACGGCAGGATTGTGAACCAGGCTCAGATTATGGATCCGCGCCCGTTGCGAATCAGCCTGCTCGCCCAGGGATCAGCCGTTCGTTTCCGCAAACTGAGCTTGGTCAGGCATCCGTGAAAGTCCGATGGCGACAGTTTTCCCGAGTCAGTTGCCCTTTTCACCACGGAGAACACGGACGTAAATCAAATTTGTCTGCTGACTCTGCGTTGTCTCCGTGCTCTCGGTGTTGAAGGAATTTCTGTCTTCCAATCTTTCGTGATCAATCCCGTCGCGCGAATTTGAATCGAGAGACTGATCCATGGCCACTCCCAACGACGCGACCGAATCCTTCACCAATCTCGACCAGGTCATCGCCGCGTATCTGCAAGCAATCGAGGCTGGGCAGGTCCCCAACCGCCAGGAGCTGCTCGACCGCCATCCCGAGCTGGCGGAGCGGCTCCGTGCCTTCTTCGCCGACCTCGACCGCGTCGACCTGGAGGCGGCCCAGTTACGTTTGGGTGATGTCGAAAGTCCCAGCGCCGCATCGGGACCGAGCGGCGCTTGCCCACCATCCGTTACTTCGGCGACTACGAGCTGCTGGAAGAGATCGCCCGCGGCGGCATGGGGGTCGTTTACAAGGCGCGGCAGGCCAGCCTCAACCGAATCGTCGCCCTCAAGATGATCCTCAACGGTTTGCTGGCGACGCCAATCGACGTCGCCCGCTTCCGCGCCGAGGCCGAATCAGCGGCCGCGCTCGACCATCCGCACATCGTGCCTATTCACGAGGTGGGCGCGCACGAGGGGCAGCAATACTTCGCGATGCGTTATGTCGAGGGGAGAACGCTCGCCCGCACTCCCCGCCAGTCGGCTCGGGCCGAGGTGAACCGCCTGCTCGACATCGCGCGAGCGGTCCACTTCGCACACCAACGGGGCATCTTACACCGCGACCTGAAGCCCTCGAACGTCTTGATCGACCCTGCTGGCGCGGCTTTCGTGACCGACTTCGGCCTGGCCAAGCGAACGGGAGCCGACTCATCCCTGACCGAGACCGGCCAGCCGGTGGGCACACCCCGATACATGGCCCCCGAACAGGCCGCCGGCCGCAAGGACCTGACCGTCGGAGTTGACGTCTATAGCCTGGGCGTCATTCTGTACGAACGGCTTACCGGGCGACCGCCGTTCGTGGGCGACGATCTGATGGAGGTACTGCGGCAAGTGAGGGAGATCGACCCGCCCCGGCCGTCGTCGGTCCTCCCTAACCTGAACCGCGACCTGGAGACGATCTGCCTGAAGTGCCTGGAGAAGGAGCCGGGCCGGCGGTATGCGAGCGCGGATTTTATGGCGGAGGATCTGGGTCATTGGCTCAAGGGAGAGCCGATCGCGGCTCGTCCGGTGGGGCGGCTGGAACGGGCCTGGCTTTGGTCGCGACGCAACCCGGCGTTGGCCGGGGCTTTGGCGGCGGCGACTTTTTGCCCTGGTCTCCACGGTCGTCGTCTCGACCTTCTTCGCGATTTCGCGAACCCAGTTGGCTGATGCGAACAACAACGCTGAGGCGCACCGTGTCGAGGCTCAGACCTACGCGACTAACGCCGCGCTCGACCAGGGATTGAGGATTGGCAATAAAGCTGGTGCGACAAGCGATCCAAACGCCGCGCTCGACGGGGGATTGAGGATTGGCAATACACCTGGTGCCACGAGCGGGTTTCTAAAGCTGGTGCAAGCTCTCGAATTCGTTCCGGCAGGCGACAGAGAACTCGAACAGACGGTTCGACGCTTGCTCGCGGCGTCTTCGATCAACTTTCCCCAGACAGCGATCCGACTCGAGCCCAACTCACCGATCAACTGCGCCGCGTTTAGCCGGGATGGCCGGCGGCTATTTATCGGATCCGATGACGGCGTCGTGAGGGTATTCGATCCGGGGACCGGCCGGCTGGAGATGGAAATCCCGCTTTTCGAGAAAGAAGTGGCGAAATCGATCTTCAACGTCGCGATTCAATCGAGTGGATCAGCCTTTCTGGCATGGAACGGAAAACAAGCGCGACACCTGGAGCCTGGAGACTCGAAAGCCGCTCGGCCCGGCCATTCCGCTGGCTGCTCCGCCAGAAGGCCAAGGCGGTGATCAAAGCCCGGCAAAGCAGGATGGTTTGGGGCCAGCCGAGGGCCGCTCCATATCGACGAAGGATTTTGTGACCGTGGAGTTCAGTTCTGACGGAGCCTTCATCCTTACGACATGCAACCGTGATGAAAAAGAATCCGAAGCATGTTGCTGGGACGTCAAGACAGGGAAACCGGCAGGCCCGCCAATCCCATATGAGGGCGTCCAGGGCTCCATCATCGCCGCCTTTCGCCACGACGGTAGGGTTGTCGCCGTTCGAGGTAAGGATCAAGCGGTCCGGCTGTTTGACACGCGGACCGCAAACGCTCTTTGCGAGTCGATCCACCCCGATGGCGGTGTCTGGACCGTTGCATTCAGCCCCGATGGCCAAAGTTTGCTGACAGGCGAAAGCAAAGGAGTTTTTCAGGTTCGTGACGCGCAAACAGGCCTTCCAATTGGATTGCCGCGTCAAAATCCAGTGAACAGGAGATGCTGCTTCGCGGCTTTCAGCCGGGAAGGCCGCACCATCCTCGCTTTGGAAGCGGAATTTGCGTGGCTATGGGATACCGCGAACGACCGCATTCGTGCGGCGGTCGAATTGGATGGCGTCGCCACCAATCAACTCGAACCATTCGACACTGGTGGGTTGTGCATGTACAAGGGTGTCAATCACCCTGTCCTGGTCGACATATCGACGGGGCGATCGGTTATTGGATGGCAATATGGCAAGCTGGGTTCGTTTGCCTCTCGCATCAACACCCCGGGATTTCTCGCGATCCTTGGAAATCAATATATTGCGGCATTTGATCCCACGCATGCCACTCTTCTCCTCGACGCACAGACGATCCGTAATGAGCGCTGCCTCGGTCTATTCCAACTCCAGCCCGTGCGTGGGTCGAAGAGAGTGATCCGGCTTTGGGCCGAACTCGTGGCCCGCGCAAGCATCGGCTCAGAGGACCAGCTTCGACCCTTTGATGAGACCGCATGGCAAAAACAACGACAGCGATTGCTGGAACTGACAAGATCGGAATCCGTCTCCGGCAACGTGCGACTCCTCGCCAATGATTCCGGCTACTGGCTTCGTTGCGAATCCAACTCCCCCGAGAAGGAGCCTGATTGAGAGGATGCCGCAGGGCTCCCGAAACGTCGCACCGAGGGAGGTCCCCACCGGCGGAGTTTTGACCGCGCGGATGCCTTTGGTTGGGGCCATTGCTCAAGCCCATCTGGTGTCGAGACACCTCGCCCGCCGTCCAACTCGATGGTAGAATTCTCAAAGGCGAAGTAATGGGTTGTGGAGAGATCTCATGGTCCTTCTCAGTGCGGAACAGCGACGTGCGATCGGAGAGGCGGGCGACCTACCCGTCCCGATCATCGATCCTGAAACAAGCCAGACCTACCTGATCATCAAAGCCGAGGTATTTGAACGTCTGCGTGAATCCTCGGAAGAGGAGGAGATCGACCCCTCCTTCTTTGAAATCGATGATTTCGAGCCCGCCCGTGAAGATCCTCGATAGGCTGCCGATCGGAGACGAACCGACCGTTCTTTTCGTCGGGACAGAAGCAATCACCATCAAGCGATATCAGATCGCCGTGTGGATCAGCATCAACGACGCGCTTCGGCCATTTCCCGCAGTGCTCGACACCGGGCACAGCCACAATTCCTCGATCACCGAATCGCAACTCAAGAAGCTTGCGTTCGACTCCCCAGATGATCTCGTGTTCATCGGAACGACACGGCTCAAAGGCGAGCGGCTCAGACAATTCCGAGCCGATGTCCGGATCCACCGAAATCGGCGTCGGACCATGGAATTGGGAGAGGGTACCTTCAAACTGACAATTGATGAAGGCATTTCGTTGGCACCAGAGGGGTTATCTCGACTGCCACTTCTGGGACTGCGAGCCCTGGTCCGGAGCGGGTTACGAATCAACATTGATGGGAAACGGCGAACCGTCTCTGCAAAGACGCCTGGGTGGTTCGCATGAGCGTGATCTGTCGAAGTCGGATTCTGTGGTCCAATGACGGAGTGCCGGGGATCGTCCCGTCATGCGGCCCCGAGAATTCCAACCGACACCGACTGATCGCGTCGACCCGATCCGCAGGAATCGGTCAAACGCATGCTGGCGATCCTGGGCCGCGAATCGTAATCAGCCCGACGCTCAAGCCCCATTTGCATCGAGCCACCTCGTAGTCTGTCCAACGCGATGGTAGAATTCTCAAAGGCGAGGTATTGAATCGCGGAGGATTCTCATGGTGGTCCTCAGTGCGGAACAGCGACGTGCGATCGGAGAGGCGGGCGACCTACCCGTGCCGATCATCGATCCCGTAACGCACGATGCCTACGTCTTGGTCCGGGCCGAGGTGTACGCGCGCCTGGCGGGAGCGCCGCAGCGACCTGCACATCAGCCCAATCCGGAGATCCCGCCCCTGGTGCTGCGCTCGCAACAGGCGTTCTGGCGGGACCTGCCCGAACTGTTGAAGGACAAACGGAATCGTGGCAAGTGGGTGGCGTACCACGGGGAGGAGCGAGTTGCCATCAGGCGGTCGGATGTAGATGCCTATCAGGAATGCTTCCGCCGGGGGCTGAAACATGAGGAGTTCTACGTCGGCCGGATAGAGGCCGATCCTGACGGGATTCCGCCGTGGGGAACGCTCGAGGGCGACTGGTCTCTGTACGAAGTCACGGAGGGGACTACTCCCGACTCCGCATGAAGATCCTCGACCGATTGCCGATCCAGGAGAAGCGGACGTCTCTGCGGTTCGGCGATCAAGTACGCCACAGTCCACCGTAACCAGATTCTGGTTTGGATGAGCGTCCATTTGGCCGGGGCCCTTGAGCCCGAGGAGAACATCCCAAGGGTTCCTGCCCTGCTGGACACGGGAAACAACTTCGACTTCTCGATGCAGGACCGGCAACTGCGCGAGTGGGCCGGGATCGACCCTGGACTGCTGGTGGTCCTCGGGAACATCGGGATCAACGGGCAGGTCGTAACACGCCGAAGGGCGACGGTTTGGCTATACCCGAATATTCCCGGCCGGCAGGAGGTGGACAGCGGCAGGCCGCCGTTCCGGTTGAGGATGGACAAAGGGATCGCGGTCTACGCGCGGGATGCTGTTCCTCCCGGCCCGCGGTTGCCGCTACTGGGGCTTCCCGCCTTCCTCAACAACGACCTCGATTTGTGGCTCGATCCTGAGCGGCGGCAAATCACCGTGCAGCAGCGCACCTGGCGGAGGCGCCTCATCCGCCTCCTCTGCCAATTGTGACGCGTCCATGCGTTAACCACCAGCCGTACCTCAATCGAGCGGGCACGAGGGAACGTCCAAAGTCCCTGCCCAATCGTCAGTGAAACTCAAGCCCCTCCGGGGCCGTTCACCTCGGCACGAACACCTTCACGTCCGGGTGCATCGTGTAAAGCCGATCTTCGCCCTGGGGGGTCTTCACCAGGATCGCGCTCGAGCAGTTATTGCCGATGATCGGGTTGCCGGGATATTTCTCCCAGTGAACCAGGTCGCGGGAGCGGGCCAGGCAGGTCGTCCAGTCCTTCCAGGGGCGCTGGGAATTGGCGTGATAGAATGCGTAGTAGAAGCCGTCGCGTTTCACGATCTGGTTGATGGCCACGGCGGTCTGGTCGTAAGGCTCGGGTCCACGGGCGATGACCGGGTCGTCCTTGGACGTTGGTCCAGACTTTCGATCTTTCGAGGTCGCCAACCAAACACCCAGATCGCCACGCTCGTAAAACAGATACCAAGCTCCGTTCTCGAACCAGGCCGCCGGCGTGCCATAGGGGCCTGGGCTGATCGGGGTTCCGTCGGTCTTGCGAATGTCCAGCGATCCGTGGTCGGTCCATTTGAGCCCGTCGGTCGAGGTCAAGAGATGCGCGATGTCGTTCTTCCCTTCGGCGAACATGAAGAACGTGCCGTCGTGGCGGACGACGCAGATATCCTCGACCCACGATTCGCTTGAAGATCGGGTTGCCGGATCGCGGGTCCAGTGGATGCCGTCCTTCGAGGTGGCGTGTCCCAGGGACATCGTCGGCGGTTTGTCGACGGCATAGCCGGTGTACCAGAGATGATAGGTCCCGTCGTCTCCGACCAGGATGTAGCCGCGTTCGCGGATCTTGCGGTCCCAGGTGTCCTGGCCCGTGCCGGTGAAGACCGGGTTATCCGGCGATCGGCTTCCAGGCGACGAGCGGCCAGGCGGGATCGGCGGCCCGCGGTCGCGCGCCACGGATCGCAGGCGTGGCCAGAGCACAGAAGGCGACCAGTCCAAGACAAGCCAGCGAGCGAGCGTGCGCCAGCGATTCATCGTCAGTGTCCTTCGTCGATGCATCGGCAGGTCGTTGCGATCCAGGTTCTATCGTTGGTGCCAGCGTGGCGGTTCACGCTCGGCCCACGGATGTCCATCATACCTTGCGTTCAGCGGTATCGGGACGGTACCTTGAAAAGGTCCGATTGAATGGGGCGGTAGCTCAACTGGGAGAGCGCCGCGTTCGCAATGCGGAGGTTGAGGGTTCGAGCCCCTTCCGCTCCATTTATCTGGACAATCCGCAGTTCCGCTACGCCGTGCGCCCGGCTCGAACGTCGCTCGCCTTCGTTTTGCGAGTTTTTGCCCGTCATTCCAGCCGACGTGGGTTACCGGTACCGAGTGACGTTTCATGGTTCGCGCCCTCATCTCGTGGAGCCTGCATAATCGCTTCATCGTCCTGCTTGGGACGGTCGGTCTGATTATCATGGGCATCTACTCGGCACGCAACCTGAACGTCGAGGCCTATCCGGATCCGACTCCGCCCTTGGTCGAGGTGATCACCCAGAATCCCGGCGCCAGTCCCGAGGAGATGGAGCGGCTGATCTGCATCCCGATCGAGACGGCGCTGAACGGGATGCCCGGGCTGAAATACCTGCGCAGCATTTCGCTGGCGGGCCTCAATGACATCAAGTGCCAGTTCGAGTACGGGACCGATTACTGGACGGCCCGGCAGGAAGTGATCAACCGGATCGGCATGGTCAGCAACCTTCCTCCCAACATCAGCCCGGGCCTGTCGCCCTGGAGCCCGACCGGCGAGATCGTGCGCTACGTTCTGGAGGGGCCCGGCTATACCCTGAACCAGCTCAAGGCGGTCCAGGACTGGGTGCTGGAACGGCAGCTTCAGAACCGTGCCCGGCGTGATCGACGTGACCGGCTACGGCGGGACGGTCAAGCAGTATCAGGTCTTGCTCGACACCCAGTTGATGCGACGATACGACGTGACCTTGCAGATGGTCACCGACGCGATCTCGCAATCCAACGCCAACGTCGGCGGTGACGTCCTGCCCCTTGGGGCCGCAGTCGCATAATGTCCGGGCCATCGGCTACCTCGGCGAGGGGAGTCGACTCGCTCGACCCGGCGGTGGCCGAGCACGCCTACGCGATCGAGGTCGAGAAGCTCGAGGATATTCAAGACGTCGTCGTGACCACGTACCAGAACATGCCGGTCTACGTCAAGCAGATCGCCAAGGTGGTGATCGGCTACCAGCCTCGGCTGGGAATCGTCGGCCGCAACGGCGAGAACGACGTGGTCGAGGGCATCGTGCTGATGCGGAAGTACGAGAAGTCGCTGCTGACCTCCGAGAAGGTCTTGGAAAAGATCGACGAGATCAACAAGAGCAGCCTCCTGCCCAAGGGAATGCGGATCAAGATTTTCAACCAGCGGACCGAGCTGGTCAACACGACGACCCACAACGTGGTGCATAACCTGGTCGTCGGCATGATCCTGGTGATCCTGATCCTGTTCGTCTTCCTGGGCGACGTCAGCAGCGCGGGCATCGTGGCCTTGATGATCCCGCTGGCGCTCTTGTTCTCGGTGTCGTCGCTGTACATCCAGGGAAAGTCGGCCAATCTGCTGTCGATCGGCGCGGTCGATTTCGGGATCATCGTCGACAGCTCGGTGATCATCGTCGAGAACATCTTCCGGCACATCACGGCGCCGACCGCCGATCGCACGCGGCCGCTCATCGACCGGATCATCGAGGCGTCGTACGAGATCGAGCGCGCGCTCTTTTTCTCGACGCTGATCATCGTCTGCGCGTTCATCCCGCTGTTCTCGATGACCGGGCCCGAAGGGGCGCTTGTTCGGGCCGATGGCCAACACGTACGCCTTCGCCATCTGCGGCGCCCTGCTCCTGGCGGTGACGCTGACTCCGGTGCTCTGCTCCTATTTGTTCCAGAACAAGAAGGAGGAGAAGGAGACCTTCGTCGACCGGATCATGAAGCTGCGGTACCTGATCATGCTCGACCGGATCCTCCGGCACCGGTACTTGCTCCTGGCGGCGATGGGGTCGCTCCTGGTCTTCACGATCACGCTGATCCCCAAGCTGGGCGGCGAATTCATGCCGCCCCTGGAGGAGGGGAACCTCTGGATTCGCGCGTTCTTGCCGCGGACGGTGACGCTTCAGGAGGCCGCGCGAATGGCCCCCGACTTCGCGAGGTCATCGGCTCGATCCCCGAGATCAAGGCGGTCATGTCGCACGTCGGCCGCCCCGACGACGGCACCGACATCACCAGCTACTTCAATCTCGAGTTCAACGCCCCCTTGATCCCGATGGAGGAGTGGCGTGAAAAGCCGATCACGATCATGGGCCGGCGAGGTCTGGACACGCAAGATCACCCGCGAGGAGATCCAGGACGAGCTGATGAAGAAGTTCGAGGCGTTCCCGTCGGTGAACATCAACTTCTCGCAGTTGATCCGCGACAACGTGGAAGAGGCACTCTCGGGCGTCAAGGGAGCCAACTCGGTCAAGCTCTTCGGCAACGACCTGGAAGTCCTGGAGCGGTCGGGTCAGCGGGTCATCAACATCCTCAACAAGGTCCCCGGCATCTTCAATCCGGGTCTGTTCCACATCGTCGGCCAGCCCAACCTCGAGATCCAGATCGACCGGCACGAGTGCGCCCGCTACGGCATCAACGTGTCCGACGTGGAGGCGGTCGTGCAGGTCGCCGTCGGCGGCCGCGCCTTCACCCGGATGGTCGAGGGCGAAAAGCTCTTCGACATCGTGCTTCGACTTGCCCAAGGGCCAGCGCGACGATCCGGAAGTCATCGGCCGGATTCCGGTCGATACGCCGGGCGCGGACGGCAAGCCCGGGGCGCGGATTCCGCTCGAGCAGCTGGTCAAGATCGACCCGCACAAGCCGGGCGCGGCCTACATCTACCGCGAAAACAACCGCCGCTACATCCCGATCAAGTTCAGCGTCCAGGGCCGCGACCTGGCCTCGACGATCCGGGAAGCCCAGCGCAAGGTGAACGATCCCAAGTACGGTGCCCAGCTTCCCGAGGGATATTACATCGATTGGGCGGGCGAGTTTCAGCAGATGGAAGAGGCCAACGGCCGCTTGATGTGGATCGTGCCGCTGTCGATCGGTTTGATCCTGGCTCTGCTCTACACCGCGTTCAACTCGATCAAGGATGCACTGCTGGTGATGGTCAACGTGGTCGAGGCCTCGATGGGGGGCATCCTGGCGTTGTGGTTGACCGGGACGCCGTTCTCGATCTCGGCCGCGGTGGGGTTCGTCTCGGTCTTCGGCGTCGCGGTCCAGGACGGCGTGCTCTTGATCTCGTACTTCAATCAATTGAGAGGGGCGGGCCTGTCGGTGCGCGAGTCGGTGATGCGCGGCGCCGAGCTGCGGGTGCGCCCGGTGGTCATGACCTCGCTGACTGCCGCGCTGGGCCTGCTTCCCGCCGCCATCGCGACCTCGATCGGCTCGCAGGCCCAGAAGCCGCTGGCCATCGTGGTCGTCGGCGCGATGCTCTGCACCCTGTTCCTGACCCGCTACCTGATGCCGGTGCTCTACTGCTTCTTCCCGGCTCCCGCCGGCCATACGGAATGCTCGACCGACCTGATCCTGGGCTCGCACTATACCGACCAGTTCCTGCACCCGACCCATCGATCCGGCCATTCGGCTCCGCACCACGATCACCACAATAGCGACGACCCATCGTCCACCTGACCACAGTGGTTTCGGAGAGTCATCACCATGAAGATCAACTGGAAACTCCCGCTGGCCGTCGTCGTGATCGCCGCCGGCGCGACCGGGTTGGCTCTCAACAATTGGACCGAGGGCTCAGGTTGTCGGCGTCTTGAAGCAACTCTCCCAGTCGACGGCCCATGGCCGAGGAAACCCAGCCGGACAAGAGCTGGATCGAACATCGGCCGCGAAGACCAACGCTCCCTGGGATCGAACGATCACGCTCGACGCCGATCAGATCAAGGCAATCGGCGTGAAGACAGTCGCTGTCAAGAAACAGACGGAGCCATGGCCATTGAGGTTGACCGGCATGACCGATTACGACCCGGCGACCGTGACCGTCGTCCGCACTCAGTTCGACAGCCGCGTTGACAAGGTCTTGGTGGATCTGGGCACGACCGGTCAAGAAAGACGACCCTCTGCTCGAGCTGTTCAGCACGGATCTGGCCGAGGCCAAGAGCAATTACGAGGTGGCCGTCAGCCAGTGGACACACGACAAGGAGGTCCTCGATTACAAGACCCCGCTGGCACTGGCAATGCGCTCCCCCGCAAGGAGTTGATCGAAGTCAAGAACGACGAGGCCCAGAGCCGGCTCAAGATGAAGCTCGCCAAGGACAAGCTCTTGGTTTACGGCTTGAGTGAGAAAGAGATCGAGAGCTGCCAAGACCGAGGACGGCAAGGAAAAGGCCAAGATGATCCTGCGGTCGCGTGCCGATGGCGTCGTGGTCTAGCGGAACGTTGTCCCGCGGAAATTATTACACGTCCGCGGACTTACTGATGACGATCGCGCCCCTCGACCATCTCTGGGTGCGGGGGAGCGTCAGCGAGCTCGACGCCGAGCAAGGTCCAGGTCGGCCAGAAACTCAAGATCATTTTCCCCTTCTCCGAGCGAACCGTCGATGCCAAGGTCGATTACATCGACAAGGCGATCGACGCCGATACGCGGTCCGCCAAGTTCCGCACCTCGATCCCCAATCCGAAGGCCAGAGCCAGATCAAGGCCCTGCACGTTCGTGAAGGTGCTGCTGGAGATCCCGCCAAAGACAGGGGCACACCGTCATCCCCCGCGCCTCCATGGTCTCGGTCGATCGATCCGACTACGTTTTCGTCAAGAAGCCGGGAAAGACCAACCAGTTCGAGCGGCGCCGGATCTTCGCGGCGAAAGAGAACAACGACTTCGTGATCGTCGCCGAGCCCTCGGTCGACCACCTCGGCCTCACGCCCGGTGAGGAGGTCGTGACGACCGGCAGCCTGCTCCTGGAGCAGATGTACGAGGACCGAGTCATGGCCGAAGGCAGCCTGCTCGTGCTCCGGCCCGGCGAAGACAACGCCGATCCGCTCGCCCATCCCCAAACGGTCATCGTGACCGGTCCAACAACCCCGAATCGCTGACGCTGGCAATTCGACAAGCGATTGGCGGGGTCGCTCTCTGAGCACCGAGTTCGCCGCAAGGCCCGCGCACGCTGCCCAGAGGGTTTGTGTTGCGCCGATTCCGTTGACTTTGACGGATTGTAAGGCCGTGTCAGCACTTCAGATTTGATCTCGGCGATGCCGATTAACGCTAGCAGCGATTAATGCGGACGTGGCGGATCGAGCGCAATGTCGGGTTGAAACGGGGTGTGACCGGTGAACCTCAATCCAGACTCCATTCGAAAGCTGGAATTGGCCGTGCCGTCGCCTGGAACGGCTAAAAATCTGCGAATGCAACGCGGGATTCATCCGGCGTTGGGGTCTCTTTTTCCTGTTGGCGTTCGTGTGTTAGCGGGACGAGCCGCAGGCACAGGCTCCGACGGTCGATACCAGCGTGCCGGGTCTTCCTGGTGCGAATAACTCTCTGCTGGGCTGGGCGCCGGGCTCGGGCGGCGGTTCATTCCTCAACCTGCCAGGCACCGGGGGGATTCTGGGCGGCCGCCCGGGCGTCTCGACTCCCAAGGGCATCCCCACCGCGGTCTCCTCGCCCGGATCCGGACCAGGACCAGCGGATTTGCAAATGGCGATCTCGGCGCCCCAGCCAGCGCCGGTTTCGCCAACCATCCAGCCATTCGCCGGAACTCTGGAAATCGTCACGCAGGACGACGATGGGCCGCCCAACGGAGTGACGCTGGACAAGGCGATCGACATCACCCTCGAGCGCAGCCTCGACCTCCGATCCAAGTTTTACGAGATCCCGATGGCGCGTGCCGACACGCTTCAGGCGAACCTTCGAGCCAACCCGGTCTTCTACCAAGACGGCCAGCTCCTGCAATATCGAGGCAGCGAGCACGCAGTTCACCCGGGCGGCCCCTGGCGGTCCCAGCCAGTTTGACACCAACATCACCTATCCGCTCGATATCTCTCATAAGAGGCAAGCGCGAACCGTCGTGGCCACCCGCGCCGAGAAGGTCTTGGAGGCGTTATTCCAGGATGCCGTCCGCCAACGGATCGACGACGTCTATGGCGCCTTCGTCACGGCCCTGGCCGCTCGCCAGACGGTTCGCTACGCCAATGCGAGCGTTAAAGGGCTGGCTGTATCTCCTGGAAAAGAACGAAGGGCTATTCGAGAAAGGGTCCATTTCTCAGACCGACATCAACCAGGTCAGGATTCGGTTCCGAACCTCCAAGTTGGCCCTCGTCGATGCGGAGGCAGCGTACCGCAAGGCCAAGCTCGACCTGGGGGCGCTCATGAATCTCAAGCTCGACGAAATCAAGACGCTCGAGCTCAAGGGGACGATAAGCGATGTTTCACCGCCTCCTCCACCGGCCGACGAATTACGCAAGATCGCCCTGGCGGATCGTCCCGACATCGTCTCCTTCCGCCTGGGCATCGTGCGAGCCGAAGCCGATGTCCGGCTGGCCAGAGCGAATGCGTACAGCGATGTTTATGTCCTCTGGCAACCGTATACCTTCCAGGACAACACCCCGTACGGTCTCAAGAGCCAGTATTCGTGGGCATTGGGCGTGACCGTACCCATGCCGATTTATAACCGTAACCAGGGTGGCATCGAGCGGGCGAAGATCAATGTAACACAATCCCAGATGCAGCTTGCGGATCAGGAACGCCAGGTCCAGATTGACGTCGAGGAAGCGGTTCAGGAATACGAGGTCTCGCGGCGTTATGTAGATGACCTCAAGGAAGAGGTACTCCCACCGGCCAAGCAAGATCTCGACATGCCTTCAAGCTCTACACCGAAGGCACACAGCCTCCCCGACTACCTGGACGCTCAGCTCGATTACAACGTGACCGTGAAGCAATATCTCGATACCGCGGTTCGCCACCGGCGGAGCATGCTTTCGCTCAATACCGTCGTGGGCCGGCGGATCATGCCATGAGATCGTTGGGAAGGGATTCGGCCGGTGTGTCAGAGAACTCGGCCGCCCCGTGATCAATGGCCGGATGGACTGGAGCGCCGCATGGCGTTCGGGAGATAATCGGCGGCAACCGTGATATCCAGGGAGGAGAAGATGGGACGTCGAATCCCGCCGTGACCTGCGGCCATTGCTCGAACAGTTCGAGCGCCGCGACTTGCTCTCGGCGATCACGGACATCATGGCCGCGAACAGCATCGCCTCCAGCCAAGGTTCCCAGAATGCCGGCGCGAGCCAGCAGTCTCTGAACGTGGCTTTAAGCCAGGCCAACCCGTGCGTGCTCCTCTCAATCGATCGCCGTCCCGTCGAATCAAGGGCCGCTGATCGTGGATGGGAAAATCGTTAATGCCGCCCTGGCGCCGACAGGGACCCTTACCCCCCGCGAGCTGCGTCGCGAGCGGTTCGTGGCCCAGTACGTGGGCACCTATACCGTCGGGCCCGGACGGACCAGCGACGAGGCGAACCAGGTGTTCATCGCGGCGGCCGGAACGGCCAACACGATGCTGCACTCCGACATCCAGATGCTGCTCGTCACGCCCAAGGACTCAAGCACCCCGATCGGCGGCGTCAGCGCGATCTTCGACCGGAACCTCAATTCCAATACGGTCCTCGGGCTTGACCTGTCCGCGCCGCAGCAAAATGTCGATCGAGGCGGTCGGCCCAACTTCATCCCCACGGTGAGCATCGACGCGAATATCAGCGCCGGCACCTACGTCGAGGCGTACGCTGTGGGCACCATCAGTATCAAGTACATCCCCAACGGTAAGCACACCCCCGGCGTGCTCAGCCAGGGCAAAGCGATCGTCACGATTCACGCTCAGATCTACACGGCCAATGTCGCCTTTATCCTGCGGAATGCCAACATTGATCCCTGAGCCCCCTCATCGGACTTGGACCCACCGGTTTCTCGATGCCGGATTCCCCGAACAGAAGCGTCGGGAGCTCGCGGCCTCCCATGCCGTTCGGCGTGCGACTCCTCGACAAGGATTTTCCTCCTAAACCACGCCTTGACACTGATGCAGCCGTCCACAATACATTCTTCAACCACCAATAACACGAATTAGATAATGCAAGAAGCGCGACTGGCCGCTTCTCATGCAAAGAGTAAAACAAACGAATCAATGTCACACTCAAGGAATTTGCATTCTATTGAATGAATCGAGGGCCGCTCGCATCGAGCGAGATGCAGCGGACCCGATTCAACCTCAGCCTGCTGACGGCTGGCCGTCGAACGCTCGGTTACGCCTGCTTTTTGCGTTTGAACCGCAAGTAAACGGCCGACGCGATGACACCAAAAAGACCAAGAGTCAGTGACGATGGCTCAGGAACCGATGAAACTGTGAACATGAGGCTGTCACCTGAGAATGGTTGACCGGAATAGACAAAAGCCGTTCCCATCTGGCGGATTAGAGCCGAAGAGCGATTTACCCGCGAGTTCCGCCGGTGTCTGGTCGCTCGTAAACCCAAAGGTCAACGAGCCTCCGGGTGCCAGGGCAGCGGAAGAAGCTCTCTGCAACTGAATGGCATAGCCATCAGTCGCGCTTCCAGAACCCGTGATAATGTCGGTCCATCCGGTGGGAGTGATGACGTTGGTCGGCTTGGCGCCGGCCATAAAATCGTGACCAGGCACCCACGCGTACCAAAACGTTTCGATGCTGTCGTTGCCCGCCCCCGAGGTGTTCGTCAGGGTGATTGTGTAGTCGAAGTCCGAGCCGTCAGCCTTCCAAGTCTCGACTCCACTGGCACCGATCGTACCGGCGGACGCTTGTGCCGCGAGTAGCCCGGCCGCCATAAACATTGCCAACGATATGATCCGCTTCAGATCTGCCTCCTGGTCGACCTGCCATCAAATGGTATGGGGAAGCTGGCTGCTCTGATCGATCCGCAACGTGTTCTCGTTCCTGCTGCCGTGCGCGCGGCACCGTGCGGAACGCGAGTCGCGGCCGTTTGCGCCAAGCTCCTCGGGGAGATCCACTTTTAGTCGCTGGACATTT
>CAWAAW010000076.1:0-33687 GCA_963779785.1 uncultured Planctomycetota bacterium
ATTTGCTCACGAAACGGCTTCTCTTAATTCTATAAAGAAGTGGGCATGGTTCAAAGTTGGGCTGACAGTCTGTGGGGCGGACAGTCTTGTCCGCCGCTGGCCCCTGTGTCGGACAGGAATGTCCCCCCACCAGCCGCCTGCTACTCGTTTCGCCCCAAGTTTGAACCACGCCACGTAGTGCGACGGGGGATTGACATAAGGCTCACAGTAGCCCAAAGCCTATGAAACTCGGCGTGACTTGCGACGACGGAATTCGTAGACGTAGTCACTGAGTCACAGGTGGGATGCTCCCCACCGAACTGGTGATACCTCCGCCACCGTTACTCAAACCCGAAACGCATGAAGGTGGTTCGCAAAACGCGCCGCGAGGTCGATGACATAATCAATCTGATCCCGCCGGGTCCAAGCTCCCGCCGTTGCGCCGAAATCTTTCGAGTGACTGTGAGATATCCTTTTCGTGTTGCTGGGGAAAGTTTGCAGCATGGTGATAACCCAATGCAGGCCAATATTGTCGGACAGCACGCGAGCATCATTCAGATCCTGCCGCTGGTAGATCTGCAGGACGTAGTGCTGTACAAAACGGTCGTCCACTTGAGACCATTTCCAGCCGAGCAATCCCATGATCAATCCCTGCGAGAAGCCCGTCTGCGTGTTCTCGTTTCGGACTTCCTCGAGTGCTTGCTGATCGGAATCCCAGACGGCGTTGAGCATCATTCCGAAAGCCAACAACGGCAGCGACAACGTGGCAGTGGCTTCCAACCCTGCCACAAACCTAGAATCCATCGCCAGGTTGCTGATTTCATCTTCCAATTGCCAACGCTCGGCATTCGCCAGCATGTCGAAGAGATGTGCGATCGGCTCGGCCATTGATCTGACCCCCTCTTGTTACTTGACCGGTTAATGTTCGTCTTCGCGGCACGCCGATCGCCCTGTCATTCTGACAAGGCCCTGCCTCAGACTTCCGGAAGCCGATCCGCAAAATGCGCCTGCGATATCGGCGAGCATCGCTGTTACCAATGGGCCGTTCGGACGGCAATCACCTCAGCGTCGTCTTGTTTTCCGAGCGTTTGAGGCGTCGTCAACCTTAACGGGGGTACCTTGGAGTACCCCCTGCTCCCGCCGTGCGCGAACACGCTCAACGGCCATCGGCTGGGCGGCCTGGCAGGTTGGACGGCGCGATGGGCACGGTATCACCGCCCGACGACCCGGGAATTGAAACCAATGGCCCCAGGAGACCATCGGAAGCACGATCCGGGCCGACGACGCCCGAGTGACCAGGCCGCCGCCGTTCGCTGCGGCGCTCTTGTTAGGCACTGGGCGGGCCTGAACGGCCACCGGACTTCCGCCTGATCAAAAGAGCGAAGTGGACGGCAGTGCAGAGAAACACGCCGACGCGCGGCGGCCACGCCAGGTGTAAAACTCAGCGGCTCCCCGTCGATGGCCCGTTTCACCGTCGGGACGAGGAATATATGCCAACGAGCGTTAACACAATGGCAGAAGATTTTGTCGGTTTCATATTCGATGTTCCGAGTTGTGGTTTTATGCGACGCATCCTCCCGCGTTTCGGGTGGGCCATTGGGCGCTTTCATTGGGAAGTCATCCAATCGACCGCCAGAAACTGTTGGCGATACCCCCTCGGCTTGCACGGGGTATCTATCGCGATGTAGAATTGGCGCCCTGATTTCAAAGCATCCGGCCGCGGTGAAAAGGATAGCACTGACCCGCTCAAATTGGTTCTTTGGCGCGTTTCTTGGTTCTCTTGCCGCTTTTTCTTCCTCCATTTTTTGTCCGACGCGTGCGGCGGCCCTCAGCCAGATCCCTGAAAGCCATCCAGTCTATTGGCCGAGCACGGCTTCTATCGATCCTTCCTCCATGACAAGACTCAGGACCCAGTCGCGCAGCAGCTTTTTCGCTTGCGCTGCGTGCAAGGTCTTCAAGGTTCCTGGGCTGCGTAACGCCTGTTCCAACGTCGCGATCGACATGTGCACAAACGTCAGATGTTTCCGCATCTGCTCAAGCGTGCCAAGCGCATTTCTGCGCACGCCCGGATTATCCGCTAGATCGCCGACCGACGACAAGTTGCCAGGGGCATTGACCCCAAGTACATCCCCAGCCATTGGAAATCCTCCCTCGTGTAAATGAGGACCTCATGGGTAAAAGACATTCCCGTGACATTTCAATACGGCGTTTGCGGGCGAAACCCGGCCAGGCCGTGACTGCGGAATCGGGAAGCGTTCCTATTCCCAATGCGCCATCTGGTCACCAAACACCTCAGGGGAAGTCTAATTTTTTTTCCGAGGATGGAGCCGGCGTCAACTTCGACCAACGGCCTCGTGGCGACCCTGGCCGGCGTCTGGGGCTGGCGCGGCTACCGGGGTGGCCGACGTCTTCATCAACGTGAAGCGTTGAATCGCGGCCGGCGATCTCGACGCGAAGCCAGGCCCGCGCATAGGCCCAGTAGCGATCGGTCGTGGAAATTGATAGACCGAGGACGTCGGCCACCTGGCCGATCGTCAAGCCCGCGAAAACGCGGAGCTGGACGACCTGGGCCTTGACCGGTTCGGTTTGGGCCAGCCGCTCCAGGGCCTCGTCGAGGGCCAGTACATCGTCGTGAATCCCGGGGGCGGTCAATTCCACGCGGTCGAAGTCGACTCGGGCCCGGTCGCCTCCTCGCTTGAGCCGGTGACGGCGTCGGGCGTGATCGACCAGAATCCGGCGCATCGCCTCGGCCGCCGCGGCGAAGAAATGGCCGCGACTGTCCCACGGTCGATCGGGAGTCTCGCCGACTAACCGGAGGTACGCCTCATGGACCAGCGCCGTCGCCTGCAACGTTTGACCAGGAGCCTCTCTCGCCAGCCGTTGCGCCGCGAGCCGCCTCAACTCGTCGTAGACCAACGGCAGCAACTCGCAAGCCGGCCTCGGCTCGTCTCGCACCCGATCTTGTGGGAAGCCGTCGAGCTCCGGTGGGTCGGATTCCGCGGGGCTTTTCATTCGCGGTGTCCTTCGTCGACCTCCGCAACCGGCTCGAAAAATTCCGAGGCCCGTGAGGTATTTGGTGACTGGACGGCGCATTGTGGTTTAGAGGACTTCCGGACCCGGCAATCCTTGACTCATTTCACGGAGTGACCAGTGATCGCGTCGAGGAATCGGCGACAATTGAAACAATCGACGAATCGTCGGAACGCGGCTCGCAGCCAGGCTATGACGGCCGGGTTCGTCCACGTTCCCGTGGTGCGAGAACGCGGTTCGAGCTGAGCGGTTTGAAAACTCTGTATGCGTGGCTGCGTGGCCACATCATCTCGCTTACGGACCCTATTACTATAGAGATTATTATGAAAATAACATGTGACGTTTTCACAGATATCTCGACCCTTCGAAAGCTCCTTTGCGTCGGTGAGGGCCGCCCACTCGATCGGGAGCCACGGCAATTCATGGAAGCCCGTTTCGGTCGCGATTTCCGTAGGGTCCGCGTGCATACCGATGCGGCCGCGGCGCGGGCCCTGGGTGCGCGGGCCTTCACCATCGGCAACCACGTCGTATTTGACGCGGGCCAATACGATCCCCAGACAGCGACGGGGCGGCGCTGCTGGCGATGAATTGACTCATGTCGTTCAACAACAAGGCTGCGGCGTGGGCACTTCAGGTGTCTGGCGTGTCGGCGCCGAGGATGATCCGTTCGAAGAGGAGGCGGAACGGGTTGCCGAGCGGGTGATGAGCGGCGACTGTTTGCCGGCCATTACCCCAGACCCGGGTGGGGTTATCCGGCGCGTCGTCCAACCTGTCGTTGGGTCTACGACCATTACGATCCGCCCCGGCCCAGGCGTGCAGACTCCCCGAGCCCCCAGCCCGAGAGCCAGCCACCCCGCAGCCGATTTCGCTTGCGCGCCTGGGACGACTCGGACGACGACTCGCCGATCGAAGCATGCATCTCCGCCGACGCCTCGGTCACGGTCAACGGCAGTCCGGACGACACGCTGGACGGTTGGTCGTTTGGGTTCATGCAGGTTCAGTGGATCGAGACAAACTGGGCTGAATACCGCGGGCAATCGGAAAAGGAAGGGAGTCTGTTTTTGCAGCGCGGCCGCGCCACCGGGCGGCCGGCCAAGCAGTGTCGTGACACGGTGAATGCAGGGGACTTCTTCTACTCCCCAAAGGCCATGATCGCATGCGCAGGCAAGTGGGCGTATCCCGCGGTCATTACGGTCAAAGGCTACAACGACACGCCTGGAGACTTCTTCCGATTGCGGCAACTCAACTCGTGCACGCACAGTGTGAATTACCTATACGAAGCACAGTTGGAATTCCATTTCTTGACCGTCTTCTCAGCGCGGGACCCGGACGGGGTCTTCACCCACCTGGCCCATTTCTATTGGAACGTCCACTGGCAGGCGCGGTTCAGGCCGTCCAACTTCGCGAATCTCAATGCGGCCTGGAACGTCCGCCTCGTGCCCGGTGGGAATGCGCGGAACATCGGGAAGGTCATCCTCGGTACCCCGCAGCCCTCGAGCGAGCGCGAGCAAGTGATGATCGACGCGCTGACGGACCCCGACCTCCACGATAACTGCACGCTACTCGCGATTAAAGCCGCGGAAAGCGTCGACCCCCTGTCGGATACGGCGATTCCACTCGATCCGCCTGCCTTCACGCCCAATGCAAACCGCCGCGAAAAAACCGACTGGAGCGATTTCAACCGGGATGTTTGAAGTCCGCGCGAAGTGGTCGAAGCTTGATGTACGATTGTCGCTCCTAACGCGGCACAGCCGAAATCGGTGGTAAAGTGCGTCGAACGATGCTCGGCATCTTGAGGCTCACCGATCGCCACGGCCCGCGTGGTGGGCCTCGCCGCGACCAGTCGCGGCTCGACCCACCGTATGGCACGCTTCCACGATCGGCTCAGCCCGAATTGCGCAGCGGCGCAGAGATCGTCCGGACGAAGGCACTATTGAGCGATCAGCGGATGTGCTGCGACAACGCGCCGAGGACGATGAATTCCGGCGGATGATCTCGCCATGTATTCTCCGGGTCGTCACTGTTGGAAAACGCCGAACGCCGAATGCGCGTATGGCACACGGGCCCGTGTCGGCGTTCTCGCCGGCGTCTCGGTTAAACCGGACTATTCGGAATCGCCGGTGTTTTCGCCCGCGTCAAGTGTCGATTTCCGCCCGGCGATCTCGACGCGAAGCCAGGCCCGCGCATAAGCCCAATAGCGATCTGTCGTGGAAATCGATAGGCCGAGGACCTCGGCCACCTGGCCGATTGTCAAGCCCGCGAAAACGCGGAGCTGGACGACCTGGGCCTTGACCGGTTCGATTTGAGCCAGCCGCTCCAGCGCCTCGTCGAGGGCCAGTACGTCGTCGTGAATCCCGGGGGCGGTCAATTCCACCCGGTCGAGGTCGACTCGGGCCCGGTCGCCTCCTCGCTTGAGCCGGTCACGGCGTCGGGCGTGATCGACCAGAATCCGGCCCATCGCCTCGGCCGCAGCGGCGAAGAAATGGCCGCGACTGTCCCATGGCCGATCCGGACTCTCGCCGACTAACCGCAGGTACGCCTCATGGACCAGTGCCGTCGCCTGCAACGTCTGACCAGGAGCCTCTCTCGCCAGCCGTTGCGCCGCGAGCCGCCTCAACTCGTCGTAGACCAACGGCAGCAACTCGCAAGCCGGCCTCGGCTCGTCTTGCACCCGATCTCGTGAGAAGCCGCCGAGCTCCGGCGAATCGGGTTCTGTGGGGCTTTTCATTCGCGGTGTCCTTCGTCGGCACCTGGAACCGGTTCACTCCGATTCAAGGCGGCGACCAGATCCGTGTCATCGCATGCTTCAGCGCGGCCTTTACGTGCATCGCATACGACACGGCGCCATTGGTTATGAGGCGCACCTCTCATTCGACCACTCCATGATAGCCGAGTCGAGGGACAGAGTCATCCCTTACAAAAACAGGCGCATTTGATGCCTGCCGTTCAAGGGGAAAGTGGGGATCGGCGAACGGAGCCGCCTCCTAGAAGAAGACCTGCGGATCCGCCTCCTTGTAGAAGACGGCTCCCGTCGGCAACGTCCGCCTCTCATTCCCCATTGCGTGCACCTATTTCAAAAAAACCGAGCTCTGGTGAGGTATTTGCGGACTGGACGGCGCATTGTGAGTAACGGGGCTTCCCAACCCCACAATCGTGCATCGCATAAGACCGCCTGACACGGGGCTGAAGTGGACCATTTCGGAGGATACGCCAATGTCGCTGGCGGATGAGCTCAAGGACTACATAACCAAAAACGCCAAGACCAGCACGACCATCACCCAGAACCACAACGTCGCCATCGTCGGCGAGACCCATGCCCGCCTGACGAGCGAGGAGCCGAACATTCGAACCACCGCAACGGTTCGACTGCTGCCTCGAGTTGCTTAAGGACCCCCACTATCGGTATTTCGCCAATGAGAGCTATCTCAACGCCGGCCCAGTGCGGGTCGGGGTGAGGAATTACCTGCGGGACGGGTCGCTCCCACCGAAATTTGATCCGAAGCCGACGAGCGTGGATCTGATGGCAATCGCGCGGATCATATTTGATCCGAAAGAAATGGACAGGGATCTGTTGGAAATCGCGCGGCGCATGTTGCCGCGCCGCTATCAGCCGGTGCTGGATTTATCCTGCGCCAACCCGCGTTACGTCCTTCCAATCGGAACCTCGATTCTCGACGGAGCGGCCCGCGATGCCCGTATGGCTCAGCATCTGTTCGAGGAAATCGCGGATCGTAGGATGTCGGCCGTCACGCCCGGTATTGTCCTGCTCGGCGCGGTCCATGCTTCCGCGGTGCCCACCGCTGGCTGGCCGACCACCCGAATGTTGATCGAGAAGCGCGGGTACAAGTGCGTGTCAATTCGTGTCCTCACCGATTTTGAGTCCGACGGGAATGTTGACGATGCTGTCGTGCCGCTGGGTACGGATCTGACGAAGGTCTCGTCGGGAGACATCATCAGGCTCACGTCCCTCGTCGCCAAGACGCCGGTTACGATCCCGACGTCCGCGGACGGCCAGACAGCCCATTCCGTAAGGTCAACTTCGGCACAAACAACAATCCGGTGGCTGATGAGTTCGAGTATATCGTGTTGCAAGAGCACGCGACTAGGATCCCGCCGATCCTTTCATAACACCGTGGCCGGATTCAAAGGCAAAGTTCGAACCACCCGGTTCGAGAAGACGTTGCCCGACCACCCGCCGCCTCCGGGAAATCCGGGACTGTTGGCGAATTCTAGAGTGCGTTGCAGGTTTCGCAACCCAATCGGACGGCGTCGGACACGACGGTGTACTTCCCACAATTTGAAAAGCGACAATTTGTGGTGATCACGACAGGAAGTTCTAACTGGGAGAGGAAAAGGGTCAGGAGCCGTTGTTTGTTCAACAACGGATCGTCACCCCTTTTGCTTTCCTATGGCGCAAAAACTTCCCCCCTTGCGAAGGGGGGATTCGGGTGAGGTGTTGAAAAGATGGTTTTGCACAAGCTTTCGGTTCATCCCGATTCCGTTGGCGGCTTTCCCCCCTTGCGAAGGGGGGTCAGGGGGGCCCCCGCGGAACCAGGCCTTGTATGCGGTTCCACGGCAGCTGATCCCGCCGAATTTCCGGCTCGGCCGAGACTGTTGGTTATGCCCTGTCCACCCCCCCTGACCCCCCTTCGCAAGGGGGGGAAAGGAATCGCTCGCTCGCGCCGGCATTCAATCAAGCGCAACAAAAACGCGGGTATCGAAACGGTCCCCTGAGCACGTTTAACCGCGTCCTTTCAACACCCCAACCCTGCCCCTCTTCGCAAGGAGAAGGGGGAACTTGAGTCGCTGATACATGTGTAGAGACCAATGGTGCGATGAGAGGGTGGCCGAAGGCCGGTTGAGGGGCGACGCTCGCCTTTAGGTTCATTTTGTTACTGCCTCTTACGCAATGCAGCCTAATGAACAACCTCGCGACATTCGCTCCCGCCCCGTTTCCGACTCGCGGTTCGCGGCACTCGGACAGCCCGCTTCAGTCTCCCGTGGCGATCTTGTAATGCTCTTCGACCTTGTTGGCGGACAGGACGTACGGGTAGATCGCGACCTCGTCAAGCCCACCGAGGAGGAAGCTGCCGAGATCGCGCGTCCCGAGCCGCAAAGGCGCGGTCCCGTGGGCAGGCATGATGAGGAACTTCGGGTTGCTGTAGAGCGTCCCGGGCGAAGGCGGCCCCATGCGGAATTGACCGTCCTTGTAGATCTGGACCCCCGCTGCGGGATTCGTCTTGTCGCCCGGCTGGTAGCAGGCAACGATATGGAGCCATCGCCCTTTCACCAGCTTGTCCTGGAAATAGGCTCCCGCGCCCTCGCCCCCGCCGGATTCCAAATGTACGCCGAGATCCGGTTGGGCCGTGACGAGAGCTGGTGGTGCTGCGGATCCTTGTGCAGGCTGTAAAATCGGAACCCCCACTCGTACTGTCCCGCGACACCCTTACCGAGCCAGTGCACGTAGGGATCATTGGGTGGGCCGCTTGTCCAGGGAAATCCAGGGCATCCGGCCTCATCCAGACCTCGACCGTCAGCCCCGCATGGCTTTCCGGCTGGCTGAAGTGGACGCTGTCGGGGATTTCCACATACTCGTGTGCCTGGAGCCCGACCGCCGTGTTGCGATCGCGCTCGATCGCGCCGGTCTCGCCATAGGTGGCGTGACCGTGGTATTTGCCGTTGTGGCCGTGCCCCGTCGCGTCGACGGCGGTCGGCGCGGACGCCTCCCCCAACCGCCAGTAGGCGACCGGACGATCCGCCAACACGGCCTGTTCGTAAGCGATTCTCGACCGTTCTGGGATTGCCCTGGGATCGTCCGCGGCCCGGGCGATGGGCGATCCCATCGCGTCGACACCGATGACGGTGGCCAGCTTGAGGGCTTCTCGACGAGTCAAGTCGGGCATGATGGTCCTCCCCGATCGCCCGGTCGTGGCCTGCATGCCGGAGCCCGACTCGGGCAAAATCGACCACCGGGATCGGCCTGACACGATGGTCGGCCGCGCCCGTCACCACTCGATGTCGCCGTTGAGTCCAAAATCACCTCATGAGCGGAAAAACTTTTTCGAAATACTCGCCGATCGGGGCGGTGGCGACCTGGGGGTGAGTCTCTCGCCTGCGACGGACGCGGGGTCCGCGGCGGCAACGGCCGCAGGGCCTGGCGCACTCCCACCGCCCGGGCCACGAGGCTTTCCCTCTCCGCGGTGCGGCCATCGCGATCCCAGAGGATCTGATGGAGATGGGAGCCGCTCCTTGACATACTGTGTCGTGCTATGTACTATGCGATGCACAGCGTATTTCATGGATATGGGGACTCAAGTGATGACGGAAGGGGAATCGCGCGAAGCGTCGAACGGGAAGCTCGACCTCGAGCTGCGTCGCGGTGTCCTGGTGCTCACGGTGCTCTCGCAGTTGCGTACGGCCCAGTACGGGTACTCACTGCGACAGGCCCTGGCCAGCGAGGGTATGCCGATCGAGGAAGGCACGCTCTATCCCCTACTCCGTCGCCTCGAGTCGCAGGGCCTGCTCGTGAGCGAATGGCGCATCGAGGACGGGCCTCCCCGTCGCTACTACACGCTGAGCCCCGACGGGGCTCGGCATTACCAAAACCTCAGTGCGAGCTGGTCGGAGCTTGTCACGACGGTGAACCGCCTGATCGCCAACAAGAAGTAGGACATCGAGCGATGCATGCGAGCGAAGTGATCGAAACGTACATCGACGACACAGTGCGACTCCTGCCGAGGCGCCAACGGGACGACGTGGCGACCGAGTTACGCTCTCTCCTGAACGAGGAGTTGCACGCGCGGTCCCAGGAGTCGGGACGTCCGCCCGATGAGTCCCTGGCGTTGTCGCTGGTGCGTGACTATGGCCAACCGAACGAGGTCGCGGCCCGCTATCAGCCGCCCTCGGCCATCATCGACCCCGCCGACTCCGCGAGTTTCATGAGGGCGGCGTCATTGGTGTGGGCTCGCTGCTCTTGCTCAGCGCGTTAAGGAAGCTGCGGCCTGCTCAGCCGGGGACCGCGGATGACTTTGTAAAGGTCGGGATCTTGGCTTGGATCGGCTTCTTGGTCGTGGCCTTCGGCGCAAAGAACTGGATTGGTCGGCGCTGGCCAGCGACCGCGCTTTGGAAACCGCGCGACCGTAGCCGGGCGAATCGCGTCGGAACGGCGGTGGTCGTCCCGATCGCCACGTTCTTCGTCGTCTTGTACGGCGCACTAACCTGGGTGCTCGACCAGATCTCGGGCGGCCGGTTCGATACCTCGTGGGCGGCCTACACGGCGAACTTCCAGCGGTTGCGCCTCCCCTGCTTCATCGGATTGATGGTCGGCCTTCTCGCGCTGCTCTCGTTCGTCGCGGTACAGGGCCGATGGCATCGGCTCACCCGTCGCATAAACATCGGCCTCAACGTGGCACTCGCCTGCCTGATCCTGTCTTTCGCAGTGTACGGCAACATTTTCCAGTCGAGCCGAGTTGACCAGATCGCAAGAGACGTGCTCGCCCTCGTCGCCGTGATCTACGTTCCGAGCGTGGGCGTACAACTCTACGGCGAGATCGGGCGGATCAACCACGCCAACGCTGGGAAGGCGGAGTAATCTTCGATACGCGGAGTCACTGGCTGCCAAAATCACCGCAAGTCCAAATCGATCATGTTCGCACTGTTCTGGATCTGGACGACCAACCCGGAAGTCGATTGCGACTGGTACCTGGCAGGAACTCTCGGCGAGACGATGATAACATTGTAGGAGCCGGACAACGCACCGTCGTTCAGAGTAAAGCTGGTCAACGAATACTTGCCGTTGATGACCTGACCGATGGCTTGCCTCCCTGCCGCGGTCGGCGGTATCAAGACGATCTTACCGTTACCCAGCGGCTGGCCGTTGTATGTGATCGTTCCCGAAACAGGGAATGGCTTCGGCCGCTGCGTCCACAGTACCCACGTAAGGGCGACGGCCAGAACGGCCACGAGAATCATGAGTCCCCGGATCGTGTAGCGGAACCGACGAGATCCCAATTGAGCGGACATGGCGACTCGTTCCTGCCGAAGGCAACACCGATTCTTGTTCGATAGGCTTCGACTTATGCGTTGCGCTCTACGTGGGATTGGATTCGTTTTCAACTTTCTTCGACCAACCGCCGCAACAAGCGTCCCCACTTCCGGGGCAACTTGCTGCCGGCCGAATTCGGCGAGTCGGGGAAGGAACTGGTTCCAGGTCAGGACGGTCAGGCAGGTTGCCTGCTGGAGGATGGCCACCAGCACCTGGTTGCGGTAGATGCCCGAGTACGGCGATGGCTCCATTCTCCGGATTTCGTCCCAGGCGGCGCGTCCGCGCCAGCACCTGCCGGAATTCGTCCGGCGCCAGTTCCGGCTCCGCCGCGAATCGCTCGACGAACCGCTCGAGGGCATGCCGCGAAAGCCGCAACGTACTGTAGTCACGCTGGCCGGGAGGAGCCATCACCGTCTCGCACAAGCGCCGTCTGCCTCCCTGACGGCATCACTTCAGCGACCGGTGGCACGAAACGTTACGCGGCACGGTCCGTATCAATCCGACCTTGCCTGTGGCGGCCCAGATCACACCCCGGCGCAGCCATTCCTGGAACTTGGGGTCGCCCATCGCCTCGGCATCGTGGCCCATCGCGTTCTCGTAAACCCGTCCCTTGCCGAAGCTGCTGACCCAGATGACCGGCTCATCCTTGCCGGTGCCCTTGGGTTTGCCGGGATCCGAATAGGCCGTCGCCAGAACCACACTGCCCGGCAAGATCATCGAGTTTTGATACAATTCATCGATCTTGTGCTCGAACTGGGCCGGCAGTCCCTCGGAGATCGGATGTTTGGCGTCGGTCTTCTTGACCGTGAAGACGTGCTTGGGCCCGTGATTTCCCTGGGCTCGCCAGCCGCCGGCGATCGCCTTCTCGAACTCGTCCCAGTTGGGCTTGGTGAAGGCGCTCGAGGCGTGGTGAACAGACGACCAGCCCCTTCCCTTCGCGCACCGCCTTGAGGAATGCCTGCTTGTTCGCATCCGACCAGCGTGTCTCGGGTGGACCGTTGGGCGTATCTTTATAATTCAAGAGCAGCACATCATACTTGGCCAGGTTGTCGTCGGTCAGGTCTTTCAAGGCGTCGTGGTCACGTCGACTTTGAAATGGCCGCCCGCTCCAAGAACCTCACTCAGGACCTTGGTCGTGTCTTTCCAGGCGTGCCCATGGTCGCCCGTGATCACGAGCACTTTGACCGGAGCGGATCGGGAGCTTTCGCCGAAACCGGGGCGGCAGAGCAGCCGCGGCGGCAGAGACCGTGGCGGGCGGAGCGTCCGCCGTGTCGAGCGCGATCGGGCCGAAGACCGGAACGGCCATGTCCAGGCCATCGACCAGGTTGCAGAAGGGGTCCATGCCGTAACCGTACCAGAGCGATGCTTTCTCGGGCACCGGGCCGTTGAGTTTCAGAACCACGGTATCTCGTGCCTTGCCGACGCCTGCCTCGAAGATCAAGGGAAGCGCGGTGCCGTCTTCCTTGTGAATCGAGAAGCCGGCGATGTGTCGTTCGGGCTTCAAACCGATGCCGTGGATTCTCCCGGGCTCATGGTCATGCCGGCCGACCCATCATCGCCACCCATCATGCCCTGGCCATCGAGCCGCGCCCATGTTGACACCGTTGAACTTCACGGTCAGCGTGTTGTGCGGGCCTTTCGTGACGCGCTCAAAGGTGGGGGTGGTCGCCCCGACCTGGCCAAACAACTCGCGCTGGGCGATCCGCGCCAGCCGCTGGCCGGCTCGCTTCTGCCCCTGGGTGCCGACGTGGATGCCGTCGTCGAGCTCGAGGTCGATCACCGAGACGACGGCCGTGTTGGGCACGCGCTCGGGAATCACACGCTGGGCTTCTTGCACGGCGTTCCAGTCTTTGGGATCGCCGTCGCGGACGAACCGGCCGATCTGAACGTAGTAGAAGGGCAGCTCAGGCTGTCCGAAATCGGAACGGACGGCCGCGATGAAGCCGGAGAAGACTTTGGCGAAAACTTTCCAGGCGTTGCCGCATTGGCGTCGCTCTCGCCTTGATACCAGAGCACGCCTTTCACCTTGCCGCCGGCGAGCTTGACCTGGCGGAGCATCGAGCCGTAAAGGCTGGCTCCCCCCTGCTCTTTCTTGGAGGGGTTCCACTGCTCCATGCTGGTGCCGCCATGGGCGCAGGCGACCAGGCCGACCGGAACGCCGGTCGACTCCACCATGGCCACGGCGAAGGTGAGCCCCAGGCCGGCGCCTTTGGTTCGTGTCTTGTGGGTCTGGGCGGCACGCTCGGCGCGATTCTTGGGATCGCCCGAGTGAACCGGGTCGGGCGAGTCGATCAGCCAGTGCAATGGCTCCTCGGCTTGCCCCCATTTGCCGTCCATGCCCAGGAGCATGACCTTGGGGTGGGGCGGCGTCACGTCGATCAGGTTGCCGACACCCTCCATGTTGGATTGGCCGGCCAGCACCCAGAGATCGCCCACAAACACCGGTCCGACCGTCTGTGCTCCCCTTCGCCTTTGATGTCGACCGTGCACAGTGATCGTGTACGGCCCGCCGGCCGGCACGCCGACCAGCTTGCCGTCGACAAACTTGTTGCTCTGGCTCCGGAGTACGTTCGGGCCAGTGAGACTCGCGGCATCGATCAGCTTGGCGTCCTTGAGCGAGTCGTCCAGAACGATGGGGATTTCCGCCTTGCCGTTCAGGTCGCGTTGATAGACGCGCGAGGCGACCGGCTCCTTGAGCGTAACGGTCAGCGGTGGCGTAACCGCACCGCTGGTCCCTGGCCCAGTCCCCCCGAACTGGGCCACAGAGCGGTGAGTCGGCCGACGCCAGCACAAAGGCCGCGAATACCAGCAACCCCAGGCCGAGGCGAGGAACAAGCTTGAACGTGACATGGTTGAAGGGACTCCCTGGTGAGAGGCAGCAAAAAAGGGATCGAGAAGGTCCGATCCCTGCGCTTTCGTCCTATCGGTGAGGCGGCTTCCACCGCCGCCCACCGAATCTGCCTTGATCCTACTCGGCGCGGGGGTAACGAAAGAGGCTGGAGTCGGGAAGGAAGAGCGGTGATCCCCGGGCCTTGATCGGTTACACTGACGATTGATCGGCTAAATGGGGCCATGAATGTCATCGTCGTGGTTTGCAACAGCGTGCATCTGGGCTTTCTCGGCGCCTATGGCAATGCCTGGATCGAGACGCCGAACCTCGATCGGCTGGCGGCCGAGGGGATCGTCTTCGAGCATCACTTCCCCGAGAATCTGACCACGCTTCCCACCCGGCGGAGCTGGTGGACCGGCCGTTACGGGTTTGCCGAGGCCGAGCTGGGCTGGACGCCGCTCGGGCCCGAGGAGGCGATCCTGCCCGACTTGCTCTGGGACCAGGGCGTGCGCACGGCCTTGATCTCGGACGTCCCGCTGCTGCGCGAGGTGGGCCTGGGCTATGGCCGCGGATTCGACGAAGTGATCTGGATCCGCGGTCAAGGGTACGATCCGCTGGTTCCCCTGCGCGATCCCCGCGCCAAGCACGTTCGGCTGGACGACGAGCCGGGGCTCCGGCTCCCGCCCGAGGATGATCCCGACTACGCGCTCTGGAAGAAGCGATGGGAGCAGTTGTTGCGGAATCGAGCCGTGCTCGAGACCGATCGCGAGGAGAACACGGGCGTCGCGCGGACAGTCAACGCGGCCATCGACTGGCTCGAGCGGCGAGGCGGCGGAGTCGGACCCGTTCCTGCTCTGGCTGGACATCTTCAGCCCGCACGGGCCGTGGGATACTCCCCAGCCCTACCGCGACCAGTACGTGACGGTCGAGCCCGACGAATTCGAGGCTGGCGAAGAGGGAGACCTTGTCGAGGAGGAAGCGGACGAACGACGAGGAGATCGACATCGAGGACGTGGCGGCGCTCGATCGACGTCCCGGCCGGCGCGGTCGGCGACGTGCTCAGCGAGGCCGAGCTCTTCCGGCTCCGACGCACTTATGCCGGATCGATGACCCTGGTCGACACCTGGCTGGGCAAGCTGTTCGAGGCGTTGCGACGAATGGGCCGCATGGACGACACCCTGGTGGTCTTCACCAGCGACCAGGGAGAGCCGCTGGGCGAGCACGGCTTCGTCAGGCGGTTCCGGCCCTGGTTGTATGAAGAGCTGATTCACACGCCGCTCATCATCCGGCTGCCGAAAGGACAGCGCGGTGGGATCCGGCACCAGGCCCTGGTCCAGACTGTCGACCTGCTGCCGACGATCGTGTCGGCCTTGGGTCTGCCGCCGCTCGATCTCGGCGAGACGCCGCCGCACGGCCACGACCTGCTCCCGTTGATCCGCGGCGAGCAGACCAAGGTCCGCGACTACGCCTGCATGGGGATGGACGTCGCGGAGTTCGCGATCCGCACTCACCTCTGGCACCTGATCGTGCCGGTCGAGAACGACCCCGAGGAGCCGCGGTCCGCCGAGCTTTTTCGCAAGCCCGAGGACCGCTGGGACCAGAACAATGTCATCGACCAGCATCCCGAAGTGGCCGAGCACCTCGAGCTAGCCTTGCGGCGTTTTGTCGCGGCCCTCGAAAGCGGCCGGCTCGAAGACCTTCCCGTCCCTCCGCGACATCGCCCGGTTCGGCTCCGCCTGAACGGGCCGAAGGTACCGAGATGATGCCGCATTCGGCGTCCGCAGCTCGCGGGGACTGCCAGGTCGCCGCGCGTTGGCTTGAGGAGACGCCGAGACCGCCGGGTTCTTGACCCCGCAGCAAGTGCAAGCTTGGCAGCACGAGGGCGGCCCTTTTGATGGCAGCCTTGACAACCGCAGCCGTTGCCCCAGTTCTTGATCTTGTTGATCAAGGCTGGTATCAGCACGGGCTTCCAGCCACCGAACCTGGGCGCCGGCGGGTCCGCGGCGGTATTCCTTGAGGCGTCGGCGAGACCCGGTTCGGATTGCGAGGCCGGGGCAGGTAGCTGGTAGCTCGGCTGGGAAGGTCGGCTGGCGGAAGCTGGGACGAAGCCAGTGGCTCGGGCGGAAGTCTGAACCCCACCCAGCCGAAGAAACTTCGCCGAGGCTGCGGCGGGTGCGACCGGCGGAGGCGAGGCGTGGATCGGCTGGACGGACGTCGGCTGTGTCTCCGCGCGGCGAGGCGGTCGCGGCGCGGTTTGCGCGTTGTCTTCTGCCTGGGCGTCGGCGGGTGCGACCGGCTGGGAGGGCGCGCGGACGGTTGATCGGCGACGGCGGGCGGGCGCGGCCCGAGCAGGCCCGAACGATGGAGGTGGCGCGGGCGGGATCTGCGATCGCGTCCGACGCTCCGTGCGCACCGACGCGGACCGAGTGGCCGCCTGGGGAACCTGACTCTCATCCGGCTCGTCGCCGGCATCCGCCTCGGGACTCGACGTCGGCGCTGGCTCAAGGTTCGAGTCTGTCGGTGATCGTCGCGATCCCGGCGGGTTGCAGAGTTCGTCCGCCGCGGCCATCGCTAACGACTCGGGCACTTCTCGACGATCGCACACCGAGTCTCGCCCGGCTCGGAACGAGACTCGGATTCCGGCTGCTCCGCAACGGAGTCCGGGCTCGACTGTCCGCCGACCCACCGATGACGCGATCATGACTCCTCCGGTTGCCGCGAAACGCACCGTTGTCGTCGTCTTCGGCTCAGCCGAGGCAGGCGGATCGTCTGGAGGTGCTGCTCGACTCGAGATGTCGAGTTCGACGTCGGCTAGTCGACTCGGGAAGAGCGTACGGGCGGTGCGGGAGCGACCAAGGGGGTCGGCATAAGCGGTGGCGATGCCAGAGCTCTTGCTGTGCGGGCCATGGAACGATTTCGCAACACCATCGCCGAAATCCGCGGCGATCCGAGGACCTCGACCGGCCGAACATCTCGATCGTCACGTGCGACCTGAGGGTTGGGTTGACGCGCCGGAGCGCGCCGAGACTCGGCTCACATCCGAACGACTGGTTGACTTCACGTCATCATGCTCGGTCTTGCTCTGATCCCAGCGACGGCTCAGCATGGGGAAGAAGCGGGAGAATCCGTCCGACGGTGGGTCCGGCCAGGGATTGAGCGGGAGCTTGGTGTCAGCCAGTCGACGTGCCAGACTTGCTGGTCTCGGCAAGTCTCGTGACGGGATCCCTAGCCGCGGAGGCATCGTCTCCGGGTCGCCGCCACCATCGAGAACCGACTGGGCGCGGGCGTATCGGTTCGGCTCGCGTCGGTCGTCGAGGGTGAGGACCAGCTCAATCGCTGCTGGACGCCGGCACAGCCGGTAAGCCCCAGCAACAACAACACGACAAGCCCCACTTTGGGCGGCCGTCTCATGGCGTTTCCTCCCGCCTCGTCGTCATCCGTCTTTCCACATCGATTTCACGGAGTCCGAATCGCTCCGGATTCGTCTCCCGTGCAGATTCTCATCGGCACGGCGAAACGACAACATCCTGTCGATTCGACATTTGGACTTGCACGAATTCAGCACAACTGTCTTCTTCAAAAAAAACTTTCTAATTGCCGCATCCCTCACAATGTGAACAATAAGGTGAGGAACGACGGATGAATGCAAGCCCTGTCGACTTTAGCCTTTCTCCTGTTTACATCGTTCATTCTTCATGCTTGTCGTGAAGGAGCGTCGACCGAACGACCGCGCGACAGAGCGTGGCGGTGTAATCCTCAGGGCGACGCCAGTTTGGCTTATCACGAGGTTGGCCGATGATCGATAATGAAGCAACCGAACGGTTTATGGCCGCACCCTGGCTCGCGGAAGTCGACGCCGAGACCAAGCGGACGATCTTGAACGCCTTAGTCGAGGCTCGGGCTCCAGCCGGCGTCACCTTGCTGGCTCAGGGCCAGCCCAACGATCACCTGACGTTTTTGATCGAAGGGACCGCGGAGATCGAAAGAACTTTTGGTACGGGCCGCCACGAAATCCTCACGACACTGACCGCGCCGGCCGTTTTTGGCACGACGTCTTTTTTTCAGCCCAAGCCGCCGAGCGTCACGGTTCGCGCGACCTCCGACGTCTGGATGCTCTCGCTTTACCATCCGGCCCACGAGGAGCTGCGCATCGCCAGTCCATGCGCCGCCGAAGCACTGGCCCTGGCTGTCGTCCGCGCCCTCTCCGAACGGTTCGACCTGATGGACAGGTTGTTCACCAACCACACGTCTCAGCATCCCGACGAGCCCGCGAGGACAAGCGAGTGGGCCGGATTTCGCGCCAAACTCTTCGAGGAGCGAAGCATTTAAGCCGGGCTCAGAGGCCGGTCGGTTCGAGCCTGATATTCGACGGCCGCTTCATCCGCGACAACCGGCTCGAGCCGACGATCTGCAGACCGAGCCGTTGGCTCGGAGGTTGACGTGCGCGGAGTTGGATCGCACAATGAATCTTATGGACACACAGCGAACCGTTTGGGTCGTTTACTCCAATCCGAAGCCTGGCGTGCTGAGCGTTAACGATCGGCACGATCTATCCGACCGTATTAGGCTGGTAATCGCATGGTCTTCGCTGCTCGGTTCGAGCGGTTGACCGCGTTTGAGCGACCCGCTTTTCTGACGGATGCAGACACGCCCCCGCTCCGTCAAAGTTTTCACTTTTCATGAACAATTCATCGTCGACGACTTCCAGCCACTGGCAACCGGCATTCGATCAATTACTCGAAACGGTGCGCGGCTGCGGTCCTCACGGCCAACTGGCCGATGTTCGCGAATCGCTGCGCTTCGTGCTCGGCGCGAACCGTCCTCTGGTGATGCTCTGTCCCCACGCGGACGATGGAGCCATCACGGCGGCCTGTCTGCTCCACGAGTACGCAGTGCGCCGCGGCCAGCCGGTGATCGAGGTTCTGGTCTTCTCCGGCGAACGAAACGTGGCCGCTCCCTGGCTCAATAACCAGAAAAAGGTCAACGTCCGCGAGGGCGAGTTCCAGCTCGAGTGCAACGTTCTTGGGGCCGAGGCGGTTTGCTGGGACCTGGAAGCCTACCGCATGCCCGGGTATGAGCCGACGGTGTCCGACATCGACAAGGTTGTCGAATGGTTCATCAAGCGCGCAGGCCAGGGGCTGTGGTTGTTCCACCCGCCAATGACGCCGCACGTGGCGCACCGGGTGACCCGCGCCTTGGCCGCCATCGGCCTGCTCGGAGCCAAGTTGACCGACTGCCTGGTCCTGACGGGCTGGACGCCGTGGGGCCCGATCCCTCAGCCCAACGCCTATTTCACCTACGATGGCGAAGCCGAGCGGACCAAGGAGTGGGCGATCCACTGCCACGCCTCGCAGGTTCTCTTGACCGACTACACTCAGTACTGCTCGCACCTGGGGCGGGCCTACGCCGCACTGGCGCGCGAGTGGGCCGAGGGGCACAGTCTCTCCGGCCGCGCTCACCGCACCGATGACCGATTCGTCGGCGTCGAGCTGTTCCAGATCGAGTCGTACGACGCGCGCGGGCCAAGGCGTATCCTCCCGACTCCATCCAGATCGCCCTGGGCATCTTGAGCGGCCAGCTCGCGGCTGACGACGCGTCACTCCCCTCAATCCCAGCTCGAACCGCGGTCCCGGACGCATCCAACAAGACGCCAGCCCTCGCCTGAGCCAGTCGACCGAGTTGAGGAGCTTTGCATTGATGGACGTTTCGACCCGCAATTACTCAGGGATGAAAGTCCTCGTCGTTCGCGACGCGTGGCAGGCATCACTGGTCATCGCCGAGCAGATTCTCGAAGGGATTCAAGCGGCCCAGGTTGAGCGCGGTCGCGCGGTCCTGGGTCTCTCCACCGGATCGACTCCCGAGCCGGTTTATGCTCATCTGGTCGAGCGCCACCGGACCGGCTGTACTGTCGTTTCAGAATATCACGACATACAACCTCGACGAGTACTACCCGATCAGCCCGCTCGACCCCAAGAGCTATCGATCTTACATGCACCGTCACTTATTCAGCCAAGTGGACATCGTGCCGCATCAGGCCCATGTCCTGGACGGCACGGTCCCCGAGGCGTTCGCGGCCGAGCATGCCGCGCAGTTCGACCGCTGGATCGCGGCCGATGGCGGTCTAGACCTGCAACTCCTGGGAATCGGTCGCAACGGTCATATCGGTTTCAACGAGCCGACGGACTTGTCCGTCGAGCAGGCGCTCAGTCTGCCGACCCGCGTGGTCGAGCTACACCTGATCACCCGCGCCGACGCGGCCCGGGATTTCGGTGGGGTCGATCACGTGATCCCTCGGGCCTTGACCATGGGGATTGCCCCGATCCTGGCGGCCCGGTCGATTCTGTTGCTCGCCACCGGCGCGCACAAGGCCGAGGCCGTCGCCTGCGCCCTCAACGGCCCGATGACCGCCGAGGTGCCCGCCTCGCTTTTACAATCTGTCGCCGATAAAGTAATCTGGGTGCTCGACGAACCGGCCGCCCAGGGGCTTACTTGAAAGTCGCTGCACGTGGGGCGGCAACATCGCGGTGGTGGAGGGTAGAGTCGCGGGGCGAATGCGTCCCTTTGAGGAGCAGGCCGATGTCACCCGAGCAAGATGGCCCTCAAAAACAACGCGACGGGCCGAGGCCGTCTTCAACGCTTCCGCAAGACTCGTCTCAGAGCGAAGACGGCGAAGACGGTGCCTCCAAGTTTGCGACGTTCAAGCCGTCTCCGCCAATCGGATCCGCCAGCGATCCTCCTCAGTTGCCGCCGAAGTTGTCTCAGAGCGACGACGACGAAGGTGCCTCCAAGTTTGCGACGTTCAAGCCGTCCCCGCCAATCGGATCTGGCAGCGACCCGCCTCAGTTAAGGAAAGAACAGGAGCGTTCCCAAAGGCCCATCTGCGGACGATCAGCCGACACGCCGCCGAGAGGACGAGCCCGAGTCAATTGACTCTGGCGAATCCGGAGCGGATGAGACTGTCACGATCCATCCCCGTGCGGCGCGAAACCCGCCACCCTCGCCGAAAAACGCCTTCCCCCGCGCGCTCTTATGCCAAGTTCGAGCCGATCGAAGAGCTCGGCGCGGGCGGAATGGGTGTGGTCTGGCTCGTTCGGCATCGCGCCTCAAGGAAGAACGCGCCGTAAAATTGATCCACCCGCATGTTGCGCACGACGAAATCTCCTTGGAACGGCTCAAGCGCGAGGCCCAGGCGATGGCGCGCGTGCGTCATCCGCATGCTGTCGCCGTCTACGACGTTTGCATCGACGACGTCCCGTATATTGAGATGGAATTCCTCCGCGGTCGCCCTCTAAACACAGTTCTGAAAACCGAACGTCTCCTACCGCTCAAGCAGGTCGCCAAGATCATCGAGCAGCTTTGCGACGCGCTCCAGTATGCCCACGATAACCAGATCATCCACCGCGATCTCAAGCCATCGAATCTGTTGCTGGTTGACGGGAAATCCGCCGCGGAGATCAACCTCAAGGTCTTGGATTTCGGCCTCGCCAAGTTTCTCGGGCCCTCGCATGAACGCACACTGACCGTCCCCGGCGCGGGGATGGGTACGCCCGCGTACATGAGTCCGGAACAGATCGACGATTCGATCGGCATGGATGTGCGATCCGACCTCTTCACAGTCGGCGTGATTCTTTACGAATTACTGGCTGGCTCCCGCCCGTTCATTTCGCCCAAATACTATGGTCTCATCTACGAAATCACTCAAACTCCCGCCCCTCCGTTCAGAGTGAGAAACCCGGATTCGCGGGTCGCGCCCGAGATCGAGAAGTTTGTTCTGCGCTGTCTGGAAAAGGAACCGAGCAAGCGTCCGTCCTCGGCTCGCGAACTGGCAGACGAGTTTCTCAGGATCATTGGCCCCCAGATTAGCGACCTTCGCGACAAAGAAGCCGCCCGCCGCAAAGTCGCCCGTCGCTGGTTTCTCGCCGGGGCGATTGGTCTTAGCATTGCGGGATTTTGGCTCTTTTCGACCCGCAACCCAAGGCCGTCGCCTTTCTCGATGAGCACCGCCAAACTGATAATCAAGGCTGGTGAGTCCAAGTCCATTCGGATCAAGGTCCCTCCCCAATATCCCGCTTCTCAGATCAAAGTCGAAACCGGGCTTCCGAAAGAGATCGTCGTTCAACCTCCCAAGTCCAACGATGACGGGGAGCTTTTGTTCCTCGTTGACGTCGACCCAAACCTTCATCCGCAGACTCGCACGATCCGGTTCTTGACCGGCCAGGGCCAAAGTTTGTCCACAGAGCTCGTCATCGAATCTCCACAACTCTCTCGCCTTCCGCCCAAGTGGGAGCGACGCCGAACCCTGACGGCCCGGAGCTCGTCAGGCTGCTCATCGATGAGGAGCGGGAGATTTATCCCAGGGTCATCGAATATAAGCATCCTGGGATCAGTCGGCCCGTAGTCGCTCTACTCGTCGAGAAAAAGCCGAATCGACCCGGCCAGCCCGACCCGTTCTACATCATGAAAGATAAAGTTTGGGTGGAGCTTTTCGAGTTGTTCGCCCATGAGAACCCACAACTGGTTCAGAGTTCCGGGTGGAAGAACGACCAGAAAAAGCTCTGGCCGGCACTCGGCGTCTCGGGACGGGAGGCCGAGAAGTTCGCCAAGTGGCTCGGTGGGAACCTGCCCACCACGGAGCAGTGGGACCAGGCGGCCGGGAAGAACTGGACCGGGAAGAACTGGAATGGTAAGGATGTCCGGATATGGCCTTTCCAGGAAGCCGTCGACCTCGATAGTAGTTGGAAGCTGGGAGTCGCCGTCGGTATGCTTCGTGAGCCTCTGGACGTGGGCACGGCGAGTCTAGACATCAGCCCTTACAAGTGCAGAGACATGTCCGGCAATGGAGTTGAATGGACTCGTCCTAAAAGCGGGGAATACTCCACGTCGTTCCCGGTCGAATTGAGAGCCGCATCATTTAGAGACGCGAAACCCTTTAGTTTCAGGGACCTCGACGTCGCGGGAGAATACTTACTTTGATCGAAGTAGCCTCTCAATCGGTTTCCGCGTTGCCATCGAGCTCCCGGTGGTCAACGAGTAGCCGATTTCCCTCACCTCCACCCACCTGGTGGAGGGTGGTGGAGATGCGTCGTGGAGTCGGGGCTACGGGACGTCACATTCGCTCGACACTTCGAGTATATTCACGGAAGGTCGAACGCCGAACCGAGGCACACACTGTGATCCCGCGCCACCTGCTTTGGATACCGCTCTTCGCCGTCCTGGCGTGCCCGGCCGCTGCTCAGGATGGAGGAATGCCAGTCCCGGTTGGCGACCAGGACCCTGTCCTGCGTCTCGAGGGGAAGGGACCACTCAGCCCCGTCGAAGCCATCGCCTTCGGGCCGCGCGGCGTGACGCTTTATGAGGCTGGCTGGGACAAGGTCGTGCGTGTATGGCGGCGCAATGAACGCGCAGGCCCGTTCACACTCGACTCGTCCTCCACGCTGCGCGTACCGATCGGGCCAGGCGACGCGGGAGTTCTCAATGCGCTCGCGGTTTCGGCGGATGGAAACTGGCTCGCGGTCGGAGGCAACGCCGTTTTGCCGGAAGGCGCTGGGTTCCGGCAGACCGGACTGATCTTGCCGAGAGAGAGTGTCGCCGATCCGCTGGCCCAGGGAGTCATCCACGTCTTTGACCTGCGAGCCAATCCTCCTCAGTGCCGACAGCTTCGTGGGCATCGGGGGCCGGTGTGGGCACTTGTATTTGCCACGCTCCCCGAGGGCCGGCAACCCATGCTCGTTTCCGCTGGCTCGGAACCCAAACCGGGTGCACCAAGCGGTCAATTGATGACGTTGCGGGTGTGGGACATCGCCGCTCGTAAGGAGCTGCACCAGGCGGATTGTGGGGATTACCAAGACTTCCGGCCGTGGCTAGCGGCGTGGTCGGTGGCACCCGACCACAGTCACTTGCGCCAGCCGCGGCATGGACAAACTCGTCGTCCTTGATCTGGGATGTTGGCCTCGCGCCGCCAAGGTTGCTTGACGACCCGCACAAAGGCCGGAGCACGGTACTCAGCTATCTGCCCGATAAGAGGATGCTCCTGACAGGCCATTTCGCGATCCCGCCAGAGCCGCCCGGAGGATACCTCGACGCCCGAAACGAGGACGCGAATGCGGCTCCCTTGAGATCGACGCCGATTTCGTGGGCGGCTGGCCCAGCGATTCCGCAGGAAGTGAAGGCCTTGCCCATCGCTCAGGCTCTCGTCTCTTCCCAGGCCGGGGGAGAGCATAACCTGGCCGCGGTCGTTCTTCAGTCGATGAACCCTGTGGATAATTTGAAGTCAGAGTATCAGCTTCAACTTCTCGAAATCAGCGACGAGGGGTTCGGCACAGTTCGGGCGCGGACGACTCTGTGGACAGGACCGAAGGTCAAGCCGTTTATCGCAGCATCGCCGGCAGGCGATTGGCTCGCCATCGTCGGCAATCCCGCGAATGAGATCCTGGTCTACTCGGTGGCCGACCTGCTCCAGAACCGGCCAAGCCTCCAGAAGTTACGTGGCGTGGGAGAGCCCATCGATTCCGCTGAGCTTCGTGCGCAAAGGGACGGATAGCTGGGGCCTCCAACTCAGGCTCACTCCGGAGATCGGCCCGGAGGTCCACAGTTTTTGACCTCACGAACCGTCGCTTCTCGCCCTCCACTGAGGCGTGGACGCCCGCACAGCCCGCGCCGGACGGCTGGCAGACCCTACTCACATTGGCGAAGCTGGATCGGCCCGACGTCCCGTCGCATCTCTGGATTTATCAGAACCAGAAGCCGCTCGGGCCCGGGGTCAAGATCTTTCCCGAGAGCGATTCCCCGCGGTTGGATAGCGTCCAAGTCACAGCGCATGATTTACTGCCGCCAACGCGGCTCACCGTTCCGATCGCGGCCATCGCGACCGTCGAACCCGTCGTCGGCCCGAGGCTTGTACTCGTAAACGGAAGCACGGGAGAGCGGATCCGGCAGCTCGTCGGCCACACCGGGCGGATCCGAAGTGTTGCTTTCTCCCAGGACGGCCGGTTCTTGGCTTCGGCCGCTGACGACCGGACAGCCTGCGTCTGGAGCCTCACCGATCTCGACAGTGTCGTCCAGCAACGCGGGGCCTTGCCGGGCCTGGTTCTGACCAAGAGAGCGGACCGCTATGTCGTCGCGAGAGTCCAGAAGCGGCAGTCCTTACAAGCCAGCGGACCTGCTAGCCGGAGACATCATCGACGGCTACGTGGAGGGGCAAGACCGGCTCGTCGAGCTCACCTCGGCTCTCGATGTTCATTACACCGCGGCGGCGCGAAAACCCGGCCAAAGCTTATCGCTCCGCCGTCGCCGCGACGGTCAGGGCGCGCGAAGATGTCGCGCTTCTGCTCGGCCAGGCGATCGACGAGCGCAAACCGTTGTTATCGTTGTTCGTGGCTCGACAGGGGCCAGGCAAGCCACTGGATTGGCTGGCGTGGAATCCCTTCGGACCGTATGACGCGAGCGGGCCAGGCATCGCATCACTCTTTGGTTGGCACTTCAACGCGCTCGATAGACCCGAGGAGCCCGCGCGGTTCGCGCTGGCAACGAGCTATCCGAAGTTTCATCGCGAAGGCCTGGCACGCGACCTGATCCGCGATGGCCGGCTGCCACCGCCTCCGCAACCTGTACCCGTCCAACCAACCGACATTCAAATGTTCCTCGACCCCGATGGCCAGCCTCACGGTGATCTGCTCCTGGTGCGGCAGCCGCCGGCTTTGCTGAGCGTCCAGCTCGACAGTCGTGTGCCGATGGAGCGGATCGAACAGGTGCTGTGGCGAGTCGATCAGGGGCCGTCTCGGCTGATGCGGGCCGACGATCGATCCTGGACAGCCGACCTCGCCGGAATCACCTGGGCCCGCGACGCGCACGAATTCACCGCGGAAGTGCGTACCCGAGAGCCATCTGCGCAGTCGTTTCCTAAACATCTCAAGGTTCGCTACCTGCCGCGGCCGCCACGGATTCGCCCTCGGCTCGCTCAGGGAATCGATGGAACCGGCGTCGAAGTTACTGAACGCCGGTTTCGCTTCCTGGCCGACATCGAGCCGGCGAACAACGAGAAGGTCCGAGTCCGCCTCACGTGCCGCCAAGGAGACACGATACTGCGCCAAGTGGATTACGGGCCGGACTTCCCGAATCGACCTTCGATCAATGAACTGGTCGAGCTGAAACCTGGTTCAAACACGATCGAGCTGGAGGCGGTCAACGAGAAAGCGCAGCACGACCTCCGGGACCTGGAGACGGAACGATTTGGCCCCCTGACAGTGCGCTATCATCCCAGGCCCGTAGAGCCACCGATCATCAAGATCGAGTCGGTACTGCTCTTGCCCGAAGAGCAAGGCGCCGCGTCCGGCACGATCAAGGTAACGGGGATAGCGCCTTGCGTCGTCGAAACCACTGACCGCGTCCGTGTTCTCGGGCGAATTACCGCCAAGGACAAGCTCAAACGATTGGAGTGGAGGTCGGGGGACAAGGACTGGAAGACGCTGAGCGGCATCACCGCGGATCTCAAGGACTCGTTCGACATCAAGGAGGAGTTGGACCTGATCCCCAACCGCCAGATCATCTATTTCCGCGCCCAGGCTGCCAACGACGACTCCATCGAGGCGACGCAGGTTCAGACTTTGATCATCGAGTATCATCCCAAACTCCCGGATCTGCGACAGCTCGCGGCGCAACCACCCGGCCCGATCGTCAAGTTCGGGACGGAAGGCGGCGAGGAGGAAACCATCAGATTGACCGCCCAACTAGAACGAGTCAGCTTGGCTGCCCAACTCGAGATCGCGCCTGAGCGTGTCGGACGGGCCGTTGTCTTGCTCAATGGAGAGCCGCCGGCTAGGGAGCGGGAGCTCAACATCAACCGCAAGACCGGAACCATCTCGGGGACCGTTCGGTTGCCACGCGGGATGAATCAAATCCAGATCCAATTGAGCAACCCCTGGCATACGACGACCTTCGGACCAATCGTAGTTGAGTACCGCCGCCCACCCCAGGTCCGGCAGTGGGAGCCGAGGTTGCTGGAGGGCCGCCCGTTCGCTCGGATCTCGGCCCAGATCGCGTCGCCGACACGCTTTGTCGCACGCGGAGATTGAGGTCGCGTCCCGAAACCGGATTCCATCGACCGCTCAAACGTACCCCGCGCATCGCGAACCGCGTGGCAAGGGAGGCTGGTCCGTTCTCGCTGAAGTCCCCCTCTCGCAAGGTGCGAACGACGTCACGCTTCGGACCTGGAACGAGGACGGGCCTTCATTGGAGATCAGCAAACAACTCGTCTATGAGAAACCCGTCGAGCCGAAGCCCGCTCTGAGCGTGGAATCGCCGGAGGTCGCTGTGGTGCGACGCCCGACGATCTCCCTCCAATTCCGCGTCCGCTCCAACAGCGCTCTGACAAGCGCGAAGCTGTTCCGGGAGCGGTCATCCGGCGCGAGGGAACTCGTCGATGAGTACCAGATCGGCCAGCTCGCCCTTAATCAAGACGGGGCCTTCGAGTTCCTGTGCAGGAGTGAAATCGCGCTTGATGCAGGCCAAAACTCATTCACCATCGTGACTGTCAATGCCGGCGGTGAGACGTCAAAGGATTTGCTTTACTCGTATACCCCACCCCCCTTGCGCGTTGTCATCGACGGCGTTGAGCCCCAGTCCAAAGGCGCCCGCCTTATCCCGCGGGGACGGGCGGAAGGCCCAGCTTATATCGCCGAGCCACTGCCTGACAGCTCGATCGTGCTGCATGGCCGGATCATATGGACCGACTCCGAATCCTTGAAGGTGTTCAAGCAGCCCCGCATCCAGATCTGGGTAAACGGCTTCCCTCAAGTCGCGGTGAGGTCCGGGGATCCCGCCGCTGGCGGACTTCTGGAGCGTCCTTTTCAGGCCGAAGTCCTGCTAAGCCAGTTGAAGAACAACGAAATCGGCCTGAGGCTGGACAACGCGCCACTCGACATCCTGGGCGATCGCAAACTCCTCGTCTCGTGCCGCGAGGTTCAGGCAAACTGGGGCCTCCATCTCCTGGTCATCGGCGTTGACACGGGTGATTGGAAGGAGTTGCGGACGCGTGCGATCGAGTCACTCAAGGGTCGCGACTTCGACGAATCCACGCGCACCTTCAGGACCCCGGCGTTCCCGACGGCCCAGCTCTACAATGACAACAGCAGCGACATCCACCGCAGGTGGATGACAAGGAAGTTGGGTGATATCAGCAGAGCGATCCGAATGAGCGAAAGGCCCTCGAATGAAGTGGTGATTCTTTACTATCAAGGTAAAGAGGTCGTCGAGGGCGAGGATCCCTCGCTTTGGCTCCGGACCCGAGCAGACAAGAGCGAAGACGACTTCATCCCCCTGAGTGAAATCAGGACGATGTTGAATGAGAGCCGCGGTGCGAAACTGTTCTTGCTCGATGTCACCCACGCCCCCGACAAGCCCTGCCGATCCTGGAACAGGCAGCCCAATGGCTCAAGGATGACTCGCCTTTCGGCATCCTTCGATTCTCCCGTCGCGAAGAATCCGCCGTGCCTGATGTGAGCTTGGCTGCGACTCTCCGGAGCGGCACTCCAGCAGAAGGTCACACTCGCGGAAGTCAGCGCCGACATCGATAAAAGGTCGGTTCTCCTGCGAAGTCGATTTCCCACCCTCCGATATCTGCCCGAATTTACCCACTATTTCAACGGCTTGATCCTCGGAGGACCTTGATCGACCTCTTTCCCGAATCAATCCATGCTTCGGCCCTGCTCTTTCGGAAATTCCGGAATCGCACATATTTAATGCATTACCGCCATGATCGCGACGATTGATCTTCTTCGCAAAATCGTTCCCATTCCTCCAGTTGCGACCTTGTCAAGTCCGATATTATCGCCGTGCCCAGATCGAACCCGTCGTCCACGGGCACCAATCGGGTACATCTGTTACAAACCATTCACAAATAGATAATCCGGCTCATCTCTAGTTTGGGGTGAAGTCAGCCTTCTCCTCTCCCAGAGAAGGTAAATCCGCGCGCTTTGATCCCCGCTCCGCCGGGAATCAGGCACGGGACGATTGAGGCCCCACTCGTCGCTTGAGCCATCCTCCTGAGGGACTACGGATGCTTTTGCGCATATTTCGATTTCGCGAGACGCGAAAATCGCTTGCGGCATGGGCCGGATTGTTGTTCGTGGTTGGACAGTCGGCCCTGGCCCAATCTCCCGAAAGTAGCGACACTCAATCCCCATCACTCACGCAACAACCGGCGCCGACCTTGGGCCGAGCCGTTCAGATACCACCACCCCGCCAGGTTTCCCGTGTTGCTTGGTCACCGCAATCGCCACAATCGCCACAGTCTTTTCCGACGCAGCCGTACGCGAATCTTCCTGGTGGCGGCGTGGCGCCGGTCCCGGTGGACAACGCTGGCGTGGGCGGTGGAGCGTCGCCGGCACCGACTTCGCCCGAACCGACCTACAGCAGTTTGGCGGACTCGGTGATGGCACAACCGGGCGGAGCACTGCCGTCGACGAATGACGTCGCTTCAAACTTCGGGTATGCTTCCGCGTTTACGGCTGGGGCGGGCGGGGCCGGCGGCGGTGCGACGACCTCCATTGCTGACAATGTTGGCTATATCGATTCGGCAATCGTCCGCAGCCGTATCCGAGTGCGGTTTGACGCCAACTATGACGACACCAGTCCTGACAAAGCCGAGTTCTTCTATGCCAAGTGCGGCTGCTTTGCCAACCCGAAAGTGGCGGGATCTTTGTTTGACCCACGGGCCCGTGGTCCAGTACATCCTATGGGAACCCACGGCGCTGCTCAGTTCTCCGGCCAGCCCAGCCTCAATTACCAGGAGGTCGCCACGTACGCGGAATACGCTCCAACCCTGAGGTTCTCCGCGTTCATCGAGGTTCCCGCACGGTTCATCCAGCCGGTCCTCGGAACGGGTACCTCCGGCTTCTCCGACATAAACATGGGCTTCAAGTACGCCTTGATTGCAAATCCGAACCAATATTACACCTTACAGTTCCGAACTTATGTTCCGACCGGCGACAGCTACCAAGGCCTGGGCACTGGGCACGCCAGTCTAGAACCCGCCTTTCTCGTCTTTCAGCGGCTCACGGACCGAATTTTCTTCAGCGGCGAAGTCCGCGACTGGATCCCGGTCGGCGGCTCTGATTTTGCCGGGAACGTGATCCGGTACGGAGTCGGCTTGACGTATAACATCGTTCTGACCGACCACTTCCGCATCGCCCCGGTCAATGAAGTCGTCGGCTGGTCGATCCTGAATGGTCAGGAGTTTGTTCAGACCACGGCACACCCCTTGGGCACAGTCCAGCAGGTCGGTGGGCAAACGATCGTCAACGAGAAAATCGGACTGCGAATCGGTCTGGGCGACTATACCCAAGCCGGCGGCGGCAGCGGCCTGAACGACCGTCACAGCATTTACGTTGGCTACGGCCGCAGCATCACCGGCGACCATTGGTACAAGGATACTTTCCGCCTCGAATACAATTTCTGGTTTTGAGTCGAGGCCGCCCAGAGTTGGCTTTCTCGCGCCGGGCGGTACGAGATCACTCGTACTGCCCGTTTGCCTGCTCCATGTCGCAGGACCGGTATCCGTCGCTTTCCTCTCCTTCACGCGCCGGCCCAGGCCGGCCGACCACTTCGCGGGCGTGCCCGCGGTCCTTGTGGGTGGCGATGGCGTTGACTGCGTTGATGTATGCCTGGGCTGATGCTTCGATAATGTCGGTCGAGGCGGCGCGGCCGCGGAAAGAACGGTCGTCGCTCTCGACTTCCAGGTCCAGCGTCACCTCGCCTTGCGCGTCCTTGCCCTGGGTCACGCTTCGGACGACAAACTCTCGCAGGTTGGCGCGGACGCCCGTCACCCGCTCGACGGCTTTGAAGATCGCGTCGACCGGGCCGTCGCCGATTGCCGCGTCCTGCACGATCTCGCCGTCGGGACGACGGATGCCGACCGTGGCCGTGGGCAACACGGAGAGCCCTGCCGTCGTGTGCAGGCTGACCAACTGCCAGTGCGCCGGCACGTCCTCCAGGTAGTTTTCGATCAGGACAGTCAAGTCATCGTCGTACACTTCCTTCTTCTTATCGGCCAGTGACTTGAAGTCGTGGAACAGGGTTTCGAGCTGCTCGTCGGTCAGGCTGTAGCCCAGCTCAATCACCCGATCGCGCAAGGCGTGGCGGCCGGAATGCTTGCCCAGGACAAGGTCGGTTCGCGGCACTCCGACGTCCTCGGGGCGCATGATCTCGTAGGTGGAGCGCTCCTTGAGCATCCCGTCCTGGTGGATACCTGCCTCGTGGGCAAACGCGTTGCGGCCGACGATCGCCTTGTTGCGCTGCACGGCCAGTCCCGTGATCGTCGAAATCATGCGGCTGATGGGATAGAGCCGCTCGGACTTGATGTTGGTCGACAGACCGAAGTAGTCGAACCGAGTCTTCAAGGCCATGACGATTTCCTCGAGCGCGGCGTTGCCGGCGCGTTCGCCGATGCCATTGATCGTGCATTCGACCTGCCGCGCGCCGGCCTCGCAAGCGGCCAGGCTATTGGCCACCGCCAGGCCCAGATCGTCGTGGCAGTGGGCGCTGATGATCGCCTGCCCGATATTAGGAACTCGTTCCTTGAGCGTGCGGATAACCGCGGCGTACTGGAAAGGCGTGGCGTAGCCGACGGTGTCCGGGATGTTAACCGTGGTGGCGCCCGCATCAATGGCCGCCGCCACCACCTCGCAGAGGAAGTCGACCTCAGTCCGCGCGGCGTCCTCGGGGCTGAACTCGATGTCCGGACAATAACTCTTGGCCAGGCGCACGCTGGCTACCGCCCTGTCGATGATCTCCGCCTTGCTCATCCGCAGCTTGTGCTCGCGGTGAATGGCCGAAGTGGCGAGGAACACATGGATTCGGGGCTTCTGAGCAAACTGGATCGCCTCCCAGGCACGGTCGATGTCCCGGTCATTGCACCGCGCCAGACCGCAAACCGATGACCCGGTGATCTCGGCCGCGATGGCGCGAACGGCCTCGAAGTCGCCGACCGAAGCGATCGGGAACCCCGCTTCGATGATGTCAACGCCCATCGCGGCCAGCGCGCGGGCCACCTCCAGCTTCTCGGCCATGTTCATGCTCGCGCCCGGCGATTGCTCGCCGTCGCGCAAAGTCGTGTCGAAGATCCGGACTCGGTTGGCGTCGGAATTCGATTCCGTCGCCCGGGGATTCTTGGGACTTGGATGTGCTCATAATTCAACTCTTTCCTCGGGATGTCGTGTCTGATCAAGTTACATGCACTCAGAGCGATATCGAATGACATTGCCCGCTTGCCAGACCCGCCGTTTGGGTTTCCGAGGCAAAAAAACAAAGCCCCGAAATCCACCAGTCGAGGCGGATCTCGGGGCTTCGTTGGCTGCATTGAATTGCGGAGTCGACGAACCCTAAGAAATCCTCCTCGCCCGGCCGGTAAGGCCGAGGCCAAGAATCAGTCGAAGGCTCGCCGACAAAAAACGCATTTCCCGACTCCGAAGCTCGTTTCGCTTAACAGCCACCTATCCCGATCTTATTCACCGGATCGGTCCGCGGTCAATGGGAAAGTCTGAATTGCACGTCGTTGCTCGAGCCGATCACGCGACCTGGAGAGCCGTTTCCGCCCCAGCCTCAGTACCCGCATCAAGCGGTCTGAGAAAAAGGGTCCGGAGTGCCAGGTGGCAGGGCAGGTAAAACATGATGGGATAGCCAACGATCAAGGCGGTTAGCCAAAGCCAAGGGTGCAATAGGGTTTGGGGTTTCTCGTAGCCAAGGCCATGAACAAAGTTAATGTTCACAGCCAAGTTGGGATTGCTAGCAGGCGCCGGAGGAACGGGGGCGAAAAAATAACAGATGAGCAGGACCGCGGTGCTGAGGGACGGCCAGATGACGAATGCCCGGCGATCATAGCCCAATCGCCAAACTCCCCAGATCAACAAGAACGGCAGCCAACCGTGGAACGCGGACAGCCCCCGCCCGAAGAGTGGTGAGTTGGAATCGAACATGTAACTGGTCATCATGGTGATTCTCGCACCGCTGATCAAGTCGGCCACCCAGAGAAACTGGGGTAGAATGATCCCGACCGCGGGGATGCTGAGGAGCAGGGATGACTCCAGCACAGCGCGGGCAGAGTCATCAAGAGTGCCAGATCGCAAAAGAATAAAAAGTTCCAGGCGGAATAGGTAACCCAGTAATAGGGTACCAGTATCGCAACGAAAATCGTATAAGCCAGCTTCAGTGCTAGTGGGATTCTGGCTTGGCGAGTCACGGTCCCGCTCCCTTCTCGAAGGCCGATTATTGATGGGTCCGCCCATCATATCCATGATCGACGCCTTGTTCCACCGGTCTCCGGGCCGAAAATGAAGGTTGTAATCAGGGCCTTGCTTGTCGCTCGATCTCGGCTATGGCGCAAGCCGCCGTCCTGAAATGTGATCCCAAAGCCAGCGGATTTCAGATCGTGCAGCGGACCGATCGTATCGGGTCCTGGTTTCGGCTCGCCCGGGTGGCCGAGGTCGGTTGACTCCATGGTCCGCCACTTGGCGTTCCAGACGTAATTGCCGCCGGCCGGGCAGACGAGCCGCTCGCCCCAGACCGCCTCGTGGAGGGCGACCGGGTCGCGCTCAGGGTAGAGCCGATGCCACTCATTCAGGATCGGCAGGTTGTTCCAGCACTGAAGCGAAAGAGCGGAGCGGTAGGTGTTAAGAGCGGCTGTCGCAAGAACGCGCAAGCCCGCGCTTTTGACCCGGACGGCGAGGCTTTCGCCAAGCCAGGCGCCGCGAGGCGTCCTCTGGCGACGGCTCGGGAGCGTGCGTGCCCCCCTTGCTGTTGGTGGTATCCACAG
>CAWAAW010000077.1:0-35867 GCA_963779785.1 uncultured Planctomycetota bacterium
CCGTCCGGCATCGATCGTGGACCACACGGCGACGCGGTGGACGATGGCAAAACGGTCGAGTATGATCTCGTCAACCGTGTGGTACCGGGCTTTACCGGGGCGATCGAGAGGTGATGGACCGTATTGTGTTGACGCTGCTGCGCGTTGGGCCATCAACCATTCTTCCGCCCGATTGCTCCGGAAGGAGCGCGAACGTGCCCGTAATCGTCGACCGTCGAGCACCGCCGTCTCAGCGACAGCACGGCTCGCAAGGCGGATTGGAAGAACTGGGGTCCTTACCTGGCGGAGCGTGCCTGGGGCACCGTGCGGGAAGACTATAGCCCCAATGGAGATGCCTGGAATCATTTTCCTCACGACCACGCCCGTAGCCGCGCCTATCGTTGGAACGAGGATGGTCTGGCCGGATTCTGCAACCGCTTTCAAAACCTCTGTATGGCGATCGCGGTCTGGAACGAGCGCGATCCGTTTCTCAAGGAACGGCTCTTCGGTCTTGCCAACGAAGAAGGGAATCATGGCGAGGACGTCAAAGAGTATTACTACTACCTCGACGGGTTGCCCAGCCATGCTTTGATGCGATTTCTTTACAAGTATCCCCAAGTGGAATATCCGTACGCCGACCTGCTGCATGAGAATCGGCGGCGGACCCGATCGGATCGTGAATACGAGCTGATCGACGCCCTGGGCGACGCATTCGGCTCGGGGCGTTATTTCGATGTTTTCGTCGATTATGCCAAGGGATCGGAGGAAGACATCCTCTGCCGGATCACGGCGATTCAACCGCGGGCCTGAGCCGGCGGCGCTACACATCCTGCCTCAGATCTGGTATCGCAACACCTGGTCGTGGGGGTACACGGCCGAGCGTCCCGCCTTGTGGGCCGCCGATGACACGGTCGTCCGTACCACCCACCGGCACCTCGGGGAGCGTTGGTGGTACGTCGACGCCGAACCACATTCGCCGGCGCTGCTCTTCACCGAAAATGAAACCAACTTCGAGCGGCTGTTCGGCGTGCCCAATGCCGGGCCCTACGTCAAGGACGCGTTTCACGAAGCGGTTGTCAACCAGCGTGCCGACCGGATTGATCCCCGGAGGCGTGGATCGAAGGCGGCTGCCCATTACCGGGCCCTCATCGCGCCGGGCGCGGCGATGTCGGTCCGCACGCGATTCAGCGATCGTCCTCTGGCCGATCCATTCGCCGACTTCGAAGCGATCTTCGACCAGCGGCTCGCCGAGACCGAAGAGTTCTACCAGGCCATTCAGCCGGCAGGCCTGGATGAAGACCAGCGGCGAGTTCAGCGCCAGGCGTATGCCGGCTTGCTCTGGACCAAGCAGTTCTACCATTACAGCGTCGAGCTATGGCTGGATGGAGACCCGGCTGGTCCTCAGCCTCCGGCCGAGCGAAAGCGTGGTCGCAACGCGGGCTGGCAGCACAGCTACCACCTCGACGTCTTGAGCGTGCCGGACAAGTGGGAGTATCCCTGGTTCGCCGCGTGGGACACGGCTTTTCACTGCATCGTGCTCGCCCAGCTCGACCCGGAATGGGCCAAGCGGCAGGTGGTGCTCCTGCTTCGTGAATGGTACATGCACCCAAACGGCCAGCTTCCGGCCTACGAGTGGGATTTTTCGGACGCGAATCCGCCGGTGCACGCCCACGCCGCTCGCCGGGTCTATGAAATCGACCGCGACTTGACCGGAAAGGCGGATACCGATTTCCTCGAGGAGGTTTTCCACAAGCTCCTCCTCAACTTCACCTGGTGGGTGAATCGCAAGGACCCCGAGGGCCGCAACGCGTTTCAGGGAGGTTTTCTCGGCCTGGACAATATCGGGTTGTTCGACCGGAGCCGGCCCAACCTGCCCGGCGGCCGGCGGCTCGAGCAGGCCGACGGCACCGCCTGGATGGGCCTTTTTGCCTTGACATGCTGGCGATCGCCCTCGAGCTCTCACGGACCCGGCCGGCTTACGAGGCGATCGCCACCAAATTCTTCGAGCATTTCGTGGCGATCGCGCACGCGATCAACGGGATTCGCGGCGAGATCGGGATGTGGGACGCGCGCGATCAATTCTATTACGACGTCATCCGGGTTGACGGGAGTGCCGACCGAGCACCTACGAATTCGGTCGGTCGTAGGCTTGATCCCTTTGTTTGCCGTGCTGGCCATCGAGCCCGGAACGTTGGAACGCTTGCCCCATTTCCGCCGGCGGCTCGAGTGGTACCTACGATATCGCTCGACACTCGCCGGCAATGTCTGCCTGATGACACAGCCCGGCGACGGCGGCTACCGGCTAATGGCACTGGCCGATCGGGCGAAGCTCGAAGCCGTTTTGCCCCGCGTCCTCGACCCGAGCCAGTTCCTTTCCGACTTCGGCTTGAGGTCGCTATCCAGGACGGCGCACGACGAAGATTTCATCTATGACGGCAATCGGATTGTCTATGAACCCGCCGAGTCGGCCGCGCCGATGTATGGTGGCAACTCAAACTGGAGAGGGCCGATCTGGTTCCCAGTCAACTACCTCATGATCGAGGCGTTGCGGGAATACCACCGATATTACGGTACGACGTTGACAGCCGAGATGCCCCGCTGCAGCGGGCACTGCATGACGCTCGAGGAAGTCGCGGCCCAGCTCGCCCAGCGCCTGACACGGATCTTCGTCCGTGACTCGGCCGGCCGGCGTCCCGTTCTCGGCGGTACCAAACTCTTCCAGGAAGACCCACACTGGAGCGATTATATTCCATTCTACGAATACTTCCACGGTGACAACGGCTCGGGCCTGGGAGCCAGTCATCAGACTGGGTGGACATCTCTGATCGCCATGCTGATCGAGTGGACACACGCTTGGTCGGTTGCGAGACCAGGTCCATGAGCCGATTTCGACCGGCTGATCCTGCTGTATCAGATAAAGCGAATTATTATCTGAAATGAGGGTTAATTGAGATGCATTATCGAACCTTCGGCCGGACGGGCTGGTCGGTCAGTGAGATCGGCTATGGCATGTGGGGATTGGCGGGTTGGACCGGGTCGGACGACGATGAGACCGCGGCCGCGCTCGAGCGGGCGGTCGAGCTCGGCTGCAACTTCTTCGACACGGCGTGGGCTTATGGCAACGGGCACAGCGAGCGGTTGCTCGGCAACCTGGTGCGCCACCACCCCGAGCGGCCGCTCTATGTCGCCACCAAGGTGCCGCCGAAGAACTTCAAGTGGCCTTCGCAGCGTGGTTTCACGCTCGACGAGTGCTTCCCGCCCGACCACATCCAGGAGTATGCCGACAAGAGCCTGCATAACCTCGCATTGACCCGGATCGACCTGCTTCAGTTCCACGTCTGGGAAGACGCCTGGGCCCACGACGAGCGCTGGCAGCGAGCTGTGGAGGACCTCAAGCGCCAGGGTCTCGTTCGCGCCATCGGGGTCAGCGTGAATCGCTGGGAGCCGACCAATGTGGTCGAGACGTTGCGGACCGGTCTGATCGACGCCGTTCAGGTCATCTACAACATTTTCGACCAGTCTCCGCAGGACGAACTTTTTCCGCTTTGCCGTGAGTTGAACGTCGCCGTGATCGCGCGCGTGCCATTTGATGAGGGGACTTTGACCGGCAAGTTGACCAAGGACACTCGCTGGCCGGAAGGCGACTGGCGCAACACCTATTTCGTTCCGGAGAACCTGGAACAGAGCGTCGACCGGGCCGAAGCCCTCCGGCCGCTCGTGCCTCCGGAGATGACGATGCCCGAGCTCGCATTGCGCTGGATCTTGGCCGATCCGACGGTCTCAACCATTATCCCCGGCATGCGCAAGGTCAATCACGTCCAGGCCAACCTCTACGCCAGCGACGGTCGACCGCTCGATCCGGCCCTGCTGAAACAACTCAGGGCTCACCGCTGGGACCGCACACCGACGGCATGGTCGCAATAAGGTTGCGTCATTGGTCGCCGGTCAGGCAACGGACAACCCACAAATGCTTTGAGATCCGGCTTGTCGTCGGCAAATTCCGCGGTAGCTTGGTATAATTCGACTTGATCCGTGGAACGGAACGACCAAGGATTTCTCCACGCGTTTGAGCTGCCGCATGCGGAAGATACGCCTCAAATCGCCCTTGAATGCCCGATTGGCCGAGCACTTTCAGCGCGAGCTGAACGACTCGCAACGAGCGGCAGCCACGGCCCCGGAGGGTTACAACCTGATTCTGGCCGGACCAGGCTCGGGCAAGACGCGGGTGATCACCTACCGCGTTGCGTACCTGATCGCCACCGGCGTCCCGGCCGAGTCGATCATGCTGGTCACGTTCACGCGGCGGGCGGCGCGGGAGATGCTGCGGCGGATGGAATCGTTGATCGGACATCCGGCGGCCAAGGTCTGGGCCGGTACGTTCCATCACATCGGCAATCGTCTCCTGCGACGCGCGGCGACGCTTCTGGGCTACCAACCCAATTTTACGATCCTCGATAGTGAGGACCAGCTCGACTTGATCCGGCTGGCGATGGATGACGCCGGGCTATCCGGCACCGGCAAGCTGGCTCCCAAGCCCGCGGCCGTGCACCACATGATCAGCTTCAGTGCCAACGTGAGCCGTCCTCTTGCCCAGATCATCGCCGAGCGCGATCCCGAGCTGGTGCAATGGCAATCGCAGATCGAGGCGGCCGCCGCGGGCTACGCCCAGCGCAAGCGCGCGGCCAACTGCATGGACTACGACGATCTGCTCTTGCAATGGGGCCGCTTGATCGGCGAGTTTCCCGAAGAGCGCGCTCTGCAGGGTCGAATGTTCCAGCATATTTTGATCGACGAGATGCAAGATACCAACGCCGTTCAAATCGAGGTGGTCGAGGCGATCGCGGCGGCGGGCGCGGGCAACTTGACGGCCGTTGGCGACGATGCCCAGTCGATCTATCGGTTCCGAGGCGCCGATTATGACAACATCCTGAAATTCCCCGAGCGTCACGCCGGCGCACGGATCTTCCAGCTCGACGTCAATTACCGCTCGACGCCCCAGATCGTCGCATTCACCAGGGCCTCGATCGCCCATAACACAACCGGCTTCACCAAGGAGATGGTCTCCGCCCGGCCGGATGGGATGCTCCCGCTGGTCGTGCCCACCGAGGACGTTTATGAAGAGGCCGCGTTCATCTGCCAGGAGATCCTCGAAGCGAGGGAGAAGGGTCTGGCACTCGGTCAGATTGCCGTGCTCTATCGCAATCATCACGATAGCATCTTGCTGCAAGGGGAACTGCTGGCGCGCGGAATCCCCTACACGGTCCGCAGTGGACTTCGGTTCTTCGAGCAAGCGCACATCAAGGACGTGCTGGCGCACCTCCGGATCGTGCTCAACCCGCGCGACGAAGCCTCGTGGCGCCGGTTGCTCTTGCTGCTGCCCGGGGTCGGTTCCGCCAAAGCCGCCGCGATGTTCCACCACCTCTCGCAAAGCGGCCAGCCGCTGGAAGCCCTTCAAACGGCCGAGGCGATGGCGCTGCTACCAGCCAAGAGCAAGGGCTTTTTCGCGGGATTCGTCAACGACCTCAAGCAGCTCCGGGCGACCGATCCGGAGCGCAACCCCGCCGCGGCGGTTGGCGCCATCCTCAAAGGAGGCTATCCGGGCACGGTCCGCAGCAAGTACGAGCGGCCCGACAACCGCATCGCCGACATCGAGCAGTTCGCTCTCCTGGCCGCCAAGTACGACAGCCTCGAACGATTGATCGCCGACTTGCTTCTGGCCGGCGACGTCTACGGGATGGACTCGGTCGCCAGCGACGAGCCGGGCGAGCGTCTTGGTCCTCTCGCACCGTTCACCAGGCCAAGGGTCTCGAATGGTCGCACGTCTTCGTGCCTCGGTTGGTCGAGGAGAGCTTTCCGCACCGTCGCGCTCTCGACGAACCAGGCGGCGAAGACGAAGAACGGCGCATTTTCTATGTCGCCGTGACCCGGGCAATGAACGAGCTGACGCTCACCTACCCCCTGACGATGGCTCGCGGTGGGCGCGGTCCCACCACGTTCACCATGCCCAGCCGTTTCCTCACCGAGATCGACGTCGAGCCTGGTCGAGCACGGTGAAATCGAGAGAGAAGCCGCTTTTGACAATTCCTGGTCGAGCTTCGCGAGTCGGGCTGGACTTCCGCATGAATCAGGGCCAGAGCCCGTGGAATGAACCCGGGCGGAAAGGGAGCGATCGTCATGGCGGATCGTTTCGCATGGGCCGCGCTGGTTGGAACGATTGTTGCGATGGCAGTTGCCGGCGACGAGCCGGCGAATCGGCGGATCCCGCCGGTTCCCCCGCTCGCGTCTTTCGGATCCAGGTTGTGGACGAGGAGACCGGCCGCGGCGTTCCCCTTGGTCGAGCTGAGGACGGTCAACCAGATCCGCTATTACACCGACAGCAACGGCATCGTCGCCTTTGACGAGCCGGGGCTCATGAACCGCAAGGTCTTCTTCTCGATCGCCAGCCACGGCTATGAAGTCGACAAGGATGGCTTCGGGTTCCGCGGGCAAGGCTCTCGAGGTCAAGGAGGGAGGGTCGGCTCGAGATCGCGATCCGGCGGGTCAATATCGCGCGACGGATCTACCGAGTCACCGGAGCGGGCATCTATCGTGACAGCGTGTTGACCGGCGATCCGGTCCCGATCCGCGAGCCCCTGTTGAACGGCCAGGTCGTGGGCCAGGACAGCGTGGTGAACGCGCTGTTTCAAGGCAAGATCCACTGGTTCTGGGGCGATACCAACCGGCCCGACTATCCGCTGGGAAACTTCCATGTGCCCGGAGCCACGTCCGAGCTGCCCGGCAAAGGGGGACTCGAGCCGGAGGTCGGGGTGAACTTGAGTTACTTCGTCGACGATCGAGGCTTCGCCCGGCCGACGGCCCCGATCCCCGGCGAGGGACCCACCTGGATCTCCGGCCTCGTGGTCCTCAAGGATAGCGCCGCCCGGGAGCGAATGTTCGCCGTCTACGTCAAGGTGCGCAAGATGCTCGAAGTCTACGAGCGCGGCCTGGCGGAGTATCATGCGGAGACGAATCGCTTCGAGAAGGTCGTTCAGTTCCCCGATGCCGCCGACGTACACCGGCGAGTTTCCCGGCGGTCATACCGTTCTCTCTCAGGATCACGGTGTCGAGTATGTCTATTATTGCAACCCTTATCCCTTGATCCGGATGCCGGCCGATCCCGACCAGCTCGGCAAGATCGGGTCTTGCGAGGCATTCACGTGCTTGAAGCCGGGGACGCGAATCGCGCAACAGCAGCTTGACCGCGGTCCGGACGGCGCGTTGCGGTACGCCTGGAAGACGAACACCCAGTTCGTCTTGCAGGATCAACAAAACAAGCTGATCTCGTCCCGTCTGATCAAACCCGATGAGACGCTGTTGAATCTGCGCGATCTCGACTCCGGCAAGACGGTGATCGCGCATGGCGGCTCCGTCTACTGGAACGAGTATCGGCAGCGGTGGGTGATGATCGCCGTGGAGGCACGTGGCAGCACGTCGTACCTCGGCGAAGTCTGGTACGCCGAAGCCGACACGCTGCTCGGGCCCTGGGTTTACGCTCGAAAAATCGTGACTCACGATAAGTACAGTTTCTATAATCCGAAACAACACCCGATGTTCGACCAGGAGAAAGGCCGAACCATTTTTTTCGAAGGGACTTATGCCACGACGTTCTCGGGGAATCCCGATGCGACGCCTCGTTACGACTACAACCAGATCATGTATCAGCTCGAGCTGACCGATCGACGGCTCGCTCTGCCGGTGGCCGTTTATCGGATTCCGTTCAGTCCCGGTGCAGCGGCGCGACTGGTTCTGACACCGCCGCCGTCCGATCGTGCGACAACGCCACCCCGGCAAGTCCTGTTCTTCGCACCGGACAAGGAGGGGATCGCGTCGCTGCCGGTCTACGAGCAATATGACCCATTGAAGGGCGAGACCTTGCGGGTCGGAACCGGCGACCGAACGCCGGATAGTGGCGTCCGGCCGTTATTCTTTCTCCTTCCCGCCGATATCAAGGACTACACGGGCGCGACGGTTCCTCTTTACGAGCACCAGGCGGAGGGGAGTGAAGAACGATTTTACTCCGTCGACACTCCGAGCTCGAACGCGCGCTCCCGCTGGACAAGCAAGGTGCTGGGCCGTGTCTGGCGGAACCCGGCCCGCCACGAGGCTTTGGTGAGGATTCACCGGTCGTTCGGTGTTAGGACAAACCCGGTAGAGGCTCAAGGAAGAACCACGATGGATTCGCCCTGGTCCGAACTCGGTTGGCTCGAAGAGATCATCGAGCAACTGGAGCACGATCCCGAGGAGTGCTGGCAGGCGCTCGAGGGCCTGGCATCGGTCGAGAGCGACGTTCGTCTGGCGGTGATCGAGGCGTTGTCTCGACATCGTCTAAGGCCGGGCGTTGCACGGTTGCTACGGCTCTTGTCCTCGATGCGCGAGCCGGTCGAGAGCCAGGCGCCTCGGGTCGCCATCGAGGCGCCCGAGGTCGCCCAATCCAATCGTCTTAGCATTGCCGAGCCAACGATCTCTGGTCTTGAAAGCGAATGTCTCTGGGCCACGAGCGAGGTCGGCGAGCTGTCTCGAACCAGGCCGTGGGTTGCGGCGCGAGTCGGGGACCTGGCTGGCATCCTGCCTCGTGACGCCAGTGGACGGTCAGGGTCGCGGCACGGTCGTGATCTCAGTGAATCAGGGGTCGCAAAGGCGGACTGCCGCGTTCCTGTGCGACGTGCAAAAGGGAATCACCGACGTCATCGGCGAGGTCGAGCCCGAGTCGCCCGGAGCCGGTAGTCTGCTCGACGAGCTGGTTCAACAAACGGGGATTGATTGTGTCCGCGACGTTCCGGAGCTGGCGATTGGCTTGCTCTCCGGGAGCTTGATGCTGAGTGGACCAGCGGTTCCCTCCGAGGTGCGCGACTGGCTCGATGGAACGCTCGGGCCTGAGTTCCAGCCGGCCGGCTTGCCGGCGACGATGGCTGGCTTCGACCCGTCGTCGATTCCTCACGAGGAGATTCCGCAACGGGCGCGCCTGGTGCTCGACGCGTGCCCCTCCTGGCTTGATGCCTCATCGCTCACGTTCGAGCTGGCCGAGGAGATTTGGCTCCGTGAGGGTCGGCAGACCGTCGATCCCGACCGCGACGCCGGCGCTTATCGCTTCCTCTTCGAACACCGACTCATCCACCGCCTCGAATTATACAGGAGAATGCTCCTGTGGATGGCCTGGTTCTGGCGTTGTTCGGGCCGAGGAGAACTCTTGCGCTCGGCACTGGTTTTGGCCTATCAGCTCTCCGACGAGCAATACGCCGTGCCATCTCATCCTTTCACTTTGATGTTCACGACGCGAAGCCTCGAGGAGGCTCAGGCCCGGCTTCGCACCACGGCGGATCCCCGCTCGGATCGCGGCGGAGCGTGAAGACCTTGCCGATTACGGCGCGTTCATCCAGGAGCGCGACTGGGTGGTTTCCGCGGTGAATTCGGATCGCGCAAACAAAAACCCGGATCGGAGATTGCGGCGCACCATGGTGCGTGGCAACTCCAGATCCGGGCGGGTTAGACCCTTTCTTTGTAGCGGTTACTTCTTCTTAGCGGGGGCCTTGGCCTTCGCCTCGGGAGCAGGCGCAGCCTTGGCGGCGGGCTTGGCGGCCGACTTCGCAGGGGCCTTTTTCTCGTCGGCCTTCTTCTTCTTCGCGGTGTCGCGTGCATCGCCCATTGCTCAAGTCTCCTCGTGAATGTGGTTCCGGACTGGACTCAGAAAAACGAATTGAGCTTGTCGTCTCTTTCCGCAAGAAGAACGACGAATCCTAGAATGACATTATGATTCGCAACCTTCAAGAGAGATTGTAAAGAAAAATGGATGTTTCCGTTGAGTTCTTACAAATCGAGTCGCGCTCGCATGAAACCCTCCGCTCATTTTCGAGCCGTCGAACGGGTTTCGCGACCGGCTCTGGACAGTCCCTGGACTCACTCCCCTACTGTCGCGATCTGAGTGAAGCATTTGTTGGGCGCGGGCCTGCGTCGAGTCGACCGCGAGTCCCCGACCGCGGAGCGTGTTCCGAGAGCACAAATGCCTTTGAACGCAGGGCCGAAATCTAGCGCGGGAAACCTTCGGTCAGGCACTGCGACGGGGTCGGGAGACCCGCGCCGAACTGAGTGTCACGTCTTGCCTAAGTCCGTTTTTCTCGTCGTCGCGATCGTGCACTTCGAGGCGTCACGATTCAAGATTCGTCATCCCTGAAATGAAAAGCCTCGAGAGCGGTTGCCCGCTCCCGAGGCGTTGGTTGTGGCACGTTGCCGCGATCGAGCCGCGCCGATCGTGGGATTTACTTGCATCTTTCGGTCATCAGATCGGTTCGTAACATGTCCGCGACGGGTCGTTGCACTCCAGTCGGCCGACAATTTCGTCGTCCGGGCCGAAGTTTTTCATGGACTGGAGACACCAGTAGGCGGTGTTGTCGTAGTCCTCGTCGGCGTGGCCGTCCTGTCCGTCAGTGTAAACATACATGCCTTTACTGCGGAGATGACGGCAGGGAGCGGTTACGGGCGCGGGCTCGACGACCGGAAGATCGTTGGGATTGGTGCTGGTCATTGGTTCGATCCAGGCGATTAAGCCTGCTCCCAGTATCGATTGCCGACTGCCGCGAGCAAGGCTCTCTTGACCACGCTCTTGGTCAGGGGGACCTTGTAACCGTTCGACGAAAGAGGGGCAGCGCCTTCGACCGCGGCTTCGCCAGCCGCGGCAGCCGTCTCGAGCGTGATACGCTTGCCCGTGATGGCTTTCTCCGCGGCGGCGCTTCGCCAGGGAATCGGCGCCACGCCGTAAACGACGATCGTGGCGGCGGAGACGGTATCTCCATCCAGATCGAGGTTGACCGAGGCCAGGACCAGCGGCCAGTCCTGCGCCTGCTTGTGACGGGCCTCGTACGACGCGTTCTTGCCCTTGGCCGTCGGAATGATCACCTTGGCGAGAACTTCACCGGGCTGGATCGTCAGCTCGACGTCGGTTTCGCGCTTGGGCACCTGGTAAATTTCAGCCACCTTGACGGTACGGTCCCCCTTGGGTCCGCAGATCGTCGCCTGCGCGCCGAGGGCGGTCAGGGCCACGGCCAGACTTGATGGGCTGACGAACAGCGCATCCCCCTCGGTGAGGAAGATCGCGTGGAACCGATTATCGCCGGCGCGGACCAAGCTCTTGCCGTCCTTCACGGCCAGGAGCCCGTTACCCGCGCGGTAATACCAGCAACGAGGGCGCTGGAGCAGGTTGCCGCCCAGCGTGGCCATGTTGCGGATCTGGGGCGAGCCGACTTCGGCGTGGCCTGCCAGAGGGCGGGGTACGAATCACGAATCCCCGCGTGGGCGACGATTTCGCTGAGTGAGGTTCCGGCGCCGATGGTCAAGCCGCCGGCCTTGGCATCGCCCGAGATTCCGGCGAGCGTCTTGATGTCCTTGAGGTAGACAACGCGGTCGGGTGACGTCACGTAGTCTTTCATCCGGCTGATCAGGTCGGTACCCCCGGACAGGGCCACCGCGTTCGGGGCACGCAACAGGCTGACGGCGTCCTCGACGCTGGTGGGGGCAGCGTACTCAAAAGCTTTCATAGGTTCAGGCCTTCCCTTCTTTGGCTGCCTTGGCCAGTGCGTTCAGTACGTTACGAGGAGACATCGGCCAATCTGGCACACGCACGCCGATGGCGTTGGTCACGGCGTTGCCGATGGCCGCCGCGGTCGAGATCGTGGCTGGCTCACCCACGCCGATCACGCCGCGCGCCTTCACTTCAGGAGGTTCATAAGCCCTGACGATAATTTCAGGAACATCGGCCGCCCCAGCCAGCTTGTAGATCTCCATGTCGGAGTTGAGCATCACGCCCGTGACCGGGTCCATGACGCGTTCCTCGAACAGGCCGTAGTTCAAACCGCCGATCACGCCGCCGTACATCTGGCTTTCCCAGGTGAGCTTGTCGATGATCAGGCCCGAGTCCTGGATGGCGACGATCTTCTTGACTTTCACCTCGCCCGTCTCGATGTCGACGGCTACTTCGGCGAATTGACAGCCACCAACTCCTACACTGGACAGCCCGGCGCGTCGTCCGGCACTCCACCGGTCTCGGAGATCGTCGCTGTGCCCAACTTGCGGCAGGCGTCTTTCCAGGACATCACCGGCTCGCCCTTGACCCAAAGTTGGCCGCCTTTGAGTTGCAGGTCGCCAGTTTCGACCTTGAGGACCGGCGCGATCTTCTTGAAGAGAGCGTCTCGGGCCTTCGTCGCCGCGTCGAGGGCGGGAGGTGCCATCGACGGCGTCGTGGTCGAACCGCCCGAGGCCTGACCCGGAGGGAAAGTCGAATTTCCGATGTTCGATATGATATCCGTCGGTTTGAGCCCGAGGATCTCGGCGGTGACGATCGCCAGGACGGTCCGGGCGCCGGTGCCGATATCCTGAGTCGCGCTCTTGATCTCGACTGTACCGTCGGGACTGATGGTGATCCCGACCTTTTTGTCGCGGGTTCCGCCTCCGCCCCAGGTGTGAAGGGCCATACCCATGCCATGCTTGATCGGCCCGCTGCCGCTCGTGGCCCCGCGGCTTTCGCTTCTCGTGCCAGCCGATCAGCTCGGCCCCGATCGCAACCTCGCCCTGATAGAACGGGGTCTTGAAATCCCCGGGGGGTAGGTTCTTGAGGCGGAATTCCAGCGGGTCGATGCCCAACTTGTCGGCCAGGTCATCCATGGCCGCTTCCATCAGGGCACATCCTTGCGGATGGCCAGGCGCCCGCATCGCGCGCTGAGAGCCGGCGTTGACGAAAACGTCGGAGTGCGTGCGCGAGGCGGCGGGAACATCGTACACATAAGGGAAGGGAAATCCGGCGCCGCCGAATCCGCCGGTTCCATGGGTCTCGGCGATCACGGCGACGAGCTTGCCGTCCTTCGTCGCTCCCATCTTGACCTTGCCCGTGGCACTGGGTCGATTGCCCGCGGCCAGGTGTTCGTGGATCCGATCCAGGAAGATCTTGACCGGCTTGCCGGTCTTCTTGGCCAGCTCAGCGGCGATCTGTCCCCATTGATCGGCGCCGAATTTCGAGCCGAAGCCGCCCCCCATGTAATCCGTCAGCACAGTGACATTGGTGGCAGGGATATCGAATTTCCCAGCCAGCTCGTTGGCGGTCACCTGGACGGCTTGAGTGCTGGCCCAGACCGTCAGCTTATCGGGTCCATCCCAGCGGGCCGTCAAGCCATGGGGTTCAAGGCAAACGTGGGTGATGACCGGCACCGAATAGCGTGCCCTCGATGACCACATCGGCCTTGGCCATCGCTGCGGTTGCGTCGCCCTTGTTGACCGCGCGGCCCTTTGCGGACGTTGCCACCTCTCATGATCACGGGTGCGCCGTTCGCCATCGACTGAGCTTCGGTGACGGCGTGGGGCAGGACTTCGTACTCAACCTTGATGGCGCGGACCGCGTCGCGGGCTTGCTCCTCGGTTTCGGCGGCGGCGGCAGCGATCAAGTCGCCTTGGAACCTGAGCTCGGTTCCCACCCGCACATTGGCCGACAACGTGTGATCGCCTTGACGCCCGGCAGTTTTTCCGCAGCCGCAGTGTCGATCGACTTGATCTTGGCACGCGCGTGCGGGCTATAGAGGAGAACTCCGAAAAGCGTCCCATCCGGCCGGACGTCTGAAGGATACTTGGCGCCACCAGTCGCCTTGGCCATGCCGTCGAGCCGCGGGATCCGGTGGCCGATCAGGGTCGGGTTTTCAGGCCAACTTATTGCCATGGGTCAGGCTCCTTTCATGGCTTTAGCCGCGGCGAGCGCCGCTTGTACGACGCCGACGTATGTGCCGCAGCGGCAGATGTTGCCGTCGAGCCCCTTCTTGACCTCGTCGAGCGTCGGGTTGGGGTTCTTGTCCAGGATGGCTTTACAAGCCGTGACGAAGCCGGGTGTGCAGTAGCCGCACATCAGCGCCGTCATTCTGATGGAAGGCGTGCGGGACGCCGTGTTCGCCCGTGTCGAAGCTCTCCAAGGTTTCGAATCGATTTCCCCTGGCACGAGATCGCCAGCGTTGTGCAGGAGTAGACCGGCACGCCGTCGATGATCGTGGTGCAGGCGCCGCAACTGGCGCGATCGCAGACCCGCTTGGGGCCGGTAACGTCCAGCCGGTGCCGCATCGTGTCGAGCAGCGTGCTCCGGGGCTCGATCGCGCACGAGCGATTCGAACCATTGATCTTGAGTGTGACCTCGACCGTTCCAGAGAGGACTTTGGGCTCGCTTTGGGCGGCCTTTGCCTCGTCGAGCGCCGTTGTGGCCTGGCCGGTGAGTACGGCCGTGGCCGCCGCCACGCCCGAACCGCGCAAAAAGTCGCGCCGGCTCGGACTGGCCGGCCCGCCGGGTTTTTTGCGTTCGTCTTCTGGCATTGTGCGTTTCTCCAGTCTCAGTTGTTTCAATCCGCTGGACCCGTTCCGCGCCCAGACTGTGCTCGTGCTATCCGCGGACTGAGGCCTTGATCGCACGATCGATCAAACGACTAAAGTACGTTGCTTTTCGCGTGTCGACAAGTGCCCGTTGACTTCGAACGGCTGTTTTTGCCTCTTCCCACGGGGTTTTTGATCCTCAAGCCGGCGTTTGAGTACTGGGATCGAACCGGATGAACGTCCAGGCAAGTAGCATCAACAATGGTAGTAATTCGGCCACGAGCACCAACCAAGTGGTGACGGCGAACACAGGCCAAGAGAAGTCGCTGATCCAAAAGGCGATCAGCCCAAAGCCCGCGGGAATGCCCAAGCTGGGGACCAAAATGAGCATTTGCAGCAGCATGAACAACATCATGCGACCGACAAATTGAAGATCCGCTGACGTCCCCGGCATCATCCGCACTGGGTAAATCAGGAACAGCAGGTTGCTCGCCGTGAGCATCAGCAGGTCGAAGGGCAGCAGGAATGCCGCTGTGGCCGACGTTAATAAAGGACTGGATCCGGTGGCGAGCATGATCGCCAGCAGTAGGAGCTGGATCGTCCACAGCAGCGCGACCCCACCCGCCAATTCTCCGGCCACAAGAGCCAAAGGCGACACGGGGAGCGACTTCAAACAGTCCATGTGGTCGATGTCGCCTCGAAATGCCCAGGGGAGCTGCATGGCGAAGATGAACGACAGATAGACCAAAAGACCAATGCCAAAAGACGGCGTGACCAATTCGGCCCCTGGGCCGCCTTTGGGTACGGAGGACGCAATGATGAGCAGCCCGACGCCGACGAACAGGGACATGATGATCGCGTACTGCGACGTGCGAACGGCCGTGAGGATCTGCCGCCAGGCCAAAGGGCCGGCACCTCCCCACCAGGGCAGTCTCGGCACACGGAACTTCAGGCTCGCCTGGGATGCCGGCACGGCGATCCCGCCCCCTTGCTTGGTCCGCCGCAATTGTTCGTAGATCTTCTGACTGATCGCGGCCGCCGACTCGAGATAGTCGGCGTCGAGCTTGAGGATGAGGACCAGCAATCCCAGGTCGATGGCCGCGGCCGCGGCGCCCCAACACACCAGGTCGGGGAAGAGCTCGTCGGCCAGGATCACGTTGCTGAATACCTTGAAGGGCGCCAAGACCACCATCGCCGGCCACGTATTGCGCGAAGCCATGAACCAGCTCGGAAACGCTGTGCGCCTGGGCTTGCCGATAGGTCTGCGCCAGACCCGCGGCCGCTGTCGCGGCAAGCCCGGCCAGGATCAGTTTGCGCATTCGGTTGTAGGCGTGTTCAGCCACGATCTGAGCCACCATCCCCGTCATCAAGGTAACTTCTTGCACCAGCGCCAACGTCAACATGAGACCCACGAACGCCGAAAGCCATGAGTTGAGGACGGGTAGAAACGAAATCGAAAGGAGAAGGGCCGTGAACACGAGGCCCAAGATTGTCTTCGACAGTTTGTAGATCAAAAGCTCGCGGCGGTCGAACGGCGCGGTAAAGAGGAAATCGACTTCGGCCGGAGTGAAGGAGAACGCCATTTCACCCCCTGAGGTGAAGGCGAAAAGCAGACAAAAAACCATGATGACCCATGGCAAGTACGGCTCGGCCATGCCGCTGAAGTTCGGTTTGTCCTCCAGCCTCCGCAACGTCACGGCTGTGACAACCGAGGGCGCCAGAGACAGCACGAGGATGCCGATCGTGAACAGCAGCAAGAACGCGCCCCGAACTGTCTTGGCGCCGCGAAATGTTCGGCGCAACATCGATTTGGTCGAAAGTGCGATCAACTTGAAGAGGGCCGGATGCATCAAGGGTCTTACCCTCGTGGTTCGGTCGCGCGGAAAAACACGTCTTCGAGTGATGCCGCACCCTGTAAGTCGGCGTAGTGCGAGCGGGCTTCGTCGAGCGACCCGTAGAACAACCTCTGCCCTTTGTGCAGGATCAGCAAGTGAGTGCACAGATCCTCAACCAGAACCAGCAGGTGCGAGCTGATCAAGATGCCGGCACCGTCGGCGGCGCGCTGGGCGATCGATGCTTTGAGGGCGCGAATGGCGTAGGGGTCAAGACCAGTCAGGGGCTCGTCGAATAAGATGGCCTTGGGATCGTGCAAATAGGCGCAGCAAATCGCGACCTTTTGCCGCATCCCGCGCGAGAGTTCCTGCGCCATCGTGCGGCGTTTCTCTACCAGCTCGAACTGTTGCAACAGGGCTTCCGCCTTGGGAGTGAAGTCGGATACGCGATAAGCCGACGCGATGAATTCCAGGTGTTCCCAGACGGTCAGGGCCTCGAACAGTTTGGGGTCATCCGGAATGTAGGCCAGCTCGCGCTTGGCGGACAGCGGAGCGTTCACGACGTCGTGACCGGCGATCCTCAGTGTGCCTCGGGTCGGCCGGATGATACCGGCGAGAGCGCGCATCGTCGTCGTCTTACCCGCGCCGTTCGGCCCGACCAGTCCCAGGATCACACCGGCGGGGACGTGGAAGCTCAGGCCGGCGACTGCGACCGTCTCTCGATACGTTTTGTGAAAATCCTCAACGCGAATCAACGAGGTTCTCCATCCTTATAGAATAGAATAGCGAAGGAAGCAACCGTGGCTGGAAGGTTGGCGGTGGAATCGGATCATCAGGGCTCGACCGGCAGATCGGGCCGACACCCCCACTCGTTCCAGGAGCCATCGTAATTGGCCAGATCCGTGTAACCCAACCGCGCCAGGTTGAACAGCACGACCGTGGCCGCGACGCCGCCGTTGCAGTAGGCGACGGTCGGCCGGTCAGGGCGCAGTCCATGTTCTTGGATGCGGCGACGAACTTCCTCCACCGGGAGAAACCCACCTTGAGGCGAGAAGAACAATTCGCGCGGCACGTTGATCGCCCCCGGAATATGCCCGCCTCGCGGACCTCGGCGACGCACGCCGGTGAACTGTCCCGGGTCGCGGGCGTCGATGAGCTGCCAATCTCGATCGGAGCGGCCGAGAAAATCGGCAACCTGCTCGGCGGTCACGCGCAGCTCGGGCCGCGGTCGAGCTGTGAAATGAGCGCGCTCGACCGACACGTTCCCGGATTCGACGGGCTGTCCCTGTCCGAGCCAGGCATTCCATCCGCCATCAAGCACGCTGACAGCGTCGTGACCGTAGTAGCTGAGTGCCCACCACATTCGAGTGGCGAATTGGCCACCCATGTGATCGACGGCGATCACGTGAGTGTTGTCGCCGATCCCAAGACACTCCATCGTATCGGCAAATACTTCTGGCGACGCGATCTGGGCCGGCACTGAGTCGGCAAGGTCGACGATGTCGAAAGTCCAGTCGATGAAGACAGCGCCGGGGATGTGAGCGGCCAGGTATTCTTCGCGGGCTCCCCGATACTCGGCTTGCTCGACACCCGGCTCAATCGGTTTGGTCACCACGTATCCCCGGATATCGACAACCCGAACGCCGGGTTCGTTCAGGTGTTTTGCCAGCCAGCCGGTCGAGACGATTAGCTCGGTAGCCATAAACCGAATAGTCCTCGATCAGTTCCTCGGGAGCATAAGCGACCGCTGCTCGTTTCGAGTGTGGTCGTGACGACTGCTTTATCAGGTCGTAAGATAACCGCCTTAATGTCCGTTCCCAAGGGTTTGCTCGCCGTGCCTGGCGAGTTCTCTGCCGGCGAGTCGATCCGAACGGTTTTCGATCTTACTGAGGATGCCCGAATGAAAGCCGCTGTGTTCGATACCTTCGGGAAGCCGCCCGAGGTGCTCTGCGTCCGGGACGGCCCCGATCCCAAGCCTGGCCGCAACGAAGTCCGCGTTCGGATGATTGCCAGTCCGATCAATCCGTCCGACTTGATGGTCGTCGAGGGTCGTTACGGTGTCCTTCCCAGTTTGCCGGCGACCCCGGGCTTCGAAGGGGTCGGGATCGTTGATGAGGTCGGGCCGGGCTTGCTGGGCCGGTTCGTGAAGGGCAAGCGCGTCGTTGTCATCAACCAACAGGGAGGCAATTGGGCCGAGCTCGTCGTCATTCCCGCGCGGCAAGCTCGGCCGGTCCCGGACGACATCCCCGACGACCAGGCAGCGACCTTTTTCGTCAATCCGGCCAGCGTGATCGCCATGACACGGCATGTCCTGGCTGTTCCCAAGGGTGCTTGGCTGCTCCAATCGGCGGCGGGGTCGACGCTCGGCCGCATGATCATTAAACTTGGCCGGCACGACGGTTTCAAAACGCTCAACGTCGTCCGGCGTCGCGAAGCCATTGACGAGCTTAAAGAGTTAGGTGGCGATGCGGTGATCTCCTCAAGCGATGGACCGATCGACGAGCAAGTGCGCCGATTGACTGATGGCCAGGGTGTCCTGTACGCCATCGATCCTGTCGGTGGCGAGACGGGTGCCGAGGTTTTCCGATCCTTGGGACCGGGCGGTCGCCTCCTGCTCTATGGCACCTTGTCTGGCGAGCCGATCCCGGTCGACCCGAGGCTGGTGATTTCGGGCCCACGATTGATCGAAGGGTTCTGGCTCGGTCACTGGATGCGAGAGCGCTCGATTCCCAAAGCTCTGCTACTGTTCCGTGAAATCGCGGCGCTGATCCGCCTGGGCGTGCTTCGATCGGAAATCGGAAGGACTTACCCGCTTGACGAGATCAAGGATGCCGCCCAGCACGCCGCGACTATCGCGCGGCAAGGAAAGATTCTGCTCAAAATGAACTAATCCTCCGACTCCTCTCGGTACGCCACTCCGTCTTCGTAGAGGGCCAGGCGTTGTTGGTGCCTGAGGCGGCGGTCGAAGTCGTCCATCAGCGAGGGCGGCGCAATGGTGTCCACGCGGCCGCCCCTGCCGGGCTCGGGGCCAAATCCAGGCGCACCGGCTCGTGTCGCCAGCCGCCGAAGAACCGCTTGAACACGTTCACCGTTTCCATTCGCTGAAGCAATGAATGGACGAACAGACTGGCTCCATTAAGGGCAGACAACGCCGATTGCAGCGTATTGTACGCCAAGATTCAAACTGCGGGACAGAAATACGGGGGCTGGGGGGAATGCGCCCCCCGGCCGTCCGAGCCCGCCTGACTAGTCCCCCGCCGCAACACGGTCGCTTCCCAATGGATTTCTCAAGCGACGTCAGACCGTCGTCAAGGGACATTGCTCCCCGCGATAGATCCTGAAGCAAGTGCCATTCGCCATTGCCGATCCACCATGCGACGATTCCAACTGGGACTTGGGCGCCGCCGGTCGCCATTCAGCCCGGCACGGAAATGGTGATCCGGGCGCCGTCATGCTTGGACCCGTCAAGGTGAACTGCGATTCAGACCCATCTACGACGAACGTCGCCAACTTTGGCGCCTTCACAAACATGATCCTTATTATATTAGGGTATCTACACGCTACTGTGCGCTGATCTCGAGGACGATCATCTTGTGCGGTCTTGGTAAAGTGAATGTTATGATGACCGGATAACGAGAGGGTTTTGTCTCCGGTTTTCAAGCTAACGTGTCGCGAAGGCCGACATAATTCCGAATCCTCTTGCGGAGATCCGCTCTTAGACGTTGGCGAGATGCGCAGAGTATTCATCGAAAACAGTTTGTTGGCCGGGTCGTGCGAAGCATGCGACTCGGTCCCTGCGTCGAGTCTCGCGATCCGGCTCGAAGTTGGCCCGAACCGCCTGATCTTGCCGCGGAGAACAACGTTGGAGGCTGCATCCATAGAAGGCGTTTGTGAATATTTGAAGTGGGTTCCATGCCGCGCATTCGGCACGGGCAAATGACTGTTCCAAAGTTGTGATAGTCAAGTCGTAACGTTTGGGTGACGAGCCGATCCTGAACCGCATCCTTCATTGGCGTTTGTTGGAAAGGAATCGTCTGTAACCGACTGTCTTCGACCGGCCCTCCGCACCGTGCCAGAGTTTTCGAAAGCGATCACTTGTTTCGATGTTCACCAACGCCATGCATGATTGTGCACCGTCCGATTATCAACGTGGGAACCAAGGTCTTGCCTGCCAGATGCGAGTTGAGCTATGACAATCCACTCCAATCATGCATAATTGTTAAGCTGCTATGAGACATGACTCTAATAAATCATGATATAACCGTAAAATTTTCTAAAACGAAGTTATTGCTATTTCTGGTCAACTTGTGTTAATAAAGGGTTTGTTGGTCTTGATGTATGAGCGATGAGCGATTTCTGGACCAACTTCGCGTTGATGAGATGATCGCCGAAATCTCGATCGACGACGACGTTCGTCAGCGTCGCGAGGACAAGGTCTGCCTCGCTGTCTGGTTACGATTGACGTATTCCGAACGAGTTCGTGGCCCGCGGTGTTGCTCCTGCCGGATTCTCTCCTGATGGTCGTCTTGTCGTGCTCGATCAGCGATATCGTACTGGCGCTGGCATGACACCTCCTTCAGGGACAATCACTTGACGGCAAAAGGATTAAACAGAGCTGCATAGGAGTATTCCAGCGACCATCTGCCCTGTAGCGGCCCGCACGCGAAGTTGACCCGTGCGGACTCTTCGACGAGCCCGACAGTCATTACCTATTGTGACCGCAACCAAACCGAGCTAACGCTTTTTGTGCTGCGCGATCGGCTCGTGCGCCGACCGCGGACTCGTAACCATTTACATCATGAGGCGACCCATGAATCGGAGCGCGTGCCGCAGCCTGAGCATCATCTCTCGCGTCTTCAAGGGAACTGCTAGGCGTGGAGGAAGCCATCGTCGTGCTCTTCGCCTCGAGTCGTTGGAGAGCCGGGAGTTGCTGGCCGCGACACCCGGATCGATGCCGATCGGTGCTGGTGTGGACGGGCTCACTTATTACAGTACCACATCTATGTTTAAGGATGTGATGAAAATGGCCGATGACGGATGGGACGTCGTGAAGGCCGCCAGCCCTACCTGGCCTTGGAGCATCTCCGGAGTTCCAGAGCCAGCCATGGATTCGAATGGTTATCCGATCGGTCTGGGCAACCTACCCTCGCAGGGCTATGCGCTGGATACGTTCGTCTTCACTCACAACGGTGGCATTTACCCGATCGGAGTTTACACCTTGACATTTGACGGCGATGGGACCGTCGAAATTATCAACGGCAACCAGCCCGCTCAAGTCTTCAGCCAGGCTGGCGGTTCGGGCTCGCCATCCAATGTCTACATCAATTCAACAAACAACAACGGGATCGTTATTGTCATTGAGAGTTCAAACGCTTCCGACTATGTGAGGAACATTCGCCTCGTCATGCCGGGATTCCAGAACTCCTATCTCAGCGAGCCATTCAATCCTGCATTCCTGAGCGAGTTTGAACCACTGCAGCAAGTTCGAATGATGCAACTGATGGGTCTAAACAGTCCGACTCAGAATGTCGGGTTGACCTGGGCCAATTACACGCCAGCGACTTATTTTACCCAAGCCACGTCAACCGGTGTCAACGTTGAGTACCTCGTCGACCTTGCGAATGTTCTTCAGGAGAACATGTGGGTCAATATGCCTGTCGGGGCCGACAGCAGCTTCATCACGAATTTCGCCCAATATGTCGAGCAAAACCTCGACTCCAACCTGAAAGTTTACGTCGAGTACGGCAACGAGGTTTGGAACACAGGTTATTCCAATGAATATAAGTATGTAAATAACTATGCAGTAGCAAACAAGCTCACTTTTTTTCAAGCAGACGCGGTACTTGCCACCAACACCTGGAATGTCTGGCGCAACGTCTTTGCTGGTCAGACCGATCGCGTCCTGCGTGTGGTGGCGAATCAATTCGTCGTGCCCTCGAAATTCAATCAGGAGATCACTGAACTGGTCGAACTCAGTAGTCCGTCCGACCCGGACCATGGGTTCGACGTTGTGGCAGGCGCGCCTTATTTCGGTCCAAATACCAGCTCATTTAATGCCAAGACAACCGTTCAGAAGATCGAAAAGGCCTCGTTGGCCGCGCTCACTCCTCTGAAATCGCAGTTAACAAGCTTTATGAATATGGTGTCGACCTGGTCCAAGACTTTGAACCAAAAGATCCCCGTGATCATGTATGAGTCGGGCTTGGATCTGACCGCCTCATCGTCGGCGCCCTGGTGGAAGGCTTACGTCGCCGCTCAAACCGACTCGGGTATGTACTCCGTGATGTTGACATACTTCGAGGATCTCCAGGCCGCGGGCGTCGCCGGATTCAACTTTACGGACTTGGTGTATCCGACGTCCACCTATGGAGAGTGGGGAACCATGAATTACACCGGCGAACCACAGAGCTTGACGCCCAAGTACTCCGCGTTGCTCGCCTTCATCAATGCGCAAGGGCTTTCCCTGGCCGTCTCCGACTCTGCGACCACCGTCACGGCGGGCGCGACGAATAGTTTCACGGTCAAAGCCCTCATTAATGGAAAAGTCGACACAGCATACACCGGGACAGTCCAGTTCTCCAGTAGTGATCCCAATGCGTCGCTACCGGCCAGTTACACGTTCACGGCTGCCGACGACGGCACGCACACATTCTCACTCGTGTTCAAGACCGTGGGATCGCAAACGATCAACGTCACTGACGCGACCGATGGATTATACAATCTTGATTGGGGGATTTCGGTCCGCCCCGCCGCGGCCGCCTCGCTGGCGGTTATCGGGTATCCCAATCAAGCCATCGCGGGTGTTTCCCAGGACATGAGTGTGTATGCGCTCGATGCTTATGGCAATATCGCCACCGGCTACACCGGCACAGTCAAGATCTCCAGCAGCGATCCCCAGGCTACACTGCCAAGCAACCAAACCTTCAAGAGCGGCAACTTGGGACTTGCCAGTTTTTATGTGACTCTCAAGACGGCCGGCGTTCAGTCGATCACAGCGACAGACACTAACAAACCGAGCGTTACCGGCACGGAATCCGGCATTATAATCGAGCCCGCCGCGGCCACGTCGTTTACGGTCAGTGGATTTCCCACCACCGTGACCGCGGGCGTGGCGCATGACTTCACGGTTACCGCCTTCGATCCTTACCACAACATCGCCACCGGCTACCTTGGCACGGTCCATTTTTCCAGCAGCGATCCCGATGCTTTGCTGCCGGTGAATTATACGTTCACGGCCGCCAACGCGGGGACAAAGACGTTCTCGGCCACTTTGGTGACGCCCGGCACCCAAAACCTGACGGCGACTGACACCACGACACCGACAATCACCGGTACCGAATCGAACATCACCGTCCAGGCCTCCACGGCCCAGTTCTTCACGGTCTCGGGCTTTCCCACCACCGCGACCGCGGGCGCGGCGTACAACTTCACGGTTACCGCCTTTGGTCCTAACGGCAAGATCGACACCGGCTACGTCGGCACGGTCCATTTTTCCAGCAGCGATCCCAAAGCGTCGCTGCCGGCGAATTATACGTTCACGGCTGCCGACGCGGGGACAATGACCTTTTCGGCCACCTTGGTGACGGCCGGCACCCAAAACCTGACGGCGACTGACACCACGACATCGACCATCACTGGCACGGAATCGAACATCAGCGTCCAGCCCTCCACGGCCCAGTCCTTGACGGTCTCGGGTTTTCCCACCACGGCGACCGCGGGCGTGGCAAACAACTTCACGGTGACTGCCCATGATGCTTATGGAAACGTCGCGACCGGATATACCGGCAAGGTCGCGTTTTCCAGCAGCGATCCCAAAGCTTCGCTGCCGGCGAATTATACGTTCACGGCTGCCGACGCGGGGACAATGACCTTTTCGGCGACCTTGGTGACGGCCGGAACGCAAAAACTGACGGCGACTGACACCACGACATCGACCATCACCGGTACCGAATCGAACATCAGCGTCCAGCCCTCCACGGCCCAGTCCTTGACGGTCTCGGGCTTTCCCACCACGGCGACCGCGGGCGTGGCAAACAACTTCACTGTGACTGCCCATGATGCTTATGGAAACGTCGCGACCGGATATACCGGCAAGGTCGCGTTTTCCAGCAGCGATCTCAAAGCTTCGCTGCCGGCGAATTATACGTTCACGGCTGCCGACGCGGGGACAATGACCTTTTCGGCCACCTTGGTGACGGCCGGCACCCAGAACTTGGCGGCGACTGACACCACGACATCGACCATCACCGGTACCGAATCGAACATCAGCGTCCAGCCCTCCACGGCCCAGTCCTTCACGGTCTCGGGTTTTCCCACCACAGCGACCCCGGGCGTGGCGTACAACTTCACGGTGACTGCCCATGATGCTTATGGAAACGTCGCCACCGGATATATCGGTACGGTCGCGTTTTCCAGCAGCGATCCCGATGCGTCGCTGCCGGCGAATTATACGTTCACGGCTGCCGATGCGGGGACAATGACCTTTTCGGCCACCTTGGTGACGGCCGGCACCCAGAGCCTGACGGCGACTGACACCACGACATCGACCATCACCGGTACCGAATCGAACATCAGCGTCCAGCCCTCCACGGCCCTGTCCTTCACGGTCTCGGGCTTTCCCACCACGGTGACCGCGGGCGTGGCATGCAACTTCACGGTTACCGCCTTTGGTCCTAACGGCACGATCGACACCGGCTACGTCGGCACGGTCGCATTTTCCAGCAGCGATCCCAATGCGTCGCTTCCGACGAATTATACGTTTACGGCTGCTGACGCGGGGACAATGACTTTTTCGGCGACCTTGGTGACGGCCGGCACCCAAAACCTGACGGCGACTGACACCACGACATCGACCATCACTGGCACGGAATCGAACATCAGCGTCCAGCCCTCCACGGCCCAGTTCTTGACGGTCTCGGGCTTTCCCACCACCGCGACCGCGGGCGTGGCATACAACTTCGCGGTGACGGCCCGTGATATTTATGGAAACGTAGCCACTGGATATACCGGCACGGTCGCGTTTTCCAGCAGCGACCCCGAAGCATTGCTGCCGGCTAACTACACCTTCACGTCCAGCGACGCGGGTACGCACACCTTCTCCGCGACGCTAGAGACCCCGGGCCTTCAGTGGATCGCGGCGACGGACACCGCCGACTCGAGCATCAGCGGCCAAGAAACGAACATTCGGGTCACAGGCCACCACCGCGGGCATGTTGGCAGCGATGCGATTGTCGCGAGCACCACCCAAGTTGGAACACCCTACAACTTCACCGTCACGGCGTACATTCCATACAGCAATGTGGCCAACGGCTATTTCGGCACGGTCCAATTCCCCAGCGGCGACACTGCGGCAGCCCTGCCGGGCACGTACACCTTTTCCATCGGCGACGCGGGAACCCATCAGTCTTCGATCACGTTCGGGACCGGAGGGATTCAGACGCAGACCGCGAGGAATCCCGTCCACCAATCGTCCCCGACCAGATCGGCAACTGGCGTGTCTTGAACAAAACGCAGTGTTCGTGCTGGGAGGTTTCGGGTTGCCACATTCTTTTGGGCACCGCGTTCTCCCGGTCGCGGATTCGTTGTTGAAGACCGGGGTTTGCATGGATTCAGAGTTCGCCGGCGTTCCACTTGATAATTAAGGAAAGGCATCCCTCGTTTGGCGCGGGTCTCGGAGGGCGACAGTTCGCGCCCTGGAGACCCGCTCATCAAACACTTTCTGGGAACGCAACAAGCGTCGACGGTCGCCAAAAGTCGTGAGGAGTGGGTCAACGTCTAGTTGTCATCAGCTCCTGGCCAGGCCTAGGTCGATCGCCGTGAGCACAACTGCAATTCGCATCTAGCCCTAGCTTCCCAGATTACCAGCTCAACGCGACGTTTCACGCACTTTTCCGCGATTGGACGTGGCAGGGCTTGGTTGTCAACCTGATTCTTTTGGCAACCAACCCCTCGCCTCGTTGCGAACAAGACCGTGCAAATCTTTGCCCGGCGCCAACGTGTAAGAGGCGGGCTACTCTCGGCTTCAAACAGCGGATGTCTTTGTCTATCAGGCTTATCTGACGAAACACACCCGAACGTGAATCGGCGGTTCTTTGTGTGCGGAGGCGGGTGTTTCCGTCGTTGTTCGACGGGTGTCTAAATTACCATTTCCGTGTCCATGGATTCTTTGGCTGATCGTTGCCGCCGCTATTAACCGATTTTGAGAGCATGACCAGGCAATCCGCGCCTGCGAGTTGTAACGAATTGAACGATGTTGCCGAGTGTTTCGACTTATCTTCGTGCGCTGATGAGCGCCGATATTGTAAGTTGACGGGAATCTCGGCCTCGGTCCAGGACGGACGAGTCAAGCGTTAGGAGATAATGGAATGTCTCAGCCATCCCGACCGCGGGTGCGCGGCCCAGAACAGCGTCGTCGTCGTCGCGATACGAAGTTTGATCGACCGGTTCCGTTGGAGGCGCGTTGCCTACTGGCACCGGTGGTCGCGACGTATCCGCTTACAGCGCCGTTTACGCCCGCCACGACGCCGACGAACGCAGACCAGGGAATCATCACGGTCGAGCCGAACACGGCCGCAACCGCTCTGGACACGGCCGCGCCGATCACTTCAGTGTCGGAATTGACCCCGATCTCATCGTTCGGTGGGGATATCGTCACGATAGCAGCCGGGCCCGGCGGAGTTTTCGGCAATGATGTGTACGCGATCTCCCGCGGTGCGGGCGATAACGCGGCCGATGGCGCGATCAACCGTCCGGGTGTGATTTACCGCGTCGATACCGCGACCGGCAAGACGAGCGTCTTCTTCGACCTCAACACAGTGCTCGACCAGACTGATCCGACGAATGCGACCCCATCGACGCCTGCCGCCAACGGGCTGACCTCCGCCGGCAAACCTCAAGATGGCAGCGGACTGGTCAATTGGTACAGCATCACCTTCGATTCCGAAGGAACTTTCAGCGGCACTCCGGCGATGTTCGTCAGCAGCAGCGACCGCTTGGATCCGAACAAAAATATCATCTTCGAGATCGCGCCCAACGGCACGCTGATGGGTGTGTTCGTGCAAATGACCGACGGGCTTTCCTCGTCGAACTTCAATATCAAGCCGACTGCGATTTTGATTCCCCCGGTGCAGGACCAGGCGTTCTTGAGCGGCTTGATCGCCGGAAACGGGGAGAGCTCGACTTCGGGCACCTTTGCCGCTCTCTATTTCCAGTCGACGAGTTATTCGCCCGGTCAAGTCATCAGCAATGGCACCTTGCCCACGGGCGTCTCGGAAACGCTTCTGGGTACGCCGGTGGTGTCGACCGTCCCGACGAACGTCGGCACGCTCGCATCGGCCGAGGTGCATACTGGGCCGATCGTCGGCTTGACTGCCTCGAATATCGACTACGACAACCAGATTTTCTCGGCCTTCACCGATTTCGGTACGCCGTCTGGCGGTGGGATTCCCGCGAAGCCGGGCTTCAGCGGCGTGCAGGGGAGCGAAGGGGAGTTGCTCATCGGCAACAGCATCGCCCCGGTGCCCCAGAACGCGGCGACGGGCTCGTACGACACCCTCGGAGCCGTCTCCACGGATTTCCGCCGCTTTGAAAGCATCGCCTTTGACCAGTACGGCTACTTCTCGCAAAGTATTTCGTTGACGTCGGCGAGCACCCCCACGACGTCAACCGTCACCGGTTCCACGACCTTTACCGTTGCCACGACGTCCAATCCCACTTCGGACGGCGGCAGCCTGTTCGTGAGCGACCTGGCTTCGGGCCTGTACGTCACAGTGACACCGCTGGCCCCGCTTCCCACAACGGCCATACAGCTTCCAATCAACGGTTCGGGCGTCCTCGGTCTGACCACGGACTCCGCGGGCGATGTGATCGCGGTCCTGTCCGGGGGCAACGCCAGCGCCCTCGGCGGCCGAATTCTTCGAATCCTGCCTGATGGTGTGCTCGAAACGTTCGCCTACGGATTCGACACCTCGGATGCGGAGGACTACACCAGCTTCATCAACTCCTCACTGACCATCAGCTTCTCGGCGGATGGGACGACCATGTTCGCCTCCGATGATCGAGGGCATCTGGCAGTTCAAAACGACCGCCGACCTGGCCGACTCGACGAGCGGAACGCTGGTTGGTTTGAATGACCTGCGGACACTCGGTGTACCCTACGACGGAGAAGGCAGTGCCGTGGCGGTGGTTGACACCGGCGTCGACGCCTTGTCGCCTCCATTCCGAGGCCGGGTCGCACCGGGGACGGACATATTCACCGGCGGGCTCGGCAATATGGACCTCGCTTCCACTTCGATCTCCACCGCGGCCGGCGGAACGGGCGGAACGGGGGACCGGCGGAGCTGGCGGGGCCGGTGGCGCCGGCACGGTCAATACTGTCTTGTCCGATACAATCGATGGTCACGGAACTCCCGTGGCCGGTGTGATCGCCCAGTTCGTCCCGCAGGCGACCATTGTTCCGATCGACATTTTCGTCCCGTATGTCGGCCTCTCCTCATTGAGTACGGGTGGCACCACCGGTGGTGGCGGCGGCACCGGTGGCGGCACCGGCGGTGGCACTGGCGGCACCGGCGGCACGACGCGGTCTCTCGCAGACCTCGAACGCATTGACCACGTCCGACATGCTCTATAACGGACTGAATTATGTCGTGACACACCCATTCGTGAACGACCCCGTCCGTCCCGGAAAAGTCGACCGGCTCGTCGCGGCGTCGTTCGCCTTCGGCACGACCAATACGTTCCAGACCGAAGTTGCTGCTTACAAACAGTTCCCCCAAGTCGTGATTGCTCTCAAGAACCTGTACCACAAGTTCCTCAAGGAGGGAATCGCGCCGATCGCCGCCGCCGGCCAGTTTGGCGCACCGTTGGGAGCGACCGCACCCAGTGCGACGACCGGCACTGGCGGCACTGGCGGGACCGGCGGGACTGGTGGTGGGACCGGTGGGGGTGGTGGCGGTAGCACGTCGAGTGTCAGTCCGAGCGTGGAGGGTGTGAACAACGCCACCAACAAGTCCGACGGTGATGTGAATGGCATGTCACTGCCGGCCGTGCTGAACGAGGTCATCTCGGTGACCGGGGTCATTTCGTACCCGTACGACCAGACTCCCGGCTCACCGCCGACGGATCGGATAGACGGGATTGTTCCAAACCCGCTCGGCCCCGTCCTGCTGTTTGGCAGCGCGCTGCAGCTCGGAGGAACCGGCTCTCTTGGCAACCGGCGGCACGGGCGGGACGGGCGGCACAGGCACCACCACTACGACCGGCACATATAACGCCAATGCGAACTTACTCTTGGGCGGGAGTATCCTGCAGTACGCCAATCGAATCCTCGCCGCGGCCAACCGTAGTGACACCACCGACTTCTCGGCTCCGGCGGTTAACGTCCCGACCTTCCGGCGTACCTTCGCCACGAACACAAGCACGACGACCGCGACCGATGGCGACCCGCTAGACCACAACACGTTCACCCAGGTCGGCACATCGATGGCGGCGGCCATCGTGACCGGTTCCTTCGCATTGATTTCCTCGGCGCTGACCTACTGGACCAACCTTTCCACATCCAACGGCTACACCGCCGACGCCTATCTGACGACGCCGGTCGGTGTGGATAGCTTGAACTTTGGCAAACACGCCTTCGAGAACCTCTCGGCCTGGAACAACCCGAGCGGCATCAACGCGATTCTGGCATGGACGGCCGTGCCTTCTGCCGACACCAACGACTCCGGCAGCACGTCCACTCCGCCCAACCTGCCGGGTAGCACCGCGTACCGCTCTTACGCGACCGTTAACGTCGCCAACGCCGTAGCCGCGATTGAAGGGACCGAAGCGATTCGCTACCTCTTGGCTCACCACGACTTCCAGATCATGGATGCGAATCACGACGGACTGATCACAGCCCAAGAGCTCCAGAACTTCGTGAACAACGCAGCTTCCATGGGACTGCCGGAGGCCGGGTCCATGGCGGCCCTCCTGGGAGGCACCGCGACATACAGTGCGGTCGAACCAGGCCTGAACAACGAGGTCTTCAACGAGAACCCGGACGATCCGGCCGCCGAACAGCGCCGGTTCAACTTCTTCAACTACGCCGCGTCTGGTGAGCTCACCGGCTCGATCTCGATCAGCCAGTTCAGGATGTTGTCGCGAATCCTGCTGCCGCCGCCGGACGCCTACGCGATCACCGATCGACAGCGGGCGTCGGCCAACGGTTTCTTGGTCGATCCCACCGCTCAACGTAATTTCGTCGCCTTGCAGCGTATCTTGCCGAAGTTTGAATGGGTGCCCGCGTCGGCGGTGCAGAAGTATCGTAGTATCTCGCCATCCCGGTTCAAAGTCGGACGAGGACTACCCCCGGGAACCTATTTCCCGCTCTACACGTTGTTTGATCCGACGCTTACCGTGTCCGAGCCCATCGTCACAGAATACGACCGTCGCGGCTTCCAAGTCCGCGATGGTCGATGGGAGCAATATCACAGTGAACTGGCTGTCGGTCAGCCCGTCGATGACGTCGGCCAGCACGACGTCAACGACGTCGAGTACAGCCGCGTCGACCAACGTCGCGCCAACCGCCGCGACCACGGCGACTTCCGGGACCGCCGCTCCCGCCGCGTCTGCGGCGACCTCGACCCCCTCCACGACCACGACCGCCGCTGGTTCGTCGTCCAGTTCGACGCCGAGTAGCCAGCAGTCCGTGTTGGGTGCTCTAGCCCAGGATACCCCGGCGGTTGTAAACGGCACCTCAACCGTCACGTATACGCCAGGGCCATTGACAAGCGAGGATTCAACAAACGGCTAGAGCCGAGACGTTCGTTGGAGTTGTCGCAGGGGGGTTTTTTGGTAAGCGTTCACGTCGGATCGCGTCCTGTAAGTCGCCTCAATAAAATGGCCTCCGACGCTGAAGTTCCTCGATCACAACCGGCCGGCCGCGATTCCTTCTGGGATTGCGGCCGGCCGGAGCTCGATCCAGATTGCGGTCGGGGTCGCCAAGACACTGAACCAGTGACCATTCGACAGTGCTTGGCGCGATTGATTGCAATCAAGTCCTGCCTGCACTTGTGGAGGACTGTGCTGAGATGCGACAATCCAATCGCCGGGATTTGCTAAAGGCTTTTCATTGGATTGTGACAAAAACGGATCGTGAGCTTTACTTACAAAGTGGCGTACCCCTCGCTCCCGGAAAAACCGATTTGGCGTAGCGAAGCCGAGTCTGTCACTCGCCGGCGCGAGCGATGCTCGATGTGCCAGCGAAGTTGCTTTCGCCGCATGATCGGTGGACAAGTCTCGACACCGAAGAAGACTGGTCCATCGAACGCGGGCGAGGACGAACTCCGCTGACGAACACAACATGGATTCGGTCGAAACCACCGGATATGACTTATGATTGAGACGGACGACTCGCTGCTGACGCGGCCCCACCATTCCCTCTCCCACTCGACAGCCGATTTCGCGATGCCCTCCCACGATGCCTCTGATGATGTCCCAGACCGAGTGATCTATCCCCGATCAGGGTGGATCAGAGTCGACTGGAAGGAATTGTACGCGTACCGGGAACTGCTTGGATTCTTGGTGCTTCGCGACGTGTCTGTTCGATATAAGCAGACCGTGCTCGGGAGCGCATGGGCGATCATCCAACCCGTCACGATGATGGTCCTGTTTACCTTGGTTTTTGGCCAGATCGCCAAGATTCCCACGGCTGACGTTCCCTACGGGCGTGATCTCAGATTGATGGACTCGGTGAAGGACGTAAGTGACTTGCCGCGAGAAGGCAAGAACCTGATCGTCGTGACCGACATCAATAACGTACTCCACCTCCGCGTCTTCGACTCCGATGGCAAGATGGCCGTGGACACCGACGAGCACAAACTGACGGACAAAGTCCAGCAAGTCGAAGAGCTCAAGCAGCAGCTCAAGCGCTTGCCCCATCCCGACGAGCTTACCGGAAAGGAGAAGGACCGGCTCATCATTGCGGTGACGTCAATCGTCAGCCGCAACCTTCCCTACGCAGTGTTTGTCTTCGCGGGGTTGATCCCGATGACGCTCTTCTCGCAGGGCTTCACAAAGGCCTCGGCCAGCTTGGCACTCGAAGAGCACTTGATGTCCAAGGTTTATTTTCCTCGGATCATGGTTCCGATCGCGGGGATTGCGGTGTTTCTGGTCGACCTGGTCATCTCTTTCGGGCTTTACGCCGTGATTCTGCTTTATTACGGCATCATGCCGAGCTGGACGGTCGTCTTTGTTCCAGTGCTGGTTGCTCTGACCTTTATCGCCACGATGAGCTTCGGTTTGTTGTTTTCGTGTCTCATGGTGTTCTATCGCGACTTCCGGTACTTAGTGCCGTTTATGTCGCAGATCGTCTTGTACTTGAGTCCGGTGATTTACCCGTTGAGCATGGTCCGCAATCCGACAACTCGTTGGATCATGTCGCTCAATCCCATGTTTGGCATCGTGCCGGCCTATCGGTCGGCCATTCTCGGAGGCCAGTGGGACATCCCTTGCCTGGCGATATCCACGGTGACCGCACTCGTGTCATGCACGTTTGCCATTTGCTACTTCCGGAGGACCGAGCATCAGTTCGTGGATTTCGTGTAGCTCAAGATCGACTGGTTGGCGAGAGTGTTGAGTATCCGATGTTCAGTAGGCGGTCGGCGGTAGGAGGTCGATTCAGGCTTACGCCGGCTCTGCTCCTGCGTCAGGCGTCCTAGGACTCAGAGTTACTTGCGATCGGCAACCGTGAATGCTTAATTACTGAATACTGAACACTCCGTCCCGAATAAGGCGCCACGTTCAGCGTCCTCGGCTGCCGCGGACGCCGAGAAACCGGGCGGCTTCTGTCGTCCGGATAATCTCGCAACTCAGGCGACGAATGACCTTTCGTACGATCTGCCGACTGCGATGAGGTGTCCGGCTCGAGGTGCTCGGTGCATCGCGGGGTTGTTCGTGGCGTCGCTGTTCCGACGCGAACCAAAGGGGTCGACTACGATGTTGATGACGGGGCTCTCGGGCAACGAGATCTATTGTCTGGCGCAGAAGGGTTACAGCCCGGGAAACATTGTGGTGGGCAACAGCGTCCACTCGCTCGGCTTCGTTCGGGGTATAACCAGCGGTCTCAAGACGCTCTCGGGCGGAGAGATCGGCAGCATCACTCAGCTTATCGTCGACGGCCGCCACGCCGCCATCAACCGGCTCGAACAGGAAGCAAAGGACGAGGCTTGCCAGGGGCTGACCGGCGTCACGTCGGACCTGAGGAAGCTCGGCAACCTGATGGAGTTCATCGCGATCGGATCCTCGGTGAAAAGCGGTGAGACCTCGGGTTCGTTCTTCTCGACGGCCTGCACTGGACAAGACTTGTACTGCCAGATCGACGCCGGCTACGAGCCTCGCCATTTCGTTATCGGCAACGTCGCCTACGCTCTGGGGATTGGCCGTGGGATCGCGGGCGGCCTCAAGATCCTGGCGAGGCGAGGCGAGGTCAAGGAATTCTCGAACATGTACAACCACACCCGCCACCTCGCGCTGGAGCGGCTCGAGGCCGAGGCCGCCGAACGCGGGTGCAATGCGGTCGTGGACATCATCACGCGAATCCTGCCGTTCGGTCCGGGTGTCCGCGAGATGCTCATGGTCGGCACCGGCTCGTTCAACCCCGCGCTGGGCCGGCCCAAGACGCCGTATACCTCGGAGCTGACCGGGGAAGAGCTCTGGAACCTCACCCAGTTAGGTTACGCCCCCCTCCGTCTTTTGCTCGGCACCAGTGTCTACGCCCTCGGCTTCGCGGGCGGGTTCACGACCTTCTTCCGTTCGTTTGTCAGGGGTGAAATCAACGAAGTCACCCGATTAGTCTACGATGCCCGCGAAAACTGCCTCAGCCACATTCGCCTCGAAGCCGAAGAGCTGAGAGCCGACGGGGTGATCGGGATCAAGATCTTCATCAACGAAATTGGCGCGGGACTGGTCGAGGTGATGGCGATCGGCACCGCCATCCGCAAGCATGCCGGCGTCGCGACAGTGAGCGACCAACTCATCCCCCAGGCCATCATACGCGACCGCGACACCTTCTTTGAACAGGCCCCAGCGGTACCGGGCGCGGCACAGCCCCGAAGTCTCGACCGCGCCTGAATCGCCCGATCACTCCGCAACGACCGTCTGCAACGCGGGCATGGTCCAAATTACCCGCTTCGCGGGCGACATGAGCCGCGGTCGAAGTCAAGTTGCCTTTCGCTCCCCGAGAGCGCGGCGCTTTGCGCAGCGAACGTTACGCCGTGCGTTCGGCACTCGAGTGCGATACGGCAACTTGGTTGGCGCTCAGAAAGGTTTCCGCGGTGTGTGCGTTTAACTAGGGAAGGAGGGACAGAATCTCTGTTCCGCCTGAACTGAGGAAGTTGCTCGGCTGAACATCAGGAGCACGCACCATGACAAACACCCAACCGCAGGGCTCGCCGGATATTGCCAGCCAGGATAGCACATGGTCGAGTGCGTCCAAGCTCAGCGGAAAAGTCCGTGAGCTCGCCCACCGCTCGCACCGCTGCTTGAAAGCCTGGACACGATCCCAGGCGAATCCGGACGACATCGGCGACGATCTTCGCGACTTGCGCGTGCAGATCGCGCGGCTCAATCAGAAGATTCACGACCGCCGGTTGGATGCACTCATTCCCTGGGTTGATGTGCTTCAACGGCAGGTCGAAGAGCGGCTCGGAAACAAAGGAAAGGCAGGATCAAGATGAGATTGTCGAACCGTGACCTCGGTGAACTCAGTGAGGCCGATAATCGATGCGACCCGAAGCCCGGTCGATTATTTCCTAGGCAAAAGTGCCTGACACGTCATTATTCTATTGCAGGACAAATCCGCTCGGGACCGTCGTCACCCGCACGCCAACGCCGGACGCACCATCATGTCGAGCAACATGGACACGCGGCCTTCGGTCATCATGGGGGTCTGCCAGCAGGACCCCGAGCGCCGGCGGGAGTTCGACTCCATCTACCGGCCGATTCTTTTCGCTTTTTTGAATAAGCAAGGATTGAAGGAATTCCAGGCCGAGGAGGTTATCTCGGGACACGTACTTGAAGCTGCTGGGCAAGATTCAGACTTACGACCGCACGAAGTGCCGTTTCCGCACCTGGCTCTTTCAGGTCACGCGCAACACGCTCATCGACTATATTCGTCGACGGACGACCTACCAGAAGGCCATTGAGGGATGGGCCGCGAACGTGCTACGGGACTCCGCGAATCGGATAGCATCCTCATGTGGTCGAAGATTCACCGCGAAAGAATCCTAAAGCAGCGCTCAAAGTGGTCCGTGCGCAGGTCTCGTCGAAGGCCTGGACCTGCTTCCAGCAGCGTATGCTCTTGAATCGCCCAGCGGCGGAGATCGCCGCGGATCTGAAAATCGAGGGCAACGACGTCTACGTCAACGCATGTCGCGTCATGAAGCTGGTCCGCGGCGTCTGCGAGGAATTCGACGAGGACATCAGCCATTCCTTCGATTCTGACGTGTCCGAATGATGCGGAATTGCTTGCCGTCGCCGCGGGGGAAGGGCCGCCTGGTGAATGGCTACGATGGCCGCTACCCGTCGTCGTCTCGTCTGTGGCCCCCTGGTCTTCTCGCCGGTCGTTTCCATCGGGGAAGCGACGATGTCAGGCCCGTTTGGAACGGCAAGGCCACGGCATCCCGCTGAGTAACGACCTCAGACGTCCTCGTGCAA
>CAWAAW010000078.1:0-39900 GCA_963779785.1 uncultured Planctomycetota bacterium
AGGGTCTACGCTCGCCGGAATGAATCTCAGGAGTCTCCACCGATGATGCACCGCATGACGTCGCACCTGACGATCGCCGCCTGGGCGGCTCTGGAACTGGCCGGGCTGGGCGTGAGTCGGCCCATTTCGATTTATGCCCAGGTCAGTCCCGAGAAGTCGGCCGGTCTGATCAAGCCGGCCCAGGGATTGGAAGCGACGCTCTGGGCGTCCGAGCCGCTGCTGGTCAACCCGACCAACATCGACGTCGACTCCCGCGGACGGGTCTGGGTCGCCGAGGGCCTGAACTATCGCCTGACCCGCGGCGGTAACAAGCGGTTCCATCGTATCGAGGAGGCCGACCGGATCAAGATTCTCGAAGATACCGATGGCGACGGTAAGGCCGACAAGGTCACTGTCTTCGCCGACCGGATCTTCCCCGTGCCCATGGGCATCGCCGTCGAAGAGCATCACGACAAGGCCGGCAAATACACCGGCTGTCGCGTCTTCGTGGGGAATAGTCCCGACCTCCTGGTGCTCGAGGATACCGATGGCGACGACAAGGCCGACAAGCGCTACCCTCTCTTGACCGGGTTCGGCGGCATTGATTCCGACCACGGGGTGCACGGCATGGTCCTGGGCCTGGACGGCAAGCTTTACTTTACACACGGTGACGGCTGCTGCTCGGTCCAGCAGGACCACTCGGAACGAGCCCAGAACTTCAACGTCGTGGACAAGAGCGGCCGGCACGTTTCCTCCGATCAACTCGCCCATACCTTGCGGGCCAATCGCGACGGGACCCAGTTCGAAATCATCTGCGACCGGCAGCGGAATAATTACGAGACCTCGCTTGAACTCGTTCGGCAACATCTTCACCAGCGACAACGACGACGACGGCAACCGCGGCTGCCGGGTGATCTGGGCGATGGACGGCGGTCATTACGGCTATCGCACGCCGGGAAGTCCGCGGCACTGGGGCGAGGAGGTGCCCGGAAATGTCCCCAAGCTCGTCGGCACCGGCAACGGCAGTCCGTGCAGCATCACGGTCTACGAGGGAGAGCTCTTACCGCCCGAGTACCGGGGCGGCATCCTCGAGATCGACGCCGGCACTCGCCAGGTCAATTTCTTTCCCTTGACCCGCAAAGGGGCCGCGTTCCGGACCGAGGCCAAGGTCTTTCTCACCAGCGACGACTCGTGGTTCCGTCCGGTCGACGCCTGCGCCGCCCCTGATGGCTCGGTGTTCGTGGCCGACTGGTACGACGCGGGGGTCGGCGGCCATGCCTTCAGCGACCAGACGACCGGGCGGATCTATCGCGTCGTGCCCAAGGGGCATAAGACGTGAGAAGGTCAAAGTCGACTTCGGCACGGTTCCGGGATTGATCGCCGCGCTCAAGTCGCCCAATATCGCCACGCAAGACGCTGCCCGCCGAGGGCTGATCGCGCGCGGCAAGGAACTGAACGTCACCGGTGCGAGGTGGGTAACCTGGCGGTCCATGACCCCGATCCGATCAATCGGGCCCGGGCGCTTTGGGTCTGGCACGCGATCGAGGGGGATGCGGTCGCGATGGCCGCGCTGACCGAGGTGGTGAACCGAGGGGACGCTCGCATCCGCGAGCAGGCCGTGCGCATCCTCGGCCGCGACTGCCGCGAGAACGGCCACGTCGAATACAAGAATCCCGAGGCCAAGCAGCCGCCGGCCGCCTTGAAGCATCTCGATGTCTTCCTGGCTCTGGTCGACGACCCCGATGCGGGCGTCCGCCGGGAGGTGATCCTGGCCTTGCGCAACCTTCCCACCGACAAGGTCGGCGACGCCTTGCGGAAGCTGGCCGCGAGCTGGGACGGACAGGACCGCTGGTACCTCGAAGCACTCGGCCTGGCGCTCGACAATCGCGAGAGTGATTACTTGTCCAAGCTTTTCGATGGCTCGCTGTACGGCGACCTGGGTGACCTGGAGGTCGCCGGGCGAAATGGCAACGTCGCGCTGCCGCCGTATTTCCCGGTCGATCGCAACGAGGCGTTCATCGCGGTCGGCACGCCCGACCTGCCCGTCAACGCCCTGAGCAAGTACCTTGGCCTGGCCTGGCGAGTTCACAAGCGCGCGGTGTTGCCGGTCCTCGAACGAATCGCCCCTCACTTGCGTTCGCCCGAGCTTCAGCAAGCGGTCGACGACATCCTCGAACGGATGAGCGAGCCGGAGACCGCGGAGCTGGTGGCCGACATGGCGGCGCGGACCCCTGACCCGGTCCACCGCCGGGAGCTGCTGACGATTGCTGGCGAAGCGGCTGTCGGGGAATTGGAACTCCGCCCACACAAAACCGAAGGTTTCTCAGGTCATCGAGCAAGCTCTCCAGAACCCCGAGAGCCAGCAGCAGGGGATCGCGCTGGCGGCCGCGACTCGCGATGGCCGGTACCGCGCGACTCTCGAATCACTGGCCGAGGATGCCAAGGCCGCCGAGGAGGTACGGGTCGCCGCCGTGGAGGCGCTGGGCTCGTTCCAGATGACGCCCAACCGGGTCCTCGACCGGTTGATCGCCTCGGTTCGAGGCAAGCCCAAGCTCGAACTCGGTCGCGGAAGCCGCGGTGCGGGCCAATTCCCGGCTGTTCGATGCGCGGGACGCAATTGACCAAGCTCTTGACGCGCCGCGGATTACCCGCTGGGTCTGCGCCGGGAGGCGTTGCGGACCTTGACGCAACTGCACGACGGTGGCAATCGCGTGTTCGGGCTGGCTCGCGCCAAGAAGCTTCCCGAGGATCTGAAAACCGAGGCGACCACGCTGCTGCATACGACCGCCGACCGCCGGCCTGCGCGACGAGGCGGACAGCGTGTTGCCTTTGCCCAAGACCGCCAGCGGCCGGCGGTTGCCGCCGATCGGCATGCTGATCCGCCGTCAAGGCGACGCCGACAAAGGGCGCGAGGTCTTCTTTCGTTCCGGCACCAACGCGTGCAGCAGTTGCCACCGCGTGCAGGGGCGTGGGAATTGGGTCGGGCCGGACCTGTCGACGATTGGAGTCAAGTACGGCCGGGATGAGCTGATCCGCTCGATCTTGAGCCCCAGCGCCGCGATCGGCTTCAGCTTTCGTTCCATCGTCGTTGCGTTGAACGATGGGCGAGTGATCACGGGACTCGCTGTGGAGGACACGCCCGATCGGCTCATCTTGAAGACGGCCGAAGGACAGCGGGTTACCCTCCAGCCCAGCTCGATCGAGGACCGCCGGACCAGCGACGTCTCACTCATGCCCGAAGGGCTGGCCCAGACGATGACCGACGAAGAGCTGGTCGACCTGCTCGCCTACCTCACCACGCTCCGGCAGCCGGTCAGCATCGTGGGGCAATACCACGCGGTCGGCCCGATTCACGAGGCGAGTGGCTCGCCTACGATCGATGTGGCATCCAAGGTCAAACCTGCGAGGCGAGCGTGGCCGACGGCAAGGGCCACGATCTCTCCTGGCGAAGGACGAACGCCAACGCCGAAGGAGTGGCCGACCTGACGGCCCTGGTCGTGGGAGACGCGAAGAATGCCGCTTATGCCTATACCTCGGTCGTCTCGCCGAGGGGTCAATCGGCCAGGCTGGTGGTCGAGAGCCCGGCTGAGGTCGCCGTCTGGTTGAACGGCAAACCGGTGGTGCTGACCGGCGGAAATCCGGATAAAATCGAGCCTCGGACCGCCTTGGTCGATCTACCTGAAGGGTCGAGCTCGCTCTTGATCCGTGTGCCCGTCGACGGCCGGCCCAACGCCGCGGCGTCCCTCGTGACCACATTGATGGCGGATCGACCGGTCGGATTCAACACGGGGGGCGAGTCTAGATAACGTTGCGTGACTGTTGGAGGGCGAGGCAGAGGCGATGAAATCGTGCTATTTATATGTGAGAGCATCAATACTGATTCCATAGCGAGTTTCCCCTTGCGAAGGGTGCAGCGAGCTTTCCCCCCTTTGCGAAGGGGGGGTTAGGGGGGGTGGTCCCGGCGGAACACAGGGCCAGGTACGCGGTTCGAGTCCTGCTGGGCCCGGCGGGTGGCACGCCGCCGAAGGGCAGGGTCCGCCGCTTCGGTCGAAGGTGTTGGTTATGCCCTGTCCACCCTCGTTTTGTTCGACTCGGTCGGCTAGCGACTAGCTAGGCGGTGTGAGTGGTAACAGACGAGAAGGGTGGCAGGGGCTATGTATGGTCGTCTGTGTCGGATGCGTCTGCTTCCCCACCGACGGCCAGCACGTAACGGGTGGCGACGGCCAGCACCAGCCACAACCGACTGGCGCGGTCTGGGTCCGTCATCCGGCTGTTCTGACAGTGCGAACTTGGCTTTTGAGCAGCTTGAACGAGTGTTCGATCCAGGCTAGCATCGCATACCACAAGACTTCGCTCTGGTCCGGTTCCAGGTCGGTCAGAATGAACCAGGGTTCCTCGTGACCGAGCTCCCAGCAGGCGAAAAGCGTGCAATCGAGCTGGCTGCGCCGCTCTCCTCGGAAAAGCGATGACTGCGCCCTTTCCACCGTTGGCCTGGCTTTGGAACAAGAGCCGTGACCGGGACGGTGGCCCGCGATCCGTTCTTGAGAAACGTGCTCTTGCTCGTGATGCGCATCAGGGGGTGCCTTCGAAGCCAAGGCCGATTGATGAGTGTGCGAGACCTTCGGCCGGGCTGGTCGGTACGCTAAGGAGACCTTCGGTCAGGCACTCCGGCTGGGTCAGGAGACCCTGGCCGAGCAGATATACTATCATATGGTTTTGCGCGGTCCACCCCCCCCTGACCCCCCCCCTTCGCAAGGGGGGGGAAGGGAAGCGATTCCGTCGTGGCCCAATAACACTCACTACCACCCCCGTAACCCCGCTTTCGCAACGGGCGGAAATGGAAACGCGGCCGTCGTGGCGCAATAACGCTCAATACTCTGAGAAGATCACTCTCTTGACTAATCCCAACGAGCCCGAACCAGCAGCCGCCCGGATCGCCGTCGCCATCCCTTGCTTTAATGAGGCGGCGGCGATCGCGATCGTGATCGCGCAGTTCCGGGCCGCGCTGGCGGAGGCGGAGCTTCGTTGTCTTCGACAACAACTCGACCGACGGGACGGGCGAGATCGCGCGCGGTCTTGGAGTCCGTGTGATCGACGTACCCGAACAAGGCAAGGGGCACGCTGTGCGGGCGGCCTTCGCAGCTCTGACTGATTTTGACATATTGATATTGACCGACGGTGACGGCACCTATCCGGCCGAGGCCGCTCCGCTCTTGGTCGCGCAGGTCCTCGAGCACGACGTCGACATGGCCGTCGGCGTGCGTCAGCCCGAACGCGGTGCCGGGGCGATGACCTTCACTCGGGGTCTGGGTAATATCCTCATTCGGGCGGCGTTCCGGATCCTGATCGGGCCGGGGAACACCGACCTGCTCTCAGGCTACCGTGCCTTTAGCCGGCGCTATCGCGCGACGGTCCAGCTTCGGTCGGCTGGCTTCGAGATCGAGACGGAGCTAGCCAGCGAGGCCGTCGCGCGAAGCCTGCGGGTTGTCGAAATCCCGATTCCCTACCACCCGCGAATCGCGGGCACCGAGAGCAAGCTACGAGCCTTTCGTGACGGCCGGCGGATCCTCAGAACAATCGTCATCCAGAGCTTGCGGCTTCGCCCCCATCGACTGCTGCTGGCGATCGTCGCGCCGTGCTCGGTACTCGCCTTGACGGTACACTGGGGATTCGCGGCCGCGGCGGGGCTGGCGATCATCGGCTTGTGGAGTCTCCGGTTGGCAGATGTTCGGGCTCGCCTTGATGAAATCAGGAAACGTCAAAATTGTCGATGTTGATAAGGAATTACCAGCCGATGGCATACACATTGATCCGCGGTGGTCGCCGGTGCTCCGTCACCGCACTGGCTGGTCTCTTGATCGCAGTCTGCGCGGCCCACTCGGCCCTTGGGGCATTGCCCAAGGTGCCGGAGGGTTTTCAGATTCGGCTGGTGGCCGCCGTGCCGGCGGTGCAGTATCCCTGTCAGGTCGCGACCGCTCCCGACGGGTCCTTGTTCGTGGCCGAGGATCCGATGGACCAGGTGGGACCGGCGGATAAGGCCATCGACCGGATCCTGCTGTTCCGCGAGGGTAAGGAACCGATCGTCTTCGCCGACAAATTGTTCGCGATCTTCGGCATGGTCTGGCACAACGGGGCGCTTTACGTGATGAACATGCCGCATTTGACTGTGCTGCGTGATCGCGACGGCGACGGCAAGGCCGACGAGCGCAAGGAGCTGTTTACCAATCTCGGCGTCCCCGCCGGCTCGCCCAACGACTTCAACGATCATATCGTGTCCGGGCTCAAGATCGGCATCGACGGGTATCTTTATATCTCGGTCGGGGACAAAGGCGTTCCCAAGGCAACCGGTCCCGACGGCCGGACGGCGCAAGTCGTGGGCGGCGGCACGCTGCGCTGCCGGCTCGACGGCACGGGACTGGAAGTCTTCACCACCGGCACGCGCAACCACCTCGAGCCCAACCTCGACGACCGCGACAACCTCTTCACCTACGACAACACCGACGACGGCTTGGGCTGGTGGACGCGAGTGACCCATCACATCGACGGCGGCTATTACGGCTATCCCTTCGACTATCACCAACGAACCGATCGCATGCTGCCGCGAATGGCCGAATACGGGGGTGGCTCTCCTTGCGGCGGCGTCTTCTATGGCGAGGACGCCTGGCCCGAGAAATATCGCGGCCGACTGTTCTGGGCCGAGTGGGGCCAGCGGACCGTCCGCGCCTTCCGGTTCGCTCCTTCGGGCTCAACATTCAAGGTCGCCGATGTGATCGACTTCGTCGAGCCGGGCGAGGTCGACAGCTTCCGCCCGCTCGACCTGCGCTCTGTCCCCCGACGGAAAGACCCTTTACATCGCCGACTGGTCGCTTGGGAGGCTGGGCGAACAAGACCGAGAAGCTGGGTCGCGTCTACGCGGTGACCTACACGGGCAACGGCAAGACCGCGGTCAAGACACGCTCACGAGGCAAGGACTCCGATCCGGTCGAGGCCCAGATCCAGGCAGCTCGACCATCCTTCGTTTCACGAGCGATTCCGAGCCCAGTCGGCGTTGATCGCTCGCGGTAAGCCGGTGATCGGGGCCGTCGCCGCCGCACTGGAGAACGCCAAGACCGACCCGGTCGCGAAGCGGCACCTGGTCTGGGTCCTGGACGCGATCGCCGGCGCCACGCCCGAGGCGAGTTATCCCCTGATCGACGCCTTGGAATCGACCGTTGCCGACGTGCGTGCCCAGGCTGCCCGTGCCCTGGGCGAGCGGTCCGTGCCGATCGCACGCGAGCCCCTGGTCGAATTGCTCAAGGACCCCGAGCCGACAGTCCGGCTTCAGGCCGTCATCGCCCTGGGACGGATCGGCGACGCCTTGGCCATTCCGGCTCTGCTCCCCCTGGTCGCCGAGCCTGACACGTTCCTCGCCTATTCGGCGCGGCAGGCGCTCAAGCGGATCGACGATTGGCCAGTGGCCACGCAAGGGCCTCGATTCGCCCGACCCCAAGGTTCGCGCCGGCGTCTTGCTCGCGATGAACCAGGTGTACGACGTCGCGGCCGTCGGCAAGCTCGCGGAGTTCGCCTCGTCGCCGGCTCGCCCGGTCGCCGAACGCATCAAGGCGATCGAGTACCTGGTCGAGGTCGATCGCAAAGCTCCACCCTGGAACGGCAAATGGTGGGGTACCCAACCCGCCTCGGCAGAAACCGCCGGCCAGGACGATCGCCTGGGACGGAACGCCTCGCGTCATGACGACGATCCGCGAGCTGATCACGGACATGTTGCCCCCGATTCGAGTCGCGGCCGTCGAGGCCCTGGTGCAGACGAACCAGGGTGAATCGCCATCATTGCTCCGTGCTCGATTTCCGCAGGAGAAGGACCCCAAGGTCAAACGCGCGATCATCCTGGCGATGGGAAAGTTGGCCGACCGCGAAGCCCTCGACCTCCTGACCGCGACCTTGCGCGACCCCCGCGCTGCCGAGCCGATCCGCGACGCGGCGCTTGAGGCGGTCGAGATGATCGGCTCGAAGAAAGCCGTGGACGCCCTGACCGAGCTCCTGGCACGAAGACAGCTCAGCCTGGAGCGGCAACCGCGTGTGATCGCCGCCCTGGGGCGGTTCAAGGACGCCGCGGCGATCAAGCCCTTGACGGAATCGCTCAAGAGCGAGGCGCCCGCTGTCCGGGCCGCCGCGATCGATGCGATGGTCGCGATCGTCAAGGACAAGAGCGAGCCGGAGCGGCAAGGGGTGAGCAGGGCCGTTCGTCGCTCTGTTGACCGATCCCGCGGTCGTTGTCCGCAAGAGTGCGATCGCCGCGGCGGCCGCTCTCGACGATCGAGCAGGCGATCCCGGCCTTGATCGCCGCGGCTGATCTGCCCGAGTCCCGCTTCGAGGCGGGATTGGCCCTGGCGGCCCTGCCGGATGTGCACGCCCTGCAAATCTACCTTCGCGGCTTGACCGAGAAGAACACCGATCTTCGCCAGGCCTCGGCCACCGCGATCGGCAACCTGCGCGATCAGGCGGCCCCGGTGCTCGACCAGCTCGCCGTGCGCAACGAGCTGCCGCCGTCGGCACTGCCCGAGCTCCGGTCGATCTATGCCGCGCTCAAGCCGGTGACATCCTGGCACGCTGCTGGGACCGTTCCCCATCGCGACGCGTGCCCAGCCTCGCCGCCGACAAACCGATCGATCTGAAGGCCGGCGTGGAGGGAAGTCGGCGGCCAGCGCGTGACCTGGCGGCTCGCCAAGGCGGTCGACGCTCGGGGGCAGATCAACCTGGGGCGGATCTATTCGGAGGGCGAGCTGGCCGCTTATGGCTACGCGGAAATCCAGAGCACCAAGGAGCGGACCGCCCAGATGGCCGTGGGCTCCGACGACACGCTGACCGTCTGGCTCAACGGCAAACAGGTTTACGACTTCGCCGACCGCCGCGGGTTTGAACACGAGCAAAAGCGGTTCGATGTCGACGCTCCGTCAAGGGACCAATCGGCTCTTGGTTCGTTGCGGCAACAGGGGAGGACCGTGGCAATTCGCGGTCGAGCGTCACGCGCTCCGGCCGACTTCGCGTTCCTGAAGGCCCCCGCGAGCGCCGGCTTCAATCCCGAGACCTATCGCGCTGTCGCGCTCAAAGGGCAGGGGAGTGCATCCCGCGGCCGCCGGTTGTTCACCGACTTGAAGGGCCTGGCTTGCGTCAAGTGCCACGCCGTGGGCAAGGAGGGGGGCGCGGTCGGGCCGGAGCTTTCCAGCGTCGGTGCCAAGTATCCCCGCGACGAGCTGATCGCCGCGGTGCTGTACCCGTCCGCGAAGATCTCCTCGGGCTACGAGCCGGCGACCTTGGCCCTCGCCGACGGCCGCGTCGTCACCGGCATCGTCCGAGGCGAAACCCCGGACGCCGTCGAGATCCAGGATGCCGAGGCCAAGCTGATCCGAATCAAGAAAGACGAGATCGAGGAGCGGAAGCGAAGCGACGTCTCGCTCATGCCCAACGGCCTGGCCCAGGGACTCAGCACTCAGGACTTCGCCGACCTGATCGCCTATCTCGAAACCCTCAAAACCGCCAAGAATCAACTAGTGTATAGTAGAGGATTGTCGCGCACCCGGAATCGACGCAACTTGAGGATCAACCATTGTGGATCCAGTCAGAGCTGTTCCCGACCCTGGATCTGGCACCGACCCAGGAAAAGCCTCGGGTGTTGAGCCACCGATCAAGACGGTGAGCCCGCAAGCGCCGCCGTCGGCGGCATCACCGATGGGCCTGGGGGATTCTGGCGCTCCTGTTTTGCGATGCACCTGCTGGACTCGATCGATCGCTGGGTGCTGGCGATTGTTCTACCTCAGCTTAGCGACGGGCTCAAGCTTTCCGAGGTCCAGGCGGGATGGCTTTCGACGGTCCTGCTGCTCGCCTTCGCGATCAGCAGCCCACCGATCGGCTATGTGGCCGACCGGATTGAGGCGTCCCCGGCTGCTGGCCATCGGTTTCGCAATCTGGAGCCTGGCAACGGTCGCGACCGGGCTGGCCCGATCTTATCTTCAACTTCAAGCGGCCCGCGCGGTGGTGGGCGTAGGAGGAGCGACCTTCGCGGTCGTGGCCCTGACGATCCTGATGGACTTGTTTCCGCGCACGATCCGTGGCCGGGTGTTGGCGTCGCTTCTATCCTGGCGATGCCGGTGGGGGCGGCGCTCGGATTGTGCCTGGGCGTGGCATTCGCCGATGTTCGTCGGCTGGCCGTCGGCATTTTTGATCGCGGGTGCTCCCGGCGTCGTTTTGGCTCTGGTCGCGCTGTTACTGCCGGACCCGGCCCGCGGGACGAGTGAGGGCATCGACATCCATCGGCTAAGAGTACACGAGCAAGTCGGACCCAGCCGTGAGGATTACATCGATTTGATGGTTAATTCCTCTTACACCTACTCGGTCTTCGGCATGGCGTTCTCGTCGTTCGCCGTGGCGGGTCTGGTGTATTGGTCCCCCACATTCTTGGTGGTCACCAAAGGATTGACGAAAGACACGATTGACTTCCCGCTAGGGTTGACGCTCTTGGGTGCGGCTATCCTGGGAACAGGTACCGGTGGCTGGCTGGCCGACCGATTCGTCGAGTGTCAAGCCCCGAGCCATGTTCATCATACCCGGCGTGGCGATGCTCGGCTCGATCACGTTTGTGCTGGCGTTGATCTATGGCCGGGGTTTGCCGTGGAGCCTCGGTGCGATCTTCCTGGCCATGTTCCTGATGGTTCTCAATATCGGGCCATGTTATTCGATCATCGCCAATGTCGTGATGCCCAACATGCGCGGCGTGGCCTGCGGCGTCACGCTCGCAGCCGTGCATCTTCTCGGCGATCTCTGGTCGCCAACCTTGATGGGTTGGGTGATTGATACGTTCGGTCAGCCGGATTCCATGGCCACGGGCTTCGGGCAAGCGTTGGCCGCCTTCGGCGCGGTCCCTGTCGTCCAACACGGTCGCGACCCCGAGAACCTGACGGCGGGAATGCTCGTCGTCATTCCCGCTCTGGTGATTTCCGGAATCGTTTTGCTATCGGGCTCCCGCCACTTGCCCCGTGAGATGGCGCTGATGCTGCGCCAAGCTCAAGGCGGCTCCGGGCCGCCGCTCCCGCACCAAATAAGTTCCGTTCTGAGTAGGCTGTCGGCAGTGAAGATGAGACCCCGTCTCTCGTCGTCTACTCTGCCTCCGCGAAGTGCCTATCTGACTGCCGATCTTGCGAAAAGGACGATTATAACGGTTGTACGTCTTGCAATGAGTGCCTGGACTCGCTTTTCGTTAACAATGTCTTGTTCTTACCACTTGGCTACTTTAATGTGTTTCGCTTCACCAGGAGATGTTCTATGAGTTGTTCGGAGGGATTCGACGGACCCCGCTTCAGGGACGAGTCACCGCGAATCCCCACGAGCACTCATGAAGTTTTCGACACCTGGGCGTAGACGTCGCGTTGTTCCTCGAAGTTACCTCTCTTGAAACGCGCCGGCTGTTATCGGCGACCGTGACCTGTATCGGTCAGGACGGCCAGGATCTCGTCGGTCCCGATGCGTCCCAGGGCCCGGACGGTATTCAAGATCTTCACTTGCAGATATCCAATCTCACCGCCGCCGTCGCGCAGATCGTCGTCAGGCTCCCGGCGGTTTTGAATGGGCAACCGAGCCCAATCCGACCGGGGCGGCGCTGGCGGAATATTTTCCCTCAACCACTCCAGGGGAGGGCAACTTCTACATCAACCCGGAGGTCAAGAGCGACATGGCGGCCCGGGCAGTACGCTGCCGCTGGGAGGTTCGACGGGAGAGTTTGATCCAGTTGTCAAACGGTGTTCCCCTCACGGTGACGATCGACTTATCAGGGCCAGGCAGCCCAGATGACCGTGACGGTGGACGTCTCCAACCTCGTCTCGGCGACCGATCCAATGCCCCCGGTCAGCATTCCGGGGAACGTGGTAGGCACGTTTCAAGTTGCGAGCGACGGCCAGGATGGAACCGGGCAGTCTTATGAGCAAGGTTTCGTGCACTTGGTCGTTACCGCGCCGAGCGGTGTCACTTTCAACAGCGCGACGTTCAGCCAGGTCACGTGGGGCCTGAGTGACCAGGCTGGACTTGAGTGGGACAGCTCGAACGCCTCACTCGGACACAATCATATTTACGCAACTCTGAGAGCAGAACAGTACCAACGTCGTGGATCTCTATTTCCCGCCGGCTCGTGACGAGGCGCCGACGGGCGGATCGACCGGGCCGACGATGCTGCTCCAGGTGGGTTTGCCGGGCAACAGCACCGTCTACGCCACGCCGTTCACGGGTGCGGCGTGGAGCTTGAGCGCCTCTGACCAATTCGTTCGATTCTCAGCCCGCCCCCAGCCCTGCGCCGACGACCGAGGCCCAGCTTCGTGCCGACCTCATGTCGGTCGATCCCGAGTACGACACGATCGACTTGCCCGCCAACACGACGATCGTGATCACCCAACCGATCGAGATCACCCATTCGGTCGAGATCGTCGGCAACAACGCCACTCTCTTGTTCGATCAAGGCGATACGGCGGCTTGGCCATCGACTGCGTCGGGAGCGATCTACGTCGATGCACCCGTCTACACCAACATCCAGTTAACGCTGGATAACTTCACGATCAAGTTCGACCCGAACTCTCCGATCCGCTGGAGCAATCCGGCCGGGAACCGAGCCCGCTCTGTTCGACCCGGAGAACAACCCGGCGGGTACTCAACTGTCGCAGTCATCGACACCAGGGACTCAAATACAAACCTGAATATCACAATACTCACGTTGAACGGAATGACGATTCAGGGTCCGCCGGCATTCGATGGCTCATCATATACGAGTCTCCAGGCGCAACTCGCGAATTCCGGAGACACGACCCATCAATACGTCGGCGAGCAAGATATCGACTTGATCCGAACCAACGACGAAGATAGTGGGACAATATCGAACTCGACCTTCCAGGGGGGGTCGATCGAGGTCTTCGGCGGGCCTTGGAACATCACGGGCAACACGGTCTTGGGATCGACGGCCGACACCTATTCGCCGAGCGCATTCGGCCTTCATTCCCCACACGACGTCCTTCTGGAAGGCAACATCGTGTCGCAGGCCGATCCCGACGGCCGCGAGTTTCGCCTCGTCAATCTCGCGGGCTCGGGTTTCAATAACACGATCGAGAACAATTCATTCGGTGGCAATGCCGGCCAAATCGGCAACGAGGTCAGCTATGACGCGGGGTCGGGCCAGTTCGACGGTATCAACGATCCGGAAGTCATGCTGGCGGAGAGCGGTTATAGCGTCTTGTTCGAGGGGAGACCCGGCGCGATCTCGGCCGATGGACAGCTTCTCGTCCTTCCCGACCTGAGAGCGTCCGCCTTCCCCAACACGACGGGGCCGGGGATGGTGGTCTCGATCCTCGCCGGGGTCAACAGCGACGGCACCGCCAACATGAGCCTGGCGGGCCAATGGTTTCGCGTGGCGCAGCAGGTCAGCCTGACCAGTGACAACACCATCGAGCTACTGATGGAAGACCCGCTACCCGCGATGCCCTACAGGGGGCTACTACGTGGTCGAGGTCACAAGCGGATTTGTGAACAATTCCTTCATCAATAACATGATCGATTTGACCGGCAAGTCCTCGACGGGCCTCGTACTGAATGGGGGCGGACTATGGAACACAAATCGTCGGCAACCATTTCACCGGAGGAACAATCTATAACGATGTTTACACAGGGACCGCCATCTCACTGACCGCGTCGCTCTGGTCGGCGTCCTCCGGGAACGGTGCGTTTCCGTTGCCCGCCGGCTGGACCGCTCTGCCGAACCTGGGCACCGTCATCAATCAAAATACGATTCAAGATTCGGTCGGGGGGATCGTGATCGGAGTTCGACATGCCGTGAATTACTGGGAAGGCTTGGTCGTCAGCTCATCAGAGACCGGGCGCGAATTCCTGACGGCGTCGGTGACCAATAATACATTCGAGTTTCGACTCCAGCTTTCTCAGTTCATGGTCATCTTCCTATGTTGCGGACGGAAACAATCCCGCCGAGAGTTCGATACCGCCGACCGTGACCATCGGCAGCGGTTTCAGTGCGGAGGCCCCTGGACCTTATGGGAGCCCGCGATTTCCCTGGACGATCGGCAATGCCATCACCGTCAACAATTCAGACCAATCGATCTTCATCGATCCAATTGAGAACAGTCGTGACGGTCCAGGGAAACTCCGTTGAGGACGTCGCGACCAACGGTAGTGTCACTCAAGAGAGCGGTTTATCGGGACAAGTTTACGCGGGAACCGTCAACGGCGTGTCCGAGTCGCCCACGAACGTGGCTGAAACATATAACAATCAGCCTTACTATCCGTTCAATCTCGACAATCTGAACATCGCCGGGACTTCGATCGCTTCTCCACCCCCACGCCCCGCCACCGCCACCCCCACCGAGCCAGCCGCAACCGCCGCAGGCTCCGTCGAACTTGAGCGCCGCTCTGGGCGGTATTACTCTGGTCAATCTCTCGTGGAGCGCGTCGACCGGTGCCTCGGATTACATCGTCCAGAGCAGTCTCGACGGCGTTAGCTGGTCTCCGTTGACGACGACCGATACAACCATAACCTATGCCGATGCGAATCTCAATTACTCGACCCTTTATTATTACCGCGTCCTGGCTGTTTCGAGCGCGGGAATCTCGCCCGCAAGCTCGACGGTGAGCGTCCAAACCGGCGTTCAGCCTGATGTCATCTCGGCCCAGACTTTGATCTTGAATCTGAAAAGGAGATCGACATACACGGGGCCGGTGGCAATGTTCACGGATGCGAATGTCACGACCAGTGCGGGACAGTTCCTCGCAACGATCAATTGGGGCAATGGAAACGTGACCATCGGCACGATCAGCGGCAATGACGGTTACTTCACGATCGACGGCCGGCATACCTATTTGAAAGTCGGCTCGTTCGCGATTCACGTGACCGTGAGCATGTCCGTGCCTGACATAGCCAGTGCCTCCGCGATCAGCACCGCCGACGTCACCATTCCGTCGAAGCATGTGCTCCACCGACAGGCTCGACTCGCTCGTCGTGTCAGCAAGGCAAAACCGCGGCCGACAAACCGGCGCGATTTGTAACTCTGGTTTGGAAGTGCTCTCCAGTCACGATGACTCGGTTAGAATCAGGTGCTTTCGAGTTGAACCTCTTCGACGGAGTAATGAGAATGAGCACGCCAATTCGTGTCGCTGTCACGGGTGCCGGCGGCCAGATCGGGTACGCCCTGCTGTTCCGGATCGCCTCGGGCGAAGTATTCGGCCCCGACCATCCGGTCGCCCTTCAGTTGCTCGAAATCACGCCGGCCCTGCCCGCCTTGAACGGGACCTTGATGGAGCTGGAAGATTGCGCATTTCCGCTTTTGGCCGATGTCAAGGCGACCGACAAGGCCGAGGAGGCTTTCGAACAAGCGGACTGGGTGATTCTCGTTGGGGGCCTGCCGCGGAAAAAAGGGCAGTCACGCGCGGAATTGATTCGCGCCAATAGCCCGATCTTCACGGGGCAGGGCAAAGCAATCAACGACGCCGCCGGACCCGAACGTACGGATCCTGACCGTGGCCAATCCCTGCAACACCAACTGTCTGATCGCCCGCTCACACGCGCCCAACGTTGCCGCCGACCGCTGGTTTGCCATGACCCGCCTCGACCAGAACCGGGCGGCGGCCCAGTTGGCCAAGAAGGCTGGCGTAACCGTCGGCGCAGTCACGTGCATGACGATCTGGGGAAACCACAGCGACACGCAGTACCCGGACTACAAGAACGCTCGGATCAACGGCAAGCCCGCCATCGAAGTGATATCCGACTCGGCGTGGTTTACCGAGACGTACATTCCGACAGTGGCCAAGCGCGGGTCGGCGGTTATCGAAGCCCGAGGAGGTTCATCGGCCGCCTCGGCGGCCAACGCCGCGATCGACAGCATTCGGTCGATCCATCGCGCCTACTCCAACAGGAGACTGGTTTAGCGCGGCCGTGGTCTCCGACGGCAGCTACGGCGTCCCCGCCGGTCTTATCTATAGTTTCCCACTGGTCTCGAAGGGAAATGCCGACTGGTCAATCGTCCCCGGAGTGCCGATCGACGTCGAGGCGCGAGTGCGGCTCGAAGTCTCGGCCGCCGAACTCGTCTCCGAGCGCGACGCAGTCAAGGAGCTGCTAGGGGCCTGCGGTGTAAAAGAGATACGGAGTGAACTCGCTCTACGACAATCGCAGCTCAGCGCAAGGGCCGTGCGGTCGGTCCGATGCCGGCCCGGGCGTTGGAGTCCAATCCAATAATCCGGCTGCGCGGTCGACTGCGATCGACCATGATCGGGCCCATGTCGGTGGTTTCAGCGATCCCGTGATGGCCAAGGGTATCAACTGCTTCGACTTTGAGGTGAAACCGAGGGGGGACACTCACCGGAACGGTCCAGACGAACTGACCAACGTTCTCCTGGGCGTCGGCGAGCGGCTGCCAGCCGGCGCCGGGCTGGTCGGGCCGCCAGAAGAGTGAAACGGACTTGGGCGCCAGGTGAAGGTCGGAGGCGCGCCAAGCGATCGCGACCTTGCCGGAGTTGACTCCTGTGCCGACTTGCGGCGGCTGAAGTTGGATGATGGGTGGTGTGCTATCCACCTCGACCCAGCTTTGGGGCGGTTCGCCCGGCGCGGGGGGCTGGTCGCCCAGTCCCGATGCGGAGCGTGCCACCAGACATAAACCGAACGTTCCTTCTCCACCCAGGTCGACATCAATCGGCGAGACGCGGTCCGGGTCGTCGCCTCGGCGAATCCAGGTCCGTCCGCCATCTTGTGTGATCCAAAGCTCCAACGGTGGCAGGGCCGTTCGGCCCCGGATCGTCGATGGCATACTGGAGCTTGAACCTCGGGCTAGGGACCAGCAACGTGCCGCCGCCATCGCGGCCGGAAGGTTGAGCAGAATTCCCTGGACGATTGGGAGCGGAATTGGCCGTGGGGGTGGAGCCGGAGTGACTGAAACCGCGGGATTGGATGGGATGATTCCCTCCCCGGAACCGTTGCCGTTGGCCGTGGCGAACAGGTCGGTCGTCGAGCCCTCGGACCCGGTCGCGGGAGTTGAGCGCTTGCCGCCATCCGAACCCGGCCCATCAAGTCGTGACCCGCGCACCGCATCTCGTTCGGCTGGGTGCGCAGACGGCTTTGTCGAACCGTTGCCGGTCTTCGAGTAGCGGCGGGGTTCTCATCCAGGGGCGTGAAACCAGGACCCGCCGTGATCTCAGGTTGAGGTGCACTCGACACCCTGTCAATCGACGGAGGACTCGGATCGGTCGAATCGTTCGCGGCCACGTCGGACTGGCTCGCCGTTCCCTCGGGCAGATCGATCACCGCCTCAGTCACGTTACCGGCTTTGTCCGCAACCGAAGCCCGGACCTTCAATGCCTCGGCGGTACCAGCATCCCACGATTGAGCACCGGCGGGTTTCGGTTGGCGGATCGGTACACGGCGCCAAACACCGACCCCCTCAACCTGATATTCGAGGACAAGTGACTTGAGGTCGATGTGCTCGTCCTTGACTTCCCAATGCACCGATGCCAAGCTTCCCCGGCGGTCGTCCGGCTCCAGCATGAGCGAAGGCGGAAAAGTGTCGACCACGACTTTCATGTTCGGCTCGACGATCGCATCCAGTGGTGGCGAGAACTTGCCGTCGAGCGTCATGCGTTTGGACTGCGAACCAGTACTCGCCGTCGTGAGAGGATCGAAATGTGAATGTGGGGTGGTTGGGATAGGTTTTGGACTTGGGCCGCCAGGTGTATCCCAGATCCTCCGAAACCAGGAGATGCACTTCCTTGACGCGTCCTCGAGTTTCGGCACTCAAGTTAAATGGGATACGGAAAGTTACGTCCTTTGTGGTAGATCAGTGGTATATCAGTCGTCTGTGACCGCGGGGGGGCGGCCTTGGCCATGATTGGCAAGACGAGCGCGACGGACACGCCCAGAACGCTGAGTCTCAGGGCCCAAGCCACCAAGCTTGGCCCCATCAGCACCAGGCGCATTCCCAGCCGCTTCGGCCCCACGTGAATTGTCCCCTCCCCCCGTGCACAGCCTCATCCGTTTCCGCATCGATTCGACCACATGACGCGGGCTCTCTCCACGAGGGTTCATTGCGACCCGCCCACGACAGGAAAGAGCCTCCGTCCGTAGCCGACGTACAGCCGATCGCGTGCGACACTTACCCCGGAATCGCCGCAACGACGTGAATCGAGAGCGCGGCACGAGCCTCATGCCAGAGTTTATCGACCTCAATTGAGGTTCATCTTGAAATGAATCTAACGGATGTTTGGATCGAGAGGGTCGCTCCGATTCGATCACAGTCAATCGGGGGAATTTGAGTGGTTTGGGTGATGGGATGAAGTAACCGTTCCACGGAGCTTTAGCCGCGGCGTCCAGTCTAAGGAAAAGGTCTCGATTTCGACGACCGCCGGCCAAATTCTTAACCTTGACTGCGGAAACGGCGTACGATGGCGGCAAATTGAGCGGCGAGGTCACGGATCCGTGTGAAGTCGCCGCCGGCAATCGCTTTCGGGTCGACCAAGGCGCTTCCGACACCCAGGCAGCAAGCTCCCGCCTGGAGGAAACTCTCGGCCGTGTTCAAATCGACGCCACCGGTAGGCATCAGGCGAACCTGTGGAAGGGGGCCTCTCAGGGCCTTGAGATAGGAGGCGCCGCCGACGTCGGCTGGGAAAATCTTAACGACATCAGCACCAGCTTCCCAGGCAGTGACGACCTCGGTGGGTGTGAACGCACCGGGCATCGCAACTTTATCGTACCGGCGACACAGGCGAATGACGTCGAGATTGACGATGGGCGAGACGATGTACTCGGCGCCGGCCAGGAGGGCGGCGCGAGCCGTTTCGGGATCGAGCACGGTGCCGGCCCCCAGCACCACTGCATCACGCACCTCGCGGCGAACTTGGCGGATCACATCTACGGCATCGGGCACCGTAAAGGTGACCTCGGCCGCGCTGACGCCGCCCTCGGCCAGTGCGGCCACGACCTTGACGAGGGATTCGCTGGAGTCGGAACGCACGACAGCCACGATCCCGCCGTCGAGAATCCGTTTTAGCGTCGTTTCGCGGCTCATTTGGGGGCACCTTGGGGAGAGGCTGTCGCCGGATCCAGGAATGTGGTTGTCAGGTGATAGGGGATGTCATCGACTTTGTATTCGACCTCGCCGAGAACCGCCAGATGACCTTTGGAGACCGCCGGCACATTGGCCGTGATCGTCTCGCCTGGCTTGAGCTGCGCAGATTCCCAGTGCGACTCGCGAAAGTCGTGGCTGTCCGAATGCGCGGTCCAGATCCTAGCGGCGAGCGGGGCCGGAATTGTGTGAATCGTCAGTGTGGAATCGCTCCCGCCGGCCCGGGTTAGCTCCCAGGAGATCGTGGGAAGAGAACGGCCCGAGATCACGTGTCGAAAGAAAGCCCCGATACCCGCCAAGGCCCAATCGCGATTCGCTTCCAGGCCGTGACCGGCATTGGGTAGCTCGACCAGGTACTTTGGCCCCTTCAGCTCGCTCCAATACAGATCCAAGGCGTTGAGGGTCCAGTAGCGGTCGTTTGTGCCGTTGATCAACATCTTGGGCTTGGTGAGCCGGTCCCGGTATGTGAATGGGTCGACCATCTTCCAGAGCAGGGCGCCTTCGGGTGCCTTGTTGACCTCCATCAGGCCGCGCTGAACATAGTCGTCGATCTGTTCGCTGTACTTACCCCAGACCTTGAGTTGGTTCGGCCCTTGTTCGCCCAGGTTGAGCATGACGATCACCATGGGGGCGATCGCGACGACACGATCGTCGACAGCCCCGGTCAACCAAGTCGTCCAGCCACGCTTGGAGCCCCCCGTTACGACGAACCGAGTCGGTGCGGGCTTCCGGTTCTCCTTGGCCCAGGCCTGCAGCGCATCCATGGCCCGGACAGCGCTCTTGACCATGGGGAAAAGCAGTGGCCAGTTTTCGTCCTTGGTCTGGAGAAAGCGGACGAACGTCTCGGCGATGAGCTCATCCTCTTTCTTGCCGTCGAGCAATGGTTGGTTAGGTACTTGAGGCAAAACGGCGACCCGGCGCCGCAAAGTTGGGCCAGCGCAAAGGCTTGCTGATGATCTTTGTCGTTTGCCTGGGTGTCGTGCCCGCCTCCGGTAATAAATAGCAGCACTGCGTCGGGATAGACGATCTGGCGTGGCTCGTAGATCCGGAAATCATGCCTCCAGGTGATCCCCTGCCAGACTTGCGAGGTCAGTTTGACGAAGGTGATGGTCCCCGCAGGAGTGGTCTGGCCGCCGGTCTGGGTCCATGAGAACGCGGAGTCGGGCTTCTTCACGTACTCGTCGAGTCCGGCCCGGGCGATGGTCGCGTCGCCGGCGAGAACGAATCCGAGTGCCAGCACGGCTCGACCAAAGCAGACCATTGCCAACCGCGAACGTACTACTGTCACGACGAGGGCTCCTGTTGTTTTCGGACTTGTGTCGCGAGCCACGACGATATCACGACGCATGGTCGATCCGCAACCAGGCTCGTATTGCGAACGCCGTAACGATAATGACTGACTGGGTTAGCACTGGTCCGCGAGCGAGTGATGTTCACTCACTTGTCGAGGTGCGGCCAGCACGGCCGATCATCTCGAAGGAAGCGCTCGTGGTACCTCCGACTTTGTCGCGCGGTTCGACAACTCGATAGCTCGTATCGGCGGCGAGATGCTCGGCGACACTGACTCGCCCCGAAGGCCAGCGGACGGTCACCTTACGCGCCTCGGCGTCGGTCCCCAGTCCGATCAGGAGCCGGGGGTCGTGTGAGCTTTGCAGGCTCGCGCCTCCTTTTCGTTGCCGAGCGATCGTGCGGCCGGCAAGTTCGACCTCGACCCGAGCACCCACGGCATCGCGGTTGCTCACGGTGCCGACCAGGCACAGCCGTATCCAGTGACGAGATGGTTTGGTGTCGTTCCGGAGCAAGGCGGGTGCCCCGTCCTTGTGATTGACGACGATGTCGATATCGCCGTCATTGTCCAGGTCGCCGAAGGCTGCCCCACGCCCGACGTGATGCTCGTTGAAGTACGGGCCGACATCGCGTGTCGCCAACCGAAAGCGCCGTCCTTCGAGGTTTCTATGCAGAAGCGGAGGCTGAGCATAACGCGCTGTTATACCCCAAGAGTTCCAGGTTGTTGTCCACGTGGCCGTTGGTCACGAAACAATCGGGCCAGCCGTCGTTGTCGAAGTCCGCCAGCGCGCAGCCCCAGCCGACCCAAGGCGTGCTATCGGACGCCATCCCGCTGGCGGGCGTTCGGTCCTCGAACATCCCGCCGCCCAGGTTCATGTACATGGAGTTGGGCTCGTTCCAGTAATTGGTGACGAATAGGTCGGGCTGGCCGTCGCCGTTCACATCCTCGGCGTCCACGCCCATCCCAGCATGGGTCTTGCCGTGAGCGTCGTAACCCGCACCCGAGGATTCGGTGACGTCTTCGAATGTACCATCGCCCCGGTTGAGGAAGAGGAAGTTCGGGCACATATCATTGGCAACGTAGAGGTCGATCCGGCCGTCGTCATTCAAGTCCGCCGCGACCACTCCAAAACCGCGGCCGTCGGTCCGAGCGACTCCAGCCACCTCGGTCACGTCGGTAAATGTGCGGTTCCCGTTGTTCCGGTAGAGGATGTGCCGAGCGGGATTGATGGAAGTGGGGATGCAGTAGGTCCTTACGTTCTCTTTTCCGCAAACCTGCACATCGTCCGGCATCTTCCACTGTCCATAGTTCGTCACGTACAAGTCGAGGTCGCCATCGTTGTCGTAGTCGAGAAAGGACCCGCCCGTGGACCAGTGGAATCCGCCGATACCCGCAGCCTCGCTGATGTCGTTGAACGAGCCGTCACCGTTATTGAGATACAGCACATTCACGCCGTAATTGCATAGGAAGACGTCCTGGTCGCCGTCGTTGTCGATGTCGCCGACCACGATGCCGTGGCAGTAGCCCGCGAAACCGAGGCCCGACGCCTCAGTCGCGTCCTGAAAGTGGTTGTCGCCCAGGTTCTTGTAAAGCCGATTGGACCCTTTCCGCGCCGTGCCCAGCGGCAGGAGGGTCCCGGAGGCGAGGTAGAGATCAAGCTTGCCGTCGTTGTCGTAGTCGAAGATCGCCACGCCCGAGCCGTTGGCCGTAGGGGCGTAACGCTCCTCGGTCATCCCCGAAAAATGCACGAAGTCGATTCCGGCTTGCTTGGCGATCTCAGCGAACCGAAAAGGACTGGGCTCCTGGGCAAGACTGGTGTTCAGCCGTGTCGAGACCAGTTCGGACCGCGCGACGCCGGCGATCGAATTCTCGGCGGGTTTTCGCGCTAGGTGCGCGGGTCGGTGAGGCACGATCGGTACGGCGGCCCGAAGAGATCAGGTAACCAAGGAAAACGATGCCGAGGAACGCAATCGCGGACATCGATAGGCGGCGTAGCCGACGGCCCGAGGGCACAGGTATCGACTCCACCGGCGTACAGGTTGAACCGTTGCCTGATTTTTCGGCGAAGTGAACCCCGCTCATTGCCCACCCTTCGCGTTCCAGGATCGGGTCAGGGAGACGTGACGGACGAAGGGAACGAGATTCCGACTTCAGGAAGGGATAACGCCGAACGGCCGAGCGACCCAGCCAGATCCGGCTGAGCCGTCCGGAGTGCCACCAAGCTCGCGCGGGCTTGCTGGAAATTCGGGTCGAGGGCGAGAGCTGCCTCGAAGCATCGGCTGGCGAGCAAGCACGATCCTGCCTCCCACGCCGTTTGTCCCATCGTCCAGAGAAGCTTGGGATCATCGGGATGGAGGCTGATTTCCTTGTTCAGTCGATTCATCAACGCAATGCGGTCCTGGGCTTGTACTCGCTTCGACTGGGTGATGCCCGCTTGCTCGGTCAGGCCCAACTTGGTCTGTATTTTCTGTAGCAACTGAAGCGATCCCAAGTCGTCGGGGTAAGCGGCAACGGCGCGTTCCGCGTCGGGTAACGCTTGCGGCCACCGCGCCTGGACGACATGAGCCCTGGCGCGCGTCAGCAAGGCGTCGAGATTCTTGGGATCACCCGCTAACGCGCGATCAGCGAATGCGATGGCCTCATCCAGACGATTTGCGTCAAACGCGCCGCGGGCAGCAAACCCCAGCACGCGCGGGTCGTCGGGATACTTTTTGAGAGCCTTGGTCACCCACGGCTCGGCCTGATCGGGTTGGTCGGTACCCATCAGACAGCGGATCAAACCGATGAGAGCCTGGCGATCGTCAGGGCTGAGGCCAAGTACGCGCTCATAAGCTTGAATTGCCTTGGGAAAGTCGCCGAGGTCGTTGAGGACCTTGCCCATGGTGAGCCAGACTCGGAACTCGCGCGGTCGGAGTCGAGCGGCTATCTCGAGGAGTTCGACTCCACGGCGCCCGTTTCCCAACCCGAGATTTAATTCGGCAAGCGTGATGGCCGCATCGAATTGATTCGGTTGAAGTTTCAACGCGCGCTCCAGAGCCAGCCGCGCTCCGCGGTACTCGCCCATCCGAAGCAAGGCGAAGCCCGCGACGGTCATTGCCTCGCCTGAGCCACGCGCCTCGTCCCGAACTGCGCTCACGGATTGCAATGCCAGGTCGGGCCGACCCTGGCGAAGGTAGTCACGACCTCGCGCCACAGCCGCCCAGTGTTCTCGAATCGAAGATTGATGCGTTCGGTGCCACCACAACCATCCGGCTATGCAGAGCGCGATTCCGGCCGTGGTGGCTGCAAGAACGCCCCAGAGAACTCGACCCGCTCCGCGTGAAATCGAGTTGAACCGATTCCCCTCCGTTGTCGATCCCGACGACAAATCCAACTCGCCCGAAGCGACGACCGCCGGCTTCTCAGGTTCCGACAGATCGCTCGCAGGAGCAGCAGTCGCCGATTTCATGGATGCACAAGAGCCTCCAGACGCTGTTTGGATCGATGATCCCTCGGAATCTTGCTCCTTCAAGCGTACTTCCACCTTGTTCTGGTGCTACTCGTTTCACCCACCCATCCGGGTTGCGCGTAATCGGCCAGACTGGGGACGCGAGACCGACCACTCCTGTGATCACACAGGGTGGCGGTCTCCCGCGAGGTAAAGTGATCGTTCTTCACGATCGGAAACAGGCGCAACGACAAATTGCTCTGGAGCCGAGTCCCCAAACGTGAGCGACTCAATACTGGTCGGACGAGATGACCTCCCCACCAGCCTTGGTGCCCAAGGCCCACACAACACTCATCGCCGTGCTCGACTTGAGGAATCTAGCGGAACCATCGGCCATGGCGACGTTGCCGCCGCCAGGATGGTAGCTGCTCAATCCGTACATACCGGGACAGTCCCAGTCTCCCTGCCAACTACAAGTCCGGCAGTTGGGATACTGTGGATTCGGGGCGAGCATGGTGTTGCCCAAGGTGTAGCCGAAAATGCCCTGGTCCCAGCTTATGCCCATATAGCTCATGTTGTATTCCCACGCCGGATTCTGGCTGATGGACAGCGGGGCGGCGACGGCGCAACTATTCAGCCAACCGATGAAGGTCGTCAAGTTCGAACCGGCCCAGGGGGCGTTGTCGGGATCCCCGGCCATTTTGTGTACTGATTGAAGTTGATCACGTCTTGCGGGACCGTAAGTTGCGTGCAGTTGAAGTCGCCCGTCCGCCATTCGCCGAAGGCGATTGTGTTCGACGTGCCATCGGTGATGTCGGCCATCCCGATTGGCTGGCTTTGGTTACCCAAGTTCGCCACGGGCCCGGTTAATACGCAATGTTCGGATTGTAGTCGAACGCGAACAGACCGACGGTTGAGATACCGCCTGGTCCTTGATTCGTTTGGTAGATAATCGACGGGCCGACCGACGCGAAGTAATTGTTGCCCGGCGGCTTGAGGCGACACAACACGCAAGGTTGCCCTTGGGAAGTGGGGACGAGGGGCAGAGGAAGCTGGCGATCCGGGTGGCAGCAGAACGACAGGTTGCTGGCAGAACCACTATAACGGTTCGGGAGCGAGAAGTTGATCGCGTTGTAGAGGGGCCCCTGCTCGATATACTGCAACATGAGCGCCTGCGGGCTCCAGGCATCCCCAGCCGTCGCTGTAGGTGCTGGTTACGCCGGCATAAAGCATCGGGTACACGTGGGGAACGGCGCCGGTGGCCGACAAGTAATTGTGCAGGGCCAGGCCGAGTTGCTTCATGTTGTTTGTGCATTGGGCGCGGCGGGCTGCTTCGCGCGCCGACTGCACGGCGGGCAACAACAGCGCGATGAGGACCGCGATGATCGCAATCACGACCAGCAGCTCGATCAGCGTGAATCCGCGGTCGTCTCGTCGAGATGCCGCTTTGCTGACTCGTAGAAACATTCGATTGCCTCCCAGAAGTTTGAACGTTCAGATGATGGCAAAGAACTCGCCGGAACACCCTCTCACGAAAACGAGTCGAACGGCCGGACCGAAAAAAGGGTAAGACGGATTCGCCGGCTGTTCACCGATTTTGCGACGTCGAGGAGAAGACTGATCATTCTTCGTGGGTTTGTTTCGTTGGCTGGCTTCCTCCCTTCGTTCGCTTTGCCAGGGATCCTGTCGCCACACAAGAAGATGAAGGTCGCATTTGTTGACGCCAATCGCACAAACCGAAGGAACCGCCCGTGAAGCGCGAAGCATTTCGACGCTCCGCGAGCCTTGACATTTGTTACTTCCCCACGCCGCTGGGATCGTGCCCAATCTTCGACGAGGATCCTTTCCTTGAAAACGCCGGCCGCGTTTCTTTGTAATCTTTCGGAAGATCCCCGATTACGGAATCCACTTTAGGATCCAGCTTCTTGAGTTGGATGTGCTCCTCACCGCTGCATCCGCTCATCACCAAGCACCCCAGCAGCACAGCGAGGGGCGTCGACATCCGGCACGAGATTGACTTGGTCACGCAAAATCCTCCCGAAGTAAATGAATGCGAACGTGCTATCGGAATCCACGCATGACGATAACTAAATATCGTCGGATTGTATTCCGAAAGTACTGGGATGAAAGGGACCGCGAATGGCCGGCGTGCGCGTTTTGGAGAGTGTGTCGCTGGCACCGGCCTGAATGACTGGCTCGCTTCGTTTGTTGAATAATTCGATCGATGATAAACCTCCCCGTCCACCCTGACAATAGACTTGATCTTTTTTCTGACCCTTCGAATATTGGCTCAATTCCAGAGTAGTCTGCGAGGGTGGTCTCACAGCAACTGTCGTGCATGCGTGATCGGGACCTCTCGTTCGGTGGGCGTGTGGGAGGCTCCAGACCTCGCGGTGCGCCGCGTCGGTATTCCGCAGACTAAATCTCAACTACCTATGCATGGACTGGATTGGCGGACTCCGACCGGGTTTAATACTCGCTCCAGCGTCGTCGACTTCCTCTATTTTCGACCGGCCTGGACCTGTTATCGCGCCCTGACCGCTTGATCAGGCAGAGAATGCTGCACGTTATTGCGAGGATTCGTTCCTTCTGTTCTGAGGCTAAGGCTGGGTGCTCGGGAATGTCGGGTGCAGTTGCCGGGACGTTCTTTCCCATTACCAGATGATGCGGCGATCGGCCGAATGAGCGAACGACAGGCGCGCGGTCTTCAAGACGGCCCTCGCCGAGGGGTTCGACTTTCGGACTCTTCTCACCCACCTGTGAGGATTCAGCCATGTCAGTTGTTCCGGATTCGAACGAGCCAGAGCCACGGGTTGATCTGACCCCGGCCGCCGAAGCGCCCGAGCCTGCGCGGACCGCTCTTAAGACCCAGACCGCTATCGCGGACATTCGTGGGCTAGTTCACGCGTTGGTGTGCGCGGTATTGGCCGCATTGGTCGCTGGGTTTGTCGCATGGGGCATCGGCGAAAAGACGTTTGACTATTACCGCCCTTCCGCGAGGGGCCGAGACCCGCGCGACTTCACGGCCCTGAATCGAGCAAAGCGGATCGCCGATCAAAAAAACACCGCGATCGCCTTTGGGACTTTCGGCGCACTGCTGGGCCTGTTGTCCGGAGCTACCGGCGGCGTGTTGGGCCGATCGGTCCCGGGTGGCGCGAGTGCCGCTCTGGCCGGCCTCGTATTTGGTGGGATCGGAGCGGGAGTCGTGAGTTATGAGGTCGCTCCGATCTTTACTCAATTCTATAGTGATGAGAGCCCTTCTCTGGTGCTGTCGTTCCTGGTTCGAGGTGGCATCTGGGCGGTCGCCGGCATGGCGGCCGGGTTGGCGTTTGCCTGGGGTTGGCAGGGGCTGCTCGGCGTACCAAGGGCGCTGATCGGCGGTCTGATCGGCAGCGTTTGCGGCACGGTCGCCTTCGAAGCGGTGAACGCCGTGCGTCTTTCCCGCGGACCGGAATGATGCGGTCATCCCGAGCTCGATGCTGGCGCGTCTGCTGGCGTACCTATTCGTGTCGGTCGGAGTGGGTATCGGCGTGGTGCTCTTGGGAAGGCATCGAGCGCGGCCGGCCGGCCGAACGCCCCAAGCTGCATTCGTAGCCCATCATTTCTCTGGATCGACCCGATCGCGGACGCGGATGAAGTGATCAGTCTTGAAGGAATGCGTGCCCTGCTGCCAGGCGCTTGGCATGTGGCACTCGATGCACCCTTTGGTGGGATTGACCGGGCATGTCTTTCCCAGGTTCTTTGATGAGGTCTTTATGAGGTCTTCCGCGAGGCCGCGACACGGCATCGGCACCATGACAGGCGAGGCACTTCGCTTCATTGCCGGCCGCCGAGCTCCTGCCGTTGGTGTGCGGGTCGTGGCAGGTCACGCAGCGCAGGTTTCCCTCGCTCGCCGAGTAACACCGGCTCCAGGTTAAAGCCAGGGATTGGAAGCGATACCAGACCGGGTCCGTTCGGGGCGCGGAGATCACGCTGGTGTTGTGGAGGTCATGGCATTGGCCGCACGTCTTATTGGCTGCGGGGCCCGGCACACGCTCGGGATTGAGGATGGCCTGGTCCGAGAACCCGGCTTCCGCCGCCAGGAGATGATTGCCACCCGGTCCGTGACACTTCTCACAACCGATCGCGAGGTCGGCCGCCTCGGGACCGGTCTCATCCAGGACGGCCCGGAAATTGGTCGTGTGGCAGAACAAACAGCGCTGGACACCGTCCCCCTCGAGCAGCGTCGTGCCCAGGTACTCGTGCGGGTCCTCCGGCCGCTGGGGCAACCCGGTGGATAGGTCCCATCCCGACCCGCGAGGGGAATGATAATGAGAAAGACGAAGCATCCGTGATCGTCCCTGGTCATCCCGAGCGACAAACGTCATGAATTGATCGCGTGATCCGAACGCGTAATTGATCACCGCGTGCTGGACTTCTTCACCAGCGCGGGTCTCGACGTGGAGCGATCCGTCTTGCCGTTTGAAGTCATGGGTGACCTGAGGATTTCCCGGATCCGGCACGGGGTTTGAGGGCAGTTCCAGCTCGTCGAGATCCTTGGTACGGGAGAACGTCGTGGCGTGTTTGCTCGCGATCAAAGACTGGTAGATTTCGGAATGGCAGGCGGCGCAGGCGGACGCGCCCACGTATGGGGCGGGCTCGGACTCGGAGTGGGTGCTCGGCGCGAAAGGACTCGCCCGGCTTGAGCAGCGCGGCGGCCCGATCCCAGTCCTTTTCCTGGATGTAGGCGCGGCCAAGCAGCCACGAAGCCTCGGCGTCCGGACCTTGGGCCAGGAGGTTCGTGAGGACTTGCCGGGCCTCGACGGACTGGCGGCGCCTCGAGCAACGAACGGGCCAGCAGCAACCGGAGCGGTCGCACCGGATTGGGAGCGGCGGCCGCGCCCTCGGGATCGAGTTGGAAGAACCGGCGGACGCCTGCGCCGACCCTGCCGGATCCTGTAACCTGGCGCGCGCCGTTCCGAGAATCAGAAGACCACGAGTTTCCCACCCGGGCTGTCGAACTAGTCGCTCGCCCGCTTCCTGGGCCGCGAATTCCCGGTCATTCTGGAGGAAAAGCTGAGCCAGCGCGTTGAGCGTCTCAGGATGATCGGGATTGGCGAGCCGGGCCCTTTCATAGGTCTTGAGGGCGAGATCCACCTTTCCGGTCCGACTCAACGCCCGGCCGAGAAGAAAGAGATCCTCGGCGTCCACGTCCTCCAACAAGAGCTGCGAGTAGATCGCGATCGCCGATTGGTCGCGGTCCTGCTGGGCCGCGGCACGCGCCGCCAGTCGCAAGGCCGTCGGGTCATCGGGAAGCTGTTTGAGGCGTTTGCGGGCCAGGAGTTCGGTCTCCTTCCAATCCTGGCGAGCATAGGCCGCGCCGCTTCCGCCGTCAGGTCCGGGACCACCCAAGTCTTGGCCCAAAAAATCGCGGCGCCCGCTCCAACCAGGATGACCGCGACAAGCATCAGGCGCGAGAGGCGAGGGTTTCGTTTCACAGAGCGACGCATGCCAACGATCCCCGCCGCGCGGCGGTGCCGACAAAACACTCGCGAATTTCACCCGGATTGATCAGATTCTATCTTGGGCCGACAACGATCACAACTCAGGTCGGACTCGCAAGCCGACATCCAATGGTTAGCCGACATCCAATGGTTAGGGGCTCTAAGGCCAGAAGCCGGCTGGACTGGGGAATAGACCGAAGCCTTGACATGGATCAGTCTCCACTATCAAATCGATGGGCGTCCCATCCGACCCCGAGCGGCCCACCGACGGATCAAGACCTCGGACTCGAAAACCCATCATGCGACCGCGCCGTCGTGCCCCTGCTTGGACTGGGCGGTTTCCTGGCACTCCTGCTGGTCTGTTATCGGCCCGTCCTCTTCAACGATGCCCAGTTCGCCTCCGCCAACGCGTCGTACTTCTATCCGCTTGATCTCCGGGTGCAACAGGAATGGGAAGCCGGGCGCTGGCCGTTATGGGATCCCGGGCATAACGGGGGGAGCCCCTGATCGGCAACCCGATGGGCGCCGTGTTCTATCCCGGCAAGATCCTCTACATCCTGCTCCCCTACGCCTGGGCGGCCCGGGTGTACGTGATCGCGCATGCGCTCCTCGCCTTCCTGGGCATGATGGTCCTGGGGCGGTCGTTTGGCTTTACCTGGGTAGGATCGTGCCTGGGAGGTCTGAGCTATGCATTCGGTGCGCCGGTGTTGTACCTGTATTCCAACCCGATCCGATTGATCGGCGCGGCTTGGGTTCCGTGGGGCCTCTGCGCGATCGACCGCCTGATGCGGCAAGGGCAGCGTCGGGCCGTGGCCGAACTCGCCGCGATCCTGGCGCTTCAGGTCCTCGGTGGCGACCCGGAAGACGCCTACCTGACGGCGGTCTGCGGGGCTGGTTATGCCGTTATGTTGGTGATCCGGGCCGAGCATCGTCCGGAGTGGCACCACGTCAGGTCGATCACGCTCGGAGCGCTGGTCATCTGGGTCGGGGCCACGCTCGGCCTGGCGTCCTCTCGGGTCGCTCGGCCGGGGTTCCTGGCGATGAATGGGCTCGTGCTCGCGACCTGGGTTGCCTTGGGACTCGGGCTGGCCTGGCACTGGACCCGCCATCGCGGGCGAGGCCAGGCTAGCGACGATGTTGGCCAGGCTGATCGGTGCCTGCGCCCTGGCGATGGCCCTGTCGGCCGTGCAGATGCTGCCGGTGCTGGAGTTCAGCGGCCAGAGCTGGCGGGCGGCCGGAGTCACGGCGTCCAACATCTACCGTTACAGCCTCCACCCCTGCAGGGTCATCGAGCTGATCTGGCCCAACGTGTACGGGACCAACTCTCCCGAGAATCGCTGCTGGCTTCAGGCCGTCCCGCCAGTGGGAGGCCATGAAATCTGGGTGGAATCGCTGTACATGGGAGGCGGGGCACTGGTCCTGGCCCTCAGTGCCGCCGGATTCCGAGGCGGCCCGCCCTGGCGCGGCTGGATCACGATCGTGGCGTTGGTGGGACTCGCGGCGAGTTTCGGCAAGTACGGAGGTCCGCTCTGGTGGGCGCGATTGGGACCATTCGCGTCCACGCTCGGACCGCATGACTCCCTGATAGCCCAGCCCCACGCTGGCGACTTTGTCCATGATGGGGCCGGCAGCGTCTACGGGCTCCTGTCGATGGTCATGCCTGGCTTCGGCTCGTTCCGCTACCCGAGTAAGCTCTTGACGTTCATGGCCGTTGGACTGGCTGTCCTGGCTGGGCTGGGCTGGGATCATGTCGCGGAGGGCGGCGCCGAGACTCGGCGGCTGAGGCATTTTGGGTTGGGCGGGCTCGTCGTCAGCCTGGTGGGGATGTTCTGCGCCTTGGTGGCTGGCGACAGGGCCGTTGCCTACCTGTCGGCGCGAATCCCACCCGACCCGATGTTCGGCCCGGCGGCGGTTGCCGGCGCCTGGACCGAAACGCAGCGGGCCTTGACCCACGGCGCGATCGTCTTCGCGGCGGTCCTGGCCCTGGCGCACTTGGCCCCGCGCCGTCCTCGAGGCGCCGCCGCGCTGGCCCTCCTGCTCCTGGTGGGCGACCTCGCCCTGGCCAACGCTCGGCTCATCTCGACCGTCCCCCAAGCCGAGTTCGATGCCCCAACCGAGGCGGCCCGCCTGATCGAAGCCGCCGAGCGCTCCGATCCCTCCCCGGGCCCGTTCCGGGTCCATCGGATGCCTGGCGGCTGGTTTCCGGTCCAGTTCGGCACGACTCACTCCGCTCAGCGGTACTCCGAGCTCATCGCCTGGGCTCGGGAGACCCTCTACCCCTTGTACGCCCTGCCTCTGGGTCTCGAATACTGCACGACGATCGGGTCGCTCGAAATCGAGGACTACGTGGCGTTCTTCCACCCGAGACCGATGCCCATCCCGGCCGGGGTGGCACAGGTCCTGGGTGTTCCGGCTGGCTTGCCCGTGGTCTATTTCCCGCGGCGAAGTTTCGACCTCTGGGGCGCACGCTACTTTCTTCTCCCCGCCTCGCCTGATTGGTCAAGCTCGGATCGCGGGTTCGCCTCCTTTCTGGACCGAACCAAATTGATCCACCCGGACCAGGATGTCCTGCACGATCGGCGATCCCGGGAAGGGCAAGAGCCGTGGAATCTTGCGCCACGACTGGCAGCTTCGCCGCAACCTGGACGCCTACCCGCGCGCCTGGCTCGTCCACTCCGCCCAGGTCCGCTCTCCCGCCTCCGACCCGGACACGCCGCGCCGAACGCATCAGGACACTCATCTATATGAACGATCCGATCTGGAGCGAGCGTGGCCGGCCTGTCCTCGACCTGCGGCAGACGGCATTGATCGAGACGAACGACAAGGAGGGCCTCAAGGGGTATCTATCCAGTACACCCGTCGGGCCTTCGGAATCGGTTGCGGTCATCAAGCACGAGCCGCAGCGGGTGGAGCTGAGGGCCTCGCTGGACCGGCCCGGCCTGGTCATCCTGGCCGACACCTATTATCCCGGCTGGCGTCTGACGATTGACGGCATGCCCGCGCCGATTTTTCGAGCCAATCGGATGATGCGCGGGGCCGCCATGCCGGCGGGGGAGCACACGCTGGTCTATACTTACGAGCCTGGTGTCGTTCCGAATCGGTGCGATCGTCTCCCTGGCGGGTGCGATCGTGCTATTGACCATCGCCTGGGAGAAGTCTTGGAATTCCATGCCAATCTGCCAAGGCGACGGTTGTGCGAAACTCGGAGGGGATGACCCATGAGTGCGACGATACCGGCTGATCGGTGCCTCTCGGCGAACGTATCCGCTCCGGTCCGGGCGATCGAGTCCGGGCTCCGGCCGCTCGACATCATGGTGTTATCGGCTTGGTGCGGCCTGGCCAGTGGCCTGCTTGAGGCTGTGGCCCGCTGCCTCGCCAAGAGCTACTTCGCCACCAACCAACTTTATCTGATGAGCCGGCACTTCACCTGGCTGGCGCCGCTGTCGGATCTGGTGCTCTTCTCCGCGGTGGGCCTGGTCCTGGCCTTGACGGCGAAGCGCTGGCCGCGGTTCGGCCGTTGGTTCGGGCCTCGGCTCATCGGTTTCCTGGCGATCCTGCCCGTGTTCATGGTCCTGAGCCCGCGGATCTATCCCATGGCCTGGGTGCTCCTCGCGTCGGGGACATCGGTGCGGCTGGCGTCGTTCCTGGAGCGACACGCCGATCGTGCGCCGGTGGCTTTTCCTGAGTTTTCCCGGCTTACTGGGCTTGGTCGTGGTCCTGGCCGGCTGGGGCGTCGGAGGAGAATGGCTGGAAGAGCGCCGCGAAGCCGGCCGCCCGAATCCGGCCGGCGATCCGCCGAACGTGCTTTTGATCACCTTGGACACCGTTCGGGCCGACCATCTGAGCCTATACGGCTATGGACGTCCCACCTCTCCGGTGCTGGAACGTCTGGCCAGCCGGGGCATTCGCTTCGACGAGGCACGTGCGCCCGCCCCGTGGACCCTCCCCTCACACGCGAGCATGTTCACCGGACGCTGGCACCACGAGCTGAACGTCGATTGGATGACGCCGCTCAACACGAAACGCTCCGACCCTGGCCGAGTATCTCGGGTCGCGCGGTTATGCAACGGCGGGATTCGTGGCCAATCTCTTCGCTTGCTCGTACGACAGCGGATTGAACCGCGGATTCACCCACTACGAGGATTACATCCTCGAAGGCCTGGTGCCCTTGCGTACGGCGTGGCTGGTTGAATCCTGGCGCGGCTCGACCTCCGATGTGGGCATGGTTGTGGGCCGCGTTCTTGAAGGTCGGCCCCTTCCGTTCCGTACCCAATCCTGGCTCGTGCCCTCTTTCGAGCCGTTTCGCCGAAGGATGCTGGAGCGATCAATCGTGCATTCCTTGGCTGGTTGTCGCATCGACGCCAGCCCGCGCGCCCGTTCTTCGCCTTCCTGAACTACTACGATGCGCACGCCCCCTACGTGCTCCCCACCGGCGTTAAGTACCGCTTCGGGCTGAAGCCCCGGAAACCGGCTGATTTCCTCTTGCTCAAAGTGTTCTGGGAAGTGATCGACAAGGCGACGTTGCGCCCGGTGTATCGACGCCTGGGTGAAGACTCCTACGACAACTGCCTGGCTTACCTGGATGAGCGGCTGAACGATCTGTTCGAGGATTTACAGTCCCGCGGCGTGCTCGATCGCACCCTGGTCATCATCACCGCCGACCATGGTGAAGGCATCGGGGAACACGGTCTCTTCGACCATGGCGAGAGCCTTTACCGGCCCGAGATCCACGTACCGCTCGTGATCCTGTTGCCCGCGGAGCAGCGGGCCACGGGAGTCGTGCGCGAGACGGTGAGTCTGCGCAACCTGCCCGCGACGATCCTCGATCTCGCTGGTCTTGAGCGAGGGCTCGCCGTTCCCGGGCCGATCGCTGGCGGACCTCTGGCGTCACGATTCTCGAGGGGCTCCGATCGCCACCGATGTGGTCATCTCCGAGCTGCCCAAACCCAATCCGTTCGATCCCAATCGTGGCCGTTCGCCCGCCGGCGGGGTCCGTTGGTCTCCGTGGCTGAAGACGACGTTCGTCTACATCCGCAACCAGGGGGACGGGAGAGAAGAGCTGTACAACGAGCGGGAAGACCCGGGCGAGGTGCGGGACCTCAGCCGTGTCGAAGCCATGCAGCCCGTTCTGGATCGTCTGCGTCGCCAGCTCAACCAGACGATACGGTTTAACCCGTGATTCACCTCCGGCGCGTGAAGGTCAGTGAGCGATATACAATTCGGTAGACGGAGGATAGAACTCATAAGCGCGAACTCTCCCCCGGAACACACCGCACTGTCGCCGGGATCGAAGCGGGCTCGTGTTGTGCGGCAACCCATGAGGCACGTGACCTGCTCCTTCTATCGGCCTGGTGTGGTCTTGCCGCCGGGCTACTGGAGGTTGGAACGAGAGTCATTTGCAGGGCGATCGATCCCAGAACGGCTCTATTGATGAGCCGGCACTTCATCTGGTTGGGCCCGCTCTCGAATCTTGTCTTTTTCTTGGTGATCGGCCTGCTCTTGGCGGTCGGCCGTCAAGCTCGCCCCGCGTGCGACAGGTTGGTTCGGCCCCCGGTTGATTTGCGCCTGCACCATACTGCCGGTGCTCATGGCGGCAGGGCCTCGGATCTACTCCTCGGCCTGGTTACTCGTCGCGATTGGGATCGCGGTAAGCCTGGTCCCGGTATTCAGCGGCATGCATCGGCGTTACGAGACTGGCTTCTGTGGAGCTTTCCATTCATGATGGGTTCGGTCCTCGCGCTCGCCGGTTTCGTCTTCGTCGGGGATTGGCTCGAACTGGTGAGAGAATCAGGCCGTCCCTTGCCACCGGCCAACTCGCCCAACGTCCTCTTGATCGTGCTGGACACGGTGCGGGCTGACCGACTTAGCCTCTATGGCTATGAACGCTCGACCACGCCGAATCTCGACCGACTCTCGAAGCGAGGAATTCGCTTCGATCTAGCCCGGGCGACCGCACCCTGGACCCTGCGCTTCGCACGCGAGCATGTTCACCGGCCGTTTGCCACACGAACTCGTTGAAGAAGTGGATGACTCCGCTCCAGGGAAACTTGCCGATGCTGGCCGAATACCTGGGAGCTCACGGCTATGCAACGGCGGGTTTTGTCGCCAATGTCCTTTACTGTTCGCAAGAACTCAGGGTTGGCCCGCGGCTTCACTCATTATGAAGACTACATCCTGGAAAAACTGGCACCGCTGCGGACCTCCGGACTGGTCGAACACACCACCACGATATTCCAAAGTGATCAGTGTTTTTGACATCGCCCCACTCCAACCCTTGTAGGAAATCGGGGATCGCTGGTTTGTCATCGATCAGACGAAAGGATGCCGAGTCGATCAACCGCGCGTTTCTGAACTGGTTGGCCGATCGGCGAGAACCCCATCGTCCTTTCTTTGCCTTCCTCAATTTGCTCGACGCTCACGAGCCTTACATGTTGCCCCCGGAGCTCCGCATCGTTTAGTGACATATTCCCCGACGCTCGACGAATACCGGGCTGTTTAGAGCTCTGGCAGGACTCGACAAGACGGGTTGCCCGGTCCTGCATCACTCTGGCTCGCGATTCCTATGACGACTGCCTCGCATACATCGACGAGCAACTTGGTCTTCTCTTCGACGAATTGCGGCGTCGCGGTGTGCTCGATCAGACACTGATCGTCGTGACCTCGGATCATGGTGAGGGCCTGGGTGAACACAATTTATTCGACCATGGCGAGAGCCTCTACCGGACGGAGATCCGCGTGCCGTTGGTCATCGTACCACCTTCGGGCCTGAATCCGTCGGGGCCGTTGACAAGACCGTGAGCCTCCGCGATCTGCCAGCCACGATCGTGGACCTGGTCGGTCAGGGAAAAGGATCTCCTTTTCCCGGCAAATCGCTCGCCAGATTCTGGCGCAATTCCCCGTCGGACGGCACTCGGATCGCCCGAGACCAAGATCCGTCATCTCCGAGCTGATGGCCCCCAACCCCGGAAGACCCAACCAAGGACGATCGCCGCTTCTCGAGGACCGCTGATCTCACTGGCCGAAGACAATTCGTCTACATCCGCAACGAACGCGATGGCAGCGAGCAACTGTTCAACGAGCGCGATGATCCTCGAGAGATTGCGACAGGGCCGAGTTCAAATCGATGCGGCCTATCCTCGAGGAATTCCGCCGCCGTCTCGACCAGATCAAAAGGAATTCAACATTTTCCCGAAAATGACGTTTGGTTCTTGATGCGTCTCCATCTACGATCCTGATTTGTTGTCGTCCCCCCTTCCCGAAGTTCCAGGATGCGATCGGCCGCGACATCGGACCAGGTCTGAACTGCCCCGGAGGGCCAGCGAGCTTCCAGGCATCGGCTTTCAGGGCGGGGAATCCAGCCCGAACCAGAGCCTGGGTCGCTGGAGGAAAGGTAACTGGTCCCGCTCGTCAGCAGCACACTCGGGATCGGCCGCCGGCGTGGCAGGTCACACGCCGGTCCTCCGACGGGAGTCCGACCGGATCGCGTCCCGACTAGGCGAAGTCCCAGCCAGTGTCCGCCGCGCGTAACGTTGTGGAACACGACCGCCGGCGCATCGCGATGGACGACCACCAGGTCGACTCGGCCGTCGTTGTCCAGGTCGCCGGCGGCGACAATGCGGCCGACAACCGGCCGCGCGAAATAGGGCGATCCCTCGGAACCCGCCAATTCGAAACGACCCCGCTCGCCGCCCAGGAACAACTGTGCGGCGCTCGGCCGGGGTGTTGAACCATGGTTGGTCGTCGGTATGGCCGTTGGCCACGAAAGGTCGAGAGTCCGTCGTTGTCGGCATCGAGCGCGTCGTGCCGAAACCGGTCATGGATCGGCTCGAGGCGGCGACATCCGGCGCAAGCGTCCCATGAGTGAACTGGCGCCGCCGAGGTTCCAGCGCAGGGTGCTGAACTGGTTGATCAAGTTGCGTGGAACAGGTCGATGCGGCCATCGGCGTTGAGGTCCTCGGCCACCACGCCCATGCTGGCCGGTGGTCTCGCCCGCCCCGTCGTAGGCCGCTCCCGCGGTTATCCCGACTCCTCAACTGCAGTCCGCCGCGGTTCCGGAACAAGGAGTTTGGTGTCCCGTCATTGGCGACAAATAGGTCGAGCCGGCCATCGCCGTCGAGGTCGGCGATCGCCAGGCCAGGCCCCGTCCTTCCGGGACTTCGATCCCTGCCTGCCGGCTCACATCGGTGAAGTGCCATTGCCGTTATTGCGGAAGAGTTGATCGCGCTGAGCCGGGAATCGTCGGGATTGCAGTGGATCAGCTGGCCGAACTGATCGCGACATTCGAGGCCCGCCTCGTGGACGGCCTCGACGTAGGTGACAACCACCAGGTCGAGGTCGCCGTCCCCATCCAGGTCGCCGAAACCCGCGGCGGTTGTCCAGCGCGATGAGGTGACGCCGGCCTGTGCCGTGACTTCCGCGAAGTTCCGTTTCCCCGGTTGCGATACAGGATCGTCTGGTCCAGTCCCGTCACGAACAGGTCGTCGTGTCCGTCGTTGTCGAAATCGCCGACGGCACAGCGCATCCGTAGCCTCGCCCGCCGACTCCGGCGCGCTCGGTGACGCCTCGAAGGTCCCGCCGCCGCGGTTGTGATACAGCTTGTTTGGCCGAGGCGGAGATTGCCGGTCGAAGGGCAAGGCACAACCATTGACAAAGTAAAGGTCGAGCCAGCCGTCGTCGTCGAAATCGAAGAGGCCGACCCCCCGCCCATGGTGTCGCCGATGAAGAGCCGTCGGCGTGGCGCCTGCGTCGTATTGAAAGCGGACGCCCGCTCGCTCGGCGATCTCCTCGAACCGGACCGAGGAGTCTGTTCGTGGCACCGGCCTGGGAGAATATCGGTCGGTCGCGACTGGACGGATCCCTGAGCACCGGCCGGGCGAGGGCCACGGCCGGCCCGTCGTCCGCCGGTGCGAGCTGGGCCTGTTCGAATCCGGTGGCCAGAGTCACGGTTCGCGCTGGAAGGCGAGCTCGAACGACTCATTGGCCTCGGCGATGATGCCGGGCTCCTGGCAGAGCCGCCAATGCGCGCGAGTGCGTCGACGTCGAATCCTCGCGGACCAGGCGTCTGAGCTCGCGGTTCCAGGTGTCGCGGAGGCCCAGCGCCGCGGGTCATCCAGGTGGACCTGGCCGCCTTGACGATCGACCCGACGGAGCATGGCCTGACCCAGGCGAAAGTGGGTGTCGGCGTTGTGGGATCCGGCGATACGGCCTTCCGCAGGTTCTCCAGGGTCTCGTCGGCCTGGTGTCGAAGTTCGGCCAGCCGGCTTCGCAATACCCACCATCGGGCGGCGTCGGCCGCCCGGCTCGGCGGCGCTGCCAAGGAGGGAAAGATCCTCGCGGCGACCCCGATCGCGAGCCGGCATTCCGCCAGGGCGAAGCGGCCCAGGGGATCCTCCTCGAACGCCGAGGCGGCGGCTTCGAGATGGGGCCGGGCCTCGGCCGGCCGACCGCGTGAGGGAGGTACAGGCCCCAGGCCCTCCGTAGCCAGGGATCGTCGGGGGTGTCCTTCGCAACTCCTCGAGGTCGGGGTTCGGGTCGCGCACCTCCGACTCGAGCTCGGCGATCAGGATGCTGTCGGCAGAGGTACTTGGGGTCGCGGGTGATCTGGAACAACCGCCTCAGCACGCGCGGGCCTCGGCGGGCCTCCGCTCGAGGCCCAGCCGGGCGACCAGCCGCTTGAGCGGTTCGACGGCGCCGGGATCGCGATGAGCCCGCGTCGAAAACTATGTTCCGCCTCCGCGAAACCGTGTTGCCGGGTCGCGATCTGCCCGATGACGGTCTGGGCGTTTACCCATCCTGGATCGCTTTCGCACCTCTGGCGCAAAGCCGTTAGGGCATCCTCCATGCGACCCTGTTCGAAGAGCAGACCTCCGAGCATCTCCCAGGCGGCATCATCTTGGGGATGGCCCTGCAACCAACGACGCAGACCGGCTTCCACATCACCCCAGCGTCGCGCTGCAAACGCTCGCCGGATCGATTCCAAACTCGGCTCCCGAGAGGAAGCCCAGAAAACCGACCCCCCAGGCTAGCGAAGGTGGCCAGGACCAGCGTCGCACCAGCAGCCCACTTCAAGCGAGACGCTCCGGGCAAGCTCGAAGAAGACATGCAGGCTACTCCAGGGTGATGCGAGTCTTACCAACGATTATGGACGAGCCGCGGACCAGTGGAAAGGGGCAGCGTATCACCCGCCTCAACTGGCAGACTGGAACACCATCAATGGAAGCAGTATCATGCGGATAGCATGGGTAAAGCGTCGGTCGGTCGTTCATCGTGTGGGGCGGGTTTCCTAGCCCGCCTGGATGCGTCAAGGAAGGGACCAGCGAGTTAGGAAACCCGCTCCACGGGGTTTTGCTATTTACGACCACGGACTAGAGTATTAACCAAATCTCATGCCAATTCCCTGGCGAGTATTTCGTGCCGAACACTATTCGCCAAACTCGCGAGAGGGCTGTTCGATGGAACAAGATCCCAAGCCGACCTATCACCGCTTCGCCGCGAAAGTTTTGACGGGTCTGATCCTGATCGCCGTGATCGCCGTTGGCCTTCTGATGGGTATTTCCCGTGGAATCGTTGCCAAGCCCA
>CAWAAW010000079.1:0-74120 GCA_963779785.1 uncultured Planctomycetota bacterium
AGGACCACCGAACTCCCACTCGGGGAACCAGAGCTCCTCGGTCGTGCCGTACTTGCTCGTCAGGTCGAAGACGCCGGCGTGACTGATCGAGCGCTTGAAGCGATCGGTGTGGCCGGCGAGCCAGTTGACCATGAAGCCGCCATACGAACCGCCGGCCGCCGCGACTCTCGAGCCGTCCAGGAATGCGTATTTCTGAATGGCGTAGTCCAGACCCTTCATCAAGTCGTCGTAGACTTTGCCGGTCCAGTCCTTGCTGATCTGGTCGGTGAACTTCTGGCCGTAGCCGGTAGAGCCCCGCGGATTGATCGCGACGACCGCATAGCCCGGCGCCGCGAACATCTGGTAGTTCCACCGATTGTGCCACTCGTCGTGCCAGGCACCTTGTGGTCCGCCGTGGATCAAGAAGACGACGGGGTATTTCTTAGTCGGGTCGAAGCCGGGCGGAGGGAGCAGCCAGCCGTGGACCTCGTCGCCGTCCGCTCCCGGAAAGGCGAAGCCTTCGAGCTTGGGCAGGTCGAGCTGAGAGAGCAGGGGGGCATTGTGATGAGTGAGCTGGGTGAGCGCCGAGCCATCCGGCCCGGCGATATACACCTCGGCCGGAGCTTGGGAGGTGTGGTGCGCGAAGACCATCTTGCCCGTTTTGGGGTGCACGTTGAGGCCGGTCTGGACTCCGCCGGTGACCAGCCGCGGGAACTGGGTGGGTGCGACGGGGGTCTCCGACGGCCCGTCTGTGATGGTGCCGGACTCGATCGCGATGATCGGCTCGGTCCCCTGGTCGTCGATGATCGCGGCGAGTTATACATGGCCCGGCTTGGACGCCCAGGAGAACGATTGGATCGGGCGATCCAGTGACTTGGTTAGCTCGTAACTGGCCTGGGTTGCTCGACAGATGACCTTCAAGACCCATTGGTCCGACTCGAATCCGGCTCGGCCTTGGCTGACATAAGCGAGCCAGACGCCATCGGGCGAATAGGCCGGCTGAGCGTCGGCGCCCGCGTTGCCTGCCGTCACGTTCTTGGGCTCGCCACCGTCTACCGGGACCGTCCAGATGTCGGTATTGGTCGACCAGGCGGCGTTCTGGGTTGGCTCGGCGGTGAAGGCGAGCTCCTTGCCGTCGGGCGACCAGGCGTAGTCGGACGAGCCGCCAAACGGGGCAGGGGGGGTGTTGACCTCGAGCTTGGGTGTCAGGTCCTTGGCCTCGCCCGTCTGGGCATCGGCGACGAACAGGTGGCTGCGCTTCCCCTCGTCCCAGGCGGTCCAGTGCCGGATCATCAAGCGGTCGTAAGTGCGAACCTTCTTCTTGGATGCTTCCTTTTCCTTGTCTTTCGCAGCCGTCTGCTCGGGCGTTTGCCCGGGATAGACCTCGGCGGCGAAGGCGATCTTGTCTCCCTTGGGTGACCAGAGGGGGCCGGAAACGTCGATAGGGAGCTTCGTCAATTGGCGAGGTTCGCCGCCGTCGATCGGTAAGAGCCAGACCTGTGCGGAGCCGCCGCGGTGGGATACAAAGGCGATCGTCTTGCCGTCCGGGCTCCAGCGCGGATGGTTGTTGGTGCCCGGCGCGGTCGTCAGTTGCTTGGGCTGGCCGCCCGAGCTGGGAACGAGCCAGAGGCTGCTCGTCGTTTTCTCCGTGGCGCGGTCGAGCTCGGAGACGACGTAAACGACCAGGGAGCCGTCGGGCGAAAGCTGAGGATCAGAGACGCCCTTGACCGCCAGCAGGTCGTCGGTTTTCATGGAGCGGCCAGCGGCGAGTAAGGGGGCTGTCAATTGAAGGAGGACGAACACCGCGAGAATCCACGGCTTCATGAGGACAATCTCCTGTTAAACGTGTCTTAGACTCTGCCATGAGACATCTTGACCAGGACCGGAGTCAGGGCCAGCAGCAACAGGCCGGGCACCAGGGCCATCACGCCCAGGAAAACCCAGAGATTCAGGTTGTACGGCTCAAGGGTGTGTTCCATGATGCCGGCGAGGTAATTGGCCGCCGCCGTGCACAGGAACCAGAAGGCCATCATCAACGATGCAACCCTCGGGTGCGCGAGCTTGTTGACCAAGGATAGCCCGATCGGCGAGACGAACAATTCGGCGACCGTGAAGATGAAGTAGACGGAGATCAGCCAGAATGGCGAAACGCGACCCGATTTGGCTCCCTCGTTCGCCAGATACATGACCAGGAAAGCGAGCCCGAGCAGGCTCAGGCCCATCCCTTGCTTCGTCACCGAGGGAAGCGGGAAGTTCCGCCGCGCCAGATAGGTCCAGATCACCGCGAACACAGGGGCCATCAAATGATGAAGATCGGGTTGATCGCCTGGAAGACGGAGGCCGGTATGTCGTAGCCGAAGATGGTCCGGTCCGTCTTCTCGTCGGCGAACAGGTTGAGCGTCCCACCGGATTGCTCGAAGCCCATCCAGAATACGATCGAGAAGAGGCTGATGATCACGATCACGCCGATGCGCTGCCAGTCCACGGAGGTAAACGGCTCGTGGGCCGCGGCGTCCTGGGCTTTGCTCTTCGGAGGCTCGGTCGCATAGAGGAAGAGCCCCAACAACCCGACAAGAATGGCCCCCTTGTAGACGACCGCCACGGCGGAACTGGTGAGCCACGTCGGCGACCAGATCGGCTGCAAGTAGACCCACGACTGAAGAGCGAGGAAGACGAGCCCCGCGACACCCGCCGCGACCACGATGATTTCAACCCAGTCGCGCGGCTGGAGCGAGGCCCTGGGCGTGATTTCTCGGCCGGGAGGGAGCCCGCTCCCCTGCAACAACCTCTGTGTGAAGATGAAGGTCAGAAGTCCCAGGATCATGCCGACGCCGGCCGCGGCGAAGCCGTAACCCCAGCCGACCCTCTCGCCCAACGGGCCGCAAATCAGGGGGGCCAGAAAGGCACCCAGGTTGATCCCCATGTAGAAGATCGTATAGGCCCCGTCACGCCTGGGGTCGCCCTGCGGGTAAAGCGTGCCGACCATCGTCGAGATGTTCGGCTTGAAGAACCCGTTGCCGATGATCAAGAGCCCGAGGCCGAGATAGAGGAACTCTCGCTGGGTCAAGGCGAACTGGCCCAATGCCATCAGGATCCCGCCGATGAACACCGCCTTCCGCTGTCCGAGGTAGCGATCCGCCAGCCGGCCGCCGATCAAGGGGGTCAAGTAGATCAGGCCCGTATAAATCGCATAGATGTTCAATGCGTCGGGTCGATTGAAACCGATCGCTTTTGTCAGATAGAGGACCAGAAGGGCCCGCATCCCGTAGAAGCTCAACCGTTCCCACATCTCGGTGGTGAACAGGACGTAAAGTCCGGCAGGGTGACGATCCTGGCTCCTGATCGACGGTGGGTTCGTCGTTTTTGATCGACTCGACAGTCTGCGACATAGGTTGCTTCCTCAATGGCGTTCCCGGTGCGAAACGGTCCCCGGCGTCGGAACAGCGTAACGGAAGCCGAGACAAATCCCAAGACCCTTGCCCCACTCTCTTGGTCGGGAACTTGTTATGATACATGAGGTTTCGACGTCAAATGGAAGAGGGGGGCTGCGGCGGGTGAGAAACCGGCGCATAGAACTCCTCGAGTCAACGAGCATGACGCGACAGATGCGTTTTCCCACAGCGACTCGAATGGTGCGTCGTGGCGGCGTATTGCTGGTGTGTTGCTTGCTCTGGTTATTCCCGGTTCGGACTTGACCGAACCCACCGGTTCCCACCGGCGAGTGCGAAAGCCAGCGACAATTTGCAAGAGATCGCTCGGCGAGTACCACGAAGGGGTTCGTTATGAACATTCATACCTATCCAATCCTTCCGGACGCGCTGACGTATTTCGTCCTTCGTTCACACGCACCGGGTGCTCTGCAATCCGGAGCAATCCGGTCGTCTGTCCGGCGACTGGAATTGGAGATGCTTACACCCTATCTCCGACCAAGCCAATCGATTCGTCTCTCCCTCTCCCCACCCTTAAAAAGACCACTCTCCCCCCCCAAAGTTGCATCTCGATCAGTCGACGGAGATGAGCCGCGGTACAAGCCTCCGGCGATTACTATCTCCGTGAACCCCAACGTTCGGTCGACGGCATTCCCGAGATGCCGGAGCAATGGGCAGCCTATCTCCAAGAGAACCTCGTGATCGGCAAAGTCATCGCGGTGCAAAATGGAGGCCGGGTGAAGATTGATCTGGGATCGGCGACGGGCATCGAGGTTGGGAACGTGCTGGCAGTCCAGGGACGCGATCGTTACGGCCCTCAACGCCGTTGTGGTCACCGTCGAAACCGAGACCTGCGTCGGCGAGGAGCCAAACTGGGTCAACCGGAGTACCGCTTGAAGTCGGCAGGTGCGTCGTCATGCAGAGAGAAATCAAGGCGCCCGAGAGGTAAATAGGTCCGGATAAATACTCACCGCGTATGGACTCGATCATTCCGTTCCCGATCTTCCTTGAGCCAGCGCAAGACGTAAGGCATGCACGCCACGGGGCCGGGGTCGGGGAAGAGCAGGGGGGCGCGGATCAGCTCGGCGTGGTTGGCGTGCATCGTGACGTGGTCGGCGACGCCGTCGAGCCGCGTTCGTTCCACACTGACGCAGCCGTCACCGGTACCGTCGGTCAGTTCGTCGAGCAGATCCGGCAAGTCGGCCGTCACCACCTGGGTCAGCCGGCCGAAGATGCCGGCGTTGCGGGTCACGACATCCAGCCGCGCCTCGATCTGAGCCCTGCCTTCACGGGTGAGGAATCCGCTGTCGCCAGCCAGGATGTGGTAAGCAATCCCCGGCCGGCGGGGCGGGCGTTCAATCGCTTCAAGAACACGCTTCCCGGCAGCATGTCCTCGGCGGCTTGGCCGAGACCGTCCGAGAGGTGCATCATCGCGCTGGTGGTCTTCTTGCCGTTGATCGCTTGGAGGCCATTCATAAGCTGGACGAGGGTTTGCACCTTGGCCAGGTGGGAGCCTTGATTCACTGGAGCGATCATGATCAATGAGGAAAAGTCGTGCGCCGGGCTCGTGTCATCCTCGATCAGTGACCTGGCCAAGAATGCCCCCATCGAGTGGGCCAGGATCGACCAGGGGCGATTTTCTCCCACCTGCCGGCGGAACGCGGACCAGTCGCGGCAAAGCCCGCGCACGACTCTTCGAGACTTCGATTGAACGGATAGTCATAAACCACGATCCCATACCCCGCCTGCTCGAGCCACGGGATCATGTGAACGAATCCTCCCGAAGAGGAATTCAGGCCGTGGACGAGGCAAACAGTCGGCCGGTTTGGGTCATTGGGCCGATACGATTTCAAGGCGCGCATTCCGTAAGACTGGCGTTTACGCGCGGCCTCATCAGCGCGGTCGGCCAGATGATGAAGCCGTCGTAGCCATTCGTCGCGACGCTCCGGGACCAAGATCCGCTCGTCCAACGTAATGAGCATCGCGCCTGGCTTGAAATTGATGGCGACTTCAGGGCCCAGGGTCTCGGAAAGCACGTCTTCGTCAATGCACGGGCAAGACCGAGTGTCGACAGGCTGAGATCCGCCACGGGCCGATCGAGAGCGACGCCGCTGACCCTGGCTAACTGAGAGACAATCTCGGCGACCTGAACCTCGCCCGATTTGCTGATGGGAACCTCGACGGACCGAAATTCCACCGCATCGGCCGTACCTGAAATACGATCAGGACAATCCCTGCCCATTTCAATGCTGTGAAATGCATGACCGTCTCAACTCCATCGACGGACGTCATCCGAGCACCGCTTATTCCATGTTCAAGGCTGACGCAAACTCCCGAAAACCGCAAGAGACAATGACGGGCATGATGGACGTCCGCTAAAATCAGTGAGAGACGACCTCGATCGACGCTTATAGCAGAGGACCCGGTCTCATGTCCGAGCGACCGTTGCGAATTCTGATCATCGGCGCCCACCCGGATGATGGCGACATCAAAGCCGGCGGGACGGCGGCCAAGTGGTGTGCCCTGGGCCATGTCGTCCAGTTGGTGAGTCTCACCAACGGCCAGGCCGGCCACCACACGATGCATGGGTCCGAGCTGGCCACGCGGCGACGGGCCGAGGCACAAGCGGCCGCAGCGGTCATCGGCGCAACCTACGACGTCTTCGATCAGCCCGACGGCGAGCTGGATGACCGCCTGGAATACCGCCATCAGGTGATCCGCCTGGTCCGATCGTTTCGACCCGACCTGATCATCACGCACCGGTCCACCGACTATCACCCCGATCATCGATTCACGGGGTTGCTGGTCCAGGATGCTTCCTATCTGCTGACCGTGCCCGCCGTCTGTCCCGACGTGCCGCATCTGGCTTTCTGTCCCGTGATCCTTTACTTCTCGGATGCGTTTCAGAAGCCCAACCGCTTCGAGCCGCACGTCGTGGTCGATATCGAGGACGAATTTGATCAGGTCGTCAGCGATGCTGCACTGTCATCAGTCTCAGTTTTACGAGTGGCTTCCCTACAACGCCGGTTACCTCGATCAAGTGCCGGCGGACGATGAGGACCGTCGACAATGGCTGGCCGACCGCTTCCGACACCGCATCCAACCGCTGGCCGACCGCTACCGTGATCTGGTCATCCGCACGTACGGACCGGAACGCGGCGCAGCGATCCGGTACATCGAAGCGTTCGAGATCTCGGAATACGGGGCACCGCTGGACGCACTCGGCCTGGATGCGTCTGTTCCCGTTCCTGCCGGCCGGTTCTTCGACGATTTCGCCGTTTACCCGGAAGGAGTGGGTTGATATTCCGCAAGCGGAGTAGGACGATATGGGTCTGGTGACAATCGCTGCGCCACCGAATCGGAAGGGACTTGCCGTGGTTGCTCGGCTTTGCCTGTTCGTTGGAGTTGTGTTGGGCTCGTCGACCTTTTGCCCTGCACGGCGAGGAGCCTGAGGCGGACCCGGCCAGCCCGCGAGCAGTCATCCAGCTTTTCAACGGTCGGGACCTCACCGGTCTGACGACGTGGCTGCGAGACACGAAACGCGAAGATCCGCGCCGCGTCTTTCGGATCGACAATAGCGTGCTCCACATCACTGGCGATGGGTTCGGCTACATCGCCACCGAGCGAGAATATCGGGACTATCACTTGGTCGTGGAGTACAAGTGGGGCGAGAGGACCGATGGCGGCAACTTCGGTACGGAACTCTGGCATTCTCTTCACGCGATCGGGCCCGACGGAGGCGCCGGCGGTACATGGATGTCGTCGATCGAGTGCCAGCTCGCCCAGGGGTGCGCCGGCGACCTGATCGTCATCCGTGGCCAGGACGCGAAACGTGAGACGATCCCCGTGCGGCTCAGGAGTGAGACCGTTCTCGGGCCTGACAAGCGGCCCCGCTGGACGAAGGGGGGCATGCCAACGGTCTTCACCAACCGCCAGCTCTGGTGGTCGAACCACGACCCTGACTTCAAAGAGCTCTTGGACACCCGAGGCAAAAACGACGTCGAGAGCCCAAAAGGCGAGTGGACGCGGGTCGATTGCATTTGCGACGGATCGACAGATCACGATTCGGGTCAACGACACCACCGTCAATGTCTGTGATGACGTCTTCCCGGCGGCCGGTAAGATACTGCTCCAGTCCGAGGGATTCGAGCTATTTGTTCGCAAGTTCGAGTTGCACCCAATCCCCAAGTGAAAGAGGATTCATCATGCATCCAACACGTCGCCTCGCGTCGTGACTTCCTGAAGACCAGCGCGGCTGTGGCGGCCTTGGCCGCGGTGCCGAACGCGCACGCGGCCGGGAGCGACGTGTTGCGCGTCGGATTGGTCGGTTGCGGCGACAGAGGCACCGGAGCGGCTACGCAGGCGCTCAGCGCCGATTCCAATGTCAAGCTCGTCGCCATGGCCGACGCATTCGAGGATCGACTCCAACAGAGTCTGGAGATCCTCCAGAAGAGCGAGAAAGTCGCCGCCAAGGTCGACGTCAGGCCCGAACACCGGTTTGTTGGCTTCAACGCCTACCGGGATCTCCTTGCCAGCGGTGTCGATGTGGTCTTGCTCTGCACGCCGCCGCACTTTCGCCCCCAGCACATCCGTGAGGCGGTCGAAGCCGGCAAGCATGTCTTCGCCGAGAAGCCGGTCGCCGTCGATGCCCCGGGCGTCCACTCCGTGTTGAAAAGCTGCGAACTGGCCAAGACGAAAGGACTTTCCGTCGTCTCCGGTCTCTGCCTCCGCTCAGACTACGGCTTCCGTGAAACCGTCAAGCGGCTTCAAGACGGGGCAATCGGCGATGTGGTCACGCTCTTCGCCAACGACTACCGAAGCGGCCGTTGGGCCAAGCCTCGCCAGCCCGGTTGGACCGAAATGAACTACCAGATGCGCAACTGGTACAACTTCACCTGGCTCTCGGGCGACTTCAACGTCGAGCAGCACGTCCACAACCTCGACGTGTGCGCCTGGGTGATGCGCGAGCAGTACCCGGTCAAGGCCATCGGCATGGGCGGTCGACAGGTGCTGACCGGCCCTGAGTATGGCCAGATCTACGATCACTTCTCGGTCGTTTATGAATATCCCAACGGAGCGAAACTGATCAGTAACTGCCGGCAACAGCCAAGCTGCCAAAACGATATGAGCGTCGAGGTCATGGGGACTCGAGGCCGGGCCGACGTGAACGAACGTCGCAAAGGACTTCGGATCCACTCAGCCGGCAACGAATGGATTTACGACGGCCCGCTCAATCAGATGTATCAGACCGAGCACGACGAGCTGTTCGCCGGCATCCGGAGCGGGAAGCCGATCAATAACGGCGAATACATGGCCAAGAGCACCCTGCTGGCGATCATGGGACGGATGGCCGCGTACACGGGCCAGCAGATCACCTGGCAGATGGCGCTCGATTCCAAGCAAGACCTGAGCCCATCTGGATACGCTTGGGACGCTCAACCGCCGGAGGCGCGTCTGGCCGTACCAGGTCAAACTCGGTTCCTTTGATTCGTGGGAGGAGACACCGTGGCACTGGTCGAACCAACGGCACTGGAGCCTTCGATCGCCGAGCCTGGCTCAAGATCGCCGGCGCCGGTTTCGCGGCGATAACCTCACCCGGGCTGGCCCGTACAGAGCAGGGGACAGGTACTCGGGGTAAGCCGACACAGTTCCAGATCGCTTGCATGACCCTGCCCTATTCTCGATTCCCGCTCCAGCGGGCGCTGACTGGAATCAAGGCGGCCGGCTATTCGTACGTTGCCTGGGGCACAACCCACCAGGAAGGGGGCACAGAACGAGTGCCGGTGCTCGCCGCGGATGCGCCCCCGGCCGGGCCAAGGAGCTCGCCCAGAAATGCCGCGACCTGGGGCTGGAGCCGTTGATGATGTTCTCTGGGGTCTATCCCGAGGCCCCTGACGCCCTTGATGTTCTGAGGGCGCGCATCGAGCAGGCAGCCGCGGCAAGCGTGCCTCAGGTCTTGACGTTCGGCCATACCAAGGGCGGCAACCGCAAACTCTGGGTCACGCGGTTCAAGCAGCTCGGCCCAATGGCTCGCGATCACGGTGTGACGATCGTCATCAAGCAACACGGCGGCGAGACCGGAACCGGGAAGGCGTGCGCCGAGATCGTCCGCGAGGTCGGCGACGAGGCGATCAAGGTCAACTACGACGCCGGCAACGTGATGGATTACCTCGACGTCGATCCTCTACCCGATATCCGGACCTGCGCCGAAGAAATCCGTAGCTTTTGCATCAAGGACCACCGCAACTTCCCGAAGGACGAAGATTGCGGGCCCGGATTCGGTGAGATCGACCACTACCGGCTTTTGCAGCCGGTCGCATTCACGGGACGGAACATGCCCCTCTGCTGCGAGAACATTTCCGCGCCGGTCATCCCGCCGCCGACCAATGCGGAAGGGATCGACGCCCTGGCCCGCCGCGCTCGGGAGTTCCTGGAAGTCGTCACGCGCGGATTGCAGTCTTGAGTGGCCGTCATTTCGCTGCTCCGGCCCCCGAAAACTCGAGCATCTGCTGGGTCAGATCCATCGGGTACGAGATGGTCACGTCCGTGGGTGTGCCGTCGGCACCCTTGACGAGAGCTAATCGCGGCATGACGAACGCACTGTACGACGGTAGACCGAGCTTCTTGACCCGTTCGATCACCTCGTCGCGGAGCTTGGGGTCGAACTGGATGCCGTGGGTGTCGAACAAGGCTTTCGCCGCGGCGTAGTCGCCGGTTGACTTGATTCGCTGAACTTCCGCCAGGAGCTTGCCCACACCCTCGCGGAACGCTCCGGCATCGGTCATCGTGTAGTACGTCTTGCCGTCGCGATGCCGGACCTCGACCGCCTTGGTGTTGGCGATCAGCCAGCGCACCACCATCTGGCGATTCCGCATGTGGTCCTCCTCGAGCTGCGACCCGTCGCGGACGCGGCGGAGCTGCACCAAGGCGTTCGTGGCATAGTTCTCATACGCGGCCCGGGCCAGCTCTTCTTGTTTGCCTTGGGGGATCAGGCCCAGCTCGGTCAGCTTCGGGTCGGCCATGAAGTAAAGGGCGACCAGGTCAGCCCGGCCTTCCTCCAGCGCCGAGTAAAACTCCTTGATTTCCTCCTGCGGCTGGCCCTTCAACTTGTCGCTGAGCTTGCCCGGAGGCATGGCCAATGACCTCGTGCATGTTCACGAGCAGTTCCTGCGACAGCGATGCCCAAGTCTCGATCCGCTTCGCCTCTTCGGGCGTCCAGGCGAACTCGCTCCGGAACGACGTGGGCATGGACTTGGTGCTCCCCTCGATCACATTCGAGAGCGAGACCGACTTGCTGCCGTACGTCTCGCGGATCTTCTGATCGTTTGGCAGGTTGATCCCGATCGGCGTGACCGGCCCGCAGTCGCCGGTCTCGATCACGACGTCGATCGCGTTGGCAGTGATCCCTTTGACGTTCGACTTGCGAAAGACCTTGTCCCAGGGCATCCGGTCTTCGAACCACTGGGCCTCGGCCGCAAGTTTCTTGATCGCCCCAGTCTTCTCCTTGTTGACGAAATAGACCGCTGACTCCCACGAGCCTTTGATACCGCGAGGGTCCAGATAGACTTCGATGAACCCGTTAATCGTGTCAACCGGAGCGTCCTTATCCTGGACCCAAGCGATGTCGACCGCCTGGCGGTCCGCGTCTTCGCCGGTCTTATAGAATTTGATGAGGGCATCGAGCGCCTTGGCGGTGGGGGCGGGCGCGTAATTCTTGGCGTTTTCAAGGTGGGCGACGATCTTCTCGATGGCCGGGCCGTACATACCGCCGACGCGGTAGACGTTTTCCACGAGCCCGCCGTTCTCTGTCTTAGCCAATTGCGAGTTCAGCCCGAAGCGCTCGCTGAACCCTAGTCAGGTCTTTCATCGTCACGCCGACATACAGATTGTTGGCGCTGGCGGCGAGGATGTCCTTGCCGGGGCCAGGGTTCTTGTTGGTGACCACTGGCTCGAAGTTCGGGTCGAAGAAGCACGGGCGGACGAGCGCAAGGAGCTCGGCGACAGGTATCTTGTTCCAGCGGCCAAGGTCGGCGCCATTTCGCACGGCCGTATTGACCGCGTCTTCAAACGCCGCCGGAGTGCATCTCATGACGAACTTCCGGGCGGTCAGATGATTGAACGGACCCGAGTTGATCCAGAACAGCTTGGCGTAATGCCGGACCTCCGCCAGCGTGTCCGAGTCGATCGCCTTCGGATGCGTCAGCACGGCTTCGATCAAGGTGCGCATGAGCAGGCTATGCCGGTAGCGCTGGTCGTAATAGATGTCGCGGCCGGCGAGGGCAGCCTGGTAGAGATGCCAGACCAGAAGCTTTTCCTTCAGCGGTAAGTCTTTGAACCCATCCGCGTAGAGCTGAACGACGGCCACGTCGTCGACTCGTTCGAGGAGGTATTTTCTCGTGCTATCGGTGTGCGTCTGTGCATGAGCGGTCGCGGCCAAACAACAGGCGACGAACGTCGTAACGATCTGCAAAGTCAAGCGCTTCATTTCTCACCTACAACGATCAGAACGGTCAAGGTTGCCTCGCACCGCGAGCCGAATCACCATTTGAGCCGCCCCGGCGACTCGAAAGCAATTCTGTAAGTCCGATCATCCAGTGAGACCTGGCCCGCGCCACGGATCAAGCCGGCTTCCCTAATCTGGCTCCAACGTCTGATAATGGGTCTTATGTTCGGTTGGCGGCATTTCGTTCCGGAGGCCGGTTACATCATGTACAGGCAGCAATTGACCATTGAGACCCGGGGTCGTGGAACCCACGAGATCACGCGACAAGTTCAGCAAATCGTCGAGCGATCCGGTGTTGACCAGGGTCTGTGTCACCTGTTCGTGCACCACACCAGCGCATCGCTGATCGTCTGCGAGAATGCGGACCCGACGGTGCGTTGGGACCTCGAACAATTCGCCGCCAAGTCTAGCGCCCGACGGCGATCCCACGTACCGTCATGACTCGGAAGGCCCAGATGACATGCCGGCCCACATTCGATCCATCCTCACACTAACGTCGCTGACAATCCCCGTTGAAGGTCGCCGGTGCGATCTTGGGACTTGGCAAGGTGTTTTTCTCTGGGAGCATCGTACCAGCCCCCATCGCCGACGAATCACCGTCACCGTGAGTGGCGAACAACAAGCTGAGGGATGATCGATGCCTTCGCGGATTCACACAACCGCGTACGACATCAATGCATGCAGCATTACATGCATTTGTGATTCTTTCCCGAAGCCGTACGTTCAATGAAAATGCCCCGCCGGCCGGAGCTTCCGGTCGACGGGGCGGGACGATGATATTCTCGGTCGAAGCCGGATCACTCGGGATCATGACGAGGTCGGCGGCCACATGCTTCGTGCTTAGTTCACGTTGGCATTCCAGAACGACCAGCTTGGCAACAGCGATGTTGAGCTGGCACGGTTGGTACTGGTCAGCGCGGGGATTGCTCCAACCACGATGTTGGTCTGGGTCGTGATCGGCGGAGCCATCACGGCGACCGGAGCAGGCTTGGGCTGGGCGGCGGCGATGGCACCCTCACGGGTTCCGCCTTGCCAGGCGTTGGTCATGATGAAGTCTTGCTCGACGTTGACGCTTCCCATCGTGAGACTAGCGGTCTGGATGACATCGTCATTGACGCTGGCGATGATTGTATACTGTCCTGGGGCCAGCGACAATTCGTAGCCACCGGAAGCCCACGTCTGGGTGGAAAAGACTTGTCCGGTCTGCTGATTGACAGCGTCGATCTGGACCCCGCCCTGCCCTTCCCCGACCTGGTAGAACCCGGTGTTGCTATTGTCATTGTAGGCGACGCCCACAACTTGGGCCTTGTTCGTTGGTCTGGCTGGCGAAATCTTGGGTGATAACCATCGGGCCAAAATTCGGATTGCTCGGGCTGGTTTGAACGATCCCGATCCCCACGTCACGATAAGCGTTGCTGGCCGACACGCCCGGCTGCTGGATATTGATGCGGTGGCCGTCGCTGGGAACACCCCAATCGATCAAAAAGGCTTGCATCGCCTCTTCGACGGACGTGGAGTACGCGAAAGCATTCTCACTGCTGGACGCGATGTTGTTATAGCCGGCTTGCTGCATTCGCTGTTGCGAACTCGACCCACCAGCGCCGGTGTGGGTTTGGATTTGGTTATTCGCCTGGTACTGGCTTTGGCTCAGGGCGGACGCCGCCAGATCGGCATTCCAGGCCAGGGGCGGCTGGGGCGTGGCGGAGGCGATCTTCTGCGCGGTTGCCTGAATGTTGACATTGTAGTACTGGAGGGTCGCCTGCACGTCCGGGGTGAGGTCGGTGGTGAGCATTTGGGCGGCGGCGGCCGGATTGGTCCGGGCCTCGTTGAGCAGTTGGAGCATGTACTGCTCTTGGTCCGTTGGTCCCGCTGTTGAGAGCAACTGACGACCTTCCAGCATCTCGATTTGGAACGATCGGCGGAACTTGGACCGAGCCATGCGGACCTCCGTGTCTATCGAATGTCGACCGGACAGAACCATGTACCGGCCAAGAATGAGAGCGATCGCCTTCAACCTGAAAGGAGATCGTACTGAAGGGTCGTAGCGACTTTAGGAAAAATTCTTTTCGTGAACGATTGTCGCTTTGATGAGAACACACCTCCGAAAAGCAATTCGGATGCCAGTCGATGATAAGCAGCAAGACAAAACTCGGATCGCGCGACGTAACTCCTTTGCTTAGAGTAGTTAACAATTTCGATTCGGCGGACGAGCCCGAAAGCGCTGCGGGCGAAGGCTTTTCTGCGTCCAGGCCGGGTTCTGAAAGCAACGGACAAATCGTCCTTACAAAAGGGAGCTTTTTACAAGGGCGAGCCTGGGGTGAAAACAACGAAACTTTTGTTAAAGTCAGTGGTTGTGTCGACCGACGTCGCTTGCCACGATCCAGTGACACGTTTCGGCGCGGGTCTTTGACAGGGCCTTCGGCTTGCTTGCGATTCGGCAATCGGGATAGCCTGAGCTTCAATCGAAACGCAGATGCGGCCGGGGGGAATCGCTCGAGCCATGATCACACCGGACGAGGCACTCACTCGGCTCAAGTCGGCCGAATCCGAAGCTTAAGGTTTCCGGATCGGCGGCGGCCAATATTCGCCGCTGGCTGACGGAGAGCTCCGTTTGCCAAGTACCGCGCCCGGCTTGCTCGACGACATCGCGCAAGCACGGTGGCCCGAGCTCGATGACGCCTTCTATAAGGTGCTCGAGTTTGGAACCGGCGGCCGCCGAGGCAAGATGTACCCCGTTGGCACCAATGTTCTCAATAACCGGACGATCGCCGAGAGCGCGCGGGGTCTGGCCGACTATGTCACCTCTCGCAAAGGAAGCGGGCTCAACGCGAACGTGCGTCATCGCCTTTGATACGAGGCACCATTCCCGTGAGTTTGCCGAGATTTGCGCGTCCGTCCTCGCAGCCGCCGGTTTCCGGGTGTTCGTTCTGAGAGAGCCCCGTTCGACCCCGCTGCTCTCGTTCGCGGTCCGTCATCTCCACTGTGACGCCGGAATCATGATCACGGCGTCCCATAACCCACCGGCCGACAATGGATTCAAGTGCTACGCGCACACGGGCGGACAGGTCATCCCGCCCGACGATCGCGGTATCATCGAATGCGTGCAAGCCGCCTCCGATCGCGACATACCCGAGATCGATTTCGCGGCGGCTCTGGCTGAGGGCTCGATTGCCTGGGTCGATCCGGCTGTGGAGACCGCCTTCATTGCCGCGGTCGTGAGCGAGTCGGTCAACCACGCCCGCGGCATCTCGATTGTCTATACACCCCTCCACGGGGTCGGAGAATCCTCAGTCGCCAGAGCACTCAAGACAGCCGGCTTCAAACGCCTGCACATTCTCGAATCGCAGCGCACTCCTGACGGCGATTTCCCGAATGTGCCCGACCACATATCCAACCCGGAGTATCCGCGAACACTCGAAGCGGCGATCGCCGAAGCCAAGACCCGTGGTGCCGACCTGGTTCTCGCCAGCGACCCGGACGCCGACCGCATCGGCGTCGCGGTTCCCACAACCGGCGACCCCAAGGGCGATTGGACGGCCCTCGGCGGGAACGAGATCGGCGTCCTGCTCGCCGCCTTCGTGATGAAGGAATCGGAGGCCCTGGGAAAGCTTCGATCCGACCACTATTTGATTACAACCCTGGTATCCACTCAGATGGCGCGCGCCCTGGCGCATCGGGAAGGGATCCGCACCGAGGACGATCTTTTGGTCGGCTTCAAGTGGATCGCCGACCGGATCGATCGAGGCTGGTCCCGTCAGCTTCTTGTTCGGCTTCGAGGAATCGCACGGGTACTTGAAGGGATGCTACGCGCGCGACAAGGACGCCACAGTCGCCTCATTGCTCTTCGCCGAACTGACGGCCGCCGTCAAGGATCGGAAACAGACTGTCCTCGAGTACCTCGACGACCTGTATATCGATGTCGGTCATTATAACGAGCGCCCGATCAACAAAACCTTTGAAGGTCGCGAAGGGTTGGCCAAGATCAAAGTGCTTATGGGTGCGTTTCGAGTCCGGCCACCTCGACAGATTGGCGGGCTGACTCTGACCGACGTGCACGACTACCAGAATCACGAGATTCGAACGCTCGACCGTAACGAGCCACCTCGTCCCCTGCCCCAGCCCTGCGGAGACCTGCTGATCTTCCATACGGAACGGCCGGGAACCCGGTTTGCCGCGCGGCCGTCGGGAACGGAGCCGAAGATCAAGTTCTACCTGTTCGCTCGGACCCATGTCGCCGGCCCAGACGACTTGGCGGCGGCCAAGATCGAGACGGCTCATCGACTCGATCTCATGGCTCGCGACCTCGAAGCGTACCTCGATGAAGTATTGAAGTCCGAGTAACGAGCGCGTGGCTCCGCCTTGGCTGATGATGAGTTGGCCTGAACTATCGAAGCCATCCGCTCAGTTTCCTTCGCTCGTCCCGCGCCCCTCGGCACACCCCTACTCTTCCTCGATACCGGCACGCGACTTTTTGTATCGCTCGACGATCTGCTGCTGAACGTTGGGTGGAACGGGGTCGTGCGACTTGAAATCCATCGTGAAGGAGCCCTGGCCGCCAGTCATGCTCTTGAGCTGGGATGCATAAGTCAATACCTCGGCCAGTGGGACCTCGGCGCGGATCACCTGCACGCCGCCGGTAAGTGATTCCATCCCCGTGATGTGACCGCGGCGCGTAGAGAGATCGGCCGAGATATCGCCGAATCGTTCAGCGGGGATGCTCACTTCGATGGTGACGATCGGTTCCAGGAGCGCGGGTCGCGCCTGCTCGAACGCCTTGCGGAATGCGGTGGCCGCAGCCGTCTTGAATGCTTGTTCCGAGCTGTCGACCGGGTGATCCTTTCCGAAGAAGACTTCGACCTCAACGTCGACAACCTGGTTACCGGAGACGACCCCTTTCTCCAACTGCTCGCGTAGGCCCTTTTCCACTGCCGGGATGAACTGATTGGGAATGGTGGCTCCTTTGACCGCGTCGACGAAGTTGAAACCCTGTCCGCGTTTGCGGGGGCGTACTCTCAAGTGGACCTCGGCGAATTGCCCGCGGCCGCCGGTTTGTTTCTTGTGCCGATGGTTGGCCTCCGCCTCGCCCGTAATGGTCTCGAGGTAGGGAACCTGAGGCACATGGGTGTTCATCTCCACCTTATGCCGATTCTTGAGCCGTTGCTGGATCACGTCGAGATGAAGGTCGCTCATTCCCGAAATCACGAGCTCGTGGGTTTGGGCATCGCGACGGATCGAGAAGGTTGGATCTTCGTCGGCGATCTTTGCGAGCCCGGCGGAGATCTTGGCCTCGTCATCGCGGGCCTTGGGCTGGACGGGCGCGGGACCATGGGGAGGGGGAACTTGATCGGCCGAGCCCGTAGTTGGGGGACGGTGGTGTTTCCCCCCACGTTGCTGATCGTGTCGGAGACGTGGAGGTCGTCAAATTTGGCGATCGCCACGATATCACCGGCGATCGCCACGGGGATTTCCTCCTGCTGCTTGCCCTGGAGGACGTAGACGTGCCCAGTCTTAGCCGTCTTACCGCTGCGGAGGTTGACGAGCGTGGTGTCGGCGGTCAGTTGACCGGTCAAGATACGCAGGTAGCTAAGTTTACCCATGAACTGATCGTTGACGGTCTTGAAAACTTGGGCCACGAGCGTGCCCTCTTCAGCAGGCAGGATTTCCTCTTCGACACCGTCGGCCTCTGCACTTCGAGTGCCGAAGCGATGGACGTCGGCTGGACTGAGGCCGCAACTCGTGATCAGGTCGAGGAGCTCGCGCAACCCAAGGTCCTTGCGGGTGCAAACGCAGAGCACGGGAACTAACTTGCCGAGTGCAATCGCGTCGTGAGCGGCTCGACGAAGTTCATCGGGCTCGACTGCCTCCCCGTCGAGGTAACGCATCATTAGATCCTCGTCGAGCTCGACGATTTGCTCAACGACCATGCGATAGGCCTCGGTGGGAGCCAGCGGGCACGCGGGCGGGTCCTCGTCGTGCGACTTGATCACGTCAACCACGCCGGAGAAGTTGGCACCCTGACCAACCGGCACGTTAAATGGCACGCACTGGGTGCCGAAAGTCTCGCGGATCGCCTCGAGGTCGGAGCGGTAATCGACGTTCTCGGCATCCATCTTCGTGACAACTACAAATCGTCCCAGACCGAGCCGGCCCGCTTCTTGGAACACGCGCCGCGTATTGACCTCGATCCCTGATGGTCCCGAGACTGCCACGACTACGTTTTCAACCGCCGCAAGCGCGCTCAACGCGCTACCGATAAAGTCCGGGTAACCGGGCGTGTCGATCAAATGGACCTGCTTCCCGTCCCAGGCCAGGTGGCCCAGGTGGCAGTCGATCGTGAAGTGCCGGCGTTTCTCTTCCTCGTCGACGTCCAGGCTACTGGTTCCCTCGTCGACCGAGCCCTTGCGACTGGTCGCGCCAGCACTAAAGAGAAGGGCGTCGGCAAGGCTGGTCTTGCCCGACGCCCCATGTCCAGCCAGGGCGACGTTGCGAATATCGGTGATGTGGTAGGTTGTGGTCATGGCGTCGATTCTCCCGAGTTCGAAGAATTGGTCAGGTTTTGGATCGGCTCCCATTTCAGAACGATTCGGGAGTCGAGAAATGCCGAACACGCCTCCGCGATGCTTCCACAAGTCAAGCGCGAGAAGTTGCGAGACCTCGTTTGATGGCATCGCTCAGCGAGAATCGGCCCTCATACAAAGCGCGGCCAACGATGCAGCCCGCGATCGGGAGCGCGGTCAGTCGCTCGACGTCGCTCAGGTCTCCGACTCCGCCGGAAGCGATCACGGGCGTCCTCACGGATTGGGCTAGGGCGTCGATCGCCAGCAGGTTGGGACCCTCGAGCGTCCCATCCCGCGCGATATCGGTATAGATGATGCCGGCAATCGGCAAGCCGTCGAACTGCTTGGCGAGTGTCAAGGCCGCGACACCCGAGAGCTCGAGCCAGCCTTGAGTGGCCACTCGGCCATCTCGCGCATCCAGTCCCAGGAGGAGCCGACCGGGATATGTTTCCGCCATTCGGGCGAACCAATCCGGATCACGCAGTGCCTGGGTGCCGATGACAACGCGATCCACGCCGGCCTCGAGCCATGCCGCGATCGTCGCCTGGTCACGTACTCCACCCCCGAGTTGGCAGGGTACACCAACCTGTCGCACAATCTCCGTGACAGCCTCGGCGTTGACTGGCTGACCGGATTTGGCGCCGTCCAGATCGACCAAGTGGATCCGCGGCTCCCTCCGACGCCCAACGCTCAGCAATGGCCGTGGGATCGTCGCCGAAAACGGTCTCTTGCTCGAAATCCCCTTGCCGGAGCCGGACGCAACGCCCTCCCCGCAGGTCGATCGCCGGGATCACTTGCATGATCTTCACCAAAACGACAGAGGTCCTTCAATAGCCTCAATCTATCCCCGCCGCCAAGGAGTCGCAAGGACCGACTCAAGTCGTTGCCGAAAGACATCCATCGGCAGCAGCCGGTCGTGCGAACGATCGTCGCGGATGATACGATCAGACCCGGTGAACCGCGAACCAAATGGAACCCGCTACGCTCCAATACGTCTGCGGGCCGTTGCGCCCGCAGTTCCTTGCGAGCGCAGACCAACAAGCGAGACATTGAGGCATGATCGTCATTCTCGATTACGGTATGGGCAATTTGCGTAGTGTGCAAAAGGCGATCGAGGCTGTCGGCTGTTCGGCGGAGATCACCTCGGACCCTGAGCGTGTGCGGCAGGCGTCGAAAGTCATCCTCCCGGGCGTGGGGGCGTTTGCCGACGCCATGAGCGAGCTGAGGCGGACCGGTCTGGGCGAGGCATTTTGTGAGGCCGTCCGTCAGGGCAAGCCCTGTTTGGGCATCTGCCTGGGCCTTCAGCTCTTGTTTGAGAGCAGCACCGAGGATGGCGAGCACATCGGCCTGGGATTACTCCCGGGCGCGTCGTACGATTTACGGCCTCAAGCGGTTTAAAGGTTCCACACATGGGCTGGAACGCGCTAAGGCTCCGCAAACCGGCACCCTTGCTGGCGGGTCTGCCGACCGCGTCATTCGTCTATTTCGTTCACTCGTACTACGCCCTTCCCCAAAACCCCGAAGACATCGCCGCCGAGGCCGACTATCCGAATCCGTTCGCCGCCGTCGTGTGGCGCGACAACCTGACGGCCTGCCAGTTTCATCCGGAAAAGAGCCAGACGACCGGGCTGGCCATGTATTCCAATTTCGTGGGAATGTGATACGCCACCACGATCTCATCATGACATTCCCTGATCCACCGGTCCTGCTGCTGAAGACACGCGCGGCGGCTCGGCCTCTTGAGACGCGGCCGGCGGTTGCGGGACTGGACGCGGTGGCGGCGGTGGACCGATGCTCAGCCGAATCGTGGTTCCGCGCCCGAGTTGACTATCGATAGCCAGCGAGCCGCGATGCCGCCGCCAGATGGCCTGCGCGATCGTCAGTCCAATGCCGGTGTGATCGGGTTTGGTGCTAAAGAACGGTTCGGTCGCCTGCCTGAGGACCTCCGGACTCATTCCGCGGCCCGTATCACAGATCTCGATGACGGTCCAACCCCTCGGGTCGACGCACGTCGAGACGGTCAGTGTGCCCGATCGCCCCTCCATCGCTTCATTGGCATTTTGAAAAAGGTGACGGAGCATCGACCCAAGCCGCACAGCGTCACCGGCGATCGATGGAATTGGACTGAGGTTGAGCACTCGATCGACGTCGGAGCGCGTCACGATCGGCGCCGATTCGATCCTTTCCTGAATCAGTCGATTGAGCTCTATGAATCGGGACTCGGAGCTGTTGGGGTCGCTGTCAATGATGCTCAAATGCCGAGTCCAATCGATCAACTGACGAGCAACTTGCGAGGCGTCGAGTGCCGATTTGATGATTGAGGCGCTCAGGCGTCTCAATCTGCGTGAGATCTGCCGGTCTGTCCGCACGCGAACGGATCTGTTCCGCGTTACTGACGACCGCACTGAAGGCATTGATCAAGAAGTGTCCAACCGCCGCGGAAAGATGAGCCAGATCCCTGAACCGATCCTCGTCGTGGGCTTCGGCGGTCACAATGGTTGCCGATTCATTCACGAAAACCCCTCACTCCGGATGGCTGAGCAGATCGAACAGGCCGAATCATAATCCGCGATCGATGTTCCGAGGCCCTCAAGCATGCCTATCGGATCATCCGCGCTTCCACCCAATCGGCGAGGTCCCGAACATCGCCTCGGTCACCGAACTCGGTCGCTAATATCACGAATTTGGCACCCGACACGTCCAAATCAATACTGATCGGTGCGTCACGATCCGTCCGCGGAGGAGTCCTCAGTTTTTCCTTGCCGTCGACCAGCACGGCAAAAACGACGCTCCCGAGTGGTCCAGCCCGCTCGTCGACGCCGACCGTCGCCTGGAAACGGCGATCGCCCGGCTCAACTAGATACGCCAGCAAAGTGCGGCTCTGCGCTCCGATGCCCCGATCGTATGTCTGGCCCGCCAATTGGAACATGTGACCGTCGACTGTCCGATCGATCCGAAAGTCTCGTTTCGGACCGATGTACGTACCGTATTGCGAGCCGGCCGGCTTGCGATCGGAGAGATAGACCACCGACGCGCTGCGCAGCGTGTACTCGGACCAGATGGCTGAGCGAGCACCTGATGGGTTGACCAAACCGGGTCGTGGCCAATACAGAATCGTCGTCAATTCTGGCTTCGGTGACACCAAGCCTCGTTCCATCCTGCAGTGTCAGCTCCATGAAATCCGTCTTCGGTCGAGGATAGTTGACGAGCCCGGGGTCGAATCCCAGCGCCACGACACCTGATCGCTCAACATCGACCGGCTTGCCGTCAATCTGGATCTTCACCTGCTGCTCGTCAAAACCTAGTAAGCCGCCCGAGAGCTTGTCGCCGTTCATCAGCCAGACGACTTCACTCGAACGAGGTTCGGCGGTAACGCGCTCCCAGAGTGCGTCGAAGGCGCCGGTTTGAGTCGGGGACGACTGAATCAATCCGAGAAGACAATCGAGCGGAACCGCCAGCTTGCCCAGTGTCTCCGACTTCACTTCCAACGTTGTCTCGTTAGCGGCACCGACAGTAACTTGACAGATGCGATCGCCGTCCGGAAGCATGACGAACTGTGAGGGCTCCGGAGCGTTGAGCGCGACGGGAACTTCACGTGTCAACTTGATCAAGCGGTTGAGCGGTAGCGCGCGGGGAGTACCGTCCGCGGTCGCCAGAGTGATCGCTCCGGGACCCAGGGAGACCAGGCGGCCGGCGACCGTGCCACCATCCGCCAAGAGCGCCTTGAAGACAGGGTCAGAGGAAACCGGCGTGCCACCGGCGAAGCATCGCGGGGCGATTTCAGCCAGTGGACTCATGCGCGTCGCGAGCGATATCAAGACGACTTTGGCAACCAGTCTGAGAGAGAACCGCACGGAATGGCCTTTCCCGTCATCTTTGAAAGATTGGCAGGTAATCGTTGGGAATCTGCAGCACGATCAGCGCCATGGCGGTGCCATATTCGTTGCAGACGCCGTTGTCGTTCCAACAGCCGGAGGACAATTGGCGACGGAGCAACTCTTCGCGAATTGCCGGATACCATTCCGCCCACGCTTCTCCGCCCTGAATCCACATGGCTTGGGCCGCGTAGTATTGGCCGTAAAAATAATGGTTGTTGCGACGGCCGCTGGGTCTCAAGCCTTGACTGAAGTGGCGCAGATAGGCGATCCCGTCGCGGACTTCCTTGGAGTCATATTCGCCAGAGCTCTGAAGGGCGACCACTCCGGCGGCCGATCGCGGAAACTCGCTGTTTGCCCCGCCTTGAAGCATGTATCGAAAACCACCGTCCGGATTCTGCGATTGCTTCACATATCGGATGCAGGCGTCGACCGTATCCTTCGGGACATACAAGCCCGCGTTCCGGGCCGCGCGCAATGCGTTGATCTGGCAGATCGTCACCGAGATGTCCGCGTCTCGCTTGACCGGTTGATAACGCCAACCCCCTTCGTTGTTCTGGCTGTCGATGATCACCCGGACTGCTTTCTGCAACTTCTCGCGGATCTCCGGCCGATGGGTCATCCCATAGGCTTCGGCCAGGAACAGCGTACCGAAACCGTGAGAATACATCGGCCCGTGAGTCGAGGCGGAAATCACCGCGATGAAACCGGAGGGGGACGTGTTCTCCATCACATAGACCAAGGCCTTATCGATTTGCGAACCGTAAGGACCCCGGCCCGGACTCGATCCCGAAGCCATGAACGCGAGCCCGGCCACGCTGGTCACGGCGATGTTACCGCGATACATGCCGCTGCCGAACGAGCCGTCGGCATTTTGTGTCCGGGCCAGCCACGCCAGGCCGTTCTGGATGGCCTCATCGGTATCCGGCGTGATCATCTCCGCAGTCCCCTCGGGGACATCACCTCGGCGCGCCTCGCCGAATCCCTTCACCGACTTGCTCGGCTCTGATGCAGGTGTTGGTGCTTGCTCCTGGGCCGTTGCCCCGATCGACCCCCCATACATGATGAGGGCGATCCACAAGCTAATCGAGGCTCGGTTGGGCGCGGATCTCCAAACTCCGCCCGATCGGTCAGGCATTCGGGCGGGGTCCGGAGACCCGTGCCCAACAAAGACTGGCATCTCCTCACTCCTTCAGGGCAGCTTTCCCCGTTGCGAATATTCTCGTGAAGGACGACATGTCTGGCGAATCATGCAGCACGCCTTAGCGCTGAAAGATGGGCAGATAATTATTGGGTATTTGGAGGATGATCAGGGCCATGGCAGTGCCATATTCAGAGCAAATGCTATCGGCCCAGGCACCGGAGCTCAACTGGCGCTTCAACAACTCGTTGCGGATGGCCGGATACCATTCCGCCCAATCGTCGCCGCCCCGCAGCCACATCGCTTGGGCCGCGTAGTAGTGGCCGTAGTAATAATGACTGTAACGATTCCCGAGTTTGATTTCCTTGGTATATCCTCGGAGATAGGCGATTCCGTCGCGGACCTCCTTGGAATCATATTCGCCGGCGCTCTGAAGTGCGACCACTCCGGCGGCCGATCGCGGAAACGCGCTGGCACCGCCCTGGAGCATGTATCGAAAGCCACCGTCGGCATTCTGCGACTGCTTAACATAACGGATGCAGGCGTCGACTGTATCCTTCGGAACGTACAGACCCGCATTTCGGGCCGCGCGCAACGCATTGATCTGGCAGATTGTCACCGAGATGTCGGCGTCGCGGCGAATCGGTTGATATCGCCAACCTCCTTCATTGTTCTGGCTGTCGATGATTAGCCGGACAGCCTTCTGCAGCTTTTCGCGGATCTCCGGCCGATGAGTCATCCCATAGGCTTCGGCGAGAAACAACGTGCCGAACCCGTGCGAATACATCGGCCCATGGGTCGATGAAGCCATCACGGCGATGAAGCCCGAGGGTGATGTGTTATCCATCACATACACCAAGGCCTTATCGATCTGCGCTCCGTATGGACCGCGCCCTGGACTCGATCCCGACGCCATGAACGCCAGGCCAGCCACGCTGGTTACCGCGATGTTGCCTCGATACGTGCCGCCGCCGAATGAGCCATCGGCGTTCTGAGTCTGAGCCAGCCATGCCAGACCTTTGATGATGGCCTCGTCGGTTTCGCGGCGTCATCATCTCGGCGGTACCCTCTGGCACGTCGCCCCGCTGGGCCTCGCCGAAACCCTTCACCGATTTGGGCGGCTCTTGGGCTCGAGCCGCGACCGCTACGGTCGCGCAAAACATCGCCGCCGGCATGAGCCAGCGTCGAACGGATCCAGGAGCACGAACTGGGCGTGTCTGCTTGTCGACCATGACTTCACTCCTCCACGAACGAGCGTTCCTTTGCTCGACGGAAAGAAAATACCGGCTGATCAACTCAGCCTTCGCGGTCAAGGATTGTTCTTTGAAGGTCGCCTCCATCAACTGCTGCAGCTCGGCTGGGAGGTGGCCCCAAATGTCTTTGCCACCCGCGGTCGAGTGCCGATTCGTGGGTTTGGCGGGCTTCATCGGGCCAGCGCCACGGGCAAGCGCGCCCTCCTGGTCGCCCGGCTGCTGACCGGGCTCGTGGCCCGGTCCACGGACGCGCCGCAACATCGAGCCGCCCCGCCGACGATCCGGACTTCTTGACTTGTTCGATCAGTGTGTCAATGTTACGCACGATCTGTTTTTGCTTGTTCCGGGTCTCGTCGCTGGTGTCGGGCTTGTTGAGGCGTTGTTCGACATCCCTCATCTCTTTGATGATCTCGCCGACCGGCCCAGTCCGCTGCTCGTCCGAGTCCTTGCGTTTCTTCTTCTTGCCAGTGTACTCCTCGAGCCGATCGTCGAGGTCTTTGTCCTTGCCGCCGAGTTTGGCGGGATCTGGCTTGTCGGACGCGACGGCTGTTTGGGCTGCGGCTCACCCGCGGAGCCACCTCGAGGATGGTCCTCAGGCGTCGGCGCGTCCTTGGTCTCACTGAGTTTTTCCAGGAACGAGTCGAGCTCTTGATCCTTGGATGTGACTGGCTCGGCACCCTTCGGCTTGGCCGTGGGGGGCTTGGAGTGGCCGGGACCCTTTCGCGGATTCTTGCTTGGGTGACGGCGTGGGAGGACCGGTCTTGGACTTCGCCGCGCTCCCGGCCGTTTGGCGGATTCACGCTTGGCAGGTTCCGCCCTCTTGACCGGCTTCGAGTCATGTTTGGCATCGGGATTGGCCAACTTCTCGATCAAGGAATCGAGGGCTTCGTCCTTGGGTTTGACGCTGTCTTGCGACCAGGCGCGAGTGCCACCGGCAACCGCGAAGACGAGCGTGATGGCGAACAGGTTTCGCACGGGCTTGACTGTCATCGATCATTCCTCCCCATCGTCTCGTTTCGGCCGAGTCAGGTCACGAACCAGGTCGGCCAGTACGCCCTGCTCTTCTCCCAACCGTTGCAGATCGGCGGTCTGTTCGGGGTTCAGCTTCTGGTTTCGTCGTTTCTTTTCGTCGAAAGAGTCGGTCCGCTCATTGATTTCTTGCTGGAGCGTTTTGAGTAGCTTCAACTGGGCTGTCGGCGGGATGCCGTCGCCATTGCCCCGCCGCCGGCTCCTCCGCCACCTCCACCGCCTCCGCCACCGCCGCCTTGGCCACCGTTACCGGCGGCATCGGCCTTGAGCGATTCGAGGAGCTGTTTGAATCGGTCGGAGGCGGCTCGAGCGGCGTCTTCGGTCGACTTGTCGGTCTTGGTCTCCTGGAGCCGCTTGGCGACGGTCTCCATGTTTTGCGAGGCGCGCCGCAGAGTCAGTGCGAAGACCGGTGCGCCGTCAAGTTTCTCGATGAGCTCGCCAGTCTCTTCCTTCAGGCCGGTCTGGACCTGACCGAGGCCCTTGACGCCCGCGCGTTGCGCCATCGTCAGCTTGTCGTCGTTCTTGCGTCGCTGGGCTTCGTATGAGGCGGTTTCCGAGACGATCTTCTCCTGTCGCTCGGCGAGCGACTTGATCTGGTCGCCCATCCTGGCGAGCTGTTCGACGGCGAGTTGTTCCTCGGCGTCTCGGCGAGTTTCTTCGAGCTCATCCTGGGCGTCCTCGAGGTTGGCCAGAGCCTCTTCTTGCTCCTTACCGGCCTCATCGCCTTGGTCATCGTCGAGGTTTGCCTGGGCGCGACTCATCTTCCCCGCGGCGCTCTGCCCGGCTCGGGCGGCCCGGTCCGCGCTCAGTTTCGCCAATCGCTGCAACTGGCGCTGCGAGATCCTTCTGGATCTCCGCTTGTTCCTTGGCAAGTTTCTTCAACTGCTCGCGGCGCTGGTTCGCATCCGGGTTCTGCTGGGCCTCGCGGGTCTTTTTCAGGTTCTGCGCTTGCCTCGCCCGGGTTTGTGCCAGTTCGGCCTCGGCGTTCTTGAGCTCCTTGACCAGCCGGGCGAGCTCGCGCTCGCGACGGTTCTGGATCGCGTCGACGAGGTCCCTGATCTCGTTACGGGCCTGTTCCTGGCGCGACCTGGCCTCGCCCATCTGGTTTTTTTCCAGTTGATCGGCGGCCTCGCCGAGCTTGGCGACCGTCCCTTGCTTCTGATTCTTGTCCGCGGCCTCGCGCATCGCCGCGGACGCCAGCGGGTCGGACTCATTGAGCCGGCCGGCCATTTCGCCCATGCGCTCCAGCAGGTTTTGCAAGCCCTTGCCGACCTGCGATTGCCGCGAAGCCAGGTTACTCAGGTCCGCTTTCTGCTCCGGCGTCAAATCGTCGGTGTCTTTGCCCGTCAGGTCCGGCTTGCTCGCGGACTTCGGCCGTCTGCTTCATGGCTTGCTCTTGCTGCTTGAGCAGTTCTTGAGCATCCTTGACGACACCCCGGTAGGTCTCGAACTCGCTCAGGCTGTCGAGCATCTTCTGAAGCTCGTCGGCGATCGCTTTTTGGTTCGTCTTCGCCTCGGCCAGAGCCGACCGGCTCAAGTCCGAATCCGGCTTTTGCGTCTCATTCCCGGAGTCGCGGGCTTTGCGCTTTCCTTCGACTGGCCGCCTTGCGGGTTGCTCCCCTTGGTGGATTCGCCCTGCGGGTTGCTCCCCTTGGTGGATTCGCCCTGCGGGTTGCTCCCCTTGGTGGATTCGCCCTGCGGGTTGCTCCCCTTGGTGGATTCGCCCTGAGGGTTGCTCCCCTTGGTGGATTCGCCTTGCGGGTTGCTCCCCTTGGTGGATTCGCCCTGTTCGTTACCGGCCTTGGTTGCATCGGACTTCGTCTTGGAGGAAGCGGTGCGTGATTCGGGGGAGTTCGTCTTCGCGGTAGGACTCGGATTGCCGCGGCGGCGTCGGAGGGTTTCGCTCCGGACGGCTCGGCGGGTGTCGGCTTTGCGGCATTGGTCGTCAGCGCGGGGTTGAGGCTGCGCCGGCAGTCTGGTTGGCGGCGTCTTGATCGAGGTTCTTGGTGGCGCGAGTCAGACCTTGTTCGGCGGGACCGAGGTGCTGGTCACGAATGACGCCGAGCCGCTCGAGCATCTCCTCCATTTGCTTTTGGGCTTCGGGGTTGGCGATCTTGAAATTCTGAAGATCGTCGAGCATGCGCCGGACCTTGGCACTCAGACCTTCATCACGATTATTGACGCGGCTGGTCACCTGGCGCTGAATCATCCCGGCGTTGTTGAGGTCGTCACGCTGCTTCTGTGGAAGTCGGTTGGTCTGGGTCAAGGTGCGCATCGCGTCGTCGACCGGTGTGATCGCCTGCTTCTGCATGGTGAGCACGCGTGCGATCTCTTCACGGAATTCGCGGCGTGCATCGTCGAACTGGCGCGATGCGTCGTCCTTGGAGACGATTCTCAAGCGGATTTCGCGGCTCTTGCCGACGTTGGGCCCTTTGATCGTGTCGAAATCGCGAGCGTCGGCATGGAAGGTGATGATGGTGCCGACCGGGAGCTTGAGCGGGGCCAGTTCCCATTGATAGGCGATATCCTGGTGCTTGACGAACACGGGGGCGGCCGGGTCGGGTCCTTGCTGCTGGACCGGCAGGAGCGGGATGGCGACCTCCTGATGCGGCCTCGGAGTCGCCGGTGGCGACCCGATAAATCAGCCGCGCCGAGTGCAGGCCGAAATCGTCGTCGAGGGTCACGCGGACCGGGACCGTCGCTTCGGCCGGGACGTCGCGGTCCGTCTTCGGTTCCTCGATGACGACGCGAGGCGCCTCGTCTCGGAACCGCGCACGTCATAACGCACGGCGTCGCGGCTTTGGAACCCTTCGGTATCCTTCAGCTCGAACCAGAAGGTGAAGCTCTCCTTGACGGTCAGGGCCGTCTTGAATCGAGTTCGGGTTTCGTCGAAAGCCAAGGGTGGCGCCGGCCGGCTTGTCTCCAAGGCGCAGCTCGGCGTGGGCCAGGGGTTTGTTCGCGACCGCCTCGAGCTCGAGCCGGGTTCCCTCCAGGGCGCGGAGCTGGGTCAGTCCCGGGGCGAGGACCTGGGATGCCAAGCCCGTGTACTGCTGGCGAAACGACTCGGATCGCCAGCGACTTCAAGGTGGGAGGAGGAACGACCTTCACGGCCACGTCGCGGATCGAGGTCAGATCGTCGCCGGCCGTGACCGTGAAACGGAACGGCTGATTGACCGACTCGATCCGTCCTCGGAATTCGCCCCCTTCCATCGAGCGAAGCGGCTCGCTGGCTTCTTCGCCGTCGGCAAAATGATAGGTCGCCCGTGCGGATTCCGGAATCTTATCGCCAGCGACGGACTTTGACACCCAGCGTGAAGGAATCGCCTCGCGCCACCTTGAGCGAGGTCTCTCGCTCGTCCAGCACGAGGTGAGTTTGCTGGGGCCAGCTCTGGCTTCCGAACGGAAGGACGAGTCTTCGCATTGCGATTCGCGACGACGCCGGCGCGACCAGCACCAGCAGGGCACCCAGCAATGAGTGCGGCTGACGCCAGACCGAGTGCGCGGAGGACCGGCTTGGGCTCGATGACTTCGCGAAAGTCGATGGCGCTGGCTTCCTCGACGGCCTGACGCACGGTCGCCTCGCGCAAGGCCGGGGAACCATAGCGATCGTCGTTGGCATCGACGTGAACGAACTGGATCGTACTGGCCAGCCGGTCGTTCAGACCGGGCCACCGCTCTTCGATCCGCATGGCGATGTCGAGATCGGCGAACCGCACGAAGAGGGGCCGGAGCACGTAACGGTAGCCAGCCAGAGTGCTCCGCCGATCAGCGAGAGCAGGAGTGCCGCCCGGATCACTCCGTCCAGGTGAAACAACCAGTCGGCGAGGCCCGCCAGGATCACCAGCGGCACGATCAGACCGAGCACCCAGGAGAGCCCGTGCAGCGCCAATAGCCGCCTGACCGAGGAACGGAGGCGCGGCGATTCGTGATTCCAACTGAACCGGAGTCATCAAACCCTCCCGGACCGGACGCCATGTGGACCAGCCGTCCTCGGCTGGCATGAAGAATGACCGCGAGATCTGAGCGAACGCGACAGCCGGAGATGGCTGTCCTACATCTTGTCCTAACTAATCTTATACCATTTGTTGGCGTTTCCTGAAAACCCACTCCGTCGTGAGCAGCAGCAGGAAGAGCGTCAGGATGGGCCAGGTGTTCCAGAGCGGGATCGGGCGGATCCGTGTCGAGCGGGACCTTGGACGGTTTGGGCAAATCCTTGAACAGGGCATCCGCGGTCAACGGCGTGTAGAACTTGCCGCCGGTGGACTCCGCCGATCGAATCAGCTCCGGCTCATTCATTTCGATTCGTTCAAACTCGTTGACGGGTGCTTCGACCCGGAAGTTCGCCGTGGGGATCGGGTCGAGGATCGGAGGAGGCAGAAGCCGGACCTCGTAGTCTCCCTCGGCGGCTTGCGGCAGCGCGCCTTCGAACACATTTCGCGTGCCGGGAGCGAGCTTGAGCGTCAGCTTTCGCGGTCCTTGACCGCTCTTTTTCACCTGGATCGCCAGGTCACCGCTCGTGGGGGCCAGGCCAGGGTTCGGAAAGCGAACCCGGAACTGGATCGGCTGTCCCCTCTGATATCGGCGGCGATCGGTCTGAACCTCGGCCTGCCGCTGCCCGGCCAGTCGTGATCGTGCCAGAAACCGGATGGTCTGGACCCAGAACCTTCCGAAATACTTGTCGCCGGCCCGAAAACGCCAGCGCCAGGTGTCGTCGAACGCATGGAACATCGACTTGCCCGAGCCTACGAATTGGTAAACGATCAACGGGAGCTTGCCGTCGGACCCGATGACGGTGGGATGTTCGGCCAGGACCAGCGCCGCCGGTTTCTTGCGGGGCGCTTTCGAAGTACCAGAACAGTTCGGGCAGGCTCTGCCAGATCGTTTCACTCGACTCTTCGGTATCGCCAAAGCGAAAGATCGGACTGGCGCGGCCCTCCAGCGTCAGCTCCGGGCGGAACGTATTCGACGCTCGTGCCGACGGCCGTGGGATTGCGCGCATCAGACAACTCGACCGGGAGCAGAAGTTCCAGCGGCGATCCGCGATACGACAGCGGGTCAAACAACTCGCCCGCGATGAACAAGATGCCTCCCCCCTTCTCGGTGACGAATTCCACCAGGTTCTGCATCTGAGACTGACTCAAGAAGCTGGTGTCGGCATCACCGAAGAGCACCACGTCGTACGCGAACAGATCGTCCTTGGCGGCCGGGAAAGTCGGCAGAGCGGCCCGGTCCTGCTCGCTGTATTCCGGATCGGATGAGAGCAGGACGACGTTCAGGTCGATGGTGTCGTCGCGTTCGAGATAATTCTTCAAGTAGCGGAACTCGTACCGCGGCTCGCTGTCGACGTAGAGGACCCTGAGCTTCTCCTTGCGGACCGTCACCACGCGTTCGATCCGATTGTTGTCGGTCTGAAGCTCCCGTGTCGAGTTGATCGACCTCGAGGATAAAGGTCTGCTCGCCGGTCTTCTGTGGGCCGATAAACCAGCTCGACGGGTTTGGGTTTACCGTCAGCGGGAGCCTCGACCTCGATCGACTCCGAGTTCGCGAACGGCCTTGGGATCGCTCGATTCCGGGTCGCGCTGCTGGAGCCGGACCGTGACTTTCTGGCCCTGGAACCCTCGCGCCAGCAGCTTGGCCTGAAACCGAACGGAGTCGTCGACGAACACGACGTCATCGACTAGGAGCTCGGTCAGCTCGATGTCGCGGGCGGGCTCGGCGCTCCCCAGCCCGATCGTAAAGAGCGGAACACCTTTTTGCGCGGCCAGCTCCGCCGCCTTTCGAGAGCGGCTCACCATCGGTCGTTTGGCCGTCGCTGAAGAGGACGATCGCCGACGGGGGTGCGCCGCGAAGTTCCGTCAAGACACGCCGAACCCCATCTCCCAGCCGCGATTGCCCACCGATGGCTTCGATCGCCCGCAGCTTTGCGATCGCCGGTTCCAGGTCCGTCGGACGATCGACCTCGGCCAGCAACCTGGTCGCGTTCGACACGACGTAGAACCGGACCTTGTGCTCCTTCTCCAGCTCCCGGACAACTTGGCGTTGTCCTTCAGAATCAGGCCCTTGGCGAGGGCCAGTCGCGTCGTCTGGTCCGGAGCCGGCCAGCGCGTCGAGCGCGGTCTTGACTTCCGGCTTCTCGTACTGGTCGGTGATGCGCTCGCTCGCCGAATCGTCGATCAGGATCGTCAGGTAGGGGAGACCCGTCCGCGCGACCGACAGGACGGCTTCGTAGAGCATGAACATCGCCAGCAGCACCAGCGTGATCCGCAAGCTGGCGAGCATCAGCTTGGCCGCTGTCGACGCCTTGCCCTCCCGCCGATAGAGCCAGAGGATCAAGACCACGCTGCCCAGGACCGTGAAAACAAGCAGCCATTGCGGCCAGGGCTGCTCGAGGCGGATTTGAGGAGTGGTGTCCTCGCCGGCCCGGGGCAGGTTCAACGCCCAGTCGATCGGCCAAGCTACGGAGGATTCTCTCGTACAGTTCGTACACGTTCAGCCCACTTCATTGGTCATTGTTCATTGTCAGTGGAGAGCAAACCTCAGCAGTTGCATTTCGTCCATTAGACAGTGACCGAATGACGACTGACAACTGACTATGACTAGGAGTCATTATGTCCAAATCTCCACGCCATTATCGATTCGACCAGGAGTAAGATCAAGACGCCGTAAAGCAGCGGGCGGTGGAGCTCGCCGCGACGACCGACCGACGACGCGTCTTCGGTCAATTCTTTCGAGTTCGTCAAATACTGAAAATTCCAGCCCGGCAGGAGTTCTTTCAAGGCCGGCGGTCCAGCTTGGTCAGATCGCTCTCGGCCGGGTCGGTGTTGGCGGCGAACGACGATTCCAAGGCCAGTGGAGGACCGATCTTGACCTGATAGAGGCCCGACAGATCGGTCTGCTCGAAATGGAACTGGCTGACCCCGCCGGCCGCTTGCAGTTTGGCGGCGACGGATTGTCCCTTGTGGTGGTGACAACCGTGACCGGGGCCGTCGACGCCCGAGGCGGGGAACGACTGGTCGAACGGCTGGCCCACGCGGATGTTCCGCTCCGAGATCCGACCGGCCGAGGCCCGCAAGACGATCTGTTGCATGACCGGCGGGTAACTCTTGTGGATCGGCCAGGTCGTCCAGCCGGTATCGGCCGACGTCGCGACCAGGAACACAGTTCCCCGATGCCGCGTCATTTCGATGACGGCGGGATCGCGGTGTCGAATTCCAGCGCGACCCGGGCCTTCGAATCCTGCTTGAGCACGCAGCTTGTGGTATTGCTAGGTCAGAGCCTCGGTCAAGCTCGACGAGACGGGGTCCGACTCACCCTGGAATTCGGCCACGATCGGGTGGCGATAGTCCAGGGGGTTGAAGCCGAAGGCCGCTTCCTTTTTGGAGGCGTCGCCCACGCTGGGGCCGATCGCCGCCGGCAGCAACCCTTTGCCGTCGTCGTAGAGCAGCTGATTGTAGTTGTCCGCGACGACCTGATCGCCGCCGAAAATGACCACGCCCGCCCCCTTGCTTCAAGTAATCGTCGAGCGACGTCGCCTCCGGCTGGGTTGAACTGAGCCACATTGCAGAGGACGATCACGTCATAGGGGGCCAGTTCACGGCGGGACAGTTGCGACTCGGAAACGACTTCCACGTGCATCGGCGCGGGTTGTCCGGGCGATCTCCTCGGTGGGACTCAGCGCCTGGGCCAGATAATCGGTCTCGGCCTGGTAGGGCTCGGACTTGAAATGGCCGTCGACCAGAAGGACCGAGATCGACTCGCGCACCGGCACGACCAGCCAGCGCTTATTGTCGAGTGCAAGCGGGTCCTCGTCGATCGAAACCTCGACTCGATGATCGCCGGCGGTGGTGAATTGCTGGTGAAATACGACCGGGACGTCTTCGCCCGGCGGCAGATCGACCATCTCCTCGGGGCCGAGCCGGCCGTCAGCCGTCAATCGAACGCGGACTTGATCGGCGCGGTTCGTGCCGAAATTATGCAAGACCGCGCGAATCAGGACGGGTCGACCCCACCGTGACGACGGGAGATTCCACCCGCAGGTCGGTGACCGCGCGATTCTCCCCCCCGGGCTTGCCCAGGTCGATGATCGCCGACCGGGGCCGGCGTGCCTTGATCCGCGCCAAAGTGCGACGTGAGCCCTTCGCTCCCCTAGCGTCGGCGACCGCCAGCTCGCGGCTTGAAGGTCGGTCAAGAAGACCACTTCTTTCTGATCGATCGACGACGCTTCGAGCACGCGGTCGACGGCCTCGAACGTGGCCGCCAGGTCGGTGCCGCCGTGCGACAGCGTGAGCTCGTCGATCTCCTTCTTGACTTCGACCAGGTTGTGCGTGGGATCGCCGATGACGACCCGAGGCGGATCGCCCATCAAGATCACGCTGATCGCAGTCGCCCCGGCGCGAGTCCTTGACCAGTTGCGACGCCAGCGCCTTGGCCTGATCGAACCGGCTCGATTCGGCCGAGGTGTAACCCATGCTGAGCGAGGCGTCCAGCACAATGACGCGGTGGGTTCGACGACCCGCGATCACCGCGCCGAACGATTCCAGAAACGGTTTGGCCATCGCCGACACGACCAGGAGCACCAAAAGCGTCCGCACAGCCAGGAGCAGCCACTGCTCGATCCGCATTCGCCGCTGATTCTTGCGAATGGCGGCCATGAGAAAGCGCATGGCCGCCCAGGGAACTTCGCGGTGCTTGCGGCGGTTCAAGAGATGGATCACGACCGGGACGCCGGTCGCCACCAGCCCATAAAGGAGGGCGGCGTTGGCGAATCCCAGGGCGAAGATGAGCGGAACGGGCATGGGCGGCTCCTTTGGTCAGTTGTGAGTTGTCAGTTGTCATGTGGTTAATTGCTCGTTACTATTTCCTGACCACTCACCAATGACTACTGACAACTGACAACGGACGACTGACAAGCTGGCGCGAGCCCTAGCGGACTCGAGCCGATCGTGAAGCCAGGTAACTGGTCAGCGGAATGTCGAGGCTCTGGTCGGTACGCAACGGCACGTAGTCGATGTCAACCATCCGGCAGCCTTTTTCCAGCTCGCGCAGGAACGATTGCAGCTCGGCCTGGTAGGCGCGCTTGAGCGCGTGCGGGTCGGTCAAGATGTCGGCCATGCCTTCCAGCCCCTTGAAGAGCGTCGTATCCCGAAACGGAAACTCGAGCTCAGCGGGGTCGAGGATATGGAAAATGATGACCTCGTGCCGGCGATGCCGGAAATGCTTCAAGCCGGTCATGATCCGCGCCACGTCATCGAACAGGTCGGAGAAGACCACCACGACCCCACGCTTCTTGAAACGCTCCGCCAGGTCGTTGAAGACCAGGCCGAGGTCCGACTTTTCGCGAGCCGGCGTCACGTCGAGCAGGTGGATCAGCTCCTTGAGCTGGGAGGGCTGGCCGGCCGGCTTCAAGTAGCGGCGCACCGCGTCATCGTAGACGACCAGACCCACCGAGTCCTGCTGCTGGAGGATCATGTACGCCAGGGCCGCCACGATGAACTGCGCGTATTGCAGCTTGGTGACGTTATTCCCCGAGGCGTACGCCATCGACTCGCTGGTATCCAGGAGCAAATACATGAGGAGATTGGTTTCCTCCTCATATTGCTTGAGATAAAGCTTGTCGGTCTTGGACCAGACCTTCCAGTCGACGTGGCGGATGTCGTCGCCCGGCACGTACTCACGGTGCTCGGCGAACTCGACCGAGAAACCGTGGTACGGGCTGGGATGCATCCCGGCGACATAGCCCTCGACCACCATCCGCGCCTGGAGATCCAGCCCCTCGAGGCTAGCCAACGTTTGCGGATCTAAATATTTTTGGTAGTTTTCCACTTTGTTCGGACTCGTGTTCATCAACGGGGACCGACTTGATCAGACGCTCGATCAAATCGTCGGGTTTGAGGCCCTCGGCCTCGGCGTTGAAGTTGGTGATGATCCGGTGCCGGAGCACCGGGCCGGCGACGGCGCGGATGTCTTCGGTCGAGACGTAGTACCGGCCGTGCAAGACCGCGCGGGCCTTGGCCGCCAGGACCAGGTACTGGCTGGCACGCGGGCCGGCGCCCCAGCTCACATAGTCGCGCACGAAGTTCAGGGTGTTGTCCTTGTCCCGACGCGTGTTGCGCGTGATCTTGACCGCATACTTCGCCACGTGGTCGGCGATCGGAATCTTGCGGACCAGCTCTTGCAAGGCCAGGATGTCCGCGCCCGACAGGACCTTGGACACCGAGGGCCTCTGCACGGACGTCGTCATCCTCACGATGTCGAGCTCTTCCTCCTCGCTCGGGTAGCCGACCATGATGTTGAGCATGAATCGGTCGAGCTGGGCTTCGGGCAGCGGATACGTGCCTTCCTGCTCGATCGGGTTCTGAGTCGCCAGCACGAAGAACGGGTCGGGGAGCCGGTGCCGTTCACCGCCCACCGTCACCTGCCGCTCCTGCATCGCCTCGAGCAGGGCGGCCTGAGTCTTGGGAGGCGTCCGGTTGATCTCGTCGGCCAGCACGATGTTGGCGAAGACCGGGCCCCTCAAGAACTTGAACTGACGGACACCCGTGGCCTTGTCCTCCTGGATCACCTCGGTACCGGTGATGTCCGAGGGCATCAGGTCGGGCGTGAACTGGATCCGGTTGTAACTCAGGTTCAAGGCATCGGCCAGCGTGTGGATCATCAGCGTCTTGGCCAGGCCGGGGACACCGATCAGCAGGCAGTGGCCCCGAGCGAAGATGGCAATCAACAGTTCCTCCAGCACCGCATGCTGACCGACGATGACCTTGGCCATCTCGGTCTTGAGCTTGTTGAACGCATCCTTCAAGCGTTCGACAGCGGCGAGGTCATCCTCATTCTGCGGGGATCGATCGGGTCTTGCGTCGCTCACGCGGGTGCCTCCTGAAAAACGATTGGTGATTGGTCATTGTGAAGTCGGTCGGTAGGCAGTCGAAGTCAGAGAGGAAATCGCAAGCTCGTCACGCAGTCCAAGTCTTTCAACCGCCTACGCTACTGCCGACTCCTACTCTTTCGGACCCAGGCCCCACAGGCCCCGCGAGGTCGCAACCAGGACCCCGCGAGGATCGACTTTGAACGTGACATCGGCGATCGTCGTCGGAAACACGAACCGCTGGACCAGAGCTCCGGTCTCGCGCTGACGGACGATCACGGGCATGTTCTCGACCTCACCCCCGTCCGACGAGCGCTGGTGCTACTCGGATAGGCCATGACATGATCCTGAGTCAGCGCGATCGACCAGGACACGTCCTCCGGGCCGGCCAAGTGAGCACGACCAGATCGGCTTGCCGTCTTCCAGAGAGATGGCGCGGAGCGTGTTGACGGCTGACGCAGTAGAACCGCTTCTCGTCAAAGGCCATCGAGTCCGGGGCGTCGCTCAGGTTTTCGGTCCCGAGCAGGCAGGACCACCTTTTCGAGCCCGAGGCCGGGTCGAGCCGGATCAAGAACCGGCCGTCGTGCAACACGAACAGGCGTTCGGCATCTCCGAGCAGGCGCGGTGATCCGTTAACCGGCATGACCGGCTCCGTGCTCTCGCGGTAGATCCAGGTGGTTTGCCCTTGATTGAGGTCGAACTTCTTGACCGTCCGCCGGTCGGTCACCAGCACGACCGAATCGTCATCGATCGGCAGCGGAGGCCGTTCGAGCGAGTCGCTCTCGCCGAGATCGACTGCGCGATCGGCTCGCCGTCCTCGGTCCGGAGCACCAGCAGTTGATTGGGCTTATCGACCTGGAGCACGATCCGATCAGGACCGATCGAGAGATTGGGATTGATCTCGCCGGGCGGGGCGGCGAAACGACCAGTCCACGGCCCCAGTATCCCCATCAAGAGCGATCAAGTCACGCTGGCCTCGCAGAAAAAAAACGCGCCCTTTCACCAGCCGAAATCCACTCAACGTCTCGCTCGCCCGGGCTGGTTCACGGCGTTCCGGCGTCGTCCGCCGGGCGGGGTTGGCATTGTTGCGAGCGAAGGGATCGAACTGATCGCGGTCCTTGCCGGCTGGCGACGGCGAGTACTTCCATTGCACGGCCCCCTGCCCCAGCTCGAGCGCGACGATCTGTTGACGGGTCGCCGCGATCAGTTTATCGGCGAGATAACCGGCCCAGACGGCGGGCGCTCCCAGCTCGGCCGACCAGCGAGGCGAGCCGGTCGTCGGGTCGAGGAATCGCAGGCCGTCGCTGGTCGATCAAGAAGATCCGACCGGCCTCGAGCGATGGGGCAACGCCCTCGGCGCTGATCGCTCGAATCGTTTGTCGGGCGGGGGCCTGCCACTGCCAGCGGCGGACCAGGGGAAGCGGGATCGGGGGCTGGGGATGATCGCCCACCAGCGGGGTGTATGGTGCCCGCGCCAGCTCGGTGGAAACCAGCTCGGCGACCGTTCCGTCGCGATTCCCGTCTTTCAGACGAAGCTTGGGATAACGCGCCTGCAAGTCCAGATAACTATCGCGTGCGCCGAGATAGAGCTGCCGCGCCTCGTACACGCGCGCCAGCCGCCAGAGCGCCCGGGCCCGATGCTCGTCATCGGTCGCGAGCAACAACAGCCGCTTGTAAACATGGGCGGCCTCGGTCAGTCGCCGCGTCGACTCGTAAAGCGAACCCAGCTCGAGCAAGGCGTCTGGCACAACTTGGGCCGCCGGATAAAGCCGGCACGACCTCGTCGAGCGAACGAGCGTCTTTCTCCTTCTTGCCGCGCTCGAACAGCCGGCCGCTTGGCGGTCGTACGATTCGTAGACCCCGCGACCATGTTCACGCACGATCGAAGTCAATCGATCGGCGAGCAAGATATCGGCGCGGATGGTTCGATGTCCATCGGGGGTGGCCACGGCCAAGGGTCGCAACCGCTCGTCAGTCAGGAGCCGCTCGCAGATGTCGACCGCGTCCTTGGGCCGCGACGCGTCGAGCAAGACGTCGGCGAGCAGCAACTGGGCCTGGAGCCGCTCCGGATCGGTGCCGGCGACCCCGCGGCCGACTCCAGCCGGGTGATCGACTCGTCCCACCGCCGGGCTCGACGCGAGTCGCTCGCCAGCCGAAACAGCAGCCGAAACTGATGATCGCGGGCCGCGCCGGCCAGGGGAACGCCGTCGATCGTCTCGTTGGGTCGTGCCTTCTCGCCGGCCTTCCGGTACGAGTCGAGGGCAAGCTCAGTCGCGACCGGTCGCCTCGGCGGCGCGGGCGAGCCGGAAATAGTTGGCGGCCTGGTCGGGCGACCGGGCGATTTCATTGCGATAGCGTTCAATCAAACGGCTGTTCTGGCAGAACACGACCAGTCCGTCCGCCTGGCCACGATCAGGTAGCCGTCGCCCGCGACCAGATTCCCGCTTTCTGTGCTGGTAGGTCTCTCTGAGCTTGATCGGCGGCTCGACCAGCAAACCGGTCCTCTGATGCAGGATCTGGATTTCGTTCTTGGTCGGCCAGTAGATCAGGTCGCCGGCCAAGAGCCCACGGCCAAAGCCTTCCAGCGACTTGCCCGAATCGGGCCAGGTCTGGAGCAGGCGGCCGTTCTCGACATCAAAGAGCAGCACGCGATCCCCGGTGGCGACCAGCCGCCCCTTGGCCACTCCCAGAAGATGGGTCAGCTTGACATCATCCGAGATCGGTTCGGACTTCCAGAGCAGCCGGCCGCTGTCGGCCTCGAACGCGAAGATGGCATTGGCATCGCTGGGCGCGACGAACACCCGCCCTTCGTGGATCACGGCCGGGTTGAGATCGCGCTCGCTCGCCGGGACCGAGACGAGCTGTCTCTTGTGCGCGGATAGGTCGCGACCCAGAGCGTCGCGCCGGTCTCGGCCTCCAGTGCGACCACGGCACCCAGGTTGGTCTGGTAATAAAGAGCCGGGCCATCAAGCGACAGCAGCCGATGGTTAAAATCGCCTGGCCCAGTTGCCACCGAACGGCATGCCCATCCCGCATGCCCATGCCGAAAATTGTTCTGCCGCCGGACGAGGCCGTGCCCAAGTAGCGAATCCAGCGGCTGGCGCCGGTCTCGGCGTCGAAGCAGGCGACATACGTGGCCGTTTGCTCGCGCCGATCGGTCACCGCCACATAAACATTGCGCAGCGTCACCGACCGGAGTTCCCTCGAAGCTCACCGTGCGAAGAAGTTGTTGCGATCGCGCACGACGGTTGGGAAGGTCCAGCTTCGACGACTCTTGCTCCCAGAGCTTGGCCCCTTCCTTGTTCCAGTCGAGGGCGACGATCGAGCTGGAACCGCGTCCTGCGCTCATCCCGCCCATTCCCGGATGCCAGGGCGGAGTCGATCGTCCCCATCCGGGCGTAGATCCGGTGGCCGATCGCCGTGAGCGTATAACGAGGAATTCCCGACAAATTCCGGGTCGCTTGCGGACCGTGCGTCCCGTTCTCGGGGGGGTATTTCCAGGCGTGCTTGATCGGCTGGGCACCCGTTTCGTCCGAATCCGCCGGCCGATCGTTGAGGTTGATACGCCACGACCTGCGAGCCATCACAGACGATCACCTGGTCTCCCAAAACGATCGGATGAAACGCCAGCAGCCGCTCGGGCGGAGCCGGAGTCGACATCCATCCCATCCCATCCGCGGCGAGTCAAAGCCGCCATTCCGGGGTTGCTGAGATCTTTTCGAGCTCGACCCGCCATTGTTTCGACCCGACATCCACCGGTCCGGTCACGATCTTGGTCCGTCGGAGCGAACCCGCGAAAGTCGGCCAACGGCTGTCGGGCTGGGACGGCTGAGCCAGATGATCGGATGCCAGGGCTTCGGCGACGATCTTGGCATACGCTCCGGTCCGGCCCGCCAGCGAGCCAGTCGCCCCCGGATAGAGCCGGGCGAATTCGTCGAGGTCGGCCGGGCCGGGAGGGCTCTCGCCGTCGGCCGCGCGACACAGCAGTTTCTTGGCCGCGACCCGCGCCAGATCGACCGATGGGATCGGGGTGGACCAGCACGAAAGAGTTGTCGGCGCGGTCCGGCACCAGCCGGCGATACATCCAGAGGGCTTCAGCAAACCGGCCGTCCTGAAAGGCCAGGTCACCCAGCAACTCCAGGGCGTCGTCACCCCACGAGCTGCAAAACGCCTCGTCCACGACCCGGCGGAGCAACGCCAGGTCGCGCTGGCTGGCTCCCTCGGCGAAACCAGCGTTCGGCCACTCCGTCGACCCGATTGCGATAAATCTCCCTCGCCTCGGGCGGCAAATGGGCCAGGCAGCGGTGGCAGAACCCGCGATCATCCACATACAGAACGAAATCGCCCGAGGGATCGGTGCCCGGCTCGCCCTTGGGTAACTTGGCGACTTTATCGCCAAATTGCTCGATGACCCGCTGATAGATCTTGATCGCCTCGGACCATTGCCGGTCGCGCACATGGCTGGCCGCGTTGCGGAGCAGAGTCTCCGCCGGGCCGCTGGAATCGGGATAAAACTTCGAACCGCCTCGATTGGGACCCTGGGCCCAGACCGTTCCGCCGACAAACCCGACGAATCCGACCAGCCAGGCGGCCACCAGCCGGCGCATCGTCGAGAAACCCACCGCTCCGACTCGATCGGAACCCGCACATGACCGGACCCTCCCTACCCCATCGTGCTCCATCGGGGTCAGTCCAGCAAGTCCTCGAGAAATCTCCGCTCTGTAACCAGTGCGACAATGCCAACCTCTTCGAGCTCCCTTCCTGGAATCATGGCTGACAATCTTCCCGATGGAGAATCAGCGACGATTCAGTGAGTCGGGGCTCCACGAACAACGCGAAGAGAACTGGGAGTACAGCGGGCGTTATGAAAAACTCAGTCCTCAATTTATTGGACACGAATCGACCAATCCCCTGCAACGGCAAATTTGATACCAAAACCCGCGGTGACTCACATCTCCGTCGGGATTCTCGGAGAAAACCTCGAAATCTGCTGAGAAGACTCTGCTCAGAAAAGATGCAATCGTGCACGGCGCAGCGCGTCGACCGCGTCGCCTCAGCTTCGGTGCTGGATCTGAAAACCAATATAGAACACCAGCGCTCCGAAAGCGGCGATGAGCATCGACTGGCCGAGACCGACCTTTTCCACCAACTCGGACGCGATCGCGAACGGAAGGATCAAAAGTCCGAGGAATTGAAGCGAGCGGCCGAGACGGTAGCGCCACATGGGAGCAAGAGTCTTTCGTGTTACACCAGGACGGTGCTCTGTTGGGCGCGTTCGGATCCCTAATGAAACACTGAGTCGGAGACTTCGCACGGTCAACGGATAGTTTGGCAGAGCAAAAAGCTGCGATCACCAGGATGATTCGCCCCAGTTGGCCCTCACTGCTAAGCTTGACCTTGGCGGGATCGAGCATGATCTCTCCCACGTCAGTGACCTCGCCGGCCTTGACGGTGACCGGCATCCCCCTGCCCTTACCGGGCGTGACCCAGCCCACGGTCTCCTGCCGCACCACCAGGTTTTGCGTTCCCGGCCGGCACTCCCTTGATCTCGAACGATCCGTCCGGTCCGGTGATCGTGAAGAAAGGATGGTCGAAAACCATCAGATAGCCCTTCATCCAGGGATGAATGTCGCATGCAGCTCGATCGGAAACCGCTCGGCCACCAGCTTTTTCTCGAGCTGGCCTTTCGGCGGCCACAATCTCGTTGACGCCTCCGTTGTTGAAGGAGTTAAAACGAACGTTATGCCTCTTGGGATCGCTCGACTTGATCACCAAGGTCTGGTCCTGATGGATCGCCAGCGTATAGGGCATGAACTCGCAACCGATCTGGTCGAGCTCGACCTTGGGGTTCTTGGCGATCAACGCCTTCGACGGCTTCCGGATTGGTTCCCTTGGGTCTGACGACGTAGGCGAAACCGTTGGCGACGCCCTTGGTCTTGGGGTCGACCACGATCTCACGCGAGAGGATCGGCTGATTCTTGGCACAGACATCGGGTCCTTGGTCGCCTTTCCCTTCTCGACGTCGACCTTGACTGGCGGCGGCACGGCACCGCCCCAGACCAGCCGGCCCTTGATCGTGCCGAAATGAGCCTGCCCGACCAGTCCCGCGGCGAGCATCCCGGCCACGGGCGGTCCCGCCGCCGCGGGCGCGGAAAAGATCAGGGCAACCGCCAACCCGAGCCCGTTCAAGAATGCCAATCGGCCGAACGTTCGGCGGCCGGGCTGTCCCAATCGTTCTCATCGTCTAACCCTCATATCGTATTACGACGGAACACAGCAAGTTGCGGAGCGTGCTCTGGTCGTTGAAAAGGATCGGGCCACTTCTGGACTGCAAAACCAGGAAGCGGCCCGTCACAAAGGGATCTTTCCGATCCTTGCGGTCCATCCTATGCAATGATCACTCCGGACGCACCTTGTCGATCTTGAAATCCTTGACGGTCGAGTCATTGGCCTTGATCGTGACATCTTCGCCTGACGGAGCGGTCACGAATCCCGCGGCCTCTTGCCAGACCACGACCTTCTGGGTTCCGGCCGGAGCATTAGGGATTTCAAAGTAGCCTTTCGCGTCGGTCACAGCGAAGTAGGGATGGTCGAGAACCATCCACCAGGCTGTCATCCAGGAATGAATGTCGCAGACGACGGCCCCGGGGTCCTCTCGGCGGCCGACGGGGTAAACGCAAGGGCCTGTCCCGGCCCGACGGTCGAGTTGAACGGCGAGTTCTTGAGCTTGATGTTGACGTTATGGTTGGTGGGATCGCTCGACTTGAGCGTGATCGGAACACCCGCCATCAAAGCCAGCACGTGGGGCTCGAAGACACAGCCCTTCTGATCGAACACGACCTTCGCCGCGGCCGCCACTTTCTTGGCATCGTCGTTGACCGCGGTCGGCTTGGGCAGATAGACGATCACGTTCTTGATCCCCTTGGTGGCGGGGTCGACGATCAGACGCTCGGAGAGGATCGGAGCTCTTCACGGCGCAGATGTCGGGTTCTTTGCCGCCTTGCCCTTTTCGACAAGATCTTTGAGCTGCTGGAAGGCTGTCGCCAGCTCCAGATCACCTGGCCTTTGAGCGTTCCCCAACCTTCGGCCTTCACCGGAGCCGTCGACGATGAGCTGGCCGAAGTGGCTGTCGTCGCGGGCGATGCGCTGGTCGTGGGGGCCGCGGCCGATTTCGAGGCCGCGACAGCCGTCGGGTCGGTAGCGGCCACGGCATCGCTGGACTTGGTTGCCGCACCACCGCAGCCGGCCAAGGCGGCGGCCAAAGTGATGCTCAAGGTCACGCCGAGCATTGCCGGCTTGCGAATCCAAAGAGTTTTCATTGCGTCTTTCTCCCGGGCCAATGTTAGTCTACTGATCCAGTCTGAGCGGCGCCGCCAGAGAAATTCAAGACCTTCCCCACGCGCGAGTCCTCCTGGCACTTGGTCCGAAGCCTGCGGTCCGGTTCCGCCCCATGCAAAGATAGCCGCTCCGCCCCGTGGAGCGGTTTCCTAACCCGCTGGTTCCCGCCTTGGCGCATCCGGCGGGATAGGAAACGCGCTCACATCATCAACAAAGCCCAACGGCAACCCAGATTTACAAGTGTGGCGGAGTACTAGGGCGAGGTCCCGGGTGGCTTGCGTCGGCAGGCATCGCCTGGGGTTGACTGCTGGCGAGCTGCAGCTCGACGGCATTGACATAGTTCAGCAGTGTGTCGCGGATCGCTCGGACCATCTCGAACGGTTGATTCTCAAACGTCTTGGGGACCGGGATCTGCACGGTCCCATGAGGAACGATGTTCTGAGGCATCGCGGTGTAGGGAACCAGCCGGCGCGGGTTGGCGATCCAGGCTTCGAGGTAATCGGGGCGGAAACGAGGAGCGACCTCACGCAGGTCGGGGCCATTGACAACCTTTTCGCCTCCGCTCGGCTTGAACTGGCCGATCGCATGGCACTGGATGCAAGGCGAGGTCTTGTCGCGTCATGATCTGCCAGCCGGCCTTGAAGATAATTCGGATGCGCCTTGTTGCGTTCGGCGAGATAGCCGGAGTCTGCTCCGGAATGGTCTGGTAAGGAAACTCGGTCCGATCCCTGGCGGCGAAGTAGTTGGCCAGCTCGGCGGGCTCAGTCGAGGGCTGGTCGACCGATTTGCCGTAGTGGAAACGCGGCATCCGGAGCTGAGCGGCCGGCCGGATCGGGTGGGGCTCCGTTCAAGAACGACGTCAGCCAGGGGGTCTGAACCTTGTTCCCCTCGCGCAACAGAGGAGGCGGCAACCGGTTCCAGAATGTCTCGAACGTGCTCCCGGTCCGGTCCGATTGGTATGTCGAGAACAAGAAGGCGAAATCGCCACCCACCGCGGGCGTCTTCTGAATCTTGGTCTGGTCGAGCGCGAGGTTGTCGCCAACGTTGAAGGTATAGCCCCGGATGGTGACCGGCTTCCAGAGCTGTACGGTCAGTTCATTCTCGAACAGGCCGATCGGCATGCCCTCGATCGTGATCGGCGAGCCGTCGTCGGGCGTCAGCCAGCTCCTTTCGATCCGTCAGGATCGAGTTCTTCTTGGGATCAACGGTGAGCTCGGGATACAACTCAGGTAATCGTTGGCGCGTGCCGTTTAGGAAGAGCGGAGGTTGACCTTGAAGTTCGTGAATGCCTCCTCAACCTTGACGCCCGCGGGAATCGAGAATTTGGGCATCTCCAGGACATGGCAGCCATCGCAGTTGAACCGGTTGAGGACTTTCGAGCCTTCGGCCAGCGCGGTCTGCGCGGGCGAGTAATGGGTCTTGGGAAGGTACTTGCCGGGGATTCGTTCGCCGGTCAGGCCGAGAACGAACGTCATGACCTCCTCGATCGCGGCCGGATCGTTGGCCCAGGCGAATTGCGGCATCCGCAGCCGGTCGTCCCAGGTTCTTGTACTTCTCGCTCTTCTTCTAGATAGTCGTAGCTGCGCGGGCGGTGGAGCTTCTGGAAGAGGAATCCCATGCGGGACTCATGCGTGACCTGCTCCTGATAGTACAGGTCGGTACCGTCGCGAGCTCCTCTGCTCATCCGGGGGATTCGGGATCGGTGAGGTATTCGGCGATGTGTCCGAAATCGAGGCGGGCCGGCAGCTTCATTCCCCAGTCATTGAGGGCGGTCCCGATCGGCTTGGCGTTCTCGAAACCGGGGATCGTAGTGACAGCCGAAACAGCCCAGCCGGGAGATCGTCTTCTCGCCCAGGATACATCAGCTTCTCATCGGGCTTGAGCTTGTTGGCAACCAGGTCGTCGATTTCGCTGAGCGCGACGGCGATCGTCTTGCCGTCCGGCTTCTTGAAACCGCCGCTCTTGGTGACATAGAGCTTGACCAGCTCATCGACGGCGTCCTTGACTTCTTTCGAGTCGACGCCCGGCACATCGACCTTGACCGGCCATTCACCCGGGCACCGAGAGGATCCAGCTCGCGATATCGGCGGCGTCTTGCTGCGAGAGCTGAAGGTTGGGCATCAGACTCTTGGGATGGTACTTCTCCGGGGCCATGATCCAGTTGGTCAGCCACTTGAGTCCTTGCGGCTTGGACTGGAATTTGGCCGCGATGTTCGACAGGTTGGGGCCGAAATCGGCCAGGGCGTTCTCCTGGACGGACTGCCGGAAATCCCTTGGGATCATAGGTCAAAGAGGCATCCAGCTTGTAGTCGGGGTTGGCATCCTTGCGATCGGCGGGCTGAATGTTCGCGACCTCGTACGGCCGATGCTGGTGACAGGCCAGACAGCCCTTCTGAAGGAACAATTCCTTGCCCTTGGCCGGGTCGGTCTTGGCGGGCGGATCGACGAAATCGGCCGGAGGCGTGCTCTTGGCGAACAGGTAGTGCGTGATCGAGTGAATCTCGGCGTAGTTCTTGGGCCAATCTTCCTTGGCGTTGTTATTGACCAGGCCGTAGAACCGGGGCATCCGCGAATCGGGCCGGAACGCATGCGGATTGGTGATCCACTTGAGCACCCACTCCTTCGCGTCCTTGGAGGCGATGTGCGACAGGTTTGGCCCCACCGGTCGCTCTTCGGTCAGGTCCGGGCCGAATGAACCCTCGCCGCCGATCGTGTGGCAACCCGTGCAGCCGAACTTGACGATTCGCTGGTAGCCGGCCTGAAGCTTCTTGGCCTGCGGGACGTCCGTGACCTCGTGGTGGCACTTGAGGCAGCTCGACTCGACGAACCGCTTGGGAAGCATCGGAAAATCCCAGATAGTGGATCTGCCTGCCAGTGATGCTTCTTCTCCCACTCCTCGCCTTGCTTGAGGTGTCTTGGGGGTATGCGACGCATAACGTGAAATCGGTGCCGGAGCCCTGGCCGCCGTGACAGATCGTGCAGCCGAAGCTGTTGATCGGGTGCGGTCCGTTGGCGTCGAGATAGAGACCGGCGTCAACGACTTTCCCCTGGGGATCTGATCGTCTTGGCGCCCGATGTCAAGATACGGGTGCGACCGGAATACCGCCGGCATTTCTTGACCGTCGGCATCCTTGTCGTAACCGATCCGGTCGATTCCCTGGTGGCAGGTCGTGCAGCGGTCGTAGCGAGGGACTTCCTTGAAATTGTAGTTGATCGTCAGGTCGGGGAGGCTGATCTGCTGGATCTTGGTCGGCGGCATCAGGTCGATGCCGGGAAGGCTCCTGAAGAATGCCAATGACTTGCTGTACCAATCCGTGCCGCCGTGAAGCTCCTCCTTCTGCTTGATGACGCGCTTGACCCGGTCCGCGTCACGGGTGAGCTTCTCTCGGTCCTTCTTGAGGTTATCGACATACCCCAGCAGCTTCTCTTTCTCGTCTTTCTTGGCTTTTTCGGCGGTCCTGGCCGTCTCCAGCTTCAGCGAGAGCGCGTCGAGCTGCTTCTCGGCGTCGGCGACGACGGTTGACAGGTAGACCCGCGCGTTTCCTTCCTCGCCGCGATCGACCATGCCGTCGTAGAGGCTGCGCTTGCTGTCCAGATCGGCCTTCTGGAACCGCGTCTGGGTATCGAGCTGCTCGGCGGTGCCGCCCAGTCCGCTGAGTTCCCGATCGATGACGGCGATCTCGGCCGCTCGCTGCGCGGCGCTGTCGTCGGCCGCCTTGATCTTGGCATCGATCTCATCAATCTGCGCCTGGTATTTCGTCTTTTGCTCTTCGAGCTTCGCTTGTTCCGAGGCCTCGAGTTTCTCCCGCTCGACCTGTTGAAATTCGCGCTGGACTTCCTTCCAGGGGCGGATGTGGTCCGCGAGGACCATCCAGACCGTCGAAAGCAACATCGCGATCGAGGAGATCGCGAAGACCAGGTGAAGCGTCGTTTGGCGACGGTACGTTTCCTCGGTTGCCGGCATGGTCTTTCGTCCTGTGGGATCGAATCACTGGCCTACTGGGCAGCTCGCGGGTCGATACCAACCGGCGATAGGACGCCGGCTCCGAGTTCGCGAACTGAGCCGCTTCCACCACTCGCCTGGTGACTCGACCGAGAGCAGTATGATCGCCGCTCAAGAGTCAGTGGTGAGCCAGGCTCGACTGACAGCCTCAGACCTCGCAGCGCTAGATCTAGATATTGAAGAATAACTCGGGAATGGCCACGACGTATTTCAAGTTGATTGTCCAGCGCAACACCATCTTGATCGGCAAACTGGCCATGAACAACATCAGGACGGCCAGGGTCATGATACCGCAGAATTCCCGCCTGGGCCGTGTACTTCTTGAAGAACAGCCGGTACATGCAGAGCAAGGCGCCAGGGTGAAGTAGCCCAGGCACAAGCACGATCCCCGGCAACTCGCGAACGAAGATCGACGTCGGCTTGGTCGTACCCAGAAACTGGACCCAGACAAGGTCGGAAAGATTGACATTGTTCAGAGGGATCACCTTGTGAAGGTCCCAGAATTCGTAGGGACCGAAGAAGTTCCAGTTCGGCCCGCGCAGAAACGTCCCGAGCAGGATCAAGACCACCCAGAGGACCACAAACCCATACTGGAACGTGATGTATGCGAATTTGCGGTTCTTATAACTGATAATATCCGTTGCCGGCCTTGTTGGTATCGATGTACGGGATCGCCATCAAGCCCACGATGATCATGCTCGGCAAGCACGACGCCGGCCATCCAGGGATCGAAGTACACCAACATTTCCTGGAGCCCGAGGAAATACCAGGGGGCCTTGGAGGGGTTGGGAGCCACGGTCGAGCTGGCCGGTTGCTCCAGCGGTGCCTGCAGCACGATTCCCCAGACGACCAGGACGATCGTGAGGATGACCATGCAGATCAGCTCGGTGTAGACCAGGTCGGGCCAGGTCAACGTCTTGTCCGGCTCGAGCTCTTCGAGGGTCGGCAGGCCCTGGTCGATCCGGGCGTCGTTGATCACCGCGCGGCGTAACCCCAGCCAGTAGAAACAACCCACCAGGATCAGCAAACCCACGATCGGCACGTTGTCCGGCTTGGTGACGATGTCCCGGAAGTCGAAGTCCGACATGCTCAGGCCGAAGATCAGCAGGAACAGGTTGACCATCGACCAGCCGACCAGGCCGTTGGCAACGAACCTCCGCCAGCGGATCATGGCGGCGAAAGCGAGCGTCGCGCCGACGAAGAACGTCGTGGGACCGGATACGATAGTCGATGCCATTACGGATGAATAGCGGGCAGCAGGATCTCGCCGCCGAGCATGTACGTGATACCCATCGCCTGAAAGACGACGGCCGCAAACGCTCCAGATCAAGGACCAGAGCGTGCGATCGATCGGCTTGCCGAGCCCGACGGCCGGCTGGTGGTCGTCGAGGCTGGGAGGATTGGTGGCCGATCCTTCGCCATGCCCGTGCGCCTTCAACTCGGCGAAATGAGCCGCGTCGGCTCCGGACATCACCGCCAGGAACACATTGGCCAGCGCACAAATGCATGTAGGCCGCCTGCACAGCGCCGGGGAGGAGGTGCCGCCCCAGGATCATCAAGACCGCCAGGCCATAAAAGCCGAAGAAGGCGGTGATGAGCCATCCGGGCAGGTGTCTTGTCTTGGGGGCGAGTCCGACCCGCGAGGCCCCTTCCGAGACCATCTCCCCATAGGCCACATAAGCGGCGGCGCCCGCGTTCAACATGGCGGCGAGCAAGTAGTACCACGCCAGCCCCGCCAAAACGCCCGATGTCAGATCTGGATGGTGCATGAGTGTTCTTAAAAACGTGGTTACTGGATCAGACCTGGAATCGAAGTCGACTCGACTCGCTCACGCCAAGTATCCGCGAATGAATCGCTTCCGGCCGCCCGTGCTCGAAGGGAAACCGCCTGCTCGTGCCGGTGGGCCCGCGACGGCCGTCGAAGCACTCGCCGGTGAGGCCTGGCTCACAACGGCCCGCTGATTCCACCGTCCTTTCGGACTCTCCAAAAATGGATCATGATCAACAAGGCGGCGGCCAGCGGGATCGCCACGCAATGCAGGACATAGAACCGGTTCAACGTCATCTCGCCCACGCTCCGTCCGCCCAGGAGTGCGAACTTCGCGTCCGAGCCGGAGGTGATCAGGCTGACGCCGTTGACTTTCAAGAGCGATGCTCCCGGCCCCTCGACTCCGAGCCCCGGTGTCGCGCGGGCCATGTTCGAGCCGACCGTGATCGCCCAGATCGCCAACTGGTCCCAGGGCAACAAATAGCCGGTGAACGACAACAAAAGAGTCAGCACCAGGAGAATGACGCCGATTCCCCAGTTGAATTCCCGGGGCGGCTTGTAGCTCCCCGTCAAGAACACGCGATACATGTGCAGCCAGACGGCGATCACCATCGCGTGGGCTCCCCAGCGGTGCAACTCGCGGAGGATGCCCAGCGTGGTCACATCGCGCAGGGCCAGGATATCGTTGTAGGCGTGCTCCAGCGTGGGCCGGTAGTAGAACATCAAAAGCACGCCCGTCACCGTTTCGACGATGAACAGGAAGAACGTCGTCCCCCCCATGCACCAGGTGTAGGACAGCGCAATCCCTTGCTTGCGCACGCTGACCGGGTGAAGGTGCAGGAAAAAGTTGGTCAACATCACCACCACGCGGTTGCGACGATCGGTCGGCATCGGGTGGCGAAAGATGCTCTTCCAGAGCTGCGTATCGGTAAATCTTATCCAGGATCGGCATGGGCGTCTCGTGAACTGGTTGTCGAACCTGAGCCAATCAATCAATCGGATGAACGCAGGCCGCTCGTCTGAGCGGCCGGTTGATCTGCAAACCGTCGCTTTGATTCCGCGATGAGAATCGCGTTTCGGTCCGTCAGGCCGGGATGAAGCTTTCGGGGTCGGACCATTGACCTAACTCTTGTTGGAACTTCTGACTCTTGTCGACCATGATCTGTCCATCGTCGGCCAGCGCGACCTTGAATCGTTCCAGGGGACGGGGTGCGGGGCCCTCGAAATTGATCCCGGAGATGTAAAAGCCGCTGCCATGGCAGGGACATTTGAATTTTTGCTCGGCTGCCAGCCAGTTGGGGGGGCAGCCCAGGTGCGTGCAGACGGACTGAATCGCGTAGATGATATCTTCCCCGTTGTAGCGTGTCGACCGGACGATCCAGAAGCCGAACTCGGCCTTGAACCGCTCGCTGACGGCTTCCGGCTCGAAATTCGAGGGGAGACCGACCTTGACGGTGCTGGGGGGCTCGGCCAGGACGTTGGGGAACATGAATCGAACGGACATCAGAGTCATGGCGCCGAAGGCCATGGTGAACGTCGCCCAGGCGACCCAGATCCAGGCGATCAACACGCCGAAGACGAAGAAACCACGGCGGTCGAGTTCCTGTGCCGGCGGCGGCGGCCGCGGCGACGAGCTGGCGGGTCGGCTTGGGTGGAGCGGACTGAGGCTTGGCGGATGGCCTTGGCGGGGCTCGGCTTTGGCAGGGGCGGCGGCCGCGGCCTTGGCCGCCAGCTCCTTGGCCGTTTTCGCGGAGGTCTGACGGGCTGCCTCGGCCACGTCGCGCGGGTCGGTGATCTTATCGAGTGGAGGGAGGACGCGGCCGGCCCCGCTTTGGCGGCCGGCGCGGCTGGTTTGGCCGCGGCCGGCTTGGCCGGCGCGGCCGGTGCCGCGGCGGTAGCCCCGGCGCCTCGCGCGGCCGCCAGTTTCTCCTGAAGGGTCATCGGCCGGCCGAGCGGCTTGGCGGGCGCGGGCACGGCCTTGGGCGCTTCGGCCGGCGCGGCTTCGACCGCCTCCTCGACGGCCGGCGCGGGCGCTGCGGCCTTGGCGACAGGAGCCGGACTGGTTGAAGCGGCGGCGGGCTGGGCCGCACCGCCGGCTCGGGCGGCCGCCAGCTTCTCCTTGAGCGTCAACGGTCGGCCGAGCGTGGACGGCGTCGGGACGTTCGCCGGGGGTGCGGTATGAACGGCCGCAGGCTCCTCGGTTACCGCGGCCTGCGCCGTCGCGCTCTCATCGACCGCGGCGACGGCGTCGGACGCATCCGGCTCGGGCGCGGCGGCCGATGCCTCGGCGGGTTGCGCCGGTCCGCCCTTGCGAGCCGCCTCGAGAATCTCTTTGACGCTAGGACGTTTCGCCATCGCTCGCTCGTTGCCTCCCAAAAACCCCGCTGCACGGATCGTGCCGAGGAAGGGCACTCTAATCAGAGTCGCTCGATCCTACCGCAAAGCAGGTGCCACAGGAAATCCTCAATCGGGCCGCAATCTAAACTTCTTGAAATACTTCGACTTTCGCCATAGTCACACATACACCAGATGTCGTTCATTCTCGTTTGCGGGAAATCGCGCCGCAGGTGTTCCCAAATCTTGGAAGCGGTATTGCCCTCGATCCAAGCCCGTCGGTTCTCCCAAATACGAGCAAGCCCGCCGTTACATGAGCACAACTCCGCCAATGTGTTGGCATAGCGTAACAGGCCGGTCGTCCGCGGGCAACATGCTGGCGGTTTAACCGTGGCGCTTGATGCCATCCCGCTTACCTGAAAGCTTATGCAGCTTCGGCGGCAGACAACTCACTCTATCAAAACACTCGTGTTGTTTGTCGTTTCGACCACGAATCAGGCTGGCTCGTGTTGGTTTGCGATTGCGTTCACGTTCTGTACTCCGGCGTGAGGATCGGGTGAATTGGCTTACTCTGAACACCCTCCGGGAGCCGGTACCAACGCCCCGACCCGCGGTACAATAGCGGGGAAGAGCGCGCACAAAGGTGTGGCGGGCCAAAAACGCCGTCACGGCGTCACAACTTTGCCAGCATTGGACTTACGTGTGACGCCTGAATAATCAGAACAACACGTCTCGATGTAACTCTCGACAGGACTTGAGGTAACGTGTGACGCCTGAATAATCAGAACTGACTCCGGGAGTGCGATTCGCATTCAACAATTGAATTTTGAATTACGGTCTAGTGCTAGCAATCACGCCAGCATGCGGGCTGAATTTTCATCGGGATACGTATGTCGCCTGCGACATGACTGTTCGTTTCGCACAATACGCTTTAGGTCGCAAGGGATTTCCTCAACGGAGTTTTGCTCGACGGATTCTCCGCGGAAAATGAGCGTCGCCAAGAAGTACCGTGGCTTTCTGTCGTCGCCTCGAGCGGCAGCGTCTGTGTCCGTGACCGGATCCGGTCCGGTCAGAGCGTCGGCGATGTACGGATTAAGCGCATCGCACGGCGCAACGGGATCGTCCGGATCGAAATCGTCTGGATCGAATGCGCCGGCTTCGGCCTTATCGCGGAATTTGAGGAATGTATGAAGCGGGCGGGGTCAAGAGACCGTCGCCAAAAAGCGTTCGGGAGCTCGGGCCGGTGTGCGTTGGCAGGGGATTTGAAAATGTGTCACGACCGCGCAGGGGACGGGAATATAACCGGTGAGGCGACGCTCGCGGTCACGAATCGCATCGGTGCTCACAGAGCGCCGTACCCAGCATGAGGATCGGTGCTCACAGAGCACCCTACCAAGACGTGTTCTAGAATTCGTCTTGAGCACGCCGCCGATCCATTATCCGGAGGCCCACAAATGACCGAGTACTTCCAATGCCCAAACATCCGCGTCGATGCGGACGAGTTGTTGAAACCGTCGGCAGCCACGCCAGGTTTCATCCAGAACGATCTCAAGACGGCCGCGCCCGCCTACGAACGGGACACCGTCAACTTACTCGAACAACTCCGCAATACCTGGACCGCTTGGGCGGTGATCGCCGCCATCAGCGCGATCGGCAGGCAGAACGGCAGGAAAATGACCATCAAACCGTTCAACAAATTCGACAAGAACTTCAATCTCGACCAGAACGCTTACGCCGCGCCGGTTAACGGCAGCGCGGCGACGCCCAGTGGCAAACCCATCGAGGGCCTGCTCAGCGGACCCGAACACGGGTGTCAAGGCGGGTCAAGTCCTCACCGACCCCCAAGGCAAGCCGTACGTCGGCACTGGCGCCGGCAGCGACACCGAGATCCGGTACAACGCCCTGATGTGGACGCAGCCCGCCGACAGTACGGGACCCGCTCGGCCCGGCATTGACGCGGACGAGATCCTCCTCCACGAGATGATCCACGGGATGCGGCAGATGCGCGGCCAGTCACAGTGCTCCGGGACGTGGGATAACCCGGCCTATGACACGCGCGAGGAGTTCGTCGCGATTCTCGTCTCCAACCTTTACCGCTCGGAGCGGCTGCGGTCCGGACTGCGGTCCGACCACCACGGCTTCGCACAACTCTCAGCGGCCATGTCGGACTCGGCCACGTTTCTCACAACCGGCAACAACACCGATTACATCCACCACATGTTCGAGGAGGACCTCGTGTTCTCGAAGAACCTCGCGAAAGTCCAGTGCAGGTTCAACCCGGTAAAGCTCTTTTATGAGCGGTACGGTAAGATGTTCGGGCGGTAACGATTCCCGGTAACTTTTCATCCCCAAGCGTCGCGATCAGTTCGTGTCGAACACTCCGAGCGTGCTCGACACCTCGTTGAGCCGAGCAGTCAGGTAGGATCGGATCTCGTCGCTGGTGTTCAATTGAAGAACGTGATGGGTGAATCGCTCGGCCTGCGCGGTCGTCACCGAACGCTAGCAGCTCCTTGACGGTGGGAATGAACGCCGGGCTCATGCTGAACCGTCGCAGGCCCATGCCAAAAAGCACCAGGACGGATCGCGGCTGTCCAGCCATCTCGCCGCAGAGGGTAACCGGCGTGCCGGTTCGCTGGCAGGCATCGAGGACCATGCGGAGCACCTTGAAGATCGCCGGAGCGAGGGCCTCGCAGAGGTGGGCCACCTTGGGATTGTCTCGATCGGCGGCCACAAGGTATTGAATCAGGTCGTTGGATCCGATCGAGATGAAATCGGTTTCCCGCAGGATCGCGTCGATGCAGACGGCGGCGGCCGGCACCTCGACCATGACACCCGTCTTCACGTCCTCACCGAATGCAACGCCCTCGCGTCGCAGGTTGCTCCGAGTCTCCTTGACCAGCTTGTTGACGAACAGCAGCTCTTCGAGCGTGGTGATCATGGGAAAGAGCATCGAGACCTTCCCATGGCGGCCGGCGCAAGATCGCGCGGATCTGGGTGACGAACAGTTTGGCGTTCTCGAAGAAGATCCGGGTCGACCGCCAGCCCATGAACGGATTGGGCTCGCCACGACGACCCAGGTAGGGCACCGTCTTGTCGCCGCCCAGGTCAAGAGTGCGGATCGTCACGGTCTGGTTGGGCGAGCTCGCGATGATCTGGCGGTAGTATTCGTACTGTTCTTCCTCGCCGGGCACGTCGTGATGAGTCAGAAACAGATACTCGGTCCGGAACAGGCCCGACGCCGGTCGCGCCGACTTTATGGGCGGCCTGCGCGTCTGCGAGATTGTTGATATTGGCGAGCAGCTCGATATGGGTCCCGTCCGCGCTCTTGGCCGGCAGGTCGCGATTGGCGACCAAGCGGTCCTTGAGGTTGAAGAATTCGCGCTGAACCTTGCGATAGGCCGAGGTCGCCTCTTGATCGGGGCGTAACAGGATCATGCCATCGCGGCCGTCGACAATCATCATGTCGCCGCTTTCGACCTGACCCATGATTCCGTCGACTCCCGAGACGGCCGGGATTCCGCGACTGCGGGCCAGGATCGCCACGTGGCTGGTCGAACCGCCAAGCTCGGTGACGATGCCGGCGATCGGCAGGTCGCCCAGGCTCATTGCCTGGCTAGGGAGGATCTCATGCGCCACCAGGATCACGGATTCGTCGCCATTGCGGGATTCACCGGCCCCATTGGTGGGGCCAATCTTTCTGCGAGTCAAATGCGACTCGATCCTCAGGATCACGTCGCGTGATGTCGGTCATTCGCTCTCGAAAGAATTCCTGCTGCAGTCGTGCGAATTGAGCGGCATACGTCTGCATCACGACCTGCAGCGCCGAGAGAGCCGTCAAATGCTGATTCTCAATCAGACCATGGACTTTGGCGATCAGCTCCGGGTCATTGACGATCTGCAGGTGGCTTTTGAAGATGTCGGCCGCGGAAGCACCCAGCTCCTGGGCAACCTTCTCGACGAGCGTGCCCAGCTCGGCCGCTGCTTCCCTCACCGCGCGGTCGAATTCGATCGATTTCAGCGGGAACCTGCGCTGGGTTGTCCAGCGTCTGTTGCTCGATCGAGCCGAAGACCGATTCCACGCGATGGGCAACCCCAACCACGATTCCCGGACTGACCCCGATTCCTTTAGGCATGACGAGCCCGTCTCACGGTTCCGTGACGATTAGCCTGTACAGGCATTCGTGCCCCAATGTCGTCGCAGGATTCGTTCCCGCTTAATAATAGATCACGCGACGTTCGGGACCTCGAAGTCGACCGAGCGAGATCGAAAACCGAATCTCGATTCCCAGGGCAACTTTCATACCACAAGACAATCGCATTTCCATTTCTGACACTTGCGGCAAAAAACGCATGACGTCAATAGCCTATAACGCCCCAGTCCTGACGTCTATATCGGACTAGCGCCCGACGAGAATTCCTGACGGGCTCTTAGCCGGGATGACGAACAGCTCCCGTCCTTGTCTCCGTGCCCGGGCCGTTCAAGTCTCGTTCAAGTCTCGATTGTGTCCTGAGATGGCTTGGTCCCGAATTGGCCCAAAGCCAACAGGGCAATGGCCATCAGCGCGTACGCCGCCGACCAGTGATACGGCGTTTGCTGAGCGGCCGCCTGGGCTCGACCATCGGCTTCGAGCTGCGTGATCACCGCCGCCGGGGACATGATCGGACTCGACGGCAATGGCGAGTGAATGATGCCAAACCAGGAAAAAACGGACGCCAGCAGCAGTGTCGCCACAACTCGCCGAACATGGCCATCAATCAGGTGGGCCAGGGCCGTCGCCCACAATAAACTGGTGACGATGAAACTCCCGCCGCCAGCGATCACGGTGACCGTCTGGATATAGTGCTGGGTTTGCACGCTGAGCGCCGCGAATGGCTTTCCCATCTCGGGCAGGAGATGATCCAACGTCAGCACCGCCAGGTACGCCAACGCGGGAACGCACGCCAGCGCAACCGCCGGATAGTGACGCGGGGAAGTCGCATGGAACGACTGGGAGGTGATCTCCAGGCCGACGAAGATCAAGATCGGGAAAATCACGGGCTTCGGGATGACAAAGAAAATCAGTCGAAGTATCCGAAGATTCCGGCGGCGCCGACGAACAGCGCCGTCGCCAGAGTATAAGCCGACCGCCCTCCCATGGCCTTGTACGCGGGGTGGCCGATATACGGCGTCGACTGAATCACGCCCCCGAACAGCGCTCCCACGATCGTGGCCAGACCTTCGGTCGCGATGATTTGACCGGTCGGATAATCATCACCGGCTGCCGCGGCGCTCTCCGTGCAGTCGATTCCGCCGACGACCGTGGCCAGGGCCAACGGAATCGCCACCGGCAGATAACTGATCGCCTCGCGTCCCGACCGTGCGAACCAGCTTAGCCAATCCTCGACCGGCATCGGCAAGACCGCCCGGAAAGCCAATGATGGGTGCTCCCCTTCCCCGCCTCCCAGCCCGGGACCCCATCCAACCAGGTGCATTCCGTAATAGAGCAGACAACCGACGCCAGCGCTCCCAGCGCGCCCGGGAATTGTCGCGGAAACTGCCAGCGAGCCGTCAATGTCGCCAGCGTCAAAATCAATGCCACAAAGCCCGCCACCGGTAGTGCCGCGATGTCCAGAAGCGGAAGAAAACTGATGAGTACCAAGGCAATGGCTGTCAAAGAACCAAGCAAGCCGGCACGAGGCACGATGCGGCGTATCCACCCACTCAACGGCGCACAAGCGAGTTTGAAGATGCCTGAGGCCAGGAGCATCATGATGCCTACAAACCAGGCATGACGGGCTGAGGAATCAGCATCCAAGCCGCTCTGTAATGCAGCCTTGTATGCGGGACCGATGATTAAAAACACAGTGCCGAAAGTGCTCGGCGTATCGAGGCCGAGCGGCATGGCCGTGATGTTGGTTCGACCGGTCTTCCGGGCGAGCCGAAATGCCATGAAGGTGTAGATGAGGTCTCCGACCAGGACGCCGACGGCGGTTCCCGGGATCATTCGCGTGAGAACAAAAGTCTGGTCAAATTGGAAAACCCCGACCAGCAGGCTCGTCATCAAGATCATGACGCCGATGTTGTCGAGCATCAGTCCGAAGAAGGCATTGATATCGCCCTTTTGAGCCCAGACGTAGCCGGCGCGGGTCTGGTCTCTGCTGGCGGCCGAGGAATTCACGGTGTGAGGCCCCTGCGATATCTGAGAACACTTTGGGTCATTTCGATACGCACGCGCGTGCCCGCGAGCCAAGCCGCGGACAGCGCGAGCAGTCCCACTAGCAAATACACTGCCGCCGTCGCGGTGATCGCCACACCCAGACCGAAATGGTCAGACGCCATGCCGATCAGCGGCGGCGCAATCGATCCTCCGCTCCAACCGACGGTGTTCATCAGCCCGGCCGCCGTCCCTCGATCCTCCGGGCGTACGACATCATAAAGCGAGGCGAAGATGTTCGCGTCATAGATTCCCTTGCAGAAGCCGGCGCCGACCAAGGCGGCGACCAGCATCGACCACGACGACGACCATCCAGTCAGGTAGACGAACGGTGCCGCCAGGATCAGTCCCAAACTTTGCACGCCGATCCGGCCTCCTCGCCAGCGTCTGCACGGCCCGGTCGGCCAGCACGCCGCCAATCAAGTGCACCGGCAGACTGGCCAGTGGCCACAACGTCGAGGTGAGGCCCGAGTCGCTCAGATTGAGATGGAATTTTCTCGACACAAACATCGGTAACCAGCTCAGGAACGTCGTCGCGACGAAGTTGGCCCCCACGAATACAGCCAAGAGCACGACGGCACCGGGATTGGTCACGATTCGCGCGACCTTCGCGAGCAGGGGACCAGAATCGTCTGCGGAAGCGGATTTCGCTCGTCATCACCGGTTGGCTCGGTTGCATCGGCTTGTGCATCGCCACGCGATGCGGCTCGGCTCGACCAGCCAAAACCCAAGCATCAGGGCATATGCCATGCCCGCCAGCCCCAAGACCCAGAACGGCGACCGCCAGCCGTAATGCTGACCGAGCGTACCCCCAAGGTACCAACCTCCGGCCGTTCCCAGATATACGCTGGTCTGATGAATGCTCATCGCGCGGGAGCGAGTTCGCGGTCCATGGTAGTCCGACGAGCATCGACATCGATGCCGGGAAGTAGAATGACTCACCCAGGCCCTCGGCCCCGCGCAACAAGACGAGTTGGACAAAACTCCGCGAGAACCCGTGGCCACACAGACCAGGCTCCAGAATGCCAGACCCAGCGGGATCAGCAGTCGGCGCGACAGCCGATCGACCGTCTAGCCGGTGAACGGAGATGTCAATCGCATACACGAGCATGAATGCCGAGCTCACCCAACCGATCTGGTAATCGCTGAGATCAAACTCGCTCTCCGAGCATCGGCAACACCGCGGAGAGTGCCTGCCGGTCCGCGTAGTTGAAAAACCCGCAGAACCAGAGCAACCCCACCACGATCCAAGGATAGTACGGATGCGAGCCGAATCCGGAATGCTTGCGATTGTCGCTCACATGACCTCTTCTCGTTTGGCAGCTCGGTTCAACCAGACCTCCTCGACCAACACCGCGACCTTTACAAACTGTCGCGAGCCCTAGTCGGCCAATTCTGAGTCCGCTCAGCTGCGGAAGCCGGCTATATATAAAATCTACGTATTATTATGTTACGAATTCCGAGTTACGCGTGTGATTGAGGGCTCGTAACATTCGTCGCTACGGCGCGATACGGGGTGATCGTTTGGTTGCCGATCAATCCTTGTCGCCCGCCTGAATCCAGCTCTCGTTGAACCGGGCGTGCTGGATCGTGCTCCCTTTTTGCGGGCGACTGTACGTATAAGTCACGTGAATCGAGCCGTCGGACGCTTGGATCATGGACGGATAGTGGAATTGACCCTTCCCGGGGCGTCGCGCTCCAGGTGGCGTGTCCACTTCCAGCTCACCCCTTCGTCGTCGGAGACTGTGACGGCCAGGGAGTGCCGGCCCCTGGGCAGATCGTTATAGATCAAGGCCCAGTGCCCGTTCGCCAGCCGGATCGCCTCGATGCCGGCACCTGGGTTGGGAAAGGAGGAATCGGTCACCGGCGACCACGAAACGCCGTCGTCGCTGGAGGTGCTGAGTCGAATTCGATGGTGAGAGCCATTGTCGCGCATGAACGCGACAAGCGCACCGTCGTTCTTTCGCACCAGGCTCGGCTGAATGTTACCGAAGCCGATCAGGGGACGGCTGGTGGTCCAGGTGACTCCCCGATCGTCGGAAATGGCCATGATCGAGGCGTCGAACGTGTCCGAATACAAGCGGCAAAATCCATCGGCCGCTGGGAAGCACCACCGGATGGACCCGAGGCATCCAGCCCAACCGCTGGTAAAGCTCGTCCCGCGACCGTTGCTCGAGCTGGTCGAGATGTGCCTGCGACTTCGCCTTTTCCTCGGCGCTCAAGCGCGCGATCGCTTTTTGCATTTCGGCGGCGAAGTCGTCCGGTGTGACATGCAAGCACGCCGGCCGATGACCATGGGATCGGCACGGCCCCTGCCCGCGGGTGTTCGCAGCGGGCGAACTTGAGGAGCGCGCCTTCCCAGCGGTGGTCAAGGATCGTCGGCCAGAAAAGCCAAAGCGATCCGTCAGGCGGCGCGAAGATCGATGGGTTGCAGTCTGGGTAGCCGGGCGTGTCGGCCATCAAGAACTTTGGACCCCAATGCGTGCCTCCTTGGTCGAGCCAGGCCCCCTCGATGACCACGTCATCGGACTTGCGCTCGCCGCTGCCGGCATACCATGCCGCAAGCAGGCTTCCTTCCTTCGTCTGGACCACGCACGAGGCATGGTTGTGCTTGGGATTCATCGGGAAGATCGCTGTCGTCTCGAACGATGGCGAATCGGCCCGCGCAGGTCGCGGCCAAGACCGTCCATGCCAGTCCAAAGCGCACGAGATATGTCACCAGCTTGGGACGCATGCTCTTGCGGTCTCCCGGAGGGTTGGGGCATCGCTCGATTCGGCGAGGTCCATCAGTTTACGGGCTCCCTCCGGGACGAGCAAGCCGCTGGTCGGCCGCTTCAGCGGGGTGGGGAGCTCGACCGCGCGCGTAGCCTCGCGACGCCTGGTGGGCTCGGCCGTCGCCTTCGACGGAAGATCGAGCTTTCGATTGACGATCCGTTCGTTGTTGTAGTTGGCCGCGCGGATCAGCAACGACGGACCGACGCGACGCCCCGGAGGAGCCTCCAGACGATTTCCATGGGCGACGACGACCATCTCACTCGGGTCAGCGGAGTGCTCCGAGCCGAACGTGATGCCCATCAACGGCTCCTTCGATTCGGCGCGCTGCGTTGGCTGAGGAAGGACTCAGACCAACGAACGACGTTGTCGTTGACCGAGATCGTCATATAGGTGCGGCCTTGGTTGGTTTTGATATAACGAGGGTCGTGTTCCACGATGATGATGCATCCCTCCTCGGAGTCTTCGACAGTATTCCCTTCCATGACGGCCCCCAGAAATGGTGCGTGGGTCCAGCCCCACATCATCGGTGACTCTGTCGGACAGGCCGTGATCCGAAACGCCTGCTCTCCGCCGGACACGTGGTTCTTGATCACCCGAGTGCCGAAATGGTTGCCGGCGAGAACGAACGGGCTCGAGCGACGGCCGCCCCGAATGTCGATCCGGTTCTCCTGAAATACCTCGGAGACAAAGCCCGCGGAAATGGATACCACTTCGGTCCCCGCTGGGATCGGAGAATCGACAATGTAGGTGTTGGCATCGATCATCTGCACAATCCGCCGCCACTGGCCGGCGGCGGGGCCGTTCAAGAGCGAGACCACTTCACCGGTCCGTCCTGCTTCGGCTTGGGGCCGGCCGATTCGGATCAACCGCCCATCCTTCGAAAGATCCAGAACCTTTCCCTCGTACCGGACATGATACGATTCGGTCAAAATGATCTCGGGCTCATTGCTCCAGGGAATCGTGTCGTCGTCGCGCGCTCCGACCTGCTCGATGACGTTTCGCTCGACGACGTCGTTGGCACTCTCACCGCCCAGACCAGGAACCGCCATGTTTTCCCACTGGCCTCGAGCGCTCGGGTGCGATTGCCTCGCATCAGCAGATCATGAGTGCCATGCCCGGTGAAAACTCCGTGCGAGAATGTGCCAGGCAACACGCCGCGGAAGTCGTTGTCGACGATCCGCCAAGGACCGCCGAAAAACTCGATCGGGCCTCCTCGAAGGATGTTCTCGGCGATCACGCCGTTCTTGGCACGGATCAACCTCATCAGTCGCACGGCCTCGACCCAGCCGCCGGACTTCTCAACGGGCGGCATCTCCAGATCGAGCCGAGTGAAAACGATGTTCACCTTCAGCTCGTCGTGCCCCTGATCGAGGTTATCGGTCATGCCGATGACGGCCGGGCCCCAAGAGACCTCGTTGTTCCAGCGGATCGGGCCCTCGAAACGGACAGCGAATCCATTGAGCGTGGTGTTACCGCAGTGAACCTTGATCGCCGTCGTCCAGCTCGACTCGGTCGACGGCTGAGCGAACCGAAGCGTCGCGCCCCCGTCGGACGTCAACGTCACCGGCACGGTTGAGCACCAACGGACGGGTCAGCCGGTAAGTACCCTTGGCGAGGGACACGGTCCCGTAGCGATCCACCAGCGCCTGAATGTCGTCCCCCGGTTTGGCCTCGACGCGACTCGGCTCCGGACGAGGGGCTCGCAGGCTCAGGTCGCAGGTCCCGCTCGGGAATTGGACCAGCGAATTGCTGGCCGTCCTTGTAGATCAGCCGCAGCGTGAACTCGTCACCGCTCGCAACGCGAATCGGGCCAAAGAACAGGTCGGCGGACGTGCGATTGGAACGGACCTTCAGCTCCATCGGCTCGGAGTCCGGCACGGCGGGGATCGGCACGCGGTCGTTGTCGCGATAGATCCAAACCCCCCGAACCGTGTCGCTCAATACGGCGCCGATGATCGGTGGTGTCGTTGGGAGGCCGCTCAAGACGACATGCACGTCGCCCGGCCGCGCGGCGATTCCGCCGTCTTGACCGAGCCACCGGGCGTCGATCTTCCGATCCACAAACTTGGGCAACGGAGGCTGCGGCATGCGGAGCGTCGGATCGCACTTGGCCGGCGACGACGGTCGCCGAGTCGAGCCGCTCGTTCTCGTAGAGGATTGTCACCTTGAGGTGCTGAGCGCTCAAGTCGCGATCGGGTTGAAAGAACACGTCGCCCTGGGACGGGTCCTTGGGATCGCGGAAAAACTCGGCATTCGACAGAAGTTTCGGATTGAGGCCGAACTCCCACCGTGAACTGCGTGTTCCCTCGATCCGCAGTCCCTTGATGACCGCCTTCGCCGATATCTTGCTCAGGTGAATTCGAGCGTCCTGGAGACCATCAGGTCCGACAGACGGCCCGGTTCCGACCCAGTCCTGACGGTCTTGTCCAATCCATCTGGCGGACAGGGAGGCGCTGGGCATCCGCAAATTCGGATCGGCTTTGCGACCGTTGAAGGCGATTTCCACCTTCGTTCCGTCGTCGTAACGGACGACGAGATTAAAGGATCGTCCCGTCTCGACGCGATACGGCTCAAGGAATAAATCGGCGGTCCGCGACGCTTTCTTTCGTCTGAAACCGACGGTCCAATCAGGCGATTTGGGACTGAATTGCCACAGGTCGCCCCCATAGCCGTTCACTTCGACGAAGACCACCTCGCGGCGTGGGTCAAGGCCCGCGAGCGCAATTCGGATATCCTGGACGTCGCTCGGTTTGAACTGGCTGTTCGGACCGACATAATCGTGGCCATCCTGTCCGATCCATCGCGCCTGAAGTCAATTTGCCGCGGTGCCTGCCTGATAGAGCACGCGGCGGACCGGCACACGGTCCGGCGACTGGCCCGATTCGGGGGGATCGGAGCCGGGAAATCCACTCGGATCCAAGTTGTCCGAATGAGCGGCTGTTCCAACCAATGTCAGAACCAGCAACATCCACGACGTTGATCGCATGTTGACCTCCCTGTGCAAATCGATGGTCAATCCGTGAGAGAGCCGGTCTCGTGCGCGGATCGCAGAGCCAACTCGTCGAGAGGCTCGCACCAGACCATAGCATAGCACACTCGCGGAGATCCAGTGGTCAGGAGCTTCCTCGCGCCCACGATCGGAGGCAATAATGAACTTTCACGGGTTTCGGGAGGCGGCGCAATGTCCCCCGTCGATCGCACGTGGACTGACGAGACCAGCGAGCCTACTTGGCGTGTTGCCTCGTCCGTTGGTGGCGAAAACGCCTGGCTCGCGCGGGCCGTGCTCGGCGCGGCAAACTGTGAACCGACTTCTCCAGACTAGCCCGAACATTTACACCGGGAGCCGAAACGCATGCCGCGGGAAACAACGGGCAACCTTGTTCGACGAGCCGGAAGAGCCCCCGGCGCCGTTGCCGGACGCACCGCTGGCCGAGCGGATGCGGCCCCGCGGTCTCGACGAGTTTGTGGGGCAAGCTCAAGTCATCGGCGAGAAATCGTTACTGGGAACGATCCTCAGGCGCGCGGGCAAACCGCCGTCGCTGATCCTCTGGGGTCCGCCGGGCACTGGGAAAACGACGCTCGGCCGGTTGATCGCCGGGAAAAGCGGATCCCAGTTCATCGCGCTCTCCGCGGTTTTCGCGGGCGTGCGCGAGGTACGGGCCGCCATCGAAGAAGCCAGAAAGAACCGGCGTCGCGATGCCCGGACGATCCTCTTCATCGACGAAATCCATCGGTTCAACAAGGCACAGCAAGACGCACTTCTGGGAGCCGTCGAGGACGGCACGATCAGCCTGATCGGAGCCACGACCGAGAACCCATCGTTCGAGGTGAACGCGGCCTTGCTTTCACGATGCCGCGTAGTCGTGCTGCAACCACTTGAAACGGAGGAGGTCGCGACGATCGTCCGCCGGGCCCTCGACGACCCGGAACGTGGGATCGCGGGGCAGAAACCATGCCTGGCACCGGACTTGATCGAAAAGCTCGCGGGCTGGTCGAACGGCGATGCCCGCGTCGCTCTCTCGACTCTGGAAGAGGCGGTCGAGGCCACTCTCCCCGCCGCGGACGGGACGCGACTCGGTCACCGAATCGACCCTGGTCGAGGCGCTCGGTACGCGCCCGTTATGCCTATGACCGGCAAGGAGAAGACCATTACAACCTGGCTTCGGCCTTGATCAAGTCGGTGCGTAACTCCGACGCAAGTGCCGCGTTGTATTGGCTTGCCCGGATGATCGAGGGGGTGCCGACCCGATTTTCATCGCGCGGCGGCTCTGCATCTTGGCCTCCGAGGACGTTGGCCTGGCCGACCCCCAGGCGATCGTCCAGGCGGCCGCCGCGGCGCAGATCGCTCATTTGATCGGCCTGCCCGAGGCCCTTTTTCCGCTGGCGCAGGCCACGATCTACCTGGCGAAAGCGCCCAAGTCGAACAGGTCAAGACCGCCTACCAATCGGCCGCCGCCGATGCCGCCGCCTCCGCGCGCGAGCCCGTCCCGCTCCACCTCCGCAACGCCGTCACCTCGCTGATGAAGGGGATCGGCTACGGCCAAGGCTATCGCTACGTTCACGACGATCCCGCCGCCCGGAGCGAGATGCCCTGCCTTCCCGAGCGATTCCAAGGCCGCGACTATCTCAGCCCGGACGACACGCAGTCCGAAAGCGACCGCACGATCATCAAGCCAAAAGCCGTAAGGGATCGATCATGTACGACCAGCAACGTCGAGGACCGAATCGTTGCCGGGCATTCAGCCTCACTGATCTGCCGGGCTCATCGTGGCGGTCGGCTTGCTCGTCGGCGGCTCTTCGCGAGCCTCCCAAGGCCCGATCCGACGAAGAGGCCGAACGTCCTCGTCCTCTTCGCCGACGACCAGCGAGCCGACACCATCGCCGCTCTCGGCAACTCGCACATCCGGACGCCCAACCTGGACCGATTGGTGAGCCAAGGGACGTCGTTCACTCGGGCCTATTGCATGGGCTCGCTCCAGGGAGCGGTTTGCGTGCCGTCGCGCGCCATGCTGCTGACCGGTCGCACGCTCTTCCACGTCAAGGACGACCTCAAGGGCCAGCCCACCTGGCCCGAGGCTTTCGCCAAGGCAAGGCTACACCACGTTTTTCACCGGCAAGTGGCATAACCAGGCCGAGTCGGCCCTGCGTGTCTTCCAGCACGGAAAAGGCGTCTTCCTCGGCGGCATGGGCGATCCTTATCAGCTCCCGATCCAGGATATCTCGCCCGAGCATACGTTTGTGAACAAGCGGCTGAGCGGCGAGCATTCGGTGAAGGTCTTCGCCGACGCCGCGGCGGAGTTCATCCGCGGGCAGTCGGGAAAAGGGCCGTTCCTGTGCTATGTTCCCTTCAATCTCCCGCACGACCCGCGCGTGGCCCCGAAGCCCTATCACGACCGTTACAACGCCGAGCGCCCTCCGCTCCCCGCGAACTTCCTGCCGCAGCACCCGTTCAACAACGGCGCGCTGATCATCCGCGACGAGGAACTCGCCCCCTGGCCGCGGACGCCCGAGATCGTCCGCCAGCACCTCGCCGATTACTACGCCGCCATCGAGTTCCTCGACGCCCAGATCGGCCGCATCCTCGACGCATTGAAGGAGAGCAACCAGTACGAGAACACCCTGATCGTCTTCACCGCCGACCACGGCCTGGCGATCGGCAGTCACGGGCTATTCGGCAAGCAAAACCTCTACGACCACTCGATGCGGGCGCCGCTGATCATCGCCGGACCGGGCATCCCGCGGAGCCGGCGAGTCGATGCGATGTGTTACCTGCTCGACATCTTCCCGACGCTCGGAGATCTCGCCGGCATCCCGGCACCCGAGGGGAGCGAGGGCCAGAGCCTCGTCCCAATCCTGGCCGGCCAACGGCAAACGGGCCGAGACTCGATCTTCACCGCCTATGGCCGACGTCCAGCGCGCCGTCCGCGACGACCGCTGGAAGCTCATCATCTATCCCAAGATCAACAAGACCCAACTCTTCGACCTCAAGAACGACCCCGCCGAGCTGCACGACCTCGCGAATGACCCGGACCGGACCGGCGAGGTCAAGCGCCTCACCGGCCTGCTCCGACAGTGGCAAAAGCGACTGGACGACGCGCAACCCCTTTCGTCGGCTAAGCCGTTGCCGCCGGAGTTCACATTCCCCACCGAGGCCAAGTCGCCGAAGCCGAAAACGGGATCCTGAGCTTGCGGATCACTGTGCCTCACCGCCAGAACTTAATGGGAGATGCCATTCTCTTACCGTGGCTATGAAGTTGATCCGACTCCAGCCGACAAATCGGAGGTCATTTGGCGTCGCGCGTTGAAAGTTGACCAGTGGACATCGGCACGCCACATAAGGGTGCGCAAAACAATAACTTACCGAATTTGCCGTCGTGAGTTGCGGGGGTGAATCTCGTAATCCAGTCGCCGTGGGATGTGTTCGTCTTGATAGAGATCGGATTTCTCGGCGACGGGCCGCTGCTTCAGGCTTGGTTCTCACGCTTCGTTCCCTTCGTTTCCTTCTGTTCAAGCGTTGTTTGCACCGGCCAGGACTAGGCTTGAGATTCCGTCGATGAGCTTGACGTCATGGAAGTTGATCTCGTCTTGGAACAGAAAGACACGAAGGAAACGAAGAATTCGTGAGGGCAACAGCGTCGCGATTCGTTAAATGTCGGTGACAGTCACCGGGGCGGCAAACGTAAACAACGTCCAAGACCTTTCCTCTTGCACTCAACGTTCCAGCCACTCGCGCACCGTTAGGAATTCGGTAATCTATTGGTTGGCGCGTACTCACGTCATCGCTTTCACTCGATATAATCAATGCGAAAGCGTTTGTTTGTGATAAACAGCACCGTGACGTCAGCCTCGGGGCTGGCGCCATGCTCCATGACCTCGCCTTCGGGAAACCAGACAAAGGTCCCCGGGCCAAACGTACCTTTGTGGGTGACTAGCTTGCCTTCGAGCACATAAAGGCCGTGACCGCACGGATGGGTATGATGGGGATTGACAAGACCGGCCGGGTAGCGAACTAGCCGGATTTCGGCCCCGGTTTCCGGGTCGGGATAGAGATCCTTACGAAGGATTGCTCTACCGAGTTTTTCGTTGTACCGCTCTTCCCACGGCTGATCGGTCGTATCGATCGCGAAGAATTCGTCGTGTGCCATGTGTGCTCCGAGGCATAACGGCCTGAGAGGAATCATTCCGAGCCGACAGCAATCGCTTCACCTTGCTTCAACTCGCGGACGCGGATGTTACGCCAGCGGACCTGGTAGGGCCCCTCGCCCTTGGCGATGCCGTGGACCTGGAGCCCGACGAAGCCGCTGCCGTCGATGTCGTCGGTCATGTCGCACGCGAGGACCCCGTTGAGCCACGAGCGATAGCGGTTGCCCTGAACGACGATCCGGTAGCTGTTCCAGCCGTCGTCCTTGAAGGAATCCTTGGCCTCGGGCTTGAGGTCGGCCAGCCACTTGCCGCGCCTGCCTTCATCGTAGAACCGACCGGCCGAGGCAGTGTCCTTGCGGGCGATCTCGCACTGGGGGCCGTAGACGACGCCGGCCTTGCGCATCTGCTTCGGGTCGAGCGAATCAGGTTCGTCACGCGGATAGAGCATGGCTGCGAACCTGGATGCCGGAGTTCAGCTTGGGGTCACACTTGACCTCGAGCTCGAGCAAGAAGTCCTTGAGGTTCCCTTTACAGAGGAACGAGTTGGGGCTGCCCTCGGCGGTTGTGCCGACGATGGCGCCATCCTCGACCTTGTAGGTGGCTGTCCCGCCGCGGACCGTCCAGCCGTCAAGAGTTTTGCCGTCGAACATCGGCACCCACCCTTCCTCGTCGGATCGAGGCGATCGAGCTGAGACACATCGAGATCACGACGAAAGGCGCCAGACCGGTTCTCAATATTCGACACATGGGGGCTCTCCAAGTTTCTGAAGCACGAGGCGATTCGCCCCATTGTCGCCGTGCCTGCACTCCGGGTCAAATGACTGGTCCCACGTGACATTCAGCGTCAAACTTGAAATCACGGCCGAGAGCGAAAATGCGGGCCGCGACTCATTGCGGAAGTACGCAAGGCGCGTTATTGTCGGCACGCCCACACGAGTCCGCACGCTCAAACGAGGTGATCGCCATGAAACTCGTCATTCGATTAGCCATGCTCGGGCTCGTTGTTTCGGTCACGACACTCCATGCGGCCGACCTCGGCCCATGACGGCGGAAGACCTCTGGAAGGTCAAGCGGGTCGGCCCGCCGTCGGTATCGCCTGACGGCCAATGGTGCGTGGTCGAAGTCACCACGTGGGACATCGACAAGGACGAAAGCTCATCCAACCTGTGGCTGTTGTCGACAGACGGCAAGACGCAGAAGCAACTGACGAACATCGACGGGCAAGAACAGCGGGCCGAAATGGTCGCCCGACGGCAAGTCGATCGCGTTCACGAGTCAGCGGGCCGGCGATGATGGCCCGCAGATCTACGTGATCTCGCCCGCAGGGGGCGAGGCTCGCCGCGTGAGCAACATGGCCGTCGGCACCGACTGGACTGAAGTGGTCCGCGGATTCCAGGACGATCTATTCGATCGGCTGGACATGGCCCGACGCCGCCGACGACACGGCCCACAAGGCCAAGGAGAAAGCGCTGAAGGAGGCCAAGAGCAAGGCCGTCGTCATCGACGACGCCCAGTACCGGGTCTGGGACAAATGGATTGCCGACGGCAAGCGGCCGATGATCTTCGCCACCGAGGTCGAGTCGGGCCGCCACCGCAATCTGCTGGCGAAATCGAAGCGGTTCCTGCCTCCGACCGAGCCCCCTCCGTCGGCGAATGACTACGACATTTCCCCCGACGGCAAGGAACTCTGCTTCGTCAGCGATTCCGCCAAGGACTACGGCACCGACTTCAATAGCGACCTCTACACGCTCGATCTCGAGGGCGACGCCGCGCCGAAAACATCACCCCGGACAACCTGGCAGGCGACTCGAACCCGGTTTACAGTCCCGACGGCAAGCACGTCGCGTTCCTGCGGCAGACGATCAAGCACTTTTATGGCGACCGCCAGCGACTCATGGTGCTCGACCGGGATGCGGGCAAGCCAACGAGTTGGCGGCCGCACTTCGACCGGTCGTGCCAGAATCCGCGATGGGCAGACGCGACAGCGCCTGACATTCGAAGCGGAAAACGGCGGGGTGGCCGGCATCTACTTCACCAATCTGGAAGGCAAGCTGGTGTCGACGGCCCCGCCCAAGGTGTCCGAGCGATCGATCGATTTCGCCCGCGGCCGGCGGCTCGCAGTGTACTTGCAAAGCAGCTTCGATCGGCCGCCAGCCGTCGTCGCGCACGGACCCGGCTTCAAGGCCCGATCCTGCTCGACCATTTCAATGACGCCCTCGCCGGCGAGTGGAAGCTCGGTAAAGTCGAGAGCAAGACCTTCAAGGGCGCCGACGACAAGGACGTACAGCAGTGGATCGTGTACCCGCCCGACTTCGACGCGACCAAGAAATGGCCGTTCGTGCAAGTCGTCCACGGCGGCCCGCACAGCAGCTTCCCTGACGATTGGAGTTTTCGCTGGAACTTACAATTGTGGGCCGCCCAGGGGTACATCGTCGGGGCCGTCAATTTCCATGGATCGAGCGGGTACGGGCAAGACTTCACACACTCGATCATCGGCGCTCTGGGCGACAAGCCCTTGACGGACGTCCTGAAATCGACCGAATGGTTCGCGCAGCAGCCCTGGATCGACAAGAATCGGATGGCGGCCGCGGGGGGCAGTTACGGCGGATACATGATGGCCTGGCTCAACGGGCACACTGACTTGTTCAAGGCGATGGTCTGCCACGCCGGAGTTTACGACTGGCATGCCATGCTGGCTTCCGACATCGTCAAGACTTGGGGCTGGGAACTGGGCTCGCCGACCTGGGGTGACTTGACATTCTGGACAAACAATCCGCCCAGCGGTTCGCGGCAAACTTCAAGACGCCGACGCTCGTGCTGCACGGCGAAAAGGACTTCCGCGTACCCATCACGCAGGGACTGGCTTACTACAACACGCTTCGCCAAAAGGGCGTTCCCACACGCCTGGTCTACTTCCCTGACGAGAATCACTGGATACTCAAGCCGAACAATTCGCTGGTGTGGCACAGAGAGGTGTTCGGGTGGCTGGAGAAATATATCGGCAAAGGACCGACAGAAGTAGTCTCGATTGGTTCACCATGATTCTCAATTACACCTAACCGAACACCGGAGCGACCCCCGTCATGATTTCGACCAGCCTCGTTACCCTCGCTCGTTTGTTCCAACCGCGCCCGAGGCCCGCATCGCCGCCGAAGCCGATCGTGCTCAAGGCCGCCCGATTGTTCGACGGCAAGTCCGACGCTCTGATCTCGGACGCGATCGTGATCGTCGAGGCAAGGCCATCAAGGCCGTCGGCGCGGGCTGACCGTCCCCGAGGGCGCGACCGTGATCGACCTGGGCGACGCCACCCTCTGTCCCGGCTTCATCGATGCTCACACCCACCTGACCCACGAGCGGACGGCCGACTTCAACCAGGGGTTCGTCGATGGGATGCGCCGGGAGCTCGCGGAGCAGGCGATCCTCTCGACCGTTTACGCCCGGCGAACGGTCGAGGCCGGCTTCACGACAGTCCGCGACGTCGGCTCGGGCGACTTGCTCGACGTCGGCTTGCGGAACTCGATCGCCAAAGGGGTCGTCCCCGGCCCGAGGATGCTGGTCTGCGTTCATTCGCTCGGTGCCGATCGGCGGCCATGCCGATCGCAACGGGCTCCGGCACGATCTTGCTTCCCCAACGCCACGAAGACGAGGGAATCGCCAGCGGCCCCGATCGGCTCCGCGAGGCGGTTCGCTATCAGGTCAAATATGGCGCCGACGTGATCAAGTTCTGTGCCTCGGGCGGCGTCCTTTCGCTGGCCGACGAGGTCGACACCCCGCAGCTCACCCTGGAGGAGATGACCGCCCTCTGCGACGAAGCCCACCGGCTGCGCAAGAAGGTCGCCTGTCACTGCCACGGCGATCAGGCCGCTCGCGACGCGGTCTTGGCCGGTGTCAATTCGATCGAGCACGGGTCGTTCCTGTCGGCCGATACCCTGAAGTTGATGAAGGAGCGCGGGACGTACCTGATCCCGACCCTGATGGCTCCCGACTCGATCATGCCCAACCTATCCAAGTTTCCGCCCGGAGATCGCCGCCAAGGCCGTCGCGGCGAATGCGTGCGCTCTCGAAGACCTTCGCCGAGGCAGTCAGGCTGGGCGTCAAGGTTGGCTTCGGGACCGATTCCGGCGTCTCGAAGCACGGGGACAACGCTCGCGAGTTCGTCTTGATGGTCAAGTATGGGATGACGCCGATCGGCCGCACTCAAGGCCGCGACCTCGGTTGATGCCGAGCTGCTCGGGCTCTCAAAGTCGATCGGCTCGCTGGAACCGGGCAAGCTCGCCGACCTGGTGGCCGTGCCCGGCGATGCCCTCGCCGATATCGCGGCGACCGGCCACGTTGTCTTCGTGATGAAAGAAGGGGCGGTGGTCGTGTCGAAGCGGCCCTGAAGACCCATCAGGCGGCTTGGAGTGTGCCGCTAGACTTCGCGTTCTCGCAGACGACAGTCGAGATGAAAGAGCACAGTGGCAGCATCGAACTGCTCCGGTTCTCACCCGACGGAACTCACCTGGCCACCTCGTCGCCGGTCGACGGCCGAGTCGTCGTCTGGCACTCGACAGAGCCGACTCACTGATCGCCCAGGCTTTCCGCAGGCCCCGTCGCCATGCTGTTCGGAATCTCAGATCCTGGTAAAATCGATGACGCGATTCCGGAAGAACTCTTCGTGCCATGCTGTTCAGTTAGCGGAACGGAAGTATCCCGAGGTGCCAAAGTAGGAGATAGCCAATGGCCACGGCTCCGCGACAGCGAGCGACCCGCGAAATCGAATACCCCACCGGGGACGGCAAGCCCATGGCGGAAACCGACGTGCATCGTCAGGATATGGTTGATCTGATCGAGACACTCGGGCATCGCTTCGCCCATGATCCTGACGTCTACATCTCGGGGAACCTGCTGCTCTATTACGAGGAAGGCAACCGGCGGAAACACGTCGCGCCCGACGTTCTGGTCTCCTTCTCGATCCCCAAGAATCCTCCTCGCGATTACTACCTGGTTTGGAAGGAAGGAAAAGCCCCGGACGCGGTCATCGAGATCACCTCGAAGTCGACCAAGCGCGAGGACAAGAAGACAAAGAAGGAGCTGTATCGCGACGTTTTGAAGGTCACGGAGTACTTCCTATTCGACCCGACCGAGGATTACCTTAAACCATCACTCCAGGGATTTCGCCTTGTGGAGGGTGAGTACATACCGATCCAGGCTGTAAAAGGCCGCTTACCCAGCCAGGTTCTCGGATTGCACCTGGAGCGTGACGGGCAGGAACTCCGCCTGGTTGATCCGGTGACGAGCCTTCGGTTGTTGAAACAATCGGAGCGGCTCGAAGCGGAAAAACGTCTGAGGGAGGCCGCCGAGGCCGAACAAAGACGGACTGCGGAAGACCTTGACCGACTCCGCCAGGAACTCGAAGCTTTCCGTCACAACTCGAACTCCGAGTGAGCGGTCAATGACGACCGTAAAACCCAAATCAGATGATCTGTGGTCGACGCCCCACCGGACGCATTGCCCTCGAGCTTGCCATGAACCATCGAGAATCCTGTTGCCTGATCTTTCTGGCGTTCTCTCACGAGCGCGTCCATGCGGCCCGCGGCGTGGACTTTCCGGTCGCCGCTGATACGAAGCGGGCCTCTACCAGCCCGATGCCCCCGTCGGAAGCCGCGGCTGGCTTCCGCGTCCCCGATGGGTTTCGTGTCACGACCTTTGCCTCCGAGCCAGACGTCCGTAACCCGGTTGCGATGGCCTGGGACACGTGTGGGCGGCTGTGGATCGCCGAGAACTTTACCTATTCCGACCAAACTCAAAGGTTCGACCTTCGCCTGCGCGACCGCGTCTTGATCTTCGAGGACGCCGATGGCGATGGGCGGTTCGAGCGTGCGCACAGTCTTCACCGAGGACGTTCAGCGACTCGCCAGCGTTGAGCTCGGGTTCGGAGGCGTCTGGCTGCTTTGCCC
>CAWAAW010000080.1:0-42800 GCA_963779785.1 uncultured Planctomycetota bacterium
ACCTGGCTCAACGATTTCACCGGCCAACGATCTTGCATGCTTGGCTTATCTCCGGTTCCGTGTACTGATCTTATCGCGCTCGCCTTGATTCTCGACAGGGAGTCTGGTCGAATGGCAGCGGCGGAAATCGAGAAGCGAGAGCCGGTTGAGCAGACCGGCATCGTTCGAGTGGCCGGACCGTGGAGTCGTGCGAATGATCGTCGGAGTGCCCAAGGAGATCAAGTCGGACGAGTACCGAGTGGCGATGCTCCCGGTCGGCGTCGAGGAGTTGAGCCACGCGGGCCACACGGTCTTGATCGAGGCCGGGGCGGGGCAGGGCAGTGGGATCGCCGACGCTCAGTACGAGGCGGCCGGCGCGACGATCGTGGCCGAGGCCGCCGAGATCTGGGCCAAGGCCGAGCTGGTCGTCAAGGTCAAGGAGCCGCAGCCGGCCGAGTGGCCGTTGCTGCGGCCCGGCCAGGTGGTGTTCACCTATTTCCACTTCGCCGCCGATGAGCCGCTGACCCGCGCCCTCATCGACAGCGGCATCACGGCCATCGCCTACGAGACCCTTCGCGATCACGCGCGGCGGCCTTCCGCTGCTGACGCCGATGAGCGAGGTCGCCGGCCGGATGAGCATCCAGGAAGGGGCCAAGTACCTGGAACGGCCCCAGGAAGGGCGCGGGATCTTGCTGTCCGGCGTGCCGGGCGTCGCCCCGGCCGAGGTCGCGATCCTGGGAGGCGGAGTCGTCGGCTCCAACGCCGCCAAGGTCGCCGCCGGCCTGGGCGCCAACGTGCGGATCCTCGACATCAACCTCGACCGCCTGCGCTACCTCGACGACATCATGCCCCCCAACGTCACGACCCTCTATTCCGACCGGCACACGATCCTCGAATCGATCGAGCGCGCCGACCTGGTCATCGGCGCGATCTTGATCACCGGGGCCAGAGCGCCTCGGCTGGTGCGCCGCGAGGACCTCGCTCGGATGAAGAACGGCGCCGTGATCGTCGATGTCGCGATCGATCAGGGGGGGTGCGTCGCGACCAGCCGGCCGACGACTCATCGCCAGCCCGACTTATCTCGTCGACGGCGTCGTCCACTACTGCGTCACCAACATGCCCGGAGCCGTGGGCCGCACCAGCACCTACGCCCTGTGCAACGTCACGCTGCCCTATGTCCTGCAAATGGCCAGGCACGGCTGGCGGAACGTGGCCGCCGCCGATCCCGGCGTGGCCGAAGGAGTGAATATCGATCGAGGGCGGGTCACCAACCAGGCCGTCGCCGCCACCTTCGGTCTGCCGTTTCATCCCGCTCGACGGCCGACCGCCGACCGGTCCGTGGCCGATGCCGGTCGATCGCGCGATCCTGACGCCATGACATCCGTCGAATCCGATTCGATCAATCCTCATGTTCTCAGGGAGTAGACCCCGCACATGAGCCAAGACAACTTTGATCCCGACAAGGGCAACGAACGATCCGACCACGAGCACGAGCACGAGCACGAACACGAGCACGAGCACGAGGTCGAGGAAGCCTCGAGGAAGCGCTCGAGCTCGACACCCAGAGCCAGATCTTCCTGGAGATGAGGCGGCAGAACCTCGACTTGCTCAGGATTGCCACCCAGGTCGCCGGTTATTCGGGCACGCATGGTCCGCTCAAGCCGGGCGACTTGAAGAACGCGATGCGGACCATCTGGGATCTCTTCTCCGAGTTCTACGCCTGGGTCGATCCCGAGGAGGCCGAGGAGACGATGACGAGGATGACGACGACGATGGCGAGCGACTGGCACCTCGTGGGACGAGGTCAGTCCGGCGAAGCGACGCAGTCGATGCATCGATGCTCCAAGAGCAACGAATCCGACGACCAGTTCCAGACGGTCCACTGGGTGGGTGACGCCGCCACGGGCTTCCTGCGGCTGATCGATCAGACCCTGCTTCCCAACCGAATATGTGGAGATCGACTGCCGCGACGTGCCGGCGGTCTGGGAGGCGATCAAGTCGCTGCGGGTCCGCGGTGCGCCCGCGATCGGCGTCGCGGCGGCCTACGGGGCGGTGATCGGGGCGCGAACCGCGGGGCTTGACGACCCGGCGGCCGTCCATCGCGCGCTCCGAGAAGCCACCGCCTACCTCCGCACCAGCCGCCCGACCGCCGTGAATCTGTTCTGGGCCCTGGACCGGATGGACGCCGCCGTGAGCCCGCAGATCCGGTCTGGACGGTCCCGCGATCCTGGAACGGCTGCTCGACGAGGCCCGGCTCATCGACGAGGAGGACCGCGCCATGTGCCGGTCGATCGGCCGTCATGGCGCGGCCTTGGTCGGGCCAGGGCAGGGGATCTTGACCCATTGCAATGCCGGTGGCCTGGCCACGGCCGATTATGGGACCGCCCTGGCGGTGGTCTTCACCGCCCACGAGCAAGGCAAGGCCGTGCGCGTCTTCGCCGACGAGACTCGGCCCTTGCTCCAGGGGGCGCGGCTCACCGCCTGGGAACTCCAGCGCCGCGGGATCCCGGTCACCTTGATCTGCGACAACATGGCCGCGCAGGTGATGCGGGAAGGGAAGGTCCAGATGGTCGTCGTCGGCGCCGACCGGATCGCCGCCAACGGCGACACGGCCAACAAGATCGGCACCTATGGCGTGGCCCTGCTGGCCAAGGCCCACGGCATCCCCTTCTATGTCGCCGCGCCGTCGAGCACGTTCGACCTGTCGATCGCCGACGGCTCGGCCATCCCGATCGAACAGCGCGACCCGCGCGAGGTCACCCACGGGTTCGGCCGCCAGACCGCACCCGAGGGCGTCGACGTCTACAACCCCGCCTTCGACGTCACCCCCGCCGATCTGATCGCCGGCATCATCACCGAAAAGGGAGTCATCCGGCCGGTCAACGCCGCGGCGATCCGCGAGGTTTTGGGATCGATCTCAATCGAGATGAGATGAAGCGAGGTGCGCCGATGGGGATCGCTCCGAACCGCGGAGGCCGTCGGTTGGTCTGGATTACCTTCGCCGTGGTTCTGACTGCGACCGGACTCGCTGTCGCTGGCATGCGGTGGTGGTCGGCGCACTCGACGCTGGAGCGGGGCTGGTCGGCGTACCGCGAGTCTCGTTGGCGCAACGCGCTGAGCTTGGCCAACCAGCGACTCAAGGAGGACGAGAACGACCGCGGGGCGTTGCGGCTGTCGGCCCGCGCCTCGGCGCGGCTTGAGCGCGACCCGACAACGGTTGCGCTGTATCAGCAGCTAGGGTCCGAAGACGCTCATGCCGAGGATTTTTTCCTGCTCGGCGAGACGCTCCTGCGGCAAGGGCAGGGCGCCGACGGCGAGAGAATGTGGTGGAGGGCGCTGAGGGTCGACCCGGCCCACGCCGAGACCCTTTCGGAACTGTCCCGACTGCTCGCGCGGACCGAGCGCCTGGCCGAGGCCGCCGGGCTGGCCGAGCGGCTGGGCGAGCTGCCCGGATGGGAGGCGCGAGGGACGGCGCGGCTTGGGGTCATCCGGGACGAGCAATCGGATCTGGCCTCCGCCGTCGAGGCCCTGCAACGCGCCCTCCGCTTTGATCCGACAGTGCACGTCCCGGACTTCTCGAACATGTCGCTTCAGAAGCGACTGGCTCGTGCGCTGCTTCGGCTCCATCGGGCCGACGAGGCCGAAACCGTTCTTCGGACCGCTCTCAAATCTGGGCCTGACCGGGAGGCCGAATGGCTGCTCAGTCGCGTCGCACTCCAACGTGGCGACCGCACCGCGGCCCTGGCCGCCTGGCAGAGCGCCACGAGCGCCGGCCCGATCGTGTCGTCCGAGCCGGCCCCGTACGTCGGGTCCAAACGTTGTGCGGAATGCCACGGCGAAGTCAACGACATTCAGCAGTCCAGCCGACACGCCCGAACTTTCTACTACGCGGATGAAGTCGCCGCACTGCGCCTGCCCTCGCAAACTTACATCGACGCTAATGATCCCCACGTCGTTTCGACCGTGACACCCGACACCAAGCAGGCCACGTTGCAGGTAGCGGCCGGCCCCGAGGTGATTCGCGCGGTCATGGAATATGTCCTCGGCTCGGGCCGTCACGCCTTCACGCCGATCGGCCGCGACGACGAAGGCGCGTTTCGAGAGTTACGGCTGACGTACTATGCGGCCGTTTCGAGCTGGGACGTGACGCCGGGCCACCCGCTGCGGCCGCGCGACTGGCACGGATTCCTCGGTGAGCGACAGACGGACGATTCGCTCATGCAATGTCTGGGCTGCCACACGACCAACCCCCGCGCCGCCATCGCGAAGGCCGGGCCCGAGGCAGCCGACCGCGGAATCGGCTGCGAGCGATGCCACGGTCCGGGCGGGAACCACGTGGCGGCCGTCGAGGCCTCGTTCCCCGACTTCGCCATTGGGGCATTCCGTCGCACGGCCTCCGGAACTTCCCCGCGAGTGATGAACCTCTGCAGCGAGTGTCATGGCACCAAAGGCCGCCAGATTCTCCAGGACACTCCCGCGGCGACAGTCCGCTTCCAGGGGACGACATTGACCTGGAGCAAGTGTTACGAGATGAGTCGGGAGACCTTCGACTGCCTGACTTGCCATTCCGCCCACCGCAGCGCCGAGGAATCGTCCGCCTTCTACGAGGCGAAGTGCCTTTCATGCCACGCCTCTGAGGGCCAAGGCGAGTCCCGTCCCCCACGCGTCTCGTGTCCCGTGAATGCCCGCGTTGACTGTCTGAAGTGCCATATGCCGAAGGTACCGAGCGTCGTGCCGCACACGACGTTCACGGATCATCACATCCGTATCCATACCGGGACGAGCGTCGATCAAGGCTCCGCGAAAGAATGAACGGCTACTGGAGCAGATCACAAGCGAATTGCTCACAGTGCTTCTCGACGCCACCGTACAACCCAATATCCACAGGCTGTGAGCCATCCGCTCGTTATTCGTTCTAATCCTTGGCTAATCCTCGACCACATTCCTTTTTGGGAAAGAACAACTCCGATCGGTTATTCTGTCTTTTCGCTTATAGAACGTTTTCAGCAACACAACGCAAGATATTATAGCAACTGATATCAAGACTATTGGATATTTTTCCGATATAATGTTCAGCGCGACTGTCAATAATCCGACGCGAAGAATGATCTTAAGTACCAAATCGCTGATGGTAAGGGTGTCTTTTCTTCGGACATGGTGATTTACCTGGTTCGCTGAGAACATTATTGGGTGTTCGTCGATCTTCATCACCGCGCCAAGGTTCGGTACGACTCGGCCCCTTCCACGATCTCGATCGCGCGATCACCCTTAACGTCCTGAAACGTCTGGACGATCTTGGACGTTGGCCAGGTGATCATGAGTGTCTTGATGGACGTCGCTTCGCCGAGGCCGATGGAGACGACGAGGCTGTTGCCGCCGAAGCTCGAGCCTCCGCTGACCGTGCGATAGATCGTGTGCGAGATGCCTCCAGGGCCGGCGACCTCGGCCCGGACCTTCGCGCCGATCGCCGAGCGATTCGACTTGGTGCCGACGAGCTTGACCTGAAGCCAGTGGCGTCCCTGCCCCGGGTTCCGGAACAGGACGTTATGGGCCTTATCGCCGGGTGCTTGGCCGCCGATCTCGACGAACAGGTCGAGATCGCCGTCGTTGTCCCAGTCGGCGAACGAAACGCCGTGTCCTTTCTGAAGGTGGCCGGTCCCTGTCGAGGTCGTCACGTCTTCAAACCGCTGCCCATTGACGTTCTTGAACATGAGGTCCGGCACGAGGACCGAATAGGGTGGGCGACCGGTGGCGAGGAAGACGTCGAGGAACCCGTCGTTGTCGATGTCCGCGAAGTTGGAACCCATCGGCAGAGTCACCCGGTTCAGCCCCACCTCGGTCGCGACGTCCTTGAACCCCTCGGGTCCAAGGTTTCGGTACAGGCGAGGCCGCTCTCCCTTGGAGGGCTGGCCGAGCATGTCGGCCACGATGTCCTGGAGCGTCGCGTAGAACCCGGTCACGAACAGGTCGAGCCGGCCGTCGTTGTCGTAGTCCCAGAACCAGCAGGAGAAGCTGTTGTTCGGCTCGGTAAGACCGAGGTCCGGGGCAACGTCGGTGAAGGTCCCATTGCCGTTGTTGCGGTACAAGCGGTTGGGGCCCTGGGTGTTCGAGACATACAGGTCGAGGTCTCCGTCGTCGTCATAATCGCCCCAGACGGCACCCTTGGCCCAGCGCTCGTTGATCACGCCGGCCTTGTCGGCGACGTTCTCAAACGTACCGTTGCCGCGGTTGTGATAGAGCCGGCAATGGTTCAGTGGCGTGGCGTTCTTGTCGTGGTATTCGCCGGCGACGTAACAGGTCGAGGAAACCGTCGTTATCATAGTCGCCCCAGGCGGCTGACTGAGTGGCGATCGGCTCGCCCAGCCCGGCGGCGACGGTGACGTCATCGAAGACGCCGTTCCCTTGGTTTCGCAAGAGCGAGAGCGGATAGGGCGTCTCCCAGCCCCCTCGGAGGGCGATGACGTCGAGATCCCCATCATTATCGAAGTCGGCGTGGCTCAGGTTGACCGACATTTTCTGGTCCGCGAGCCCGGCCGACTCCCCTTGATCCGACGAATGTGCCATTCCCCCGGTTGATGAACAGCGAGCCTCCCTTGTCCCAGTCGCCCGAGAGGACAAGGATATCGGGGCGGCCATCGCCGTTGAAATCGTCGAAAACGCTGCCGCCGAGCATGTTAGGCCCGCGCGTGTCGAGCCCGACCAGAGGTGCGACGTTCTCGAACCGGCCCATGTCGAGTTTCGACTGGTAAACCGACGGCGCGATCAGGTAAGCGGCCGGCACCTTGCCGGGATACTCGCCGAGGGTCATGTAGGCGATGTTCAATAGCCAGCGCACACCGAGGTCCCCGGGGCGCTCTTTCAGGTAATCGGTGAAACAGCGAATCGCCTCGCGCGAACCTTCAGTTCGCTGGTGGACGGCCTCCGCGGCGATCGGAAAGATGCAGCTCGACGGCCCAAGGCAGGCCACACAGTTTTCCAGCTCGCCCCGTCGGAGCGCGGCGACGCCTCGAAGCGCCACCAGGTTGGCCCGCACCTCGCGAGCGAGATCCGGGTTCTCAATACGCGCCTTCTCCAACCACGGAGACGCCTCGTTGAATCGGCCGTCGTACATAAATAGTAGGCCGACGAACGTCTGGAGCATGGCATGACGCTGGTCGTAGTCATCCGGCCGCGGGTAGACCTTGGTGAGCTGGTCGAGCAGACCGAGAACCTCGGCGAGCCCCCGACGCGACCGTCCCTCCGCCGATTCACAGCATTGGGGAAGCGATCCGCGATCCGCGATCGGCAATGAGTAACGGAATGCCAGATCGTAACCGCTGTCTTCGATGTAATTGTCACTGAAGAATGGCACCTTCGGATCGCTGAACTCGGGTAACCGCGCGCGAGACCGGCTCTGCTCGCCGGGCTGACGTTGTCCCGCTCCGGCGCGATCCGGTGGTGGACTTGACGAAGTCGGGATTGGCCAAGAGCCATACCCCCGCAGCGGCGATCCCCGCGATGATCAAGCCGGCCATCGCGATCCGCAGGAAGCTTTTCATCGCAAGTACCCCACGGGTGAGACTCTTCGCTGGAGGGTAACACCCGACTCCTGACCTACAAAATGAACCCGTCCTACTTGGTGGAAACGACGCGGGCGTTGCGCATCAAAGCTCCGGCGATGGTTAAACCGAGACTCTTGGCCGCGTCCGTGTTGGCGTAGGTGACGTAGTCGACGCCTTGGACCAACGGTATCTGAGACGCTGGCTCTCCCTTCAAAACGCGCCCCGCTAGCCGCCCGGCTTCGAACCCTCCCCAGCGCAACGTCGGTTCACGGGCCAGGATCGCCCCGGCGATCGCATGCTCGGCTAGGAAACCGAACGCGGGCACTTTCGCCCGACGTGCCTCCTCGATCGCGGGCTTCGCGGCCTTGCCGATCCCCGAGACGAGGATCAGCCCGTCCACCTTCTTGTCAAGCAGCACCCGGAGCGCCGCCGGCACCTCCGACTCCGAGTGGAACTCGGCCAGGACCGGTTCCATCCCGCCCCAGTCGGTCCGGGTGAGCTCGTCCTTGTGAATGACGGAGAATGGGTTGTCGGGGTTGAAGAGGATGCCCATCTTCCGCGCCTGCGGAAGGCTGCCGCCGGCGATCGGGACGATCAGGCTCTTGAGAAACGGTGTGTAGGCGCCGGTCAGGTTCGGCTGTTCGCTGGAGTCTTTCTTGCGGAGTCCGAGTGCGAGCGGCTCGCCTGTCATCTGGAAGACGATCGGGATTTTCAGATTCTTCCCGGCCGCCGCCGCGGTTGTCTCCGGCAAGAGAGTGAAGATCATGTCGGCGCCGTCGCGGACGGCCGCGTCGATGAGGCCGGAGACAGCCGTGAGGTCTCCCTTGGCGTCGAGGTCCGTGAGGGTGTACGACGACTCGTCGAGCCCTGAGTACTTGAGGCCGGCCTTGATGTCCACGTCGGTGGGCTCTTGCGCGACCGAAGGGTCGCTCAGTCGGATCACGGCGAGTTTTTGCATTCGCGCGAGTTTGACCGGTTTTGGCGCCAGAGACGGCGTCGGTTTGTCAGAGCAACCGGGCATCGCGAGCAGCCCCACGATCGAGACCCATCCCATCAGAGCTCCATCCGCTCCACGTTGTACACTTCGCTGGATTGACCATCGCTCGTACCTTTCTTCGTTATTCAGTGCCGGCTTGCCGAGACCCGTTTCGCTATGGGGTCGCCCTCACGCAAGTGATAGATCGCGTCGGCCTGCGGGTGATAGTGGTCGACCTGACCTGACGGCCAACGCACCTCGATATCATCAATCCTTTCGCAAACCCCCAGCCCGAAGTGAAGCCTCGCGTCGTTTGCCGACAGGTAGCTCCCGCCGCCGAAGCGGTCGGCGACCAGCCGCCGGCCACCGGCTTGAAGCGTGACACGAGCGCCGACGGCATCACGGTTGGAGCGCCGGCCTTCCAGCCGCAGTGTCACCCAATGGCCGGCACGTTCGGTCCGATTATGGAAGAATACAAGCGGCTCGTTCTGCGCAACAAGCAGCGCGTCGGTGCGGCCGTCGTTGTCGAGATCGCCCACCGCGAGTCCGCGTCCCAGGTGGCTGATGGGAAACGCCGGGCCCGAGGCGCTGCTGATATCGATCAGCCGCCCGTCGCCGACCCCGGCCAGCAACTGCGCCGGCATGCGGTAGGGTGTGTCACCCATGTCGTCGGTGTGTCCGTTGGCGGTCAACAGGTCGAGCCGGCCGTCGTTATTGACATCCAAAAACGCGACGCCGAACCCGAGCAGAAGCCGGCTTGCCGCCGCCAGCCCGCTGGCGGTTGTCCGGTCGGTGAAGATGCCAGCGCCGAGGTTCTGGTACAAGGTGGTCGATTCGCCGTAAAAGTTCGTGACCGCAAGGTCGGAGCGTCCGTCGCCGTCGAGGTCACCGTAGGCGACGCCCATTCCCGCCTGGTAGCCGCCCTCGGCGTTGGCCGCCACGCCCCACGTGTGGGCTACCTCCTCGAATCGGAACTTCCCTTCGTTGCGGAACAGGAAGTTGGCCGACTTGTCATTGGCGACGAACAGGTCGATCCGCCCATCGTCGTCCAGGTCGGCCGCGATGACACCCAGCCCCCGCCCGTCGTGATCGACGATCCCCGCCTCCGTGGTCACGTCGTGGAATCTGCCCCCGTCGTTGCGAAAGACATGGTCGGACCGCGCACCGCACGACCGGGGGTTGCATGACATGAACGCGTGAGTGGCTTCGTTGCGGCAGAGCCGGGGATTGTCCGCGTCCCAGACGACGTAGTGACAGACGTAGAGGTCGAGGTCGCCGTCGCTGTCAAGGTCGGCGAACGCCGCGGAGGTTGGCCAGTCGCGATCGCCACCCAAGCCCGATTTCTCGGTGACGTCCTCGAATGAACCATCGCCCCGGTTCCGGTAGAGTGCATAGGCGCGCCAGCGTGTGATGAAGAGGTCGGGTCGTCCGTCGTTGTCCACATCGCCAACAGTCGCGCCCAGCCCGTAGCCGCCGGGCAGGGCAGCGATCCCAGCGCGCTCTGTCACGTCCTCGAACGTACCGTCTCCTTTGTTGTGGAACAGTTTGTCGCCGTTATGCGGTGATCCGGGTACAGGCGGGAAAGGACCACCCTGAAGGGCATAGACGTCGAGCCAACCGTCGCCGTCGAAGTCCAGAAGTGCGACCCCGCCGCTGAGTGCAACGGGCATCTGACGAATCACGGTCTCGCCGTTTCGGAACGTGAACTCCATGCCTTCGCTTTTGGCGTCATCGACGAACCAAGGCTTATCTTCGGTCGACTGTGCGGGCGCGACGTGGCTAACCTTGGACGAAGTCGCGATGGCCGGAACGTCCCAAGGGTCGAGGTCGTCGAGCCGCATCGCGACCGGAGACGTCGCGGGCGTTCCCAGCCTCGAGCACGCCACGCCGCGCCTCGGCGTTGCCAGGCTCAGCTTGCAGTGCCAGCGTGTACCAGGTGCTGGCGTCGAAGTGGCGGCCGATCGCCTCGGCGAGCCGGCCGAGGGCGAGCCGGTCGGATGCGCCGGCAACGGCGTCGGTGTCGGTCATCCGCTGGTTATACGCGTCGAGGGCGCGGTCGACTTCGCCTTTGGCCGCGCGCAATTCGGCCGCGCGACCGGTGTCACCTGCCTTGGTCGCCAGCGCGGTCAGACGGTTCAATACCAGTGGGTTCCGCGGTTCAAGGGTGAGCCAAGCCTCCAAGGCCCGGCGTTCCGCCGCGGCGTCATCGCCGCGCTGGGCGAGCCAGGCGCGCCAGGAGAGCCGATCGACTGTTGCGAGCCGTTGGGAGCCAATCACTTTCAGGGCCCGGCGGGCCACATCGGGCCGGTCGGCGGCGCGGGCCCAATCGAGCCAGGCGCGCCAGACCGGTTCGTCCGACGCTGGGTTGGCGCAACGCTTCAGCCAGGCCTCGGCCAGGTCAAGCCGTTTGGTCCGAATCGCGACCCGCGCCCGCCCGAGCCAGACCCGTTCCTCCTTCGGGTCGAGCCGTTCGCCGATATCCAGGGCCTGCTGAATCGTCTCGAATGGAGGGGTTCCCCGTTCCGTCACCCAGAGAGCACGGAGCACGCGGACGGGGTCGGGCGCCGAGGCGCAGCCGTCGCGGAGCAGCCGCGCGGCGTCCTCGAATCGCGCCTGCCATCGGTACAACTGGTCGAGCTTATTCCGGACCTCGTTCAGGCCCGGGCCGCCTCGGTTCAGCGCGCGCTCCAGCCGTTCCTCGGCCGCGCGCCAGTGCCCCTGTTTGAGCTGCCCTTCCGCCGCGAAGGCCGCGGAGAGCGGGCCGAATTCTCCTCCCTCGGGCACGCGGGCGAACGCCGCCAACGCCTCATCGCGCCGGCCGACTCCCCAATGGCAACTTCCCAGCCAGTAGTCCAGCGCGCCCTGGTCTGCTCCGGCCCACCTCGGGCGTGCCGCCGCCAAGGTTTCGAGCCGGCTGAGTGCCGACACAAAATCCCCCCGCTCGATCTCAGCCCGGGCCAGCCCCAGCTCGTGCCGCTGCCACCACGCTTGCGCCGCGACAGTCGCGACCGCCAGCGAGGCCAGCACGCGGCCAGCACGGCGAGCCGGATCCAAAGCCTCTTCATCGCCAACGACCTCTCATCACGGCATGCTCCCCGATCAAGGCCGAGTGCGGAAACCCTTCAACGGCCTCGGCAGCGTCTCCCCCTCGCGGAGGAGATACCCCGTGTCGGCCGCGAGGTCCCGGTGATGGTCGACTCGCCCTGAAGGCCAGCGCACCTCGACCTCATCGATTCTACCGATTTTGTCCAGCCCGAAGTGTAGTCTCGGATCGTTCGCCGATTGGTAGCTCCCACCGCCGACCCGCTGGGCGCCTTGCCGCCGCCCGCCGGCGCGGACGACCACTCTCGCACCGACCGCGTCGCGGTTCGACGCCTTTCCTTCAAGGGACAACGTCACGAAGTGGCCGCCTGCACGATCGCCGCCGCTTCGGTTGTGAAAAAGGGCGAGTGGACCGTCCTGGGCGACGATCACCAGGTCGATTCGACCATCGTTGTCCACGTCGCCTGCCGCCAGTCCACGCCCGATTCGAGGCACGGACCACACCGGGCCAGCCCGGTCCGAGACGTCGATTAGCCGTCCCGACGCGGTTCCCAGCAAGAGCTGCGCTGGCATCGCGTAGGGAAAAATCGGACGGATGTCGTTGACTTGCCCGTTGGCGGTTGCCAGATCGAGGCGTCCGTCATTGTTCACGTCGACCAAGGCCGTGCCAAAGCCCAGCATGTACCGAGTTGGCTCGCGGAGCCCGACCATCTCGGTGCGGTCGCTGAACAAGCCGTTGCCGAGGTTCTGGAAGAAGCTCGATGACTCGCCGTAGAAATTCGTCACAACAAGGTCGGGGCGACTATCGCCATCGAGGTCGCCGCAGGCGATTCCCATCCCTGCCTGATATCCGCCTTCGGCGTTGGCCGCCACTCCCGCGACCTGCCCCGTTTCCTCGAATTTAAAGCCGCCGAGGTTGCGGAACAAATAGTTCGCCGTTCCGTCGTTGGCCACGAAGACATCCACTCGGCCGTCGTCGTCGAGGTCGGCGGCCAGCACCCCGAGTCCGCGGCCATCGGCATCGGTAAATCCGGCCTCACTGGTCACGTCGTGAAATCGGCCACCGTCGTTGCGGAACACGTGGTCAGGCACCGGCTGGAGCAGGAATGGCACGCAGTACGCGACGGGCCCTCCCGATTCATTGCCGCAAATCCTCGGGTTTTGCGGGTCCCACGCGACGTAGTGGCAGACATACAGGTCAAGATCGCCGTCACAGTCGAGGTCGGCGAACGCCGCCGAGGTCGGCCAGCCGCGGTCTCCGCCCAGCCCCCAACGGACCGTCACGTCCTCGAATGTGCCGTCGCCACGGTTCCGGTAAAGCGCGTACGACCCGAAACGGGTGACGAAGAGGTCGGGTCGCCCATCGTTGTCCACGTCGCCGACGGCGGCGCCGTGACCGTAGCCGCTTGGCATCGAGGCCAGACCAGCGCGTGTGGTCACGTCCTCAAAGGATCCGTCGCCCTTGTTGCGGAAAAGCCGGTCGCCGTCGTGAGGCTCGTCGGACCTGAAGGGAAAGGCTCCCCCCTGCACGACGTAAACGTCGAGCCAGCCGTCGGCGTCGTAATCCAGCAGCGCGACCCCGCCGCTCATGGTTTCGGGGAGCTGTCGCAACGGAGACCGACCGTTCTCGAACGTGAAGCGGAGTCCGGCGGACTCGGCACCATCACTGAAGCTCAACGCGAGGGTTCCACTCGTGTCCGCGCGCGGGCCGGCGGCACCGACCGAATGACGCACGCCGGCGACCTCGGACAGCCGAACGGGAGGAGCCGGCCTGGAGGCAGGGTCGAAACGCTCGCGCTCGAGCCGGGACAGTCGGGCGCGTGCGTCGTCGTCTTCGGGATGCAGGTGGAGCACAATGGCCAGGAAGGCCCGGGCTTCAAACCAGCGCCCGAGCGTCTCGGCGTACCCGGCAAGCTCGCGGGCGTTGGCCTTGAAATCACTGCCAACCCGATGAGAGTAGGTCCGCCTGGCTCGGTCGAGCTCGGTCTTGCGACGACGGAGCTCGGCCGCGTGAGCGGCCCGGCCAGCCTGGATCTCCAGCTCCGACAGGCGTTCGATCGCGACCGTGTCGCAAGGTTCATGCTCGAGGTGGGCTGCCAGGATCGTTCGTTCCAGCTCCGCGTCATGTCGCTGGGCGGCGAACCAGGCGCGGACGTGTTCGACGCGATCAGTTGGCAGTTGCACGGTCGTCAGGTGCCCGGCCGCCGTCTCGGCCAGACCGACGTCGTCAGTAGCCAGCGCCAGGTCAAGCACGGTTGTCCACACGAGGGGGTCGTCGGAGCGCGCTGCCAGGCACCGATCGATCCACCGCCGTGCCTCGTCGAACTTGCCCGAGCGGACCGCGAGGTTGGCCCGCGCCAGCCAGACTCGGTGGTCGTCCGGAGCGGCGGCCCCGGCGAGGTCGAGCTTGGCCTGGACGTGGTCGATGGCGTAGATCTCCAGGTCGAGCGACAGGTGGGCATGGAGGTTGGAGATCGCTTGTGCCGAGGCCGGGCCGAGGGTACGGCGGCACTCGTCCCAGTTCCGTTCGATCAGGGTACGGGCCTCATCGAGCCGCCCCTGCTGCCAGAAGAGCTGCATCAAGTCATGGCGGATTTCAAAGCCGCGTGGGCCGGGCCGGCGGAGGGCAGCCTGAAATACCGCCTCAGCCTCGACGAGCCGGCCGCGGTCCATCTCCGCTTCTCCCCACTTCAGGACCGCGTCCTCAGCCAACTTGGAGCTGGGCGGGACGCGAGACCAGGCCGCCACCGCGTCGTCGAGGTGGCCCGTCGCCTGCTCGCAGACGCCGAGCGAGAACTCGACATCGGCGCGGCCGGGCCACCACGATGCGAGCCGGGCCAGCCGCGGACGCGCGTCGGCGAACCGACCCGCGGCAAACGCCCGGCGGGCTTCAGTTAGACTCGACTCGTACCACCAGGCTGCCAACACACACGCGAGTACGCCCGCGCCCAAGAGCCATCCGGTGACGCGCCACACAACCAGCAGGGGCCGGCGCCCCTTCGACGCTGCCTTAACGTCCCGTGTCTCGGCTCGCGTTTCGAACCTCATCGTCGCTCGCCTCCGCCCGGTCCGTCGATTTTCCGGTCAGACCGGGCGGACCTGACCCCGCCGTCACTCAAGTTCTTGATCGCGTCGAGAATCCAGGCTATTGACCCTGGCCCGAACTCCCGATAGGTTATCCTTCGACCGATCGGGATTCGCGGATTTGTGAAGCCTTCATCCTTTCACCTCACGATTTGGAGGAACAGCCATGCGACTAGGAACCATGCTCGTCGGATTGACCATTCTCGCCGGAGCTTGTTGCGGGCTAACGGGCTGCTCGAGCGAACCGCCGGGTACCGAGGCGGAGATCAAAAAGCCGCTCTCACAGGAAGAGATAAAGGCACAGCAGGAAAAGATCAAGGAGGGAATGAAGACGGGGGGCGGTGGCTACAAGGGAGCCCCCGGCGTTGTGAAGTAATGATCGCACTGACGGGAGCGGTTTGGCAATCGCCTCCATATCGTGTTGGCCACGAGTTGGGGCCGGTCCTCATTCGCTTGAGGACCGATCCCTGGCCGGCCTTGGTCCGCTCGATGAAATTTGTGGGTTGACCAAGATTCGACGCATCCGAGGTTACAGGGCCAAGGCGTACCGAGACCGCAGAGCTTTATGCCCGCCGGCGCGATGGCAAGCGAAATCACGGCGCGGCCTCCGAGGTGGAGTGCCGCGCCGCCTTAAGCCACTCTCTGTCACGGATTCACTGAGTTAGTAAGAGTCGGAGCTGAGGACCTCGTTGCCGTTCCTGGTCGCCAGTGCCAGATAAGTCAAGGGACTGATCGAGTCCTTGATGAACCGGACCGACCCGTCCGTCATCGCCACGTTGACGCCGCCCGGGTGGCTGCTCCGCGCGAGAAGTTTCCGAGTCCGGTCCCGACTCCGCCCCAGGCCGAGCAGTCGGGGAACTTACTATTGGGCGTATAGTTAGAATTCCCGACCGAGTTGGTGTACTCGCCCGCCGACCACCATTGCCCGCCATATGTCCAGGTCGCCGTGGGATTCTGTTGAGCGTACTGGACGCACTGCGGAGTGACGGTCTGCGTGAAGATCAGGTAATCCCCCGGGTTCGAGATGACGTAAGTTGGCAATCCCCACTGCGAGCCGGGGCCACCTTGGTAGACGTCGCTAGAAATTGCGATCGAGCTTTGGCCACCGCTGCCCCGGTTGCGCTCGAAGAACAAGAGGGTGTTCGAGGTGCCGTCGGTCACGCCGGCGATGGTGCCGATCGTCTGTCCGCCAGGCTGAGGACGGGTCATGGCCCCTGAACCGGGATCGCGCGACCACCAGTCCCAGTTCGTCCCGTTCGAAGCCCGGTAACAGTTACGGCCTTTGCCCTTGCCGTCGCTCGGGCAGATGAATGAGTTGATCACCAGGAGCGTCCCCGTCCCCTGGACGACGTCGGCCGTATTCGGCGAATACGGGTACATACCGAAGGCGAAATTGATGGCGTTGAAAACCGGCGTCTGCTCCATGTACGGGAGAATCATGGTGAGCGCCCGAAGTTTTGATACTCCTGGCCGTTCGTCGGGCCAATCCACGACATGACGCCGTTGTTTACGAGTGGGTACTCGCAAGATGTAGTACCCTGAGTCCACGGAAACGATGTGGTGCCGCTCTCGTAGTTCATGACGCCCAAGGCAATCTGTTTCAGGTTATTGGTACACTGAGAACGACGGGCCGCTTCGCGTGCCGCCTGAACGGCGGGCAAGAGAAGGGCAATGAGCACAGCGATGATGGCAATCACCACGAGCAGTTCGATCAAGGTGAATGCGCGACGATTCCGGAGAGCTGTCAACCGCATGACGAAGGCTCCTGAGAAAGGGAAGAGGGACTTGCCGCTCGCATGGCTACGGTATGATTAATTTGACCCACTACGAAGAAGACCACAGAATCGGCTTCATTGCAACAAAAAAATTTGCTATTCGATATAAAATAGAAAGGTCCTGTCACCTGTACTCCGACCCCGGGCAGTCTGAATGAATTCGGACGATCGTAAAGAATTGTAAATGAATAGAGTTCCCCATGTCATCTAACCGAACGCGCGGTCAGTCTGAACGAATTCGGGGAGTGCTCGGAATCGGGCTGGCGGGGTTGTTGCTTGGCTGGCTTGGCTGGCTTGGTTGGAGTATGGCCAGGACGGGGATGCTCCGGCGCGAGGTTTCGGCGGCGGTTCGAGTGACGGACTGGGGCCGGGCCGAGGCGGCGCTGGCACGGCTGACCTGGTATCGACCAGATGAACTGGAGGCGATCCGGCTTCGCGTGGAGATCGCGCTGCATCGTGGCGATCAAGCGGCCGCCGTGCAGGCGCTGGCGGCCGTGCCCGACTCGGTCCCCGAGTCACCTTCGGCCCATGTGCGGCGTGGACATGATCTTGAAGGAGCTGTACCGCACACGTGAGGCGGAGGCCGCGTTCCGCGCGGCTCTCCGGCGCGAGCGCACGACTGGCCGAGCCGCGCCGTGAGCTGGTTGCCCTCCTGGGCATTGAACGACGCGCCGACGAGCAGGAGAAGGAGCTCTGGGAGCTGCACGATCGGGCGCGTTGCCAGATCGAGGCCCTCCGGCTGCTGGCGCAGTCGACCGTGACCATCCCCCCCGGCACCCTCGCGAAAACCAGCGACGAGGGGGCCGTACTCGAGCGCTGCCTTGCCGCCGATCCCGCCGATTCCCATCTCCGCCCCCCGCTGGCAAGGTTCTACCGGCTTCGCGGTGAGACGGGCGCGGCACGACGGCTGCTCGAACCCTGGCTCCGGGATCATCCTGACGACCCACTGGCGAGGGTTGAGTGGCTCGCCTGCCTCCTCGATGAGGGCGATGCCGACGGGGCCTCGCCCTGGTTCGAGTCTCCACCATCAACTTGCCGAGGATTAGCGGAATTCGAGCGACGCCGCGGGGACTGGTTGAGCCTCCAGGGAAAATCCGGCGAGGCGATACCGGCTTACCGAGAGGCGGTGCGGCTGGCCCCTCGCGAACCTGAGGTGCGGTACCGACTGGCCCAGGCCCTCCGCGCGGCCGGCCGCGTCGACGAGGCGAACGAGGCCCTGGCGTACCATCGTCGCCTCCAGGACCTCGCCGTGCCTGGCCGCCGGTGTCGAAGCGGATCATCCCGCTCTCGACCGCCTCAATGAGGTCGGAAGGGTCTGCCGCACGCTGGGCCGCGAACGCGAAGCACGGGCCTGGTTCGCCCTCGCGCTCGAGCTCGACCCGGCCAACGCCGAGGCCCGCGCCGCGCTCGGGAGTGCGGGCGTTCATCCCACCGGAGGCAAGAGTCCGCGCTCGCCGCCGGGGGGTGCATCGTGAGACGGCCGGCACCCAGGCTCATCGCGACGATCTTGGTGATCGTGCTGGCGGTCCTCGCTCTGGTCGTATCATCAGTCTACTCGGTGCCTCGGTCTCAGCCCGACTCGGCCACTTCTCCGTCCCCGGTTCCCACCCCTGGGCCGGCCTCGAGGCCTCTCCCTGTTGTCGACCATCCCGGACCGGCCACGGCGCGCCCAGACTTCCGCGACCTGGCCACCGAGGCCGGCCTCACGAACCCTCACTTCAACGCGGCCGACGGGCGGTTCCGGTTGGTTGAGACGATGGGAGGCGGTGTCGGGCTCCTCGACTTCGATGGCGACGGTTGGCTTGATCTCTACGTGGCGCAAGGGTCGCTCATCCCTCCCGACCCGTCCGAGGCCCGGCACGCCGCGCAGCTCTACCGCAACAACCGCGACGGCACCTTCACCGATGTCGCACGCACCGCGGGCGTAGCCTTCCAAGGTTACGGCGAGGGTGTTGCTGTCGGGGATTACAACGGTGACGGCCTCGACGACCTGTACGTTACCGGATTCAACACCGCGTCACTTTTCCGCAATAACGGCGACCGCACGTTTACCGACGTCACCGTGGCGTCCGGCCTGAACGGACGGGGCTGGGCCACGAGCTGCGCGTTCGCCGACCTTGACGGCGACGGCGACCTCGATCTCTATGTTGTCCGCTACCTCGCCAATACCGTCGACGCCACCGGCCAACCGACGATTGTCTGTAACGCTTTGCCCGGCGCGGTCGGCTACTGTCCGCCGGTCGCCTTTCTTCCTGAGTCTGATTCACTCTATCGCAACAATGGGGGTGGCACGTTCACCGACATCAGCCGCGAGTCGGGTATCGTCGACAACGGCAACGGCTTGGGCCTCGCGATCGCCGACTTCGATGACGATGGCCGGCTTGATGTCTTCGTGGCCAACGATAGGACTCCGAACCTGTTGTTCCACAACCTGGGCGGGCTTCGGTTCGAGGAAGTCGGGCTGCCTTGGGGAGTGGCTTTCGACGAATCGGGCGCCGCGACGGCGAGCATGGGTGTCGCGGCGGGCGACCACGACGGCGACGGCCGGACCGACCTGCTCGTGACCAACTTCTTCGAGGAGGGCGTCACGCTTTACCGTAACGCCGCTCCCGGCCGGTTCGAGGCGGTTACAGCGCGGGCTCGGCTCAAGGTCCCGACGCGAAGCAAGCTCGGGTTTGGAACGGGATTCCTCGACTACGATAACGACGGTCGTCTCGATCTCTTCATCGCCAACGGCCACGTCAACGACGTTCGGCCGGTTCGGATGCCGTACCGGATGGCCCCTCAATTGTTCCACAACGTGGGTGAGGGCCGGTTCACCGACGTTTCCGGCGATGCCGGTCCGTACTTCCGCGGCTTTTGGCTCGGCCGTGGAGCGGCCTTCGGAGACTTTGACAACGACGGCGACACCGACATCGTAGTCACGCACAACGACGGCCCGCCCGCATTGCTGTTCAACAAGACCGCGAGCATCGGCCGTGCCCTGCGATTGACGCTCACCGGAATCGGGATGGGAACGGCCCGGTGCCAATTCCCCGTGGGTGCCCGGGTCAAAGTCCAGGCCGGTCCGCTGAGCCTGGCACGCGAGCTCGTTGCCGGGACGAGCTACCTGAGCCGCAACGACCCGAGGCTACTCATCGGGATCGGTATGTCCACAGTCGCCGAGCGTGTCGAGGTGCGCTGGCCGTCGCGTCGAACCGAAGTCTGGACCAACGTACCTGCCAATACACCGATCGAACTGATAGAGGGCAAGGCGCCTATGCTGCGCGTCTCCTCCGCTCAGTCCCGGTGACCGATCTGCCCGTGAGCTATTTCGCGACGTTCTTGTTCAGACGGCGATCGGGTTTGCGGATCCAGTGGTCGGTGAACAGGAATTCGAGCGAGACTGTGCGGCGGGGCATGTGGCAATCGATGCACTGGCCGCTGGGAGAGACCGGGCACGACGTGTGCTTCCGTTGCAAGACGCTGTGACAACTCAGGCAGACCGCCTCGTAGGCCGCATGGTCCCTGGAAACTCGAGCATGCGGATCGTGGCAGGAGCTACAGCTCAGCCCGCTTTTCCCTTTCTGGAAGCAGGTCGAAAGACCCAGGCCCACGGGCTGGAATCGGACGATCGCAGAGTTTTCTGGTGTGAGTTGCGTCGAGGAAGCCACGTCCTGAATTCGCCGGTGGCAATCACCACAGACCTCGAGCTGCCTCAGTGGCGTTGCGCTGACGGCGGAGCCGAGGGGCATGGCCAGCTTCTCCTCGGTGTCGCCGCGTCGGGCGGCATCGACATGGTGCGCGGCCGGGGCCATGACAGCGCTCGCAGGAGATGTTGGGCACCATCGTGTCTGGATCGACCTGGCCGGAGCCTTTGGTCGAGGTAATCGTCGTGTGGCAGTTGAGGCAGATCAGCAGGTCGTTCTTGTTCAGGACTTTGCCGTGGGGCTCGACCTTGATCCCCTGGGCTGCCGCGTCCTGTTTCGCTTGACCGGGGGTGATATCCAGCCGCGGTCCCTTGGCATAGTAGGTGATACGCTGCTCCAGTCCGGTCAGTTCTGTCGGGTCGACCGCGGAGCGGCCAAGCGATACGAATGTCACACCGTTAACGCCCGAACCGAGCGCGTAAGTAACAGGGTAGCAGGCGGACTGGCCGTGCTCGGTCCGCTCGACTTCAAGTTTGCCATTGGCAGTCACCGCAAAGGTCCAGACGGCCTCCGGGTACTCTCGGTCCTTGACGGACCGGCCGTTGAGCCACGACGCGATCGCCTCGACTGGACCAGGTCGCATCGTCCGCGCATGCCCCGTACGGGAATGTAAGGCTGACTGGCCGGGATGGCACTCCCGGCACGCCTGCCCGCCGACCAGCCCGTTGACGATCTCGGCCTCCATGGGAAGCAGGGCCTTGGGCTTCGGCGCGGCCTTGCGGGTCACCACATGGCTGGCCGTATCGAACGACCACGTCATATACATGCCGAGACCGGCGGCCCAAAGAATGGTTGCGATGATCCCGCCCAGAACGATCGGAAAGTTGCGGCGGGGCCGGCTTGGTGGTTGCCGCGTCATGGCCAATCACTCCACGGAGAGCCCGGTTCCTCTCGGCGTCAGGTTACGATAATGGGCTGGTCAGTCATTTACTCATTCGACGATATGCCCGTGGGGCAGGATGTACCCCAGCTCGAGCAGCTTGTTGATGATTTGATCGACGCACTCCTGCACCGAGAGCTTGCTGGTGTCGAGCGTCACCTCGGGGTTGGCGGGGGGCTCGTAGGGGTCGTCGACGCCGGTGAAGCCCATGGGCTTGCCATCGGCGACGGCCGCGCGCGCCTTGGAGTACATCCCTTTGACGTCGCGCCGTTCGCAGATATCGATCGGGGTGCTGCAATAGATCTCGACGAAGTTCCCCTTGGACATTTTGCGGGCTTCGTCGCGGATCGACCGATACGGGCTGATCACCGCGCACAGCGTGGTCCCGCCGTGCTGGGCGAGCAGGCCGGCGACGTAGCCGACGCGACGGATGTTGGTGTCGCGGTCTTCCTTGCTGAAGCCCAGACCCTTGGAGAGATGAGTACGGATCTCGTCGCCGTCCAGCAGCGAGCAGTTCCGGCCGTACTCGGCCAGCCGCTCGATCAAGGCGTGGGCGACCGTGCTCTTGCCCGAGCCGGATAGTCCCGTGAACCAGAGCGTCAAGCCCTGCTGGAACGCGGGCGGATTGGTCTCGCCGAGGATCTCGGCGACGGCCGGCCGGCTGAACCACTCGGGGAGCTGGAGGCCCTTGGCCAGGTACTTGTCGCGGACCTCGGTGCCCGAGATGTCGGCCGTCTTGACGCCCGCCGGGACTTCGTCGACCGGCGCGTAGCGGTTCTCGTCGGGCAGGTAGACCATCTGCTTGAAGTCGACCATCTCCATGCCGAGCTCATTCTGGTACTTGCCCATCGCCTCCTGCGCGGCGTAGGGAGAGTAGAAGGGCTTGCCGGTCGAGTCCTTGCCCGGTCCGGCGTGGTCGCGGCCGACGATGAAGTGGGTGCAGCCGTAGTTGCGGCGGATGATCGCGTGCAAGCAGCACTTCCCGCGGGCCGGCCATCCGCATCGCCAGCGGGAGAAGACTGAGCACCACGGTTCCGGGCTCGTAGTAGTTGTCGACCAGGGCCCGATAGCAGCGGACTCGGGTGTAATGGTCGACGTCGCCCGGCTTGGTCACGCCGACGACCGGGTGGATCAACAGGCCGCCGCCGATCTGCTCGGCCGCCCGCTTGGTCAGCTCTTCGTGTGCCCGGTGCAAGGGATTCCGGGTCTGGAAGGCGACGATCCGGCTCCAGCCCAGCGACTGAAAGTGTCGGCGCAGCTCGACCGGCGTCCGGCGGATCTCGACGAAATCGTAGTGCGGTGGCACCCGGATCACCTCGAGCCGCCCCGAGGCGTAATGACCGGGCAGCCGGTTGAGGTAGGCCACCGAAGGATGCGTCGCGTCGAGCGAGCCATAGGCGTTGCGGGCTTCGTTCTCCTTGTCGTAGGCGAAGATTTCCTCGATGTGCAGGAACGCCAGCAAGTTGCCGTAGACGTCGCGCAGGGCCAGGGGCTTGCCTTCGGCGACACCATCGCCGGGCTTGACCGGCAGCGTCACGGGCAAGGGCCAGAGCGTCCCGTCGGCCAGCCGCATCTCGCCGACGACCCGCTCGTAGTCAGCCTTCCCCAGGAAGCTCTTGAGCGGTGAAAATCCGCCGACGGCAAGCAGCTCGAGATCGCACAGACCACGCTCGTCGAGCGTCAGGCTGGCAAAGTCCTTGGCGGTCGCCTTCATCTCGTCGGCTCGTTCGGTGCTGACGATCAAATCGACGAGCGATCCGCCAAACGGGGGATTCAACCCTCCAGCAGTCGCGGAGCGGCATCGCCGCGCGTCGGGGTCTGGGTAGAAATGGCAAGTCTCCTATCAAAATCAGGTCAAAAGCCTAGAGTCAGAATCGATTAAGTTTCCATGCAATCCATGCCATGGGCTTCCCCCCCGTGTCAATGCCGACTCGGAGCGAGATCCTGATGCGAATGTGCTCTGCCAGGTCAAATGATCCACTCATGAGGGGAGGATTGTTCGGCGAGCTGGGCGATCGTCGTCCGGTCGAGCACGGCGCGCTCGGCGGCGCGCACGCTTTCCCAGACCGAGGTTCGAGCACCGCGGCCGTCGATCGTTTCGACCCGGAGCGATCACGTTGCGCGGTGTCCGGACCTTCGATCGCGGACAGGATTTCGCTCGAGCGAGATGCTCGAAGCCGCGCGCGCCAGGCGATAGCCGCCGGATGCGCCTCGCGTGCTGGTGACCAGTCCCGCGCCCTTCAACTGGAGCAGGATCTGCACCAGGTAGCGATCGGGGATTCCGATATGCCTCGGAGATCTCCCGGATGCGCAGCGGCGGGGCATCCGGCCCGTGTCGGGCCAGGGCCAGGACCGCCAGACAGGCATACTCGGCTTTCGCGGAAATCTTCATCGGGCCGCAAGCTCCCACCTCCAGCCGGGGCGCTTGCTCGCGCCCTAGAGTTGACTGCTGTCGAGCGAGTGCAGCCCGCACTCCGTCTTGGCCTGGCCGGCCCAGCGGCCCGAACGCTCATCCTCGCCCGCGGACACTCTCCGAGTGCACGGCCAGCAGCCGATCGAGGCATATCCCTGGTCGTGCAGCGGGTTGTACGGCACGTTGTGTGTGACGATAAACGCCCACACATCACGCCGGGTCCAGTTCAAAAGCGGGTTGATCTTCACCAGCCCGAACTTGGGATCCCCGCCCACAACCTGAGCGCCCGCGCGGTGCGACGATTGCTCGGCACGGATCGCCGTGATCCAGGCGTCGTAACCAACCAGCGCCCGCCGCAGCGGTACGATTTTCCGATCATAGCAGCACTGGTCGGAATTCGATACGTACAGCGGCCCGTCGTGCTGCCTTTCGTACTCCGCCACCGTCGTGTCGGCACGGACCAGCTCGACCTCGATTCCGTATCGCGCCGCGATCCGGTCGCGAAGCTCCAGCGTCTCCGCAAACTGATAGCCCGTATCCAGATTGAACACCCGCACCCTCGGCTCGATCTCCGCCAGCAAGTGGAGCAGCACGCATCCCTCGGCCCCAAATGCCGTCGCCATCGTCAGCCGAGGATAAAACCGCTCGACCGCCCACTCCAGAATCTCGCGGGGGTCGCACGGGCCAGGCGATTGTTGGTCGTCGGTCCAGTCTTCCCGAGTCGCTGTTTCCATCGTGATCATGGAGATTGCTCGGTCCTTTCCATCAGGAACGAGTCAATCTTACGTATCTTGCTAAACAAAGTCAACATTCGGGACCGGCGCTTCGTAGAATCGGAATTCAGTCCGTTTCTCCGTCGCTTCGAGCGAGGGGTGCGTGCCGTGAGGGTGACGGAATGAATTCCGTCTACGGCTTACTTCGTGGCTCCCGGTTTGAGTTCGGGATGCACGCGGATGTAGTGGTCGGCGAAGGTCGCGTGCAGGGGCTTGCTCTCGAACGGCGGCATGTGGCAGGCGATGCAGCCGTCGGACGGGTTGACCGGGCAGATCGAGCCATGCACTGCGGTGCTCGGCCGGCGGATCAGAAATCCGTGGATGGGCCTTTGTCTCGGCGGCTGGTCCAGCGGAGTGACAAGTCAGGCATCGCGCGTTGTAATGCTCGCGTCGGATCGATCGGTGTCGTGGTGCGGGTCGTGGCAAGTCATGCAATCGAAGGAGCCGGCGCTCTCGGTGTAGCAGCGGCTCCAGGCGATGGTGGTTCCCTGGAACCGGATCCAGAACGGATCGGTGCGAGGCAGCGACGATTCCTGGTGGTTGGCTGTGGCACTGGCCGCAGACCCGGAGCCGGCCCTCGGCCGGAGCCTCCGCCGGGTTGGCGATCGCCGGGTCGGCGAGCTTCGCCGCGATCGCCTGTACATGATTTCCGCCGGGGCCATGGCAGCGCTCGCAGCCGATCGCCCGATCGTTCGCCGCCGGGCCCGAGCCGATCGAGCACCGACCTTGGGATCGGTCGCGTGGCAGAACAGGCACTTGTGGATTCCGTCGATGACGTCGATCGGCTTGCCGAGGAAGTCGTTGTCCCCCCGCGGCGTCGGCGGAATGGCCGGTCGTCCGGACCCAGCCCGAGTCCCGGCCGGTCTGGTAGTGGGAGAGCCGGAGGATGTAGGGATGCCCTTGGTCGTCGTGGCCGACCAGTGAGAAATAATGGTCGGGCGAGCCGAAGGCGTAGTCGACGACCGCATGGAGCACCTGGTCCTTGACCCGGGTTTCGAAGTGGACCCGGCCGGCCTCGCGCCGGAACGTGTGCGTGACCGAGGGATCATCGGGGTCGGGAACGGCTCGGTCCGGATAGGGGAGCTCGGCCAGGGGCTTCCCTCGCACCAGGGTCGAATCGTGCCGGCTGGCCTGGACGGCGCGGACCTCGTCGCTGTGACACGAAGCGCACCGGGACTCGCCCACGTACGGACTGGGCTCGATCTCCAGGGGATGCTCCGCGCGGTACGAGCCGGCGGCCTGGAGCGCGGCGACCGCCTCGGGGATGGCTCCTTCCTGAAGCGCTGCGCGGCTGAGCAGCCAGGAGGCTTCGGGGTCCGGCGCCATCGGCGAGCGACGTTCTCGAAGGATCGGCACGGGCCTCGCCGGCCGCGCGATCCGCAGGAGGTTGCGGGCGAGGAGCTTGCGATAGTAAGTGGTCGTCGCGCGATCCAGGCCGGCATGCTTCGGGGCGCTCGAGCGCACGCCGCAGGACGGCCGCGGCGCCCGCCGGGTCGCTCAGCTCGGCGCGGAGCGCGCCCAGGTCCAGCTCGCCGCGGAGCTCCCAGCCCGGCTGCCGGGCCAGCCGCTCGGCAAGCTGGGCGGCCTCGGCGAGCCGGTTCTGCGCCGTGTCGCGGATGATGCAACTGCGCGATCGTCTCGGGGTGATCGGGCTGGAGCGCAGAGGCCCTTCTCCCAGAGGCGCCCGGCCGCTTCCTTCCGGCCGGCGCGGTCGAGGCCGAGCCCCAGCAAGTAGAGATCCTCGGCCTGCAGCGCGGCGGATCCCAGCCGGGCAAAGAGGGCATTGGCCGGGATGTCGCGACCCAGCCGGGCCGTCGCGCGAGCCAGCAGCCGCAAGGCTTCCACATCCTCGGGCGTCTCCCTTCAAACGCCGCCGCGCCAGCTCGGCCGCCCGGCGAAAGTCACGCTTGGCATAGGCCGAGGCGCCCTGCTCCGGAGCGTTCGAGTCGCGGCGCCAGCTCGCCCACCCCAGGCCGAGCCCGGCCAAGGCAAACGCTCCCAACACAGATCCACCAGCGCAGTACCGGACACCGTCCGAGACACGACCCTCGGCATTCTCCGATTTCTCCCGTCCGATCGAGCTGCGACGCTTCTCTCTCCGCAAATTGTCCGCGAATCGGCGGCACGCCGTCTAGTCGTGCGTCTTGCGAGCTACCGGAACGTCGCCTATCGCTCCGCGAAAGGGCGGATCCTTTCGCGGATGCGAAAGGCGACTGACCGGAAGCGAGCATCGCCCGGACCAGGGTCGCAAATCGATTTCGATCCCCACCCGTGACCGCGGCTGGCCGTTTGAGCAGCGCCGGATTCGACGTGGTCAGTGCCAATAGGAGGGTGGCGCGGTCGTCGGCTTCGCGGCCTCGGGACGCTCGTTCCAGGGCTTCCAGGGCGCGGTCGCGGTCAAGAGGCCGTTCGGGCCAGGACAGGAGAAGGGCTCCCCACTCCCGGTTGGCGGTCGCGTCGTTCGGGATCGAGCGGAGGCTCGCTTCGAGGAGCGAGCGGGCCTGGGCAGTCCGCTCCGGAAGCTGCCGCAGCAAGCGGCCCTGATGGACGTTCGCTCGGGTCCCGGCGCGGCGAGATTCGAGATCTTGTCGAGCCCCGATAGACCGCCTCGACAAGCAGGTCGTGAAACGGACCATCCTTTGACATTTGACGGACCTTTCGGCCGTTTCGGGGCTCGAGCGCCGGGCCAGGTCGAGCGCGTCGATGGCCGAGTCGAGCTGGCCGGCTCGAAGGTCGGCAAGAGCCAGCGCGATCAGTTGGTTACCCCACCGGGTCGGGACGGGGTCGGCCTGGGGACGCCAGCTCAAGAGGACTGCGGGCAGTCCCAGCAATCCGAGTCGCCAGGCGAGGCCTCGCCAGTCGCCGTGCCTGAGCGCCGAGCGAGGTCGACGACCCCCGCGGCCGCGAGCAAGACCAATCCCGGAACCCAGGGCACACGATAGCGCCCGACGACAAAGAACAGGGCGGTCGCCGCCAGGCCGAGCCCCGTGGCCAGGCTCAGGAACCACCAAAACGCGCGTCCGGGGCACGCGCGCCAGGCCCAAGACCGCCAGGGGAAACACGATCCCGAAATCGACAATCCCCCACGCCAGCGCGGGGGCCGCCACGATCTGGACGAACTCGATGTCCTGGTTATCCGGGATCTCGAAACGATGGGTAAGGAGAGCGAGCTTCCAGCCCAAGAGCCGCGATCGAAGCGAGCGGGTGCGCTGGCCCATTGCCTTGAGCCTTCGCCGAGCCAGAATCGCGAGACCTGCGCCCAGGGTGAGGGGCCGGCCCGGCTCGGCGCATGGCTTCCCTGGCGTAGTCGGCGGCTTCATAGGCCGGATGAGCTCGAACAAAGGGCGGGGCCATGTAAGTGCCCGTCGCCTCCGGGACCGTTGCCGATGTAGAAATTCGGCCCCAGTTGCCAGGTCGTTCCCAGCAACTCGCGTGGGTTCGACACGGCGGTGTTGACGGCCGCGACGGGCGACAGGACGAGGAGAAAGCCAGCCAGGTAAGCCAGCGACGAGTCGCAGTCCGTCGCTTGCGGTCGCGGCCCGGCTCGCTCGTTCTCAGCGAAAGCAGCCAGCCCGCCGCCAGCGGGGCGATGAGCAATGCGTTGCTCCGCAGAAGCGCGACAACGCCCCAGACGGCGCCGGCCGTCGCCGGCAACCGCGAGCCGGCCGGAATGCGGCGAGGCAAGCAGTCAGCGCCAGAGCCAAGGCGGTCCAGAATGCGGCGAGACCTTCCTTTTCGAGAGAACCGTCGGCGAAGATCAAGGGCCCATAAAGCGCGGTCGCCCAGCCGGCGAGCAGTCCCTCGATCCGGCCCAGGCCCGATTCGGCCCGCCCAGGTCACGACCAGCGGCGTGAGGGCACCCAGGCCGGCCGAGGCCATCCGCAGACTGGCCACGTCCGTTCCCACGACCGCCATCAGGCAGGCCAGCCAGTAGGGATAGAGGGGATCTTGATAGAAGGGCCGCACGGGCCACCAGCCGCCCCGCAAAATCGCCTGAGCCCAGGTCCAGTAGGATGACTCGTCGACCCAGGGATACTGGCCCAGCGGCTGACTGGTGTACTGCCAGGCGAAGACCAGCCGCAGCGGCGGCACCGGACAAGCCGATCGCCACGAGCCAGCCCGCGTCTCGCGGGAGTCCCGGGACGGGTCGCCTCAGGTCCGACATGAAGCGACCTTCGTTGAGGTGTCGGTCGAAGAGGCATGCAACATGCTGCCGATTGCCGTAAGCGCAGTGCTTGACACGCTGACCGGTCTCAAAGAACAAGATCGTCCAGACCACACGGCCATACGCCGAGGGCCTGGACGATGACCAGCGCCCGGAAAGTTCACGACGACTTCGGCACGGCACTGGACGCAGGAAATCCCGTCTGCACGAAACGGGACGAACGAACTCAATACTGATCAGAGCTGATCACTTCGCCACCGGCCCGGGTGGAGAGTGCCTGATAAACGCCCAAGCCCGGCGGCCCGACGGTGAAGACGTCCGTGGTCGACGTTGAAGGTGCACGTTGACCGGCTGACCAGTGGCGGGGTTGAGCTGCCAGCTATTGATCGTGTCCTTGATGAACTTGACCGAGCCGTCGCAGAAGCCGAAGTTCGCCCCGCCCGGATGGTAGCTCGAAGCCGAGACCGAGAATTGGTCTCCGATCTTGATCATAGTTATAGTCGCCCGGATGGCCCGTCTGCCGGCGTCGGACGTCATCTTGCCGAACGGATTCAGGTAGTACATCGTGGTGAAGAAGCTCCCTTCATCGGCCACCGTCGGTCCACGACTCCATTATAGACGTAATCGACCGTGCCGTCCGCGTCGGGTGTTTGGCTCAGCTTGCCGTGGGCCCGCTCGCCGAAGGCGAACGTGTTGCTCGTGCCGTCGGTGATCGCCGCGATCTTGGTCGGGCAGATGCTGGCGGCGCCCTGGACGGTCGGCGTAACCGGATACGTCGGGATACCCGATGTAGTAGAACACGCCGTTCGCCTGGCTGAGCATGGTCTGATAGTACCCGGGTGTGGCCACCTGGGCTCGCAAGGCGATCCGATCGAAAGTCCCCACGTTTCCAGCAGTAGCTGGTGTAGACCAGGTACTGGTTGGAGCAGTCCCAGCCCCAACCGGGAACGAGATTCTTCAAGCCGGCGATCGTGCCGTCGCTCGGGCACCACAACACGCTCATCCCGGTGGCAGCAGACGGTATTGTTCTGGACAGGTCCATTGATCAGGCTGTAGTTGTAGGCGTTCGCCAGCGTGCCCTGCTCGATGTAGGGAAGCATCCGGACGAACATGCTGCTGCCGATGAAGTAGCCGTTGCGTAAGTCCCGCCCAAGCCATTGCGGCCCGATATTCTCCCGGCACTGGCCATACGGATAGCTGCCGTTGCCGCTCTCGTAATTGGCCAGCGCCAGGCCGAGCTGCTTGAGGTTGTTGACGCACTGGGCGCGGCGGGCGGCCTCGCGGGCCGACTGGACCGCGGGCAGCAAAGGCGATCAGGACGGCGATGATGGCGATCACCACCAAAAGCTCGATCAGGGTAAATCCCCGACGAGCGCGTCGTTCGGACATTCGGTTCATCTCAAATGCTCCTCAAGAAGAAAATCAGGAAAGACATGAAACATCATCAAGGCGATGATCCGGCGTGCCGGCCGCGGTGGGTCGTGAGCTCAGCGACGCTTTCCAACCCGGATTTTGCCGGGTTTGATGAATTTACTCGGGTCGCCGACCTTGCTGGTGAGAACCGATTTTTTGGCCTCTGGCGACAATTCGACCGTATTTTCGGATCCGCCGCACCCGGCGAGCGTCCCGGCGAGGAAACATCCCCCCGTGACGAACAGGCAGAGGAGGCGGCGGACCTTTTCGGTTGACACCAGCACCACAGTCATCCTTTCGAATACTCGGACTGTCGCTAATCGCGACCATCAAGTCAGCGCTTCTGAATTGATAATCAAGAAACCAGGCGAAAGACCGACAGGGAAAGCGAAAGCGAGTCAACGCGGATCCGTCGGTTCGTCGAACAATCAACTCACGAAAGGAAATGGCGGCTGTCCATGGCCACTGACCGTTGACACCGGCATCGGTGACGTCCGTCAGCAGTCCAAGCCGTCACATTTTCGCGATCATCGAGGACTTGAATCCAAGCATAATCGAGCTGAATGATGCCGCTAGAGTCCGAAGAAACGTGAATCGATCGTGTCTTCGCGGATCCTCCGTTTGGTCGGGCGATCGACCAAGAAAGCAAAGGTGATGGATGGCTCGGCAAAGAGGTGGAGAGGAGGCCGAGTGAGTCGATCACCGCCAGCTTCGATGGTCATGCGGAGCAAGATGCTTCGCAGTTTGAGAACGTCAAGTTGCACTCAAACGTAGTATGGTTACGAGAATTTGGCAATTCGTCAAGGAGTATCTCTCGGTTCGGGCGCGAAATTCTCGCCGATTTTCCCCGTAGGAATTAGGGGAATCCTCGGTCGAGGAACCCGCCGATCATGCCCTCATCGGTATAGGGATAGCGCGTCAGGACCGTGCGCACGTCTCGCGGGCGCGTGATGAGGATCTCGACGGCTTCGACGCAGCGCCTGGGGTCGCCCACGGAGCAGTCGCTCGGAGGCAAGTTGACCGGGCGGATCCAGTGGGTCATGACGCTTGAGGATGGCCAGCAGCCTCGAGGCATCGTCGTCTCGGTCGGATCAGGCCGCGATGCGACGGCCTTGGCCGCGGATCGGAGACCCTCGGGATCGCGGTTGGCCCATTCGAGCGGTCGGTCGTATAGATTCAGCCGCATGGATTTGGGGACGCCGTCACCCCAGAACCAGGCGAGCCGTGGGGCGTGCCTCCGCGACCCACCCGGGCGCGGCGGGCGGTTCCGGCGGGCCGCCCGACGGGGCGTCGACAAGGAGCTCGAGAGCCCAGCGCGCGCGACACGGCGACAGGATCGGCCACCGTCGCGACCCGGAGCCCCTGGAGCTGCCGCGGCCGGCTCTCGTACCAGGGCTTCATGGCAAACAGCAACCTCGTGAACGCGGTCGCCGTCGAATCCTGCGTCAACACCCAGACGTAGGGAAACGTCATTGGGGTCCCGTGGACCGAGCTTGATGTCGCCCCGCAAAACTCCCAGCGACTTGAAGTTCGGCAAACGTTTCCGGCGAGGCCATGGGATTGAGAAAATCGACCGTCGCACCCGGGGGAGCCGGTCGTTGATCTCCGCGATCGTCCGGTCGTTGAACGCGTCATACCAGTAAGAGAGCTCGAACCCGGCTTGCCAGGCACCACGCGGGCCGCCGATCAGCTCATTGTAATAAGAGAGCTCATAGGGGTGGATCCTGGCGAGCTGCCAGGCCGACGTGCCGAGCACCAAGGCGTCGCAAGGCCCCAGCGCCACGCAGTCTGTTGGTTGTCGAATCAGGCGGTCGAGCCCGTCGCCAAGCCAGACGCTCCCCCAGCCCGCCATCGCGGCCAGGAAGAAGAACGTGGGGAGGAAGAGCCGGACGCCGTCGTGCGCGGGCGTTCCCAGCATGCGGATCAACGGAAGCGTCACCAGGTGCACCGCGAAATAGACGGGAATTCGATCGTGCCGGATGACCCGGAGCGCGTACGCGAATCCCGCCAGCGCGGCCAGAAGGATGCCCGCGGGGACAGTGATGGCCATCAACACCCAGGCATTGTGCCAGGGCAAGCTATAGAAGTACGTCTGTCCGAAGTAGAAAATCGGAATATCGGGCAACACCCCGCGGCGCGCCGCGTTGATCATGAAGTAGTGAGCGAGCCTGGGCAGGGTTTCCCGCCACCAGAGAGGGTTTCCCAGCCAGGCGACGATCGGGCCAAACGCGAGCATGGCGGCCCAGGTCTCCAAGGCCGGCCGTTCCACGCCCCAGACGGGGTGTCCACGCCAGAGCCGGAACAGGGCTCGGCGGACGATCCAGATCGCCAGCGGGCATGCCAGGATCGCGCCCGGCCAGTAGGCCGCCGGGCCGGTGGAGGAACAGGTCGGTCTTACCGGGCGGCGGCAGCAGGCGTGCCAGGCGGACGATTTCGACGCAGCGCCAGGACCATCGGCGACAGCAAGGCCACCGATCGTGGTGACTCCGTCAGCCCATTCGGCCTGGCCACTGCGACGATTGAACGTCCGGGGCAGGTGCGCCACCACCAGCCAGGCGAGCAGTGGCAGGATGACGGCCACGGCGGCCATCTTCTCGACGAACGCCAGGCCCACGAGCACCCCGACCAGGATCCGCCACCATGCCCTGTGCTGGTCGTGGAGGGCGTTCCAGAACGCGACGGCGGTCGCCGCCCAGAGCAAGAGGCCGGGCGTGTCGGTGCCCGCGATATGGCCGTCTCCGTAGACGCGCGGCATCAGCAAGAGCGCGCCCGCCGCCACGACTCCGACCCAAGGGCCGTATCGACGGCGCCAGGAACCCAAAGAGGATGGTGATCGCCAGGCTGAATTCCAACACCGAAGCCAGCCGGCGCGACGGGATGTCTTTCACCCAGCGCCCGAAGACCGCATGGGTCAGCAGGGACAACTGCCCCGCCAGCGGCGGGTGAAGGTTGATGCCGTTCCGGCCGTATGGCCAGTAGTAGAGGAGAGTGTCGCGGATCGAGCAGGTTTTTCAAATCTGCCCATGAACGGGAACGGCCAAGCTGCTCCCACCATTGAGCGGAGACCATTTGGCTGTAACGGTAGGCCGGCTCGTCCCAGGTCAGGCCGATATCGCCGGCCGTTGGCACGGTCGCCAACAGGGCAATCAGAAACACCGCGACCGTCGCCAGCCACCAAGAGCGTCCCGATAGGCGTATCGCAGGCGTATTGATTTGTGTTCTCCTAACTTCTCACTCCTAACTCCTAGATTCTTCTGAAGTTGAAGTATCCACCAAGTTATGGGAGATTCAACTCCCCGGCAATCAGGCCGATCGAGAGGATGTCCAATGAGAGTCGTTCTTCGAGCATGCCTGGTCCTGGTTGCGCTTCTCGGTGCTGGCTCGTGCCGCGGGGTACCTGGTGTACGTCTACGAGCAGTTGCCGACGCCGAGAGAGGTCGGCGACCTCGAGTCCAAGTTTGTGCACCTGGCGTGGCGCGTGCAGGCCGGAGTCCGACTCTACCCACCGTGGCGCGATTATCCGCACGTCACCAATTTCTTCAGCCCGGGTTACTTCCTCGTCGTTGGCCGGATTGGCTCTCTGGCGGGTGCCGAGCTCCAGGGGTTGTTCCTGATCGGCCGGGCGGTCACGGTCGCCTGCCCTGGCGACAGCCGTTGTCTTGGGTTGGGTCGTTCGACGTTGCGACGGTCCTGCCGCGGGCATTCTCGGGGCGATCGCAAGTCTGGGCAGCCGCGCCGATGATCGGCGCGGCACTCATGGTCCGGCCCGACACCATGGCTGAACTGCTGGGTGTGCTCGGATTTTTTCTGGCGCTTGGCCCCAGTTCCGTTCGCGTCTTGCCGGTGTCGTCATCCTGGTCGCGGCGATCCTCACCAAGCAGACCGCGGCCATCTTCCTGATCGCGGCCTGCGTCGCCCTGGCTGTTTCGGGGCGTCCCGGGCAGGCGGCGATCACGTTGGGAGGCGGCGTGGTGGTCGTCGGAGTCGTGGTCGCGGTCGGTGAGTGTGTTCGAGCCGATGTTCGTGTCGTCGCTGCTCGGCGAGGGGAAAACACGCTGGGACTTCGGCGAATGGGCCAGCCAGCTCCTGGAGCTGGGCACCGCCGCGCCCGACCTGTTCGTCGTACCCATGCTCGGACTGTGGATCTGGCTCTCTGACCGGCCTCGGCGGACCAGCCCGGTCATCTTGTGGCTGGCGGTCTTCGGAACGGGCCTGATCACGGCTGCCAAGCTGGGCTCGGGACTCAATTACTTTATGAGCCTCCGAATCGTGGAGGCGATGGCGATCGGCGCGATCTGCGGAGCGTCCCGGATCCTACGGGGCCGATCTCCGGGCAGGCTCATCGTGGTGCTGATTGTCACGGCTGTGTCGCTCGTGCCGGGCACGATCCTGTCGGTACGAAACGCCTGGCTGTCACGGTTGGATGCCAGATTCTACTCCACAACCGAGGGCCAGCGTTTCCTGGTCGCGCAACGAGAGTATTTCCGGCTGGCCGAAGATTCCAGCGTTCGGTTGCTGACCGACTCCGGCCTGATCCAGTTGTACCAGAAAGCGCGGGCACCGTTCGTCGACCCATTCCAGTTCCGGCACATGGTCAACTCGGGGCAGATTCACCCCGAACTGATTCGAAAGCAACTGCAGAACGAGTTTTATGACCTGGTCATCACGACTTCCGACCTGAACCGGTCAGCCTACGACACCAGCACGTCCAGCTTCCCCGAGGTGCTGGCGCGGTCTGCCAGGGCGCATTACGTGCCAGCGCGCAGGGAGCTCGGCCTCTTTATCTACATCCCAAGAAGCGCCCGCCGCGCGGGTTCGGTTGGCGATCGGGCCCGAGCAAGCGGATCGGATCGAGCGCGATCTTTACAACCTGCTCGAAACGCTGATCGCCGCCAAATCAGCTCACGACGCCGGACTCCAAGTAGAAGATCATATTCCACAGGCGGTCGATTTCGCCCCGCTCAATGACCTCGAGGGGCTTGAGGCCTTCGAAGGCCTGGTTCGGGGAATCAAGCCAACTGGGGATGGCATCCGCCGCCACGACTTCGGAGAGTCGATCACGGAAACGATCCAGCTCCTTGATCCGCCGAATCCCTGGCTCGCTTACGGGCTTCCCGCTCTCCCAGTTGGCGATGGCGCGCTCGGAGAACCCGGCGAGTCGGGAGAACATCCTGCGGCTGAGCCCAAGTCGGCCGCGGACCGTGCTGACGGACAACGGCTGCGTTGGGCGGGGCGCAGCGCCCCTCGCGTTCACCGTCTTCGCAGCCACCCTCTTCTTTGTCGCCATATGGGCCTCCCAACTCTCATTGTGCCAGCGACTGGCGGCCAAGTCAAAGATCTGCATGCAGATTTGCATAACTCCTAGACTAGGCGCGGCAGGTCACCCGCGTTGATGATCTCCAAGGAACTTCGCCGGGATAGATTCGCCGGGAAGACGATGAGGTTCGTCCCTCCTTTCATTGCAGCCGATGGGACCAGGAGCCCTTCCCAACCAAGCTCGTGGGCAAGGCGTCCCAAGGCCTGTGTAAGCGCTCTCTACCGCCTTCTGCTCTTCCCACCATGGCTCATCCAGCATCCGACGCTCGGAGACGCGGAGGGTGGAGCGTATCCTTCCGTTGGTGAGGTCGAAAACTCGTCCCGAGGCGAACCCGTACCGAAACCGTCACCCGCGGCATCGCGGCCCCGATCGGGATCTTGTAATACCGGAAATGGGCAAGGACTTCGTCGAGCGCCGTGTGCGGATCGAGACTCGCGTAGATGGTCGGGAAACTTTTCGGAGGAGTTCCAGCGAGCACCCGCAGTCTTGCTGCCAACGCCGGTGAGGAGGTCGCCCTTGTTCGCGTAACGAGGTGACGCGGACCGATAGACTACCCGGACCAGGGGACGGCCCGCGACGCACATCGCACAAGTGCGTGGTGGAGTCGGTCTGATTCGAGGTGTGACATCGCGGGCCCGTTTTTCGGCAAGTGCATTCATCAGCCAGACAGGTTGGAGTACAAATGTCCCCAATCATGCGTGGACTGTCCAGCGAGGAGTCTCGGGGATTCCGTCCTCGGGCGGATCCATCGCGGACATCTTGCGGTCGCTAGTGTGCCGGGATATGATCCAAATCCATTCACATAGCAATCGAGTCTAGCCATGACAATGACGACGACAACGACCACGAGTCCCGCCTCTGGCCCCGACCGGAAGCCCGAACCGATCGTGGGCTCCGGGAAGCTGCGTGGCTGGCCGTCGTCGATTGATCCTGGGGATCGTCGATCGCGCTGGTCTATCTGGCAAATGGGCGGGAAATCGGGGCATTCGACACGATTCCGACCACCTTGCTTCCGCTGGCGATCGTCCGCGGTGATGGCTTGCGGCTGGACCGATTTCGGCCGCTCCTGAGGGAGTGGGGCACCCCATTGCCCGTGTTTGTCACAGAGTCGTTCGGACATGTCATTTCGCGTTACCCCGTAGGGCCGGCCCTGGCGGCGCTGCCATTGATCGCTCCGCAGGTCATGGTTCTCGACAGGATCGAGCCGGGATGGGATCGCGACTTGAATCGTGTCCGAGACGAGAGCCGGCGGATGGGGAAGCGAGCGGCCGCCGTCCTGGCTGCGCTGGTGGCGATTGCGCTCCACCGCTTGCTGGTGGGGCTGGGCTTATGCCGAGTGGCGTTTCCCGCTGTCATCGCCACGGCGCTCGGGTCAAGCCTCTGGAGCGTGGCGAGTCAGGCACTCTGGCAGCATGGACCGGCGGCGCTGGCGCTGACTCTCACGATGCTACTCTTGCATCCCCAATCGGTTTCCCGGGGCCGGATGCTACTCGCCGGCCTGGCGACGGCGATGCTTGTTGTGGCCCGTCCACTCGACCTGATCTTCGCCTTGTTCGTGGTCGCCTGGGTCGCCTGGACGCATCCGCGACGGCTTGCCTGGTTCCTGCCGGCTCCGGTCGTCCTGGGTCTCGCGCTGGTCGGGTACAACGAGTATTACTTCGACACGGATCACCGGTGGCCAGGACCAGTTGGAGCAGCAGCACCGTGAGCTCCACGGCGTGGGAGGCCCGTGGTCGGGCGACCTTCGAACGGGCATGGCCGGCACGCTCTTGAGCCCGAACCGAGGGCTTTTCATCTTTTCGCCCTGGGTTGCGGTGGCTGTCGCTGTCTCACCAGTGGCCGTCCGCAAGCTCGCGACTGGCTCGCTGGTGCGCTGGCTCCTTTTGGCCTTGGTGCCCTATCTGTTCGTACTTTCGAAGTACGCGGTCTGGTGGGCCGGCGGCTCGTTTGGTCCGCGGTACTGGAGCGAGGCTTTCCCTCTGTTTGGTGTCCTACTGGCGTGCGGACTCGATTGGGCCTGGGATCGCTCGCGCGGACTGATGGCTCTCTTTGCCGTGACGATTCTGCTCTCGGTGATGGTCCATGCGATCGGCGCTTTCTGCTTCCCGAGCACCTGGAATTTCTTCCCCGCCGACATCGACGTTCATCACGAGCGGCTGTGGGATTGGCGCGACACGGAACTCTCACGATGCATCAAGGAATCGCTTCTCGGAGAACCGGTGCCGATACGTCTCCCGGGCCGTTGATGAGCTGGAAGCGAGCTGACATGACCAACCCCGCGCTGATCCGTTCAATTCAGATCGATTCCTGTCGAACCCGGAGCCAGGCCGGAGCCTGCTGTTCGTATCGCTGGATCGCAGGTCCATGCAGCAGTGTCTCGGCGATGGCGTCGAGCCCATTCAGCAGTCGATGGCGGTGAGATTCGGGGATCTCGAAGTGAAAGGTTGGATCAGGCTGAGTGGTGTCGCCATTTCCGGGCCGATGGAGCTTGACCGTTTGGTCGCGGAGGTCGATGGTCACTTCGGTGCTGTCCGGATGGTCTCGGACGGCGTCGGCGATCGACTGCCATTCGTCCGAGTTGAGCTCGATGACCAGCAGGCCACTGTTGAATGCGTTCGACTCGAAGATGTCGGCGAACCCCACTCCTTTACCGGGAGCGATGACGGCCCGATAGCCGGCTTGCATGACGGCCCAGACCGCGTGCTCCCGGCTGGAGCCGCAACCGAAATTGCGCCCGACCACCAGCACGGTCGCACCCTGGAAAGCCGGGTTGTTGAGCGGGAAGTCGGGTTGTTCCGCGCCGTGGATGTCGGCGCTGCCGGCGTCGGGAGCACCGCCGGGTGCGTAGCGCTTATCGGCAAAGAGCAGGGGACCGAAGCCGATGCGCTCGACTTTCTTCAGGTAGCGGGCGGGGATGATCAAATCGGTGTTGACGTCGCTCCAGTCGAGCAGTGCCAGGCGCCCGCGGTGAGTCACGAACGGATCCATCTTTCAAGATTCCCCAGTGATTTACGTCAGGAGCTGGCGGACGTCGGTGAAGTGGCCGGTGACGGCGGCGGCGGCGGCCATGGCCGGGCTGACCAGGTGCGTGCGGCCGCCGGGGCCCTGCCTGCCCTCGAAATTGCGGTTGCTGGTGCTGGCCGAGCGCTGGCCGGGTTTAAGCTTGTCGGGGTTCATGGCCAGGCACATGCTGCAACCCGCCTGCCGCCACTCGGCGCCGGCTTCGAGGAAGATCCGATCCAGTCCCTCGGCTTCCGCTTGGTGCCGGACCGGCTCACTGCCGGGCACGACCAGCGCTTGCACGCCTGGCGCCGTCTTGCGGCCCTTGAAGACCTTGGCGGCAGCCCGCAGATCCTCGATCCGGCCGTTAGTGCACGAGCCGATGAATACCACGTCGACAGGGATTTGGTCGATCGGCGTACCAGGCTCAAGTCCCATGTATGCCAAGGCGCGGCGAGCGTCGTCGGCCGAGGCGAACGGGACATCCTCCGGCTGGGGAACGATGCCGGTAACGTCGACCGTCATGGCGGGATTCGTGCCCCAGGTCACCTGGGGAACTAGCGAACCGGCGTCGATCGTGATGTGCCGGTCGAAGGCGGAGGGATCGTCAGTCCGCAGGGCCTTCCAATCGGCAATCGCCGTTTCCAGGGTCGCCCCTCGAGGGGCGAAGGGACGTTTGCCTTGTGTGATGTACTCAATAGTCACGTCATCGGGGGCGATCAGGCCCGCGCCGTGCCCGGCCTCGATGGACATGTTGCAGATCGTCATCCGCCCTTCCATCGAAAGGGCCGTGATCGCCGGGCCGTAGTACTCGATCACGTGGCCGGTCGCTCCTCCCGTACCGATCTTGCGGATGATGGCCAGGATGATGTCCTTCGGCTCGAGGCCCGGACTCAGCCGCCCGGTTACCTCGACTCCCAAGCTATGAGGGCGCAGCCCTTGCCACAGCGTCTGGGTAGCCAGGACATGCTCGACCTCGCTGGTGCCAATCCCGAAGGCCAGCGCCCCGAAAGCGCCGTGGGTGCTGGTGTGGCTGTCACCGCAGACGACCGTCAACCCCGGAAGAGTGAGCCCGAGCTCGGGACCGATTACGTGGACGATCCCCTGATGGCCGCTCTGGATGTCGTAAAGCGTGAGGGCAAACTCGCCGCAGTTGCTGCGCAGCGTTTCCATCTGCCGGCGCGACAAAGGATCGCGGATGTCGAGCTGGTTGTCGGTCGGCACGTTGTGATCGATGGTGGCGAACGTCAAATCCGGCCGTCGCACTCGGCGCCCGGCCAGCCGCAGCCCATCGAAGGCTTGCGGACTGGTCACCTCATGCACCAGGTGACGGTCGATATACAACAGCGTCGCTTCGTCGGTCGCCTCGACCACGTGGCGATTCCAGACTTTCTCGAACAGTGTTTCGGGCATTTCCTATCGGCCTCGGCAAGACGCTTATTTCTGACCAACCCGAGTACAGCGAACCGGTTTATTCATGGGGAGTCGGGTTTGTGCGCGGCCAACAATCGACGGACCGCCGGCAGCAATGCTACCGGCACCGTGACCACCGCCTGATCGTCCCCGTCTGCTGCCGCCGCCTCATCGGCTGCGACCCACTCTTCCTCGGTCCGATTGTCGAGTTCAGCCAGCAATCGCCGCACGCGCTCCTCATCCCAGCCCGGTGGGAACCTTTGCTCGTTCATCGTCCTCGCCTCCTCTTCCGCCGACGGTAAGCCTTGAGCGGCTTGCCCGTGAGCGGATATGCAGTTACCACGAACACGCCGTCACCCACAAGGTCGGGGACGTAAATCACCCGCAAATAGCGGCCCACTGATGTTTGCCCGGTGGACTGTCGTGTCCCGCCGGAGGAAGGCCCATCCTCGCCCGGGCGAGCCAGAACCCACTCGACCTCGGCCTCGGTAACCCCATGGTCGTAAATGTGCGGTAAGCCAGTGATGGGGTCGGAGTAATAGCGGACATCCATGGCCGACCCTCGCACAATTCGCCATTTCAGCCAGAATATCAGGCCGTGATCGAAACGGCCAGCGCCCAAAGTTCCCGACCTCGCCTCCTGAATCCCCACCGTGTGATTGTCGCAATCAACGCGCCGCGAGGCAATAGCCGCCAGCGACGTAGGTCTCCACTCTTGTCGACAGTCTTACAAATGTGATAGGCTATCCGGATCGATGGGCATTCGATCCGACGAGGGATGAGGAATCCACTGTGACGATCATACCGATCTTGAGGCGAGAGTTGGTGGCCGCCGCGCGCAGGGCGAAGTTGCAGTCCGGGCGATCGTTCTTCGCGGGTATGCTGCTGGCGATTGTCCTGGGGACCTTTGGGACCTGGTATTACTGGGAGCAAGGTTCGATCTCGCCGCAATTGATGGGAACCGTCGCGCGGCAATCGTTCATGTGGATCGTGTCGCTTCATGGGATCTCGATCTTCGGTGTCGCGACTGCCGCGGCGATGTCGATTGCCGCGGAGAAGGATCGTCGCACGCTAGACTTTCTGCTCGCCACACGGTTAAGCAACGCCGAGATCGTTCTCGGCAAGCTGATGTCTTCCTTGGCCGTATTCATCTCGACGATTGTCGCCGGCCTGCCGCTCATTCTTCTCCTGCACACGCTCGGTAGCATCGATATCGAGTTGATCTTGCTCACCTACGCCAGTCTCGTCTGCATGGCGTTTTTCCTGGCATCGCTTTCGATCTGGGTTTCGACCGGCACGTGGAACAGTGGCCACGCCGCCCGATATTCGATGCTTTGCATTATGGCCTGGCTGATGGTTCCCTTCTTCGTGGCCTTCATCTTTCCGCGGTTCGGCATCCGACTGCCCGGCTTCGTCTTGACCATGAATGCCTGGCTCCTGGAGAGCGGCCCCTTGGGTTTGCTCCTGAAGATCGGCGGCGGACTCTCCGCGTCCAGTGGACTGATCGACGCAGTCGCTCGGATGAGCGGATTGCAAGTGATTGGCGGCGTTCTGTTCCTGATTTGGGCAATCGTTCGTCTGCGCTTGGCCTATCGGATCAACGTCAGCGATGAGGGCCGCAGCCTGGTCGGGCGGCTCACTCGTCCAGGCTGGCGGCTGCGCCAAGCCCCCCGTCACTGACGACCCGATCCTGTGGAGGGAGATGCACACCTCGCCCGTGGCCTTTCTTTCGTGGGCCTTCAGCCTGATCATCATTACGTGTATCTACGAGGCGCTCGGTTATGTCACCTTCTTTTCGGCCGGCCACATCATCGAGCTCTGGCACAATGGGTACACCGCGGCCCTGACCACCGCCGAGCGACCGGAGATGAACTTGATATTTCGATTCTTCATGCCCGACTACGGGGTAAATCCGCCGGTCGACATCGCGCGGACTGAGTTCAACCTTTTTCTGCGGATTGCAACCGCGACGATCATGTTCTTCATCGCGATGGCGCGGCAGCCGCCTCCGCTGCGGGGATTGCGGGCGAGCGGGCGCGAAACCTGGAATAGTCTCATCGCCACGCCGCTCACTGCACGACATCCTGCGAAGCAAGATGCTGGCGGCCCTCTGGCAAATGCGCTGGATCATAACCACTTTGGTCGTCCTCTGGACGATCGGCCTGATCGCAGGGGCGATTCATCCGCTGGGATATCTCGCAGTGGTCATCGAGGTGGCCGCGTTGACATGGTTCTTCCTGACGCGGGGGATGCTCGTGTCGGTCCAGGCCAAGGACCTGGCCACTGCAACCGGTATCAGCGCCGGCTTGCCATGCTTCTGACGTTCTCCTCGCCGTGCCGGTCTTGCTTCCCGCCCGATTGAGCTCGGTGCTCCTCGGTGCGGGCTCGTCGCCGTTCGTTAACTACATATCGCTCGTCTCGTACCGCGACGTTCTGCCGCGCTGCATTACGCGGCATACCCGCCCTTGCAGTGGATTGGGCTCCATACCGGCGAGGGGGCACTCTGGGTCTGCGACCTGTCTAATCGCAATCGTCGTGCCGGCCTTGGGTGGTCTCTACTACTGGCGGTACACCGTCGCCCACTTCGATCGATTGATCGATCGGCCATGGCGTCAAGTCGTCGAGGATGAAAAGGGACGCGAATCAGCTAACACGGCCAAGCCGCAACTGGTGGTTGTTGCCGTCGGCACTCTCGGTGGGCCTTTGCCGAATGGATCGCGGCTCGACCCATCCGACAACGGCCTACTCGAGGCCACCGTGTTGCGACTGGCGACAGCTTTCCGCCTTCACTTCGTCAGTTCTTTCCAGAGAAACGAAAATGCCAGTGCGTCCATGAACGCCGCTTGCTTGTTGTCGGCGGCCGCGCCGTGGCCTCCCTCGATGTTTTCGTAGAGTAGGACGTCGTGGCCCAGCTCGCGGATCTTGGCCACCATTTTCCGAGCGTGGCCAGGGTGGACGCGGTCGTAACGCGTCGAGGTTGTAAAGAGCGTCCGGGGGTAGTGGGACAGATTTCTCGACGTTGTGATAGGGCGAGAACGTCTGGATAAAGGTCCAATCCTTGGGCACGTCGGGGTTGCCGTACTCGCCCATCCAGCTTGGCCCCGGCGAGCAGGTGGCTGTAACGCTTCATGTCCAGCAGCGGTGATCCGCAGACGATCGCGCCGAAGAGGTCTGGCCGGCGGCGTCGACATCCTGCCCACCAGCAAACCCCCGTTGCTCCGTCCCATCACGCCCAGGTGCGGTGGCGAGGTCACCCGGCGGCGAACGAGGTCCTCGGCGACCGCGATGAAGTCTTCGTAAGCCTTGTGACGATTCGCCTTGAGCGCCGCTTGGTGCCACT
>CAWAAW010000081.1:0-64291 GCA_963779785.1 uncultured Planctomycetota bacterium
CCGAAAAAAGAACCCGCCGGAATTGGTTCGACCAGGGAAAGGAGTGAGCAGCTCGGACCAAGCGTACCGAGACGCCCCGCCGACCGCTCAACTGATTAGATTCGTCGAATGCGTGGCGTTTTGAAAGTCCCCAGCCGCTCTTCCGACACCGGATTTCCCGATTTTCTCACGGGTCCGACACGCAAGCTCGCACGACGTGTCGGAAGCCATCGCCTTCAAAGGCCGCTTGACAGATTGGTTAAGAACGATCTCACATAGGTGATTAGCTAATCCGTTGAGCGAGGACTGTTCCCAAAATGGGTCGTGGTTGAGGAAAGCTGGCCAAGTTCATCCAACCAGAATCTTCCCCGGATTTTCTTCAATGACTAAGGTGACCGAGTGGCCGTTGCGCGTCCGCGGCTTACAATGCGCGATCGATGGCCCGAATCGGTCTTTCCGCGACCCATTGCGACATACGCACGGCCGTCGTCGATCGCCGACAGTCCGGCAACCAGCCCACGATCAACTCATTGATGAAGGAGTCATGCGATGTCCGAACTAGCCAATACGCTAACAGAGCAGACCGGGATTTCGAGCGACTTAGTCCACCAGGGACTTGGAGCGCTGCTCAACTTTCTCAAGAAAGAGGTGGGAGACGAGACATTCAACAAGCTCACGGCGACGATCCCGGCGCCGAGGGAGTTTGGAGAAATTCTCGTCATCGCCCGCGGCAGAATCGGGCGGCTTGTTGCAAGTCGTCGCCGACCTGGCGGGCAAGCTCTTGGGGAGCAAGGCCGCGGATGGCGCTTCCCTGCTGGCCGCTCTATCCAAGCTGGGTTTCACTCCCGAGCAAATCGAGGCGTTCATTCCCAAGGCCATCGCGTTGATCAAGACCTATCTTCCCCCCATTTCCTCGAGAAAATCCTGGCCACGGTTCCCGCCCTGGCGAAAATGGCGACCGCCGGAGCGAGCAAAACGGAATGATCGATGATCAACCGATAAAGCCGAACGCGGTCTGCCGGTCCGACGACCCGGAAAGATTCTTGCTGCGCACTCGCCGTCATGTCTTCCCTTGCGAAGCGAGGGACCATCCCGCCAAACAATCGGGATGAATGAGTAGGCATGGCAAGACCAACCCTTATCGCCCCCTCAATAGCCCCGCTTGGCGGCCGGATGAGGTAAGGCGTCCAGCCTCGATCCCGATTATCCTGGATGAAACCCGCCAAAGGCCCGACTGCGCGGCGCGGCACGGGCCGCCATTTATTCGTGCCGACCATCCCTGAAGCTGTCGGGCCCGGTGTCGGCGGCTAAGCCATCGGCAACACTGATGGAATTCGTGACTGTCTCTCGGAAATCGTCATCGGAAAGGACCTCATGACCAACAGCAGCTTTTCCCGAACTTCGCTCGCGGTACTGGCATCCGGCGAGCATTCTATGTGCTTTTGTCTTCGTCCTCGGCACGAGCGGACGACGCTAAGCCGAGTGTTCCTGTCCTACGGGCAAAGACGCGCTCGGCGACTGGACGACCGATGCGCCTGGCATCCGCCGCAAACTCACCCTTGACGACCTGCCCCCGCCATTTGATACGCCTTCGGCCCAGAATTTCCCGCGTGGAGCCGCTCGACCCGAAGGGGCGTGGCCGCGCGCTCCCAAGGGCTTCAAGGTCACCGAGTTCGCCACCGGCCTGAACAACCCGCGCAAGATCATCACCGCCCCGAACGGCGACATCTTCGTCGCTGAGAGCATGCCCGGCCGCATCAAGGTTCTCCGCGACGCCGACGGCGACGGCAAGCCCGAGACGGTCAGCGTCTTCGCCAGCGGCCTACGCCAGCCGTTCGGACTGGCGTTTTATCCGCCGTCACCGGCCGCACCGACCCACTTGTACGTCGGGAATACCGGAAGCGTTGTCCGGTTCGACTACAAGGACGGTGACACCAAAGCCCAAGGTGAGCCCCAGATGCTCGTCCCCAATATTCCCAGCGGCGGCGGCCGGCTGGGCGGAGGTGGACACTGGACCCGCGACGTCGTCTTCTCGAAGGACGCCAAGCGTATGCTCGTTTCGGTCGGGTCACAATCCAATGTGAGCGACGGCCAGGCTGAGCAACGGCGCGCGGATATCCTGGTCTTCGACCCCGACGGCAAGAATGAGAGAATCTTCGCCTGGGGCATCCGGAATGCCGTCGGTCTGGCGATCCATCCCGAGACCGGCCAGGTCTGGGCGTCGGTCAACGAGCGCGACGTGCTGGGCGATCACCTGGTGCCCGACTACGTGACCCACGTCGAGGAAGGGGGCTTTTACGGCTGGCCCTGGTACTACCTAGGTCCCCACCAGGACCCACGCCACAAGGGAAAGCACCCTGAGCTCAAAGACAAAGTGATCGTGCCCGACGTCCTGGTGCAGTCGCACTCGGCGTCTCTCTGCATGACCTTCTACACCGGTGCACAGTTCCCCAAGGAGTATCGCCTGGATGCCTTTGCCGCCGAGCACGGGTCGTGGAACCGGCCGCCGCACCGGCTACAAGGTTATCCGAATTCCGATGAAGGATGGCAAGGCGACCGGCGAGTACGAAGACTTCTTGGTCGGTTTCGTCACCGCTGAAGGCAATGTCTGGGGCCGGCCGGTGGGCGTCACCGTCGCCAAGGACGGCAGCCTGCTCGTGACCGACGATGGCTCGGGAACTGTCTGGCGCGTGGCTTACGCCCAAGAATAAATAAAACCGCCCCGGGCGAACCAATCGCCCGGGGCGGTCAAAATGATTTGATCTGATCCAGGTGGATTCAACCAACTGCGATTGCGTTTCAGAGCCCGCTCAGGTTGAGTGCCACCACTTTGATGCCCTTCTTCAGCCCAAGCGTCCGCACAACCTCGTCACTGGCCGGGACCGTCATGCTCTTACGCGGCGAGATGCAGATCATGGACAGGACCTTGGGCATCTCATCCGGCTTGCTGGTGGTTCCCACCACGGCCACTCCATTCAGGATCAAGGGTGAATAATTCTCGATCTTGACCGGGTACATCAGCTTACCGGTGTCCTTGGTGCCCTTGCCCAACTGGATTCGGACGAGCCTGCTCAACATTCCCTCTGCCAAGGAATCAGCGAGCCGAACGACGTCGAGCTTGTCCTTGTCGCGTACCAAGGGTAGCGAGAACTTACCGAATGGGAGCCAAGTTCGCGCGGCAGGATCGGTGCAGGTGATCTGGACCGAGGCTTCTTTTTCGGTCAAGCGAACCTTGCAGGCGACGGCGGGCCCTTCCGGCTGGACGGGAACTCCAATCTGGGAGACCAGACCGAGGATCAGCTTGTCCTTCAAAGCGTTGTTCAGCTCGACTGCCATCGACTTGGTCGCCTCATCCGACCCGTCAATCTGGAAGAGTAATCGACCCGTTTCACCCTCGGGCAAAGTATCCAGATGGTCCACGAAATCCCGGGCCAGGGTCAGCTCATAACGGTTCGCCCACTGTTGCGAAAGCTGGCTGATCGTGTCCCACTCCAGACCGGCGGCCAAGTTCCACATCACCAGTTGCGAGAGAGTGGTGGGAGCCGTGTTGGCCGCCAGCCGTTTGAGCGCCTTCTGTACTAAAGGATTGTCGTTGATCTGGGAGATGTCGCCGATCTTGAGTGCCTCCCCTTTCTCGGGGAAACTCAAGCCCGCCACGGCGTCCGGCCGTGTCACGCTGACCAACCGAGTCGGCAAGCTCCGGACTTGTTTGGGATTGAGCAAGGCGAACGGTAGGTCGGTGGCAGGAACGGACCGCATTCCACCACCACCCATACCACCCATGCCTCCCATGCCTCCCATGCCACCACCCATACCACCGCCCATACCCATGCCGCCCATCATGCCGATCATCAAGCTGCGCTGATCCCAGCTCGAAGGATCGCCGCAGAAGTACATGATCATGCGGGCGAGCATCATCATACCCATCGTGGGAGGCATGGTTTGAGGCCGGCCCATCATACCGCCCATACCACCCGACATTCCACCGCCGCCCATGCCGCCCATGCCACCGCCCATACCACCGCCCATACCACCCATGCCACCCATCATACCACCACCCATACCACCCATGCCACCGCCCATACCACCCATACCTCCGCCCATGCCGCCCATGCCACCAAACTGGCCGGTGGCACTCTGGGCAATGATACCGGGAGGTAGAATGACGTGCAGTTGTTTATTGGTGCGGTTCTTGAGCGTCATGGTCATGCGACCATCGCCGATTCCTTCCGCTTGCACGGAAATGAGACCTTGCTTGGCGGCGTCCAGGAGGCCGATCTCCGGAACGGCCGGCTCCGCTTTCGATTGCGACTGACTGGTCTTGGCTTGAGCGCTGTCGGTTTTCGGAGGCGATTGGTCGTCAGGACCATCACCCGCCGTTACGGACAGTGGCTGCGACATCAAGACGCTGCCCATGGCGAATACGGAAAACAAACGAATCAACCGACTCATAGGAGTTGACCTCTCTTCCAAATTGTGATCAAGAAGGCAAGGACCAAAACCTCAAAGATGACTCCGTTGCGGACCGGTCGAAAGCCGACATGGTGGACTAATAAGCGTTGGGACCACGAGTAGGCGTTCGACTGTGAGAGACTCTCACAATTATGGACTCGACGACCTTGGCGATGACTGGGAAGTCCGGTGCCCGGTGCACCCGGTCCATCGATCAGAGGTCGCCGTGTGTCGATCAGATGCACGAGGAGCCCCAGTCACTTCGCTCGGAGCTCTGCTGATGCGACAATTCCTTGTTTATTGACGCTCGATCGTCGAAATCTATTCGCGCGGAAATGGAGATGAAAATGACCGTGTCGGCGACGATCGGAAGTTCTTGACTTAAGTCATTCTCTTTGAAGAATTTAGATGATTCGCAGTGCACGTCCGTGCGCCAACGGAAACTTGATGCGGTGGTCGACTCGAAACCGTTATCTTAAGTGACCGGCGGTTCAACCATACGGCGTCGGGCGCAATCAATCATGGAGGGCCCTGAGCTTTACCGGTCATGGGGACGAACTGCACCGGCGCCAGCACCTCACGTTTCAAGCCCGTGTCGGTTCGTGTGATCCGCACGAGTTGTTGGTCGTGGCGACCGACTGGCGCCACCAGCCGGCCACCGACTTTGAGCTGATCGAGCAGCGGCTTCGGGACGTCATCCGGCGGGGCGGCGGTCAGGAGGATCGCGTCGTAAGGGGCACGCTCAGGCCAACCTGCGTATCCATCGGCGATGCGGGTGCGGATATTGCGATAGCCCAATTCGCGAAGCAGGGTTTCGGCGTTAAGGCGCAGCTCCGGGATGACCTCGATCGTGTCGACCTCGGCGACGCATTCAGCCAGCACGGCGGCCTGGTAGCCAGAACCGGTCCCGATCTCGAGGCACGCGCATCGCTTTCTTCGGCTCAATCAGCTCGGTCATCCACGCAACGATGTATGGCTGGGAAATCGTCTGCGCTTCTCCGATCGGCAGCGGGCCGTCCTCGTACGCTCGCCCCCGCCAGAGAGCCGGCACGAACCGGTGCCGTGGGACTTTCCGCATCGCCACCAGCACGGCCTTCTCCTTGATCCCACGGGCTTCGAGCTGCGTCTTCACCATTTCCTCCCTGCGAGGCCTGGGTCGGCTCAGACTGGGTACCGGGAATGCCCCCGAACCCGATCCTGATGAAGACGCCGATCGAAACCACGACCGAATGCGGCCACCGCCGTCGTCAGCCGCGGGAGAAGACGCGCGATCACGGGTTTGCCTCCAGTTCAAGATCGTGCGGACGTCGACGTTTGCGTTTACGGTCGTAATGGCGAATGAAACCAGTCGTTGTTGGTGTAGGGCGGGTTTTCCTAACCCGCCTGGGTGCGTCAAGGAGGGAACCAGCGGGTTAGGAAACCCGCTCCACGGGTTTTTGCTATCCACGACCATGGACGAGAGTATTAACCCAATCTCATGCGACTCGATTCAAACCACGCCACAGCTCTCAATCACGACCTTTGCCTGCGGTTTCCCGCTTGCGGTGCCGATCGCTTCGATCTTCTTGACCAGGTCCGAACCCTCGGTCACCTCGCCGAAGACGACATGTTTACCGTCCAGCCAGTTGGTCACGACGGTGGTGATGAAGAACTGCGAGCCGTTCGTGTTTGGGCCGGCATTGGCCATGGATAGGAGGAACGGCCGGTCGTGTTTGAGCTTGAAGTTTTCGTCCTTGAACTTATTTCCATAGATGGACTTGCCACCAGTGCCGTTGTGATTGGTGAAGTCGCCTCCCTGGAGCATGAATTGGGGGATGACGCGGTGGAACGAGGATCCTTTGTAGCCAAATCCTTTCTCGTGCGTGCACAAGGCGCGAAAGTTCTCCGCGGTTTCGGGCACGACGTCGTCGAACAGTTCAAACGTGATGCGTCCGGAGGGCTTGCCGTCGATGCTGATGTCGAAGTATACGCGAGGCCTGGCCATGTCCGTGGTCCTTTGAGTGGATCCCGAGTTTAGTTTCCGGGAACCCGCATCGAGTCCAGCCCCGTCCCGGGACCGACGAAGTCGCTCGAATCGGCATGCGGAATTCACTCGCCTTAAAATACCGGACTTCGACCTTGCAACTCAAGTTGCCCTCAATTCTCATGCGATTCAGGCGGACCGCAGGAGCGGGCGCCGCAACGATTTGTGACAAAATGAGCCACCGCAGTCCTGCCCACGTTCAGACAGCGGCCGCGCACCGTAATGGTCGCTGAGGCAAATGTGTCATCTGGATACTGGGAGCGCGGAATGTCTGCATTGGTGGTTCCCTGGCATCCCCTCCGCTCTGAGCGGCATAGTCGCCACCGCCGATGACTTTGGTAGTCGGGGTTCGCGCCGTGTTGGTCGCAATCGTCAGCTACGCGTGAGACCTCTTCGAGACTCGGGATGCGTGAGCGGGAGTTGCGTTGCCAGCCACGATCGCCCAGCAGGCGAACGCGCTATTGATCGTCGTGACGTATTCATACACGCCGAAGATGGCACCGGCGAGCGAGCTCAACTCCTTGATCACTTGGCTTTTCGTAGTGCCTACCGGGATCGGCGGCACCGACACTTGTGGGTCCGAAACGTTGCGCACCGAGAGCCACGCCGGCCGGCTGCCACCGGGCATCTGGCTGATGGCGAAGAAGGCGTAGGCGTCGTCGTTTTCATTCACGATGCCGAGCGCCTCCAGTCCTTCCGCGTTGCTGGTGTCGTCGACCGACAGGAAGTCGGCCGAGACGACCGTCATCGGCTCCGTTCCCGGCACTGGATTGTTCCCTGTGACATAGATCGACGGCGGGTCGAGATTCTTCTTCAAGAACGAGTAACCCGCGCGGCTCGCGAACTTTCCGTAACATTCCGCCAGCGCGGGTAATGTCAGTTTGGTGAAGTTTTCCGCCGCGTACTGGAGATACGTGTCATTGACCGCGATCGCGTTCTCCAGCGCCGTGTTGTTCTGGCTGAGCGTGTTGATGTCCGGATAGGTCGGATACGAGGTGCTCACGCGGAATCGCGCACTGTTCGTAACGACGACGTCGCCGCAGTTCAACACGCTGCCCATGCCTCCGGCCGTACCGGTGCTGAGGACGAGCGACGGTGCCAGCTCGGTTACGAGCTGCTGAATCACCGGGATGACGGGAAGCTTGTTCCCATTGACCTTCGCATGCAGTTCCGTCTTGTAAATCGCGACGTTCTGGCCCCCGATCTGCATGGCGTTCAGATAGCCGAAGGAACCATTTTTGAGTGCCGCATCGCCGCCGATCCCCTCGATGATGTTCGCGAGCTGCGCGAAGTTATGACCGTACGGGTTCCACGTATTCCATCGCGACGCGGACCAGTCCTTGTTCCCGGTGAAGACCTCGAGAAACGCGCTGGTTTCCTGCTCGGTGTACAGCAAGATCAGCACGTCGGCCTTGAACTGGACCGGACCGGTGATTTTCTGACCGGGTTGATACGGCCCGAGGGGGATCGGAGTCGGCTGCAACTGGTTGGGCCAGGAGATCGAGCCGAGGTCGAAGACGACTGCGGTCTCCTGATTCGCAGCGACCGCAAACGCATCATGAACGCTGAAGCCGATGAACGGCCCCTTCTTGAAGACTGTCTCCGCCATTTCAAGCTCCTTTTCCGCGATCGATCGCCCGACCCGATCGACCCACCCCGGATCGAAAGTGGCGTCGCCGAACACCGTTTGTGATGCACAATCGCGAATACTTACGGATTCAACTTTTGCCGACGCCCCGGCTTTCCCGGGAGGATTGCTCGCCGGTGTGTGCATCCGGCCCATCAGTTCAGAATCAGGCCAAACTGGCACGCGATTCGCCACGTGACGCGTCGAAACAAACCCGGCGAGACGCTCCTGGATAAGGCATTGTCTTGAGCCGTACGCCGTGACGGTCACAGCCATCGCCTTGATTGTCGAGCAGGTTCTCGTCTCGCTCGTTCATTCTCCTGGCCAGACAATCAACTTGATCAGGATTTGTGATTCCTACCCGAAGCCGACAGCGAACAAACGAGTCTTGGGGGGTTTTGCGCAGCCTGCGAAGTGGCAACACGTCAAAAAGATACTCGTCGCTAATTTCCATTATATATTGACGTACCATAATTTGACATATATGTTTAACTGCAAATTCGTTAACGTCTCAAAAACTGCGGATAAAGTGATTGAGCACTTGGTGGAATTAGGCCAAGTTGCTAATTGTGCCGCAAATTCCCGACGCCAAATGCAAACCCGTGATGCGTCAGGGAAGGAGTTCGGGCGCGTTGCCTCACCGGATTACGTTACCCAATGGCAATCAGTGATGAATACTTTACCCGAGGCGCACGAACGGGATCAGGGCGGGAGGCGGGATGGAGTTAACGGGGAGTCGGGGATTTCGGCCCAGTGCCTCTGAAGTTCTCGATACCGTCGCCCCTGAAGCTAGCCGTCCCACGACAGTCCTGCGAGGCAAACCACCGCGCTACGGCAAGGACGCGCACCCACCTCGTTGGGGACAACAGCCCTGTCAAGGCTCCGGCGCCTGCGACGCCGAACCATTCGGCTTGATAGCCAGGCACGAACGTCATGACCGAGCCGAGCTGGCCGAGGAACAATGCGAACCCGACGCCGGCCCGAGCTGTCTGAATCCGCAAAGTAACGAACCATTCGCGTGCGGGTGTCGTCGCCAGGGCCTCTTCCTCGCCTGGTCTGTAGTCCACCAACACATCGAGGCGCCTCAAGGCGCTTTTCGTCGAGCGGTCTTCGACCCCAAGGCGTTTGCTCTGGCGCTTCGATCCGCACGCAGACGAAAAGTCTTAGGCAGGGTCGCGAGGTATCGGACCTAAGACCGACGCGATGAGAGGCCCAACCACGATAGCAATAAAGGGTGCTTGCACGACGAGGGCCAGGAAGACCGCGCACAGCGCGACAACGGTCATCAATGATCGCATCGAAAAACGCACGGCGCATCCTTCTCATCGAGTAGGTCGCAGCCGACCACTTTGATCTCTAATCCATAGCTTACACGGGACCTGTTCCGCAAACCACCCTGCCGACAGGTTCTCCGTCGCTGAAGCTAAATGGCATTGCGTGATTTTGGGTCGGTTCACGTGTTTGTAAGGTGCTCTGTGAGCACCTAGGCCAGCCCTGCGCATGAAGAAAAAAACGGTGCTCGCGGAGCACCCTACGACGACGGCGTCACGAAATCACGCAAGTCCATTTAGTTGCAGCGGATCATCCCAACAACCTCCGTCGTCAAAATGGTCGAGAGGCTGAGAGCATAAAGCGTTTCGGTCGCTTCTTTACCGCACTCCCGATTTGAGTCCCGTGACAAGGAGGGTGAAAACATCTTCGGCTTCCTGCTCGCCGGGCGGTCCCGGAACTTGAGCCAGCAGCGTCGGATGGTGAAAGCGGAGCGAACCGCTGAGGATGGCGCGGGCGGCCCGGCGGGGGTCGGTGTCCGGGGGAAACTCTCCCGCCGCGACGCCATCGGCGATAATCGCCGCGACATGCTCGTCCAGCATGGCGAGGTGGTGAGCGACGGCGTTGGGAAACTCGGCGGCCATCGCCTGGTAGGTGGAGAACAGCTCGGGATCGGCGGTGACCTTGCGAACTTTGGCTCGGAACAGCGCCATCAGCCACTCCCGGAGCCGGTCGGCCGCGGAGCGGTTGCTCCGCGCGATTGGCTCCAGTGGTTCTGACACCCTCGCCAGCCAGCGCTCGACCAGGGCGTCAAGCAGTTCGGCCTTGCTAGCGAAGTAGCGATACACGCTGGCGTGGCTCTGCCCCAACTCGCGGGCGACGTCGACGACGTTGGTCTTGCCCGGCCCGTGGCGGCGGATCACCACCTCGGCGGCATCCATGATTCGCTGGCGCTGGGCGTCGGTGGTATCGATAGAGCGGCTGCGAGCCATGCGAATCCCGGGCGGAAGGTTGGGGCGGTCTGCGTTCAGCCGTTGACCATAGCCATCCCGTGCTTGTCGTACCGGTCGCCGGCCACCGCGCCGACCGGGAAGGCCCCGTCGATCCGCGCCAGGTCCTCGGCGGTCAACTCCAGGTCGAGCGCGGGCATCGCCTCGGCAAGCCGACTCCGGGTCCTGGCCCCGATCAGCGGTATAATATCTTTGCCTTGCGCGAGGACCCAAGCAATGGCGAGTTGCGCCGCGGTCGCCCCCTTCTCCTGGGCGATTGCACTCAGGGCGTCAACCAGCTTCGCGTTCGCGGCGAGGTTGTCTCCTTGGAAGCGTGGGAGGAAGTGAGCCCGACTATCCCCCGCGGTCCCGAGCCCCCGTGCCGGGCCGCCGATCAAGCCTCGCGACAGGACGCCGTAAGCCACAGTCGCGATCCCCAGCTCGCGGAGCGTCGGCAGCGTCTCGGCCTCGACCTCGCGAGTCAGGACTGCATACTCCGTCTCCAGGGCCGCAACCGGGTGGACCGCCTGCCCCGCCGGACCGTCGCTGGCGCCGCCTCGCTCAAGCCGAGGTGCCGGACATATCCCGCCTGGACCATCTCGGCGATCGCGCCGACCGTATCCTCGATCGGGACCGATGGGTCGACGCGGGCTGGCTGGTAGAGGTCCACGTAGTCCGTCTTGAGTCGCTTCAACGTGTAGGTCAGGAAAGTCTTGACCGCCGCCGGCCGGGCGTCGAAACCGATGAACGCCCCGCTCGGCGTCCGGAGCGCCCCGAACTTCACCGAGAGGAAGACGCGATCCCGCCGCCCCTCGATCGCCCGCGCGATCAAGAGTTCATTGTGCCCCATCCCGTAGAAGTCGCCGGTATTGAGCAGCGTCACCCCGCGATCGACCGCCTCGTGGATGGTCGCGAGGCTCTCCCCCTCGTCCGCCGGGCCGTAGAAGTCCGACATCCCCATGCATCCCAGCCCCACCGCCGAAACGGTCGGGCCATTGATTCCCAAGCGTCGCATTTCCATTGGATTTCTCCCGATCCTGTGCCGACCGGTCGGCCCAATGGCGACCGCGTCAGTGACAGATTACAAAAATTGTAACTTCACTGTTGATCGATGTCAAGTCTCGGAAAGGAAATCGATCCCGAGTTCGGCGAACCGTCGATGAAATCGGAAGATATTGCGTTTAGATACGAAAATACCAAGATTTCACGGGGAAATCCGGTGACAGTTCATTTTCCCGTGGACATTCGGTGGCAGTTCGTTTTCCGCGGTCGATAAATGAACTGAAACCGGATTTCGCACCGTAGCTTCACGCGGCAACGACGCCGGTGACTCAACCTGGCCGCGATAGATGGATCCGTTTCCGACCGCGATCGACAAGTTGATTTCAGAATGAAGATCGGCGAAGCTTGGGAGTGTGCGAGGCTGGAATGCGCAGACTTTCGCGTGCAACAACGAATGGCCTAATTCTTCCAAAGCGCTGGAGGAGTCTGATGCGCATCGCCAACCAAAAGCAGTTCACGGACGCTGTGGCCAAGGCAAGAGCCGGAGGCCGCATTAGCTTAAGCGTCGTCCCGGATGTTAACGGCCAGGAATTCTGATTTCATTTCCCGCGCTCACGCACCAATCCCCATGCCGTTGCGTGCAAAAGGCCGGATCGTAGCCGATCGTTCGAAGCCACGGGCACGGGGTCCAGGAACGATTGAGGGCTCTTCGATGCTCCCACTTCGCCGCGCGTTTACCTTGATCGAGCTGCTGGTTGTCGTCGCCATCATCGCGATCATGATCGCGCTCGTGCTCCCGGCGGTGCAGTAAGGCGCGAGAATGCGGCCAGGAGAGCCCAACTGGCCAATACATCTCAAGCCGGGTTCGCGAAGGAAATGGCACAGAGCCAACCTGGCACAGGTCGCGCGCCGAGGCGCCGGCGCGCCCGCCGTCCTGCCGCCACCGGCACGGGTTCAGACGTTCACAGCCAACGTTGTGCTCAGCCCGCGGCTCAGTATCGGCACGGCCGCGCCGGAATCGATCTACGAGGCCCGGTTCAACGGCAGGTCGAGGCAGTGAGCCCGCCGAAGGAGGTAGGCGACTGCGAGCTCGAGTTGCCATTGCCGCCGCAGATCATCTCCCTGGCCGACTTGTCGGTGACGGCTGGCGGCAAGATCAGCGAACTGGTGGCTCTCCGGAACGGGAAGCTCGTGTGGCGCGGGCCGTTGTCTGCCAACCCGACCGCGTTAGTAGTGGCGTACACGGCCGTCGGCAAGGGGCTGTTCGAGCTCTCCGTCCCGCCCGGCGGCATCCTGGACCACTTCGAGGTGTCGCTGGCCGCCAAAGGGTCTGACGTGCGGCTGCTGGAGCTATCCCTCCAGCCGACGAGCTTGTCGCGCTCGTCCGGCACGACCACGTACACGTGGGATTACAAGCGGCTCTTGTTTGGTCAGCCGGTCCGCGTGGACGTGCTGGGGATCGCCCCGATCGATCGGCTCGGGGAGTTAACCTGGTTGGGCCCGCTCAGTGTAACCGTCTTCGGGCTATTGGTCGGGCTGATCGTCCGCGCCGCATCGGTAACCCGGTTCGATCTCTGGATGCTACTCTTCACCGTGGGCACATTTGCAGGAGCCTACCCGCTCATGTACTTCGCCCAGGAGTACATCGCACTCGGCCCTGCGGTGCTGATCGCAACCGGGATCGCGCTCGTCATCATCGGTACGCGCGCGGTGACGCTGATGCCTTTCTGGTTGGCGCTGGGCGGGGTCGTTTCGCCGGCCGCGGCGATCATGGCCATTACCCTCGTCGCGGCCGTCTGGCCTTCCCTCCAGGGCATTCTGCTCACAGCCGGAGCGCTCGCCTTCTTCGTCGCCGCAATGATGCTCGGCCCCAAGATCCGGGCCGCGTCGCCCGCTGTCCAGCCGGTAGACCCGAGCGTCCCGCCAGCACCCGGCTGACTCGCCCGCCCATGTCATCCCGGGCCGCGCCGTCCAAGCCCGAAGCGATTCCGGGCGGACATGAACTGGGCGAGGCTAGGGGAACGAAATCGCCAACTCAACGGAGTTCAATGCCACGTCTGATCAGCGAGCCGAGCGGAAGACACAAAAGGCCGTCCATACCTTGGCGTGAACGTGTTTCGGAGATGTGTGTAGGACAAGCTGAACGCGGGAAGAACCGCGTTTTAACCCAGATTCATCAACCACTGCGTGGCATATTGAGCAAGTTCCCTACCGTCACTCAGGTCCAGTTTCTCCCGGATGCGGTCGCGGTAGGTTCCGATGGTCTTGACGCTGACGTGCAGTCGTCCGGCAATCTCCGCGGTCGTCACGCCCTGGCCGACGAGACGAAGGACCTCTAGCTCACGATTCGCAAGCACCTCAAGCGGCAAACGCGCCACTCCTTCTGGGCTTCCACCTACGGCGCGGTGAAGCATCCGTTCGGCCATCGCCTCGCTCAAGTATACCTTCCCTGTCAGTACTCGCCGGATGGCCTCAACGATCTTTTCCGTTGCCTGATCCTTGCTGATGAAACCTAGAGCCCCGACGCTCAGTGCTCTCTCCGCGTAGACAGACTCATTGTGCGATGACCAAACCAGCAGTCGAACGCTATCATCGCGGTCCTTGATTCGCCTGATCAGATCAAGGCCATCGCCAGTCTTGAGGGAGATATCAACAATGGCCACGTCGGGATGTTGACTCTCGAGCAGCAGCAGGGCATCGCTCATATCGGCGGCCTCACCGCAAACTTCCAGATCGGGTTGGCGGTCGATCCGAAAAGCCAGCGCCTCGCGGATGGCGGGATGGTCATCGACAATCAGGACTTTCGCTCGCTGACCGGTGCTTTTACGGGTCATTGTTTTACCTCGCCAAAGTGCACGTGAGCAGTGTACCAGTTGGCTGCACTCGCTCGATGGTCAAAGACCCTCCGATGATGGAGGCACGATTGGACATGATCCGCAGGCCCAGGCCGCTGTAACTCGTGGCTTTCGAGTCGGGTACGCCGATTCCGTCGTCGTGCACGCGTACGACCAGGAAATGATCTGCCTCCGCGGAAATGTGAATGGTCCGAGCATGTGCGTGCTTGATGGCGTTGTGGACTGCTTCCTGGGCGATGAGATAGAGATGAATCGCGATGAGGTTATCCGCGACCATGATCGGCTCCGGGCAGTCGAACACGCATGTCAGTTTTCCCTCCTGCTGGACGCGGATGGCAAGGTCGGACAGTGCGGACATGAGCCCGTTGGACTCGATCGCAAGGGGGATCAGCCCGTGCATGACGGCTCGAAGCTGTTGCCGGCTGCGCCTCGTTCCCTGGACGATTCGCTCCAGCAATCTTGCTCCCTCCGACGGGATTCGTCTGCAGAATCTCGGTCAGGTCATCGGCCATCATGCCGATCGCGCTAAGTTCCTGGCTTACCGTGTCGTGCAGATCCTGGCCGATCCGCAGTTGCTCGAGAGACGCGATTTCGACGATCTCGCGCTCCAGGTCCTTTCTTCGGCTGATGTCGCGGATAATTCCGGTGAACAATTTCCGATCTCCCACCTCGCTCACCGCCAGTTCCATGGGGAAGGTCGATCCACCTTTGCGGCGACCCACGACTTCACGACCGACGCCGATAATGTGTTTCTCCCCGGTTTGGCTGTACCTCGACAGGTAGTCGTCGTGTTCCTCCTGGTAGGGCGCGGGCATGAGCATCTTCACGTTCTGGCCGATCATCTCGGCGGCCGCATAGTCGAACATGCGTTCGGCGGCGAGATTGACCGATTGGATTCCGCCGTGATCGTCGATGGTGATGATCGCGTCGGCCGCCGTGTTGAGGATGGCCGCGAGGCGGGCTTCACGGTCGCTCACGCGCTTCCTCGGAGCGCTTCCAGGCGCTGATGTCCTGCGACATGATCATGATGCCGCCGATCGTCCCGTTGGCATCCAGCCACGGGCTCACCGCCCGGCGCTGCCAGACTTTCGTCCCGTCCGCTTGCACCCACAAATCTTCGTCGCTGGTCTGGGTTTCACCCGCTAGGCCCCTCCGGTTAATGTCAATCCACCGGTCCGGGATATCAGGATTAACAACGTAATGGTTGAGTCCGACAAGATCGCGGTGGCCTCGACCATGGTCACTGGTCCAACGCTGGCTGACGGCGAGGTAATTCATGTTCCGATCGAACATGGCGATGGCAGCCGGGGCTTGCTGCACGAATGAACGCAGTTGGGCCTCGCGGGCCCGCAATTCCACCTCGGCCTGCTTGCGTTCGGTGATGTCAAAGGTCACACCGAGAAACCGCGATGGCCGCTCCCCGCTCTCCGGAGGGTACTCGATCGCCTTGCCGGCGAAAGCAAACCGGCCCTTCGCCGCCAACCATCGCTCTTGACCGTCGGCACGCACGATGCGACACTCCGCGTCGAGTTCCCCGACCCGCAGCGCCTTGTCCCATTCGGCTCTGACCCGTGCCAGGTCATCCGGATGGACAGAGCGGAAGAAGGTTTCAGGGCATGCGGGCGCATCGCCGGGCTCGAGCCCGAGAAGCTCGAACTCGATCGTGTTCCAGTGCGATTCCCCGCTCGCGAGGTCGATCTCAAAGGTCCCGATACCGCTCGCCTGGAGGGCCAGTCGCAAGCGTTCCTCGCTCTGGAGAAGCGAGTCCTCCGCCTCCTTCTGCGCGGTGATGTCGCGCCCGCTGCAGAGCAGCCCCTCCACTTCGCCATCCGCATTCTTGAGCACAACGTCATGCCACGCGATTTCCAGCTCGCGGCCGTCCATGGCCACGAGGCGGGCGACGTTTTCCTGAGCGTTCCCCTCGATGATGACCTGGTGAAACAATGTCCTCGCCTGCGCCCGATCTCTTATCGGTAGAAACAGGTCGAACCAGTCCTGACCGCGCGTTTCCTCGAGAGACCGGCCACCTAACTCTTCAAGGCGCCGGTTGAACTGGATGATACGCCCTTCCGGGCTCAGCACCAGCACGATGATTTGCACCGTTTCGATGACCTGGTTGCTGAATTCCTTCTCGCGGAGCGCGGCCTCTTCGGCCTTTGCTCGTGCCGTGACGCTTTCATGGGCGACCACCGCTCGTCGCGGACCATTGCCCAGGACACGGGTGACGCGAACGACGAACCATCGCTTCTCGGTAGGCGAGTGGCAGCTATATTCGGTGGAAAACTCGCCGATTCTTCCCGCCAGGACGTCACGGATACCTGTTGCAGCGGTTGCGGCTTCGGGACTCTCGCTCCCAGCCGCGTCGCACACCGCGAGGTAATTTACCCCTTCGGAAATCGCCGCGAGAGATGCTCCGTTTCGCCGCCCGAATTCACGCCAGGGCTCGTTCACGGCGAGGATGCGTCCTTCCTGATCAAGGATCGCGATGTGCGCACTGAGCGTATCCGAGACGGCGCGGACCGTCCGTTCCGACTCATCCAAAGCCAGGGCAAGCTCGCGCTGCTCGACCCCGATCGTCCCGATCCGCAAAAACTCTGCCACGTCCATGCCGGAACGATTGATGAAGGCCCACGAACGGTCGGCGATCAGCGCCGATGGTTTGAATTGGTTCCAGAAGCGTTCCTCGAAACCGCCGTGTTCCTCGTCGGGATTCGGGATGCGGCGTTGCTGGACGGCGATGGCATCGATCCGGCGATGGATCAGCACACGATCCAGCGACGCGCCGCCGCCATTGCGCTCGCCGGAGGCCGCGGGATCGTCCGGGTTGCCCGAAAAAACCTGGAAGATATCCTTGCCGAGAATATCCTGGCGCCGGGACTTGGCGTCGCGGGTGTAGGCGTCGCTCACCGCGACGATCCGTAGTTGCGAGTCGAGAACGAGATACGAACCTGGTCCTGTTTCAAACAGCGTCTTGAAGTCGGGGAGGTTCGACGCGGACCTCACGCTCACTCCTTGTTCGGATCATTAAGCCGGATATCTCAAATCGTCCGTCGACAACTCCAGAGCGGGACCGGCGCAAGCACTCTTCATGGCGGTGGTTTCTCGAGTTCAGCCAGCCGTTGGAAAGGTCCACAGGACGAATCGGGCGATTGCGCATGCAGCCGCCCAGAAAACTCCAGGCGTTGGGTTTAGAAATGTCGAGACCGGGGTCGCGTGAGATCTTAAGTCCGCCCGGACTAGGATCCAGCACAACGAAATATGTGAAGGTGCCCCATTCAATGCGAAAGGTGACGACAACGTCAGTCACTCTACTTACAGGAACAGAGTTGGGCGATCTGAACCGCCAAAAAAAGGAAACGTTCAGCCTATGGTTACACTAGCGAGCGGGGGGCATGAGCCCCCTGATGACGCAAGCCTGCGTCATGCCTAGAGATCAGGGGGCTCACGCCCCCGCTCGCCGGAACGATCTATTACCCGTCTGCCACAGAATTTTGAACCGTGCCAAAAAAAACGCATAATTGTTGACGCGCAATAGTAAGCGGCTCAACAGGTCCGAATCAAGCTGAAGTGCTCCACTGCTGGCGAACTCGCGTTCGGAAGCGTGCAAGTCCATTTTTCTTCAATTGCTCGATTCCGATCGACTGCGATCAATTAATTCCAGGTTGCGAGATTGCCCATCGCGGAAACAGCTCGGAACGATGCTGAATCGGGATGGGCGTTCTCGACGCTGGAATTCTTGGGTTTCAGACCGCTCTTGCGACGCGGGTTTGCGACACCCGCCTCGAAGTTCTCGCTTTGGCAGGCTTAACCGCCTTGGTGACGCCGGGAAACGTGTATTGCGAGACTTTGGGCATTTGCGGCAGATAGGCGGCGAAGACTCGGCCGAGCTCGTCGAGATGATGGGTGCGGCTGATGTATTCACTCACACCCATACGGAAGAGCATGGTTGCCTGGTCGCTGCAGTATCGATCGGCGATGACGAGTACGGGAATGCGACGAGCCTGGACCGTGGTGGCCCAAAGAAGCTGCGCGAACTGATCATAACGTGCACTCTCACCCATACCGTCGACCACGACGAGCCGGGGGCGCACCGTTTCCAAGAGAGAGCATGCTTCTTCAATCGTCCTCGCCGCGATCATGCGGCTTCCCCTTGCAACCTGGTCATGGAGTTGCAGCCGAAGAAGGGAAAGGAATTCCTTGTCCGAGATCACAGTGAGAACTGTAGAATTACGCATCTGTAAATAACTCCCTGTTCTTTTTCTTTTGAAGGGATTCGCTCAGCCGCACGCGTGCCTCGGTGAGAGCTCGCGAGACGGTGCGCGTCGACCACCCCGTTTTGTCGGCGATCTCCGCGACCGGCCAGCCATCGATCCGGAGGCTGACCACCAGCCGATGCCGAGACGGCAGTTGCTCGAGGATTTCCTCACGGACCAAATCGGCCTCCCGAGGCTGAGACTCGCGTACTCTCGACTCTATGGACAGCCGACCTAACTCTCCACCGATCGTCCGATGCGCATCGCGCTTGGCCGCAAAACAGTAAGTCGCTTCCCTGCGGACCCTGTTGATCGCGATGATCATCAGCACCTTCCATGCAGTGCCTCCGGCCTCGATTTCATAGCCACCTTCGCTGATTCGCCGGAAGAAAATCCAAAACACGGACTGGACGATGTCTTCCACGCCCGCGTAGCGCGCCAGGTCGGCGGAACATTGTCTAGTGACCAGACTCATCAACCTCCTGGCGTAACGGTGGTAGATTTGGGCCGCAGCATGCTGGTCATTCGCGTGAATTCGCCGGACCAGGCAACGATCGCTCGGCTCGGCCGCCGACGGCCCAGAGATCTCCCCTGACATTTGCGTGTCAGACTTGGTCAGCACCTTGTTCCGAGGTGGTGTTCGCCAAGTCTGCAATGCCGGTGAATTCGCCAGCGTGCCGTCCGTGACTTCCAGGTAATCGGCGTTGATCGTCCCGACGTTTGAGTCGAAGTGTAAGTTCACAGATAAACTCCTCGTTGTTCTTGCGTGGCCATCGTCGCCATTCGACGTGGAACGATATTTACCGTAATCCGAGCGTCAAAGACCCCACAATCGGTGCTGGGAAGCACAAGTTGTAGGCAAACACCTGACGGCGATGTAACGAAAACCCGACGGCGATGTAACGAACGTTGGTACTTCTCACACTCGCTGCTCAAGCCCATCGAACGGACGAACTCACGTGTCCGCGAACCCGGTACAACCGAATACACTTCCTGGGAGACGCGCTGAGCCGTCGCGCCGGGGGGCGGTGTTCAGCGGACGCACACGACCAATCTGGCGCACGATCCCGCCTCGCCGGTCTCAGCCAGACGATTGACACGACCCTGGGTATTGTGGAATACATCAAGATCGGTGAAGGCGAGCCGGCGCCGATGATCTGTGGCGCCGGCGGAGGCTTCGATCAAGCCATGGGGGACGTGGGGGCAACCTTGGGGGGGACGTGGGGGCAACCCTTGTTCCGCAGCCCATAATTGCCGTTGGACTTGCCGGTGAAAGTCCGGCCGTGGGAATTGACTGTTTACCCACGTGGTTATATTCGACGTTGGCTCGGGGTGACCCGGCCAGCGAAAGATCGAACGGTAACGTCCTCGAAAGCAGCGCCAGCCTGTTCGCGGGCCGTAACATGAGCGCGAGACCGCATAAGCTCGGAGTGAACTCTGCAGTCTCGAAACGACCAATGTGGCCGCCGAACCTGTAACAAATGGGTGAAGGCTACCACCGAAGAGGAACCAACAGAGCGAGATCGATGATCTTGCCCAAGCGATCCGCGAGGCCATCGAGGCCGGAGGGAGGAAGCGGGACAGAGGGAGAAAGCGGGACAGGTCACTTGGCAGCGAACCCGAAAGAGATACCAGATGGGCCGGCGATCATCCAGGACCTGCAAGAGTTCGAGTCAGTTCTGGGGAGGTTAGCGTCGGAGCGTCTTGGTTGGCACTTGGCGGTCGACTTTTGAGCAGACTCGGCTTCCAAGGCACTCGATCTACCTTCCGATGAATGAAAAAAACTTGCCGTGCCAAGTATGACCACCACCAATTCGTATCACTTGGTGTGTAGCACCGACACTCAGCCCGCGGTCGAGACCACGGGCGCATGAGACCGAGCACGATGTGATCGCACGATACTAACCGCGCGAGCTTGGTCCGCGACGGCGTTGGGTTTCGGCAGTTGTGTCGATTTCTGACTCTTCTTTGACAAATACCGCGCTTTGAGGTGGAACCAAAAGGCTGTCGCCACGAAGTCGCTGCCTGGACTGCCATTGTCGGTGCCGTCCAAAAGTGCACCCGCGTCGCTGGCAACTCCCGAAGGCGCCGCGCCGTTGATGGTGAGGACATACTTGGCGCGTAGCTTGAGCCGCTCGTGAGGATGCAAAGTGACTGTGTATGTGGTCGCGTCGTAGACCGCGGAGTCGACGGGAACAACGTTTCCCCTTGGACCAACTACGACGTAGTTCTTGGTGTTCTGGGCCGTAGTTGGGTCCAGCGCCTCACTGAAGGCGAAGACGAGAGTCGTGGGACGCCAGTGGAATCCCAATCGCTCGCCGGCCGTTACAGTCGGCGGCACTCCCGGGATCGTGCCGGTCGTCGACTGGCCTGAACTCGTCCCGGTCGGCGTCGAGTCCGGGATGTCAATCGTGACCGGGATCACCCCGAGGACTGCATCGCTGTGAACGTCGATGAACTGGATGTCGAACGTACCGTTAAAAGGAACGCTGGGTACGGCCAACGTGACGCTGAACGGCGCTGTACCACCCAGCGCCACGGCGGAGACGACCGTCGGCGTATCGTGAAACGTCAATCCGTTGGGCAAGGCTGTTGTGCTCAGGCCGACGTCAACGGGTGCCGTCGTGGTGGCCGTGACCGCGTCGACAATCGCCGTGGTCAATTGGTCGTTGGTAACGCTCGTGCTGAAGACCAGCGGCTGTCCTGAACTGTCAAGTGCGCCGGTCAGGCGGGCGATGGCAGATTCCCACACGCTCGGGCCGCTCGAAGGCCCGGGGTCCGACGTCGGCGCGGCGTTCGGCCCCATGCCCAGAACGCGGATCCCCATGGCGTTCAAGGCGTCGACCGTCTGCTGCACGGTGGCCGCCCCCAACGGGGCGACCGCGCTGGGGTCTGAGCTGGCCGCAAGCGACTTCGCACTGCCAACGTAGCCAACTCGTCCATCGGAGTTCTCAAGTGCGGTGGTCGGCACTGAGGAGCCTCCGGCGCCTGTGATCGTCGCGGGGATCGGACTACCCGGCGGGAATGCCGCAACCGGAGCCGTATCGCCGGCAAAAAGCACCAGGTGCAGTGCACCAGGACGCCAACCGACCCCACCAAGCGTGCCTGTTGTGGGCAGCACGTTTGTTGAGAATGCCGGAACGTCGCCGCTGTCGACCCGGGTCGGTCTGAGCGCCCAATGATCCGGCGGCACCGCTATCGGTGGTGTTCCCATCCCCGTTGCCATCGAATCCCGCACCTGTCGCGATCTGGTCGAGTGCCTCGAGATACGCCTCTGGTATGTCACCGCCGGTTCCCATGCCGTGGTTTGCAAGCGCCGTGCTAATCAGGGCGTCGAGAGTGGTTCCGTTTGCCGCGGCAGTCGCATCCGTGACGAGCGGCTGATTCAATGTGAAGGGTCTCGACCCTGAGTTGTCGCCGTCGAAATCGTCCCCGGGACCGCCGTAATCCGCCACGCGCGAGACGCCAAACGCAAAGCTAACTCCCGGCAATGCGGTCTGAAGCGAGGTGACCAGGTTGCTGAAAATCGTCTCAACTGTCGAAGAGAAGGCGGCGAAACTCCCCGTATCATCCAGCAGCAACATCACATCGACTTCGTCCGTTACGCCGCCGCTCGGCAATGTGATCGAGACGGGAAGCGTCTCGGTCTTGGTCGTGGCCAGCGGTGTGCCCGGCCCGAGGTTGATGGAGACGGGAGAAACGGTGCTCATCACCGTTCGATCTTCCAAGATTTCGATGCGTGGGTGGCTCCGGCATCGGTGAATCATTGATCGTGACATGAGTCACTCCCTCTGGAGAAGCATCGTGGTCCGCGGCAAAGTCGCAGATTCGGGATCGGATGTGCGAATCAATTGTCCGGATGGAACCAGGCCGGTGTGCGAAGTGAATGACAGTTGGCGCTCACCGGTCCCTTGGAACTCCTGCACCTGCGCGCCATCGACGATGCCCCACGCCATTTCTATCGGAGAAACGCGCGTCTTTCAGACACCGGAATGATCCAACGATCTCGCGTGGTCCTTCACAACGAGAGCGTTTGCCGTTCATTTTCACCGGAGGAGCCGAGTCCTGAGGGTGTCAGGGCCGAAGTGGAGCAATAAGAACCGCCGCGATGGCCCGACGACTGTACATCGCGCAGCGATCCGTAGCCAAGGCCGAGCAGCCCATCAAAAGCAGATTGGCTCCATAATTTGTGATGCTAGTTTTCGCGACGGAGCGTGGTTTGTCAAATGAAAAAAAGAAAAAAAATGGTTCATAAGGCGACCTCGTGGCGATCAGTTCTGATAGTGCAGTCCTCACGAGAGATTCAACTCGTCCGACGGACTTCTCCGCATTGAATTACTCCTTGATCAACAGCCTAATGAAGGCGGTTGTGACAACAAACGCATCGAACTCCTCGAGTCAGACGGCTATGATGCCCGAACGAATCCAGTACTGGGTCGCCGTCTCGCCGGAGCTAGAGCGGTTCACGCTTGGGTTGCGCCACGCAGAGCCGATGCGGATCTGCGCCTAGTCGTTGATGCCGAACCACTGGCATTTGCTGCTGTACCCGGAGCACGAGGGAGAATTGGCGCGCTTCATGCATCGCTTGACGATCACGCACTTTCGCCGCTGGCTGGAGCACCGGGGATATGCGGGCCGGCTACATTGAGCAGGGTTGCTATCAATCGTACCCTGTGGAGAGCGCTGAGCCCTTCTGGGTGATCGCACGGTATGTTGAGCGCCATGCGCTGCGTGCCCAACTTGTCCTGCCTGCCGAGGAATGGCGATGGTCCAGTTTGTGGCGTACCGTTAACGGCACGGTGGCGGGGCGCTGGTTGTTGGCAACGTGGCCGATCGAGCGGCCGCCGGATTGGGTCGAGTGGGTCAATCGGACCGACGACCAGAGAAGGCTGGAGTCGCTCCGTCAAAGCGTGCACCGAGGGCGCCCCTTTGGTCGGCAGGAGTGGCAAAAGCCGATCGCGAAACGATTGGGCCTGGAGTCGGCCTATCGTCCAATCGGCCGAGGAGGTTTGCGGCTCGTAAGATAACACAATCGAATCCAATTCTGGCCGTGCTCGACAATGGCTGATGGCAAGTTCTGGTCTTCGAATCACTTCATCGATTTCCGTCGTCGCCTTCCGGCGATAAAATCCAAATACGCTCCCGCCATTCGCTAACCTCGGCGTTATGGACGAGCGAGCCGAAACGGCGTCAGGATCGACGATGAACTCGCTCGAAGAAATGGCAGAAAATGATGATACGGTCGTTGCTTTAACCGTAACCGTTCAGTCCCCAGCTTGGCCGAGTAATTGCGGGGCCGGAAGGCCGGACCGACGAGCTACGATCGCGCGATAGAGGTAATCCAGCACTGGACGTTTCTGCAACCTCAGGGTTTGGACCACCGTCAGCATCCGCTCCACGAACCGGCACCCTGCTGGGCTGTGACAACCGAAGGCGTTCTTGCGCACAGCACGCCCAAGCGCAGGATGCGTTCCGCATGATTATTCGTGGGCTCGACGCCCTCGATCGTTGTAAACAACCACAACGCCGGATACAACGCCAAGAGGTTCGCACAAAAGGTCGCGGCTTTGGAATCTGCGCAGGAGCAACCCCGCTCCAAAACGCCTTGGAGTTCGCGCGCAATCGGATCCAACCGGGCTTGCAGGCCCGCTCGGTCCAGTTCGCCGCGACGGAACGCCCACCAGTCGGCGAACAGGCATTCCACGACATCCAGACCCACTCGGCCAATTGCTTCAGCAGGTCCTCCTCGATCGATCAGCTTCTGAAAGTCGCGTTTCAGGTGCGCCCAGCAGATTTGGCGCAGTTCCAGGGGGAGTTTGCTGTAGGCCGTCCAGCGGTCGCTGCAGACGACACCGGTGATCGTGTCGCCCAAAAGGGCCTGTAGGCCCTGGAAGTTGCGCCGGAGGTGGATCACGAAGAAGGCCACCGTCGCAGTCGCCGCGGCCCACAGCCAGCGTTTCTGCCCCTTCTCGCTCCAGCCGGTCTCGTCGGTGTTCTTCACCGGGGCGTCATGGACCGCCGCTTGGGCCTCTTGATATGGGTCGGTCAAAGCGGCAGTCATCTCGGCTTCCAACGCGGAGATCGAGCCCAGTGAGGTCGGCACCTCGAAGACCGTCTCGACGATCTCCTCCACGCCCCGCCGGCCGATGTGATGACGGCCGCTGAGATAGGACATCACCGCGGCCAAGCGTGGCCCAATGACGTGAGCGCGGATCTCCGGGGGTATCTCGGCCTGATTGAGATGGCCACAGCACGAGCAGGTGTGCGCGTGCCCTTGGTGTTCGGTGATGTCGGCCGTCAGCTCGGGGAGTTCGGCAACCTGATGCCAGGTTGGCTCGGGGTCGGCAGGCCCGGGGCGGCAGGCAAGGGTGCTTGGCAGTGGGTGCAGACCGTGGGCACATACGGCACGATCTTGTTGACTCGATCCGGTGGGAGGCGATGGCGATAATGTCCAGGATGCCCCGGCTGCCCTCCCGGCTTGCGTCCGGTCGGTGTCTTGATGACCGGCTTGGGAGCCCCCGGTGGATCGACCGAAGGAGGCGAGGAGGAGTTGGAGGAGTTACGGTTCAGTTGAGACCGCAACTCATGGATTTCGGCTCGTAAGTTAGCGATCAGCTTCAGGGCCTCGTCCAACGCAGCCCGGAGTTGGCCGCACTCAGGACAAGGGGCCAAAGGTCTCGCGTAAGGCTCACTCATGTAAGTCGACGATACACAGGTGGCCTGAAATTGCAAGGTCCTTGACGATTATTGGCCCATTTCACGCATAATTGATGCCGGATGGGGGACTGAACGGTTACCTTTAACCAAAGCCGCCGCCTCGACCGCTCCGACACCAACGCCCGCTCGCGGTCACATCTCGATGTCCGTGATCAACTTTTAGGTCGATTCCTTGCTCTTGGTGATGCTGGTTTCGCTCGGTTGGATCGCAGCCGTTCTTCGCCTCGTTTTTCCCGCGCCGACGACCGCAGACGGCTGGATACTTTGGGGCTGGAACTACGATCAGTGGTCTGATTTCCAGTTCGGGTGTCTCTGTACCCTGGGCCTGTGCGTGCTGATTCATGTCATGCTGCACTGGAACTGGGTCTGCTCGGTAGTGACTGTGCAAATCCTCAAGTCGCGCCAACGAATTGATGACAGCATGCAGACGATTTACGGAGTTGGCGTCTTGCTCCTGCTCCTGCATCTGATTGGCGCCGGTGTCATCGCCGCTATGTACAGCGTGCAAAGGCCCCCGATTCAGGTCTCGTCAGAGAGTATTGGCCGGAGTCTAGTGTTCAGGATAGAAGAGTCGATAAGTGTTGCATCCGCCGCTGGTGTTCGCAGCCCGGAAGCCCGCCTGGAGCATGAATCAGCCTTGCGATCAACCTTTGTTTTCTGCGCTTGATCGTTCCGGACAGCCTCGAGGGGTCCAGCCTTGGGGTTAACAAGAAACAACCGCTGATCCCAAGTCTCCCACAAAGGCTGACCCCAAGTCTCCCAAGGCTGACCCCGAGTGTCCTAAAAGTCTCCCAAGGGTGACCGCAAGTCTCCCAATAAGGACAACGGCCGACCATCGCCTTTCGGGCTCGGCGGGCGCACCGCCTGGCCACCGGGACCGGGACCGGCGGCACCAAGACTTTCGGCATGCCGGGACCGGCGCGCGATCAATCGACGAACCCGACAGTCCCCAGCATCACCGGCGCGCCCGACGAGCCAGCCCGGCCTTCCGCTTCGCGCGATACCCGCACGCAATGGCCGGGGCGGCCAGCGCCATCAGTACCAGCGAGGTCGGCTCGGGGACCGAGGCTGTATTGACTTGGAGGATTTCGGGCCCGTAAGAGAGTGGATGTGTGGTCCAGGTCGCCCCATTGTTGGTGCTCACCGCGATCATGTTGAGCGAACCGGACCCCGAGTAACTTGTACTATCGGTATACCCCCATCTGTAGAAGGCGGACGTGTCCGTCCCGCTGGCCGACAGGATGAACCAGTAGCTGGTATTCGCACTGAGCGTCACACTCGAGTTGGGCGTGAAGGTCTCGTCGCTATACGTCGTTCCGGTCGGGATCGTGGGAATAGTGAAGGTGGTCAGGACGGTGCTGCTGGGTTGGCCGCTGTTGTCCGTGACCAGATCCGCCGACGCGGTGAACGTCCCCGTCGCATCGCCCAACAGCGCGATGACCGTCCCCAGTTCGACGCTCTGGCCCCCCGTGATGAACTCCTGGGCATACTCCTGGGGCGGCCCGGCGGCGTAGATCGTGCTGTGCCCGTTCATGGCCTGATTGAGGTTGCTGACGATAACGCCGGCATCAGCCGGCCCGACACTGACGAGAATCGCGACCGCGACCGCGCACACCCACCTCATTACGACGCTTCGCATGGCTTCCTCCCGCTGTTCGAGTGCCTGAATCCTCGGGGCGAACGCTCTCGGCATCCCCCGAGCCGCGGCGCCTGCCGCGGAATGTCGCAGTCTACTGAGAGCAGCTCGGACGCGGGTTAATGTTCGATGTAAATTCTACAAAAAATGGTAAAAGAAGTTTTTTTCAACATTGTTGGGACGTGTTGTCAGCCTCGGTTTTTTGCTCTTGCCTTCAACAAGGAGGCTCCAATCCGTCCAAGAAGTGAAGAGCCCAAAGCCGAAGCCAACTGGCACACTCTTCAAGAGGCGCGAGAGCTGAGCTCGAAAACTCCGGGGTCTATGGCCCCGGCTATCAGCGAATATGAGTGAGCCGAACGGTTCTGATGGCTCGCTTGATCTGCGCCGCGAGTGGTCGAATCCGAGCAGCCGTATCAGGAAGCTGACATCGTTCGAGCGTTGCCAGGTATTCATCCGCGGACTTTGGGGGGGGCCAAGCTCGCCCGATGGAGCCTCATCGCCTGAAGCACGGCGCCAGAATGTTCACCCCAAAGGTGAGTGATGAATTCATCTGGGTGGATAGCCTCAATGTGGAACTGGCCAAGGACTGATGCCGGGAAATGGCACAAACTGAACGTGACAATGAGTCCGGCTCAGCCATGAATCGCCGCTGCCAGGACATGCCGATCAGCGACATCGGGGAGGGTCAGCGTCGGGATGAGGGCCTCGTACTCGGTGACGAGGCAATCGGGTACGTGCTCGTCCATGAACTTGCGACATCGAGCGAGGCTCGCGGGCGAGATGTCCGGCCGATTGAGCAAGACGTTTTTCGTCCACTCGTCATGAATTTGGTCCGTCCAACGAGCCGGGAACCGGTCCGAAAGGGCAAGCTGTATCAGCAAGTCGCGGAGCGGGGCCGCGTACAAGACGCACGCATCGTATTGGCCAACGCCCCCCACATTGGGAAGGAGGGTGACATCCTGGACGAGCCGCAAACCGCCGAGTGAAAAGCCGTCTTAAAGCGAGTCAGTCAGAGCTGAGCACACCAGCTTCTGAAAGTGCTGAATCCCGTTCTCGCGAGAGAATCAATTGGCCCTGCTTGTAGAACCCGGATCGCAACCCACGCTGCACCGACTCGACGATGATGATGTCTTCGCGTTGGACCTGATCGATGAATTCGACCATCGCGCGCTGCTCCTCCTCTGGCATACTCTCGGAAAAGAAGAACTCGTAGACCGCCAGGCAATGATGCTCGTCGATGGGAAGGATCAGATTCGTCGAGGCGTTGCCGGCGCCGGGATAGACGTTGAGCATGAAGTTCGGCCAGAGATAGGTATAGATCCCTTCCCCGCCCTCTTCGGCCCCCAACCCGTCCTTGCGTTGCGCTCGGGCGCTCGCCTTGAGCGGGCCGCGTTGAACGGAGCAACGGTCGTAGGGAACGACCTGGTACTTGTCCAGGTCAATCAGATCGGCGAAGCCCGGATGGGAGATCGCGCAATGGTAGCACTCCAGGAAATTCTCGACCACAACCTTCCAGTTGGCGTGGATCGCATATTCCCTCCGCTCGCGAAACTTCAGCGCGTCAATGTCGGCGCCGACTGAGCGGATGATTGCGGGCAACTGGCCCAGCGTGGCCGCTAATGAGCACGATGCGGAGCCAGAGTTGATGAAGATGAAGGGGCCGAAAGTCTCGACTCCCAGCGGCGCCAGCGGGAAGTCGGCCCTGTTGAATCCGGCCTGCTCCTGGCAGTGCGGGGCTGCGCAGGGCTCCGTCGAGACCCCAGGTCCAGGCGTGATAGTGGCACTGAAGGGTCCGGCGGTTGCCGCACTTCTCCAGCACCAACTCGCTGCCTCGGTGGCGGCAGACGTTCGCGTAGGCCCGGAGCGTCCCCGTGTCATCGCGGACGATCACGACTGGGACCTCGCCCACTCGGCCGGTCAGAAAGTCGCCGGCTTTCGCGACGTGCTCGACTCGGCCGACATAGTTCCAACTCGCCGCGAATATGTGCTCCTTCTCGCGCTCGAATAGCTTGGCGTCGGTGTACCACTCGGCAGGAAGTGTCCGACCTCGGTTGAGCGCCTCGCGCAGCGAGGAAACTTGGCCGTCCATTAAATCCTCCGGTTTCGCAGCGCATTTCCACCGGTGAGCGGCGTGGGCGCGGCCGTCGCCGAGCGCGTCATTCCCGCGCTCGAGCCACCCCGATCGCTTCAGCCGCTCGAAGCAGAACTGGCCCGCGCTTCGGCACCAGTCATAGACGCGCCCCATTTGGAACCGAACAGAAGCCGGTCGTCGGTCCTCGGTGTGGTGTACGTACCCCTCCATCGTATCCATCCGTTCCATTCACCTCCAGCCCGTTCGACACGGAGAATTCTCGGAACAGCCGCCGCCCGGCTCAGTGCCCCGGGGGCCGGGACATCTCGAGACACTCACCCCCATAAAAATCGAGTCCGCATGCTCGCGTGATTGCTAGAAGTATTTCGTTTTTTTAGAGTAATGACTCGAATGAATCTGATTTTCGGAGCCGGTTCCGATTATTCAGGCGCCACACGTAAGTCCAATGCCTGCAAGGCTGTGACGCCGTGACGGCGTTTTTTGGCCCCCAAAACCCTTGTGCGCACTCTTCTCCGCGATCGTACCGAGGGTCGGGGCGATCACGCTTCCTTTCCGATCGTCTGAGTGCGAGGAGGTGGATTCCGGCCGCACTTCGCGTAACAGACACGACATGGGTTCTCGGCTCGGCTGATGTGAAGAGGACCAACTTTGCATCGGCCCACAACAGCCTCAGATGCTTGGTCGTCGCGAATTCTCCGAGTAAACACGACTGAGCGATGGCAGTCATCGAGGTGGAAGAGCCGAGGCGAAGAAATTCTGAACGATCGTCCAATAAACTACGTACAGGCGCCAAGTGAATCGAGAGGGCTTGAGATCCGATCGGCTTGACGGCGTGGGTTCATCCGATGTAAGATCGGGTAATTAAACGACTTACTGCGTCATTCCAACACACATTCGCGGGGCCAGTGGGGCAATGGAACTGCTGAGCGAGATTTGGGATAAGACGACCGACGCGTTGACGGCATTCTCCGAAGGGGTCTCCGAGGGACTGGTCCGGTTATTCGGCAGTTCCAACGAGCGGAAGATCCGCCAGATGCGGTCGTTGGTCGTGGAAATCAACGAGCTGGAACCGGGCATGACGGTGCTGTCGGAGGACGAGCTCCGGGCCAAGACCGACGAGCTGCGTCAGCGCCGGGCGGCGGGGGAATCGCTCGACGACCTTGCTGCCCGAGGCATTCGCGGCCGCGCGCGAGTCCGGCCGCCGCTATTTGAATATGCGTCATTTCGACGTTCAGTTGATGGGCGGGATCATCCTGCACGGCGGAAACATCGCCGAAATGGTCACCGGGGAAGGGAAAGACCCTGGTCGCTACGCTGGCCGCCTATCTCAACGCCCTGGACGGCCGCGGCGTTCACGTGGTGACGGTCAACGACTACCTGGCGCGTCGCGACGCCGAATGGATGAGTCCGCTGTTTCGCGGCCTGGGCATGACGGTCGGAGCCATCCAATCGGATATGGACTCCGCCGAGCGGCAGGAAATGTACGCTTGCGACATCACCTACGGTACCAATAACGAGTTCGGCTTCGACTACCTTCGCGACAACATGAAGCCCAGCAAGGAGCTTCAGGCGCAAGGCGAGCTTTATTACGCGATCATCGACGAGGTCGACAGTATCTTGATCGACGAGGCCCGAACTCCGCTGATCATCTCCGGTCCCGCCTTCGATGATGTCCGCAAGTATGCCGAGGCCGACCGGATCGCCCGGCTGCTCAGGCGCGACACTCATTTCGAAGTGAAGGAGAAAGAGCGGACCTGCCATCTGACCGACGAAGGCGTGCGCGACGCGGAGCGGATCGCCGGGCTCGAAAGCTTTTACACGCCCGGCAACATGGAATGGCCTCACCTGATCGACAATGCGCTCAAGGCCCATCACCTCTACAAGCGCGATCGCGACTACGTCGTTCAGCCGGATGGCGAGGTCGTGATCGTCGACGAATTCACGGGCCGGTTGATGATCGGCCGCCAGTGGTCCGATGGGTCTGCACCAGGCGGTCGAGGCCAAGGAACGAGTCAAGATCAAGGAGGAAAACCAGACCCTCGCCACGATCACCTTGCAGAATTTCTTCAAGCTCTACAAGAAGCTCTCCGGCATGACCGGGACGGCGATGACCGAGGCGACCGAATTTTACAAGGTCTATGGCCTGGACGTGTTCGCGATTCCGACCAACCGGCCGCTGGTCGCGAGTCAATTATTCGGACGTGATTTTCCGATCCGAGCGATGAGAAAATGCAGGCGATCCTGGACGAGATCAAGGAGGTGCAACGCGACCGGCCGGCCGATCCTGGTGGGCACGATCTCGATCGAGAAGTCGGAAGAGCTGTCGGACATGCTCAAGCGTTACGGGATTCCGCACAATGTCCTGAACGCCAAGGAACACAAGCGCGAGGCGGAGATCGTGGCCCAGGCGGGCCGCCAGGCGAGGCGTCACGATCGCGACCAACATGGCCGGCCGCGGTACCGACATCATCCTCGGGGGCAATCCCGAGTTCATGGCCTGGGCCGACCTGATGCGGGTGACCGACGCGGATGGACACCCGCTTTACCCCACTCGGCTCGAAGTGCCCAAGGAAGTCTGGGATGCAGGCGGTCGCCCGTTACGAGCCGGAAATGAAGGCCGAGGGGCGCGTAGTCGCCGGGCTGGGGGGCTTGCACATCATCGGCACCGAGCGACACGAAAGCCGCCGGATCGATAACCAGCTCCGCGGCCGCTCCGGCCGCCAGGGGGACCCCGGCTCGTCGCGCTTCTTCCTGTCGCTGGAAGACGACCTGATGCGCAAGTTCGCCGGAGAATGGGTCTCCGCCGTGCTGACACGATTGGGCATGCAGGAGGGCGAGGCCATCGAGAGCAAGATGGTCAGCCGTCGGATCGAAGGGGCCCAGAAGAAGGTCGAGGAACGGAACTTCGACATCCGCAAGAACCTGCTGGAATACGACGAGGTCATGGACGAGCAGCGCAAGCGGGTCTACACATTCCGCCAGAGTCTGCTCGAAGACGCCCCTCCCAAGGACATAACTCCTCGAAATGATCGACAGCCAGATTCAGGACGCCGCAAATCGCTTCCTGGACAGCCGATTACGGGGCGGCCAGCTTCGCCGAATGGGCCGGCCAGCGCCTTGGGGTCGAGCTCACCGCCGCGCGACATCAAAGGAGCCAGCTTCGAGGACGCCGAGGAGATCGCCCGGACCAAAGGCGAGCGCCAGCTCCGCGAGACCATCCGCCAGGCGATGGAGGAAAACCTGCCCACGGACGCCGATCCGTCGGAATGGACATGGCAAGCCCTGGCGAACTGGGCCAACACGCGATTCGAGCTCAACCTCAAGGAAAAAGACCTAAGGAAGTTCGCGCAGACCGACGACGAAGAGCTGGAGTCCGGCAACGGCTCCTCTGCTCGCACAGGGCGACGTCGACGAGTTCCTCTACGAGAAAGCCGTCGGCTCGATTCAGAAAGTCGACCTGACGCCGGCCCGCGAGTTCCTGCTCCCCGACTGGGGCCGGCATCGCTCGCCGGATGGGCTCATCACAAGTTCGGTCTGGCGATCGACCCGGCGACCTGGGTCGAGCTCGACCGGAGCCCCGATCGTCGGCCAGCTCAAAACGCAAGGCCCGCGGAATCTACGCCCTCAAGGAAGCCGAGCTGCCAGTTCGGATCGCCCTGATGAAATATCTGGCCGACCGCTCCCAGAACTCGGCCCCCCGCTACGACCGGGAAGGGCTGGCGACCTGGGCTTCGTCGCGATACCACGAGAACATCGACCCCGACCGAATTGCAACCGTTGCTTCGTCCCGAGATCGAGCTGAGGCTGATCGAGCTGGCTCACCGGCGTTATGAAGGGGCGAAGCTGGCCGAAGAGCTCGAGGCCAAGCTGGCGGCCGCCAAGCTCGCGGACTCGCACGGCGACAAGAACGGAACGCTGCGCAATCACGGGCGACACGGCCGAGCTCGTCGCCTGGGCTCAGCAATCCCTGGGTCTGGAAATCACCCCGGAATTGTCGCAGGCGATGACCCCCACCCAGCTTCGCCGCACGCTGGTCAATGCCCTCGACGCCAAGCACCGACCCGAAATGCGAGAGATGGAAAAGGCGGTCCTGCTCCAGATTCTCGACTCGAGCTGGATGGAACACCTGCGCGCCATGGATCACCTGCGAAGCTCGATCGGACTGCAAGGCTACGCCCAGATCGACCCCAAGGTCGAATACAAGCGGGAAGGAATGAGGATCTTCGCCGAGATGTGGACCGGGATCGCCGACCGCGTCACCGACTTGATCTTCCGGGTCGAACATTTCGACCCCGAATTCCTCAACTATCTCGGCTCGCAGTGGAATCTCGACCGCGCCAAGACGATCCACGACCAGGCCGAATCGCAACTCGCCGGCGACCCCGTCTCGGGAGGTGTCCGCAAGCAGCAGGACGCCGCGATCGCGGCCAGCCAGCGCTCCGGCGACCGAAAGCGCGAGCCCGTCCGCAACCTTGCAAAAAAGGTAGGCCGCAACGACCCATGCCCATGCGGGTCAGGTAAAAAATTCAAAGCTTGCTGCATGCGAAAGCAATCCTCATTCGACGCATCTTGACCAATCGCTCTTTTTTGCCCGGATTACCAAAACGCGTTCTCGAAGAAATGATTCGACCGGAAGGTCGAGACCGTGCGGGCGGAAATCATCGAGCGAGCTTGGTTGGTCTGAACTCGTGTTCTGGGCGTAACTTAGGGCGCATGGTCCGAGCCCCAAGCCAGTCGTGTTTACGGGTCGGCATGGGAGGCCGCGATCGTCTGCCGTTGTGGCGCTCGTGGCGGTCAAACCGAATAAGCCGTTCGGTGGACAGCGGCTCGGGCACGGCAGTTGCGTGAACCAGTGGGGTCGCCTGGAGTTGACGACCGGCACCGTTCCGGGAAAGGATTCCCCGAGATGCCCTTCGCGCTGAACTTGATTTACTCGGCTCGCCCTGGTCATCTTCTCACCCGTTCTCTTGTATCGATGGCTTGTCACTGGCAAGTATCGCGAGGGATGGAGTGAGAAGTTCAGGGGCAAAGCCCCGTCTACGGATCGGCGAACATCCCTGTCTCTGGTTCCATGCGGTCAGTGTGGGTGAGGTCTTGCTGCTTGCGACCCTTGGTGCTTGAGATGGCTCGTCGCCGGCCCAACTGGCAGGTTGTGATCTCGACGACAACATCCACGGGACTGGCGGTCGCACGGCAGACCTACCCCGACCTGGTCACTTTCTATGCACCGCTCGACTTCAGTTGGTCAACGCATCGGGCGATCAGCCGGGTTCGGCCGACCGTGCTCGCGCTGGTCGAACTGGAATTGTGGCCCAACTTGATTCGAGCCGCCAAACGAGCCGATGCCAAAGTCGCGATTATCAACGCCCGTCTCAGTTTACGCAGTTACCGCGGTTACCGCAGTTTTCGGAGCTCTTTGCAACCGACATGGGGTCGAATTGACGTCATCGCCGCCCAGAACGCGGATTACGCCCGGCGATTTGTCGAGCTGGGCATACCGAGCCATCGGGTCAGCGTGACGGGCTCGGTGAAATACGACGGATTGGAGAGCGACCGGAACAATGCACAAACGCGGGAGCTCCGCCACTGGCTCGGATTATCTCCGACGAGCCTGGTCTTCGTCGCGGGCAGCACGATGGAAGGCGAGGAGACCGCGGTGCTGGCGGCTTACACTGCGGCTCGTCGACAGCATCCCGGGTTGAGGTTGATCTTGGTGCCCCGGCACGCCGAACGATTCGACAGCGTGGCGCAATGGCTCACCGAGCAAGGCGAGACCGTGGTGCGCCGCAGTCAGTTGATGACGCCGCTTCCGCGATCACGTCAGCGGCTCGCCCCCGATCATCTTGATCGACACGATCGGCGAGCTCGGGGCGGTCTGGGGACTGGCCGACGTGGCGTTCGTGGGGGGAAGCCTCCGCGCTGGCCGCGGAGGGCAGAACATGATGGAGCCGGCCGCGTACGGTGCATCGGTGATGTTTGGTCCGCACATCGCCAACTTTCGCGAGACCGTCGACCAATTGCTGAAGCGCAATGCCGCACGGCAGGTGGCCGACGCCCAAGAGTTGACGCTCGGGCTGATCGCCGATCTCGACGATCCCGAGACCGCGACCGCACGGGGAGCCGCTGGCCGGAAGTTTCGTCCTGTCCCAGAACGGCGCTGCCGTGCGGACGCTGGCCGAGCTCGATCGACTGGTGGAATCGTCGCTCGCCGAGCAATCCGCGTGAACATCGCCTTGCGTTTTGAATGTCGCTTCGATGAAATAGGGACCGAACAGCATAGGCGAAAGCATCGTTGCCTCTCACCCCCTACGAGAGGGGCGTCCATGCTTCCCAGAGGCACAGCAATCTCGAAATCGGAGAACGAAATGAGCGAAGAAGGAAATCCTACATTGCAAAACCCACAAGCTCAGCAACAAACCGAGGTGGTGGTCGACGATTCGAATACGCTTCCGTCGTACTCGAATTTCTGCCGCGTGACGGCGACGCCCGAAGAGGTGATCCTCGACTTCGGCCTGAATCCTCAGCCGTTCGCGACCGGCCGTCAGGATGTCAAGGCCAATCAGCGGATCGTGATGAATTTCTACACGGCCAAACGGCTCTTGACTGCCTTGAGCATGACCATCCAGCGGCATGAAGGGACCTTCGGCTCCATCGAGCTGGACGTGCGCCGGCGAGCCGCCGGAACGCCTCAGGGTTATCCGCAGCCCGGGAGAGTCGGCCCTCAGGGAATCGTCGAGTAAGCCCGTGGTCGAGAGTTCTGGGTCTGCTCCCGCTCCTCAACCGGAACAGTGAAGCAATCCGCTCGATTCTTGAAAGATCCGGGGGGGTAAACCGGCAGCACCGGCGAAGCCCCCTGTGTTCTTTCCTGGGTCGCCGCGTGGCAGGGCCAATCATCGAAAGAGCCCCATCCCTCATTCAGGAACGCGTCCCCGGAGCGAACCACTCATGAAGCCCATCGAACGACGAACCTTCTTGCGCACAACAGGAGCGACTTTCGCCGCGGCTGCCATGGGTGGTCAAACGAGCGTTGCCTCTGAGAACACGTCTTCCAAGAACCCCTGGAAGAAAGCATTCATGCTCGGTGGACTGAGCAAGGGATCTCCCTTGGCCACTTTCCAGCTCTTGAAAGAGGCGGGTTTTGAAGGAGTCGAGCTGATCAGTCCCAACCAGCTCGACACTCACGAAGTGCTGAGCGCGTGCGAAAAGACCGGGCTGGTCATCCACGGCGTCAGCGGCTCGCGGCACTGGCGCGACACGCTCTCCGATCCCGATCCAGCGGTCGTCGCCCGGGGAATGGCTGCGATCCGCCAGGAATTCGCCGACTGCAAAGCCTATGGCGGCACCACGGTCCTGGTCGTCCCGGCCGTCGTGAACAGAAAGGTCGGCTACCGAGACGCCTATAAGCGGTCACAGAAAAACATCCGTGAGCTGATCCCCGACGCCCAGTCACACGGGATCAAGATCGCCATCGAAGAAGTCTGGAACAAGTTCTTGCTCAGCCCGGTCGAGTTCGCACGCTATATCGACGAGTTCGAAAGCCCCTGGGTCGGTGCTTACTTCGACGTGGGCAACGTCGTCGAGTTCGGTTTCCCCGAGGAATGGATTCGAGAGCTCGGTAAGCGAATCCTCAAAGTTCACATCAAGGAGTACGCAAAACCCAAGCGGTTCGACTATCCGCTGGGCGAAGGAAAAGAAATCGATTGGGCGGCTGTCCGCAGTGCTTTCGAGGACGTCGGCTACACTGGCTGGATCACCGCGGAAGTCGGTTACGGCAACGTCGAATCCATGAAAGACGTCGTCCGGCGGATGAAAGAGTTGCTGCAATTGGCTTGATCTTTCCCCGGTGCGAAGTCAAGTCCCGTGAGCCTCGATCTTCGCTCACGTTTGCACGATGTTGAGTCGCAGGTGCAATCTGATCGCCGAATTCACGGCGACTCTCAAGTCAATAGTCTCTTCACTTGGTGGGCGATTTGGATCTGAGTGCTCCGTTTCTGGTTTCGAGGGCTGGCTGGTCCTGAGTGCGTACCAGTGGGTCCCCTGCGCGGTCGGTAGATGGATGGTCAATCCATTCGACGTATGTTGTGGGTCCAGGCGTTGCAGAACCTGTCCATGCGAGTTCAGCGCCAACAACTGAAGGCCGTCGGTCTTGGTCCGCAAAGTAATGGTGCCGACGACCGGTTCAGACAAGTACGGCAAGAGCTTAGGCTTACCTGGTATTGCCCGTGCCATGGCCGTGATCAGGATGTGACGGGAACTTGATAGGGGCTGGTCGTCGATGCTGGTGAGAGCGACGACGGCCTTGCGGGTGTCGATCCGGATTGTCGCTTCGCCGAGCTCTAGCGTCTTGCCGCCAATCCAGCCGGCGACGGCCTGGGTCTTGGGGGTATCGATCGTTTGAATACCCTGTTTCCAGTCGCGAAGTAACTCACCGGTGTCGGAACGGACGAACGACTGCCCTTGGGAATGAAGTCGTGATTGGGGTCGGTCACGATCGTTGCGTCGTTGGGTGTTTGGGTCGGCTGCAGCCACGGGAGCTCCTTGACGGCGGGAAGCCCGGTCGTCAAACGGCTCTGCTCGACGAGTGTACGGATCGTGGCCGACGTCTTGGGGTTGATCGTCTGATCGAACAATTGGGCTCGATTGAGCATCAAGCAATATTTCTTCCGAGCCGGGCTGATGTGTCCCTGGCGGAAGCGACGGCCGCGGCCGGCATCAGGCCGCAGAGGCACGGATCGGTGTAACGACGACCATTTGTCGATCTTATGCTGCCAATCCGCCTTTCCAGGTGCCGCCAACGGGATCTGGGAGTAACCAAAAACCATCGGCATATCCCAGCCCTGCAACGACGCGATACTGGCCACGTACAGCGGCGAGGTGAACCGGTCGACTGTGGGATAATGGAGTGTTCCACTCTGTGATGGACAACGGTTTATCTTGAACCTGCGCGGCGCCGATCCAGGAGATAAAGTTGGGTTCATAACGCGGGTTTGCACTCAACGACTCGGCATCGCCATAAGAGTGCACGTCGATGATATCGCCATCGGTCAACGACGGTAGATTGAATTGTGACGGATTGCCCCAGGCGTCGGTCGTTGCCAGCGGTGCGCGCACACCCAGCTTCCTGAGATCCTCGATCATGAATTCGTTAAAGCGGTGCTCCATGTCGTTGAGGAACACCTTGCTCGGCCCCGGTTCCCAGGTGCGCCAGACCTGGCCTTCGGGCAGGCCGGTCTCCGGGCGAACGCTTTATATTCCTTGGTGAACAGCGCATTATGCACCGGGTTGTTCTTGTCCGGCAGCATCAAATTGCCGTAGTGAGTCGTGAGGTCGTTTTCGTTGGTGATCAAGACGCCGACGACCGCGGGATCATCCTTGTAAGCCAGGCGCGTATATCGATTGACATGGTCGAGGAACTGATGCTGAAACTCCTGCATGAGGCGACGCACATCCTGATTGAAATAACTGAATCCCGCCATGCCGGCTCTGGCTCCGCTTGATCTCGTCGAAGCCCACCGTCACGCCGTCGTTTTCGGTCAAGCTGCGCTCGTAATTCAGCTCGAGCCAGACATAGATTCCCTCATCCTTGAGGCATTTGATCCACCAGTCCAGATTGTCGATCGATTTAGGATTGATCCGCCGAGTGTTCTTCTGACTGTTATCGAAGATGTTGGGCCGGCACCACGGGGCGTCGATATGCACGAACCGTACCAGGTTAAAGCCGAGCTGAGCCAGGCGGTGCGCCTGGCGGGCGATATTCTCCCGAGGGGTCGAGAAGAGGGCATCGGCGGCGACGTTACATCCCCAGAACCGAACCGAGGTGCCGTCTTCGAAGACCAATTGGTCGCCATCGGCCTTGATCAATCCGTGACGGCCCGCCGGCCGCTCCCCGGCGTTAAGAAAGGAGAGATCAACCGGGGAGCCATCCCAGCTCAGCGCGTCGCTAAACCAGCCGGTCATGTCCGAGGAACCATAGCGATCCGCAGTCGGAGGGGACGATCCGTCCTCCTTCGGGAAGCTGGACGGTAAAGCTCACTTGCCTCGTGCCAGGCTCGAGCTCGGTCAGCAATGAAGAAGCGTCCGGATATCATTCTTGTTGTTCCTCTCGAACATGATCTTGTCCAGAGGCCGCTCGAAGCGAACGACGATCGGTTGGTTCGGGCCGACTTGCCACATCCACCCCGTCTTGTTCTCCAGGAAAACTGGGTCGGCGACCTTTCCTTCAAAGGTCGGGGAGTTGCAAATCAAACCTCCAATCAAGGACAGCGCCTTTGATGCCGTGATGTCACTTATTGGCCCTGAAACGATAGTCGAAGCCAAGCTCATTGTCCGCGAGGGGACGAATCTCGCCTTTAGCCTCAAGGTCCAAACCGGGGATCGCACCGGTCAAAATGCGCGCCACCGCTACTCAGCGTTTTCGCCTCAAACCGGGTCCCTACCCACTTCGCCTGTTCAGCCCAGGTGACGTACTCATTGCGGACAACCGGAACACCCTGGTGCATGATGACCACGCTGCCATTCGGCTGAAATGACATGGTCCAATCCGGATCCTCAGGTTTCGGAGCTTCGGCAGCGTCACTGGGGGCTCGGGCCAGGGCGGGAGCACTCAATGCTGGGTCGCAAGGCCGTGCGGGAGGTCGATTGCTCGCCCTGACTTGAAGCGTTCGCTTCAGCGTGAGCGGCTGGCGAAGCCGTGCCAGTCGGTGACTCGGAGGTTCCTTGCAACCCGCGGACGACCTGCCGCTCTGACGCGCCACCTCCCGTCGGAGCACATCCGGAAAACACTCCCACAAGCACCAACAATGCTAGCCTTACAATCAAGAGGCTTTTCATGTTTGTGACCCAAGAGAGCGGATAACTGATCGGAAAGGCGGCAAATTAACATGCTCACGAGATCGAGGCGATCCCGCCGAAATGCAGAAAGATCACCGAGCCGCAGGGTTCCAGCTCGAATTCCCTCATTAGTATTTTCGCATCTCGGCCGAATCACCGACAAGTCCCGCTCATCGCGACCGTCGCAGAGACACGCCTCCAAACCGCAACTACTCTTCCGAAATTGTATTTCGGTATTTCGAGATGATTCACTGCTCAGTTGCATCGAATACACGCGCGAGAGTGACCATCGACAAAACGTAAGGAAATGCCGTGCAAAAAAGCACACTTACTCCCGGTCTTTCCTGCAATCCGATTGTGCCGTTCTGATGTCGCGAGCACCCGGTCCGATCGCAAATCGTTTGGCCAAGTTGAGAATTTTGCATTAAGTCGGGGCGTGACTGGGCATAATAAGAAGAGAGCCGTGATTTCTCGAGGAGGTCCCGTGTGGCGATGGCCGAGCAGGAAAGCGACGCAATCCTGATTGAGCGATTCGTCAACTGCCGCGAAGAGTCGGCATTCGTCGCGCTGGTGCAGCGACATGGACCGCTCGTGGAAGGGATCTGCCGGCGCGTGCTCCGCAATGAGCACGACGTCGAGGATGTCTTCCAGGCGACCTTTTTTGTGCTGGCACGGAAAGCGGCCGTGATTGCTTGGCGGGAATCGGTGGGTGGGTGGCTGTGCGCTGTCGCCCAACGCCTGGCGATGAGTGCCCGTGCCGACGCCTGCGCGTCAACAGCGGCGCGAGACCTCGATCACCGTTCTGGCTCGCGAGCGAGGCGGCGCAGGATGGCTGCCGGCTGCCGGAAGAATACCACCCCTTGGCGGACCCGATCGCCGATATCGAACGTCGCGACCTTCGCCAGTTGCTCGACGACGAATTGCTCCACTTGCCCGAAAAGTACCGTGCTCCGGTCGTCCTGTGCTACCTGGAGGGCAGGACCCATGAGGAGGCCGCCCGGCATCTCGGCTGGCCGGCCGGCTCGATGTCCCGGCGATTGGAGCGGGCTCGGGCCCTCCTGCGGCGGAGATTGGCCGACCGCGGGGTATCGCTGGTGATCGGCCTGTTCGGTCTCGCACTTTGTCTCTACGGCGCCTGGAGCATCAATCGCCGGGACGACCAGGCTTTCGTCTCGGTTCGACAGGCGATGAGCACGTTCAAGCCGTTCTCGAAAGGTGATCAGGACATCGAGAGCGATCCTCACCAACAGATTCCGCGACGAGGCTTCTCGCCGATCGCGAGCCCGTCATCAGTTTTGCCCGCCTGGCCACCCTGGTCGCGGCACGGATTAAGGGACATGACCCCGGTCAAGAAGCGGGATGATTGGCGAAAATCGCCGTTGAGATGCGGGATTCAGCCTCGCAACTTGCCGCAGGCTTCGCAGCGGGATGACCGATTGGCGCATGCTCGCGGCCGCACGCCGGCTGGATGCCAGTTGCCATAAGTGCCACGAAGTCTTTCGCCAGAAGTCATTCGGCCATGATGGAACCTGCCTCCTCGCGGATTTCGACACAGAGTGCGTTCACAGACGGCCACCCATCCCGATGCCAGGGATTCTTGGCGACTCGTCGCCTGGACCGGCGGGTCAATGTGCGCGAACGTTTCCCAACGAGAAACCGTATAAGAAGTTACGCGGTTCGTCCGGCCGTCGAAACGATTGGGCCGGGCCTTGAAAGCACCGATGGATGACGAAGAGTCTGGCCCATCCCTCCCGGTGCGACTAAAATGTGAAAGCAACGACTGACGCGCCGTGATCTAGACGGATGTTCCCCACCCACGATCCCACCCTTGAGATCCTCCCCTCGCGGGTAGGTGCGAAAATATGGCAAGTGCCACCAAGAATAAACCTTCGGCGTCCTCTTCTCCCTCTCCCGCGAGTCGGACGGAGCGCGCTCCGTCGCCGTCTCTGGTCGATCGATTCGCGGGAGGTGTCGATGCGATCTATCGCTTTCTCGCATCGCTCAAGCTGGCGGTGTTCTCCATAACCGCACTGGCCGCGACCCTGGCTTACGCGACCTTCTTCGAGTCAGCGTATGGCACCGGGGCATCGCAGGAATACATCTACCGGAGCGCCGGGTTCTGCGATCCTGCTGGCGTTTCTGGGGATGAACATCCTGTGCGCGGCCTTGATTCGCTTCCCGTGGAAGAAACGCCAAACCGGGTTCGTGGTCACGCACGCCGGGCTTCTGATCCTGTTGCTCGGTTCGTTCTACAGCTTTCGAACGGCCGACGAAGGGCAAGTCGGCATGCTCGAAGGGGATGTCAGGAGCGAGCTGGTCCGCATCGATCATCCGGTGATCCGGATCTGGGAGATCGATCCGCACACCCGCGAGCGCATGAGTGAGTATGACCTGCCGTATCGTCCCGGCCCATTCGAATGGGGCCCTGGGAAGCCCCGGCCTCTGGGTTTGTCCGGGCAACTGCTCGCGATCGCCTCCTTCGGGCTGATGGGTCCGCCCCGCGACGGCGAGGAGGTTTTGAGCAAGCCCGGCGATCCGTTCCAGTTCGTGGTCAAGGAGCATTTGCCCGCGTCGATTCCAGGCGTGGCCCACGTGGCCGACCCCGATGGCTCGCCCATGATCAGGCTGGGTCTCCAGATCAAGGCGCCGGGAATGGCCAAGGCCCAGGATGCCTTCCCGTCCGAGGAAGATCATTGGTTCACGACCGAAAAGAAGTTCTATCGAGTCGTGCGCAGCCAGCGTCCCGCCTTGATCGCGTTTTCGTTTGTCGACCGGCCCGAGCTGGTCGACGATTTCCTCAAGCCCCCACTTGTTGGTGGGGCCAAGGGCGTCGCGCGGTTTCGGTATCCCGATCGTTCCGGCAAGAGCCGGGTTTACGACTGGTGCTCGACGGACAGCAAGGCAAGTCGGTCACCCTGCCGGAGAGCGACCTCTCCGTGACGCTCACCGAAACCACGGAGTTTCCGACCCACGAGTCACGGCTCGATCAAGTCCTGGGGGACGATCCGATTCCGATCGCCCTGTTCAAGATTCAAGCCGGCAAGGGTGAGCCGATCGACGCACATGGCGCTGGCGAACTTGCCGATGGTCCCCAACGTCATTCCTCCGACGGAGGAGTCCCAGAAAAAAGAACCCCCGCGACCACTGGCCGCGATTCATTACATGGTCACGCCCACGATTGACCCCAAGATCAACGGCCGGTTCGGCCAGATCGAAATCCTGGCCACGCCCGGACCAGTCGCTCTACTACCGTGTCTTCGGCCGGGGCAAGGAGGGTGGACTGGGCGAGCTTCGCGCCGCGGGCTCGGTGGAAAAGGGCAAGCCGTCGCAGCCTTCGGCGGCGGCAGCAACATGCCGATGTCGCTGACCTTCCAGGTCGACGAGTATCTGCCGAGCGGGATCGAGAAGCAGATCTACGAGCCCGTCGTGCTCCCCAAGGGGCAGATGGGTAACGGCATCGCGGCCTGCCGGGCCGAAATGACGGTGGGGGGTCAGACCAAGGAAGTCTGGCTCAGCCGCTCGGAGAGCCTTGAGCCGCCTCCAGCCACGGGTTCGTCACGTTCCGCGACTCGGTCTACCAGGTGATGTACGACGTCGACCGCAAACCCCTGGGCTTCGACCTGAAGCTCGACGACTTCGACATGGACTTCGAGCCCGGCACCGAGCAGCCGACGCATTTCGTCAGCGAGGTTCGTCTGACCGACCCGTGCCTGGGGATCAACGGAGCAGCCGCATACGATCTCGATGAATCACCCGCTGGACCATCGCGGCTACACCTTCTACCAGTCGAATTACATTCCCATGAAAGACCCGCGCACCCGCCAGCCCACCGGCCAGTTCCAGTCGGTCTTCCAGGTTGCCAAGAACCCCGGCCGGCCGATTATCTACGCCGGATGCATGCTGGTGGTACTGGGCATTTTCCTTCAGTTTTACATGAGAGCGGGGATCTTCACCGACGGCGGTAAGAAGGAGCGCGAGCAGGCGGCGGCCAAGGCACGGAAGAAGCTCGAGCCATCGCCATCGCCGTCGCCATCGGCGGATGCGGAAGAACTTTAGCCGGGACACGAACCCACCAAATTGAATTCTCTTGAATCGATATCGGGCTGAGCGAGCCACTCCGAGGAGACCTGAAAATGAGACGAATCGGCAAGCTACTCGGTGGAATGGTCCTGGCCGGGACGTTCGCGGCCGCCCTCCCCGCACAAGGAGCCGAGGCAGTCAAAGCGCTGGGGACCGGCCCGGCATACGAGCTGATCGGCAAAGTCGCCGTGATGCACGAGGGGCGGATCAAGCCGCTGGATACCGTGGCCCGCGAGGAAATCAAGCAGGTTTACGGCCGCGAGACGATCAAGTTGCATGAACCCGCGGGAAGAGGTCGAGAAGTTCCTCGGCCCGGACAAATCCAGCAAGGGCAAGGAGACCGAGTGGCCGGTCGAGAAATGGGGACCCGTTGGCGCCTTCCTTGGCTGGACAGTCTACCCCGAGTACTGGGACGACCAGCCGTTCATTCTGGTCGATTATCTTCCCTTGAAGCGGCTGATCGTGGCCGAGACGGTCGCGACGCGGCTCAAAGGGATCGCCGACAAGACCACAACGCCCGCTGAGGAAAAGGTCAAACTGCAAAAGCTGGCGGCCGACGGCGAAGCGACCACGCGAACCTGACCGCTTTCCTTCGCGACAGCAAGCTGCCGGTCGAGGATCGCACGACGATCGCCGAGCTGGCCGCCAAGCTGAGCGAGGAACACAAGTGGCTCACGCCGCATGAGCTGGACGAAGCCCGGATCACCGACAAGGGGCATACTCATGGACTGCTGGAGTGGGCCGCCGAGCTCGACGAGCAGCAGCGGCAATTCACGGCGAACCCCCAATCCTGCGCCACGACTCACCGAAGTCGAGAAGCGCTGCGCTCGACGTTGCCCGCCGGCTGATCGACTTACAAAGCTTACAGCGGAGAGCGGCTCCAGACCTCGGATCTGGTTCTGATCATGCCCCGGCCGACCAACGCCCAATACTTGGCCACCACGGCGAAGGCGATCAAGGACGCTCGGCGAAGAGTCGGAGCCCAGCGCGACCTTCCGCTCATGAAACTCGACTCGCTCAAGGCATTTTCCACCTACTGGAATTTTGTCCCGAGCAGCGAGCGCCACTACCCAACCGAGGACGCGAAGTTCGACGAACGATACACCGCATGGCTCCGCCAGAACTCGGTCTGGGTCCCACTCAAGACCCTTCTGAAATCAAAGCCGGAGGAGCTGATCGAGGCCGGATATCCCGAGAGCGAGGTGCGGGCATTTCTCGATGCCTATCATGAGCTGGAACAGGCCGAATCGAGCTCGCCCGGCAAGGTGTCTCAGGAGGTGGCCTCGAAGTTTCTGGCCGCCTCGCGCTCGCTGGGAGAAGCCGTGAACCTCACCAAGTATCCCACGGTCGCGATGATCGACCGCGAGACCCACTTCAACGCGATGAACCCGTTCTGGCAGGCACCTTATGCTTATGGCAGCCGCGCTGGTGCTCCTGGCCATCAGCCTGGGATTCGTCACGGCGACCGGGAAGAAGATCGTTTCACGGGGCTGACTGGGCTCGACGATCTATCGACTGGGTCTATTGGGCCTGGGCCTGGGGATCGCGCTGGAGATTTATGGATTTTACCTCCGCGTGCGAATCACGGGCTGGGCGCCGGTCACCAACATGTATGAGACGGTCGTCTGGGTCGCCATGGTGGCCGCGGTCTTGTCATTCATCTTCGAGATGATCTATCGCCGAGACTTATTTCGCTCTGGCCGGGTCGGCCGTGGCGCTCTTAGGCACGATCACGGCCGCCAACGTCCCGCTTCTGGACCCGGCGATCAAGAGCCTTCAGCCGGTCTTACGTAGCAACCTCTGGCTGACAATCCACGTGCTGACCGAGGTTTCGAGCTACGCCGCGTTCGGCCTGGCGTGGGGACTTGGCCTGATCACGACGCTCTACTATTTGACGGCCACCTATCGCCGCTCGCCGCGATTCTCGGCACTTGCGTTACCCTTGGTCCCCGGGCTGCTCCTTCTCGGGGTCGGTGGGGCCGGCGTGGCTGCGTCTTACGGAATGCTCGGCCCGCAATGGGCGACCAGCGAAGCTCTGAGCCAATCAAGCTCCGGTTCGCAATCGACCGGAGTGGACCCGCGTTCTACGCGTTCTCGGGCATGGCTTTGTTGGGTGAGATGATTTCGCTGGCGACCATCCTGGGGCTCGCGGGACGAAGTGTTGAATCGACTGACCTTCCGCGATCAGGCTAACCCCGTCGACACGTGGGAAACCGACACGGCGGAAACATCCCGATCCGTCAAGCTTGACGCACGGGGCCAGGCAATGCAACAAACGCTCGCGGTGGTCAAGCCGTTGTCCAACTTCATCTACCGGACCATGCAGGTCGGCGTGCTCTTGATCGCCGCGGGCACGATCTTGGGAGGCGTCTGGGCCGACTACTCGTGGGGCCGATTCTGGGGCTGGGACCCCAAAGAAGTCTGGGCGCTGATTACTTTGCTCGTCTACCTGGTCCCGCTCCACGGCCGGTTCGCCGGCTGGATCGGCAACTTCGGACTGGTCGTGGCGTCCGTCGTCTGCTTCTTGTCGGTCATCATGGCCTGGTACGGCGTGAACTTCGTGCTGGGAGTGGGACTGCACAGCTACGGCTTCACCGAAGGGGGTTCGCAGGGGATCATGATGGTGATCCTCTCCGGGGTGATGTCGCTCCCCTCGGCCGCCGGCTGGCGGCGGTATCTCGCGCAGCACGCGTAAAAAGACTCACAGAAGGGAACGAAGGAAACGAAGGAAAACATCGAAGTCGATTCTTGAATATAATGATGCATTAAATGATGCTTCTCCGGATCTACTTCGTTTCCTTCGTTCCCTTCTGTTGGTCGATTTCGATTTGAAACGCGAAGACGCGCACGACTGGCGCATCGGGCGTTCCACGATCGTGTGGAGGGTTGGCGGCGAGATCGTGAGCGCGGTCGATCCACTGGTCGAGATCCAGGCCGAGTTGAAACGGCCCACCCTGCCGGCGTGCCGAAGCCAGCGATTCCCCGGCGCGTCGAGCATGGGTGCGCACGCCATGTTCCTGGCCCTCGCGGACTTTGACTCCCGCCGCGGCCAGCTTGATCAGCCCTTTCAGCACGTCGGCGGTCGCCCCTCGACGACCGTGTGCGTGCCAGAGCCCTTCCCAGACCTCGTGTGCTTCCCAATAATATCCGGCGTTGAACAACTGCACGCCACGGAGGAACGAGGGTGATCTTGACCCTTGACCGGCGTCGGCCGGCTCGACCTTGGGCGGCCGATGAGCAAACCAATGTCCGCGCGGCGAGCTGAGAGGATGAGGCCAAGGGCCACCAGGCACATACGAATAAGGTGGCAACGGCTCGGTCGAATCCGAACTCAACATAGGAGATTCCCGGCTTCCGATTGAGGGATTTGATCCATCACGAACGGCTGAAAAAACGAAACCATCGCCGATCGCGATTCTTCCCTTAATCCACTCCCCTCAATGAAACGTTTAAACGAATGGAATTGCAACCGCTTGTTCTCATCAATGCGGTCGGTTTGACCCGAAAGTTATTGGCCTTCGCGCCGCGACTGAAGCAACTGGCGGACTCGGGCTGGGTCCGGTCGCTTGATGAAGTCGTACCGGCCGTTACTTGCACCGCTCAGGCCAGCATTCTGACCGGCCGGCTCCCACAAGAGCACGGAATTGTCGGAAACGGCTGGTTGTTCCGCGACACGGGCGAGGTTCGGTTCTGGCAGCAGTCGAACGCACTCATCCAGGCAGAGCCGATCTACGTGACGGCCCGTCGCCTGGCGAGCGACCGCGGACTGCAATTCCGCACCGCCAAGCTCTTCTGGTGGTTCAACCAGGGTGCGGCCGTTGACCTGAGCGTGACTCCCAAGCCGTATTACGGCGCCGACGGCAATAAAGCTTTCGGCATCACCGGCACTCCCGACGGGCTCTGCGAGCGACTGGAGCAAGAACTGGGTCGCTTCCCGTTCCACACGTTCTGGGGCCCGAGTGCCGGGCTCCCGTGCACGACGTGGATCGCCGAGTGCGCTGCCGCGATTCTGAAGACCGAGAAGCCTGACCTCAGCCTGGTCTATTTGCCTCACCTCGATTACGATCCTCAGCGGTTCGGTCCATCGGGTTCTGACATGGCCCGTCTGGTCGGAGAGCTGGACGATGCCTGCGCCCCGATTCTCGAAGCCGCCCGCGCCGTCGGAGCGCGGGTCTGGGTCGTGAGCGAGTACGGTCATGTCGACGTGAGCCGGCCAATCCTGCTCAATCGAGCGTTGCGCGAAGCGGGCTTCTTGAGCGTCCGTCCGGGACCATTCGGCGAGACAATCGACACCTTCGGCAGCCGGGCCTTCGCCGTTTGTGATCACCAGGTCGCCCATGTCTATGTCGCTCGACGCCGACGACCGCGTGCCAGTGCGTGAGCACCTGCTCGCTTTGACCGGTGTGTCGCGGGTGCTGACCGGCGCCGAGCGCCACGAGATCGGCCTCGACCATCCCCGCGCGGGCGAACTGGTCGTTCTTTCCCAGCCGGACGCCTGGTTCGCCTATCCTTACTGGCTGGACGACCGCTTGGCCCCGGATTTCGCCCGAACCGTGGACATCCATCGCAAGCCCGGCTACGACCCGTGCGAGCTGTTCTTCGACCCCCAATTACTCTGGCCGAAGGGTCGCGCGATCCGCCGGCTCATCCAGAAAAAGCTCGGGTTCCGGACCCTGTTCGACGTCATCCCGCTCGACCCGAATCTCGTCAAGGGAAGCCACGGCGTTCCCGCCCGAAACGTTGAGGATCAGACCCATCCTGATCGGCGATGGCCGCGCCCTGCGCGACGCAGAATCGATCCCGATGACCGAGACCCATGAGCTGCTGTTGCGGGCCCTTTTACCCGAGTGACAGGGTGCGAATGCGGGTGATGTCAGGGTCACAAATGTAGATGATTGAGTTCTTCAAATACCGCGATCATTGCGGGAAGCGAGATCCTTTTGGTCCCACCCCGTTTCCAATCGTGATATAAACCCATCACAGGAAACGGGCGTGTCGCTCGTCTAAGCCTCGTGAAGTGCAGCGCACACGGGACTGTGCGCCAAAAGGCGCCCGGCAAAAACGGATTCGTCCACATCTCGCAATGCAGCTTCGAGTTCCGCATGGGCGCCGGAATAATCGGAAGTTCGAAAAATCGCTCTAACCTTATGCAGATCATCAACTTCCACCTGGCGCCCGCATTTTCGGCACGATCGGACATTTTGTCGTATCTCTTGAAGCACCATCATATTACGAATGGGCGCCTGCATAATCGGTCCAGTTTAACAATCTAACGTATGTTGAATGTCCACATCGAGTTATGCTCCGGCGCCCGACTAATCCGCATAAAGCGATCCGTGGCGGAGTATTGCCATATACAGTGATTTACTATGTGCTTACGGCTGGGCGCCTGGATAATCGCGGCGAGCGTTACAACCGCGACTTTCTCATGCGTTCGGCTTAGGAGAGACCAGCGACCACGATAACGCCCGAGATCCGACAAGCGATCGAGCAGGCTGGCGAACAGCCGGTCCCGCTCACCGACCCAGAGACATACTCGGTCTACATCATTGTGCGGGCCGAAGTCTACCAGCGCATGCGTGCGTCGTGCGACGACTTCGATATCCGGGATGCGTACCCGCTGATGGGCCAGGTAGCCGCTCGTGAGGGTTGGGATGACCGCTCGATGGATATCTACAATGACTACCGACCCCCTTCTGAGTAGAGGCGATGTTGTCCTTGTCGATTATCCATTCTCGTCGAGGAGTGGCTTCAAACGACGGCCCGCGTTGGTCGACTAGAATGACCGGGATAACGCCAGGTTGGCGACTACGATCGTCGCATCCGGAAGTTGGCGATGGAACTGCGGCCAAGGGCTGATGATCGCGACTGGATTGTCCGCGCTTTGCGATGAGTTCGCTCCAGGACGTGCCGATTGCGGCCTCCTCTTGCTCTCCCGCCTCGGCTCAATCGGCGTCACCCACGAGGACAAATGCAGCCCAGAAGTAAGGGTGAGAAAACGGCCGCTCAGTGCGGGGGTCGGCTTTTCGGGCTCCTGCCGCGACCGGTGTCGCCAGCTTCCGCTTCTGGCCGCGCTCCAGGGCCGCTACCTCGACCTCAACTTTCTCGGTCGTGATGTTGCGTAGCCATTCCTTGGCCTCGGCCAGGGCGGCGACCTTGGACATGGGTTGCGATAATCCCGGGCGGGCTCCCAGCATGTTGGCGTAGAACCGCTGCATCAGGAGTGCGGTGGCCGTGTCGTCGACCTTCCACAGCGACAGGCAGACCGACCTCGCCCCTGACATCAAGAGCGCCTGGGTGAACCCCACAAAGCCCTCGCCCCCGAGGTACTGGCCCCGCGCCGTCTCGCAGGCCGAGAGGGTCACCAGCTCGGCCTTCAGGTCCCAGCCGCGCTGGATCTCCCGCACCGTGAGCCGGCCGTCGTAGACGGGTTGATGGCTCAGGACCTGGGTCAGCGGGTCGGGAAGGCCCGTCTGGGTCAGGATCACCGCCGACCGCACGGGAATCGCGTCGTCGATCACGCCGTGGGTCGCCAGGTGGATGAAGGCGAATTTCCCCAGCTCGCCCGAGGCGGCCAGGCGGTCCAGCTCGGGCTCACTCGCGTCGGTACCGAGCAGGATCCGGGTCGGCCGATCGTCGGATTTGAACAGCTTGGCCAGCACCTCGACCTCGTAGCGCGTGCCCGGCAAGGGGGCGAAGTCCTCGCCGCCCCCCGCGCCGCCACGAGCACCTTGTCGATCGCTCGATTCGCGGCGATGGCGACGGGTGCCGGCCGCGGGTCGATGACGCGCCGAGCTTGCCTGGTGCCAGATCGCGCCGTGACGACCGGCCGTCTCTCCAGACGTCGACGACGATCGGCTTGTCGCCCTCGGCCACGACCTTGAGGTCGTCCTTCTTGTTCAGAGCGATTCCGTTGTAGGCCAGCAAGACATCTCCCGGTTTCAGGCCGTGTGTCGCGGCGTTGGAGCCCGGTATCACCATGTTGACCAGCAGGCCGTGATCGGGCAGCGGCTTGGGCTCGCTCGACGCGTCGGGACGCTCGTAGACCGGGTCGCCCAGAGCGAGCAAACCGGCATGGCGATCCGGCCGGGGCTGCTCTCGCAGGTATTTGAACACCGTGGCCGATGGTGCATAGCTCACCATCCGAGTGTCGTCTGAGGCGAGCAGCACCTCGACCGGGATGCCCGCCATGGCCCGGCGAGGGTAGGACGATCAGCCTCCGGGCCGGCGGCAGGCCGTCGGCCGAGGCGCCCAGGGCCTTGGCCAGCGGCTCGAGGCGCTGGGTGCGTAATCTCTCGACCAGGGGCCGCAGGTCCGCCGAGCCGGCGCCGGGCCGGTCTCCGCAGCTCCGTCCGGACTCGGTCCGCGAGCTCGGTGTCGTCTTTGGTCCACAGCCCGTCCGGACCGGTCCCCGCGATCGGGATCCAGGCCGGAATGCCCCGGGAGCGGACGACCACGCCCCAGTGCTCGCCGTCGGGGTCGGCCGCGTTCGGTACCCGACGGGCTGGATATCGACCCAGGCGACCAGGGCGGCATCGGCGGGCAGCGCGGCCTGGATTTCGTTCAGCCTGGCGACCTCGCCCGCCAGCGCCTTGTAATCCTGGACGAGCTTGGTCTGGAACTCGCCCAGGGCGATGCTGGCCAGCTCGCGCTGGTGCTTCAAATCCTCGAATCGCTTCGCCCGCTCGGCCTGGTCGAGATCCTTGGGCGTGGTTTCCACCAGCTTGTCGAGCCGTTCCAGCTCGGCGGTCAATTCGCGGAGTCGGGCTCGCTCGGCGGGTGAGAGCCGCTCGGTCCTGGCGGGCGGCCAGCTCGTCGAGCAGGCCGCGGCCCAGGTCTTCCTCGAGCGATTGCCACGCCTCGGCCGGCTGACCGAGCCGGGCCAGCACGGCGGCCAGGGCGGGGCGCGGTGACGCTTCTCGGCCCCGGCGCGTTCCAGGCCGGTGAAGGCGACCCGGAGCCTGGCCTTGTCCAGGCTCTTGACCGCTCGCAGCCATTGGTCGCGCGCCTCGAGGTACTTCCCCTGGGCGTTGAGGTTGAACGCCAGGTTGTTGTAGCCCGTGGCGGTGAAGGGGTGGTCGTCGGTGAGCAGGCGGCGGTGGATCTCCAGCGCCTTCTCGTAGAGCGGCTGGGCCTGGGCGTACTTCCCCTGGGCGTCGAGGTTGGACGCCAGGTTGTTGTAGCTGACGGCGGTGTCGGGGTGGTCGTCGGTGAGCAGGCGGCGGCGGATCTCCAGCGCCTTCTCGTACAGCGGCTGGGCCTGGGCGTACTTCCCCTGGCGCGTTGAGGTTGCCCGCCAGGTTGTTGTAGCTAGGGCGGTGTCGGGGTGGTCGTCGGTGAGCAGGCGGCGGCGGATCTCCAGCGCCTTCTCGAACAGCGGCTGGGCCTGGGCGTACTTCCCCTGGGCGTCGAGGTTGGCCGCCAGGTTGTTGTAGCTGTCGGCGGTGTCGGGGTGGTCGTCGGTGAGCAGGCGGCGGCGGATCTCCAGCGCCTTCTCGTAGCAGCGGCTGGGCCTGGGCGTACTTCCCCTGGCGTCGAGGTTGGCCGCCAGGTTGTTGTAGCTGTGGGCGGTGTCGGGGTGGTCGTCGGTGAGCAGGCGGCGGCGGATCTCCAGCGCCTTCTCGTACAGCGGCTGGGCCTGGGCGTACTTCCCCTGGGCATTGAGGTTGGCCGCCAGGTTGTTGTAGCTGATGGCGGTGTCGGGGTGGTCGTCGGTGAGCAGGCGGCGGCGGATCTCCAGCGCCTTCTCGTACAGCGGCTGGGCCTGGGCGTACTTCCCCTGGGCGTTGAGGTTGACCGCCACGTTGTTGTAGCTGACGGCGGTGTCGGGGTGGTCGTCGGTGAGCAGGCGGCGGCGGATCTCCAGCGCCTTCTCGTACAGCGGCTGGGCCTGGGCGTACTTCCCCTGGGCGTTGAGGTTGACCGCCACGTTGTTGTAGCTGTCGGCGGTGTCGGGGTGGTCGTCGGTGAGCAGGCGGCGGCGGATCTCCAGCGCCTTCTCGAACAGCGGCTGGGCCTGGGCGTACTTCCCCTGGGCGTTGAGGTTGCATCGCCAGGTTGTTGTAGCTGCGGCGGTGTCGGGGTGGTCGTCGGTGAGCAGGCGGCGGCGGATCTCCAGCGCCTTCTCGTACAGTGGCTGGGCCTGGGCGTACTTCCCCTGGTGCGTTGAGGTTACATCGCCAGGTTGTTGTAGCTGTCGGCGGTGTCGGGGTGGTCGTCGGTGAGCAGGCGGCGGCGGATCTCCAGCGCCTTCTCGAACAGCGGCTGGGCCTGGGCGTACTTCCCCTGGGCGTAGAGGGCTTCCGCTTGCTCATTCATGGTATTGGCCGATTGGTAGGCGACTCGATCCTCCTTCGGCATCGGGGCCACCCGGCGCAACGTCTTGAGGCGCCACTCCGCGTTCACCGTCTCGAAGTGCTTCGGCCCCTGGACCCGCGTCCGCAAGGCGAGCAGTTCCTCGGCCCTCGCGATCGCCTCGTCCCAGCGATCGGCCTTCAGCGCCGCCTCGATGGCCTTGTCCAGCTCTTCCGCCCGCTTGGCGTCGTCGCCGGTCAGCTTTCGCAATCCCGGTGCTGGGGGCTGCGCTTCCTTCGGGGACGTTGTCTGGGCGGATCGTGGGCAAGCCCGGGATTTCGATCCCCAGCGCGATCAGCAACGCCAACCGGAACACGACGCGAAGAGCTTTCATGATGGGCCTCATTCTGTCTCAGGCAATGTTTCTTGCTCGATTGGAGCGGGGAAACGGAATGAATTCCGTTCTACGACGAAAGAATCACGGATCGCCGGGTTTTGCGGCTTCACGCACCGGGAACGCCACGGCCTGCATCGCGGCGATGCCCGGCCGGCCGTGGAAAGCGCGACAGGTCTCCACGAAAGACTTCGGAGCGTCGGCCAACGGTCGCCGAGGCCCGCGCTGACTGCTCGGGCTCAGGCGCACTGTCGAACCGCTCGCCATCAAAGCGCCAGACGCCGGTCGACGGATCGGGCTTCCAGGGCAAGCTCGCAAGCCCTTTGACCCACTCGGCGTAAGCCGGGAGGGGCTGCCTCGAGGCCACCAGCACCACCCCCTGGAGCCCCACGCCGTCGGTGAGGCCGAAACCAATGAAGGAATCGGCCGGCGCGTCGATCTGGGCCCTTGCCGGAGGTGGGGTGGCAGGGTCCTCGGGGAAGAAGAGCTGGTCCTTGCCGTCGGGGTTGAGCGCGATCACGTAACAGTAGGCCGGAGCGCTCAGGCGGGCGTGGACCCGCACGTCATCGTCCTGGTATCGCCCTTCGAAGACATCGATTCCGATCCGTCCCAGGGTTTTGGCCGGCTCGGGGTGCCGGCGATGGACTTCCACTTCGAGCGCCTCGACCCGCAGCGGGACCGCCGGCAAGGGCGAAAGGGACGTCTCCCTGGCCCCTGATGCGTTCGACCCGGTTGGCGGCTGGGCCCAGATCGGGAGGAAAGTCAATCCCACGGCGAGCACCGCGGCCAGCAACAGCAGGCCGGTCAGGACGGCGAGGCGCCGGGGGCGGCGAGGAAGGCGTCGAGGTCGTGCGCCAGGGCCTCGGCCGAGCTGTGGCGGCGGCTGGGATCGGCCTCCATGGCCTTCAGGCAGATTCGCTCCAGCCGGCGCGGGACCTTGGCGGCGCGCAAGGCACCGGCCTCGAACTCGCACCGGCGGGCGCGGTCCCAGATCTCGTCCTGGTCTTTGCCCGAGAACGGAGCCTGGCCGGTCAGCAGGAAGTAGAGCACTCCGCCCAGCGCGAAGATGTCGCTGCGCGGGCCGATCCGATCGACTTCCAGCCGCGCCTGTTCGGGGGCCATGTAGGCGAGTGTCCCGCCCCAGGTGGGATGGACACGGTCGGACCAGGCGTGCCGCAGCCGGGCCATGCCGAAGTCGATCAGCCGGGGCTCGCCCAGCTTGTCGATCAGGACATTCTTGGGCTTGATGTCGCAGTGGATGATCCCGTGCCGATGGGCCACGCCCATCACTGCCGCCAGCTTGGCCACCAGCGCGCGGCGCGGCGCGGGGTCACTGGCTCGTCGCGAGCGTAATCCTCCAGGTTCCGGCCGTGGACGTACTCCATCACCAGAAACGGCCGATCGCCGTGGAAGTCGAGGTCGTAGATCCGGACCAGGTTGGGATGCTCCAGATCGACCAGCAGCCGGCCCTCCGCGACCAGGCCGGACCTGGTCTTCAGTGCCGAACCGGTCGGCGACTCAGCTTGAGCACCAGGTCGTTGCCCAGCTTGATGTGAACGACCCGGTAGACGTCCGCCTCGCCGCCGCCGTCGATCCGGCCGACGACCTTGTACTTGCCGATGGCGTCAGGCAACGTGCCTTGCTCCTTCGGCGAGGTCCCGCGCCGCGGCCACGTCCGCCGGCCCGCAGCCGACTCGGCCGCCGAAGCACTCGGCCTTCCAGGACGTGGTCGCTCCGCCGCTCGACGATTCGCCCGGCTCAATTCGGTCCGGGCTGCCTTCGGTCGAACCGCATGTCGTCCCATTCTGGAAATGCCCGGCCAGCGACTGCACCTCAGCCCGGAGCTGCTCCACCCGCTGGCGGCACTGCGAGCAGCCCTCGATGTGCCCGAGAACCGCGGGCTCGACCGGCTCTTCCAGGGCGATCCGCAAGAGCTCAGTCTCTTCCGGACACGTCAGACTCGAAGGCATGGCTGATCTCCTCCTCGCACAATGACCGAAACTTGGGTGTTTGTACTTGAAATGTACTCACGGCGCGGACGTGCAAGTTCTGGGCATCTCCGGCCTCATCACCTTTCGATACGATAGCCAGGCTCGGCGCTCTGACCAGCGCAAAATCGGGGCTGCCGCTGCCGGGCTGTCCGCACTCGGGGCCTCTCTAGCGGTTCACTGAAGTCACGGGCCCGCAATCTCATCGGTTTCCGCCATGTCCGCTCTGGTGAAAGCCGGCACAGAAACCCGTCGTTCCGATCCGCTCCGCTTCCCCGACAGATCGTACGCACGCCGCCGGGAAACCTTTCAGGCATCAAGCGACTTTTCGAGAGTCCTCGCTGGACACCACCGCCGGGCCCTCCGTCACCCCAATCCTGGGCTGATGAAAAGCCGGCCCTGGACAAGCTCGGAGTTCCTCCCCGTTTGATGCACGGTTTCCCCCCTTGCGAAGGGGGGGTCCGGGGGAGTAGTCCCGGCGGAACCAAGCGCCAGGTTCGCAGCTTCGGTTCGGCTGGACCGGCGGAAATATGGCGTACTCCGAGGCTCTTGGTTATGCCCTGTTCACCCCCCTGACCCCCCCCTTCGCAAGGGGGGGAACACATCGCTCGCTCGCACCGGCATTCGATCGCCAAAACAAAATCGCGGTTCTAGAAACCATTCGCGAGCGCGTCTAACCCCAATTCTTTATCACCCCACCCCAACCCACTCCCCCGGCCCGGGGCAAGCACGATCGCCTGACTCTCTTGACCAGCCGCCGCTTGCCGATCGGCCGTTTCGAAGGGAACCAGTGATCGCCTTCGCCCCTTTTTCACGATCCCAAGGCTCGTCAACCGATCTGGTTGAGCCGATCCGAGATCGCTTTGAACTGATCCGCGGCATTGCGGCCGGGCATGGGCCGGACGGTCAGGAAGCCGTGGTAGCCGATCTCCTCCAAGCGCTCCCAGGTATTCTTCCCAATCGAGCACGCCGGGACGGAAGCCGAAGCCGCGGGGGTTGACACCGGGAACTCCCGCGGAGCCACTGGCGTCGCTGGCGTAGGCATGCTGGACCCACTGGGCCAGCTCTCGAGCGGTCGCGACCGGATCGATGCCCGCTTGCAAGAGGCTGGCGGGGTCGATGCTGGCGGCCAGGCCACGCAGGTCAAGCGAGTCGAGGAACGACTTGAGCTTTTCTCCAGGCTCGGTGCCGGTTTCGATCGCCAGGCGAACGCCCCGGTGATCGGCTCGCTGGCCCAGGTCGCGCATGGTGTTCGTGAAAATCTCCAGCCGGCCTGGTTCTTCACTGGGCGGGACCGCCCCGACGCGAGCCAGCACCACCGTCGTGCCCAACTCGTAAGCCATTGCGAACGCGGCGTCGGCGCGTCGAAGCCGTTCGTCGAGCTGCTCGATCGTATCGAACGGCCGGCGCGTGGGCAAGGAAAACGCGATCAGCGAAAGCTCGACCGTTCTCAATACGTGGCGGAGGTCGCGCCGGCCGGTCTCGCCCAGTCGCTGCGGCGACAGATCGCCGATCGCGTCAAGCACCACGCCCCGAGCGCCAAGTCGAGCCGCTTCGTGAATCTGCTCCCGGACCGGTCGGTCGGGGTCGAGTCGGAGTCCCAGCGGATTGCGGATCATCGTGCGTCGGCCTCGGATCGCGGAAGACGGGTCAGGAGAGTCACAGGTTGCCGGGTGGATTCACGGATGGCGCCTCCAGTCGCCCTTTGAGCGCGGTGGGGAAATGGTTCCAGGCTGTCTGATAGCTGGCCTCCAGTGGTGCCGGGACGTAGTAATCTTCTTCCAAGAAGATCGGCATGTCGGGCAGCACATCCCCCACGGCGATCGGCTCGACGTAGGCCACGGGAGTTCCGCCCGCGTCGTAGGCCGCCAGAACCAGGGGCTTGTCAGCCGGCAGGTCGAAATCTTCCTCCTCGATTTCGTCCCAGATGGCCTTGTGGATGCCTTTGGGATCTCGCTTGCTGGGAGGAAACAGGTCGATCACCAAGACGTGAACACCCTCCACGATCAAGGTCGAGGTCTTCTCAACAAAGGAACGAAGCTGACTCGTACTCCCTTTGTTGCCGGGAGATACGATCTCGATCACGGCGACGACATGGCCTTCTTCGTGTCGAACGGTGATCCGATCGGCCTTGCGTGCGTAGAGATTGGTGTCAGATTCACACGTCGGACCAGACGAGTGCGAGGCGGGGAGGTGGCCACGGCAATGCCGCGGGTCGCTCCGGGCGGCGCGCCGTTCGAGGATGGCAATTGCAAGGTCAGAACGTCCGGGATCGGGCCTCCGATCCTCTGCTCGGGTAGAGCGAAGTAATCCGGAGGCAAGACTCCCATGTTCAGAGCGTCGCTCAGGGATGTATCCAGCCGATGATGAAACGCATGGAACAAGCCTGCGCTAACGCGGGTCCAGTCATGAATCGGCACGGCTTTTCACTCCGCACGGAAAGACAACACTCCAATTGCCCATCATACCCGCGCGGCGGCACCTTCCTCGACTGGATTTTCTTCGCTTTGTCTTGGTGACAGCGCGGGAGGACCAGGATGAATCTATGCCCGGTTCACTCCCGCCGGTCGATTCAGTTGTCACACGCTTCAAAGATGGTTGCCACTCCCTGTCCCTGGCCGACGCACATGGTCGCGATGCCCAGCTTGGCCCCCTGGTCGCGCATCCGGTAGAGCAGGGTGGTCGAGATCCGGGCGCCGCTCGCGCCCAAGGGGTGGCCCAGGGCGATCGCGCCGCCGCGGGTATTGACCTTGTCCTCGCCGATGCCCAGCAGCTTCAAGACGGCGAGTACCTGGACCGCGAAGGCTTCGTTGAGCTCGATACAATCGATCTGATCGAGCGTGAGACCGGCTCGTTTCAGCGCTTTGCGGATCGCCGGCACGGGACCGATGCCCATCTCTTCGGGATTGACTCCGGCGACCGCCATGGCGCGAATCTTGGCGAGCGGCTTCAGCCCGAGCTCGCTGGCCTTCTCCGCCGACATCACGAGGAGCGCGGCCGCTCCGACGTTGGTCGGCGAGCTGTTGCCGGCGGTGACCGATCCCCCGTCGGGGTTGAACGCCGGTGGCAAGGCCGCCAGTGCCTCCAGCGACGTCTCGCGGCGAATGCACTGGTCATCGGTCAGCAAAACCTTTCGACCGGCGTCATCGCGACCCCAGGTCGGCACCACCTCGGCGCGGAACTCGCCCGCGTCGGTCGCCTTGGCGGCGAGCCGTTGGCTCCGCAGCGGCGAACTCATCTTGCGGCCCGCGCGGGATGCGGTACTTGGCCGCCAGATATTCGGCGGTCAGGCCCATCTGCATCATCGCCTCGCTGTGCCGGCGAAACAGGCTCGGGCAAGGGTTGTAATCTTTCATCATCGGCACGTGGTCCATGTGCTCGACCCCGCCGACGATCTGCACATTCTCACAACCGGCGGCGACGCTCATCGCCGCATCGTTGATCGCCTGGAGGCTGGAGGCGCAGTTGCGGTTGATCGTCACGCCGCCGGTTTCCTCGGGCAGACCGGCGACGAGGGCCGCGATGCGGGCGACGTCGTACCCTTGCTCGCCCTGCTGCTGCACACAACCCCAGCGGACATCCTCGATCAATTTCGGATCGATGCCCGTCCGCTGCACCAGCGACTTGATCACGTGGGCGGACAGGTCTTCAGAACGGACGTCTCGAAAATAGCCTTTGTCCGCGGAAGCCCGCCCGATCGGCGTGCGGACGGCGTCAATGACCACGGCGTTTTGCATTGGTAGATCCCTCCGGCCGTGCAGTTATTGGGAGCTTGCGACCATCTTGGGACGCGGATAGAACGTCTCACCCGTCCTTGCCTGCTGAACCAAGGTCTCGGTCGGCTCGAATCGTTTGCCAAGAGGCGCGTACCGTGCGAGCCGATCGAGAATCGCACTCGCGCCTTGAGTGTCGCACCACCGCAGGATCCCACCCTTGTAGGGAGGGAACCCGATCCCCAAGATCAGGCCCATGTCCACATCCGCCGGCTCGCGGACGATTCCCTCTTCCAGAACGCGGGTCGCCTCCAGCAACATGGGCAGGAACAGGCGATCGGTGATCTCCGCCTCGTCCATCGCACGATCGCCGGTCCGGTGTTTGGCCACGATCGACGCCACGGCCGGGTCGGGCTGTGGTTGGGCTTTCTTTCCCGCGGATGTCCAGAACTTCAGGACGGTCTTTTTATCCGCCGGGCTCGCCTTGAGCATCTCCAGAAGGATCGGCGAGGACGCGGTCCGATCGGGGTAGGCATGAGCCACCACCTTGCCGGCAAAACAGGCGGTTTGCAGGCCCACCATGTCGGTCAGGGCGAGTGGCCCCATCGGCATGCCGAACCGCGTGGCCGCCCGGTCGATCGCGTCCATCGAGGCGCCGTCCTGCAAGAGGATGAGCGACTCGTTCATGTACGGGAACAGGACTCGATTCACGAGGAAGCCGGCGACAGTCTCGCACCACGATCGGCGTCTTGCGGATCCGCTTGGCCAAAGCCACGATCGTCGCGACCGTCTCGTCATCGGTCTTCTCGCCCCGGATCACCTCGACCAGCTCCATGCGATCAACCGGATTGAAGAAGTGCATGCCGATGAAACGCTCGGGATGCCGGGTGGACTGGGCCATCCGGGTGATCGAGATCGTCGACGTGTTGCTCGCCAGGATTGCGTCGTCGCGCAGCACCTCGGTGAGCGATTGATACACAATCTTCTTCATCGACTCGTCCTCGGTGACGGCTTCGATGACCACGTCGCAATCGGCGAAGATCTTCGTCGAGGTCGATGTGCTGAGGGCGGCGAGCATGTTCGCCAGGTCCATGGGTTTCGCCCGGCCGATCTTGATCCGGCTCAGAACCACGTCCTGGGCACGGTTGAGCCCGTCTTTCACGCGGTCGTCGTCCACGTCGACCATGGCGGTCGGGATGCCCGATCGAGCATGGGCGGCGGCGATCCCAGCCCCCATCAGCCCGGCCCCCAGCACCCCGACATGATGGACCGTCCGAGGCTTGATGGCCGGATCATTGACTCCGGGATCGCGCGCCAGCCGGTTTTTCATGAAGAAGATGCCGATCAAGTTGGCCGCGATCGGCGAGCCGTAAAGCTCCAGAACGGCCTTCTGCTCGACCTTCAGACCTTCTTCCAGGGGCAGGTTACAGCCCTCGCGGATCGCCTTGAGAGCAACCAGCGGGGCCGGATATTGCCCTTTGGTCTTGCCCTTGATGGCCCCTTCGGCGACGGCGAATGCGAAATGAAGCTGGTCGGGATTCAGCCCCAAACCTTGCTGGAGCTGGTTCGCGCCGCTCCTTCCATTCGCCGCTCTGCTGAGATACTCGATGCGCCGGCGTCCTTCGGCGACGAGCTGGTCGGCCGGGACCGCGTCGAACGCCAGGCCCACGGCAACGGCTTTCTGGGCCGACACGGGCTCGCTCGAGCAGACCATCTCGATGCCTTGATTGACTCCGACCAGCCGCGGAATCCGTTGCGTGCCGCCCCAGCCCGGCAGCAGACCGATCTGGACTTCCGGCAGACTGATTTGCGTGTGCGACGCGGCCGAGACCAGTCGGTCGTCCATCGACGCCACCAGCTCGGTTCCACCACCCAGGCAACCGCCGTCGATCAGAGCCACCGTGGGGAAGGGGAGCCGGCTGATCCGCGAAAAGAGCTGGTGGCCGAAGCCAATCATACCGGTCAATTGCTCCTGGGTGGCGTAGGACAGCATGGCCAGCTCGTTCAGATCGGCGCCGGCGATGAATTGGCCTGGCTTGCCGCTTTTGAGCAAGAGGCCGCGCAGGTCGGTCCGCTGCTCGAGTTGACCGACCAGGGCCGCCAGCTCCTGGAGCACCCCTCGGCCCAGCGTGTTGACCTTCTTGTCGGGAAGGTCAAAGGTGATCAGGCCGATCCCGCCGTCCAGCTCTTCCATCCGGAATGCGCTCGCCATTGATGACTCCTTTGCTTTTCTCAATCAAGGGGCGTACGGCATGAGGATTTCCCCGGGCTCGATTCCCGCGATCGCCTCGAACCCTCCCGAGGCGACGGTCTCGCCCAGCTTGGTGACGGCACGAAAATAAGCGTCGGTGGGCCGGCGGCCGGTCAGTCGCCGGGTCAAATCCTGGCAAAGGATGTCGGCCGCGGTCCGCACGACTTCATTCGACTGCTGACCGGCCCAGAGACTGGTCGCCAGCATCAACACCATGTCCTGGAGCCGTTGCGAAAGCTCGGCCATCCGGCACTGGCGGTCGGCCAGCTTGAGTTGGTGCTTGAGCATGACGTCACTGATCTCGAGCCGGCCGCGGTGCAGGGATTCCGCCGCGAAGTCGGCATGGGCGGCGAGGTTCGCGGGCATCGCCGGCCAGTGCGGACGATGACGCCGGGTGAAAGTCTGCCCGGCCCGCCACGCCATGTAGGGCCCGATCGCATGGCGGAGGGCCCAGGCATGGGCTGGGTTCAGCGGGTTCGGCTTCTTGATGCCGGCGGCTTGCAGGGCCTGGCCGATCGGCTCGAAAAAGGTCTTGCCGTGTTCCTTGATCAGGGACTTGAGGAACGCCATGCCCAGCATCTCCCCCTCGCCTTCGTAGATGCAAGGCGCCAGGTACTCGTGAATGTTCTCGCCGAACAGGTGGCCCTGAAGGAACGCCCGGCCGCCGTGAGTCTTCATGAATAGCTCGATGGCCGCTTCCTTCTGGGCCTCGCTGCCGAAGATCTTGGCGACGATGCATTCCAGCTCGCCGCGGAACCCCTGGTCGATCAGCCAGGAACACCAGGCGACCAGGGCGTCGCAGCCGACGATCAAGGCGGCCATCCGGCCGATTCGCCGGCGTACCAGCTCTCGCGAGACGATCTCCGCGCCATAGGTCCGGCGGAACTTGGCCCAGGGGAGCATGTTCGCCAGCATGACTCTCATCGCCCCCGCGGCGGTCGCACACAGGGCGACGCGGCCCAGGTTCAAGCCATGATAGGCGATGGTCAGTCCGTCGCCTTGCCCGGGCTGGAGCAGGTTCTCGCGCGGAACGCGGAAGTCGCGGAACCGCAGACCTTTATTCTGAAGATGTTTCAGCGCGAACAGACCGTAGGAGATCACCTGGAAATGCTCGTCCTCATGGTCGGGCAGGTCGACGATCAGGACGGCGGGCTTCCTTCGATGCGGCAGACCAGGCCGATCGTCCGCCCGGGAACGGCGTTGGTGATGAACAGTTTCTCGCCGTTGACGACGTAGTCGTCGCCATCAAGGACGGCCTGCGTCCGCAAGGCGGTCAAGTCGGAACCGGCGCGGGGCTCGGTCAGTGCGAACGCCGACAGCCGCTCGCCGCTGGCTAACCGGGGCAGATACCGCTCTTTCTGCTCGGTCGTGCCAAATGTCCGGATCGGATCGACGGCGCCGATGCAACCGTGGACCGACGCCAGCCCGGCCAGGTTCGGCTCGATCGTGGCCATCCGGGTCAGGAACGGGGCGAACGAGGCAAACGAGGCACCGCCGCCGCCGTACCGCGGGTCGATCAGAAGACCCCAGTAGCCGACCGCGCTGAGGTCTTCCAGGACCGCGTCGGTAATCTTCTTATCCGGCCCGTACAACGTCCCCCGCTCGCGGTGGCGACGAGCGGTCTCCAGCGACTCGCGCATGATCCGCTCGCAGGCGGGCGACGTGGACGGAGACTGGGACAGGAACAGCTCGACCGGGATCTCATGATCCCAGACCGCTTTATGAACGGGGCTATTCGCGGTCTGGTATCGCGCGGCGAACAGGGCATCCACCTGGTCGTCGGCTCGGTCGATCGAGCCGGTCGTCCGGGCTTCCTCTTCGCTTTTGCCGCTCAATTTGAGCGCGGTCTCGACGAAGGTCTGAGTCTCGGGCTCTCGTACTTGAGTATCCATCGGAAACTTCCTCCTCACTCCGCGGAGAAAGGGCTGAGTCAGCCGATCCTCTCGGAAACTCGGGCCGCCGGATAGAGCCGGCTCCTACAATAGATTGAAGGGTGTCGTTCCTACAAGAGTGTTGTCAATGGGCAGTTCCATTCGCTCGACACCATTTCTACGGCCGGGGCTGGCTCCGCGAGGTGGACGCTGGCGGTCCGCGGAAACTCCTGAGTGAGCAGCCAATCCTCCAGAATGATATGATGGAGGTAGGGGGCTCGCAATAACACGGCATTCGTCGGAAGCTTCCGTGTCAGCCAGTGGTTACGGCCGATGCTCGGGATCACGCTGGAGCCAAGCGATCAAGATGCTGGCTCTTCAGTTGTTTCATGACCCGGCTCGACAGCCGATCGAACATCGTGGGAATCAGCTTCGGTTCCGGTCCAACATGGATCACGAACTCGACACCCGAGGACAACGTGTTTTCCATGGTTTCCCAGAGCCGTTGCGGGTGATCCGTCCAGTCGGTCAAGATCACGCGGCTGTTCCAGTCGTTATAGCTCTGCGCACCGGTCGTGCAGGAAACCACGGTCGGCACCGGCTTCTTGTCTCCGCCGGCAATGTGATACATGGCCACGGCGGTGCGGTTCGGGATATTCGCTGCCAGACCAAGGGCGTGTGCAGAGGAGGCCAACGGTTCGGTTTGCGACGGAGGGTCACATCGGCCGGTAGGTGGCCTTGCATCTCTTGCTCGAACCGTTCCAAAGTGTCGCCTTGGCCCAACAAAAGCACTTGCGAGGGAGACAGGAAAGTCGATGGCCCGACCATTCCATGTCCGCGACTGCTGATGGAGGAACAAAGCTTTTGGATCTCCTCGAGCTCGAGAATCGCTCCGCGGGTCGAGAATCCCGATCGTCGTATCGGCGGTGAGCTCCGCACAGTCGTTCGCGAGTGCAAGTGGGACCGGCAGCAACTG
>CAWAAW010000082.1:0-68972 GCA_963779785.1 uncultured Planctomycetota bacterium
CCTGGTCATTGTCGGTGCGGGACACGTCGGCCAGGCTGTCGGCAACCTGGCCGCGCAGGCGGATTTCGACGTTTGGGTCGTGGACGACCGCCATCGATACGCCAATCGCGACCGATTCCCAGGCGCTCGCGCATCATGGTCGGCCCGATCGAGGACGTGCTCGCGTCTTTGGAGATCAACCCGCAAACCTACGCCCTGATCGTGACCCGAGGACATGGCCACGACCAGGAAGCCCTCTATCACCTGGCGCCGACCTCGGCTGCTTACGTCGGTCTGATCGGCAGTCGCCGCAAGATCCGGCTGATTTATGAGAGCCTCCGCGAATCCGGAATTTCCGAGACGGATTTGCAACGCGTGGCCGCGCCGGTCGGCCTGGAGATCGGCTCCCAGACGGTGCCCGAGATCGCGATCAGTATCGTGGCCGAGTTGATCGCCCGGCGCAACTTGGGCCCAGACAGTGTGTCACCCCGTTTGCTCAACGAGTTCCTTGCGAGCGCGACCGCCGGCACGCGTCCCGTTGCCGGCAGTGCGACAGCCCCATGATTGCCGCCGTGATTCCCGCCGCGGGCCTGAGCGCGCGGATGGGTCGACCCAAGCTGCTCTTGAAACTCGGGACCGAGACAGTCATCAGCCGGGTCGTGACCGCGCTCCGCCAAGGGGGAGTGAATCGTGTGATCGTGACGGCTCCGCCGGCCGATGCCGCCGAAGGACCGGCCATCGCCGCGGAAGCGCGCCACGCCGGCGCCGAGGTTGTCGTGCCCCCAATTCGGCCCATCGAGATGCGTGACTCGATCGAGCTGGCGCTCGAGACGCTCGCCCGGGGAGCGACTCCTGACCGAGTCCTCCTCACGCCAGGCGACAGCCCTGGAGTCCGGTCAGAACTGGTTGTCAAACTGCTGGAAGTCGCTGAGGGATCGCCCGAGCGGATCATTATTCCGTGTTTCGAAGGTCACCGAGGTCATCCGATCGTCTTGCCGTGGACCGTCGCGATGGAGATCCGATCTCTTGCGGCCGGACTTGGTGTCGATGCAGCTCATCGCTCGCTACCAGGCTCAGGTCATGGAATTGCCTGTGCTGGACGCAACAGTCGTCGCCGACCTTGATACGCCGGACGACCTGCGCCATTGGACCGAAACGGCACAACCCGTTAGCAAAATGTGCGTACGTGTCCGTCTTTTCGCCATGGCCAAAGACCTGGTCGGCTGCTCCGAAATCGAGATCGAGTTGCCGCCGTCCGCGACCGTCGCCGACCTGCGGCGCACTCTGGCTGGCTGCCTACCCGCGCTGAGACCACTGTGGCCGAAAGTGCTGATAGCCGTCGATGAGGAATATGCTGAGGATCACACTTTGATCGCAGCCGGCTCTCGAATCGCGGTGATCCCGCCAGTCAGCGGCGGAGCAGGGGGGAACTGGAAACGCCCATGATCGAAATCTGCTCGACGCCGATCGACCACGCGGCCATCACGGAACGAGTAAGGTCCCACCAGGCTGGGGCTGTCTGCACCTTTCTGGGCACGGTGCGCAGATGACGGCCGAGCGTCGGACCGTCTCCCTGGATTACGAAGCCTACCCGGAGATGGTCCTCAAAAAGCTGGCGGAGCTCGAAGCCGAGGCGCACGGCCGCTGGCCGATCATCGAGCTGGCCCTGGTCCATCGGGTCGGACACCTTGAACTCGGCGAGGTGAGCGTGATCGTCGCGGTCAGTTGCCCGCACCGCAACCAGGCATTCGAAGCCTGCCGCTGGTTGATTGACACCATCAAAAATGTCGTCCCCATCTGGAAACGAGAGAACTGGGCTGATGGGACGGAGGAATGGGTTCATCCGGGAATGACCACGGATCACAAAGACGTCAGGAGAAGAGAGTGATGAAGATCGGCATTCCACTCGTCCCGATCGAGTTTGAGATCATAGCGCGGAGGCGGACAGAGCCGATTCGGTTCCGAGTGCGAACACTCATGATCGTGGTGGCCTTGGTGGCGTTTGCGGTCTATTTGCTCCTGCCGCTGTCGGCGGCCGATCAGCGATTGATGGCCATCTACGAACAGCTCGGGGACAACCAGCCGAAAGCTAACCTGACCAAGGCGGACGTGATCAGCCAGATCGGCCCACCGTCCGCGATCGACGCGCCGACAACCCCCAAGACTTGCATCAACCATACCTGGGTGGCGCACTTCGATAGGCCGATGAGTTATCAGGAATTCAAGCTGAACCTTGCGATCGACCCTGATACGGACCTCGTGGGGGCCTGGGGCTTATACAAAACAGAATACCAAGGGTTTGAACTGATCTTGTTCAGGATCGAGCAAGTGATGCGTCGAATTGGTTTGTAGGAGTCTTCTCGAAACGGGTCAAAAAGGGCAGCCGACTCGTTGCGTTCTGTGATTGAGCATCGCGAGTCTGCTATAATCAGGAGGCTGCGATGGCACTGCCGGTTTGAGAGCGATATTCTGATGACGACCCAGACAGACAGACTGATTGACTCGTTCGGAAGGCTCCACAATAACCTACGGATCAGCGTGACCGACCGCTGCAACATCCGTTGCGTGTATTGCATGCCCGAGGATGTGCAGTTCATGTCTCGGTCTCAGCTCTTGAGCTTCGAGGAGATCGAGCGAGTTGTTCGCGTTGCCGTGACTTTGGGGATCAACAAGGTCCGTCTGACGGGTGGAGAGCCGTTGGTCCGTCGAGACCTGCCCACGCTTGTTGAAAAGCTGGTCGCCATTCCGGGCCTCAAGGATGTCGGTCTGACCACGAACGGAATTCTGCTGGGACCGATGGCTCGACAACTCCGCGACGCGGGATTGAGGCGGATCAACATCAGCCTGGACACAATGGACGCCGCCAAATTTGAGCAACTCACGCGACGGACCGGCTTCGAACAGGTGATCGAGGGGATCTTGGCGGCGAAGGCCGCGGGTTTCGACCCCGTCAAAGTCAATGCGGTCGCAATTCGAGGAGTGACCGAGGACGACGTTGTCCCTTTGGCACAGTTTGCTCGCCGTCACGGTCTGGAGTTACGATTCATCGAGTACATGCCACTGGATTCCGGTCATCTCTGGGAGCGAGAGAAGGTTTTATTCGCTGCCGATATCCTCGATCTTCTCGTCAACGGCATCGGTCCATTAACACCCTCGGCCGATCAGGACCCGCGAGCGCCGGCTTTGGACTACGAGTTCGACGATGGTGGAGGGCGGATCGGTTTCATCGCCTCAATCAGCCGGCCATTCTGCATGAGCTGCAATCGCATCCGGTTGACCTCGGACGGCAAACTGCGCAACTGCTTGTTTTCGCTCGAAGAGACCGACATCCGAGCCTTGATCCGCGGCGGCCGGAGTGATGCCGAGATCGCCAAGGCGATTCGCGACTCGGTGGCCTCCAAATGGGAGGGGCACGAGATCAACACCGCACGATTCATTCAGCCGGAGCGGTTGATGAACTCGATCGGCGGTTGAAACTGGGAGACGATCCGTCACCGGCTCAGGCGACCGTTTTGGATCTGAACTCCTGCTGGTCGACCATATAGCGGCGGACTTTGACGGAGTCGAGCAGGTACCCCAGCCCGGGACGGGTGGGAGCAGCCAGGATTCCCGGTGTGGCGAACTCGATCGAGGGAACCACGTAGTCGTCGACGAACCAGCGGCGCTGGGCTCGAAGATCGCTGGGGTACTTGCAGTTGCTCAGCGTGGCCAGATGGATGCCGTGCGCCTGTCCGATCCCCAGCTCAGGCATGCAGCCTACCCAGCAATCGATCCCCTTCTGATGGCAGAGGTTGTGAATGGCCAACGCCGGGCCGAATCCACCGACGCGCTGGAGCTTGAGATTGACGATGCGGCAAGCTCCGATCGCGATCGCCGCGGCGGTCCGCTCGAGCGTGTCGGCGGTCTCGTCGAGGCAAACTGGCGTTGTGACCGCGCTTTGAAGGGAGGCGAGTCCGTCGAGGTCGGCGGCGGCCATCGGTTGCTCGAACATAAGAAGGTCGAATTGGTCGAGTTCCCGGAACACGTCAAGATCAGCCACGGTATACGCCGCATTGGCGTCAACCATGAGCGGAATGTCACCGAGATGCTGGCGGACCGCGCGAACCAGCTCGACATCGCGGCCCGGCTCGATCTTGATTTTGACGCGACGGTAGCCGGCCTCCAGATGCGGCTCGATCGACTTGATGAGCTCGACGATCGTGGGGTAGAGTCCGACCGCCAGACCCGACTCAATCCCCATGGAAATCCGCGAGTCGACGCCGCCCAGGAGCTCTGCGATGGTGGCATGGCGGGCTTGTCCAAGCAGATCCCACAGCGCGGTCTCGGCGCCGGCGGCGGCGAATCGGCTCCCGGTCCAAGTCGAGGCGGCCACGGCGATTTCATCAGCGGAAGAGAACGAACAATCGAGCAAGCTCGGGGCAATCTTGTTTGTCAGGTCTTGCCAACAACCCTGTGGTGTGTCGCTCGAATAGCCAAATCCCTCGGCCATTGGTGAACTTTCGCCCAATCCCACACCGGAACCGCTCTCGACCGCGACGAGAATCGCGTCCTTCACGGAAACTTCGCCACCCGAGATCCGAAACGGCTCCTTGAAGGGATCTTGAGGTGCGTCAGAATGACTCTCTCGATCGGACTGAAGTTCGTCATCGGGGTATCCTCTTCGCGAGAGCGATCGACCTTGGCCGACTCGGCGCAAGGTTGGACGATCCACTAGCCCGGCAACACGACTTCCGAAACAGCCCCTCCTTTATTAGGGGAGCCAAGCCTCCGTAACGTTTTACACTAACACACAAATCCTGATTTTACACCATCTTGAAACTGGAGAGGGTTGCCTCTGGGGGCTGCTGCCGCTAGAGTGTTGACTTCGAATTGAGTGTTCCCCTCGATCGCGGGTGTCGACCATGAGTGCAGTTGAATCCTCTTCGCCGTGGTACCGCGACGGCCTGGCCTTCTCCTGCACCCGTTGCGGAGCCTGTTGCACCGGTCGCCCGGGTATGTCTGGGTCCAAGCCGACGAGATCGAGCGGCTCGCGACATATCGCGGCGAGACCGTCGAACAGTTCTCTGCCAAGTTTGTGCGACAAGTTGGCGAGCGCTACAGCTTGATCGAGAAGCCCGGTGGCGACTGTATCTTCTGGGACAAGCCCGCCGGCTGCACGGTCTATCCGGCCCGTCCCCGCCAGTGCCGAGCCTGGCCGTTTTGGCCCGAGAATGTGGAGACGCCCGAAGACTGGGATCACGTGCGAAAAGTCTGCCCCGGCTCCGGGAAAGGCCGCCTCTACACCCTGACCGAGATCCAAATCTCCATTGCAACGACGAACAATGAGTGAGATCAATCCCGGAGCCGCTGCCAAGAACGCCTGGCGACTCTCGGAGCTGGATACCGAGCTTCGCGGACTGTACGAACAGCTCGACAGCGAGGTGGCGCGTCTCGGTCCCGTCTGTCAATTGAGCGGCCGCTGTTGTCGTTTTCGGGAGTATGGTCACACGCTCTTCGTCTCATCCTTGGAGGTTCAGTTCTCTGCTCAACCACGCAGCCGAGCCTGAGCGCCCGCTGGATCAAGGGCAGACTTGCCCGTGGCAAGACGCTCGGAACCGTTGCACGGCGCGCGTGCCCGTCCACTCGGATGTCGCGTCTATTTCTGTGACCCGGCCTATCAAGCTCCGGCGAGGAGCTGTCGGAACAGTTCATCGCCCGGCTGAAGCGACTGACGGAGAAGCACGGCTTACCATGGAACTATGCACCGTTTCATCGGCACCTCGCTCAGGAGCGTGACTGCGGAGTTTTCCCGTTCGACCTGGCGGTCGATGGTTCCTGACGACGCGACCATCGGCGGTCACTGCCTCGATTCATTCGTATTTGCACCGGAATTTGACTCATCTGACGTCCTCAGGCCCGCGACTCGGATTTCCTTTGTGATCGCCTTCGGAGTCCCGATTCTCAAATCGTGAAACCCGCGGCGGGTTCCTTCTTGACACTACTCTAAGCTACCAATACACTTGAGCCGTTCGCTGCCCGCTTCAAGCCGACCAGGCATCCGTGGAGATCGCCAACGTGACCAAGAAAGAAATTGTCAAGAAGATTTCAGAGGATATAAATCTCACTCAGCTCAAGACGAAGGACATCGTCCAGCGGACCCTCGACGCGATTATCCAGACCCTGGTGTCCGAGGGGCGGATCGAGCTGCGCAATTTTGGCGTCTTCGAAGTCAAGACAGCGGCGCCCACGCAAAGCACGGAACCCCCGAACCGGTGACAAGGTGTATGTCCCATCCAAGAACGTCGTGACCTTCAAGCCGGGGAAGGAAATGGAAGAATTGGTTCCAAAGATAGATCCGGCAAAACTTTCATTATTGGAAGAAGAGTCGGATGCCGATCTAGATAACAACGGATTGGTCGAGCCGGTCTCTGAACCGAAGGCCAAGTCGGGGGCCGATTGAGCCACGGCCGGAATTCCGATGGACGCCACTGTCTCGCCGGACAAGAGTTTCGGCAAAGCTGGCTGGCCATCGAGACTGGCGCGGCCCGCCCAGCGACGGTTTCGTTGGTTCAGCGTGATCAAGATTCGGCGGTCAATGGCGAACGGAATTCGGCTCGGGCCTAGGATAAACCCCGGGCAGCGAGTCCCCCGGATCAGTCCCGCGAAGGATGACGCGGATAAATTGATCGGTGCGGTCACCAAGACGGGAGGAGCCCGAAATGCGGAAACTTTTCGCGGCCATGGCGATCACGGCCGCATCCCTTGCATTATTCGAGGGATGTGCGCCGGTCCCCTTGCCGCACTACGCAGCGTACAAGCCGAGGCGAGTTGAAGAATTGCTCGTGGACTCGGAAAACCTCAGAATGGCGGGCGACGAGTGGGAGCGAGCCTGGCTGCTCGACCAACCTTCGCACCTGACGCCTTTCCGTACCCACGGTGGCACGGGCCCTTGATCCAAGGGATCGGATAACCGCCCTCGCGGTCATGGGGACGAAGATCGTCCCCATGACTTGACACGGGTCACTTCAAACTTCCGCGTTTTGACAGAGGCCGGCCAGACGGTCGCTGTTTGGACGCGGCGTGTTTGGCGCTCGCTTCTCCCACTTCGACCCAGATCACGGGTGGTCAACTCGCTGGCGACTTCTTAGGGGCTAAGGTGGTCGGTGAAAAAGGCGCCACGGTCGTGACGTACCCCTCCGGGTCGTAGTCGTAGGCCTTGACATGGTCGACGCCCGGTAAAGTCATGGTGAGACAGGAGCTGCCGGCGGCTTCGGCCAATGCATGCGCCTGGCTCACCGGCACGATCGTGTCGGATTCACCATGGATCAAAAGCAGCGGCCGCTCTCCCCAGGCACGCGCGGACCGGATTGGAACAAGGTCGTCGGTCCGCACTCCGTAGATGAAACGAGCCGCCAAGAGAATTCCCGGATTGAACCAGTTCGGCAGTCCACTGTGAATGCTCAGTTGCTTTTTGAGGAGCTGCGGTAAGTCGCCATAGGGACTGTCGATCACCGCCACATGGATTTGTGGATTACGGGCGGCCTCCATCAAGAGCGTTGAGCCTCCCATGGAATAACCCAGCCAACCGATGCGGTCATCGGTGAAGCCTTCCTTCTGCGCCCACGACATGACTGCTCGGATGTCGGGCGCTCCCGACGACCCAGATATAACCGCGACGGGTCGCTCTGCCCGTGTCCCCGGAGGTCGAAGAGGAGGACGTCGAAGCCTCGGTTGTGCAGATCCCGCCCGAGGCGGCCATTTCCAGCCACGAGCTCCACATGCCGTGCACCAGCACAATCAAGTGCCGCCGATCCGGCGTCGGCAAGAACCAGCCCCGGAGCGTGATTCCGTCGGTCGTATGTGTGGACCAGGCCTGGGCGTCGGCGTGGACCCTTTGAGGATCGATCCCTAGAGGGTGGTTCGTGGGACGGGTCAGTCGATCGGCGATGAAAAGGGAAACTCCGCCGTAGATCAGCCCCAAGACGGCCGTCGAGACGGCACCGACCCAGATGCATAACCACTTCGCTCGTCGAGTTTTCGCGATCTTTTCCATCCTCACGTCCTCCTTGTCGTGCGGTTTCGCCCAAGATCCTCAGTGATCGACTATATCATTTTAGAGCGCCTCGCCTCCGCGGATGGCACGTTCTGGAATTTTGACTCAGTGTGGGCCTGACTCCGCATCCTCCCACTCAGACGATCCGAGTGGAAGGGTGAACGACCCGGCCGTCGGTACGATGGCGGAGAAGAACTGCACAAAGGTTTGCTAGGCCAAAAACGTCGACACGGCCACAGCCTTGCAGGCATTGGACTTACGTGTGACGCCTTGCTACTTCGTCGTAACTCTCGGATCAAGAGCCACTTACGGTGTTCGCTATTTCAAAACGGTTACAGTAGAACTAGTCAGATGACGCAGATGCCTTGAGGCAATGGCGGAAAGCCGACGCGGTGCAAGCCCGCGTTCGGATCATCGAATGGTTGGGCGAATTTCACCAATTTCCCTTCAATATACGACCGATGGCAAAAATGCTCCCGCGGGTTCGTTGTAGAGGCCGAGGCTCATGAGAGTCATGGGCTGCGTGACGCGCAAACCGCGCTGCAAGCACCAGCGGAACAGTTTTGTGTTACGAATCGGCAAGAGGAAGCCGGGGCCGGCAAATGTTTGGGCCGCGCCGATGAGGGCTTGGAGTTCGCTGTTGCTCTCGCCGACGGCGTGTCCAAAGAAACCGAGGGTCGTGGCGTAGCCGGTAATATGCCCGTCGTGCTCGACGACGCTGGCTGCGCCTTGCCGGACCGCATCGAGCAGTTCCCCTCCGCGATCATGGCCGTGGACTTGCCGGCAGACGCGGTTGCAGGCCTCGAGGTCGCCCGAGGGTGGCCGGTCGGACGCCATACCCGGCCATCACGTCGTTGATGGCCGGGCCTTGGAGGCAGGCAAGTGGTTCGCGGACGTCGTAACCGAGCTTGGCATACAGCGAGAGCGAACGCATGTGATAGCCGGCCTGTATCAGGCGCACACCAGGGAAGTTCTTCTGCGCGGCGCGATGATGGACGTCCTCCATCAATTGTCGCCCGATCGTTTTGTGCTGGACGCTGGGATCGACGGTAATCGGCCCGACGCCGGCGATGCAGTTACGTTCGTCGAGGAAGTTGCTGCCGACGACCTTGCCGCCAAGTTCGGCCACGACGGCGTAGAAACCAGCGTGACCCAACATCCAAGTCAGGAGTTCGACCGGCACGTCAACCGACGGGAAGTCTGGCGTGAAATGATGTGCCTCCGAGATCGTCTTGAACGCCTCGTAGCAGATCGCGCCACACAGCTTCGCGTCCTCCAGCTTGCCGCGGCGAAGTGTAAGATTCATAAGCTCTTTCAGGGATTAGCTCGATGATTACCGTGAATTATGGTTCTCATGCCGAACGAACGAACTCAGCCGGCAGGCCGGCCGGTTGGCCTGAATTCCTCGGAGTCTCGGAATGCCGGCGCGGTCGGCTGCAGCTCCTGGTTGGGCACCTGGCTCGTTTCCTGCGGTGCGCCCTTTGTGGTCCATTCCATCGTGAACTCCTCGATGCGCCGCTCACCAGGGCCGAGGCCCGAACTTGCGATTCTCTTACGAAAACGCATTGATATTGACGGGCCAAAGTCGGCCTGTCAATCAGCGAACTTCCAAATGGCTCAATGGGTTAGGACGATTTCAGCCGCACGAACTGCATAAGCATTTGTTGCGCGGCTCGCAGCTCGACCGCTCAACCTTGCGACAGGAGTTTGAACAACTTCATCAGGCTTGGCCTTGGAGCGGTCTTACGCGCTTCGGTCCGACGTGACCGAAGTATCTTTGGTCGAAGGCGACCTCGCTGCTCTGCCGCTTCACGCAGCGAAGTCCAGACGTGATTCGTGGATCTTGCCCATCCTACCAGCCACGGTCGGCATCATCTGGAAGGTGGCAGGATGGCCGGCGCCCGGCCACCTCGACTGGCCGACGGACTGGACCGGCCGGCCGCAGCCCGGTGGGACGGCGACTCCGAAAAAACAAAAACCAAGATGGAGCCGCTGGGTTTCCAAGATTGACCCCCTCGGTTTCCCTGTATGTGAGAATCTCGCGTCGATCGCCGATGTTGGGTGCTCTGGCTGCGTTGGGCCGTTCAGGGCTTGCGCATCTGTGCTCGCGGAGCACCCGACGAATGTCAGAGAAGGTCATTGCCCGTCACGTCCATTGGTCCTACGATGGGCGAGGGATGGCCCGGGCCGCGGATCCTCGTTCCGACGCGGCCGTGCCGCGCGAGGGCCTGAAGCGATGCGCTGGGGGCTGGGACCGGTCTTCATCTACGAGTGCCTGGCCAACTCGCGCCGCTGGCAGACCTACGCCATCCGGTCGGTCGGCGTTGCCCTGCTGCTCGCGGCGATCGCGACGATCGCCATGCCGCACACGATGATCGACGCGAGGTTTGCTTGGCGGGAGTATGCCGCACTGGGCGAGTCGTACTTCTACGCCGATCATCGGCGTGGAGCTGACCCTCGTGATGCTGGCCGCTCCGGCGGCGACCGCCGGGGCCATCTGCGTCGACCGCGCCCGCGGGACGCTGGCCCACATGCTGGCCACCGACCTCTCCGACCCCGAGATCGTCCTGGGCAAGCTGGCCGCGCGGCTGTTGCCGGTCCTGGGCCTGGTCGCCTGTACCTGGCCGGTCCTGGCGATCTGCTCGCTCCTGGGCGGGATCGATCCCCGAGCGCTGACGCTCGCGTTCGCGATCATCCTGGCCGTCGCCCTGCTCGGCTGCGCGATGGCGCTGGCGCTGTCGGTGTGGGCCAGCAAGCCGCACGAGGTCGTGCTGGTGATCTACACCTTCTGGATGCTCGTGCTGCTCGTCTGGCCGATCTGGTACGCCCTGTCGTTCGCGAGGGTCGTCGGCCCGCCGGCCGGCTGGAGCCTCGTGGCGAACCCGTACTACCTGGCGTTCGCCCCCTATTCCGCGCCGGGCCGGATCGATTTCTGGGACTATCTCGGCTTCTTCGCCGCGACGCTGGGGGCTTCCGTCGTGCTGGCGGTCCTGGCGGTCTGGCGGATGCGGCCCGTCGCGCGCCGGGGGAACGACGACGACCGCAAGGGGCCCGCGGCTCGGCTGGGTCGGCCGGCTGACGCGATGGCTGCCCGGCCCGTCGCTCGACGGCAATCCCGTGCTCTGGCGCGAGTGGCATCGGTCGCGGCCGTCGCGATGGACTGATGATCCTGATCGTGCTGCTGGGCGGCTCGACCGGCGTCGCCTGCGTCGTCGGCGCCGTCACCGCCTTGACCCAAGGGCTGGACGTCGCGTCCGGGCATCGCGCCCATCGGGCTGATCGTGGGGATCGGCGGCGCGATCCTCCAGTTGATCTTCGGCCTCCTGATGTTCTCGGCCGCGGCGCCGATGTCGATGTCGGAGGAGCGGCAGCGGGGCAGCCTCGACCTCCTGGCCGCGACCACGCTCTCCACCCCGACGATCGTCCTCGGCAAGTGGCTGGGGACGCTGCGTCAAGTTCGCGCTGCTGGCGATCGGGCCGGGACTGCTGGGACTCGCCCTGGCCCTGGCCGTCAAGGCCCCGCAGACGCTCCCGCCGGGACTCGCCGGCCCGGTACTACGAGGAATTGTCCGACGGGGCGGTGCTCTTCGGTGCCGGCCTGCTGGTCGCGACGATCCTCGTCCACGGTGCCTTGATCGCGAGCGTCGGCCTGGCGCTGGCCGTCTGGATCAGCGCAGCAGAGCCGGGCGATCGCCCTGAGCGTGGGGTTCGCCGTGATGGTGGGCGCCGGCTGGCCGATCCTCGTCGGGGTCATGCGCGCATGGGCGTCGGATCGGGCCTGGCGTGCCTGAGCCCCGTCGTGGCCGCCGTCAGTCTCGTCGGGATCGTGGTCGATCGTCTCCGATTTCGGGATCGAGATCCTCTGGTGGATCACGTTCTGGGACATCGAGTGCCTGGTGCTGGCCCTGGGGCTCTTGTGGCTGACGGTGCGGACCTTCGACGGCTGCTTCGGCCGCATCCCCGACCGACCGCGGCAGCACGCCGGTGCTCTCCGACGTCGTCGTGGTCCTGGCCGGCTTGGTCGGCATCGGCGGCCTGTTCGGCGGGATCGCGGCCTGGATCCAGGGGACTCGGGACTTCATGCCCGCGGCGGACTACGGAGTGTCGGCTTGCATCCTCCTGGTCGCCGTCGGCTTCGTTCTGCTGGCCGCGCTGGCCGCGTCGTCGATGTCTCCGGCGGCGACGTCGCCGGCCGTCGGCCCGGGTGTCCGCGGCGGCGATCTCCGGCCGGAAGTCGTTCGCGATCCGGTGGTGGGAGGCCTTCCGCCTGGTCCTGCTGCTGGCGATCGGTCCCGCGCTGGTCGCCCTGGCCCTGGCCACGGCCCCGATGGCCTTCCGGGTCGCAACGAAGGTCAAGCCGCTCCCCGGTGGCGGCTCGGTCACGATCGAGACGAATCCCTTGGGAGATACTTACGTGACCACGACCGATGCATCCGGTCGCGTGACGGACCGGGTGGCGACCGACGCGGAGATCGCGGCAGGCCGGGCCGGCCCCGCCGACCCATACCCGCGGCGCCTTGCTGCCGATCGCCGCCCTGGCGATCGTCACGGTCCTGGCCCACGGGGCGGCGTTCGTCAGCCTGGGCGCGGCGCTGGGGGTCTGGATCCGGCGGCGGGGCTGGGCGATCGCCGCGAGCGTCGGCCTGGTCCTCTTCGTGACGGTGGGCTGGCCGATCGTCTATCTCCTCATTTTCTCGACCGCGGTTATCCCCGGTGGGGCCTGGCCGTGGCGAGCGTGCTCCGGGCCTACCGCGGTCTCCTGTTCCACAGGGACCGCTCGGCGGTGATCGCGATCATGAGCGGATGGGTCGGCTACTGGGACGTGATCCTGATCCTCTGGGCCGCCATCATCTCGGGGCTGGCGATCCGCACCGTGGGCCGCAGGTCTCGAGGGGGTCCTGCCGCCAAAACCGACTCATTCCTGTTTGGGCTGAAACCGATGACCGTGACAGGATCTCAAGGAGAATCCCCGTGATCCGCTTCCGTACTCCGCTCATGCTGCTGGCCGCCGCCGGGCTCATCGTGGCCACGGCATCCGCGCCGGGCCAGACGCCGGCGTCAAAGGCCTACCTTCTCAACGTCAGCAGGAAGCAGACCTTCACCGAAATCGGCTCCGACGACAAAACCAAGCCGGAATTCGTCGAGGATTTCAAGGAACTCGCCGGCAAGGCCCTGAAGGTCGCGTTCTTCAAGGGCGATTCCGTCGGCGACCGTGTCGCCAAGGTGAGGAACTGGAAGCCCTTCGCCACCTTGCGCCTCAGCGTCTTCAACCCGGGAACGGAAACCGTCACGCTCGGACTGAACATCTTCCACGCCCGCAGCACGAACTATGGCACGCGCATCGAAGTGCCGGTCGTCCTCAAGCCCGGCAAGAATGAGGTCGCCATCGGCATCGACAAGCTGAAGAACACGAACGGCTCCGCCCCGGTCCTGACCGACATCCGCAGGTGGTATTTCGCCGATGCCGAGGGCAAGGGGCCGACGCTGTACTTCGGCGACATGGTGCTGGAAGGCACGCGTCGCAGCCGACGCAGGTCCACGGCGACCCGGCCCGGCTGCAAGCGCATCCGTGCCGCCGTGATGCCCAAGATCGACAAGCCGATCCTGTTCGACACGCCGGAGGCCGACGCCATCGTGTCCGCCCTGGAAGTGTTTCCGCCCGACAATCCCTGGAACCTGGTCATCGAGGACTGGCCGGTGCATCCCAACTCGAAGAAGATCATCGAATCGATCGGCGCGAACAAGAAGCTCCGCTACAACACCGACATGGGCTACGTCCTGGTGCCGCCCGACCAGAAGAAGGTCGACGTCAAGCTCGGCTCGGCCTCCGCCGAGTCGGACAAGGGCCCCTACCCGGTGCCCGACAACACGCCGATCGAAGGCTACCCGATCAATTACAAGGGCCTGACCCTGGACGAAGTGCAGCGCAAGGATGAGGGCGACATCGACCGGCACGCCATGGTCGTCGATCCGACCAACCGGATGCTCTACGAGTTCTACCAGATGCGCAAGACCGACAGGGGGTGGATCGCGTCGGGTGCCGCGATCTTCGACCTGAAGTCGAACAAGCTGCGGCCGGACGGATGGACCTCGGCCGACGCCGCCGGCCTGCCGATCTTCCCCGCGACCGTGCGCTACGATGAGATCAAGCGCGGCATGGTCGAGCATGCCATGCGCATGGGCGTGCGCAAGACGCGCCGGGCTTACGTCTACCCGGCGACGCATTATGCCAGCAGGGACACCGATCGCAAACCTGCCGCGCATGGGCGAGCGCCTCCGGCTGAAGAAGAATTTCGACATCAGCGGGTTCTCGCCGGCGGCGCAGGCGATCCTGAAGGGCCTGAAGAAGTACGGCGTGTTCGTCGCGGACAACGGCCTCGATTGGACCCTCTCGGTCGCGCCCGATTCGCGAATCCCGCTCTTGCACGAAGAGTTCAGCAGGATCAAGGGCTCGGCGTTCGAGGTGGTGGAACGCATTCCAGGTCGATGAATGCAGCCCTCAGGGCTTCTCCCGCTTGAACCGTGTTCCGAAATCGTTGTCTCATTGGGATACGGCGTAATCTACAACGCGCCAGCTCGCACCGGAAGAGCTCGTCCCTGGCAAATTCGGCTGCCTGGCCAACTCATTTCACAAACTCGGGTCCGTACCGGGCTGCGAGAGGTACTGCCTTTGACCAGGCGCGTCGTCCGATACACCGAAGCATCGGGCACGCGATTGGGCGCGTCGGTCGGCGTGACCGGCGCGCGTAAACGACAAACCACTTATCGAAAGTCCCTTCCGAGTCGAGGAAAACGGACGAACCGGCATAACGGAGCAACGGATTAACGGTAAGTACAACAAGGAGTTCGAATGGGTGAAGAGCTTTACTCAAGAGAGCCTTCCAGACGCTGAAGAGATGACAGAGATTATGCAAAAGCTGGTCAGCAACGACCTCATCGTTCGTAGATGGGAAGGAAGCGATAATTCAGCGCCAGCGAGAGCAGCGACAGCGACGTGGAGATCGCCGGGTTGAACCGGCCCCGGATGCTGCCGTCGGGCTGCTGCGCCTCCCTGAGCTGGCGGACGAGGATCTTGTTCCACTTCTCCCAGGAGTCCAGGTCCCCCTGGAAGAGGGCCTGCGCCTCGTAGTAGAGGGTGTATTCCCCGAAAGGTCCCGAGGGCTCTCCTATCCGCTGCTTGAGGTAGCCGAGAGTCGCCTTGTATTCCGCGAGATCCTTGCGACGGGCCACGGCGTAGGCGAGCGTGGCGATCGAGACCCGGGCCGTCGAGGTGGACAACCGTATTGCCCAGGTTCAGGTAGGAGACGTCGCCGGACCTGTCCGTCATCGACCGGAAATAGGCGATCGCCTTGTCGATCGACTCGTCGGGCACCTCGATCCCGGCGTTGCGGGCCGCGAGCAGGCCGATGATCACCGCCCCGGTGACCGAGGCGTCGGCGTCCCGGCCGCCGGGAGAGTACCGCCAGGCGTTGGTCGGGTTCGACTTCTGCGCGGTGATCGCGGCCCGGACCGCCAGCTCGAGCGCCTGGCCGACCGACCGCGGGGCCTTCTCATCGGGCCAGAGGGTGCGCTCGTCCACGGCGCCATAGGCCTCGGCCAGCGCCAGCATGGCGAAGCCGTGGTGATACATGCTCGGCCCGATGTAGCCGGTGTTCGCGTCCTGGGTGCCGATCAGGCTCCTGAGGGCCTTGCGGATGTGGCCGCTGTAGATCCCGAAGTTGGCGTCCTCGCCCGAGGCCAGGAAGGCGAGCAGGGCCAGGGCGGTCACGCCCGCCCCTTGCTTGCCCCCGGAGGCCCAGGATCCGTCGGCTCGCGCGGCGTTCTCGAGCCCCTGCGTCATGGCCGGCCCCGGCTCGCCGCCGTCCCAGGTCCCGTCCTGGGATTGCGAGGCGGCGAGGAATTGCAGGCCCCGGTCGTAGATCTGGCGGACGTCGTGCGGGACGACCTCGCCGGGTTGGACCGCCGGCGGCTGGGCGACGGCCAACCCGAGCGGGCCGGTGGCGAGGGCCGCCAGGGTGAGACCGATCGCCGCGATTGAGGTGCCGGAGTCGCTCACGGATCGCCTCCCTCCCTGTTCAGACGCCCAGAATTGGGCCGGTGACGAACTCGATGATGGTAATCAAGGCTAACCCAAGTTAGCTCGGCGACAGAAGTGCAAGGCTGAAAATCGAATTCGAGCTGGTTACCTCGGCCCACGGTATCAGGTCGGTCGGCCGGGGAAGGGTTGAACCTTCGGTGTCCTTCCGGCGTGCGGGCAAAAGGTGATTCGTCGGTGTCGGTCTGAGAGTTTGGACAGCGAACGTCGAAGCGATCTCAGTCGCGCTCGGTAATTGCTCGGTGCGGGCGCATCATCCTGCGCTTGCCCGAAACCGTCCGCCGCCCGGGGCAAAATCCGCTCGCCCTGCGTAACGGGGACTGGTAAGGTATCATTTCGGTGATCCGCTACCGAAGGATTGGTAGCCGCCGATATCTGGCGTCAAGAATGGCGGCAAGAATTTCGTTAGTGAGTGTTCGGGTTAGGCTAATATCGGCTCACATCGGAACCTCTCATTCCATAAACACCAGCTCTGCAAGGATTTATGCATGGTAAGAATAGGCATAGTTGGAATTGGGTTTATGGGGATGATCCACTACCTGGCCGCACAGAGGCTGCGCGTCGCGAAGGTGGTCGCTCTTTCTAGTCGAGATCCGAAGAAACTGGCGGGGGACTGGACGAGTATTCAAGGCAATTTTGGTCCTCGCGGAACTCAAATGGACCTCTCCGGCCTGACTCGGCACAGCAAATTCGAGGAGTTGCTCGCCGATCCTCAGGTTGATTTGGTCGACTTGTGTGTCCCCAACGACGCCCATGCCTGGATGGCCATTCAGGCACTCAATGCGGGAAAGCACGTTCTGGTCGAGAAACCAATCGCCTTGACCATTGCCGATGCGGATTCAATGGTCGCGGCCGCGCGAGCCACTGGCAAGTTCTTGATGGTAGGTCATGTCTTGCCGTTCTTTCCGGAATTTGCCTTCGCGCTCGAGGCAGTCCGGTCCGGACGCTACGGCGCGCTACGGGCCGCCCATCTGATGCGCGTGATCGCAAAACCAGACTGGTCGAGCGACATTGCCGACTCCGCACGAAGCGGCGGCCCGGCAATCGATCTACATATCCATGATACCCATTTCATCGGACTCATCTGTGGAATTCCCCGAGCTGTTCATTCGCGGGGCATCGTCGAGAACGGCGCAGTTGTTCACTTGAGCACCCAGTATCTTTACGACACACCAAACCTGGCCGTCTCGTGCATTTCCGGGGCCTTGAGCCAGAACGGCAGGCCGTTCGCTCATGGTTTCGAGTTATATTTCGACCGGGCGACGCTCTCATTCGAGTTCGCCAATCTTGCAGGTCAGGGTCATTTGGCCATACCACTTTCGGTCATTTTGCCGGATGGGACGATCGAGCGCCCCGAACTCGGTTCGGGAGATCCTATTGATGGTTTCGTCCTGGAGCTGACCGATGCGACACAGGCGATCGCGTCGGGTACCGAATCACCCCGGCTTGTCGGCGAGCTCGCACGACAAGCTCTTAAAGTCTGTCTGGCGGAAATCGAGAGTGTGAAGACGGGTACGGTGATCGAGCTTTCTTGAACGCCAATCGGTCGGAGCGATTCCGCAGCCCTGGCGACGGATCCGATCAGGGAGACTTGGTGATCTCCCCGTCGTTCGCAGACAGCGAAGACTTTTTGGGGGCGGGCATCGCGGACCGCGCCAGTTGCTGCCTGACCCGTTCCATCTCCGCGTCATCCAATTCGCCGGCGTCACGGGCCTGCTGGAACGCTTGGAGAAGATCTGCGGGAGAGTCCGGCTCCTCCACGTCTTTGATCTCCTCCCAAACCCGGTAGGCTTTCACGAGCGCGATCACCAGCGCCACAACCAAAAGAGCCAACCCGACGTAATAGTATTGATGGCTGATGTTGAGAGACCTCAACGGTCCCGCCATCGCCCACACTCTGGCTTCCATCATCCAACTCAGGTTCGACAGAGTCATGAAGTGGTCACTCCCGATGGTGCACGTTGAGTAGGTTCAGCGACGTTTGAGCGAGTTTTGGACGGCTTTGCGTCCTGGACCAGGCATGCGACCAGCCGGAAGGCCGCGCCCAAGTCCATAACTACAATCAGTCTTCCCGCCGGCGTTCCCAGACTGAGATTGTTTGTGTTCTTTTGATGCACGACTTGCGGAGTGGCTTATCCCGATTATAATAAAGAGTTTAGTCGACGCGACTCGTCATGGAAAGCCAATCCAACTTCCGCTCGCGTCAATGGCCCCAGTGATCCGAGTTCAACTAGAGGCGGGAAGGTTTTTCACTCCATCGTCGGTGAGGAGAAGTTCCCATGACAAAGCAACTCTGTCGCGCGGCTAGCCGTTCCATGATCCTCCTCGGATGTCTGATGTGCTTAACAGATCAGGCCAGGGCTCAAGGAACGGGGCTTGGAGGCGGTGCCGACCTTGTCGCCGATCCTTTCCTGTTCTACTACGCCTTCTACCTGCCGAACCAGCAATTGCAGTCCCTGCGGGCGACGCCGCTGGATTCGATCAACGACGCGATGGTCGCTCGCCAATACTATGCTCAGAACGATCGGCGCGGCCTGTACAATCCGATTTCGCCTTACGCCGATTCGGGCAATTCCGGCCAAATTGGTTCTCGGCAAGGCGGGGAACGCGCTGCGCGGCCATATCGGTATGTCCTAAACCCATCGAATTCAGACGGCGATGGGCCGGCGCTCTATTTCAATCGCACGGGCAATTATCATCCCGGGCTAAAGCCAGGACGAGGCCGCAATGCGAATGTCGCCCACACTAGGACCCCTAATCGACTCTCGGGAAATCGATTTACTGGGAGCGGGGGTAGCGGTATGGGTGGCATGGGTGGTGGCATGGGTGGCATGGGCGGCATGGGTGGCATGGGTGGCATGGGCATGGGTGGCATGGGTGGCATGGGCGGCATGATGTGAACGGCAATTGAGAAACCTCGAAACGATAACGGGACCGATTGTCACTGTGGGAGCCTTGGAACCCAGGCCGCTGGAAGAGGTTCCCTGCGCTTGCGACTGCCGGGACGAACCGGACATCGACTTGGCGAACCGATGCGCGAAATTCGGCCCTCAGCGCTCAAGGAACGAGACTCTGCCAGGAAGTTGATGCATGGCGAACAAGCCGGAGCAGCTCAGGCTGACACCCGACGAACGTGCCGATCTCGTGGCGTATATCGATGGCGAGCTGCCGGAGACCCACTCACAGGCCATTTCGACGAAACTCACTCATAGCGCGACGGCTCGTCGCGAAGTGGAGATGTTGCAAAAGACCTGGGAGATGCTCGACTTCCTTCCTCGCCCTCAACTCCCGAGCAGTTTTCGGAGAAGACGGTTTCGCACATCCGACGGCTCGAGCTGGACGGCCGAGCGTGGGAGCCGGTCCTGGCCTCATGGTCGGCTTGGGCAGGCACTGGTTGCAGTTTATTGCGTCGTCGGCGCTCGCGTCGCTCGGGCTCGGCTATTCCGCCACCCGCTGGATCTGGCCGGATCCGACGGTGCGACTGGTTCGTGACTTGACTCTGGCGGAACACCTCGATGAATATGAGAAGGTCGGCTCATTCGAGTTCCTGACGCAGCTCGCCGACTCCAAAGAATTCGGCCGCGACGCTCAGTAAGACCTCGGTCATCGACGAACTCGGCCGCTGTGGCGGCCGGTCTTCGTGGGGGGCGTGCCGTTACCGAACGGTCGTTTTGAGATCTTCGGCCCTTCCTGGTCGACAAAGAGATGGGTTCCGATATCAAACGCAAAGTCATCCGTGCGTGGAGTCTGGCGGCGATCTCGGCCTTGGCGATGATCCTGGTTGCCGCGGGCGTCGACCTGGACCAGAACTGGGTGCGACTTCGACGACTGCCCCGGGAGCAGCGGCTCAAACTGATCGAAAACCTTCGTCGGTTCGATCTGGTGCTCAAGACCGAGCAGCAACAAGCCCTGCGCGACCTCGACCGTCGGATCGCCGAGCTTGCACGCCGAGCAACGAGCTCAGTACCTCGCCGCATTACGCCGCTACAACAACTGGCTCAATCACTTGCCTGAGAACCGTCAAGACGAGCTGCTGGACAAGCCGCCGGCCGAGCGAATGCCGTTGATTCTCAAGATGATCGCCGCCAACAACCCTGTCCCCAAAGTGGAGACCGGTCGATTCCTCCGGATCGCCGACATTGGCGAGTTCTCGCCATTCGAGCTCGCCGCCATCTTCAAGGTCTGGCAGCTATTGACGCCCAACCAACGGCAAGCCGTCGAGAAGAGGCCGGCTGCGCCGCAACGCTTGGAAGAACTCTTCCGGCTCGGCAAAGCGAAGGGTATTGAGCGAGAAATCAAGCCTTCAGATTTTGATGAAGACCAATGGTTGGCCGACACCGAGACTCATCTGAACCAGAAGCGACCAGCTCTCGTCCTCGAGGACCTGAAAATCAAGAACGGACGCGCGCCGTGCTCAGATCTTGCGGCGACAGGCGATCAATTATTACTTCCTCGACAGGAAACAAGTGGCCGTCAAATCCGATCGTCTGGCGGCCTTTGTCGCGGCCTTTCCGACCTTCATTCAGTCATCCTTCGAACAGTACCCACCCGATGAGGCGCAGCGACGGCTGACCATCGTTTACCGCCTTGTGTTTCCCCCCGGAGAGGAAATGAAGCCGGTGCCGGCAGCATCGCCGCCCCCGAGCGGGACGGGTTCCGCGCCTGGTACTTCAGGCCGAGACTCCAAATCGACCGGCAAGAGTCAGCGGAAACCGGCCGGGCCACCACTGTAATCGAAATCGAGGCAGAACGCGGGGGACGCAACGCCTTGGAGAACGAGGACGTCCGTTGGATGCGCCAGGCCTTGGTCGAGGCCTCCAAGGGCCGGGGTTGGGTTGAGCCGAACCCACTCGTCGGCGCCGTGGTCGTCCGCGATGGTCAACTCGTCGGCGTCGGCCACCACGAGCGTTTTGGCGGGGCCCACGCGGAAATCAACGCGCTTCATCAGGCGGGCGATTCGGCTCGTGGGGCAACTCTTTTTGTAACGCTCGAGCCGTGTTGCCATTTCGGTAAGACGCCGCCCTGTACGGACGCGATCCTGGCGGCGGAGATCGCGCGGGTCGTCGTCGCGATGCGCGACCCGTTTCCCCAGGTGAATGGCGGCGGCCTGACGATTCTCGAAGCCGCAGGGCTTACCGTCGAAATCGGCTGCGAGGCCGACTTGGCCCGCAGCTCAGAATGCCCCGTATTTGAAGAGATTGGCCACGGGTTTGCCCTATGTGACGGCCAAGTGGGCCATGACCTTGGACGGCAAGACCGCCACCGCTTCCGGAGACAGCCGCTGGATCTCCTCGGAGCTTTCTCGAACTGCCGTCCACGAGCTGCGAGGGCGCATGGATGCCATCCTGGTCGGCATCGGCACGGTTGAAGCCGATGATCCGCTTCTGACGGCTCGGATCCCTGAACCACCGCGCCGTCCGGTTCGGGTCGTGCTGGACAGCTCCGCACGGCTGCCGACCTCCAGCCGCCTGGCCCTGTACGGCTCGTGAGGTTCCAGTCCTGATCGCGGTGACCGATCAAGCCACCGCGCCGCGCCGCAAGCAGCTCGAACGCCTCGGTTGCGAAGTCGTCGCGTTTCCGGGATCCGGTCTGGTCCCGATCGTCCCGTTACTCGACGAGCTGGGTCGTCGCGGCTTGACGAACGTCCTTGTCGAAGGGGGCGGCCAAACGGCTGGCTCGTTCCTGGACGCCGGCCAGGTTGATGCCGTCGACGTCTTCATCGCCCCTTCACTGGAAGGAGGCGACCATGCCCGCACCGCCCGTTCGCGGTCTCGGACTATCCTTGATGAGCCGGGCGAGGCGATTAGTGGAGATCGAGAACGAATTGGTCGGCCGCGACACTGCGCATCCGTGGACGTCTGCCCCAACCGTGGTGGATCGAGGCGGGCTTCCGCGAAGGCTGAGTGACCTTGACCGTGCCGATGGCGGGTCGTTACAGTCACTATTGATGATGGCATGGATTTTGTTCCTCGCGTTCCTGCCGGGCGTTGATGGACCACGATGTTCTCCGCCACGGAGACTCGCAGGTGAGCGAGCGAGAGCGCGAGACTTCGGACGGGAAAATCGCCCCCAAGGCCGTTGTGGGCCGGATGAGTCTCTATCTGAGGCAGCTCGAGACCTATCAGCGGCAGGGATATTCAACCGTCTCCAGCAATCAGCTTGGCGAGCCGCTTTCGATCAAGAACGCCCAGGTTCGTAAGGACCTCGCGTTCTTCGGTCAGTTCGGCCATCCGGGCATCGGATACCGGATCGACGAGTTGATCGATGCCCTTCGGCACATCCTCGGCATCGACCATGATTGGCCGCTGGCCCTGGTGGGACTGGGTAATCTGGGCCGAGCCCTCCTGAAGTATCGGGGATTCCGGTACCCGCGGCTTCCACGTCGTTGCTTTGTTTGACAACGATCCCGGCAAGATTGGGCAGAAACATGATGGGCTGACCGTCGAGCCGATCGATTCGCTTCGAAAGGCCGTCTCGACCGCGGAAGATCAAGCTGGCGATCTTGTGCGTTCCCGCCGAAGCCGCCCAACGCGTCGCCGACTTGCTCGTCGGCCAGCGGAATCCGGGGCATTCTCAACTTCGCCCCGGTCCCCATCGTCGTTCCGCCTCACGTGAACCTCGTCGCCGTCGACCTGAGCATCCAGCTTGAGAACCTGGCCTACAAGGTCCAGAGGACTCAGGATGAAGTCTCCACTTCCTGCGCCGGCTAACCTTTCCCGCGACCGGCATAACGGTTAGAATGCGTGAACGATTACCCGGTGGTGAAACGGTATCACAACAGGTTTTGGTCCTGTTTTTCCAGGTTCGAATCCTGGCCGGGTAGCTTCCCATCGGCTTGGTTCAGCTTGGCATCGATTGACGTCCCGTCGAACGTGGTTCTCATGCGGAAGCGGCCAGGATCGGCAGGACCGTGGACTGGAGTCCGCCGGTTACGTGGACGTTTCCGCCAGCGTCGACAAACACGTTGACTTCGCTGCGGACGCCGAACTCCTTGAAATAGAGCCCGGGCTCGATTGAAAAACAAGTTCGGCGGAGCACGAGGCGCTCTTCGTGGGTCTCCAGGTTATCCATGTTGGCGCCATTGCCATGAACTTCCTGGCCGATATTATGTCCGATCCGGTGGATGAAGTAGGGACCTTGACCGGCGTCGTCGATGACCCGGCGGCCCGGCGGCGTCGACCTCCCACCCCTGGAGTGGGCGGCCGGCGGCATAGGCGTCGCGCACGCAGGCGATCGCCGCGTCACGGGCTTGTGCGACGATCTGGAAGATCTTCTCATACTGCGCGGGAACTTTGTCACCGACAAAGCCGACCCGCGTCAGGTCGCTGTAGACCGACCTCGGGCGATCGAGCTTGGCCCAGAGGTCGATCAGGACGAAATCCCCCAGGCCGATCGTGCCGTCCTTTCCGGCGACCGGCTCATAGTGTGGGTCGCCGCTGTGCGGGCCGACCGCCACGATCGGTGGGCTGTACGTCGTCAATCCATGGCGGTGAAAATGCTCCATGATGGCCGATTGCACTTCGGTCTCGCGAATCGTCCCGCCTGCGCGGACCCGCTCGGCGATCAGCGGAAAGGCCATGTCGTATGCTGACTTCGTGACCTTTTCGGCCTCCAGGTGCATCGCCCACTGATCGTCGTCCCAGGTTGCCTCGAACTGCTGAATCAAGTCGCCCGAGGAGACGACTTCGACACCGAGTGGAGCGAACGAGCTCAATCGTGCCGGCGTCCACCCGCGAGACGTACGGGTTGGAAACCCGAGGCGCGTACTCCATCGCCACGCGACGACTTCCGCGCAACAATTCGGCCACTCTCGCTTCCAGCTCCTGCCAGGGAAGATAGACGAGCTTCTCACCGGGAAGGTCGTCGAGCGCACCCGTCTCGATCCGGTGAACCAGTTTGCGCGGAGCACCTCGCGCCGGCACGAAGTAGAAGAATCTCCGGCTGCCGGGCGGCTTGTGATCCAGGCCCAAGACTCGCCGCGCCAATACGTTGCCGCCGCGGAAGTCGTACATCAACCAGCCGTCGAGCCCAAATTCTTGCAGACTCTGTTGAACGGCCGTCGAGATCGAACATCGCCATCATGCCTCGCGTGATCACTCAAAGTGAAGTTCTCAGTGCAACGACCCTACAGACCGCTAGCGTCGTCGCAGGACAGAGCGGACTCCTACAGGGTTTTGTAGGACGGAGCTCCGTGTCCCGATCCCGGTTCGCGCCTTGTAGCCGGCCGCTGTTTAACTTAGGCCGAGTCACTCCAACCTGTCAATTGAAGGTTTACGACACACCAGCCTTTCGCCAATTCGCCCGGGCCGAGAGAGGTCAACTCACTCCAGCGCGCCGCCTGGCATCTCGGCAGTCCTCGCCACCCACTTCGAACTCGTGACAGGCGAGCGGGCGATATTCGTAGTGCCGGCAGCGCCGGGTCTCGGGGTCGTACCAGAGACAGGGAGTGTCGTAAAACGGGCCGCCATTCCGCTGCCTCGCGTGGTAATCCGCCTGGAGTTCGGCCAAGAGGTCAGGCCGCTCCCGTCCGAGTCGCTCCCACGCCTCCTCTCCCATCTCTTCGAACACCATATAGAACGGCGGACTCGTTACCACGAGGCAACACGCGCCGCAGCCGTCGCACGAGTCGATCACGGGCAGGACGACGAGCTTTGCACTCATGTAGTTCGGTCCATCATGGCGACTCGAAAGGCCGCACCGTCGTCGCGCGTCCTGGAATCAGTGAGCGGTGAGACCATTCTGCGACATCTTCAACTTCAGTCGCGCGAGATTCTGTCTTTCAAGAGCGAGTTGGGCCTCTGACACGTATCCTTTGGCGAACATACGTTCGGCCCACGCCGTTCGGTCTTCCGCCCTTGAGACATCGGCTGCGAGCATAGCCCAAGCCCGCGCTGCATCTCGTTTCGCCCGTACCCAGGCGAGCACGCCGAGGATGACTGCGCAGAAGAGCACAACCAACATCAGTTGTCGCAACTGGAAACGGAAGCGAGGGGTCGATCTCATTGTTGCGTTCTTTCGGACACTGACGCGCGTTGCGTATTGCATCTCAGGATAGCCGCGACCCGGCAGAAATACGTTCCTCGGGCTGACGTTCGCTCAAGTGAGCTGAGCTGGGTCGATCGGTCACGTGCGCCGTCATGGCTTCCTCAGTCTAACAAGACTCGGCCGCCAGTGGGGACGGGTGCATCCACTCAGACGGCGTTTTCGCACGTACCCTGGCATTGCTGTCCGATCCTTTGTAGTGGGTGAATTCTGGGGAACTATAAGAAACCCAACGGCATTGGGCTTAGGCCAATGGGAACCACTCTTTTCTGAATTTTCCTGGAAAAAAATGTAACCCATTCGCCCGATTGAGGCACTTGGAGAATTGGAGACTGGTCCGTCCACCTCGTCCTGGAGGGTGACCTTTCGGAGTCGCGGAAGAACAGGGATGGACCGTCAACTCTTGAACCGGTCCTCATCGTGCGGTGCCCCAGATCGCTCCCATCGTTGACGGAGAACTACGCAGATGCAACCAATCAATCGCAAACTCGCCTTGATCGCCTTCATCCTCCTCGTCCCCAGCGGCACGACCCGTGGTGGGGAGGGCTACTCCCAAACGAATCTCATCTCGAATATCCCAGGCATGGCGCTGACAACCGACCCGAACTTGCAGGGTGCCTGGGGGATGTCCGACTCTGCTAGCGGCAGCCCATGGTGGATCTCCAACCAGGCGTCGGGGACGTCGACACTCTACAAGGTGAGTGTCACGCCGCCGGTTGTTGAGGGGCTGGTCGTAGGGATCACGAACCAGCCTCCCCCCTGGCCAGATGGCGTGGGCCCGACGGGCCAAGTGGCCACCGGAGCAGCGGGGATTGTCACACAACCCACGGCGGACTTCCAGCTTAATGGCAAGGAGGCTAACTTCGTTTTCGCCAATATGGACGGATCAATTTCGGCGTGGAATGGGGGTGGAACGTCGACGATCACCGCGACCGTCGCCGGCGCCTCGTTCACCGGGCTCGCGATCGGCAACCTACCAGGCCCGGGGGTGGCGGCCCAGCTCTACGCCGCGGACCAGAACAGCGGGAACATCGACGTCTTCAATAGCAAGTGGCAAATGACGGGAAGTTTCGCAGATCCGAATTTTAAGACGTTCCCAACCGGCTACGCGGCCTTCAACGTCCAAAACCTCAGCGTCAACGGAACACAGACCCTCTTCGTCACGTACGCGAACCAGTCGACCGGCGGCGGCATCGTGGATGAATTCACCACGAGCGGCAGTTTCATCAAGACGCTGATCAATGACACGGCGGGAGTCAATCTGGACGCTCCCTGGGGGCTGGCGATCGCGCCTGCGAATTGGGGCAAATTTGGCGGCGACCTGCTTGTCGCCAACAACAACGCCAAACGCCAGCGGGCTGACGGAGATCAATGCCTACAACCTGACGACCGGAGCATTTGTCGGCACGTTGATGCTCAACAACGGTCAGCCTTTCTCCGAGACCGAACTTTGGGCCATTAGCTTCGGGAACGGCGGCAGCGCAGGTTCGAAGGATACGCTCTTTTTCACCGCCGGGCTGGATAACAATACCAACGGCCTCCTCGGGTCGATCTCCGTGCCCGAACCGAGTTCGGCCGTACTGGGCTTGATCGCCGCGGGTGCGGTGGCCGGATGCTTGAAGTGGAAGAACCGCCGTCGCCGCACGGCGGCCTGATTGAATAGGTCCAAGACTTTTTCAATACGACTCGGCGCATCGATTCGGTTCCGCCTCGCCCGTGACGTGCAAGAGCGGTTCACGGTGCGCCTTCGTCGCCTGCGCAATCACGCGTCGAATCCAGGTCTTTTTGAGAAATCGCTTACCGCTTGAAAGGAAAGTATTCGCCTTCGAGTAAGTCCCGGGCCTCGGCCCTCATTCGGGCGCTCGATGAGCCGGCAGCGCGGGCCAAACGGCCGGCTTTCATCTCCAACAGGAAGAACAGTCCGAAGATCACGAAGAAGACGATGGCCGGCGTGGCCGCCATCGCATTGAGACGGGCGTTTCTCGCTGGGGTTCTGGGAACCGCCGCGGGATGAACCACAACGACACGGAATGATTCCTGGTTGGTCTCAAACGCAAGCTGCGCAATGTGGCCTGTGACACGGTCCAGTCGAGCCTGAAGGCTGCTGAGAGTGTGGTTCAACATCGTGGACTGGACGGTGTCTGTGTTGGCCACCGTATTTGCGACCTTGATTTGCTCAAAGAACTCGATTTGTCTCTGCTTCGTTTTCCTCAGCGACGCAACTTTCAGGCGGAGGTCGTCTACATTTGACGATGACGTACGGGGCACGACCTTGCTTGTCTGAAGCGCCTGTTCCATCACCTCAAGTTGCGATTCGGCTTCGATCAGCTCCAATCGGTTCTCATCATCTCCGCAATGAGACTTTGGAAATGCTGGTCCCCGAGGTTCTTGAACGCAGGTTGGGCCGGATGGTCATTCTTATTGAGAACCTCTCTGGCGGCGGGAACCGCGATCCTGCCGTTCTGGACCAAGACCTTCAACTCGTTCTGGGTCGCTTCGATATTTTTTTGAAGTCTCTGTTGCTCAATTTCCAGGCTTTCCCGCAATCTCCTGTTGGCGCTCTGAGCGTATGCTCTCGGTATGGTGTCTGTAAGCGTCGACTACGGCGTTGACGATCGTGGCTGCCTCTGACGGGATCTTTGATTCGAGAGCGACACGGATCAGATAGGCGTCCTGCACGTTTTCGACTGTTAGATCCTTGCGGAGGTCAATCGATCGGGTCGTCGGATTGCTTGATCGAGGGAAGGATCGAGACCAGTGGGTTAGCGACAGCCATGTCGAGCACCTGGTCGCTCTTGATCAACTGGACCTGGGTCTGAAGGTATGGTAAGTGGGCTGTCGTATTATCGCTGATTAGTTTGATGGAGCGAAGAGATTAAGGGTTGACGGCTCGACCCGGAGCAGGCTAAACGCCTCATAGGTTGGCTGGATGAACAGCAAGATCAGGCACAACGAGAGAGCGGACACGACCAGCCAGAGCAGAACGATTTGCCAACTTCGCCGAATCAGTCGGCGCAGCAGGCTGGGTTGACGCTTTCATCGTGCAGTCCCGAGTACGAATCGGTAATCCTCGACCAGAACAACGTCCTCAGCATATCCGGTCGCGGTCACGATTGCACCAGCCCATGCGGGATGCTGACCCGATCAGGCAACCATTTCGGTGTCGGGGAAGTGCGACTCAGTCGTCGGTCTATCGGCTCGATTGATCAACGTCTAGAATGTCCTCATCACCGGGAACAAAATGGAAGGGAGTCCACACGAACGTAGCCGATCACTCTCTCCCATGAGGAAACCGACCACCATGTCTGCAAGATCGATCAGGTTTGCATGCCTCTGTTTGATCGCGACAGCCGGACTCTTCGCGATCCTGGTTGCCGACGAGGTTCGCAACATGGCGACCCACAACCGCTGGTTGCAGCACGACATCAACCGTCCCAAGCCGCCGGTGGTCGAGCCCGCGGCGAGTGCGGCCGCGGCGCCGCGCCCAAGGACGCCATCATTTTGTTCGACGGAACCAACCTCGACGCCTGGAAATCCACCGAGGGAGGCGCGGCACAATGGAAGGTGATGGGAGGGTTCCTGGAAGTCAACCCGGGAACCGGGCCGATCGAGACCAAGGCCAAATTCGCGGATGTCCAACTGCATATCGAGTGGGCGTCGCCGAATCCGCCAGTCGGCAAGGGCCAGGATCGCGGAAATAGCGGCATCTTCTTCATGGGCCAGTTTGAGGTGCAAGTCCTCGACTCTTATCGAGCCGATACCTACGCCGACGGTCAGGCCGGAGCCCTTTACGGCCAGTATCCGCCGCTCGCCAACGCCTCGCGCCCTCCCGGAGAGTGGCAAGACCTACGAGATCGCCTTCCGCCGACCCCGTTTTGACACCGACGGCAAACTCCTCGAGCCCGCCCGGCTCACGGTCTTTCACAATGGAATTCTCATTCAAAACAATGAAGAACTCTGGGGTGGGACCAACTGGCTCGAGCCGGCTCCTTATGACTCCCATGTCGATCGCGGTCCGATCGAGCTTCAGGACCATGGCCATCAGGTCCGCTTCCGCAATATCTGGCTTCGCGAGCTACCTGAGCGGGCTGCGCCCCCGGCGGATTATCTCGCACAACGGCCGATTATCGCCCTTTCGGCCGAGGTCCTGGATCCATTGACGGGGCAATATAGCATGGGACAGAAGAAGGATTCGAAACCCGTCGTGATCAGTCGGGGCGACGGCCATTTGCTTTTCAAGATGGCCTCGCGGCCGAAGCCGCTGGTCATGCAAGCCATCTCCGCCACCGAGTTCGTCTTGCCTCACGCCGATGCGAAATTCACGTTTCAGCGCGATGATCAGGGCAAAGTGACCGGCATCTTGTTCAGGGTCGGCGACGGAGAGCAGTTGCTCAAGAAGATCGAGCCGTGAGATTTGACCGCCAATCGTCAAGGAGAGTATCAACCACAGATCAACACGGATAAACGCAGATTGAAACCACCATATAATGTCTGAATGGGATCAGTGAGACATTAAGGTCTTATCTGTGTCCATCTGTGTTAATCTGTGGTTAGCTCTCTTCGCCGATCCTCGTTCATCGCGCAGGGCATCGAGGCGGCGGACATCATCGCTTCCGGTTCTTGTACCGAGCTTTACTTTTGCCTTTCACTTTGACTTTGGGCTTCACCTCCGGCCTCGCCGTGAATAGTGCGATTGTCCCACCAATGACGAGACAGGCAATACTCGTCACTCGCAGAACCCAGGGTGCCCAAACGTCCGAGAGGTAGTCGGCCTCGTTGAGCGTTCGCGGAGGAAAGTAAGAGATCCGGGTAAAGACGATCGCGATCGTCAACGGGAACGCCGCCAGCCAGACGGCGGCGGCCAGCCGGTCCATCGCGCGTGGTACGACCCTGCCCGCGAACCGAGTCGGCCCTCGGAGCAACGCCCGGACGCCGAGAATGCTCGGCCCCGCGAGCAGGAATGCAGTGAGGAGTGCGCTGCCCCAGTCGTCTTTCATCGTTAGCGTTCGCCTGAAAACGTTCAAAGCGAAATGCCGACTCTCCCTGGACATTCTGCCTGATGGCAACGCTTAACACCATGCCAGCCGAGACGTGATAGAGCCGACCTTCGTCATAATCGGCTAAGTGGCATTGCGTGATTCTGGGACGGTTCCCGCGTTTGTAGTGAGCACCAAGGCCGCCCTCGCGCGTGGGGACGAAACGACGACGGCGGCGTCCCGAAGTCACCCGCCCCGTCCAGGCCCGGTCGATTTGCCGTCTTCGAGCATCCGTAATGCGACCATCAAAAGGTCAACAACAGACGCTCCGACAGGGGGCCCGGTCATGCTTGGATCGGTCCCAACTCGACGGAATATCGGTGGCCCCTCCCCGCGTAAGAGCCACGACGGCTCGACCGAGGTCAGCTCGATGAGTTTCAAGAGTATTTCGCCCGGAACGGTGATTCCACCCTCGTAGTTGTACCAGGTTCGGACAGGAATGCCCAATTGCCGAGCCAGTGCTGGTGCACCTCGATCTCCGTAAAGCTCCGCTCGCAACAACGCGAGGCGACCGGAGATGGCGCGTTTGACGTCGGCTAGCTCCTGCGAGGTTTTGCGACGAGCCATAAGGGGTTCCTGTTGCGCACAGATGAATCCCGATGAGTCGTCAACACATCGGCGACACAATCACCGCTCTTCATGGTAGCGTCAACCGAATGGGATGCAATGACTTGATTCCGGCAACGGCGCCGGTGGTCGCAAGCCCATTTGATTTGGCGGCGCTCGCGGAAACCGTGTCATCTTAGGCGACGATTCTCAGCGAAAACCGGCTAAGGGTCACGGCCCGAGGCAGGTCGACGCCGAACTCTGGGTCGTTGCGGCGATCCGACAGAGATGTGCAGGCACGATTAAGCGTCATCGATAGCCACGAACCACCGGTCGAGAACGATCGAAAAGCCGCGGAATTGCGCACCCGGAATGTCTCGCCGCCGTGTCACGACCCCGTGGCCGGTGTTTCAAGCCTCGTGCCGGTTGCCTCGATCGCTGGCAGCAGTCCCGCCAAGTGTTCTCCGGGCCGTGCACGGACCGAGCACAGTAAGCAGCCTATCCCGGTCGCGAATTCGCGTCCCCGAGCCTGAAACCGATCACGACACCGATGATCGTGGTTGCCCACGTCCGTGTCTATTCAGAACCGCTAGAGCGCTGCACGCTTGAGTTGCGCACAACTCGACAGCGACGGCAATCATACTAGCCCGAAGCGTCAGCGAGGATCCTGGCTGTTATCGCCTCGCTGACGCTTCGGGCTAGTATTGCCCGTGCGCCATACGAGCGTGAACCGCTCTTTGCGCAAGAACGATCGCCAAGCAGAAGTTCAGCACGACCACGCCTATCGTCGGCATGATGATCAACGGCGTTTGATCCAACGATGACATCGGACGTGGTACGTCGGACATGATTGCCGATGGGCGTGCCGTCAGTCGCTTTTTCTGAATCCAACGGGAAGATCGAGAGGTGGCATAAGACCGTCAAAGGCGAATGCATCCGAGTCAAGACGCCGCTGAGCCTGGAGGATGCGCGGCGACTGATCACGGAGTTCGTAGCCCATTACAACGAGGTCCGCTTGCACAGTGCCATCGGCTACGTCGCACCCGCGGACAAGTTGGCCGGTCGCGACCGGGCGATCATCGCCGAGCGAGATCGCAAGCTGGATGCGGCGCGGCAGCGGAGAAAGGCGGCACGGGAGGCGAGTCGGCCGGTGCGCTGATCTCCGCAGAGTCGTTGTCGGAGTCCTTCGGCGGCATCATGATGAACGACGACCTGGGCGGAGGATAGGGCTCCGTGGCGACACGACCGGAGTGCCGACCCGGTGGCCAAGGCCGAAGGGGGGCGGCACGATGCCGCCCTGTCTTTCCCTTTCGCGATTGGCACCAAAGCGGCAAACCAACCTCATAGGTTCCTATGTGCACTATACCTTGTCTCCCAACCCCGGTTTCTCCATTTCACGCTGAACCTTTACAGCCGAGCAACCGGACGAATGACCCCGCGCCGCGGAGCGTTCAGACAGGAGGGCCCTTCTCAGTGTAGGGCCGGACCTCGAACTCGACGCCCTCGTCAAGGTAGCCCGCGTCCATCATCGTCTTGCGGTCCGTGGGAACAATGTGGATGCAGCCGTGCGAGTTATCCAACTGGACTTCGAGCTTGTTCGCTACGGCGAACTCTTCCTTAGGCGTCGTGTGGACGAACTGGTCCGTTGGTACGCTGCCGGGCATCCGCAAGAGTCGCCAGCCCCACTTGCCGAAGGGGTTCAAATTCCAGACCGTCCTCGTTAGCTTGCCAGATTTCGGATTGATGAAGGAGTCGCGGACATCCTGGAGGATCTTGGCCATCGAGTCAGTGCGCTTCATGGCTCTTCTGAAATCGATCTCGGCCTGGGTCGCCTCGCCTCTGGGCCCCGTTGCGACGCGCCACCCACCTTGCTCCCCCTTGAACTCGACCTCGCCCTGATTAATCCGGAGGTCGGCCCCCCAGGGGATCACCGAATTCCCTCCCCAGACCGGTGTGGTGACATGCACCTTCTTACCAAGGACGTAGTGGCCGGGGCGAGTTGGTTCGGCCATGCGCCCGGAATCGGGGTCTAAGTAGGCGACCCGGGGACCGCCAGAAGCGCTGAACTTCTCGCCGTTCCCGCCGACCACGTAGATAGTGCCGACTATTTGATCTTGTGTGCCCTTGCGGTATCCGTCGAAGTACGTGGCGCTGTGCTCCCCGGGGAAAAACACCAGGCTGGGCTTTCGTTTCGATTCCGTTGCATAGACAGTCATCGTTGCCACGACGTGGCGCCCGCCTCCCCCAGGTGGTCACCGGCCTGTATCTCCACCGTCCCGGGCTTCAGGGCAGTGATGACGAACTTACGCACCAAAGCGGACACCCTGGGGAGTTCGTGGATGGTGCAGTCGTCCGAAATAGCCCCCCAGATGCCCACGACTGCCACCGAGAGTTCCTTCAAGCTTGCCATTGCAGCGTACATATCTCCCCCCGCGTCGGCCCGGAGGGCGACTTCGGTGGAGTTGCCAACCTGCAGGGTCTGGGTCTTCTTATTCGCGTCCCAGCCTGTCTTGCTCTCACTCCCGATCTTCTCGAAAACGAGCACGGCCTACCTCCTTTTCGCCGACCACCAGCGGGGCCGGCATTTCGCTTTCTTCGCGGCGATGCAGAAACTTCAACCTGTTCCGGATCGGCCTGAGACGATGGACGGCCGCGCCCGTCAACACACAATGCGCCCTTGAGACCAGAATCACCTCATGAGGGACAAAATTTTTTTCAGTCGGTCCGCGCCGAGGGGAAGTCCGGACCGGCCGACGGAGCCGACTCCTCGGGCTCGCACTTCGATTGGGAAAAAAATGTACGCTAAGGACCGACGAAGAGGGCCCGTGAGTAGTCGGGTAGTGGAGAAGAGCTGCTACGCTTTCAACCACTTGAAGGTGGGCGGATAGCCCGTAGTATGCGACCAGAGACGTACGGGTACCACGCCATTGTCGAGCAGACCTCAATGAGTTCGACGACCGAACCTATCCAGCCTCCCGTTGAACGACTGACCTACCGTTTAGATGACTTGGCAATGGCGCTGGGAGTCTCGCACGAATCCTGGAGCGTGAACGTTCCGCCGGACGTCTCCTGAAGCCCGATTTGCATATCGACTGAATCCCGCTTTGGAGCATCGACAGCGTGCGTGACTGGATTTCCAGGCGCGGCAAGTGAGATCCCGGTACTTGACAAATAGCAAGCAACGTTTGTGGAATCCGACCATGAATGAAACGTTGTCGGCGACACTTCGGCGAGCAATCCTGGAATCCGGCATGAGCCGCTACGCAATCGCGGTCAAGGCCGGAGTCGACCAAGCGGCGCTGAGTCGATTCATGGCCGGCAAGAGGGGCGTGAGTCTGGATACCGCCGACAAGTTGATCGACGCTCTCGGGATCGAGATCCGATATCGCAAGCGAGGGGAGAACGGCTGATGGCGGCAATCGTCAAGCGTGGCTACCAGTGGTATTACCGGTTCACCGACGCCAACGGCCGTCGCGTAATGAGGAAGGGTTGTCCGGACCGTCGCGCGACGGAGGGACTCGCGGCTCAAGCGGAAGCGGAAGTCGCTCGGATTCGGGCCGGCCGATCAGATCCGCGCGTGGAAGCCTACGCGGTCCACGAGTCGAAAACCCTCGACGTTCACCTCGCCGATCGGGTCAAGAGTCTCGCGGCCAAGGGAAGCACCCGCAAGCTCGTCAAGCTGTTCTCTGACCGCGCCGCGCGTGTCGTAGCGGTCTTGCGGGGAGCGTGACTCGCCGAGATCGACCCCGGGAAGCCGACCAAGGAGGCTATCGCCCGATGCGAGATCGCTCGAACCAAGTGGGTGAGTTCGGCCCGGTTGTTCCGATCTGACCGCTGATCGGGATCAAGGCGCACTTGCGAACCTCAAAAGGGAAGGCCGATCGCTGGCGACGTGCAGCCACCATCGCGCCGCCATCATGGCGTTCACGAAGTGGTGCTACGACACGCATCGAATCAGAGAACCGTTGCGTGGAGTCTCCGGCTTCAACGCCAAAGAGGATCGCCGACACGACCGCCGGACACTTTCCCTCGCCGATCTCCGGCGACTGATCGACGCCGCGCAGCGTGGCGCGTGTTTCGAGAAGATGACGGGCTCGGCGCGGGCGCTTTGCTATCGACTGGCTGTGGCGACCGGCTTGCGATACTCAGAGATCGCCAGCATCACGCCCCAGTCGTTTGCATGGAATGCGAGGCCCGTGACCGTCTGCGTACCGGCCGCCTATACCAAGAATGGCCAGACGGCGACGTTGCCGTTGCCTGACGACCTGGTCAGAGACCTCGCTGACCACGCTCGCGCTACCACTCAGGAAGAGCCGTTGTTCCCGCTGCCGTTCGAGAAGGGAGCCGAGATGCTTCGCACCGACCTGGAGGCCGCCGGCATCCCGTATTGCGATGGGTCTGGTCAGTTCTTGGATTTCCACTCGCTCCGTTGCCAGACCGCGACCCTCGCCGATGCTGCCGGAGTTTCCCCGCGGGTGGTTCAAAAGCTCATGCGGCATTCGAGCCTGGAGTTGACCGGCCGATACACACGTCCCCGCGTCGTGGACATTGAGAACGCGACCGCGTCGTTACCGTCGCTCTCGCCCAGCACGCCAGACGCTCAATCGCTCGCCGCAACCGGCACGGAAAACGCTACCCATAAGACCCCTCTTGCGCCTTATCTGCGCCCGGGCAGGGTCGGAACTGAGCGGTTTGAGGCGGTTACAGGGGATTTCGCGAACTTGGTTCCGCTATCTCCGAAATGCTCTAACCTCTTGATCGACCAAGGTTTTGAGGGAAATCTGATGAATACCGGGGACGGGACTCGAACCCATGACCTGCGGATTATGAGACCGCCGCTCGAAAATCGCAAGTATCATCAGACACAGGACTTGCGTCAAGCGACCCTCTCGCAGACAGCGCAGGGACAGCGCCCAGAGTCAAATGACCCCGACTTGGCCGCCGTCATCGACGCCTGGGACACGCTCCCAGAAGCGGTACGTGCATCAATCCTTATGCTGGTCGAGGCTGCGTCGAACAAGAACAGCGCATGAGTACGTAGGTAGTGCCACATTGAGGCGAAGACGCCATATTATAAAGGCACACGCTAGAGATAGCCGATAACTTTGCGCACCGCTCGGTCTCGTTTCATCCGCTTTCTCGCGGCGATCTCCGGGTCCACTCTCACAGACTGAGCGCCGCTTCGGACGCCTACGAAGCAGGCGTGGACGTCGCCACGTGCGACCCGAAGCTCTCGCGATCCGGTCGGAAGTCGGTTACAGTCGGGAGAGTAACGGCGCGGAGGTCGTCCAAAAAGGTTAACCGTTTTTTCTGTGGGTCGAAATCTAGGTGGACCAGGGGGCCGGGGTGCGTTCGAGAGACGTTAAGGACGAGCCAATCCGAGCGTACAGCGACCTACAGCTTGACTGGCTCGCAATTCTGCCGCATTTGCCAGATCACAGATTCTACATTGACTCGAAACGCTCGATGCAAGGGGACGCCCCCAAGAGCTTTATCCACATAAGGCAACATTTGGACGGGCGTGATTCGGGCAAGAACAGTCGACGCAGGCGCATCACTCGGAATTGGAAACGCTGGCCGGGATATATCGCCAAAGTCGGTTCGAAGATGTATCCCGCAGAATCAATCACGGAGCAGTTGCTGACACGGCTGGGGCAGTTATACGGTCTTAGAGTGGCAGATTCGCACCTTCGCATAGTTGGCAATCAAGTTCGCTTTCTTAGCCTTTACTTCCTGAAGCCGAACGAAGCATTGTATCATGGGATAGACATTTTTAAATCTCACTTGGACTCCGAAATGGTCGAGAAGATTGCGGAAACCAGAGAGGAGCAGCATTTTTACACGTTTCAAACCGTATGCACAGCGGTTGAGGAGCGATTCCCCAAGAATGTCGACAAGATCATGAGTGGAATGGTGGAAATGTTGACGTTCGATGCTCTGGTCGGGAACAATGACAGGCACCCTGCGAACTGGGGCGTAATCGCGCCAACAGGCGGAGAGGGACCGCCAACGTTCTCGCCGGTTTTTGATACCGCCCGAGCTCTTTTCTGGAACACGAGCGAGAAAGGAGTCCGAGACGTTCTCGCCAACGAGCAAAGGTTTAAAGGGTACGTCAGAAAGACCGTTCCGCAGATCGGCTGGGATCACTGTGACCGGATTGATCACTTTGAATTGGTACAGAAGATTTATAGTGGGTATCCGAGGTTTCGATCCCAGATCGAAAAATATGTAAATGCACACATGATTCAAGAAGTCACTGAGATGGTCGGGCGAGGGTTTTGCCGCCTAATGAGTGAAGAAAGAAGAAAACTGATCATAAAATGCCTGGAACGGCGGCATCAACTTTTGCGGATGGCAGTGAAACCGGCCGCAGGACTCACCTGTTGAGGGAATCTAAGAATGAATCGCAAAGATTGGCGGGGTCGACTGTTAGGTTTATGGAAGAAGGCCGCGAGGCAAAGTAACATGGACGCTAGGACTCCACGCGACGCGCGAGCAAGGTTCCAGCTCCGTCTGGGCCAGCTACTCGTTGGCGTACTCGCGGTCGAGGATGGTCGGTGGACGTTTCAATATACCGATGAGTTCCGTCAACAGCAGGAATTCACGCCACTGCCAATCTTTCCGGATCTCGACACGGTCTACAGGTCGGATGAACTTTGGCAGTTCTTTAGGATGCGAGTCCCGAGCCTGAAGCAACCATCGATTCGTGAGATCGTGAGACGTGAAGGACTGGATTCGCACGACGAGGTTCAGTTGCTGAAGCGATTCGGACGGAGGACTATCAGTAATCCGTTCGTGTTGATCGACGAGCAGGAACTTCCGCAGAAGCCTATCGTTTTGCCTATGCCACGGGCCGTGAGGCCAACCGCTAGGCCGATCGTGTATAAGACACACGGGACCGATACACCCGCCGACGCCTAGGTTAGAATCGCTCCTGAAATTGCGAACCTGCACTCGCCGACGGAGGTTTCCCTGCCCCGCCGGCGTCCGCGGCGGCCAGCGGACGGTCAACTCGGCATGGTCGGCAAAAACCGACCCGCGTCACGCCGCTTCTGCCTCGTCCGAGCTTGTCGCAGTTTGCTGGTCTGGTCGATCGGCGACTTTGATGCGATCCGAGGTCTTTCGCCGATCGACAGCGACGATTCCCTCGAGAGCCCTCTTTAAAGCCTCGACCGCGAATGCATTGCGATCCATGCCTGACAGACTTGCCGCTGCGCCACGAACGCGCATCCAGTGCCACGTCAACGCTCACCGACGCTTTCACGACGCGGGCAGATTGCGGACCGGCGGGTTTCCGCTTTCGAGGAGTTGGAGCGTTCACGACACCTCCTCCGTTACGAATGGGATGAAGCCCTCGCATACGCAGACGGGAGCCTTCATTTTTGTCGGTCTGGAGCGGCTGCCCGCTTGCGGCTTCCCGCCGCGGAGGGACAAGTGAGGAGGAATACATTCCCCACTCGTGATTCGCGTCCATCCTGGCCGCTATAACGTCCTACTGGTTGCCCACGTCCATCGTGGCCGCAGCGAGGCGTCCGCCGCCGGACCATTCCTTTCGTCGGGCGCCACCGCCCCGACTGAGGCCCGCCGCTCGCTCGCCACCCGCCGACGAGAACAACTGGTGTCAGTTCGGTTTTTTACGAGAACAACTGGTGTCAGTTCAGTTTTTTAAAATGATCCGACACCAATTATTTGTTCATCTCCGGCACGTTGCTTTACGATAAAAATTGCATCGCCCAAGTCGCCCCAAACTTCAAACCCGGCCGATTTTGCGTCGTCGAGAATCTGTTGTAACTCGGGCGTCATCGGTTTTCGGATTGCGATGCCGCCTCCCGCCCATTCGTATCCTGGCGGAAGTTCAAACGGCTCCTCTGCTGGTCTGGGTTCAACATTCTTGACGGTGATCTTTGATGGCTCTCCGGCTATGAATTTACGGACTTCCTCGTCGATCTCGGCGTCAGTCGGCCTCAACGCGACTGCCTCGGGTTTTTTGTCGGGGTCGTCTTGGTGGGTGTCGGTGCTTTCCATTGGGGCTCCTTTCAAAAGGTTACGCGGTGCATATCTTCTGCCACGACTGGGCCGGCCCGCAGGGTCGCTCAATTTTCCGGAACGGCTTCGTTGAGCACAATGGCCAGCCTCAAACCGGCCTGGCAAAGATGACATCGAACGACCGGCAGACGCTTCGCATGGTAGGCATCGGCCAGCTTCGTGCCGGGCTTAAGACTGTGACCAGTCGCGGAGTCCTTATAGACTTCCCTTGCGGCCAGAAGCGATTCCGTCGCCCAGTCCTCGACGCTTCCCTTGATCCACGTGGCGCGGTTCTCGGGCGTGCCTAGGGCGGCTAGATCCTCAAGCCAAAACTCGTGGCTCTTGCTCACACGCTCGATGATCAGCGTGTCCCACAATGTGTGCATGTTGAATCGGCGTTTGGGAGGCTTTAGATAGCCGATCTCGTCACCGCGCTACGCAAGCCGAACCTCCTGCCTTACCAGTTCAGATATCGGCCGAAATGCTCGGCCGAGCGACCTTCACAACCATCGCCAGAACAGCCCCAGGCACTAAGAGCGGCCAACCAAGTATCACCGAATAGACGACCAGCATCAGATACATCGGCGACAGAGTTATCGTGCAGAGCCCGATCCCAATCACCGAAAGCAGCGGAAACGAGCCCTTCATTTTCCGGGCGAGCAAGACGCCAGCGATCCCCAGGAACTGCCCGGCCAGCGCGATCACAAAGTAGCGCTCGAAGGATGGGTTCGGCGTCGGGAAGCTGCGCTCATCATGAATTCTTGAGGCGGGTTAAGCCACCGGTCGATCGATTGATTGATGCACGAGAAACCAAACCAGATCTCGGGTATGTTCAGGAGCGCGGCGAGGCCGAGAGCAACCGAAAGCGTGCTGAGCATCTGCGTGGCTAAAGTTTCGCGGTAGCGGGGATTCCACCTTTTCTCGCAACTCGAATTCAGCGCGAGGTTCAGCACAAACCTCCGGTAGTGGTTCGGCGAGGGCATGGCCTAACCTCGATCGCAGTGCCGTGGGTTCCCAGTAGCGATTGTAGGCTGGATTGAATTGGGGTGGCAAGCACCGCCTGCCACTCTCGGTGCTGACACAACGAGTCGCGGAAAACACCCGTTTTTCTTTGCTTCACGGGGCCTGGGTCAGACCGCGGGGCGGGGCGGGACCTGGGGTCTGACGGGGCCGGGGCGGGGCATCGGGTTTCGGGAGCGCGTTTCAGTACTCGTTCAGTGTTCTTCACCGATTCGGTTTTTCGGAACCCATCCCCTCCAACGGGCGGATTTCGCACCGCATCGGCGCGGAGAACCTCAATGCAAAACCCCAGCGTTTGGAGGGGCGAGTTTCGAGAGAACATTTCGGTCCCAGTTTCTCTGCTATCAACGAATGGCGCATCTCAAAACCCGATCCCTCGCAGAGCGGGTTTTAGCACATCCATGGCGCGACGAACCTTTGTCGGAAAACCCCCTTCGAAGGAGGGACAGTTTCGGGAATACCTACCCGTTTTTCTCACCGTTTTCACCGTTACGAGGTCTCAAAACCGGGTCACCAAGGATGCCCAGTCGATCTCATCGAAGATCGCTCCGCCGCGCTTCTTCGCGACGGCGGCCAAGGTCGCGAACCGAGGGTCCCCGGAACGACCAAGGGCAACCCAGCGATAGATGGATGAGATACCAATTCCGGCGGTCGCGGCGGCGGCCTCGATGGACTGGCCATGCCCGATGGCAGCCGCAAGAGCGACGGCGGTATCGGTCGTGAACTTGGAAGGGCGTCCACCCTCGGTTAGGCGGATCGCGGCGTCGGCTCATGGTTAACCCCCCTCGGGAGGACTCCGCGGTTTCCCAATTCCACCCGATTCACCGACGTTCAGTTGATTGACTTGCTGGCGGGCCACGTTGATCTGAACAGACGGAACGGCAAGCCGGCGGACGGTCGCCAGGGTCTTGATGGTGCTCATCAGGCGTCGATGAGTCCGGTCGATGCGGCGTTGATGGAAATCGGATTGGACTAGCGTCAGTCCCTCTCCCGATGTCATAGGTCCCCGTAATGACCTTCATGAAACCGTAGCGTGAACCATAAGATCGCGGCGGTTCGGGCGAGCACAGCCTCAATGGCGGTCGGGTTCGGTCCGGCAAACTCGGCGGCGATTTGATCCACTTCCTCTTTGAGCCTTTCTTCGTGTTCTCGTTTCCCTTCTTACCCGCGGCCATGTCGATCAACTTGCCGACAACCCACTCGTCCAGCATCTTTTGCTCGGGCGTCGCTTTAACCACGTCGTATGACACGTCGTTTCCTCCATTTCCCCCTATCATGTTGATGATACCCGGCGGCGGTCAGGGCGTCGCGGACGAGGGCCTTGGCCTGTTTGACCAACTCGTCAAGCGCTTGCTCCAAGTCGTCGAGTTCATGACGCTCTTCCTGTTCCCGCCGTCGATCGTAATCCCGTTCGTCGCGCTCGATGGCGTCCATCTGGGCGATCAGGCGGGCCGTCTCACCGCTTCCCCCGTATTCCGAAGTGACCCTCCCACCCCGCCGAACGGATCGATAAATATAGGTTCTGACCATTGCGATGAACGGCGGCCATGTGTACTACGCCTCGCGGGTTGCGTCACTTCCGGCTCCCGGAGCGTGGATGCAATAGACTAAGGCAAAAAATGCATCTAAAAATATACGCGTGTCGACGGCGTTGTGACACGAGTTCAAGCCTCTTGCAAATGACACCCTATTCCCCCATCACGCACGCATTGTCCGTCCACGTGTACACGTAGAGAGTCGCGTGGTATCACTCAGAACAGTCACCATCAAATCCGCGTAGCGGCCTTGACCAACATCAGTATGGACGCACGCACTCCCTCGGGCAATCCATCCCAGGCGTCGATGACGGCGGTCAGGTCAGAATTTTGGGGGGTATTTTGGGGGGTATTTGGGAGACGCTCTGAGGCATTATCTGTCATCTTCTGACATGATGGCGGGGTTGAATGCCCAAAAGTTGATGTGGCTGGAAAGCCCAGAATCGTAGTGGTTTTGGCGTTTCCGGTCGTGTGCTGACGGGTTCTGTCAGCTACAGCCGCTAATACCGGGGACGGGACTCGAACCCATGACCTGCGGATTATGAGACCGCCGCTCTAGCCAGCTGAGCTACCCCGGCCTTGAAAAACGAACTCACGGCGATAAACACCGCAAGGTCGTTTCCTTCGATCATTTCAGGCTACCAGATGAACCCGGCGACTTCAAGTCGGCGGCGCGTGCGGCCCGGACGTGGGCGGAGGGTTATTGAGGAGTCTGACGAAGTTCCGATTATTCCGTCGTCATGCGTAAGTTCTACCGCATGCGGGCTCAACTCAGACGTTTCGCGGCCCAGGGGACCTAATGAGCGCCTTTGCTTCCGCGAGCCGTATTAACCATCACGCCGTTTAAGTGCGACCATCCGATCGAACGGCCGCCATCGGTCGTCGCCGCCCGCGCCCGCGCTCACGGCATAATCGCGACTTTCGAGCGGCCACGCTAAGCGAGTCGCATCCCGTTGGCGACTCCCGGGATGTCCGGTTATGCCGGCGCACAACCTAACACCAACTCCAGTAACATTTTATGGATCTGACAAATTTAACGATTATTCCTGCGTCACATTTAACCCATTTGTCGATAACGAGATACGGAAAAGCACGCTCTCGGGTCGAGTTTTGCCGATTATTCCTGTGTCACACGTAACTCACTGGCTTACAGGGAGATATATCAAACACGCCTTCAGATTATCGAATTTAACGATTATGCCTGTGTCACACATAACCACAAGAGAAGCAAAACGTTACGGCAGATCGCCGCGGTTCCGATTATTCCTGTGTCACACGTAAGTTTCAGGCCTGTCATCAGATGCAGCCGAATGGCTGTTTCTCGACCCGACAAAGTGTGTGCGCTCTCCAAGTGTCGTGCATCGGGATCTTCGGCTGCTCAGCGAGCCTTTCGTCCGCCGGAATCTCGACACCGAACGGCTTCGTCACGGTCTGGATCGAAATCACGAGTCCGCCTCGCGCGGCTCGATTGCCGAGAGGCGGTGGAGTGGGGCGAGCTTGTTGGCGAGATGGCGGAGGACGATAGAGCGAGCAGCCGATGGCGACGGCGGCGACCGCGTTTGAGGTGATGACGGCCAGGGCCGTCATGAGGAACGCGGTGGCGTCGAGCCGTCGCATCCGATGCAGGCGGCGCCAGGTGCTCCATTCCAGGAGGCCCAGGCCGACATAAGCGGTCACGCCGGCGAGGGCCGCCAGGGGAATCCGGGCGATCAGGCCCGAGCCGAATCCGACCAGGACAAGCAGAAACGCGGCGTGCAGGAAGTTGGACAGCCGCGTGGTTCCTCCGCAGCGGACATTGGCCAGGCTCCGGGCGGGGATGCCGACGCTCATCGGTGCCCCGAAGACGCCGGCGCAGAGGTTGGCGATTCCATAGGCGCCGAGCTCGCCATCGGCGTCGGCCGCGCGGAGCGGGCGGTGCCGTCCCTGGAAATGCTCCACCACGCGGGACGTGATCAGGATGTTGACCGAGGTGACAAACGCCAGTCCCAGCGCGGCCGGCAAGCACGTCGATGACATCGGTCGGCTTCCAGGTGAATCCGGCGAACGGGGGTAAAGACGAGCGAGACAATGCCGAGCGGCACGCTCGTGCCAGCCGAGCAGCGAACCGGCGACGACGGCCAGGCCGACGCCGAGTAGCGCCGCGGGCGACCGCGGCCATCGCCGCGCCACCGCTGGCGGCCGCCGGCGATCACGATCACGCCCAGGAGGAGCGGCTGCCACCGCGACTGGGCCAAGCTCGCCAGTACCTCGGCGAGCTGACTGAGCGGGTTGGCGGTCGCGGACTCTCGCGATGCCGGGAAGACCCAGCAGCGTGCGGAGCTGGAGGATCACCATCATCGCGCCGACGCCGCAGGAGAAGCCCGAGACGACCGCGTGCGGCACTTTGGCGACGTAGCGGCCGAGGCGAAGGACGCAGAAGCATCATCATGAAAACGGCCGCCGCCAGGCAGACCTTGGCGGCGCCGCCGACACCCTGGGCCTGCACGGCCGCCGCGATGAACGGGACCGTGGCGCTGGCCGTGCCGCCGATCAGCACGGGATTGCGGCCCAGAAGCGACGTGATCGGCGCGGTCAGGATCGACGTGAACAGGCCGAGCTCGGGCGGCAGCCCCATCAGCTTGGCCATGGCCAAGCCGTAGGGGAGCGCGACCAGGGCGGCGATGGCACCCCCCGCCGCGTCACCCGCCAGGCCGCGCCAGCCGTATCCGCTTCGCCATGTTCGCCAGACCGACGAATCAGACATTCATGACGCGTCCGAACGCGGCCCGGAACTTCGCCATCTCCTCCGCTGTGCCAATCGAGACACGCACATGGTTTGGCATCGACGGCCAGGTGCGGCCGATCGACGACCTTCTGCTTCGAGCAGCGCGATGAAGACCTGCCGGCCCGGCCGGCGGACGTCGACCATGATCATGTTCGCCTCCGAGGGGATGACGGCGAATCCCTTCTTGTCGAGCCACTCGGCGGTCTCTTCTCGGATCTCGGCCGATGATCTTGCGCCGCTTTTCGACCAGGCCCTTGGCCTTGAGGCTGGCGGTGGCGCCGACCATGCCGGTGACCGGCAAGGCGCCGGCGCCGTAGCCGCGCATCTTGGCGATCAGGTCGGGGCGGCCCAGCGCCGCGCCGGCGCGAAGGCCAGCCATGCCATAAAGCTTGGAGAACGTCCGCAGGATGATCACGTCCTTGTCGGCCGCCACCAGCGCCGACGCCGGCTCGGCCGTCTTGGACAGATGGATATACGCCTCGTCCAGCAGCACGATGGCGTTCTTGGGCTTGTTGGCGACCAGGTACTCGATGTCTTCCTTGGGAGTGATCGAGCCGGTGGGATTGTTCGGGTTGCAGACGTAGATCACGCCGGCGTCGGGGTCGGCCTGGGCCATGGCCTGGACGTCGTGCGCGTAATCCTTGCGGAGCGGAACCTTGACCGTCTTGGCACCGATGAACCGGGCGGCGCGTTCGCCTGCCTCGTAGCCCGGATCGGCGACGACGAAGGTCTTGCCCGGCCCGGTGAAGGCCAGCACCGCCCGGTGCAGCGGGTCGCTGGAGCCGGCGAACGGCATCACGTGATCTTGGACACGCCCTCGACCTCGGCCATCGCCGCGACGAACGCGAACGTCTCGTTGTAGAGATAACGGCCGCCCATCCCGACGACCTTGTGAATCGCCTCGGCAGCCTCGGGGCAGGGGCCCATGGGGTTCTCGTTGGCGTTGATCTTGACCGCGTCGGGCGGGAGGTTCGGCATGGCCGACAGTCCCTGCGCCAGTGCCGCCTCGTTGTAAAACGGCAAGGATGCCCCCGCGGTCAAGAGGGCCGCCAGGCGGCCGAAGTCGCGGCGGGTGAATCCGCGCCGGATCAGGTCTTGACGTGATTCCCGGCCGAAAAGGTCATTCATCGGTCCTCCAGCATCTTCGCGTTGAGTGATGGGCCATCAGAGCCTGGATCAAACACACAAAGACCCTGCCGGGCCTCCAAACGAGTGGGCAGGCTGGTTTCATTCGGAGTCAGAGGCTGCATGGCCGAGAGGAGGACGACAAACCGAACGACGGCCTGGACCGGCCGGCCTGTCGATCACTCAGCCGCGAAACCGGTCATCATTATAGACTACGGTCGAGACTGTCTGGCGATAAACGCGTCACGCCCGACTCGTTCTTGACAGTCCCTGGGTCAATTGCCGGCACGATCTGTTACAGCCATCGGGACGATCCGACATTCGCTGGCCTGATTCTTCCTCATCGTTTCGGAAGTCGAATCGTGGCTGGCCGACGGGCGAACCACGCTCGATCGGAGGCAGCTCGGCATGGATCTACTCTGGTTTCATTCTTATCGGTATCGCCGCGGGTTGGTTGGCTGGCCAGATCATGAAGGGGGGCAGCTCCAGTCTCGTCGGCGATTTGATCATCGGGGTGATCGGCGCGTTACTCGGAGGCTTTCTTTTCAGGCTGCTTGGCATCTCGGCCGCCGGACTGCTGGGAAGTCTGGTCACGGCAACGGTCGGTGCGATCGTCCTCATTTTCTTGCTGCGGGAATTCAGAAGAGATCGCGTGAGTCGCCGGCACATCCGCTACAGATCTGTGCGGACGGTTTCCACTCGGTAACCGGGACAACCACGCGGAGAGGAAGCCGTCCCATCGCGTCCACGCTCATGACCACGGCCGGACGAATTTTCTGGATTTCCGCGCCCACCGACCTTTGGAAATCTACCAGCCAGATCTCACCGCGGCGGGGTGTCGGTGTAATCGACATAGAGGTCCTCCTCACCGAACGCCTCGAACCCAGTCAGTTCGGGGTCGTTGCGATACTCGAACTCCGCGCTCGCGGCCTGCTTGTCCAGGATCGCGTCCCGCTCGGCCGGCGGCATTGCGAGCAATTCTGCTAGTGTGACAGGTTTTGGCGCTGTCGCCTCTTTGTGCGGCTGGGACGCCGTCCTTTCCAGGCTGCGCAGGATCTCGAGCACGTAGCCCCAGTGCTCTCGAGGCACCTGATGTAAGGCGTCGATGATCGATTGTTCGGTGACATCCACGGACATGCCTAGTCTCCAGAAATTCTCGAAACTCTCACCCCACGCCGCAGGCGTTGCGGGCGCGGTCGAGGACGATGCGGGCGGTGACCCGGGCGCGGGCGGCGGCCGCGGCGCGGACCTCGGCGACGCGCTCGGGATGCGCCAGCCAGTCGGCCCGCTGTTCGCGCGCCGTGGCGAACCGGGCGATCATCGCCTCGGCCAGCCGGCGTCTTCACTTCGCCGTAGCCGATCCCCCCCTCGCGGTAGCGCCGTTCGACCTCGGCCAGGTCATCGGGCGCGGCGAAGAGCTTGAACAGGTTGAAAAGCGGGCAAGTGTCGGGGTCCTTGGGGGCCTCGACCGGCGTGCTGTCGGTGACGATCTTCTTGACCTTCTTCCGGATCGCCGCCGGATCGTCGAAGATCTCGATCGTGTTGTTGTAGCTCTTGGACATCTTGCGGCCGTCCAGCCCTGGCACCACGGCCACGGTCTCGAGGATGTACGGCTTGGGCAGCCGGAAGACGTCTTCGCCGCCGCCGAAGACGCGGTTGAACCGCTCGGCGATGTCGCGGGTGATCTCCAGATGCTGCTTCTGGTCCTGGCCGACCGGCACCAGGTCGGCGTCGTAGAGCAGGATGTCGGCCGCCTGGAGCACCGGGTAGGCGAAGAGCCCATGCTCGGCGGCGAGGCCCTGCTGGATCTTGTCCTTGTAGCTGACGCACTTCTCCAGCCAGCCCATCGGCGTCACCGTGGAGAGCAGCCAGGCCAGCTCGGTCGTCTCCGGGACGTCGGACTGGACAAAGAGCGTGGCCTTCTCGGGGTCGAGGCCCAGGGACAGCATCGTCACGATCACGTCGAAGGTATAGGCGCGGAGCTGCCGGGCATCCCGAACACTGGTCAGCGCATGATAATCGGCGACGAAATAGTAGGCGTCGTTCTGGCGCTCGAGCTCGATGAACTGCCGCAGTGCGCCGAAATAGTTGCCGATGTGCAAGGCACCCGAAGGCTGGATTCCCGACAGAATGTCGCATGGAACAAGTCACTCAATGGACGCGATGGATGTACCTGAGATTAGGCTCAATGTACCAAGTCGCATGGGGATCGTCCAAGTCGAGCGATCATCAGGCCGATCCTCGGCCGGGTTCACGGGCATGCAGCGTTGTGGGCTCGAGCGCCGCATTGGCAGGCATTCCGGGCGGATGCTACGATGACAGTCGAAACGGAAGGGAGTCAGCCCGTGTCAACCAGAATCTACGAGGATCATGGAGTTCGCTTCGAATATCCCTCGGACTGGGAGGTGGAAGTCACCGATGATGGTTCGGAGGTGACCGTTGCCGTTCAGGAACCAAGCGGTTTGGCCTTCGTGCTGGTGACCATCGACGAGTCTTGTCCCGATCCGGGTGATGTCGCCGAGGCTGCTCTCGAGGCGATGCGCGAGGAGTATCCCGACCTCGACGCCGTCCCAATGGTCGAAACGATCGGCGAGCACGACATGATCGGTCATGACGTCGAGTTCTTCGCACTTGATATCGCCAACGCGGCCATCGTCCGCAGCTTCGGCACTCCCCGCCGCACCATCCTCTTCTTCGGCCAGTGGACAGAACTCGGCGACAACAACCTCGCCGATATTATCCGTGGTATGGTCAGTTCGCTCGAAGAGACGGAGGATTAATATCGAGAATGTACGGGCTCGACGCGCTCCGCGATGTCACGACTTCTCCGGGCGTTTCGGCGCCGGCTAGGTCCGCTCTCGGAGTTACCTCGTCCAGGAACGCCGCAATCTGTTCAAAGAGCGGTTCAGCGCCTTTGGCGATCACGTTGGTGTGTCCGGCGCCGGCGACGTCGAACCAGCGTGGCGGCGTCGGGAAGGCGTCGGCCAGGCGGCGCGCTTCGGCGATCGGAACGAGCCGGTCGTCGGTTCCATGAACGATCAAGGTCGGGCAGGTGACGCATGGGGCTGAGTCGATCGGTCGGGGGCGGCTTAGCGACACACCCGCCAGCTTGCCGGCGCGGCGCGTGACGAGCCGGGCCAGTAGCTCGGGAAAGGGGAGCCATTTCTTTCGCAGCAATGACGGCCACCGAGGCGTCAAGGTCGACCATGGGTGACTCGAGCACCAAGGCGACGATCCGCGAGTCTACGGCCGCCGCCCGTAAGGCGATGGCGCGCGCCCATCGAGCGGCCCCAGAGCGTGGGCCGGAATCGCAAGGCCGGGTCGATCTGCGCCAGATGTCCGGCCAGCATATCGAGCCAGGCCCGGATATCGTCGGCCTCGCGTCCGCCGAACGAGGCGAACGGTCCCTCGCTCAGGCCATAGCCTCGGGAATCCAAGCGACGCGACGTTCCACCCGTGCCGATGAAACGTCGCCACACGTCGCGACTCCAAGGCTGACGAACGTTCCGCAAACCCGTGGAGCAGGAGCACAGTCCGCCCCAGCTCCTCCTGTCCCGGTACGGGGAACCAGCGGCCCGCCAACCGTGCTCCGTCGCGTGCCCGAACGGCGATCGGTTCCACCAAGGCTGCCGGCTCGTCTGACGCCAATCCGTCGGTTTGCTCATTTTCGTCCGCGATCAATCGGGGCGGAACAACCAGCGTCCAGGCTCCGAACTCGACAACCGCCAGGACCAGACATGCGATCGCCCCCAGCGCGAATCCTCCGACACCGGCCAGCCAGTGCAAGATGCTCTCCGAGGGAATGACGCGATGACCAGTGACTGATTGACTTCAGGAAGATGTCTCCTCGAGAAACGATGTGCCATGATTCCGTCCTCGGTCCACCGGAAGCGGATCGACCCCTCGCGCCAGGTCCGAAGAAGTGGAGTTCCTTGCTTTTCGAGGGGGGCCAAGGCGTCGTTCGTCCTGGAGGGCAGGGGGCGCTGGCTGACGACGACCAGACGGGGTTTTGCCCACTTGTAGAGCCATTCGGGGTTGGCCGACTTGCCCCCGTGGTGGGGAGATAGGAAGACATCCGGCGGTGGCTCCGGTGAGGGCCGCGCCACCAGCTCGAGCAGTCCTTGTTGCTCCAGATCGCCGGTCAAGACGATATGACGGCTGGCGAAGGCGACGTCGAGCACGAGGCTGCGGGCGTTGTCGGAGGTCTCCGGGTGCCAGTCGGCGAGCGGGTGCAGGACCTGAAACCGCACACCGCCCGATTCCCAGGTTTCTGGCGCTGTCGTCGGCTGGACCAGGATGCCACGGGACCGGACTTGGTCGATGAGACGGATCGCCCCGGGATTTTTCGAGCCGGCGAATCCGGGCGGGACTCGCACCGCTCCGATCGCGAACCGGTCGAGCAGGTCGGAGAGGCCGTCGTAGTGATCCTGGTCGGCGTGGCTCAGGACGACCGTGTCGATGCGGCTCACGCCTCGCGACCAGAGAGCCGGGGCGATGATCCGCCGGCCGATGCTTGGATCGCCCAGCGAGCCGCAATCGTAAAGGAAGGTCTGACCGCCGGGTGTCTGGATGACGACGGCCAGTCCATGCCCGACAGCCAGGAATTCGGCCTCCGGCGAGAGTGGTCTTCGAGGCGAATGTCGCTCAAGTACCAGCCGGGAACCACCCATGCGGCCAGCAGCCACCAGACAAGACTCCCCGTCCGCCAGCCCGCCCGCGATGGTTGCGACTGCCTCGAGGAAACCGTTGCGGAGACGGCGGCCAAGCCCGAGCAGGATGTAGAAAACCAGCACCCATCCCCAGGCCGGCCCGATCACGAAGCGATGTCCCCACGACTGCGCAACCCCCCAGAAAACGATCGCCTCGGTGATCTTCAACAGCCAGCCGGCGCCCCAGGCGGGCAGACCCCCGAGCGGACCCCAGACCGCCGACAGCACCAGCCCCATTCCGCTCAGCAAAAGTGCGGCCGAGGTCAAGGGGATCAGTGGAATGTTCAAAAGGATCCCGATCGTCGACACGATATGGAACCGAGAGGCGACCAGCGGCAGGGCCGCCAGCCAGACAACCGTCGAGCCCACGACTCCGTTCGCCAGCATTCCCAAGGCCCCTCGCAGTCCGGCACGCCACCAGGATTCGAGCCGTCGCTCCAGTTCGTCCAGCGGCGACCGGGGACCCCAGATCCAGTGCCGGATCATCTCAGGGAACGCTCGCACCAGAGTGCAGGCCGGCGGCACCAACCAGACGATCGCGCCGATCGCCAAGAACGAGAGCTGGCAACCGATATCGAACAGGAAGGAGGGATTGATGCCCAAAGTCGCCAGTGCGGCAAGTGCCAGGGTGTTGGCGGGCCGGGCCATCCGTTGGGCGATCGCGGCCAGGCAGAATGTCGCGGTCATCACCGTCGAGCGCACGACCGATGGGGCCAGCCCGACCAACAGAGCATAGCCGAACATCGACAGGCCGACAGCCAGGTAGGCCGGCCTGCGCGGAAAGCCGATCATGCGAAACAGCGAGAAGGAGCGCACCCGCCAACGCTTGCAACTGGAGCCCCGAGATCGCCAGTAAATGGGTCGTACCGGTCCGTGCGAACGCATCGTTGACCTCGGGTTCGACTTCCTCGCGCCGGCCCAGCAGCAATGCGGCTGCCAGACGGAGCGATCGCCGGGTCAAGCCGCTCGACCAGCCGCGCGTGGCTCCACTCCTTGAGGCTGCCCAGCCAGCCGGCGAGCACGTCAACGGTCCCGTCCGGGTCTCGCCAGAAACTCTCCGGCTCGTCGACCGTCAATCGCAGCCGGATTCCCTGGGCTTGCAGGTATGCGCGATAGTCGAACTCACCCGGATTCAGCGGCCGGGCGACCTTCGCGAGTTGTCCGGCCGCCTCGACCGCGGATCCCGCCGGGACATCATGGCGATCGCCCGCGACGATCACAATCGCCCGGCCCGCGGCCGGATGCCAGCGCTTGCCGTCGCTGATCGCCTTCAGCTCCAGCACGAACCGGGTCGTGATGCCGCTCGGTATCGTTGGTCCCAAAGCCGAACCCCTCGGGTCTTGCGTAAGCCGAGATACTCCCGCACCACGCCGCGCACCCAAGCCGGTCGGGGCGTCTCGGTGATGCTCCAGGCCAGGTCGTCGGCTGCCATGTCCGACCAGCGAGCATGATGCCAGCCCCCGCCGATCGCGCACGCCGCGACCAGCACCGCCAGGCTCGAGATCAAAGCTCGGCGAACCGTCAGCACCGCGATAATCCCACACGCCAGCGCAATCATGATCCACGACTCGGTTTGACAGGGTTCACCGTAGCGGTCCGCCGACGATCCCCATGGCTACCGCCGCGATCAAGGGAACCAAGGGAGCGATCACCAACCCGGGCTGCTCGCGTTTTCGATCCGAGCGCGACTCAGAACCCGAACTGGGACCGCGTCTCGCTCCACATCTTGCATCCTTGCGCAGTCCGATCCCCACATTCGTCGATAAATCCCGTCAAGCGACATGCCGGGTCTCTGTGCAGGATCTTCGCCGTTGCCTTCAACCCGATCAATTCCTCACGCGGTTTGACCGGTACTTGCTGGACAGTCGGTCGCCAATAGCGGATTCTATCTTGTATCAAGTGCCGAGTGGCACGACACCAGTCTGGGCCAAACCACTGGTAAGAGGACAAACGAACATGCAGCATCGCTATCCATGTGGCAGTCTGAGCCGCCGCCAGTTCCTGACCGCCTCGGCCGCCACGGTTCCGTTGATCTCGGCCCTTCCGGCATTGGCCGCCGCCGATCCTCAAGCCCTTGGCAGCGTGACGCATCAGGGGGCCGGGGATCAGCCCCAGAGCAAGCTGGGTGCCCCCGGGCCGTATCCCGGCCGCGTCGTCGAGGTCAAGAACCCGGCGATGATCCGCAACGGCAACCGGAACGCCACCGCCATCAAGGCGACGATGGACCGCGGCATCAAGGAACTGACCGGCGCCACCGACGCCGTCGAAGGCTGGAAGCACTTCTTCGAGCCTGGCGACGTCGTCGGGATCAAGGTCGTCCCCAACGGTCAGCCGCTGGCCCATTCCTCCTTCGAGATCGTCCTCGAGGTGATCGAGAAGCTCAAGGCGGCCGGCGTCAAGACCAAGCGACATGTTCGTCTATGACCGGTATCGCGGCGAGTTCATGCAGGCCGGCTACCACAAGATCCTTCCCGCCGACGATCAGGTGGGGCGGGCTGGACCCGGACGGCAACCAGTTCAAGATCGATTTCCCCGACTACCGATCGGACCCGATCGCGGGGTTCGATCCCGACACGTTCGTCTGGATGGATCTGATCGAATACGGCAGCAATCCCAAGGACGATCGTCAGTACCGCTCCCACCTGGGCAAGCTGGTTACCAAGACCGTCAACAAGATCGTGGCCATCCCCGTTCTGAAGGACCATGGCTCGGCCGGCGTGACCGGGGCCTTGAAGAACATGAGTCACGGGTCGGTCAACAACGTGAACCGATCGCACAGCACTCCGTTCACCAACGTCTGCAACCAGTTCATTCCCACAGATGGTCAGCCACCCGATCATCCGCCAGAAGTTCGTGCTTCAGATCATGGACGGCATCCGCGGCGTCTTCCAGGGAGGTCCGTTCGGCCCGAACCTCAACTGGACCTGGGAACACAACGCGATCTTCTTCGCAACCGACCCGGTGGCGCTCGACCATGTCGAGTGGGGAATCGTTGATGCGAAACGGGTCGAGAAGAAGCTTCCTCCGGTCGGCGCCTCGGGCAAGACGGCGCTGGACCCGCTCAAGCGCGAGGGCTTCGACGTCCGCCAGCCCCAGCACATCGCCTTGGCCGGCGCACTGGGCCTGGGCTACTTCGACTTCAAATCGCCCAAAGGGACGGCGGTTCTCGATCCAGCACAGCATCGTGCCCGTTTGAGCCCATGGCGTGACCCGTTCGTGAGGATCAATTCCATTGAGGACAAGGCCGTTTCTGCTCTTCGGAGGAGGACGGCCTTTCTTCGTCGGCGAGACGTATCCGAATGAACTGAGCTCACGCATTCTCCGAGGAGCCGCGCGATGCCGTCGCCATTCCCTGGTATGGACCCGTACCTGGAGAGTCCGGACTGGTTTCCGTGTCTCCATGACGGTCTGATCTATCTGTATTCAGGGATTGTTGCAGCAGCGACTGCCGGAAGCGTATTACGCTCAGACCACGCAGATGAGTCTAGCTTGATGCCTCGGGGCGATATATCGAGCCGGATGCGGAAGTTCCTGGTTGTCGAGACGCAAGCCAATCGGTCGGGAGCGGGAAACAGGAGGTGTCGCGCTGGCCGAAGTTGAATTGGCCGACCCGGTCGAGATCTTGATCGAGCCGGTCGAGGACGAGCCTTTCGAGGAGTCGTTCATCGAGATCCGTCGCCGACAGAAGTTCAGAAGATCAACTCGTCACGGCGATCGAGAGTCCTCAGCCTGGCCAATAAGATCGCGAGGCAACGCCGGGCGAAAGAAGTATTTAGATAAGCAACGAGGAGATCTTAAAAAGCCAGGTTCACCTGGTCGAGATCGACCTCCTTCGTGGCGGCGAACACACGACGGCTGTGCCCGGGCATGCTCGCGGACAACAAGGCGGGACCTTTCGATTACCATGTCTGCGTTCATCGCGTCAACCGAACCAACGTTTTCTTTGTTTATCCCATACGTGCTGGAAGAGCGACTACCGGTGATCGCGATCCCTCTCTTGCCGGGCGATCCCGATGTCTCGTTACCATTACAATCCGTCTTCGATCAAGGCATACGACGCTAGGCCCCTATCGCAAAGGGGTCGGCTACGGCGAAGACGCGATCATCCCACCTTTGTCGGCCAAGAAATCCAAATGGGTCAAGGCTCGGTTGACCGCTTCGGCCTGACCGACTATTCCCGCGCCGTCGCCGCTCACGACTTCTCCGGGACGACGAAGATCCGCAGGCTGCTCATCAGCCATTTGTCACCCTGTTTGATTCGCACCTGGTAGAACGGCACTTTGAGTGGCTTCGGGTCTTGCAAGTTGGGCTCGAACGTTCCCGCGATCACCAGGATGTCGGGGGCCAGCAGCTTGGCATACTCGACCGTGTTCTTCGACCGGATCGTGGTGGGATCCTTGAACAGGTCGGCATAGCACTTTCTCGATCTCGTCGCGGCCGTTGTACTCCTTGACCGAGACACCGCTATCGTTCTTGGTTTCAAAGAAGATCTTGGCGTCTTCCGTGTAGTAGGCGGCCATGGCCTTGGCGTTAGCTGTATTGAAAGTGGTGGCGCCTTCCTCGGTGAGCTTCCTGGCCAGTTTCATGGCCTCGTCGCCGTCTCTGGCCGCAGGCTGAGAACGACCGGGAAGAGACCGAGCAGAATCGCGAAAACGGTCATCATCGCGCATTTCATGAATGTCACTCCTCGTTGAGCGGAATGCTCGTTCATAGGTTAGGAAGTTAAGCTCTACTCATGTCGCCTTCCGGGCTGGAGCCCGGTCGGGCTCGGTGGCCGCGACCGGGCTGGGCTTTGAGCGCCGTCGCCTTGGACGGCTCGAGGGTCTTGATCATCCGGAGCAGCTCGCTGTCGGTGGTCAGGATCAACCGGGTTTCTCCTTTGAGTGCCTCCTTGTAGACTTCGAGGGTGCGGGTGAAGTTGTAGAACTCGCCGGTCTCGCGTATCGCCTTGGCGTAGGAGTCGATGATCTCGGCGTCGACGCGGCCCTTGAGGATGCTGGCTTCCTGCTTGCCCTGGCCCTCGATTTTCTGCGCTTCCGCCTTGGCCTTGTTGATGATTTCGGTCTTGCGCTGTTCGCCTTCGCTGATGGCCTTGACGGCGATGGCTTCCATCAACGAGATGGCTCGGTCGAATGCCGCCTCGCGCACTTGAGGCACGAACTCAATTCGGGACAGTCCGACGTCGACCAGCTCGATGCCGCGGCCTTTGATTGACCTGGCTCTGGCCGGCCTGGGCCAGGCGCGCTGGGCGTTGTCCTTGATCTGGGCGGTGATCTCGAGCCGGCCCTGCGAGATCGATTCCTTGGCCTCGGGGGGAACGACGAGGTCGAGAATGGTTTGGTCCTGGTCGGAGTCGACACCTTTCTTGCCGGGTGCGCCGGCCTGTGCGACGATCTCGGGCGGGAGGCCCAGGGTATACGTCATCTTGCGGTTGGTGCTCCGCACGATCTCCGCCAGCTTATGGGTCGTGATCGTGTCGCGTGCCGTGCTCCGGACGAACTCCTTGACGCGCGACTCCGCATTGTTGACCGTGCGGAGCGTCTGCACGAACTGGGCCGGATCGCTGATCCGCCAGACGGCCCAGACCGTGACCTCGACCTTCTTGCCATCGGCGGTGGGGACATCGACGAGCTTCTCGTTCTGACTGGTCCCGTGCCAGACCTGGAGCGTTTTGGGGAGCCGCAACACTTCCTGAGATCAAGGGGAGCTTGAAGTAAAGGCCCGGCTTGGTCCGGCTGGCCACGGGCTCGCCGAATTGCAGGAGCACCGCCATCTCTCGCTCGTTGACGGTGTACAGGACGGACTCGCCCAGTGGGATGGCCAGGACGAGAGCCAGCCCGACGAACACGGCGATGATACGGCGTCTCATGGGCTGGTGGCTCCCTTTTGGTCGAGATTCAACAGCGGCAGCAGATTCTTGAGATCGGCATCGATGATCGTCTTATTCTTCACGCTTTGGAGAACGTCCTGCATCGCTTCGAGGTAGAGGCGCTGACGGGTGATCTCCGGGGCCCGCTGATAGGCGTGGTACTTGGCAAGCAGGGCCTCGATCTCGCCGGTGGCCTCGGCGCGACGACTGGAGGCGTAGCCCTCGGCTTCGCGGATCAGTTTATCCCGGTTGGCCCTGGCCGCGGGAATCAGCTTGTTCCGGCTGGACTCGGCGTCGTTCTCCAGCTTCTGTTTCTCCTGGATCGAGGCGTTGACCTTGTCAAACGCCGGCTTGACCCGTTCTGGCGGGATGACTCGCTGCATTTGCAAGGCCGTCACGGTGATCCCGCAGGCGTAGGCGTTGAGAATCCGCTGGACGTCCTGGCGGGCATCCGACGCGATGTCGCTCCGCTTGGCGCCGATGACCTCGTCGAAGGAGTAGTCGCCCACCAGCCGGTTCATCACGGTGCGCGCCACGGTCGTCAGCAAGTCCTCGGCGAACTGGTCGTTGTCCTCCATCGGGAATCGGAACAAGAACTCGGACGGCTCGGTCACCTTCCACTGCACGGTCCACTCGACCGAAGCCGTGTTCAAGTCGCCGGTGAGCATCAAGGTTTCCTCTTCTGGATGCCGCTGCGGTTCGGCCGGCTCATCGGCGCGAGGCGACCCGTAAGGAAGCCGCAGCCCATGTTCCTCGACGCTGATCTTCATGACCTGGTCGACCAGCGGGACCTTGAAGTGCAATCCCGGCATCGTCGTGGCGTGATACTTGCCGAACCGGAGCACGACCGCCTGCTCGTAGGGCTTGACCGTGTAGGAGATGTCCGAGAGCAGCCAGAGCGCCAGGATCAGCCCGACGATCCAAGGGAAGAGCGGCAAGTAGCGCTGCCAGGGCTCGCTCGGCATTCCACCGCGGCCCTGGCCTCGGCGCCGATATTCGTCGAATGGCTCCATGCTCGAAACCTTTCTCGCTTTCTTTCTTGCTGGATCGATTGCGGAGACCGAGGGTTTCTTCCGTTCTGATGACCCGTCCGGCGGTCAGGGATCGGAAGAAGCCCCCAGTCTGTTCGTTGTCGGCTCGCCAATCTTAAGGCGACTGAACGGAAGGTGGGGATCGCTCTCAACCGCGAAACGCCTTCAGGGCCGCGTGCTCGGTGTCGTGAATCTCGGCGAGTTTGTCGAGGCCAATGATGTCGGCGCCGATGCGCACTTCCGGGTCTAAGTTGCAGAACTTGAGTTGTCGTCCCTCATCCCTGGCTTTTTTCACCAGGTTGGCCAGCACGCCGAAGCCGGTGCTGCTGAGATACTTGACCCGGTTCAGGTTGATCAGGATCCGCTTGGCCCAGTCCTGCGCAGCCACGAGGTAAAGCTCGGCCCCGACTTCTTGAGCCACTGCGGGAAACCGAAGTTCTTTGGTCAAGACTTCCACGACCGCGACGTCGCCGACCATGGTGGTCTTGAGATGCGGGAGCTTCTCTTCGGACATTGACCTTGCCCTTCACAAGGAGGGGGCGAGAGACGACCACACCTGTTGGAGCCTGTCCGCTGATGGGAGGGGAGGGAACTCAACTCCGGTCGAGCGCAACCCTCCGATCGTCTCGGTGAACCGATCCAGGAAACAGTCGAGTGACACGACCTGATTGTACGACCTCCTGGCTTCAAGGGGTAGTCGCCCCAAGTCCGGCGTACGGCCCGTGAGCCGAAGCCGACTCGCCGCATCTCGCACCTGTCCGTCTGCTGGGTGCCGATTGCCCACCGCGCGAAGCACGCGGTGGATCTGTCATTGGCCGCGACTGCGCGCCGCGAGGAGTCTCTGGACCCATGGGCGCTGAGCGAGTTCGCCGATCAGTCGGAACGGTGAGGTCCGAATAAGAGCGCCGTAACTCGCACGCGGCGAAGATGGCCATCTCGAGATCGCCTCGCAAACTCATGCCGTCTGACCGTCCGGGAGCTATGTCGTCGTCCCAGTTTGGTTCCGGACCGAAGACTTTCTCCAGCAATGGTGAGGCCCATATCCCCTGGCGCTCGTTTCCGGGCACGTAGACGGGCTGCTCGAGCGTGATCGGGTGCTCGAGCATCAGGCTCGATACTTGCGGGATCGCCAGAGCGGTCAGAGGATAGTGGCCCAGACGTTCCCAGTCGCCAATCCGCACCGGCTCGGAGAGAGCCAGTCCTCGGGATCGAAACGCCTTTTCTGTCATCTCGACGCAATAGAGCGCGGGATCGTCCATGCGGAACTCGTAGTCGAACGGCACCTGCTGTTCGAAAACCGTGCGGCAATAGCCGATCACACCGGGGATGTGGCGGCGGTGCTCGGGTTTCAGCCGTTTGACGCCCAGTGGTCCGACGCAGTCGATCATCCAGATCTCAAACGGTTGGAGCTGGATCCCGTCTGACGAGCAGTCGTAGACCATGGGTGACCCATCCGCGATGACGACGATCCCGGTATGCGAGAACGGGCTGGCCGTCGCCCTGGCGATGAACCAGCTCAGAGGTATGATGCCGCGCACGGTCCTGGCGTCGCCAAGCCGGAAGACGATGTCGCCCTCCTGGAGCACGCTCCGGCCCCAGCGGTCCCAACGGGCCATGGCCGGGGTCACGGGCAGCGGCGGAAGCTCTCCGGCCAAGCGGGCCTGGCGCGCGGCCGGGCCGAAATAATTGCCGGACCAAGAGGGCGGTTTCATCCGGTCGGTCGCTTCCGCCGCGCCTTGCTCATCGAGCGACAGCGCGATCATCCAGCAGCAAAACCAAATCATAAGAAAGTCTCCGGGTGCGTTCTGCGGATTTCATACGAGCGCGCGCTGTACCGTCCTGGACGTCGTTTCGTCCCGAGAACACACCCATGCAGTAAGTCGGCGTCGGTGGCCCCGACGGAAGCGATACTGAAAAGGTTGATGTTTAAACTAAAACGATTGTACCACGTAAAGCGGATCGACGTCGCCGCACTCCAAGAGGTTGACAATAGCGCAACGTCAAAACTTGCCAACGGGGGGGTGAACACGGCATAACCAGTAGCTTCGGCCGATGTGGTGCTTTCCGCGTGGTCCAGCGATCCCGGAACCGCGATGGCCATGCGGTCGGCCCCCTCCGGTTGCCGAGAATCGCGGCGAGTGCGGATTCTTCTCGACAACGCCGGCCGGCGCCGATTAGTCTTGGCGGGCGTGTTGCTTTACGCTCGCGAGAACGGAATGGCGGATCGGATCACCCTGTCGCAAGACAGCGAGGAGAAGTCTGATGAGTGAAGAGATTGCGGACCTGACCGGTCGGATCGATCGTCGCGGCTTCCTGGGGACAGGCGCCGCCGCTTTGGCCGCGGCCACCATCCTTGGTGATGGCGAGCCGGCCGCCGCCGAAGGCACTCACAAGAAGACCAAGAAGCCGGCCAAAGCGGTCGAGCCGCCCAACAAAACGACCGATGTGGTCGAACTGCCCAAGCGGAAGTTGGGCCGCACGGGCGTTGATGTGACCATGCTTAGCCTCGGTACCTGGATGAGCCCGGGCGGCGAGCGATTGCTCCGCTCCGCCTGGGCGAATGGGATTCGATACGTGGATACGGCCAAGAGCTACGGCTCCGAGCCGATGATCGGCCGCTGGCTCCAGGCGATGCCGGTGCCTCGCAAGGAGTTGTTCCTGGTCACCAAGGACCAGCCCAATACGCCGCAACAGCTCATTGCGCAACTGGACGAGCGGCTGGAGGCACTCCAGACCGACTACGTCGACTTGATCTTCCTCCACGCCCTGGGCGACCGCAACTTCGACGTCGAGATGCAATGGGTCATGAGTCCGGAATTCAAGCAGGTTGCCGACGCGATCCGCGGTTCCGGCAAGGCGAAGTTCGTTGGGTTCTCGACCCATCATCCCGCACGACACCTGCTGCTCCAGGCCGCCGCGCAAGGCGGGTTTGTGGACGTCATCATGCTTCAGAACAATCCTTGGATCGCACAAGAGGACGACATGAATCGCGCCCTCGATGCCTGCTACAAGCAGGGCATCGGGCTGATCTCCATGAAACAAGTCGCCGGCAACATGAATCTCACGGACATCGCCATGGAGCTTCCCTGATCTCACCGCGAAGGGGCTCACTCCCTATCAGGCCCTGCTGCACGCGATCTGGACCGATGAACGATTCTCCTCGGTCTGCGTTTCGATGCGGAATACCGACCAGATCCGCGAAAACACGGCGGCGGCGGGATCCTTTCAGCCCCTGAAGACGACCGAGATCAACCGGCTGCGCGACGCCTGCATCGCCGCCGGTCCGACGATGTGCGCCTCTTGCGACGGCCGGTGCAGCCGGGCCGCCGGAACCAACGCCGAGCTGGGCAATCTGACCCGGTTCCTCACTTACCACGAGCACCATGGCTATCGCGCCGAGGCACGGCGGCTCTACGCCGGGCTCGCCGATGCGGCACGTGACTGGCACGGCGCCGACCTGGAGGCGGCCCGCCAGGCCTGCACAAACCAACTTGACTTCGCCAAGCTGCTCCCGAAAGCCGACGAGCTCCTCGGTTGAATCGGTCCGCGGTAAACTCTCGGGATGACGCCGCGGATGGGAACGGAGCGACATCACGCGAATCGACTCGGCGTCATCCATCTACTTCGGATCATAAAACTCGCTCATCCCCATGCATCCCAAGCCGATCGACGAGACCGACAAGCCGCTGTTGCTCAGCAGTTCGATGTGTCGAGAAACTTTGCGACATGGTCATCTCCGTTCTGTTGTCTAGCCGACTACGGGACAGGTCGCCCCGCGAACCGCGCTTCGGCTCCGAGGAATTCCTCGATTCGCAGCAGACGATTGTACTTGGCCAGTCGCTCCGACCGCGCCACCGAGCCGATCTTGATCTGGCCGGCGGCGGTGGCGACCGCCAGGTCGGCGATTGTGGTGTCCTCGGTCTCGCCCGAGCGGGCCGAGACGACCGCGCGGAAGCCATGGGCTCGGGCCAGCCGCAGCGCGTCGAAGGTTTCGGAAAGCGTTCCGACCTGGTTGAGCTTGATCAGGACCGCGTTGCCCGCGCGGCGGTCGATTCCCTCTTGCAGGCGGGCGACCTGGGTCACGAACAGGTCGTCGCCGATGAGCTGTACCTTCGCGCCCAATCGCTCGGTCAACGCGGTCCAACCGTCCCAGTCGTCCTCGGCCAGGCCATCCTCGATCGAGATGATCGGGTAGTTTTCGACCCAACCGGCCAGCATGTCGACCATGCCCTGGCTGTCGAGCCCCGGGCCGTGGTTGCGTGCTCAGGCGGTAGGTTTTCGAAGCCGGGTCATAGAAGTGGGTCGAGGCCACGTCGACGGCGATCGCCACCTGGCGACCGGGCTCGAAACCGCAACCGAGCATCGCCTCCACAACGATTCCGAACGCCTGTTCGTTGCTGTCAAGCCGAGGTCCGTAACCCCCCTCGTCGCCGACGAGCGCCGACTCGAAGCCTCGCTGCCGAAGGACGTCGCCGACGGCGCGATAAAGCGAGACGGTCATCTCCAGGGCTTCGCTATAACTCGACGCACCGACCGGAATGATCAGGACGTCCTGAATATCGAGGTTGCCGCCAGCGTGCAGACCGCCCGAGATCATGTTGACCATCGGCATCGGCAAGACCGGCTCGGTCGTACCGAATCGATCGCGCCAGAGTCGGTTCAAATGGACAAACAGTTCCTCACCGCGCGCGGCGGCCGCGGCATGCGCCACGGCCAGCGAGACCCCGAGCACGGCGTTGGCGCCGAGACGGCTCTTGTTGGGGGTTCCGTCGAGGGCGATCAATTGCGCGTCGAGCGCGGATTGATCGTCCAGGTCGAAGCCCAGGATCGCCGGCGCGATTTCCCGCGTCACATTGTCGACGGCCTTGAAGACGCTCAGTCCGCCGTAACGCGAGCTGTCACCGTCGCGACGCTCGATCGCCTCGTGCCGCCCCGTGCTGGCGCCCGAAGGGACGATCGCCCGCCCGACGGCTCCGTTGGAGGCGATCGCATCCACTTCCACGGTCGGCCGGCCGCGCGAGTCGAGCACCTGGCGGGCCTTCAGTCCCTTCAAGGTTGGCATGCCATTCCCCTGACGATTGCGTCTTCGAGAATCTTCAGCAGATCATCCCATGTCGCCGGCTCGGTTCGAAGCGCCTCGCGGGCGAAGGATCGTGCCACGTGCTTGACCCCGCGCGTCCAGATACTCGACCGGGCTCTTGCCGTCGACCCGCGCCAGGCAGCAGGCCGCCGCGTGCAGGCATGGCTCGACTCACCAGCTCGGATCGCGTCTTGCGGGTCGAGGTTTCGCCGATCGAGATAGGCAGCTCCAAAACCGACGAGTCAACTCGAGATACTCCGAACCGTGGCCCGAATTCTGCGAAGACCGCGCGGATCGTCTTGAGCAGGAGGTGGGTCAGGAAGAACCCCAGGTCGAACGCCGGGTCACCCGCGTGGGCACACTCGAAGTCCAGCAAGATCAGGCCGCCCGAGTGCACGAGGATGTTCTTGGGGCTGAAGTCGCCCAGGACCAGCGTTCGCTCGTCCTCGGGCCGGTCCATGAGGTCGATCAAGGCGTCGATGCGAGGGGCCAGATCCGGATGCGCGCGAGCGATCGGTGCGGTAGTAGGGGTCGACCCGCAGCTCGTCGAACAGGCTGGTGTCCGACAAAGTTCCGCGGAGGGCAGGGTGACTCGGCGCCTCGGCGTGGATCGTGCCCAGGATCGTTCCCAGCCGGGTGGCGACCGTCGGCGTCAATCTGGCCGGCCATCAAGTGGCGTCTTCCACGTGACCGCGTCGTCGGGTGCGCAGGTCATGGCGAAGAGGTAGTTCTGGCGATCCTCGAACAAGATCTCGGGGACGGTTCGTTTCGGGCAGGATCGCGCGGAGTAATTCGAGCGTGGCGTATTCGGTCCAGATCCGGTCGAGCCGGGCATGCCACTCCATCGGCACGCGCAACCGCTCGCGGCACTGCTTGAGCACAAACGGAGGTTTTCCCGGTCAGATCGACCCGCAACACGATGTTGGAAACCCCGCCGCTCAGCTCGCGGACGAGTGACCTCGGCGTCGTTCGGAACCCAGCCCGCATCGCGGAGATAGTCGGCCGCGGTCGTGGCGTCGATTTCACGCATGAGTTATTGAGCGAGGCAAGGCGTTTGCTTCTGGCTCATGGCTTTGGCTCTGGGTTCAACCGCGCGACGAACGCCGCGTGCTCGGGGCTGGCAAGGCCGCGCTGGAGGGTCGCTTGCAAGGTCTTCTTGTCGCCTCGAACCAAGGCGGCCGGGTCGAGCCAGAGCCCGGGAAAGATCTTGCTTCGATATACACCGGATTGGTCGGGACGCAAACGCAGATACTTTCCCCGCTTGAGCACAAACCAGTCGACTTGACGGTCCCGCACTCGCCAGACAATGTACTCGCAGCACGCCGTTGCGGCGATAGGCCGTGAGCTTGTCGTTCAGGTCATAGCTTGCGCTGCTGGAAGCGACCTCGGCGACAAGTTCGGGTGCTTTTTCGATATAGTCGTCGACCGAGATCCGTGCCTGGCCCCCGTTGGCCGGGTCGATAAAGAGAACCGCGTCGGGCTGCGGCTCGTTGTCCATATCGAGCCGAGTCGTGGCATTGTCGGCCACGATGACACCCTCGGTGTTGAACTCGTAGATTCCCAGCCAGGTAATCAGTCGGGCATGAGGCCGACCATGTCGATTCAGGCGTACGGGTGAGGGCATGTAAACGACTCCTTCGATCAATTCGGCCTTTTTGAGTCCGGGCATGGCCTTGTACCGCCGTTCAAACTCGGCCCGGGTGAGTCGATCTCCTGCCTCGAGCGGGGGAATCTCGTTATCGGAGGCGCCGGGTGGGGTTCGGTCGGAGACTGTCGCCATCGCGGTGGCTCCCTCTTCGGTTCCGGGTTGGAATCGCCATCTCAGAAGTCGATTTCGCGTCCATCAAGAGTCTCGAAGGGCGTTTCCACGCGCCTGTCGTTCCAATGAACTCTACCCTGTCCAAGTCGCATCGATCAAGGATTCCCCAATCGATCGGCAGCGAAGCCCCGGACGCGGTCCGACAGCTTGGGATTGTCGTCGCCAGGCTGAAATTGGTCTTCTCGTGGCACGGCGTTCTGAGAAGTCGACATGATGAGAGAAGGATCGACCGTTGCGACCGACCTCGGTGCACTGCCTATTGAACGAACCCCTCTGGCTTCCACCACAAAGGATTTCCCCATGTTCGGTCCATTCCGCAAGCTCACAGCTCGATCCTCGGTCTGGGCGATGGCGGTTTTGTTGACCGGGACCGGCCTGGCCGGAGCCGAGGAGTCCTCTTTTTTCGATCCGTCGGCGATCTGACGATCACCGAGGGTGCTTTGCCGATGGGGGCCGAGGGTCGCTTTGCCCAGCGCGACCTAGGGATCGGCTTTACCGCGGATTGGCAGCTCCGCAACGGCCAGGCAGCCGTACGCGTCCTTGGACGGCCCGGGTGAGATCTACCTGGACACCGATCCCAAGCGCGGAGGGAACGGAGATCAGCAACTTCCCGGAACCGATTTGGATGATCTGTTTCACGACGATATCGTGGCCATCCGCCTCTCGGCCAGGCCGCCGTCAAACGAAGTGACCGGGCAGCTTGGTCGTCCCCACCAAGGACCACCGCGCGATGGTCGTGGTCTCGTTCAAGACGACCGTCCCGACCGCCCAGGATGAACGCCCGCGCGGTGTTCGCCGCGGCAAAGCGGCGGCATTTCCAGCGACTCACGCGCTCACGACCTTCCCGGCGATGCTTGGTTTCGCCATCAAATCCTCGAAGCTCGCAAGCTGTCACCTCAAACTGACAACGAACGCGAGGTGGCTCTAACGTCTCCCAGATCAAACCAGTCGAACGAGCTCGAGCAGACCTACTCGTTATTCAGCGGCGGCCGGGCCATCAGCGAGAACCTTCAGCTCGATCGCCCGTTGCAGGCGGCTCGCAACGCGGGCCCAAACACTCCGTCGGACAAGCCGGTCAAGCTCGACACGCTGACGGGAATCACCGTCGCCGAGATCGACTGGAAGGCGCGAAACGCCGGGAAGACGCCACTCCTCGACCCGCTCGCCGCGCACATTCCGGCCGACCAGCATGCGCTGTTCTTACCGAGTCCGAAAGCGGCCCAGACCGTACTGAGCGAGTTTCTCGGTGGGATAACTCCGATCCTGGATCTGAATGGTTCCTCGGGATTTGACCCTCGTTTTGTTCAGGAACGCTACGAGCGGCAACTGGGTGTTTCGATGGCCGATCTGGCACGACTCTCTGGCTCAGGGATGGTCAAAGGCATGGCGGTCACGGGTTCGGACCCTTATTTCGTGACCGGTACCGACCTGGCCATCCTGTTCGAGACGGATGAGCCGGGCAAGCTCGTCACCTTCACTGCGAGAACGACTCGAAGCGGCCTGCCGCGCTTCATCCGCCGGGATCGCTCCGACGGAGGGCGCGAAGGACGGCTCGACGTTCGTTTTCGCGAGAACTCCCGATCGGGAGATCAGCGCATACATCGCCGCGCTCGATCATGCGGTCGTACTGACGAACTCGCCGGTGCAACTGGAGCGGGTATTGCAAACGGCCCGGAATCAGAGCTCTCGACTGGTCGACGCTCCGGAGTACCGATTCTTCCGCACGCGTTATCCGCGGGGTGCGGACGGTGAGACGGCCTTGCTCATCCTGACGGACGCCACGATCCGGCGTTGGTGCGGGCCCCGATGGCGGATCGCCTCATCGCGGCGAGTGCGAACTGCCGCGGCGCTCGCTGAGATGCAGGCGGCGAACCTGGCTGCGATTGTCGCCGGCACCGGGCTCTCACAACGATTCAATCGCCCCACCGCTGACCCTCCTCATTGGTTCCCGACCTGGGCGAGCTGCGTATCTCTCGCACGGGCGTTGCTTCGTTACTTTACGGCACGCTCGGATTCCAGACGCCCATCGTCGAGATTCCCCTGGACGAGGTGACCCAGACCGAAGCCCAAGCCTATCGTGCCTGGCGCGACGGCTACCAGAGAAACTGGCGAGGCACCTTCGACCCAATTGCGCTGCGGCTGACGGTGCAACCCGCCGGTCGAATGGCCGCTGACCTGACGGTCATGCCTCTGATCGCAAGCTCGGACTATCGGGAGTTCATTTCGCTTGTCGCCGCGGCGAAGCTCGGCCCTTACGCCGGCGACCTACATCCGGAAAGCCTCGTCCACGCGATCATGGCCCTGGACATGAAGTCGCAGTTGATTCAGGAGAGCCGCGACGTGTTTGCGGACGCTCTGAAACTGCCGCGTGACATCGCCCTGGGCTGGATCGGCGGCTCAATCGACGTTTACCTCGACGACGATCCTCTCTGGGCCGAGCTGGCCCGGGCCAAGGATCACAGACGAATTCATGAGAAAACATGTGATGCAGCTCCCTGTGGCCGTCCACGTCCCGGTGACCGACGCCGCCAAGCTCGCCTTGTTCCTGAACGCCGTGCGATTTTACGCCGATCAGACCGCCCCCAACCTTGTCATCTGGCAGAACCGCGAGCACCACGGCCAGCGCTACGTGCGAGTCGCACAGAAGGACGAGGGAGCACCTGGGCCTGACGCCGGTCCCCCCTGGCACTCTACTACGCCCCGACGCCTCGTGGACTGGTCGTTTCACTCAACGAACAAGTCGTGACCCGGTTCATCGACCGCCAGGCCAAACAGCCGGACAGCGCGAAGAGAAAGGCGATGAGTCCCGGCCGGCGAGACCGTCGCGGCCCTGGCTCGGGGAAAGCCTTGCCGTCCGGGTCAGCAGCGCGGGCTTCCGCGTTCTCGCGACAGCCGGTCTTAACACCTACCGCTCCGCCATTTCGCTTCAGTGCTGGAACAACCTGCCGATCCTCAACGAGTGGCATCGGCTCTACCCCGAGCGCGACCCGGTCGCCTTGCACGAGGCGGTCTGGGGCGAGCGGCTCGTCTGCCCCGCCGGCGGCAGCTACGTCTGGAACCCGAAGTGGCGGACCATGGAGTCAACCGTCCTCGGCCACCCGGGCGAGCCGAAACCAGGACCCGATACGATCGGTCCACTGCACGATCTGAAATCCGCCGACTTTGGGATCACCTTCCAGGACGGCGGCCTGCGTGCCACGGTCGAGATCGAGCGACAAGCAGGGCCCTGATTACAACCTTCTTTTTCGGCCCGGAGACCAGAGTGGAACAAAGCGTCGAACAACGGATATGATGGGCGGACCCACCAAAAACGGCCTTCGAGAAAGGAGCGGGACCATGACTCGCCAAGCCAGAATACCACTGGCACTGAAGCTGGCTTACACGCTTTTCGTTGCGATACTGGTTCCCTACTACTGGGTCACCTATTCCGCCTGGAACTTTTTATTCTTTTGCGATCTGGCCCTCTTGATGACTCTGCCCGCGCTGTGGCTGGAGTCGTCCCTGCTCATCAGCATACCCGCGGTGGGACTCGCACTACCGCAGTTGCTCTGGGTGGCCGACTTTCTCACAGGTGTCGCGAATCACGACCATGACCAGCTACATGTTCGATCCCAAGTTACCACTCTTCGTGCGGGGGCTGTCCGCGTTCCACGGTTGGCTGCCGTTCTTGTTGATCTGGGGAGTTTGGCGATTGGGCTACGATCGTCGGGCATTCGTCATCTGGACGGCCATCAGCACCGCGGTCCTGCTCGTCTGTTATTTTCTCGCCCCCGCGCCTCCCGCTCCCGCCAGCAATCCCAACTTGGCTGTGAACATTAACTATGTTTATGGCTCGGCTACGAGAAACCCCAAACCTTGTTGCCCCCTTGGCTTTGGCTGACCACCATGATCGTTGGCTTTCCCATCGTGTTTTACCTTCCCTGCCACCTGACATTCCGGTCCCTTTTCTCAGACCGGCTTGGTGCGGATGCTGGGGGTGGGGCGGAAACGGCTCCCCAGGTCGCGTGATCGGCTCGATTAGCAACGAAGTGCGATTCAGACTTTCCCATTGACCGCGGACCGATCCGGGGGCATAAGATCCTGATAGGTGGCTGTTGAAGAGAAACGAGATTCGGAGTCGGCAAATGTGCTTTTTGTCGGCGAGCCTTCGACTGATTCTTGGCCTTGGCCTTACCGGCCGGGCGAGGAGGATTTCTTAGGGTTCGTCGACTCCGCAATTCAATGCAGCCAACGAAGCCCCGAGATCCGCCTCGACTGGTGGATTTCGGGGCTTTGTTTTTTTGCCTCGGAAACCCAAACGGCGGGTCTGGCAAGCGGGCAATGTCATTCGATATCGCTCTGAGTGCATGCGGGTGCCGGGGTCAGAGCAGAGTCGCAGGGGTCGGGTGCGCAGGATCAGCCCGCGGTGCGCAGGGGGTCGCGGCCCAGGTGCGCGGGGTACGACCAAGTTGTGCCAGCCCAGTTTTAATGCCGTTAGACTTGCCGGTGAAAGTCCGGTCGTGGAAATTGACTGTTTATCCACGTAGTGATATTAGACGTTGGCTCGGGGTGACCCGGCCAGCGAAAGCTCGAATGTAAACGTCCTGGAAAAGGAGGGGGCTAGCCAACCCACTCGCGGGCCGTAACAATTCCTATGGTTTTTATGGTATGAGTGAACTGTACAGCCTCGAAACGACCAATGTGATCGCCGAACCCGTAACTCGGAGGTGAAGGCTAAAACCGAGGAGGAAGCAACAGTCATTTGCACTCTTCGGGGTCACCGGGGTAAGGGAGGCGGCACGCGAGCACAGTCCAGCGGAGTAAATTCGGGACTGCTGGATTCCCACCTGAAAGCCGATTTCCTAGGGTGCAGCAGATTCCGCCGCGAAACCATAAGTGGCGGGAAGGGGGTTTCAGAGGGGCGGATGAGGCCGTGAGTAAGCGATAACCTATCGGGACAACATAACCCGATGGCGAGCCAAGAGGGCCTCTGGATGGACGTGTTGGAGTTGCTGGGGATCGTGCCACATTGAATCGAAAGGTTCTCAACGGGTAATCCCTTCGGGATCATGTATTCCTGGGAGTTGCAACTGCGGTGGCGTATAAGACGGAGTCGTAGGGCGGATGTGGACGGCACTTAAACCCTGGGCAGTCGTCGAAGGTCGCCATTGACGGTCCATTTGAAGCCGTACTGGGGAAAACCCGCCGTACGGAATTTTAAGGGGGAAGGGGAAACCCGAAGCTCGATCGAGCCCGCCGGGCGCCCCTTCCCTACTCGGCTCCGGT
>CAWAAW010000083.1:0-68916 GCA_963779785.1 uncultured Planctomycetota bacterium
GCCCAATATCAAAGACCTGCAACGCCGTACTCCGGCGCAACTGGGTATCAACTTTGATAACGCGGTCGAGATGCTCCTCGCTGGTGGCGCGGAACCGTCTGACATCTTCGTCGCCTCCTTCGCAGGACGTGCCGATGTGGTCCAAGGCCTGTTGGCAAAGGACAAGGCGTTGGTTGGCGCGAGAACACCCGATGGCGCGACGCCCTTGCACTTCGCGGCCCGACTCGGGCACGTCAAAGTCGCGGCGGTGTTGCTGGCTCATGGCGCGGACATAAACGCTGCGGAAGGCGAGAGCAAGCTCACCCCCCTTCATTGGGCCGCCTCCTATGGCCGATCCAAAGTGGTCGCGCTGCTTCTCACCCACAATGCGAACCGGGCGCGAAGAGTTGGGACGGCAAAATACCTTTGGACTTCGCCCGCGGAAGCCAGGACCTGGAAACCATTGGGCTGCTCAAACAAGAAAGGTGAGCTTGAGGTCTGAAGCCCGGAACGAGACTTTCAGGCCGCTTCGGATGAACTATAGTTGCGCGGAGAGTCCGGCGCAGGACGACATCGGGAGGCGGAACGGACGGACTGGGCCAGAGCAGAGCGTTATACCGTGCGCGGATCAACTCACTGTCTGTTCCATAATTCTTATGCAGCCACTTTTGCCTGTGGACGAGGATAGCGGAAGGGAGCCATATGCTTCTCCCCGGAGAGACGCCGGAGCATCAGACCGATCATGCTGATCTGAATCTGAGCTTCGCTCGAACTCGGCTCCCGCTCATATTCCCGGCTGTGGATTCGGCAACGTCCCAGCCAGGCGAACGTCCGTTCCACCACCCAACGCCACGGGATCACCTTGAAGCCTTTGCTCTCCGCCGGGCGGCTGACCACTTCGATTACGTACCAGCCGTGCTCGGACACCCAACGGTTCAACCCGTGATTGTGATACTTGTTGTCCGCCCAGAGTTTCTTCAAGCGAGGGAACTCCTCTTTGGTCAACTTCTTGAGCACTTCAGGGGCTGCGGTTCCGTCGTCGGCCGCGGCGCTGGTGACGGTCACTGCCAGGAGCAACCCCAGCGTGTCCACCACGATATGTCGCTTGCGTCCCTTGATCTGCTTGCCCCCATCATAGCCGTGCGGGCCACCGATTTCCGTGGCCTTGACCGTCTGGCTGTCGATGCTGCCGGCGCTGGGAGTCGGTTCTCGACCCGCCTTGACGCGGACCTGCTCTCGCAAGCCATCGTGGATGGTCTGCCAGGTGCCGTCAGCGGTCCACTTCATAAAGTAGTTATAGACCGTCCTCCAGGTAGGAAAGTCGTGCGGCAAGGCCCGCCAGGTACAGCCGTTGCGATTGCGGTAGAGGACCGCATCGACAAGGTCACGAAGCTCTGTTTTGCGGGGCCGCCCCAAATTCGAGGCGGGAGGAAGCAGCGGCTTGAGAAGGGCCCACTGGGCGTCGGTCAAGTCGCTCGGATAGGGTTTGGTTCTCATACCCTTTCTACGTACGAATCGGCATTATGGAACAGACAGTCAGACATTCCGCGACGCTGGGAACCTATACGGCATGCCGGCTCAACTCAGACATTTCGCGACCCTGGGGACCTAAAGAGCGCCTTTGCTTCCGCGAGCCGTATTAACCATCACGCCGTTTGAGTGCGACCATCCGATCGAACGACCGGCGTCGGTCGTCGCCGTCCGCGCCCTCGCTCATGGCATATTCGCGACGTTCGAGCGGCCACGCCAAGCGAGTCGCATCCCGTTGGCGACTCCCAGGATGTCCGGTTATACCGGCACCACACCTAACTCCAACGCGAGTAGCGTATTATGGATCGGTCGAATCTAACGATTATTCCTGCGTCACGGTTAACTCACTTGTCGATAACGAGATACGGAAACGCACGCTCTCAGGTCGGGTTTTGCCGATTATGCCTGTGTCACACGTAACTTCTTGGCTTACAGAGAGATATGTCAAAATCATCTTCAGATTACCAAATTTAACGATTATTCCTGTGTCACACATAACCACAAGGGAAGCAGAACGTTATGGCTTATCGCCGCGGTTCCGATTATTCCTGTGTCACACGTAAGTTTCAGGCCTGTCATCAGATGTAGCCGAACGGCTGTTTCTCGACCCGACAAAGTGTGTGCGCACTTCGAGCGTCGTGAATCGGCATCTTCGGCTGCTCGGCGAGCCTTTCGTCCGTCGGAATCCGTTCGCGCAACCGGAATCCCCCGCACAACCTGAGAGGCGGTTACCAACGCCCGGCCTTTGGCGGTATGATGTCTCACTAATGGCCGCGTGAAGTATAACGGGAAAGTTGGCGAACGGACCCAGCCGACGGACATCGAATCTCAGTTCTGGAAACTGTGCGACGAAGCGGTTCAGCTCGATACGGGCTCACTTGACGCCCGAGCAGCCGAGCGCCCGAGGTCCAATTCATTGGCTTCATCGAGAGTCGTCCCGAGCACCGCGTGCTTTTCGTTCGCTGCTTTTCCCTACGACTATGACCGGTTGCGGCGCTGCCGCTTGAGGTAGTGCGGTATCATGGGGTCGGTCGTCCCTGGGATGGCCGGTGACCGCGCGACAGCCAGGCCCAGCGGAACAAGTTCCGGGCGTCGGCATAGCGGGCCTCCGTGGAGCTGGCACCCAGTATGATCACGATCAGATGATCGCCGCCGCGATGGCCGCTGGCCACCAGGCACTCTCCGGCGGCCCGGGTCGTTCCCGTTTTGACACCGTCGTAGCCCTCGGTGTCCAGCAGGCGGTTGGTATTGGTCCAGACAACGTTTCGACGCTTGCCCTTGGCGTCGACCAGCGTACAGCCGTGCTTCGGAGTCGAAACGGTCTGTGCGAAGATGGGCTCAGCCAGCGCGATGCGTGCGAGCTTGGCCAGGTCTCGGGCACTCGAGTGGTGTCCCGGGGCGGGTAGGCCGTTCGGGTTGATGAAGTGTGTCTCGCGCAAGCCCAGCTCATCGGCGAGGCCGTTCATTTCGGCGATGAACCGAGGCAAGGGGTCGGCCTCGTTGGGCGAATCGCTCGCGGGTTTCAGACGACCGCCGAAATGTTCGCCAAAGGCCACGGCCGCGTCGTTGCCTGAGGGCAAGAGCAGCCCGTAGAGCAGCTCCCGAACCGGCAGCCGCTCTCCCGCACGCACGCCGGAAGTCGAGCCGGTGGTCTGATCGGCCCGCTCCGAGAACGTGACTGTCTCGTTCAAGACGCTCGGGATGCTTGGCTGCCAGCCGGGCGATGACCAAGGCCGTGGCGATCTTGGTCGTGCTGGCGATATCGACCGGCTTGGCCTCGTCATGGCCCCAGAGGACCTCGCCGGTTTTCCCGTCGGCGATGGCCCAGGTCCGGGCCGTGACAAACGGGGGGCCGTCGAGCGGATCCGGCGGCCGCTTTGTGATCACTTGGGCATTAATGACCCCGGGGGCGGGGATTTGCGGTTCCGGGGATGACTTCGTGGTCTCCGTATTCCGAGCCGGCGGATTGGGGTTACGAAGTTGCTCCTGAGCCTGGCGCGATCCGGATTGATCCGGCACCGGTGATTTATTGACGAATTCGAGCGACTTCTCGATCAGAATCTCGCCCGTCATTTCGCCGAGCGACGTGCGCGAAACGTAGTCGTACCGGGGAAAGCTCTGGAAGTCGACCTTGGTCAAGATGTAGCCGAAGGCTTCGTTGGTCAGGCCGAACAGCAGGTTGTTTTGCCCGTGCATCTTGCGCTTGAGATAGAAGCCGATGTTCGGCAAGGCCTCGCCGGGGATGGTCAAGATCTGAGCATTGCCGAGGTTGATCAGATTGATTCGCGCATTGATCGAATGATCGTCGTTGTGAGGGTATTTGAGGGGTGAGCCGGCGATCACAGCCCACATCAGCTTTGAATCGACTGGAAAGCGTACGGTGATCGCGTCACAGAAGAGCGCCGGATCTTTCTGTTCCGGGGCATCCTTGATGATCCTCAAGGATTCCGAGGCCATCAGGTGGCCGATCCGCAGGCATTCCTCCCAGGATCGCGAATCAGACCAGTAGCCGCGTTGCGGATCTCTGGGCTGGTTCAGGTTGCGGTTGTCGGCCGTGATCATGCCTCCTTGGGCGCCGTTGATGAACAGGGCGATCCCTTTGGTTTGCGATTCGATCTGGTCGCAAAGCGGGCCGACCAGGTCGGGGCTGAGAATGCCGACATCGTTGCCGAGCACTTCCGGGTGGATCGCGTAATTAACGAGCGTGGCAATCGTCTTTCCATTCAGGCCGATCGCCTGAATGACGCTCATTCGCCGGTCGTACAGGTCGGGCGCGTAGTAGTTGTAGGCGATTTTCCCTTCGGCTGGACCGGTCGCGATCTTGATCGAGGCCGGCTGGACTCGGTCGATCGCCTCGTTGACCGCCTCGGCGGCCTTGTCGCAGACGAAGTTCATGTAATTGAGGTCGCCCGTATGTCCGCCTTTGCCGTCGGGAAACGCGTAACAATCGGGAGCACTATGGGTGTGAGTCGAGGCGATGAGAATGTTCTTGGCCGGAATTCGCGTCACTTTCGCACGCACTCGATCGCCCAACACCGACGGAAACCCGAGCAGATCGAGCGCGACCACCGCGACGGAGACCTCCCCTTTGCGAAAGACGACGGCCCGGGCTGTGAGCTCGCCCTTTTTCTCGCGGGACGGATTCGGGCGCACCATCCCGCCCGAGACGGGCAAAAGCGGGTTGGGCGTGATCACACGGACTGCCGCTCCGACCTGGATCTCGGCCCAAGCCGCGGGAAGTTGCCAAAAGGCACCGGCGCAAACGCAGACGCATCCGACGAGAAACCGTCTCAACACGGTTCGGGCCACCGAGAATCGTCGCATTGTGGTCGTTCTCCAAGCTGCATGCTCTGATCGAGGTATTTTCGACTGAGAACCGTCCCAATGGACGGGAAGCCGGAGTATAACACCTCGGGAGGCGATTCTGGATGACCTTGCGTTCCTCGACGCTCTTGATGGCGACGGGACTCAATAGCTGTCGGCGCTGATCACCTCGCCGTTGGCCTTGGTGCCCAACGACCACCAAGTTGTCCGGTTGATACTGTTCTTGATGAACCGGACGCTTCCGTCGCCGAAACAGACGTTGATCCCGCCGGGATGGGTGCTGCTGGATCCATAGGCAAAGCCGCTATCCGGATAGTCGCCCGCGACGCCATCGAGCCGGCAGGCCGAGAACGGGTACTGGGAGTCGTTTGGGGTCTGGATGGTGTTGAACAAGGAGTAGCCGGTGATCCCCATCGACCAGCGGTAGCCGTGGTCGTCGCCGATGTTCGTGGTCGTCGATTGGAACATCGCATTGCAGTTCTGGAGCAGGCTCATGACGAGGGCGGGATTCTGGAAGGCGTCATGGGGGCGGTTGAGGTCATCGCCGGGGTCAGCGCCGAAGACCATGTTGCCCCGGTACTTACTGGGCGGGGTGGAGTCGACCTTGGCTCGAGGCGCCGGTGGCCATGCTGTCACCCAGCAATGACTCGGCATAGGCGACCGTATTCGAGGTGCCGTCAGTGCAGTGCCTGATGCCGTAAGAGACGGCCTGCGCGAACAGGCCCGTGGAGCCGGTGAAGGTCACGTTAGGAGTCGTGCCCTCCCAGTTCGCCCCGCCGGCGACTCCTGGACTGAACATGTAATCGGTCGTGGTCCCCATGCACGAGTAGTAGTTGTTGGTGTTTAGCGCCTTGCTGGCATTCGGGTCCGACGGGCAGAGGAAGCCGGCGACGATCGTCAGGACCCCGGTCGAATTCATGCCGAGGTCGAACTCGGCGCCGAAGTTGAAGTTGAGCGAGTTATACAGCGGCGACTGTTCCAGGTAAGGCAGCATCATCGCCTGCGCACTCATGTTGGGTTCCCAGGTTGCGTACAAACCGGGCGCCGACGCGATCCCATTGAGTGCGGCCCCGGGTGGGAAGCTGTCGGAGGCGGAATGGTAGTTGTGCAGGGCCAGGCCGATCTGCTTGAGGTTGTTGGTGCACTGGATTCGCCGAGCGGCTTCACGCGCCGACTGGACCGCCGGCAGCAAAAGCGCGATCAGGACCGCGATGATCGCGATGACCACCAAGAGCTCGATCAGCGTGAACCCTTTGCGAGACGAGCCGACCATGGCAGGACCTCCAGCGTTAGCCTGGAAATGAAATGAGATGGATCGCAGGAGCGGCCTGGCAAGAAAAACGGGGCTCGCTCGGCGGAAAGTCAACGTGGGCCGACGCGGCGGTCACATGCCCGTTCATCGGCGCTTGACGGGCTTGGAGAATGGTTGCGGTTTCATTTTCGTCTTCATTTCCGTCAACCTCACTCGCTGTTGCTCCAGGTAGTCGGCGGGCACTCTCGCCTGCGAGCCGCTCGGCGGTATCCCCCTGTCACACCCGGTCATACCGAGCAAAACAAGACCCAGGATCGCGAGCCCAGCGGGTCGTCGCCACGTCATTGAACGAATCTCCATCGGATGGAAATCACGAAATGGAGTGACCGGCGATGTCAACATGCCGTCATCGAGCGAGTCGCCCGTGTCCTCTCGGATTTGTGTATCGATCTGTTCGTCGATCACCCACCTGGAACCTGAATCAGAATTAGTTTGCCGAACTCGTTTGGCGCGGCCGTGCCGATCTGGAGGACAGATCCAGAAAACGCAATCACACGAATGTCCGCGATTGCACGGTCTTTGAGGATTTCTTCACTTCCCGCGTCGCTCGAGACCATTCACCGCCAGTTCATCCAGCAAGCCGAGCAAATGCGCGAGCACGGGATTCTCGAATTGGATGACGAGACTTGAATTCAAGCTGGTCTACGTGGGAAGAAGCCCGGACTCTACGGCGCTTCCCCGTGCCACAACTTGATCGCCCCATCGTGGCTGGCCGAGGCCAGGGTCTGGCCGTCGGGGTTGAAAGCGACGGCGTTGACGCGCTGGGCGTGGCCGTCGAGTACGAGCATGACCTGGCCGGTGATCGGGTCCCAGAGGCGCACCTTGGCGTCGTTGCACCCGGCGGCGAGGGTCCGGCCGTCGGGCGAGAACGAGAGGCCCCAGATCGCCGCGTCGGACCCCTTGACCGACGTCCGCCGCGACCAGGTGGCGACGTCCCAGAACGTGACGCTTCCCCAGTCATCGCCCACAGCCAGGAGCGAACCGTCAGGGGAGAAGGCGAGCGCCGAATTTTGCTTGGGACAGCACCAGGGAGAACAGCTCTCGGCCATCCTCCGGGCTCCAGACCCGGATGGTCCGGTCATTACTCGACGAGACAAGCAGCCTGCCACTCGGATCGAAGGCCAGGGCGCGGACGGTATCCGTGTGCCCTTCGAGGATACGGAGAGGCTTGCCGCCAGCGAGGTCCCAAATTCGGACCGTCTTGTCGGAGCCGGCCGAAGCCAGGACCCGGCCGTCGGGGGAGAACGCAACGGCCCGCACCCGATCGGTGTGGCCGGAAAGAACGGCTCGAGGCTTGCCGTCGGGAAGGTCCCAGAGCCGGACCGTCTTGTCGAAGCTCGCACTGGCCAGGACCTTCCCATCCGGACTGACCGCGAGGGATGTGACGAGGGCGCCGTGCCCATTCAGGGTGGCTCGCATTGTTCCGTCGGCGAGCATTCCAGAGCTTGATGGAGTGGTCGTCCGCGGCCGAGATCAATGTCGTACCATCGAGAGTATACGCCAGCCCCCAGATCTCCGCTTTATGCCCGGCGATCTGAGCGACCGGTTCGGACTTGTGGCCGAAGTGCCAGGAGCGTAGCCCGCTCGTCTTCGCTCCCGAAGATGAGCGACTGGCCATCGGCCGAAAAGACAAGTCCATAGACGCGACCAGCCTTACCGGAGAACTCGCCCAGCTTCCGCCCTGATGAGGAATCCCAGAGGGTCGGGGCCAGGCTGTTGCCTCCTCCGGCCAGGGATTTTCCCATCGGCAGAGAAAACAACGGCGAATTCGCCGCCGGACACGCCTTCCAGGGGGACCCGCCGGGGACTTGTCCTGGGGTCACCAATCAAGAAGATCTCGTCACGCTCGTATTTCAGCCCGACGAGCCGGTCTCCATCCCGATTAAAAGTGAGGTAAAGCATGACAGGCAACTTGATGGAACCAAGCTCCGCCCCCGAAGTCCGTGTCCCAGGTCGTGATGCCTCCCTGGTGGCTGGCAGCCAGGGTCCGGCCGTCGGGCGATAGCGCGAGGCAGGTGATCCGAGAAAGGCTGGCGGCGATCGTATTCAAGACGCGGCCGGTCTCCGGCGCCCTCAGCGTAATGGGCCCGGACGGGCCCGCCGTCGCCTGCCACCTGCCATCCCGCGGAATAGGCGAGGGTCCAGCAATCGACCGGAGGTCGCTCAGAACGAGAAGGTGCGGTATCCGGGGCGATGTCCCAGAAGATTGCCTTACTCGTCGACAGGTCATTGTTCCGGTCGACCGTACGAATGGCCAGGCTACGGCCGTCGGGCGAGAAATCCATGGCAACGACCACTTCGGTGATGGTCGGGACTGGCACGATCCTGCCGGCCTGTGGACAAGTCCCAGAGCATGACCTCGCTCGGCGCCAACTCCGGCGTGTGCCAGGTGGCCAGCATCCGTCCATCGGGAGAAAATGCCCTTTCAGCATGGTGCTGGCCGTGGGCCCGTGATCGGCCGCGCTCCGTTCCCACGACGAGGTCCCGGAAGATCAGACCACCGTCTTCGTCCGATGAGACCATGGTCTGGCCATCGGGCGAGAAAGCTGGACTAAGAACCCGATATCTGGCGGCTGGAGAGCAGCGAAACTTTGCGATGACTGGCCCGCCGCAGGAAATGCCACTCGAAGCCGCGAAGGTCTTCTCCGGCCGACTCGGGCTCGAGCTCTTCAAGGAGCTCTTGCGCGAACTCGTCCTGTCCGGACGACAGCGACTTGCTGGGCCAATCTCATCTGGGAATCGTACCAGTGCCTGCGCGTCGTCCGTTCGTTCCGCTCGGCCCGGTCGAGCGCCGAGTTCAGCTCGATATTGTGCCGGCGAAGTAGTTCATAACGCCAGAACGCCGCACGACCCAGGCCCGCCAAAAAGGCGGCCAGCATCACGATCGCCCCTGCCACCGCGAGTCGATGGCGGCGCGACCATTTGGCCGCGCGGTCGAGCAGGCTGGGACGCCGGGCCAGGATCGGCTGATCCTGGAGGAACCGGCCCAGGTCGTCGGCCAGACTCGAGGGCCGTCGCGTATCGTTCACCAGGGTCCTTGGCCAGCGTCTTGAGCACGATCGTCTCGAGGTCGCGGGGGATGGCCGGGTTAAAGGTCCGTGGCCGTCGGGGCTGCTCGTCGGCGATCTTCCGGAGCAGCTCCAGGCGATCGTCACCCTCGAAGACGGGGCGAAGGGTAATCAGCTCGTAGAGCGTCGCCCCCAGCGAGTAGATATCGGTGCGGTGATCGACACACGACGCGGGTGCCAAAGGCTTGCTCGGGGCTCATGTAGCGCAAGGTCCCCAGGACGACGCCGGAGAGAGTCAGGTCCACTTGCCCGGCGATCCTGGCAAGCCCAAAATCGCTGACCCAGAGCTTCCCCGACCCGTCGATCAGCAGGTTGGAGGGCTTGACGTCCCGGTGGATGGTTCCTTGCTCGTGAGCGAAGTGGAGGGCCTCGGCGGCCTGCCGGCCCAGCTCGGCGGCCATTCGGGGCGAGGATAGCTCGCGGCCCGGAGGGTCGTCGCCCGACGCCACGGCCTCGCCGCCGCGCCATGTCGCGGCGATGATCTCGGCGAGGGTTCGCCCCTCGATGAACTGCATGGCGTAATAGTGCTGCCCGTTCTCCGACCCGATCAGGTAGACCGGGACGATGTGAGGATGCTGCAAGCAGGCGGCCGCCTCCGCCTCGACCTGGAACCGCTTGACCCTGCGAGGATCTTCGGCGGAGAACGAGGGAAGGACCTTCAGGGCCACCCGGCGGTTGAGCGACTTCTGAACGGCTTCGTAGACCACTCCCATGCCGCCGCGGCCAATCACCCGGACGATCAAGAAATCTCCCAGCAAACCCGTCGCCTCGGGTTCGACCGATGGTCCATCCTGTCGGGATGGGGCTCTCCCCATGCGCGGGCCGACGCGATCGAGCATCTCCATCACGGGAAGCAGCTCTCGCAGCTCCGCGTCGAGCCGGGTATCGTCCATCGTCGGCCAGAGAGTGGCCGGCCTCGTCCGTGATCGGAGCCAGGTTGTCCCGATCCGGCTCGCTCACAAGGACGACTCCGCGCGGGGTTCCTGGACCAGGCCGCGGAACCGCTTCAGCGCGCGGAGATGGCGCATCTTGACGGCGCTCAGGCCGATCCCCAACCGATCCGCGATCTCGGCGAGCGAAAGCTGTTCGACGTAACGGAGCTCGAGAAACTCCCGGTCGGGACCCTCCAACTGGTCGAGGACCGCCCGGACCTGCTCGCATTCCTCATCGCGGACGGCATGCTGGCTCGGGCTCGTGTCGCTCCCTGGCAAACGATCGACAGCCAGGGCGGACGAGGTGTCGGAGGGTCTTGTTTCGAGATCCTGGTCACGCGCCGCGCATCGCTTGCGCGATCCCAGATGAAACCGGTGCAACCATGCGAGATGGAGGAGCGTCAGCCGCCGCAGCCAGGAGTAATAAGGAACCGGCCGATCGCGGAGGAACCCGGCGAGCCTTCCGCTCGCTTCGCCCAGCGCCTCCTGCACGACGTCGGAGGGGTCCACCCGTGCGGCAACCCGCCGGTCCAGCCGCGCGGCCACCATGCGGCGAAGCCTGCCCCGATGCCGCTCGAACAGCCCGCGGATCGCCCCGTCATCGCCGTTCTCGGCCAGCCGCAGCAGTTCCTCGGTCTCGAGGCTGTTGATTTCCATCACGTCAAACTCCTCTCGGAAAGCGGCCTCGCTGACGGATACATCGAACTGATCAGGATTTAAGACGACCGGGCAAGTGTTCTGAAACAAAATTCGCAAATCTGAGTGACCTTTTCGCCCGCTTCGCAAAAGAGGCTGTATGGACCGCATCGACCTGGCGGACAAAACCTTGACGTTTTGGACGGAGATCGGCACCGATCACGGATGCATGTCTGTAGGTTAAGCGAGCCTGCGCGAAATCACAAGCGTTAATGCTCGATTGGATTTTTCTACGTTTAGCAACTAGAGGATTTACATGCGTTTTGCTTTGACCACAGTTGGTCTAATGCTCTTATCAGGACTGGGCCTTTGCCCCCACGCTCGGGCCGGGGTCATTGTGTTCGACACGGAGTCGACCGCGGATCAGATGATCTCTTCACCGCTGCTAGGCACCTTCGCGCTCGATGCGAGCGGTCCGCAAACGTTTACCATCAACACGACCAATGGGACGGCCAACGTGACCTCGGCTTTTCAGGGCGGCGACTTGCCGGACCCATTCGTCCCTGGCCAGTACGACACGTATAATCTCTACAACATCCCGGCGTACACCACCGGCACGGTGACCACGACTCCCTCGGGCTACAACATCTCATTCTCGCTCCTCTTCGAGCTCGATGTCACGAGCGGGTCGCTGAATGGCCTCTCCTTGGTGACCACGCAGTACGCCACCTTCGCGGCTTCCAATGTGCAGACTCTCCCATTCCCGGTTGGCACAGCGTTCTCCGACCCGAGCGGGCCGGCACCAGTCAATATCTACGTCAAGAATGATTTCGGGCCTTTCCCGGCGGGCACGCTCGTCGGAACAAGCTTCGACCGCGTCGTGACCGTCGTCCCCGAGCCGTCGGCGATCACCCTTCTCGGCATCGGTCTGGTTGGCCTGTGCTGCCAGGTGCGAAAGTCCCGCACGAAATCAGGGAATCGTGGTCGCACCGCATCTTGAATGTCAGGCAGCACCTTTGTATCAATCATATACAGACATTCATATCAATGAGCGGCCGGCGCTAGCTCGCCAACTCAGCAAGTCGGCGCCTCTGCTTACGGGATCCCTAATGCCGCCTTCAGGCAATCATTCAGGCCGTTGCTCATCGCTGCCGGGAGCGTGCCAAGTACCTGGTCGACTCGGTCACGGTCGATGGTGGCCAAGATCAGGCATGATACGACAGAATTCCGCTTCAGCCCCGTTGCCTGTCCTTCAAGGGTCGTCAGGTCGATGAACAGACAGGCCGGGTCGCTGGCCATCGTCAGGTTCTTCGTGACTTCCGCGACGACGATTGTCTTGACGGCCTGGTTGTAGGCGTCGGACTGCACGACGACGGCAGGCCGTTTTTTGCCGCGCACGCCAGAGGGATGTGGAAAGCGGACGAGAATGACGTCACCGCGGTTCATGGTTTCTCCAGGTCATCGTCGTACTCATCCATGTCCTCCCATCCGGCGTGCTTGCCCGCTTCCCACGCCAAGGCATCTCGCTCCTCGGCTGTCCACGGGGTGTCGTCGTACTCCTCGTCGGTCAGTCGCTCGTACAGATCCTTGCGGATCAATACGTAGGTTGTTTGCGTGTTCGGGTCCACCAATGTCGGCGGTGTCTCCCCGCTGGCGGCGACGTCCCGCAACTGCTGTTCAGTGAGGTGAATAATCATTGTCTCCTCAAAACCTGGAAAGCGACTGGCTCAAACGTCGATTCGTTGAAACCGTGACGAATCTCGGAAGCTTCCGGAACACACTCCATTTTCGCCGAGTACTGCGCCATAAACAACCTGGGTTTTGGCGTACGGCGGGGATTGCCTAGGATTCAGTGCAAGGTCCAGCTTAAAGCTCGACGTCCTTCGGCTTTACAGGCTTTTCGCCCGGGGCTCGAATGCAAAGGATCTTCACAAGATCGTCTTGAACGATGAAAAGAGCGCGATAGGGTTTGCCCTTCCAGACTTCGAACAAAAGATGTCGCACTTCGACGGGAAAGTAGCGATTTTCGTAGGCAACTCCGCAAGAAAGAGGGCGCGATTCAAGACGGTCCAGCGCTTCGTAAAATCGCGTGGATAATCGGTCCGCCGCTGTTGCTGAAGACCGTTCCTCAAGCCGCGCCATGAGCCTGTCGAGGTCGGCATAAGCCCCTGCGGTCAACTCGACGCGAAAGCTCATGAGAGTTCGGGCAGGTTGTGTTTCCGACGAAGCTCAGCCACTGCCTCCCTGGCTGGCGTAACTCGGCCCGCCTCGACATCGGCAAACCCCCGGCGAATCGCTTCTAGGGTCTCTTCTCGCTCATCTGCGCTCTCGTTCTCGTACTCCCAGCGGGCGAGGACCTCATCGACTGTCGGAACGGTCTCGCCGTTCGAGAGTTGCTCGTCGATGAAGCTCTTGAAAGCCTGAAGGTCGTTTGCTCGTTCGGCGGCCATGATTCAAACCCCCTTTGGTTCGTCCAGAATATCATCGGTAAGCAGTCCGGGTCAAAGGCAGAAGAGACCGGAAACGACTCACGTGCGACCGTCCTGATTGGGCGCGACTTGCTGCCGACGTGTCGCTTTACCTATGATGGCCGCAAGTGTCGTCTGATGATCTCTTGCTGACCGTATTCGGGTTGCGATCGTGTACCGAAGTGGCCACCGTGCTTGAGCGCGGAAGCCAGGACGGGTTGGCCGGCTAAGGGACGGAAAGGTATCGCCGATGCCGAAACGATGGAAAGCTCTTCTGGGATGCGAAGTGGGCGTTCTCCTGTTCCTCCTGTTGCTTGCCCCATTAGCGATCGCCCGGTGCCGACTCGCCCAAGGCGGCCGAACCGCCCAAGACGTTTGACCTCGCGGCCATCGACGCCTACGTCGCGGCCCAGGTTCGTGACCAAGGTTATGCCGGTCTGTCGCTGGCGATCATGCGTGAAGGCAAGGTCGTCCTGGCCAAGGGGTACGGCAAGCGTTTGATCAAGGAGGGAGCCGCCGGTCGAGCCGGACACCCCGTTCGCCGTTGGCTCCGTGACCAAGCAGTTCACCTGCGCCTGCATCCTGTTGCTGGCCGAGGAAGGGAAGCTGTCCGTCGATGACAAGGTGGTGAAGTATGAGCCGAAATTGACGAGTGCTAGTGATATCTCGCTCCACGACCTGATGACTCATATGTCGGGATATCCCGACTTTTATCCGCTCGACTTCGTGGACCGCCGGCTGGTCAAGCCCATTCTGCCCGAGGCCCTTGTGGCTGAGTACGCCGGCGCCAAGCTCGACTTCGAGCCGGGCGCGTGCTGGTCGTACAGCAATACCGGCTACACGCTCCTGGGCACCGTGGTTGCCAAGGTCAGCGGCAAGCCGTTCGGGCAGTTCCTCAAAGAGCGGATCCTCGACCCCCTGGGGATGACGCATTCGGCCTTCGAGCCGGGTCCGGATGTGAAGGGACAAACGCGGGGCTACACGTCGTTTGCCTTGGGGCCGCTGGAGCCGGCGGAGCCCGAGGCCAGCGGCTGGCTGCACGCCGCGGGAGGTCTATGGGCCACCGCCCCTGACCTCGCTCGCTGGGACCTCGCCTTGATGGAGGGCCGGATCGTAAAGCCTGCGTCATACCGTCTCATGACCACCCCGCGATCGCTCAAGAGTGGCCACAACACCGGCTATGGCTGCGGCCTGAATGTCCAGCGGATCGACGGTGAAACCATCCTGGCGCACGGGGGTGCTGTCAGCGGTTTCTTGTCGGTCAATGCGATGGTCCCCCGGACCAAATCCGCGGTAATCCTCTTGACCAACACGGAACACCTCCCTGCGGATTCGCTGCATTCGACGATCCTCAATCTGTTGCTCGAGGATCAGAAGAAGCAGGGAACGCCCCACGTTCCCAAGGTGAACGGGCCGCCCCCCATCGAGGCTGCTCTCAGCTTCTTCCACCAGATGCAGGCGGGCCAGGTCGACCGCGCCAAGCTGGGCGAGGAGTTCGGGCTGTTCCTCACCGACGACCGCTTGAAAGCGGCCGCACCGAGGCTGAAGGCTCTGGGTGAGCCGGACAAGGTCGAAGTCGTCAGCGTCTCCGAGCGCGGAGGCATGGAGGTCGCATCGATCCTCCTCACGTTCAACAAGGCCGAGCTCGGAGGGTTGCTCTACCGGACGCCCGACGGAAAAATCCAGCAGCTCTTGTTTCGCAAGCGGTGACCGAAGCATGTCACGCTCTTGCCGATTACTCAACTCCCACGTCGATGCGGGCGTTCCGGAGCCATCGACGCGTTTTCAAGGTCGGGAGGACTTTCGAGGCGTCCTCTTTGCTGGCTTCCGTGACGGTGAGCTTGTAGCTTCGTCGGTGCTCACTGTCGGGTGAGTAGTCCAAGAAGAACGCCATCAGGAACACTTCGGACGCCGGATCGATCAGCCAAGGGGACCGGAATGTGATACACTCTTGGCCTTCCCAATTAGACTACGGTGACGTGGAAGTTACGACCTTCCCAGCGATGGGCGTCGGGCCAGAAGAAGGTCCATTCGATCATTTCTTTGGGCTTCATTTCCTTCGTATTGAGGTCAGCGACGTGGAGTCCGAGACCCGTGTCGCGCGTCCTGGCCTCATGAATCCCGCGCCAGGCGTCGCGCGTCCAGCGGATCGTGGCCGGGCAGAGAACCTCGACGCGCACAACTTCACCTGCGGAGATGAACCGTCGTTGGTGATCGAACCTCCAGATCACCCGGTTTGAGCCGACCCTCTGCTCCAAGTAACGTCGAACGGCCTGGGATGGCTGGTCGAAGATGCGGCCGTCTTGGAGCGAGCGACGGAGCTTGAGGTACTCCGCGTGCGCCCAGACGAGTGGCATGGCTGAGCCGGATGGCCTGCCTGCATAGAGACCGCGTTCGGGGATGTCGGCAGCGTCCCACACTTGCTCGGGGATCATGCCGCCATCTCCGGCTAGAGATTCCATCGCGTGGAGGAGTCGGATTGCCTGGTCGCGGCGGCCGGCCGCGAGCTCGTAATGCGCCCGTTCGCCGGTCAGGAGCGGCCAGGCTCGCCCGATGCCGCGTGTCGTGGGCTCGAACGGGGAGCCGTCGGCCTTTTCGCCGTAGGTGTCGCCGTTGTAGCGGTGCCAGGCTGGCCCGCGAGGCGTGTCGACTTTCAGCAGAGCGTCAATGACCTTGAGGGTGTTGACGATCCGAGGGTCGTCCGGCGCCCGGAGGCCAAAACGCACCAGCGCGAGTGCATCGGGACTAACGACCTCATCGATCCGGATGTCCGACCCCCGCTGGTCGGAGCCCTGGACTTCGAGAGCGGGGCGATCCCGATTCGGCGTGTGGAGTTTTTCTCGGTTGAGATGGCCGATTCGGGGTGTGGAGTCTTCATCCAACTCGGGCGCGATGATGCGCACGTAGTAACCTTCCACGCCCAGACGCCGAGCCAAGTCGGTATCCACGACGTACAGCCAACTCTCGATGGCCGCGTTCCAGGCATCAGCGGTCTCCCGCAGGTAGGCGGAGACGGCGGGCTCACCCTGTCTCTCGGCGAGCTCGGCAGCCACCAGCAGGGCCGAGATCACGGCGGCCAGCGTGAACGGCGTATAACCCGTTTCATTCTCCCACCGGTCCTGCTGGGTCGATGGGCCACTCCGAACGATGTAGCCGCGCAGCCCGGCGGACCATGGGCCAGTAGCGCGCGAGGTCTCCGTGCGCCAGCACCTTCTCGCGGGCCAGTAATTCGACCAGCAGGATTGGCAGTGCCGTCTCACCGAGCTGGACGCCGTTAGCAAACGTGGCCCCACTGACCCACATATTCTGAGTCCAATGGCCGTCGGCCATCTGAGTCGCCTCAAGGTACCGGAGCACCCGGGCCGCCTCGTCGCGCGCCCCAGCCGCCAAGTATCCACCGGCGGCCTCGACCAAGTCGCGAGGCCAGACCAGGTGGTAACCCCCCGTTCCCAACTCGCGCTGGGCATCGCCACGGACTTCACCCCAGGGCGTCGAGAGACTGGCGATGATCGCCCCTGGAGCGAAAGCCGACTCGTGAACCCGCAGGACCGCCGCACTGATTCGCCCTAGGTCCCGACCCGCCTTCTGTTCCCATTGGGGGATGGTCCGCTGATTTTGCCACTCGTCCCAACTCCGGGCGTACTCGATCTGGAGTTCGTCGGGGTCGGCGAGCAAACTCGCGAGGGCCTGATACCCGGCCTCGGCTTCGTCGAAACCGAAGCCCAGCGCCAGCACGAACGATCCGCCGCATGCGCGGAGGTCGATCTCGCCCGTGAGCGCGACATTTCCCTCCTCCGCGCGGTCGTACTCCCAGTCCATCCGCTTGTGCTCGGTCAGATCTCGCCATCCATCCGACACACCCACGTATCCGGCCGAGCCTTTGAGCCAAGGAGCCGAGCAGGCCAGGGCCAGAGCACGACCGTTCCGCCGGGCGAATAGCATGGGGATCCCGCGATGCTCACCGAGCCAGGCGGTATTGCCAGCCCCCTGGTTTCCCAGATGCGGAGCCAGAAGCACGTGAAGGTGATACGAGTCGAGACTCGCCGTCTGGGCTGCAAATCGAACCACCTGAAGGACAGCATCCTGATGAGGATGCGAAAAGATCTTCTTCTCAACGCGATACCGACCCTGACGGCAGGTGTTGACCAGCCGGTAGAGCGGGACTCCCTGGGGCGGAGGTTCCAGCCGATGTTCGCAGTCAGTCCGTTCGTCCGAGTAAAACTGCTGGCCGTCGGTGACGACCAGTCCGAGGTCGCGGATGCTGGCCTGATCCACGCGGGGATAGAAAACCTCGGTCAGGATCCCCTGTCCGATCGTGAACCAGACCTGGCTCGCCGCTCCGCCCGCCGGGGTCAGCGCTGTGCCGACACCGTCCTTTTGTGCTGGGGCCCAGCGCGGGTTCGCTCCGGGCCTTCCCGGTGCCATGCGGGGTTCCCCGTTCTGATTCGGCCAGGCCGGGCTCCGTCTCTCAAGACTCGCCTCCACACGCTCGGCCCCATCCGTCGTTGCACTGCGCTGACCGGTCTCTCTGATTCGTTTCGTTCGGGTGGACATGATTAACCCTCAAGTCGTCAGATCCGAATTAAGGCGAGGCCGGACTCCTCATCGATTTCCTTCTGCAGGTGCGCGGGCGATTCGGTCAGGATCACTTCCAAGGTCGGTCGGACATGCCCCGCGATCAGGTGGCCGCCGCGGGTCGAGCCGTCGGATCGGCCGACGACGACGTGGGCGTGGACCTTCGGCTCTCCGTCCTTGAGCGCCACGTCGCCGATCAGCGAGAGGACCTCCACCTGCTCGCGGATCGGGATATTCTGGTATTGTTTCGAGTCCCAATCGAAGTAACCCAGCGTCACATCCTGGAACGCCCCGATCGCGGTGAAATGGCTGGCGCCCAGCGAGTTCGCCTTGGCGAACTCGACCAGGCCCGACATGGCCTCGTCGCCCGTATCGAAAATCAGGGCGAACGTCTTCTCACCATGTTCCTTGTGGATCAGCTTGGATTTCATTCCCGCCTCCAAAGTATTTACTCAGTTTCATGTGTCATCAAACGGATCATCGGGCGGTTCGCCGGGACCGGCCCAGATTGCCTTGAACAGGTAAAAGACTTTGCCGGCGCGCGGACTCCGCTGGCGCATCACGCCGAAACCGCGGCGCCAGAGGCGATCGGCGATGGCGCGGATCTTCCGCTCGTCCTGGTCGATCGCATCCAGGACCGACGGTTTACCGTGCTCGTCCTTGCGCGCATAAACGACGACACCATCGATCACGTGCAATCGGGATTCGTCCTGGCCCGTGCCGGGCTGGGCGGATCGGCGTGCCATGGTTTCCTCCTTCTTAGCGTGTCGTCTGTGGAATCGATGGATACGATCGACGGCCGTTGCGAGTCATTGCCCAGACCATTCCGGCGCCGATGAGCAGGCCGGCTCCAGCCGCGAACACAGGGAGCATGGCCGATGGAGCCGGCTCCCATTGGCCTAGCGGCTCATACCGCGTCTCGGGCAACGCTTCTGATGGACCATCGGGACCCTCGTGCAGCGCCATTTGAAGCACCTGGGCCAGATGCAGCGCCCCGCGGCCGGTGAGGCCGGCGATCTGTTCGCGGCAACTGAACCCATCAGCGATGATCAGCGTATCTTCGTCGGCCCGGCGCACGGCGGGAAGCAGCACCCGCTCGCCGATGGCCCGCGAGATTTCGAAGTGGCCGCTCTCGTAGCCGAACGAGCCGGCCATGCCGCAGCAGCCCGAATCGAGCAGCTCGTAGTCCAGGCCGAGCTTCTTCAGGACGGCATTCTCGGCGTCAAACTTCATGACATGCTCGTGATGGCAATGCTTCTGCACCAGGGCCTTGCGCTTCAGCCGCGGCAGACGGTAATCGCGGCGCTTTCTGTTCCAGGAACTCGCTCAGGATGAAGGTCTGTGAGCTGAGCCGCTTGGCGTCCTCGTCCATGGGGAAGAGATTCATCAGCTCGTCGCGGAAGACGGCGACGCAGCTCGGCTCCAGGCCGACCACGGGCGTGCCCGCCTCGATCTCCGGCTGAAGCGTATCGAGGATCTCGCGGAGCAGCGCCTTGGCCGTGGGGAGCATGCCGAAGTCGTAGAGCGGGCGGCCGCAGCAGAGCGACTTCCGCGGGACGACGACCTGGAAGCCGGCATCCTCCAGCACCTCGACGGCCGCCTTGGCGGTCTGGGGATGGAAATGGTTGTTGAACGTGTCGGGCCAGAGGACCACCCGCGGTCCGCCCTTGGTTCCGGATCGGTCGCCGAGCCCACCAGGCTCGAAACGTCTCGGGGGCGAATGACGGCATCTTGCGCTCGGTGGAAATCCCGCCGAGGACCTGGAGCAGCCGGTCCGACGACCGGCAGGTGCGTACGAAATTGACCAGCCCCGGCATCAAGGAGCCCAGTCGAGCCCACCAGTAGATCAGGCCCATCGCGTAGGCGTGCCGGGGCCGCAGCCGCACCCTCATAGTAGTGCGGCGAGGAACTCGGCCTTGTAGGTCGCCATATCGACGTTCATCGGGCACTCGGTCCGGCATCCCTTGCAGGCCAGGCACAGGTCGAGCGCCTCGCGTACCGTCTCGTTCTGCCAGCCTCCCTTCATCGGGTCGCCCTGCAGCATCTCGAAGAGCAGGTGAGCCCGGCCGCGGGTCGAGTGCATCTCCTCCTTGGTCACCATGTAGCTCGGGCACATGGTCCCGTTTTCTTCCTTGCGGCATTCGCCGATGCCGACGCAGCGCTCGGTCGCGTAGGCGAAGCTCCCCTGGTCGTCGGGGAACTGGAAATGCGTCTCGACCTGCGGCGGGCCGATAGGTCGGGCCGAGCCGGAGGTTCTCTCCAGGCAGGTAGGGATCGACCACCCGGTGGGGATTCATCTTGTTGTCGGGGTCCCAGATCGCCTTGAACTCGCCGAAGGCCCGGACCAGCTCGGGCCCGAACATCTTGGGCAGGAGCGCCGCCTTCGACTGGCCGTCGCCGTGCTCGCCCGAGATCGAGCCGCCGTGACTGACCACCAGGTCGGCCGCCTCGTTCAGGAACCTGCGGAAATGCTTGACCCCTTCATAGGTCTTCAGATCGAAGTCGATCCGGGTGTGGATGCAGCCCTGGCCGAAATGTCCGTAGAGCGAGCAGTTGTAGCCGAACTTTTTGAAGCAGCTTCGCGGAGGTCGCGCAGGTAAGGGCCGACGCGATGAGGCGGGACGGCGGAATCCTCCCATCCCTCCCACGCGTCCTTCTCGCCGGGGATGCGCGCGGTCGCCCCCAGGCCCGATTCACGGACCTTCCACAGGTGTTCCTCCTCGGCCTCGTCGTCGAAAGCTTCATCGACGGCCGCGCTTGACACCTTCTTCAAGTCGCTCCATCAGCAGCGTGCGCCTTGTCGTCCGATTCCTCCTTGGTCTCGCCGCCGAACTCGACCAGGAGCCATCCGCCCCCTTCGGGCAGCAGCGTGATATCTTGCGGGTGGATGTGCTTCTTCTTCATGTCGTCGACGAGGACGTCGTCGAGCCCTTCCAGGCCGATCGGGCCGGCCTCCAGGATCTCAGGTACATGGTCGCCGGCGCTGTAGACGTCGGGATAGCCGAGCACGAGCAGCGACTTGACGGCCGGGCTGTGGACCAGGTGCAGGCTGGCCTCGAGCACGGTCACGCACGTCCCCTCCGTGCCTGAAAGGGCCCGGGCGACGTGGAACCCTTTCTCGGGCAGCAGGTCGTCGAGGTTGTAGCCGGAGACCCGCCGCGGCAGGTCCTTGGGGTAGCGGCGGCGGATCTCGTCGGCATATCGGTCGCGGAGGTCCTTGAGCCTGGCGTAGATCTCTCCCTTGCGGTCCGCCGCCGCGGATGATGCGCTCCAGCTCGTCTTCGCTCGTGGCCCCGACGGTCATGCGGGTGCCGTCGTAGAGCAGGATGTCCAGCTCGTGGACTTGGTCGGACGTCCGCCCCGTCCCCAGTCCCATCAGCGAGTGGACGCCGCACGAGTTGTTGCCGATCATCCCGCCCAGAGTGTTGTGCGTGTGCGTCGAGGGGTCGGGCGCGAAGGTCAGGCCGTGCTTCTCGGCCTGGGTGCGGAGGATGTCGAGCACCGTGCCGGGCTGGACCCGGGCCAGCTTCCGCTCGGGGTCGATCGCCAGGACCTTGTTGAGGTGCTTGGACCAGTCGATCACGACCGCGACGTTGCAGCAGCCGCCGGTCAGGCTCGTGCCGCCGCCCCGCGACAGGAGCGGCGCGCCGTGTCGCCGGCAGACAGCGACCGTCTCGACCACGTCGTCGACGTCCCGCGGGATCACGACGCCGATCGGCACCTGGCGGTAGTTCGAGCCGTCGGTGGCGTAGAGGGCGCGGCTGCCGGCGTCGAATCGGACCTCGCCGCGGATCACCTGCCGCAGCTCGGCCGCGATCGCGCCGAGGCGTCGACGAAGAGCGGTCCTTTGACCTCCTTGCGGTGGCGTTGAGCAGTCGTCGTCGCTGTCGCGGTTGCGGTCGCCATTGATCCTTCGTCCTTTGTCCGATTGCTCGACCTCTCAGACGGCGTAGCGGTCGGCGTCCCGTCGCTTGAACTCCAGGCCCAGACCGCGGCGCGACAGGTCGGGCCGGATCACGCCTGCCTCCGGCGTCAAGGCGCCGTCGAAGAGCAGATGCTCGATCCGCTCGTGGTCGTGGAAATATTCCAGGTGGCGGAAATTCGGCAAGGCGCAGGCGGGGTGCACGTGCAGCGACGGCGCGCAGTGGGCCGAAAGCGGCAACGACTGCGCTTCGCACAGGGCGCCGACTTGCAGGAACCCGGTGATGCCGCCGCAACGGGTCGCGTCGGCCTGAAGCACGTCGACGGCGCCGGCCTCGAGCATCCGGCGGAAATAGAACAGGTCGTAGCCATATTCGCCCGCGGCGATCTCCATGCCGGCCGGAGCGCGGTCGCGGAGCAACCGCAGGCCCTCGAGGTCGTCGGACGAGACCGGCTCCTCGAACCAGCTCACGCTCAGGTCGGCAAACCGCTCGGCCTGGGCCAGGGCCTGCTTGCGGCTATAGGCGCCATTGGCGTCGACGAATAGCTCGGCCTCGGGCCCGATGGCCTCGCGGGCGGCGCGGAACCCGGTCGAGGTCCTGATCCGGATGGCTGCCGATCTTCATCTTGACTCGCGGGATGCCGGCGCCGACCCAGCCGCCGAGCTGTTCGCGGAGCTCGCTCGATCGAATACGATGTGAAGCCGCCGCTGCCGTATACCGGTGCGACGTCCTTCGCGGCGCCCAGGAGGGTCACCAGCGGCAGGTCGAGCAGACGGGCCTTCAGGTCCCAGAGCGCCGCGTCGACGGCGGAGATCGCCATCGAGGCGATCCCCGGCCGGCCCAGGTTGCGGATCGCCGCGACCATCGCCGACCAGGAACCGGCCACGGCCATCGCGTCGCGGCCCCGGACGACGTCCGCCAACAGGTCGCGGACCAGCCGGGCGGTCGCCGTGTCGGCATAGGAATAGCCCAGGCCCGTCGTACCGCCCGCCTGAACCTCGACCAGCACCAGCGTCGTCGCTTCCCAACGGATAGGTGCCGTCGGACTCGGGGGCGTCGGTCGGCACCTTGTAGGCCGACACGTCGATCCGCTCGATCGGTTCACCCTCAGGTCCGAATGATGCACTCATGATGCTCTAAATACTCCTGTCCCGAGGGCAGAAAACGGACATGAATGCCGACGTTCCCAACGTCCGAGCTCAAACCAATTCCTTCATCTTGTCGCTTGAAAATTGACGTCAGATGATCCTGCCGCCGTGGGGCTCGCCGCGAACCAGCGACTCGGCCAGATGCAGCCCCTGCTTGAGCGTCGCCTTGGCGGGCATCGGCGGCTCGAACGGGTCGACGACCGCCTCGACGATGCGCCGGCTTCTTCGACGCGAACGCCGCCTCCAGCGCGGGCCGCACCTCCTCGGGCCGCTCGCACCGGAACCCCACGCCGCCGCAGGCCTCGGCGAACTTCACGAAGTCGATCGGCTGCAGCTCCACGCCGTATTCGGGATTGCCCAGGAAGACCATCTGCTCCCATTTGATCTGGCCGAGCGTGTTGTTCTTGATGATGACGACCTTGATCGGCAGGTTGTGCTTGACCGCCGTGACGAACTCGCCCATCAGCATGGTGAAGCCGCCGTCGCCCACGAAGGCGACCACCTGGCGGTCGGGATAGGCCGCTCTGGGCACCGATGGCGTAGGGCAGGCCCGGCGCCATCGTCGCCAGGTTGCCCGAGCACGAGAACTTCATGCCGCGGCGCATGTGGATATGGCGAGCCGCCCAGGTCGTGATCGTCCCCGAGTCGGTCGTGACGATGGCGTCGTCGGCGAGCAGGTCGTTGACGTGCCGCGCGACGACCTGCGGCTTGAGCGGCGACTCGTCCCTGGTCTCCGCGGTTCCGCATCAGCTCCTTCCATTCCTTCATCCGCTCCTGGGCCTTCTCGAGGAACGAGCGGTCCTTCTTGGGCTTGAGCAGGGGCAGGAGCGCCTGCAAGCGTCGCCTTGGCGTCGCCGGCCAGGCCGATGTCGATCGGGATAGCGCAGGCCGATACGCCGGTCGGGTCGATGGTCGATCTGCACGGCCTTGGCCTGGCCGGGCTTGGGCAGAAACTTGCATGATAAGGGAAGCTCGTGCCGATCAGGAACAGGCCGTCGCACTCCTCCATCGCCTGCTCGGAGGGCAGCGTTCCCAGCAGGCCGATGCCGCCGGTGGTGAACGGAGAATCGTCGGGGACGACCGCCTTGCCCAGCAGCGGCTTGACGATCGGCGCGGCCAGCATGTCCGCCAACCGCTCGAGTTCCTCGTCGGCACCGAGCGCGCCCAGGCCGGCGAGGATGACCAGCTTTTTCTCGGCGTTGAGCAGCTCCGCGGCGGCTTTCGAGCGGACTCTGCCTGCGGCACGACGATGGGCGGCGCCACGCAGTGGACGTGTGGCCTGCGACCATCTGCATCGGACGAGGCCTCCTCCGAAGCCGTCTGGTCCTGCCATGTCGGCCGGACAGTTCAGGTGCGACGACGCTCCGGGTCGACAGGGCCGACCGGCAGGCGGCGATCGACCAGGGCCTGTGCATGCTTGGCGCCAAGAATCATCTGGTTGATAGACCGCGACATCCGCGAAGAGTGCGAGCAGGTCGATCTCCTGCTGAAAGAACGTGCCCATCAGGTCGTGGTAGGTCTGGCCGGTGATCGCCAGCACCGGGGCGTGGTCAAGCTTGGCGTCGTAGAGGCCGTTGAGGAGATGGATCGCACCGGGGCCGCTGGTCGCAATGCAAACGCCCAGCCGGCCCGTGAACTTGGCGTAGCCGCACAGCGGCAAAGGCGGCCGCTTCCTCGTGCCGGCACTGGATGAACCGGATCTTCTCGCGATTCTTCCGCAGGGCCTCGAAGAACCCATTGATCCCGTCGCCGGGCAGGCCGAAGGCTGTGTCGACTCCCCAATCGAGCAACTTCTCGACGATGATGTCACCCGTCGTCTTCGCCATGGCGCTTCCTCCCCTGGTGCTGAACGGTCTTTCTTAAACCTGCCTCAGCGGCGGGCTTCTCCTGATCGCCACTGGAGCGATTTCCGGCGGTCAATCCGTTGATGGGATGAGCAGGGTCCCTGGTAGGCTGAACCTTCTCGTCAACCTTCGACCTCGATGAATCCAGACGGAAAGTCGGCAAAACCTGTGCCGTGGCCGTCGAATGGCCGGATCGGGATACCTAGAACGCTTCTCCATAGGCGGCTTTCCTGAAGACTCGGGTCGCTTCCTCGACGGAGGTCCCTTCGATCTTTAGTCGCCCCTGACCGGCCTCGCCGCCGATGGGGGTGAGCGGTACACCCAGGCCGAATTCCGCGGCCTGGCGAATGTGCTGGATCGCCAAGGTCTCGAAACCCAGCAGATGCGCGGCAACCGAGTCGACCGAAACGGGGTTTCTGCCGGCGATCACCAGGCCGGTTTCGACCGCTTTTCCCCCTACCGGGCCCGTTCCAATCATCGCCGGGTGGCCGGTGACGATCGCCAGGTCAATCGGGAACCGCATGAGCATCCCGACGAGGAATGCTTGTTTGTCGACGAGGATGTTGTGCGGGTGTCGTTCCTGCTTGACGCGCGGGTAGCCGTAGAATTCTGCCGCTGGATAGCTCATGGCGACGTTCTTGATCGCCAGCGTCACGGTCGCCGTCGAGTGAACTTTGAGCTGAGCGAGAGAGACCAGCTTCTCATATTCGAGGACCCTCGGGTTGACCATGATGCGACGCTGCGGGCCGAAGGTGAGATCAACGGGGACGAATGGCGGCTGGTTGTGGTCGAACCACTCGACTCCCTCGGACGCAATGACCTCGGGGTAGCCGAGGACTTTGAAGACCTGACCCGTCTCGAGACTGCCGGAACCCCCGGTCACGACAATCAATTTGGGGTGCAGCGTCTTCACAAACCTGATCGTCGCGCGCAAGGTGTCGGCCTGGGTGCAGGCGGTCTTGTCGTCCACCGTAGCAGTCGTATCGTTCGGCTTGATGGCGACGACCTTGTCGCGGAAGTCCTCGAGTGGGATGCGACCGAGCGCTTTCCTGACCGCCGCATCGATATCGCCCGGCTGGTTTGCGATCGACACCGTAAGTGATGCATCGGCGTTCATGATCCTTCGAGCTCCTTGTTCTGGCAACCTGCGGAGGAAGTCGGGGGCTGGGTTCCTCATCAGCGATGCCGCTCTCATAACGCTCATTGCTTTGTGACCTATCGATCGGGAGGGAAACCGATGCGAGTTTTGGTGGGCTCCTCATGGACCGGCATAGAGGTTGTGTCGCCAGGCTTTGGTCGTTTCAAAAATGAAGGTGCGGCAATTCTGATGCCGGAAATCCTGAGGCCGGGCTCAAGTCGGGCCAGGCTAGGCTTTGCTGACAAGAGCCCTGCCCAAGCTGGCTGAGGCGGCGACGAACTCGACTCCGCGAGCCTACGCAACATGTCGCGCGGCTAGAGGAGGTCTTCATGCGCAATGGGATTGAGCCCGGAACGCGAACCCTGCGACGCGATGAAGGGTCTGTTCGCCGAAGGCGCGGAGGCAATCAGGGCCAGCAGCGGTGCCACCGACACGTTTCTCAACAACCACGGCCCCTACCCGTTCGGGTTCTTCTCCCACCGGAACCGACCCGGTGATCACGCCCGGAGTCCGAGCGCGGGGGCATGGAGGTTGCCTCGATCCACTTCCCGTTCAAGACAGTCGAGCTGGACGGGTTGCTCTACCGGACGCCCGACAGAAAAATCCAATCCAGCAGCTCGTGTTTCGTAAGCGGTGACCTGGGTGAAGTGAATTCACTGTCTCTTTTGAGCGGCCGTGCCTTTCAACCCAGGGCGTTCGCGACGGGGCTTGACTTCGTCTCGGCCCACTTGTACTATTTTTATAGAACAATAGGACAAGGCGGCCATGTTCCCCATTGACGACACGGACCCGACGCCCCTGTATGCTCAGCTTGAACGTGCGATCCGCGTGTCGATTGCCACGGGTCGGCTGCGTTCTGGAGACAAGTTACCCACGGTCCGGCAACTCGCTGTCGATCTGCGGATCAACGCCAACACCGTCGCCAAGGTTTACAGCGAGTTGGAACGCTCCGGGGTACTCGAAACCCAGCGGGGCGTGGGGACATTCGTCCAGGAAGTGGGGAGCCAGGCCGTCTCGCTCTCCGACCGCGAGCGCCAACTGATGGCGCTGGCGGATCGTTTTCTCACCGGGGCTGCCACCTTGGGCTTTTCGGCCCACGAGGCGATCGCCTTGCTCAAGACTCGCTGGATGGACATGAAACGGGAGAAATCCGATGCCTGAGCTAACGAGTATTACCGATTCGGCGAAGAGTCGTCGCACTCCGTCCGACCCGCCGCACGTGAATGTCATCTCCATGCTGTTTCTTCTGACCGGCATTGGTCTGGGAACCGGCGTAACGGTCCTCACGGACAAACCGCTGGGTATGATCATCGGCGTCATGCTTGGTCTGCTCATGGCGTTCGCCCCCAAGGTCGCCCAGCAATGGGAACGGGCGGTCGTGCTGAGGCTGGGCAAGTACACCGGGTTGCAAGGGCCAGGGCTGTTCTGGATCATACCCGGCATCGACCAGGTCTCCTCCTGGATCGACCAGCGGATCATTACCACCAGCTTCGCCGCCGAGCAGACCCTCACTTCCGACACGGTCCCAGTAAACGTGGACGCGGTTCTGTTCTGGATGGTTTACGACCCGGAGAAAGCGGCGCTCGAAGTCCAGGACTATAAGCTGGCGGTGAGTTGGGCGGCACAGACTGCCCTGCGGGACATCATCGGGCGGACGCCGCTGACGGTGCTCTTGCGGGGTAGAGAACAGATCGAGGCGCAACTCCAGAAGCTAATCGACGCGCGTTCGAATCCCTGGGGAGTGACGGTCCAGTCGGTCGAGATGCGCGACGTGATCATCCCCGAGTCGTTGCAGGACGCGATGTCGCGTGAGGCCCAGGCGGCACGAGAAAAGGAGGCGCGGATTATCCTCGGGCAAGCCGAGGTGGAAATCGCTCACTTGTTTGCCAAAGCCTCTGAATCTTACGAGCACAACCCGACGGCACTGCACTTGCGAGCGATGAACATCCTCTACGAGGGTCTCAAGGAGAAAGGGGCGCTGATGCTGGTCCCCAGCACGGCGGTGGAATCGATGGGCCTGGGAGGGATGTTGGGCGCCGCGGCGCTGCGGCAACATGTCTTGAGTCAGACTGACACGGCGACAGCTTCTGGGAACGGGCCGGTCGTGTGAGCAACACCGGCAAGGAGGTCCGGATTCCCGCATTGACAGCCGCCGCCGGCTCGTTAAATTTGCCGAACCAAATTTGAGAAACCAAACCAGAACGGCCACAGGAGGGCCAGCCATGGGACGGCCGACGGCGAAGGACCTGACGGAACGGGAGCTGGAGGTCATGCACGTCTTCTGGTCGCGAGGCGAGCTAACGGCCGCCGAGGCGCGCGACCAACTTGCGGCGACGGGCCTGGACCGGACCTACACCACGATCGCGAACCTGGTGCGCGGGCTGCACGATAAGGGGTTCTTGCGCCAGCTCAATGCCGAGCGGCCGTTCGTGTACCGGGCGGTGCGGTCATACGAGGACGTCTCGGGGCGGCTCCTGGGCGACCTGGTCCAGCGCGTCTTCCGCGGTTCTCGGGCTCACCTGCTGTGCCGGCTCGTCGACCAGCGCAAGCTGACGGGGAAGAGCGCGCCATCCTCGAAGAGATCTTGAAGGAGGAAGGCCGATGAACGACCTCGGACTGACTCTGGCGTGGCTCACCGTGCAGGTGGCCATCCTCCTCGCGCCGGCCCTGGCGCTGCATGCCCTGGCGTCGCGTCGCGGGCCGGTCCCGGGTGCCTGGGTCGCGACCCTGAGCCTCGGGCTGGTCGTGGCCCTGAACGCCGCGGCGTTCGTACCCGGGATCGGGCTCAATCATCCCAAGGGGCTCGCCAGCGATGCCATACCGCCGACGATGTCCGGTGAAGGCGAGGCCGCACCGGCGATCCCACCGAGCTCGAGCGGCCGTGTCGAAGGCCCCGACGTCATCCATCCGGCCGGCGGACGGGGCAGGGGGCTCGCGTGGTTGCGGCTGGCCTGGGACCGGGTCGGGCGCGGGGCGGCCGAGCCGGCGGTACGGTTCCGGCCGTGGGGGAGCACTCTGGCGGCCGTCGCGATGGCCGGGACGGCCGTCGGCCTGCTCCGCCTGACGATCGGGCTCTGGGCGGTCGCTCTCTGCTGCCGGCGCGGGCGGCCGGTCGACGACCCGACGATGACCGAGTTGCTCGATGAGCTCCGATGTGCGATGGGGTGTCGCCGCCTTGTCGCATTGCGCGAGGTGCCCGACCTGACCACTCCGGCCACGGCGGGCCGGCGCCGGCCGGTGGTGATGCTCCCGGACGACTGGCGATCGTGGAGCGACGCCGAGCGCCGCGCGGTGCTCGCGCACGAGCTGGCCCACATCGTCCGCGGCGACTACGCCACGGGCCTGCTGGCCCGGCTCGCCGTGGTGCTGAATTACTACCATCCCTTGGTGCGCTGGATGGCCGCGCGGCTCCAGCTCCAGCAGGAACAGGCGGCCGACGCGATGGGAGCGCGGTTCGCGGGCGGCACGACGCGCTATCTCGTGGCGCTGTCGAGCCTGGCCTTGAGGCAGGACGGACGGTCCCCATGCTGGCCGGCGAGGGCGTTTCTCCCGGCGCGAGGGACCCTGATCAGGAGGATCACAATGTTGCGGGATCAATCCCAATCGAAGGCGTTCGACCGGACCTGGTCGAGTGCGCGGCGGCTGCTCGCGGCCTTCGGCCTGATCGGCCTGACCATGGGCGTGGCGACGCTCCGCGGCCCGGCCCGCGGCGCCGAGGATGGCCCATCGCCGGCGGCCCCGGCGGTGGTCGCGGCGACCGAAGCCCGCGAACCGTCGAAGGCCTTCGTGGCTCCTTACGTCCGCGAGGGCAAGGACGGCGTGGCCGTGGTCCGTCCCGCGGCGGCCTTCCGCCACAAGGGAATGGACCCGTTGCTCGCCATCGTCGAGTGCGGAACTGGACAATGGATCTCTCCATGCTCGCGAAGCAACTCAAGATCGACACCTCCCAGCCGGGCTTCTTGAAATTCCGCCTCCAGGATATCGAGTGGGTGACCGCCGGCGTCGGCTTCGATCGCTCGATACCACGAAACCCAGCGAACAAGCAGCGCCCGCCGACCGACGCGGAGAACAAGCCGATGCACAGGATCGCCTTCGGCGACCCGGCGGTCCGGATGGTTGCGCCGTTCGACTGGCTGGCGTTCCTCCGTCAGTGGCGATTCGACTGCGAAGAGGTCCGCGTAAAGGGCCGCGCATACTACAAGATCACCGGAGAGTTCAAGCGGATCTGTGGGGATCGAGCCCTTGCTTGTTCCTGCCCGACGACCGGACGATCGTCTTCGCCGAGGAAGACGAGATCCGCAAGATCGCCAGCGGCAACGATCCCGCACCGCCGACCTACCTCCGCGGAAAGGAGTGGGAGCGGGCGAGCCGCGGGCTCGTCGCCATCGCCATCAAGAATCAGTGACGATACATTCGCGAAGCACTACGACCTGGGCCGGCCGGATGACGCGGTGGTCCTGTCGCTATTCAAAGGGGTCGACTGGTGGGTCTTCGGCGTGGACGACGCCGACCCGATCGTCCTGCACGCCGACGCATCCTGCCGCGATCGCGACGCCAGCGAGGCGATCAGCCGATCAATCGATTCGCTGATCAAGCTGGGCCGCCAATACAGCGAACACAATGGACCCAAGTCGCCTGATGCCGAAGCTCACGACCAGATTGCCCGCATGCTCAAGGCGCTGGTGGCAAGCGTCCGCGTCGTAGCAACGGACAACGCCATCACCGTCCAGGCCCAGAACTTCGGCTCGCTCGCCGACTTCGCCACGATCGTCGAGAGCGAGGAGCACGAAGCGAAAGCCCGGGGCGTGGCCCGGCAAGACGCCAAGAACTCGGTGAAGCGATAGTCAGAGAAGGGCGGCGTTTTCCTGGCTAACCACGTGAGCGCGTGGTTCGGATGGGGAACCTCCAACATCGTACGTCAGTGCGATCACTGGACCGAATCGGGCTCATGCCCGACGTTGGAGGACGTTCGTCCCATCTGAACCACTGCCGATTTCAATTCAACGCGGATTTCCGCAGGCCAGAAAATAATTAATCGTCTTACAGCCGTCGTTGAGGACAGGGGTGATTACCGAAAGCGGAACTGAAGCGATCGGCCACCGAGCCAGGGAATCGGCATAAGATCCCGGTTAAGCGCCGCTTCTCGCAGGATCGGATTGTGACTGCGCCTGTTGAAGCGAACGATGATTCAATCGGCGGTCGTTTTGACGAGGCCCCAGTCTCGATGAATGAGCGGCAGAGCTGTTTGGGAGCCGCCATGTCATTACCCCGTAGTTGCTTGCCAAGCCAACAATAACAACCCGTTGCCACGACGGTCAGAGCCGCACCCAGGTCGACATTGAGCCGGACCTCGCTGGCCAACTCCAGGGCGAAAAAGGACTGGATGCCGGGACCAGCCCCACAGCAAACGTCCGCTGGATCTCGATGTCAGACCGACCGGGTCCGGCGGACCTCACATCCGCTTTGAGCAAGAACCAGGCGAGTTGGATGGTACGAGCCGAGGCCCTCCCTTGACTCACCAGAGTCTCCAGCCGCGTGCGTTCCTCATCCTCCAGCCTCACGACGCCCTTTTTGTTCATCGTAACTCCGGTGCAGCATCGAGGCGCAAAGCAGGTACAGACGGCGGACGGCTCGGTCCAGTAGGGCCCGGATGATTGGCTTGGCGGGTGAATCTCCGGCCAGCTCGTCCAGGTAGCGCTGGACCACGGCGGTAGTGTGTTCGTCATTCAGCGCGCAACCCGTCGGTTGAAGGACCGTTGTATTCGCACCAAACTCTACTGCGCCAAGGTGTCCGCCCGCCACGCTTAGTACTACGACGGGGAACTAAGCGAGGGCGTTGCCTTGATCCCGTCCGCGCTCGCCCTTGCCCTTGCCAACGCGCTGCCGAATACGGCAGTTCAGGCTTGCAATGAATCGTCGGCCGCTCGGGCTGAGAGATCGGTGGCAGACGGTTATTTTGCCCGACTCAATCAGCAGATCGCACGGATCGGAAAACGTCTTCAGCCCACGACAATTTCACGAAGGAACTTCTCATGAGCATGGTGCTCCCTTGCGTCCGAATAGCGGTCGTGGTGATCATTCTTGCGTCACTGTGTGTGGCTGGTGATCTGACCAAAGTCGCCACACAGGCCGATCGGGGCGTCCCCGCGCAGTGGGATGATCGCCTGGGACACGAGTCGAGCGGCCTCGAAATGCGACGCCCTTATGAGCGGGGCAAAGTGCCCGTTGTCCTGATCCATGGCCTCTGGGGGTTTCCGGGGTTATGGGCCCGGATGGTCGAGGACCTCGAGGCCGACCCCTCAATCCGAGGACGGTATCAATTCTGGACGTTCCGTTACGCAAGCGGTGACGCCATCCCCTTCTCGGCCCACCTGCTCCGGCAGTCCCTGCGGCGCGCTCGCCGGGTCTTCGATCCCGACCGCACGGACCCGGCCTTCGACCGGATGGTCGTCGTCGGCCACAGCCTGGGCGGAATCCTGGCGAAGATGATGGTGCAACGAAGCGGATCGCGCCTCTGGCAGACGGTCTGCGAGCAGCCTATCGAGCAGGTCGCCGGCCCGCCCGAGGACTGCCGGCTCCTGCGGCAGGTGTTCTGCTACGAGCCCCTTCCCGAGGTGCGCCGGGTCGTCTTCATCGCGACGCCCCATCGTGGCAGCCCCCTCGCCAGCGGCCCCCTCCGCGGGCTCGGTACACGGCTATGCTTCCGAGCAAGCTGCTTCCAACAGGCCCGCGAGACGCTGCTAGCGAGTAACAAGCCGGACCTGTTCACTCCGGGATTCCGGGACGAACTGCCAACGAGCGTCGGCGAGCTCGCCACCGGGCACCCGCTCCTCATGGCGCTCTGTGACCTGGAGATCGATCACTCGGTCCGCACCCATTCGATCATCGCGGACCTCCGGGACCCGCCCGCGCCCGGCGACAGCGACGGGATCGTCCCCTACTTGAGTTCACACCTGGAGTGCGCCTCCTCTGAGGTGCTGATCCATGGCCACCATGTTTGCCTGGACAATCCCGCGGTGATCCAGGAGACGCGGCACATCCTCAGAGACCACGCCGGAATCGGCCCCGTGTCTCAAACCGATACTCTTACCCGTGCTCAGGACTGTCTGAAATCAATCCGATAAATATAAGCCTGTACACTTTATAATTCATTGACTTCTACTATAATAAGTTTTAACATGTAAAGATGTATGTCTATAATGGACCATGGCCATGTCGCTCCAGAACATCGAGATTCCGGCCGGGTCGAGTCGCATCGCGTCAGAACGAGCTGACCGATCCTGCATCTTGACGATCAACGGCGGCTCCTCGAGTCTCAAGTTCGGGCTGTTCGCCACGGACGTTCGGCCCAAGCGCCTCCTGTCCGGTCGGATAGAGCGGATCGGCATGCCGGCGTCCCGGCTGGTGATGGCCGACGCCGATGGCGGGCGGGCGGAGGAGAAAGCGGTCGCGGTGCCGGATCAAACGACGGCAGTGGGCATGCTGATTGAGCTAATCGGACATCTCGTCGGTCTGAACAACATCGCCGTCGTCGGTCATCGGGTGGTCCACGGAGGCAACCGCTTCTATCGCCCGGAACTTATCACGCCGGAGGTGCTCGACGCGTTGCGCCGAATTGTCCCGTACGACCCGGACCATCTGCCCGGCGAGATCGGGGCGATCGAGGCGTTCCAGCTCCTCGATCCCAAGCTGCCTCAAGTGGCGTGCTTCGACACGGCTTTCCATCACGACCTTCCGCGCGTGGCCCAGATCATCGCGATCCCTCGGCGGTACGAGGCGGCCGGAGTTCGTCGCTACGGCTTCCATGGACTTTCGTACGCCTACCTGATGGAGGAGCTCGGCCGGGTCGCCGGCCCAGGTGCGGCCGGAGGCCACGTTATCCTGGCCCACCTCGGTTCCGGGGCAAGCTTGGCGGCGGTGCGCAACGGCCGTTGCCTTGAGACCACGATGGGACTGACTCCGACGTCCGGTCTGGTCATGGGCACGCGATGCGGCGATATCGACCCCGGCTTGGTCCGGTACCTAATGCGGGCCGAGGGCCTGACGATCGACCAGTTCCACGACCTCGTCAATCACGAATCCGGCCTGCTCGGCGTATCGGAGTCCAGCTCCGACCTGCGCGACTCTGCTGTCCCGGCAGGAGAGTGACGTTCGGGCCGCCGAGGCTGTCGAGCTGTTCTGCTACCGAGCCAAGACGGGTCTCGGGGCGCTGGCGGCGGCGCTCGGCGGCCTGGATACTTTGGTCTTCGCCGGAGGAATCGGCGAGAACTCGCCCGAGGTCCGCCGCCGGATCTGCGACGGCCTGGGGTTCCTCGGCATCGCCGTGGACGAACGTCGCAACGCCGCCAACGCCCCGATCATCTCGCCAGAGGACGGCCGCGTGGCTGTCCGCGTCATCCGGACCGATGAAGAGTCGCTGATTGCCCGCGACGCGGCCGGGTTCATCCCTCGATCCCAGGCAACTTTAACCCCGAATTCGTGAATTTCTCCAATCCAACTGATCTGAATTATCTACGACACTCAACACCGATGGAGGAGGTAACCGATGGAGACGACTCTCAGAACGCAGGCCCCGCGTACCAAGGGATTGCCAGTGGCGGATGGCGCGGCGGAGGCCCCGCTGGCGCCGGAACTGCTTCGCAAGATGGACGCCTACTGGAGGGCCGCCAATTACCTGTCGGTCGGCCAGATCTACCTTTACGACAATCCGTTGCTGCGCGAGCCGCTGAGACTCGAGCACGTCAAACCACGGTTGCTGGGCCACTGGGGGACCACTCCGGGGCAGAACTTCGTCTACGTCCACATGAATCGGGTCATCAAAGAATATGACCTGAACATGATCTACATCTCGGGACCCGGCCACGGCGGGCCCGCGCTGGTCGGCAACGTGTACCTGGAGGGGACGTACAGCGAGATCTACCCGGACATCTCCGAGGACGTGTCGGGGATGAAGAAGCTCTTCAAGCAGTTCTCCTTCCCGGGCGGCATCCCCAGCCACGTCGCTCCCGAGACACCGGGCTCGATCCACGAGGGGGGCGAGCTGGGCTACAGCCTTAGTCACGCCTTCGGCGCGGCCTTCGATAACCGCGATTTGATTGTCGCCTGCGTCGTGGGTGACGGCGAGGCCGAGACCGGCCCGCTGGCCACAAGCTGGCACTCCAATAAGTTCCTCAACCCGGCGCAGGACGGGGCCGTGTTGCCGATCCTCCACTTCAACGGCTACAAGATCGCTAACCCGACGATCCTGGCCCGCATCGGCCGCGAGGAGCTGGAGCATCTCCTGCGCGGCTACGGCTACACGCCCTACTTCGTCGAGGGACACGAGCCGGAGGCGATGCACAGGCTGATGGCCGCGACGCTCGATAAGGTCATCGCCGAGATCCGGCGGATCCAGTCGGATGCCCGGGAGCGGGGCGTTATCGAGCGGCCGCGCTGGCCGATGATCGTCCTCAAGACACCCAAGGGTTGGACCGGCCCCAAGGAAGTCGATGGCCTGCCGGTCGAGGGGACTTACCGGGCACACCAGGTCCCGCTCTCCGAGCCGACCGAGCACCCCGAGCACCTCAAGATCCTCGAAGCCTGGATGCGCAGCTACCGGCCCGAGGAGCTCTTCGACGAGGCGCGGCCGGCTCATCCCCGAGCTGCGGGAGCTCGCCCCGAAGGGCGAGCGCCGGATGGGTGCCAACCCGATCGCCAACGGCGGCAGTCTGCTCCGGGACTTGCGGTTGCCCGACTTCTGCGACTACGCGATCGAGGTGCCCCAGCCGGGCAACATCATGAACGAGGATGCCCGCACCCTGGGCAAGTTCCTCCGCGACGTGATCACGCTCAACGCCGAGCAACGCAACTTCCGGATCTTCGGCCCCGACGAAACCGCCTCCAACCGCCTGACCGCCGTGTTCGAGGTGACGAACAAGCAATGGATCGGCAAGGTCATACCGACCGACGACCACCTTTCTCCCGACGGCCGCGTCATCGAGATGCTCAGCGAGCACCAGTGCGAGGGCTGGCTCGAGGGTTACCTGCTCACGGGCCGTCACGGGATCTTCAACACCTACGAGGCCTTCGTCCACGTCATCGACTCGATGTTCAACCAGCACGCCAAGTGGCTCAAGGTCACTCGGCGATTGCCGTGGCGTCGGCCGATCGCCTCGCTGAACATCCTGCTGGCATCGCACGTCTGGCGGCAGGACCACAACGGATTCACTCACCAGGACCCCGGCTTCATCGACCACGTGGTCAACAAGAAGGCCGAGGTGATCCGTGTCTACCTCCCGCCGGATACGAACTGCCTGCTCTCGGTGATGGACCACTGCCTGCGGAGCCGCCACTACGTCAACGTCGTAGTGGCGAGCAAGCACCCGTCTCCTCAGTGGCTGACAATGGACCAGGCGGTCAAGCACTGCACCGCGGGGATCGGGATCTGGGAGTGGGCCAGCAACGACCGCGGCGGTGAGCCGGATGTCGTCATGGCCTGTGCGGGCGACGTACCGACGCTGGAGACGTTGGCCGCGGTGCAGCTCCTGCGCGAGCACATCCCGGAACTGAAGATCCGCGTGGTCAACGTCGTCGACCTGATGCGGCTCCAGCCGGCGACCGAACACCCGCACGGGCTGACCGACCACGACTTCGACACGCTCTTCACCAAGGACAAGCCGATCGTCTTCGCCTACCACGGCTACCCCTGGCTGATCCACCGGCTAACGTACCGCCGCACCAACCACAAGAACATGCATGTGCGCGGCTACAAGGAAGAAGGGACGATCAGCACGGCCTTCGACATGACGGTTATGAACGACCTCGACCGGTTTCATTTGGTGGGGGACGTGATCGATCGCCTGCCCCAGCTCGGCAGCAACGCCGCGTACGCCAAGCAGGCTGTGCGCGACAAGCTGATCGAGCACAAGCAGTATATCAGCAAGTACGGCGAGGACATGCCCGAGATCCGGGACTGGAAGTGGACGGTAACGACGCAAACCTGAGCACTGTCCCCGGGATCCTCGGGGTGATGATCGGCACGGACGCCTTGGAGAATGTGAGCTAGCCGCCCTCGGCTAGCTCGGGACGCCCCCTCGACTGTCGCAGGACAGCCGAGGGCGGCTGTCCCACATGGACGTAATTGAGAGGGGATGCGAGAAAAAACCGGTTTTGCGACCGACGGGGACGGAGTCCGCGCGGTTCGCGACAACCACAACGGAGACGACACGATGAGCAGCTTTCGGAAGATCCTTGTCCCGACCGATTTCTCCCCGCACGCCCAGGAAGCGTTTCGCGTGGCCCACGACCTGGCCACGGCGACCGGGGCAACCGTGGTCGTGTTCCACGTGTTCCGACCCCCGGCTATGGTATCGGATGGCGACCGGCTTCTCGTCAGCCGGGCGCGAGGCGAAACGAAGGACGTGTGGGAAGAATTGCGGAAGATCCAGGCGAAGGATTCCGCGGTCCGCGTCGAACATGATGTGATCATGGCCGACCGGCCCGATGCCGAGCACATCCTCCGGATCCTCCAGGACCGGGGATGCGACCTGATCGTGATGGGGACGCACGGGCGGACAGGGCTGAGGCACCTGCTGTTCGGCAGCGTAACCGAGGAAGTGGTGCAGGAAGGCCCACTGTCCTGTGATGGTCGTCAAGCTCCCTGCCCACGAGGCCGGGGCTCCAACTCACCGGAAGACCGCCGATCAACCCGCCTCGAGGGTCAAATCATGAGCGAATTCGCTCCCGGAAGTCTACCTGGCACGGCACGGCGAGACGGCGTGGACGATCTCGCAGCAGCACACGGGCCGGACCGATATCCCGCTGACCGAGCGCGGGGAAGCCAACGCCCGCAGCCTGGGCGAGCGGCTCAAGGGGGAGACGTTTGAGCGCGTCTTCGTCAGCCCGCTCGGACGGGCTCGAAGGACGTGCGAGCTCGCCGGGTTCGGCGCCCAAAGCCGACCCGAGGCCGACCTGCTCGAGTGGGACTACGGCGCGTACGAGGGCCGGACCACGTCCGAGATCCGCGCGGAGCGGCCCGGGTGGTACCTGTTCCGCGACGGCTGTCTCGGGGGTGAGTCGGTGGAGGCGGTCGGCGCCCGGGCCGACCGCGTGGTGGCTCGCCTCAAAGAGGCCAGCGGCCGAGTCATCCTCTTCGGCCATGGCCACTTCTTCCGCGTCCTGGCCGCGCGCTGGCTGGGCCTGCCGGCGTCGGAGGCGCGTCACTTCGTGCTCGGCACCGCGGCGCTGAGTGTCCTCGGCTACGAGCACACGCTGGACGAACCGGCCATCCTCCTCTGGAATGACGACCGACACGCCATGCCCTGACGGATCGGCGAGGGCGCCACTGCTCTCTGACGCGATCGACGAATCTTAAAACCCGCAGAAGGACTCCATCGCATGCCTACGCGTCGCACAACGATCGTGGAAACCAAGAAGACGATTGCCTCACCACCGGACCAGCCGTCCGCCCGAATGCTACTCGAACAGTACGAATGCGGGCCGATCGCGTTCTCGGGGACGCCCAACGCATCCTACGAGCGGCGGCTGGTACTCGACCACCTCGTCCGTCCGGAGCAATCCGACCAGCGCCAGCGTTTCGAGGCCGTGGCCTGGGCGCTCCGCGACTTGCTGTCGCAGCGCTGGCTCAAGACGGACGCGACTTATGAACGGGCTAACCCCAAGCAGGTCTATTACCTGTCGATGGAGTTCCTGATCGGCCGGTCGCTGGCCAACAATATCCTCAACCTACGAGTCGAGCCGGTCGTGAGGGAGGCGATGGAGCGAGAGAAGCTCGACTGGGCGCAGCTCGTCGAGACGGAGCCCGACGCCGGCCTGGGAAACGGCGGCCTGGGCCGGCTCGCCGCCTGCTTCCTCGACTCGATGGCGACGCTCCAGCTCCCTGCGATCGGTTACGGCCTGCGGTACGAGTACGGAATCTTCCGCCAGGAGATCGCCGGAGGCCGGCAGGTCGAGCACCCCGACCACTGGCTCCGCCGTCCCGACCCCTGGGAGGTCATGCGGCCGAGAGAGGCCGTGGAGGTCTGGCTTGAACTGCGCCTTCCAGTTGAAGGACGGGAGGCTCGAAGTTTTCCGGGACGTACCGACGGCCTTGATCGGCACGCCTTACGACCGGCCGGTCGTCGGCTACGGCGGCCGGACCGTCAACACGCTGCGGCTCTGGGGCGCGGCGACACACCACGACTTCAATTTCCTGGAGTTCAGCCGCGGCGACTTCTTCGACGCCGTCCACGAGAAGGTCGCGGCCGAGTCGCTCACGCGGGTCCTTTACCCCGACGACTCGACGCCGCGCGGCAAAGGCTTGCGGTTCGTGCAGGAGTATTTCCTGGTCGCCTGCTCGCTGGCCGATATCGTCGCGCGGTTCCGCCGCCGCGGCAACGACTGGCACGCGCTTGCCCGACAAGGTCGCAATCCAGCTCAACGACACCCACCCGTCGCTGGCCGTCGCCGAGCTGATGCGCATCCTGCTGGATCAGGCCCGGCTTGAGCTGGGACGAAGCGTGGGACCTGACCGTCCGGACCCTGGCCTACACCAACCACACGTTGTTGCCCGAGGCGCTGGAGACCTGGCCGATCGCCCTCTTCGAGATCGGCCTGCCCCGGCACCTCGAGATCATCTACGAGGTGAACCGCCGCTTCCTGGACGACGTGCGAGCGCGCCATCCCGGCGACGAGGACCGCGTCCGGCGCGTCAGCCTCATCCAGGAGACGCCCGAGAGGCGAGTCAGGATGGCTCACCTGGCCGTCGTCGGATCGCACAGTACCAACGGCGTGGCCGCGATCCACTCCGGCCTGCTTGCGGACGACCGTGCTGAAGGACCTGGCCGACCAGTTCCCCGCTCGTTTCAACAACAAGACCAACGGCGTGACGCCAAGGCGCTGGCTCCTGCTGGCCAACCCCGACCTTGTCCAACCTGATCACCGAGGCCATCGGCGATGGCTGGGTCGACCGACTTGGATCAGCTCCGGAAGCTCGTCCCTCTGGCCGAGGACGCGACCTTCCGCGACGGCTTCCGCCGGGCGCAGGCGGGCGGCCAAGACCCGCTTCGCCGACTGGCTGAAGCCGACGACCGGGCATGTGGTCGACCCGGAAACGATCTTCGACTCTCAGATCAAGCGGATCCACGAATACAAGCGGCAATTGCTCAACGTGTTGCACGTGCTGGTGCTGTACAACCGCCTGCGCGAAAACCCCGGCCTGGTCGTGCCGCCGCGCACCTTCTTCTTCGCCGGCAAGGCGGCGCCGGCCTACACCCTGGCGAAGCAGATCATCCACCTGATCAACAACGTGGCGGCCGTGATCGACGCCGACCCCGCGGTCCGCGGGCGGCTGAAAGTGCTGTTCCTGCCCGAGTACAACGTCAGCCTGGCACAACGGCTGATCCCGGCCAGCGACATCTCGGAGCAGATCTCCACCGCCGGTTACGAGGCCAGCGGCACGAGCAACATGAAGTTCATGATGAACGGCGCCTTGACCGTCGGCACTCGTGACGGGGCGACGATCGAGATGGCCGAGGCGGCCGGCGAGGAGAACTTCTTCCTCTTCGGCCTGACCGCCGAGCAGGTCCAGGAGAGCCGTGGCTGGTACGATCCCCACTGGCACGACGAGCACGAGCCCGAGACTCATCGCGCCCTGGACCTGATCCGCTCGGGTGCCTTCGACCGAGGTGAGCCGGGCGTCTTCGGGCCGATCGTGGACACGCTCCTGACCCACGGCGATCACTACATGCACCTCGCCGACCTGTCGTCTTACGTGAAGGTCCAGGAGCAGGCCGGCGAGCTTTACCGCCAGCCCGACGCCTGGACGCGCCGGGCGATCGTCAACGTCGCGCATTCCGGCAAGTTCTCCAGCGATCGCACGATCATGGAGTACGCCCGCGGCATCTGGAGGGCCGAGGCTTGTCCCGTTGAGCAAACCTAAGGAGGACGACCATGAGCCACAGTCGGTCACCAGCAAGTCTCCCCCCGTTCCCGCCCGACTACCGCGCATCGGGCTTGCTGCTGCACGTTACGTCATTGCCCTCGCATTACGGCATTGGCGACTTGGGACCGGCCGCATTGGCATGGATCGATCGGCTCCGAGACGCGGGTCAAACCTGGTGGCAGGCTCTGCCGCTGGGCCCTACCGGGTACGGCAACTCGCCGTATCAGTCCCTGTCGTCCTTTGCCGGCAACGTCCTCCTGATCAGTCCGGACTCACTGCTCGAGGATGGGCTCTTGCGGCAGAGCGATTGCGAGGGCCACTCCTTTTCCGCAACAACCGTCGACTACGATGCGGTCATTCCCTTCAAAGAGCGGTTGCTCGAAACGGCCTGGAAACACTTCCACGACGGGGCGCGCAGCGACTTGCGACCAGCTTATGTGCAGTTCTGCGACGAGCAGGTGCACTGGCTGGAAGACTATGCCCTGTTCCGGGCGCTGAAAGCCGCGCACCAAGGCGCCTATTACCTCGAATGGCCGGTCGAGTTGGTCCGGCGCGACCCGGCTGCCCTGTCCCAAGCTCGCCGGGACCTGGCAGACCCGATCGATCGGGTCCGCTTTGCACAATTTCTGTTGTTCCGTCAGGGGGCACGCCTCAGGGCGCACGCCCAGGCCAGAGGCTTGCGCCTGATCGGTGACTTGCCCTTTTTCGTCTCACCCGACTCGAGCGATGTCTGGGCAAACCCGGAATTGTTCCTGCTCGACGACCAGCACAGGCCGCGCTTCGTGGCAGGCGTGCCTCCCGACTACTTCAGCGCACAGGGGCAGCTCTGGGGCAACCCCGTCTATAATTGGGAGGTACTGCGCCAGTCCGGCTATCGCTGGTGCATCGACCGATTGCGCGCCCTGCTGGCTCACGTGGACGCGATTCGGCTGGATCACTTCCGCGGCTTCGCAGCCGCCTGGCATGTGCCGGCCGGCGCCGCGACGGCCCAGTCGGGACAATGGGTGCCGGGTCCTGGGGCTGAGTTCTTCGCCGCAGTGCAGAGAGAGCTCGGCGGTCTACCCTTCATCGCCGAGGATTTGGGGCTGATCACGCCCGATGTCTCCACTCTGCGAGACCAGTTTCAGTTGCCCGGAACCAGGGTCCTCCAGTTCGCCTTCGATGGCCATTCCGATAACCCCTACCTTCCGCACAACTATGTCCCCAACACAGTGGTGTATACCGGCACTCACGACAATAACACGACTCGCGGCTGGTTCGAGGAATTGCCGGATTCTCAGCGGCAAAACCTGTGGAGTTATTTGAAGCGACCAGCAAGCAACGGCGTCACGGCGGCTCCGACGCTGATGGGCATGGCATGGTCGTCTTCGGCCGCGCTCGCGATGGCTCCGTTACAGGATGTGCTCAACCTGGGCCGTGAGGCCCGGATGAACGTGCCCGGTCTGACTGCTGGCAACTGGCGCTGGCGATGTACGGAGGACATGCTGTCCGCGCCCGCTTTCCAATGGCTACGGGCCCTGACGGAAACGTCCAACCGGTCGGGTGTTTTTCCACGCCCACCGTCAGACCCGTGACGCGAGCGTCGATTCTTCTCTTCTTTTCCCTGTACCTACGAGACAACACTATGAAAGCGACCAAGAAACTGCACGACTTGGGCCAAAGCCTTTGGCTGGATAACATCACGCGAGACTTGCTCAACACCGAGGACGCTCGAGCGCTACATCGACGAGCTCTCGGTGACGGGACTCACGTCGAACCCGACGATCTTCGACCACGCCATCAAGAACAGCAACGCCTACGACAGTGCGATCCGGAAGAAACGCAAGAACCTCAAGTCGAGCGAGGAGCTGTTCTTCGAGCTGGCACTCGAGGATATCAACCAGGGCCGCCGACCTGTTTCGACCGATCTGGGAGAAGACCAACGGCGTGGACGGGTGGGTGTCGTTGGAAGTATCGCCGCTGCTGGCCCATGACACGGCCAGCACGCTGGCAGCCGCCAGGGACTTGCACGCCCGGGCGGGTCGGCCCAACCTCTTCATCAAGATCCCCGGCACGAATGAAGGCCTTCCCGCCATCGAGGAAGCGATCTTCGCCGGCGTGCCGGTCAATGTGACCCTGCTGTTTTCCCGCGAGCACTATGTGGCAGCAGCAGAGGCGTTCCTGCGCGGCATCGAGCGGCGCATCGATGCCGGGCTCAACCCCCAGGTTGGGCTCCGTGGCCTCGGTGTTCGTCAGCCGATGGGACGCCGCGGTCATGGAGCGGGTGCCGGAGCCGTTGCGCGGCCGTCTGGGGATCGCCATGGCCGGCAGGATCTACAAGTCGTACCGCGAGCTCCTCAGCTCGCCACGCTGGCAGCGAGCGTTCAACGCCGGCGCCCGGCCGCAACGTCTCCTTTGGGCCAGCACAGGAACCAAAGACCCCAAGGCCTCCGACGTCCTCTATATCAAGGCACTGGCCGCACCTTTCACCGTGAATACCATGCCTGAGGGAACGTTGAAGGCTTTCGCCGACCACGGCGACATCGGCCCGATTCTTCCGGCCGATGGCGGCGATTGCGAGGACGTGTTGGTTCAGTTCGCAAAAGGCCGGCATCAACCTCGACGCCCTGGCCGCCCAGCTCCAGGACGAAGGAGCGAAGTCGTTTGTGAAGTCCTGGAACGAACTCATGGCGGTGATCGCGTCGAAGAGCGCGGCCTCGATAACCAGAAGGAAACGAAAGGAGCTACCCGTATGACGGCAGGTCTATCAATCCACTCAACGCACGGCCCGCATGGAAGGCACTCGTCGCCCACCATCAGCAGGTGCGGGAACTGCACCTTCGCAAGCTCTTCGCGGATGATCCCCAGCGCGGCGAGCGGATGACGGCCGAGGCTGCGGGCATCTTCCTCGATTACTCGAAGAATCGCATCACGGACGAAACGCTCAAGCTCCTTGTGCAACTGGCGGAGGAATCGGGCCTACGCACCCGGATCGACGCCATGTTCCGGGGTGACAAGCTCAACATCACGGAGGACCGCGCCGTCCTGCACGTGGCGCTCGCGCGCCGAGAGGGTCATCGATCATCGTCGATGGCGAGAACGTGGTTCCCGGCGTGCACGCTGTGCTCGACAGGATGACGGACTTCTGCGACCGGGTCCGAAGCGGTACCTGGAAAGGCCACACCGGTAAGCGCATTCGCAATGTCATCAACATCGGCATCGGCGGCTCCGACCTCGGGCCGGTGATGGCTTACGAGGCGCTCAAGCATTACAGCGACCGCTCCTTGACGTTCCGGTTCGTCTCCAACGTCGACGGCACTGATTTCGTCGAGGCAACCCGCGACCTCGACGCGGCGGAAACGCTGTTCATCGTCTCCTCCAAGACCTTCACGACGCTGGAGACGATGACCAACGCTCAAAGTGCGCGTGACTGGTCGCTCCGGGGTCTCGGCGGCGATGTCAAGGCCGTGGCCAAGCATTTCGTAGCCGTTTCGACCAATGCCGCCAAGGTCTCCGAGTTCGGCATCGACACCGCCAACATGTTCGGGTTCTGGGACTGGGTCGGCGGGCGATACTCCATGGACTCCGCAATCGGCCTCTCGACGATGCTGGCCATCGGACCGGAGAACTTCCGGGCGATGCTCGATGGCTTCCACCAGATGGATGAGCATTTCCGCACCGCGCCGTTCGAGAAGAACCTGCCGGTGCTGCTGGGTCTGCTGGCCGTCTGGTACAACGACTTTTTCGGTGCGCAGACCGTTGCGGTCTTGCCGTACGAGCAGTACCTGAAGCGGTTCCCGGCCTATCTGCAACAGTTGACGATGGAGAGCAACGGCAAGCACGTCACGCTCGAAGGGTCCGAGGTCACGTACCAGACAAGCCCCATCTACTGGGGCGAGCCGGGGACCAACGGCCAGCACAGCTTCTACCAGTTGATTCATCAGGGGACCAGGCTCATCCCGTGCGACTTCATTGCGTTCGGCCGGCCGATTAACCCCCTCGGCCGGCACCACGACATCCTCCTGGCGAACGTCTTCGCCCAGACTGAGGCGCTGGCCTTCGGCAAGACGCCCGAGCAAGTCAAGGCCGAGGGCACTCCGGAATGGCTCGTACCTCACCGGGTCTTCGAGGGCAACCGCCCGTCGAACACCATCCTTGCCGAACGACTCACGCCCGAAACGCTCGGGAAGCTGGTCGCCCTCTACGAGCATAGTGTCTTCACCCAGGGCACCATCTGGAACATCGACTCATTCGATCAGTGGGGCGTCGAGCTGGGCAAGGTGCTGGCCCAGCGCATCATTCCGGAGCTCGAAAGCAAGGCCGAACCCACGCTACGGCATGACAATTCCACGAACAACTTGATCCGTCGCTATCGAAGGCTCAAGGAGATCTCGCGATGACCACATGCGCGCATTTGTGGGCCGTCGGATTCGACGACATGGGCTGGGCCGCTAAGGCCCGCGATGCAATCGGCGCGCTCGCGCGTGAGCAGCACGACTTCAAACTCCTCGACGTGGCACTGGCCGTGCGATACCCCGACGGCTCTTTGACATTGAATGGAGCCCCGTTCCCGTGCGTGACCAAGATTCACCAGAGCGCATTCGCGCAATTCCTCGCGTGCCTCACGCTCGGCGCGCCGCCACTCTCGGCGGCGGCCGTCGACGCGATGTATGCCCGAATTGGTGCCGGTATGACGGAGGTTGGGATCACGGACGATTTTGTCCGGGGCGTCGCGGATCTGATCAAACTCGGAACTTCTGTACTGTTTGTCCTGGACGACGTAGAGGATATCGACGCGATACTGGGCGGGATCCGAGGACTGGGCGGGACGGTGTTGAAGACCAACGTGGACCTGGAGCGGGCAAAACTGATTCAGGCCGCCCTGGCCGCTTCAACCGATTCGAGCCAGCCGAGCGGCCGGTAAATCAAAACCACTCTGGCCGGTCGTGCAATTACAATCACAGAACGTTGAACAAACGTCGCGAGGTCGTTGCTCCTTCCGGGTTTCGCCCAACTGGCGGAACACGAGCTTCAACCAAGGCGAAACGAACGAAAAGTGTTTCCGAACCGAGTGAGGCAAAGATGATCGTTACGAATTACTTCACCGAGGACCTGAAGAAGTTGCCGCTACGGGCGATTGTCGCCCTGAGTGCCCGCTGCGCCGGCGAGTCGAGCATCTGGCTCTCCTGCCGGCTGACCATCCGGAGACAGAGCGTTGCCGGAGCGGCCGTGGTGAACGCCATCCGGCTGGCGGACGACTTTGCGAAAGGATTGCCTTGCCCTACCGTCGAATCCGTGGTCCGAGAAGTCGAGGCGAGCCGGGCCGTTGTGGAGGGCGAGTTCGTGCGCGAGAGTGCGATGGACACGGTTGTTTTGGCGGCCCATGCGGCGGCGACGGCGCTGCGCGCTCTCGCGCTTCGTGGCGAGCCCGTGCAATCGTCCATGTTCGGGGCCGCCAAGGCCAATCCGTTTCCGCACCTCGCGGATGTGACGGCCGACTTGGCCGCGCGGGACGCCTTCACGGCGGCTGAAAAAGCGGCACGCGCCGATGGGCATTGCGACAAAATTGTCAAGGCTGCCGTCGACGATTATCGCAACTTGTTACGGCTCGACCTCGGCAGCTATCCACAGGCCGGAAAGGCGATCGACCCTTCACCGAACGGACCGCTCGGGGAACTCTAGCCGACTGAATCATCGGGCTTCATCTCGAAATCCCGTTTCCAATCCCCTTGAGGTGATCTGCGATGTCAATTTGGGCTGCCGCCGAAGGGGCGATCCTCTCGCTGGGTTCGACGTGGATCGAGGAGGAACGCGCTTATAACTTCTCCCTCTACGCCCGTCACGCCGATGGGGTAACACTCCTCCTCTTCCGCGAGGACGACTGGGCCCGGCCGGTGATCGAGGTGGTCCTGCATCCACGGCGGCACAAGACCTGGGATGTCTGGCACTGCCGGCTGAAGGAACACGAGCTCCAGGGCGCTCGGCTACTATGCGTACCGGGTTGACGGGCGGGGGCGTCGGCACCCGACTATCGGCATGCGTACGACCCCGAGAAGCTCCTGGTCGACCCCTACGCTCGGGACGTCTACTTCCCACCGTCGTTCGACCGCGAGGCGGCGCGGCGTCCCGGCAGTAACGCCGGTAAAGCCCCGCTCGGGGTGCTTCCGACCCGCGAGCCCCCATTCGACTGGGGTGACGACCGGCCGCCGCGCCACGAGTCGGGACGCGATCGATGTACGAGATGCACGTCCGCGGTTTCACGATCAGCCCGACGAGCGGCGTCGCCCCCGAACGGAGGGGGACCTATGCTGGCGTCATTGATAAGGTCCCTTATCTGAAGGCACTCGGAATAACCCTGGTCGAGCTGCTCCCGGTGCACCAGTTCGACCCCCACGAGCGGAAACTACTGGGGGTACATGCCGCTTAACTTCTTCACACCCCACCGCCCATACGCGGCCGACCTCGAGCATGCCCGCGACGAGTTCCGCGCGATGGTCAAGGCCCTGCACGCGGCGGACATCGAGGTGATCCTCGACGTCGTCTACAACCACACCGCCGAGGGCAATCAGACAGGGCCGACCTACAGCTTCAAAGGGATCGACAACTCCACGTATTACCTGACGACCGGCGATCCCCAACGACCCTATGGCGATTATTCCGGTTGTGGGAACACACTCGCCTGCCAATCCGGCTGCGTGCGGACATTGGTCCTCGACAGCTTGAGGTACTGGGTGACCGAGATGCACGTCGACGGCTTCCGGTTCGACCTGGCCTCGATACTCGCCCGCGGCGCCGACGGCAGCTTCAGCGGGCCCGACATCTCGCTCTTGGCCGCCATTCGCACCGACCCGATCCTGCGAAACGTCCACCTGATCGCCGAGCCATGGGACGCCGGAGGCGCCTACCAGCTCGGCACGCAGTTCCCGGGCGCGTTGTGGCGCCAGTGGAACGGCCGGTTCCGGGACGACGTCCGCAGGTTCGTCCGCGGCGATCCCGGCATGGTCGGGCGCTGATGCTCCGGCTCTACGGCAGCGACGACCTTTTCCCCGACAACCCGCGCGACGCTCGGCGTCCCTACCAAAGCGTTAACTACGTCGACTGTCATGACGGCTTCACACTCTACGACCTCGTCGCGTACAACGAGCGCCACAACTGAAGCGAATGGTCACGGGAACGACGATGGGACGCGGGACAACTATAGCTGGAACTGCGGCTGGGAAGGGGACGAAGGGGTGCCGGACGACGTCATGGCCCTCCGCAAGCGGCAGGCGAAGAATCTCTGTCTGCCTCCTGTTCCTGGCCAACGGCATCCCGATGTTCGTCGCCGGCGACGAGTTTCTGCGGACCCAACAGGGGAATAACAACCCCTACAACCAGGATAACGAAACGACGTGGCTGGACTGGTCGCTGCAAGGACTCGCACGCCGACCATTTTCGATTCGTCCGGCGAATGATCGCCTTCCGCAAGGACCACCCGTCGTTGAGCCGTTCGCAATTCTGGCGCGATGAAGTCCGCTGGTACGGTGTCGGCCCGTCCGTCGATCTGTCCTTCGACTCGCACAGCCTCGCCTATTGCCTGCACGGGGCATCGCAAGGCGACTGCGACCTTTATGTCATGATCAACGCATACCACGAACCGCTGGTCTTCGAGATCCAGGAAGGGTCCGCGGGCGGCTGGGAGCGAGTAATCGACACCGGGCTCGACAGCCCGCTCGATATCGCCGATCCAGGACAGGAAGCTCCTGTCTCCTCGCAGCGATACCGGGTCATGGCCCGTTCGGTTGTGGTCCTGATGGGAACAGAGCGCCGCAGGTGATTGCGACGGAAGGCAGATCGCGCCGTCAGTTCGTTTTGGTTTTGGCACCCCGATTCGATCTCAAACTGAGAAAGGCTAATCGTCATGAACATTGGATACGACAAACCACTCTACATCCTTCCCTTCGATCATCGAGGGACGTTCCAGAAGAACATGTTCGGCTGGACGGTGGCGCTGACCGACGAGCAGTCGGCGCAGATCACCGCCATGAAATGGGTGATCTACGACGGCTTCCAGGCAGCCCTCGCCGGGGGTGTTCCCGCGCGCGAAGGCCGGCATCCTGGTGGACGAGCAATTTGGCACTGACATCCTGCGCGACGCGGCGAAGCACGGCTACGTCACCGCCTGCCCGGCCGAGAAGAGCGGGCAGGACGAATTCGACTTCGAGTACGGTGAGGACTTCGACCACCACATCGAAACCTTCCGACCGACCTTCTGCAAGGTCCTGGTGCGCTACAACCCCGAGGGCGATCCGGCGATGAACCGTCGCCAAGTCCGAGCGGCTGAAGCGGCTATCCGACTACCTGCACTCCGGCGGTCCCACCGAGTTCATGTTCGAGCTGTTGGTGCCAGCGACGCCGGCACAGCTTCAGCGGTCTGGCGGCGATAAGAAGGAATACGACCGGGGGCTTCGGCCTGAGCTGATGGTGGGGGCGATCACCGAACTGCAACGTGCAGGCATCGAGCCGGACGTCTGGAAGATTGAGGGGATCGACCGTGCCGAGGACTGCGCCAGGGTCGTCGCGGCCGTGCGTCGCGGCGGGCGGGATCGGGTCGGCTGCATCGTCCTGGGTCGCGGCGAGGACGACGCCAAGGTCCGCCAGTGGCTGACGACCGCCGCGGCTGTGCCGGGCTTCATCGGATTCGCCGTGGGCCGGACGAGCTTCTGGGAGCCGCTCACTGACTGGAAGAACGGCCGGATTGCGCGGGACGCCGCGGTCGTCGAGATCGCCCGCCGTTATCAGGAGTGGGTAAACATCTTCGAGTCGGCCCGCTCGGCGGGTGGGGCGGACGTCGTCCGAGGGGGTGGAGCATGACGGTCCCGATCGACACGAGCCCGAGTATCAAGGCCCGCAGGCACCCGCTGGACGAGGTCTGCATCAACACGATCCGCACCCTCGCCATAGACGCGATCCAGGCTGCGAACTCGGGACATCCCGGTACGCCCATGGCGATGGCCCCGGTCGGGTTACTACCTGTGGCAGTACGTGCTGCGGTTCGACCCTCAGGATCCGATCTGGCCGAATCGTGACCGCTTCGTGCTCTCGGCCGGCCATGCTTCGATGCTGCTCTATGCACTGCTCCACCTGAGCGGCGTCCGGGCTGTCAGCAAGGACTACGAGAGGCTGGGCGAGCCGTCGGTCCCCCTGGAGGCGATCAAGGCCTTCCGGCAGTGGCATAGCCGCTGTCCCGGCCACCCGGAGTACCGCTGGACCTCGGGCGTCGAGACGACGACCGGGCCGCTCGGGCAGGGCTTGGCCAACAGCGTCGGCATGGCGCTGGCGGGCCGCTGGATGGCCGCACGCTACAACCGCCCGAGCTTCGACGACCTGATCGACTTCAACGTCTACGCCCTCTGCGGCGACGGCTGCATGATGGAGGGCATCTCCTCCGAGGCCGCCTCGCTCGCCGCCCATTGGAAGCTCTCGAACCTCTGCTGGATCTACGACAACAACCACATCACGATCGAGGGCAACACCGCGCTGGCCTTCACCGAGGACGTCGCCACCCGTTTCCTGGGCTACGGCTGGAACGTCACCCGGGTGGGAGACGCCAACAATCTCGACTTGCTCGACCGCGCCTTCGCCAGCTTCCTCAAGCGAGCGCGAGCGGCCGACCTTGATCATCGTCGACAGCCACATCGGTTGGGGCGCGCCTCACAAGCAGGACACCAGCGCCGCCCATGGCGAGCCCTTGGGCGAGGATGAGGTCCGGCTCGCGAAACGCAACTACGGCTGGCCCGAGGACGCCAAGTTCCTCGTGCCCGACGAAGTTTACGAGCACTTCCACCAAGGTATGGGCCTGCGTGGAAAGGAGCTCCGCCACGACTGGTTCGCCCGGGTAGAGCGGTATCGGACCGAATATCCCGAACTGGCCGACCAGCTCTACCGGATGCAACATCGTCAGCTCCCCGACGGCTGGGATTCCGGCCTGCCGGCCTTTCCCGCCGACCGCAAGGGGATGGCCACTCGAAACTCATCGGGGCTGGTCCTCAATGCGATCGCACGGAATGTGCCCTGGGTGATCGGCGGGTCGGCCGACCTGGCCCCGTCCACCAAGACCCGATTGACCTTCGACGGCGCCGGCGACTTCCAGGCGGCAATTACGGGGGCCGCAACCTCCACTTCGGCATCCGCGAGCACGCGATGGGAGCCATCCTCAACGGCATGGCATCGGTCAAGGTACGGCCCTATGGCTCCGGGTTCTTGATCTTCAGCGACTACGGCCGTGCCCCGATCCGCCTCGCCTCGCTCATGGAGCTGCCGGTAATCTACGTCTTCACGCACGACTCGATCGGCGTCGGCGAAGACGGCCCGACGCACCAGCCGATCGAGCAACTGGCGTCGCTGCGGGCCATCCCCGGCCTGATCGTGCTTCGCCCTGCCGATGCCAACGAAGTGCTCGAGGCCTGGAAGGTCATCATGCGGCTCCATCACCAGCCGGCGGTCCTCGTGCTGACGCGTCAGGATGTGCCGACGCTCGACCGCACACGCTACGCTCCAGCCTCGGGACTGGCCCGGGGCGGCTATATCCTCGCCGACGTACCGGCGGGCAAGCCCGATGTCCTGTTGATGGCCTCCGGCAGCGAGGTCTCGCTCTGCGTCGAGGCGCACGAGCGGCTCACTGCGGAGGGCATTCGGTCGCGCGTCATCAGTATGCCGTCGTGGGAACTCTTCGATGACCAGGACGCCGCCTATCGCGACTTGGTACTGCCCCCGGACGTCACAGCGCGGGTCTCGGTCGAGCAGGCGTCGGTCTTTGGCTGGGCAAACTACGTCGGGCTGGGTGGCACGAGCATCGGTATGCGGTCCTTCGGGGCCTCGGCCCCGCTGAAGGATCTCCAGCGGGAATTTGGTTTCACCGTCGAGCGAGTCGTTGACGCCGCAAAGGCCCAATTGAGCAAAGGCGAAGACATGATGGCCCAATCTAAGAGGAGATATCTCGATGAAAATCGCATTGGCCGCCGACCACGGCGGATTTCGAAATGAAGGAAGTACTGATCGCGAGGCTCCGCAAGGCGGGACACGAGGTATCCGACTTCGGTGCAGCGTCACTCGATCCCAATGACGACTACCCGGACTACGTTGTGCCGCTTGCCCGCACCGTCGCGGCCGGCGGAGCCGACCGCGGGATCGTCATCTGCGGCAGCGGCGTCGGGGCTTCCGTCGCCGCCAACAAGGTCAAGGGGATCCGGGCCGGATTGTGCCACGACCATTATTCTGTCCGCCAGGGCGTCGAAGACGACGATATGAACGTCCTCTGTCTGGGCGGACGGGTCATGGGTATCGAGGTCGGCTGGGATCACACGCAAACCTTCATTGCAGCGAACTTTAGCGGTGCCGAGCGCCACCGGCGGCGCCTCATCAAGGTGGCGCGGCTCGAAGATTCGGGGACCTCGTAGAGTGGATGGTGACGAAACGGCCCTGCGACCCCTCCGGTTAGACTCATACTCCCAGCCGCTAGAACCGATACCCTGAGTAGGTCTCGGTCACGGTGCGCAAGACGATCGTGCATGCTGGAGTGGTAGTCTGATGCCTCGAGCTGATCGATTTCGTGCACTCCGCGACCTCCGCTGCCAACTTTGGCTGATCGGGCTTGTCATGACGACAGGCTGTGCTAGCTCGCAAACGAATCTCAAGGATAGCCTTGTTCAACGGGTCGCGGCCGGTCGAAGTCGATGCGGGTCGGAAGACCAGCCAACCTCAAGGGAAGACCAGCGACCGGTCGACGATCGACACGAAGGTGCAGCCAGCCGTCGCATCGCAACCCGGTCAAGGAACCGGTACCCGCACTGAGAACGATCGATCGACTCCACTACCCCCGCACTGGGAGGACCCTCGACCGGAGTCGATTCCAAGCCGTCCCCACCTGCAATCGCGCTTCCTAGCGATTCCGACGAGGCCACTCTCGACGCGATCGGCGCGACCGATAAGACGGTGACGGTCGAAGAGGCGGTCGCCATGGCCTTCCGGTATCAACCTCGGTTGCGTGCCCAGCTCGAGAGCATCGCTCAGGCCCGAGGGTTGGAGCAAATCGTATTTTCGACATTCCTGCCCACCGTTGCCGCAAATTACGACGTCGGTGGTTTCAGCCTTGGAGTCGGCGAAGCGAACCGATCCAAGTTGGGAAAGGCTCGCCGGGATTCAACTTCCTACCCGGCCTTGGAGCCGTGCCGATCGGCCTCAACATCGGGACGACCTTCGAGCTGGCTGAGCTCAAAGTTCAATGGTTGCTGCTGGACTTCGGCCGCCGGCTGGGCCGTTACGAGCAGGCGCGACTGGCCAACGACGTCGCTCAGCTCCAGACCGAACGCGCCTACCAAACAGTGGCCAACGAGGTCGCGATCGCGTACTACAACGTCCTCAGAAGCCAAGCGTTGCGGAAGACCGCCAAGGACGCCCTCCGTCGCGCCGACGAGGAACTCGCGGACGCTCGCAAGCGCGAGCGAGAGGGAGTCATCGAGCGCGAGGTTGTCCTGCGGTCCGAGGTCCAACTGGCGGAGATCCGTCAGGCGCTCCACGCCGCCACGGAGGCGGAGTTCGTGGCTCTGGCGGCGCTGAACCTGGCTATCGGGCTCAAAGGCGGCCAGCCGATCCGCGTTGCCGATCCGCTCGATATCCCGCCTCCGGCCACCTCGCTCGCCGCATGCCTTCAGACGGCCGTAAAAGAGCGCCGCGAGTTTTACGTCGTGCAGCGCACGGTCGAGATCGCCGTACAAGGGGGCCGAGTCGCCCGCGCCGAGTTCGCGCCCAAGGTCATCGCGGATGGGACCTTGTTGGACCTCCAGCAGCAAAGCTAAACGGCCACGTCGACTTTCGGCTGGGGTTCATCCGGCTCGACTGGACGCTGTTCGAGGGCGGTCGGAAGATCGCCGCCGCCCGCGTGGCCGACTCGCAGGTACGCCAGGCGATGGCCCACGCCGAGTCGATCACGGATAACATCGCTTTCCAGGTCAACGAGGCCTACCGAAGCGTGGTCACGGCCTGGGTCGGGATCGACGACGCCCGCCCGGCCGTCGATCAGGCGAGCGAGAATTACCGGCTCGTGAGGATCCGGCTCCACGAGGGAGCGGCGACGCCCACCGAGATTGCCGACGCTCAAGCTTCACTGACCCGGGCCGAGCAGAATTACTTGAACGCACGGTATAGTTATTTGATCGCGATGGACCGCTTGAACTATGCCATGGGTATCGGTCAAACGCCGATGACTCATGTCCCCACCCATCATTAGCCGAGACGAAGCTAACGCATGCGGAGCACCCTATGAGCACAACCCAATCGGCACAAGCCCCTCCGAGCAAAGATTCCCACGCCGAAACCGCAACCGCGACGAGTCCGCCCACCGGTCGTCGAAGGTGGTTCCATCCAGGCCGTCTTCTTGCATTGGCCGTCGTCGTTGGACTGGTTGCCTTCGGCTTGGCGCCCATGATGAACTGGGTCGAATACCGGCGCACCCACTCTATTACGGACGATGCGTTTGTCGAGGCCCACATCGTCAATGTCGCGCCGGAACTGGTCTCCGGCCGGATCATCCGATTCCTGGCCGATGAGAACGAACGCGTCGGCCAAGGGCAGGTCCTGGCGGAGGTCGACCCGACGCCTTACCGCGACAAGGTCAACCTGTCGCGAGCGCAGTTGGACGCGGCCCGGGCCGAGCTGGCCCGCCAACGTGCTGACCTGGACCGGGTCCGCAAGGAGGTGCCGATCCAGATCGAGATCGCCCGGCGCACGTTTGCCGCCGCCGAGGCTGACCGGGCCAGGGCCGAGGAATCCCTGAAGTATACCCGTGACGAAGTCGAGAAGAGCATCGAGGAGGCCCGCGCGGGAGTGAAGGCGGCGCAAGCCTCATTGACGCTAGCAGAACTGGAGTTCACACGCTTCAGCCGTCTCGAACAGCAAGGGGCGAGTACACTTCAGCGGCAGCAGCAGGTGACGCAGTCCCGCGACTCGGCCTCCGCGCAGGTGGACCTCGCCGCAGCCCGGCTCGCCAAGGCCCTGGCCGCTCGGACCCAGATCGACATCGCCCGGCGGGCCTTGGAGGCCGCGCAGAAGTCAGAACAGAAGGCGGCCAAGGGCATTGACCTCGCCGATACGGGCTACGACCAGATCCGTGAGGTCGAACTGCTCGTCAAGGTCAAGGAGCAGTCCGTCGAACAAGCCCGACGGGCGCATGAAGCCGCCGAACACGACCTGGCGTTTACCAAGGTCCGAGCCCCGTTTCCCGGCATCGTGGTCAAACGGTATCGCAACCTGGGTGACTTCGCCCCGGCGGGCTCCCCCGTCTTGAGCATGTACAACCCGGACCTGCTCTACGTCGAGGCCAACCTGGAGGAAGATCGCCTGCCCGGCGTTGAGCCGGGCAACGCGGTCCGCATCGAGCTCGACGCGTTCGCCAAGCCGTTCCGGGGGCGGGTCGTCTGGGTCAACAAGTCGACCGGGGCCCAGTTCGCGCTGATGCCGCGAAATGTCGTCTCTGGTGAGTTCACGCGCGTGGTGCAACGTGTGCCGGTGCGGATCCAGATCGAGCGCGACGAGCGCTGGCCGCGGCTCCGCGCCGGGCTGTCGGCGACGGTGGGCATTGCGCACGGCCCAGGCGATGCCGACCTGGGCCGCGGAAGCAGCCCGAGCCATGAGCGAGCTTGAGACACGCTACAACGCACCCGCGACTCCTGTTGAGCCCGCTCGCGACGGAGACTCCGCCGCCACGGCTGAATCGCTAAACCCATGACGACACTGGCCACTCAGCCCACGAGCGAAACCGCTGCGGTCGAGCCCCCCATGACGCTGGGGCCTCGTCATTGGCTGGCCGCGCTGGCGATCCTCTTCGTCTTCTTTGCGCCGTACCAGACTCTGGTCCAGACGGTCATCACCGATGACTCCGTCCGCCTTGGCATCGAGGCTGATGAGTACGATATGACCTGGGTCACCGTCGCCTACGGCGTCGGAGTCATCTATGGCGTGTTCGGGGGGATGTCGCTGTCGCTACGGATCGGCAAGCGGTATACGCTGGTCCTGGCGATGCTCGTGTTCTCCGCCGGCAATATTCTCTGCGGAGCCGCGACGGGGCTCGTCGCTCTGGCCGTTGCGCGGTTCGTCGAGGGATTCGGCAAGATGCTAGCCATGGCGATCTGCCGCGTCACGCTCTACAAGCAGTTCGACCGCGTGCTGCTGGTGGCCATCGGCTTCTACGGCGTGTTTGCCTACTCGACGAGGCACATCACACCACTCGTCAACGCGTACCTTGACGTGTACCTGTCGTGGCGCTGGATGTATTGGGCGTACGTGCCGGTCGGGTTGATCGCGGCGGCCCTGGTCTGGCGCTTCATCCGCCCGGACCGGCCGCCGAAGCCGATGCACGTGCCGATCGACTGGCTGGCCGTAACGACCTTCGTGGCCTGGATCGTGGCGATCGTGTTTGCCTTCTCCTGGTACCGCAAGTGGGGCGGCTGGTCCTCGAACGAGTTCGTTGCCACAGTGGTCGCGTGCGTCGTCCTGCCGGTCGCGCTGGTCGCCTGGCTCGGGTCGGGCTTGAGCCCCGACGAGCACCTGAACCGGATCCTCCGGTCGCGGGTCTACGTACTCTCCTTGATGACACGCGGGCTGATGCTCCTCCACATGGTGGCCGTCCTGACGATCGTCGGTCTGTATTGCACGGAGTTGCGCGGCTACTCGCGGATCACGGCGGGCTGGCTGATGGTGCCGACCTCGGTGACGATGGCGGCGACGACCTTCCTCACGACTCGATTCCACCGCAGGTCATTACGGCACTTCTGGCTGGTCACGGGGTTCGTGGGGACGGCCGCCTGCGTGTGGTGGTTGTCTTCGATCGATAATTTCACGCCCAAGGAGCACCTGCCGGTCATCTTGGCGTGCTGGGGAGCGTTCCTTGGTCTGCTCCCGCCGGTGTTCCTCACCGATGAGATCGAGGGGCTGAACCCGAAGGATATGCTCTATGCCGGTGCCATCGGCATCGTCGGGTTGGTCGTGCCGATCGTGACGGTGCCGACCGCGACCGGGACGGTGATCAAGGCCTGGTCCGACCGGGCGCTCGACGTCTATCGTCTCAACATCCGCGAAAACCGGCCGGCGGTTGAACAGGCTTCGGCCCGAGTCGCCGATTACTTCCACCAGCGAGGGCTGAGCGGGGCCGGTCTCCAACAGGAAACGAGCAGAGTCCTCGGTGGCTTTGTGATACTCGAGAGCGTCGCCCATGGGTTCCGCAGCGGCCTGCGGTTCCTCAGTCTGATGATGCTCATCATTGGCCTGTCGGTCGGAGTCTCGCTGGCCCGGGCGGCGAAGGAGCTACGAGCGCCGCCGGGGTCGGGCTACTCCTGATGCGACAGGGAGGAGAAACGCATCCACAATAACCCGAGCCACGAGCCTTTACCGCGGATTTCCGCGTTCAACATCGACGGCTGGCCGACCATCTCCATTCTCGACCACCGCGGCGTCATCCTTCATGAATTCCTGGGCTCTACCCGGAGGTTGGACGCCGCGATCAACGCCCTGATCGAGAAGAGGGAGGGCACGAAGCGAAAGCCCGGGGCGTGGCCCAGCAAGATGCCAAGAACTCGGTGAAGCGGTAGTCAGGGACGGGCGGCTTATCGGTTTTCAACGTGCTCGGGAGGGCCTTCAATGCTTGCAGCTTGCCACCCCCCTTGACGATGATCCCGTCGAACGGTGCCAGGATCGTATGTTCTTTGAAAGCTTGTGCCTTACCATCCTGGGTCACCGAGAGCGTGTAGCTGCCGCGCTTTTGCTCTTGGGGGGCAAGGTCTAGGAAGAACGCAATCAAGCCGACCTCGTCCTCTGGGTTGATGGCCCATGGGGTGCGGAAGGTGATCGATTTTCCAGGTGCCAGGACCGTCTGACGGATGGCGTAACCGTCCTCCTCGTCGGTACCGTAGACGAGTACGACGCCGGGGAAGGGGTCAGCGTTGGGACCCGTCTGGGAAGTCATGAAGGCTTCCCCGGCGGCCTTGACGGTGTAGGTTTTCCCTCGCTCGAGGTCGAGGCGGACGGCCCCGTCGTTCGGGCGGGAATCCCGCTTGACGCTCATCGCTGCCAGGTGGAAGCAATGTCGAACTGGATCGACGGTGATCTCGACCTTTTCCGCCCCCACTTTGACGGGGATCCAGTCGATGATCAGGTTACCCTCCAAGCGGGGGGCAACCACCACGGGACGCGGTGCTTCCCTCGGGCGTTCCGCCTGATCTCGCCGGCCGCCACCCGATTGCGCCAGCACCATCGCGCCGGCCACGAGCGTGCCGAGGGCCAAGGTCATCGCCGCCGTGCTCAGCTTGGTTCGTATCATGGTCCTGCATATCCTTTCGCTCAGTGAAATGGCTGTTTGGGAGATCAGGCCGGCGTCCACCACGTTGCCCACCGAGACACTCATCGCGGCCTGGACAGTGGACTGCAACAATCCGGACCGCACCACAAGTGTCGCCCGGACCGCCGGCCGAGAGGTCACGAGGATGCCCGGGACCTCGACTCCGCGACGGGACAGCCGCGACCGCAACCGCTCCCGCGCCCGAGCCAATCGACCTCTCAGCGCATCCTCGGTCAGCCCAAGGCGGCTCGCCGCCTCTTGGTACGACATCGCCTCCAGGTAACAAAGGACGATCGGCGCACGGTACTTCTCGGGGAGTCGGGCGATCTCCTCGCCGAGAACGGCCTCCGTGTCGGACTGGAAACCGTCAGGGAACGCTTCGGCTACCCCTGTCGTGCCCGCCCGTTCCGCGGCCTGGCGCCGTGCCGGCGGCGTCGCATCGTGTCGGACCTTGCCTTGGAGGCAACACGCAGGGCGACGCCCTGGAGCCAACCGCCGAGCGAGTCCTTCACGCAGATGGACCGGGCCTTGCGAGCGAGCACGAGGAAAGTGGCCTGGAAAGCATCCTCGGCGGCATGCTCATCGCGGAGCACGCCGCGGCAAACGCGGAGGACCATCGGCCCGTGCCGCTCCACCAGCACTTCGAATGCGACCTCAGCACCAGCATCCCGCCGGTCGAGAAACCGCGCCAGCAGTTGGGCATCCGTCGTGCCGCCGACCGCTCCCAGGGTAAACAACTGGTGGAACTGTCGGAGGACGCCGGCTTGTCGGTTGATCATGTCCACCTCACTTCCTCCCGGGTCTCGTCTCCATATAATGCCTGGAAGCTGGTATCGGCTCACGGATTTTCTTGGTGGAATCGCGGGATTGTTGAAATCATGCTTGGCGCCAGCACGGAAAAGACACCAGACGGAACCTCCCAGAATTCAGGTCAGGGGGCAACACGTTAGAGCAGCCTCGCTCTCCGGCCCCGTGACGACGGCGACCTGAGCCACCGGATGCTGACCACCCATTGACCATCCACGTGCGTCGAAATCTGCGACAATACCACTCAAGCAGCCATATCTGCCAAGGTCGTTTCAATGTCTTGCGCGGCGTTGCGTAGACGATGCGGATTCGTGGGGCTACAATTCACGGTTACATGGGTTTCCACCGCTGGGACCCAGCGTGAGCGTCGCGGAAATCGCATACGGTCGCCAATGATGGGCACCCAGGGGAGCACCGACGGAAGGGACCACTGGCCGGTCGTCATGTCGATGGCACTCGCCGGGGGGGCCTTCGGCACGGGCAGATGATCGGGGCGACCGAGCCGGACGGCGGATACATCAAGGAGCGACCCGTGACGCCGGGCGACCTGGCGGCGATCATCTATCGCCACATGGGCGTACCGCTCGACACCACCTACCTCGAGACCACCGGCCGACCCAGGGCCGTGGTCGAGCGTGGCAGGCCAATCTCCGAGCTCTTCTGAGCGACTCGCCAGAATGTGACGAAGGCTCTCACTCTCAACAGCTATAGGGAAGAGCCGTATTATCCCCACTTCGCGTTCTTGTTGAAGGCGATCGAGCGAATGGTGGAGACGGGCCGGCCGGCATACCCGGTCGAGCGGACGTTATTGACTTCGGGCATTCTGGATCGAGGGCTCATGTCTCGTCTGGAAGGAGGCCGGCGGATCGAGACGCCCGAGCTGGCGATTCGCTACAAGGCGGTGGAGTATCCCCATGCACCCGAGCCCAAGCTGCCATTGTAAGGGAGCGAGACGCGGGTGGGCCGCTCCCCGAAGAATGGGTTCCATGTCCATAGTTCAGACGGAGGACGGGACGCATGCGGATTGCGATTGGCGGGGTGATGCACGAGTCGAACACGTTTGCTTCCACCGTGACGGACCGGGGGCGGTTCGAGGAGGGGAGTTTGACGTGGGGCGATGCGATGTTGCCGGTCTGGCGTGAGGCGCACCACGAGATGGGCGGGTTCATCGCGGGGGCCGAGCGCGAGGGATACGAACTCGCGCCGACCGTGATGGCGTGGGCGACGCCGTCGGGGCCGGTGGATGACGCCGGTGCTCGACGAGGTTGTGGAGGGGATCATTCGAGGGGTGCGGCGAAGCGACGCGGATGGGCTGCTGCTGGCGCTTCATGGCGCGATGGTGACGGCGCGGTATGCCGACGCGGACGGCGAGGTCCTGAGGCGGTTGAGGACCGAGCTGGGGCCCGAATTGCCGATCGTGGCAACGCTCGATTATCACGCCAACGTCTCGGCGGCGATGGCGGAGTATGCCGATGCGTTGGTCGGATACCAGACCTATCCGCACGTGGATCAGCGGGAGCGGGGGCTGGTGGCGGCGGGATTGATGGCGCGGACGGTGCGGGGCGAGGTGCGGCCGGTGACGGCCGTGGCGCAGCCGGCGTTGATCGTGCCGCTTCTGGGACAGGCGACTGATCGCGAGCCGATGCAGTCGCTGCTCCGGGAAGCACGCACAACCGAGCAGCGGGCGGGGATGCTATCGGTCAGCGTGATGGCGGGCTTTCCCTATGCGGACGTGCCGGAGATGGGTCCGTCGGTGATTGCGGTGGCCGACGGCGATCGCGGGCTGGCGGTTGCGACAGCCGAAGAGCTGGGCCAGCGGATGTGGGAGCGGCGCCGCGAGTTCTTGGTCAAGTGTCCCGATGCAGAAGAGGGGGTGCGGCTGGCGATGGCGGCGGCGGAGCGCCCGGTGGTCCTGGTGGACCTGGGCGATAACATCGGCGGGGGATCGGCGGGCGACGGGACGGTGTTGCTCGCCGAGCTGCTGCGCCAGGGGGCGCGTGATGCCGTGGTGGTGATTTATGACCCGGAGGCGGTGCGGGCGGCCGCGCGGCCGGGGCCGGCGGACCGGTTCAATCAGCCGGTCGGCGGGCGAGTGGACGCGGCTGCACGGCGAGCCGGTGCCGGTGCGCGGAGTGGTGCGGTCGATCCATGACGGGACGTGGGTCGAGGACCAGCCGAGGCACGGCGGGCAGGCGGTACAACGATCAGGGGGCGACGGCGGTGATCGAAATCGACGGACCGATCTTGCTGGTGGTCAACTCGCTACGAACGCCGCCGTTTAGCCTGGGACAGCTCACGAGCCTGGGGATCGAGCCGGCGCGTCAAGCGATCATCGTGGTCAAGGCGGCCGTGGCATACAAGGCGGCGTACGGCCGATTGCGGGACGGGTCATCGAGGTGGATACGCCTGGACTCACCGGCATCGACCCGGGGCGGTTTCATTATCAGCGGGCACTGCGGGCGAAGGAGATCGCGTCGGAGTGAGGTGGGAATTGGAATCCGGTTGTTTACCGTTGTGAGAAAAAGGTTAGAGGGCACCTTAACGGCCGAAGGCCTCGGTCACAGACATGCCTTCGGCGAGCTTGGTGCGCCGATCACGGCGATAAAGTGAGACGGCCTCAAGGGATGCGGCTCGATCGATCACCACCTGTGATTTTTTTCGGAATCAAGCAGCCTCCTCGCGACACTACTCATGGAACACAACAAAGGGGATACGGGTTGATGCCGGGCCGCTCGTCGGGCGCTGACACACTGAAACATCTACAAGCCCTGTTCCGGGAGGGGACTTTCTCCGGACTGACCGACGGAGAATTGATGCAGCGATTCGCGACCAGGGACGATGATTCAGCCGCAGCCGCCTTCACAGCCCTGGTGGGGCGTCATGGCCCGATGGTACTCCGTGTCTGTTACCAGGTGCTGGGAGATTCGCACGACGCCCAGGATGCGTTCCAGGCCACGTTCCTGGTCCTTGCCCGTAAGCGCCGCTCGGTCCGCAAGTACGATTCCGTGGCCAGTTGGCTGTACGGGGTCGCCGACCGAGTGGCAAGGCAGGCCAGGGCCGAGGCGGCACGCCAGCGGGTCCACGAACGTCGCCGCTCGGAGCTGACGGCTTTGGCTTTGGAAACCGCCGGTGAGCAGACCCGATCAGAGACCTGGCTGGAACTCCATGAGGAGGTCGCCTCGCTGCCCGAGAAGTTGGACGCGGCGATCAATACCCTTGTCGAGGCCATGAAAAAAAACGGTGGTGACGTCAGTAGAATCCCCCAACCAGGAAGTTGAAGAACTCCACCCTCGTGCGATCGGCCGGCTTCGGCTCGATCTGGAATTGCTCCTTGGCCTTGACGGCCCACGGGCTGTCGGGCCATCGCTGGAGGATCTTGCCGAAATAGAACTCGGCTGAGGCGGCCTTGCCGATGCGCTTGTAGTACATGCCCGTCGGTGAAGGTCTTCTCCGCCTCGGCGTCGTTGATCTTGTCGAGGTCGTGCAGCTCCTCAGACTGTCCAGCTCGCCCAGCAGATACGGCTCTCCCTCGCTGATGTGGTACAGTAGGTCTACCACGCCGGGCTGTGAAGTGAACTTCGGCTCGACGCTGACCTCCGCGTCGATGCAGCCGATCTCGTAATACTTGATGAGGATCCGGTTCTTGTCGGCGTTGCGCAATTTATCCAGGAACGGCTTGCCCGAGTGCAGCTCCATCCCCTCGCGAAGCACAGCGGTCTTGATCTTGGTGTTTCCCTCGATGATCACGTTGCGGACCCGATATTGCGTTCCCTCGGAGATCACGAATGTCAGCTCAACCTTGCCCTCATGGGTCGGTCGCGTCACCGGAGTCACTTTCACCTCGAAGAAGCCCTGCTGCTGGTAGTAGTCGATGAGCTTCGGCGGGCTTCGTCGAACGTCTCATGATGGTACGTGCCGAAGACGTTCAGAATCGGCCTTCGGGTGCCGATCTGCGTCCTCAACCGCGCATCGCTGGCGAACCGGTTACCCACGAAGCCAATGTCGCCAACCTGAACATTGGGTCCTTCGACAGTCTCGAACGCGACCTTTGTATCGCCCGCGGGCTCGGCCCGGGGCTGCGTACCGACGTCGATCATGATCCGGCCATTCGGCGCGGCTTCGATCTCAGCGATCGGACGTCGGCAAGGAGCGGTTGGGAGAGAGCGCTCGAGGCGGTCCAACGGCGGCCGGGCTGTTCCGGGATCGGCCTTGGCCGGTTGGTCGTCCGCGCGGGTCAGCCAGATCGGGGCGAAGGCCAGGACAACAATCAGACTCACGAGAATGCGGGCGGGCTTCATCGACTCCTCCTGCGGTTCGAGAATGCGGCGAACGCGGGCGAGCAGGTTGCCGCCGTTGGCCGCCGGGGACAGGGAAAACGCGGGCGCTCGCAGGCCCTCCATCGCCGCCAGGGCGCGGGCGTAGGTCAGGCGATCACGACTGGCCGCCACGGCCATGTCGTCGCAGCAGTGCTCGCGCTCGCGGCGGATCACGCGCGTGATCCACCAGGTCGCCGGGTGGTAGAACATCAAGACCTCGACAACACACTGGAGGATATTCACCAGGTAATCGTGCCGGCGGATGTGGGCCAGCTCGTGGGCCAGGATCGCCTCCAGCTCGGGCGCGGTGAGTCCCGAGAGGGCCGCGACCGGCACGAGGATCACCGGACGGAGCCAGCCGATTACCATCGGGACCTCGATACGCGCCGATTCAAGGAACGCCACGGCATGCCGAATTCCCATCCGCTCCTTGAGCCGATTGATCCAGGGGTAAACGACCGGGCGGGTGTCGCGTCGCACCCATCGCCGGGCCAGGACCCAGCCTCCCAAGAGCCGCAGCGAGAGGACGCCGGCGCCGGTCATCCACAGTCCGACGATTGCAGGGAAGATCGTGACGATCCGAGTCCGCCACGGGCGAGGCGCGGGCGTGCTGTCGAGCTTGGTGGAGGCCGGTTCCTTCGGCCGTCGTCGGCTGGGGATCGATCGGGCGAGGGGCGGGAACCACCGAAAGGATCGCCCGCGGTCGCCAGACGGCCGCTGCCGGCAGGGCGATCATCAGGGCCATTGCGCCGCAGGCGGCCAGGTAGCGCGCCTGTGCCGGAGCCCGACAAAGAAAGAGCAACGCCAGGGCCAGGGCTATCGCGACGGCCGCCCCCTGCCAGAGCGAATGCAACAACATCCAGCCGATCGCGTCGACCCCGGACGAGGAGAGACCGCTCATGATTCACCCCCCTGCTCTTCCAATTCGTCGATCAATCGGCGGATGGCGTCGAGCTCCTCGGGCGTTGCCCGCTTCGAAGCCAGTGCCTGCATCACCAGCCGTTCCGCCGAGCCCCCGAACGCCCGCTCCATCAGGTCGCCCACGAGCTGCCGCTGCGTCACGTCTTCACCCAACCGGGCGCGATAGACGTGCGACCGCTGCGACTCATCCCGGTCGACCAGCCCTTTAACAGCCATGATCTGCAGCAGCTTCAACGCCGTTGTGTAGCCCGTCGGCTGCACCTTCTCCAGTGCCTCTTGCACCTGCCGGACCGTGCTTGGCCCTTGCTGCCAGAGCACCCTCAGGATCGCCAGCTCGGCGTCCGTCGGACGCATGCGCTCCCGCTTCGCCATGATCGACTCCCTCCATTTCCTCCGTGTCGCCGCTCATGATACGAAAGGTCTCGTACTTGTCAACGAAACTCTTCGTATTTCTTGCTTTGAACGGCCCGACGCAAGGCGAGAATGCGCGTCGGGAGACAGAGCTCCCTCCTACAAATCCTGTAGGAGCCGGCTCTGTCCGGCGATCGCTCAAGCCTTGTCAATCACGTCCTCTGGGCCGCCGGGCGGAGCGCGTAGCCGACCAAGGACGAAGCGAGCCCGTCGGAGCGGCTGAGAAGGGAGGGGTGGAGTGGGCGTTTTCTCGGTCTGGTCGTTCACTCGCTTCCGTTCAGCGAGACGAACACCGCGTGCCCCTCGTGAGATCGATCTCACGGTGTCTTGGAGTCGTCCTCCAGAACTTGCCGAACACCCTGTGCAAGAACCGCTGGTTGGTTCGGCCTTGTGCCTCGCTGGTGAACTGCTCGACCTCGGGGCGCGAGCTCATCCGGTAGGGGCCCGAGCCGACCACGAAGTGGTCGCGCATCCCTTGGGCATTGAGCAGCGGGCCCGACTCCCACACCATGTGCCCGGTTTTGGGATCGTAGGCGAACAGCGATGGCCTTGACCACCGCGTCTTGCTGGTTGGTCGCCGAAAGATGTCAGCCCCGCGGAATTGGAAGTACTCACAGAGAGGCCGGTTGTGAGCGACGGGGAGACGCCTAGACCCGGCAAGCCAAACTTACGCTGGCGCTCGTCAGTGCCGTAAGCCCCGAAGGCCGCTTCCAGGATCACCTGGGCCTTGTCTTGCTTGTCTTCCAGCAGGACCCCTTGCTCGGCCATGGTGCGGCGGATGCTCGAGATAATCCAATCCTTGTCCACGACCGAGATGTGCTTGTCATCGAGGTAGACGCGTGATCCCGCCAGCGGCTTGAAGTCGACGCCAAAGAGCGCCGCGTCCCAGGTACCTGTCAGCAGGAGTTGCTCGGTGCCTGTCCGCGGTGTCCCCGTCATCTTCACGGAGGTGCAGCCACTGGCATTGCGAGCACCAGAACCAGCGAGCCAAGCGCGCGGACGGTCCGCCTGATCGTCCAATTCCGTTGCATGGTCGACCGCCATCCTGACCCAAGGGAGACCGGCGACGGCGGATCCAGAACAGGAACCGCCGATTAATTAAACTGAAGTGTGCCAGGCCGCCCAGTCGATACTATTCTATTACGGTCGCTGGGAAATCCTTGCCAGCGAGGACGCAGTATAGCCTTGGGATCAAAGTCGGGCAACGCCAAGGCTGAAGGATGAATTCTGTAATTCTGTCATCGAGAGGGTGCTCAAAAAACGCAGGAATGATACCCTTGATAGAGAGACGGAACCGAAGGAGGGTTCAGAACATGGCCACCGAACGCATTAACGATGTCCGAGCGTTCCGAAGCTTCCTTAACGAGAAGCTATCAAACGAAGGTGCGAGCCTCACGTTGGATGAAGCTCTTGGCCTCTGGGAGTATGAGAACGCTTCTGATGAACAGCGCGAAGAGACGCTAGAGGCAATTCAACAAGGGTTTGCGGACATCGAGGGCTGGGCGAGTCAGGCCCTTTGAAGACTTTGACCGCGAGTTTCGCCAAAAGCATGGGCTCTTGCCAAGATCATGACCTACCGGGTTGAGCCCACAGCCCAGGCCGAGGCGGACATTGACCGCATTTTCGTCTGGCTCTCCAAGCGTAGCCTGGATGGGGCTCGGCGTTGGTATGAATCGTTATGGGAGTGTCCGTTGTCCGTTGTCAGTGGTCAGTTGCTGAAAGCGGACCACATGATCGGTTGGCTTCTTTACCGCTGACAACGGACAACGGACAACGGACAACGGTTCACGTCCCCACGGGCGTGGTCGGGTCGGTGCCGTCGTCGACCCAGAGCCAGCCGTACTGCGTGTTGCTCCTTGTGGCTGGATCATACCGGCGCTCATTTCTCAGGGCACTCAGCTTGTCGGCCTTGATCGCCTTTCGCTCGGCCTTGTGATCGACGCCCAGCACGCGGGCGGCGTTGAGTCCGAAGATCTGATCCTTGATCTCGGCCGACAGTTGGGGATAGCCTTCCTTTTCGATCAAGTCGTCGGCGATCTTGAAACGCCGCAGCCGCTCGATCTGGCTCTGTGGACTGCCGTTCCAGATCGAGTCGGTCCCCCAGAGGATGTGGTCGGCCCCGGCGACCTGGATCATCTGGCCGAGCATGTGCATGCAGGTCCTCGGGGCGAACATGGACAAGATGTTGAACGTACTGCCCAGCTCGAAGTAGATGTTCTTGATTTGCGGGTTCCGCTTGAGGATTCGCAAAATGTCGCTGATCCAGGGGATCTCGCGGGGATCGGTGCTCTTGGGATCGACCACCTTGATGCCGGTGCCGCTGGCCAGCCAGCCTGAGCCGCGGAAGCCGGAATGATAAACGATGAAGTTGAGGTCGGGCCAATCCTTGGCGGCCTTCTCCAGGTCGAGCGGCCGGCACGCCTCCTCGTTGAACGCCCCCAGCGGCAGCCCTTTGTGGACGCACAGGTTCTTGATCCCCAGCGCTTTCGTCTTCTCCCAGAACGGGTAGGCGACCTTCTCGTCGTCCATCCGCCAGGCTTTCTCGCCGATCTCGGCGCCGGTGTACATCTTCCAGGCGTCGATTTTCAGATCTTTGACCTGGCGCTCCATCTCCTCGAGCTCGGGTTTGCCGAGGTTGGGCCGCAAGAGCCCGTGGGAGAGCACGCGACGCGAGCCGGCCAAGTCGTTGACGAACTTGCGGGTGGCGACCATCTGGTCGGGGGGAAGCGGGTTCTTGTCCCAGTCGCGACTGGGCACGCCGCTGATGATGGCCATGACCGTGTCGCTGTCGCCGAAGACCTCCTTGACGTAATGGGCGCGGTTGAGCAGCTCGATCGCCTTTTCGACGGTCTTGGCCTCCGGGTGAAGCATCAGGAAGAATGACTTGATGCCGCGACCGGTCGGCGTGTCGTCATACCACTTGCGGCTGACGTCGACGTGGTGGGTCTGGACGTCGAAAACGAACTGGTCCTTGGGCCACTTCTCCTCGAACGCGAGGGGATCCTCAACCTCCTCGGCCTCGACCTGATAGCAATCGCCGAAGACCTGGTTGAGAGCCAGCAGGGAAGCGGCCATGCCGCTGCCGCTTCGGAGGAAGTCGCGCCGGGAGCGGCCCTGACGCTGGGCCGCTTGCTCGCTGATCTGGGCCAGCCGTGCTTCATACTCCTTCTGCTCGGCCGACTGGGGCGGAGGCACGAACTCCTCGTTGGAGGCGATTCGCGACGGAATCGGCGGAAGGAAGTCACTCTCGGCATCAAGGTCGCATTGACGGACCCACATGGATACTCCTCCGGATCGGATGAGAAAAGAGAACCTGTCTCACTTCACGGCAAGTGGACGCGCACGTTCCCACGTTGTAGAAGTAGGAATAACAAGACGATGGTGTTAAACGCTAGCCCCATCAGGATCACGATCTCCTGGAACATGGGATCATGCCGAAATTCCGCATGCCGACTTTGACCATGACGACCGACATCGTCATCTTCACGATTCGCGACCAGCGGCTCGAAATCCTGCTGATCCAGCGCGGGAATCCGCCGTTCCAGGGGAGCTGGGCCTTGCCGGGCGGCCTCGTTGAGGAGGATGAGGACCTCGACGTCTGTGCCCGCCGCGAGCTGGAGGAGGAGACGAAGGTCACCGACGTCTCGCTCGAGCAGCTCCACACCTTCGGGGCTCCGCACCGAGATCCGCGCGGGAGGCTCGTCACGGTCGCCTATTACACCTTGGTTCGGCCCGACCGATTGAAGCCGAAGGCGTCGTCGGATGCGGCCAACGTCCGTTGGTTGGCCGTCGACGAGCTGCCTTCCTCCTTGGCGTTCGACCACGCCGAGATCATCGCCATGGCCCGCCGATCGGCTGCGAGCCAAGTTCGACGAGTCCGCGGCCGCGTTCGGCTTCCTCCCCAAAACCTTCACCCTGGAGGAGTTCCGCGCGGTCGTGGAGATCGTCGCCGGCGAGCGGCTCGATCCCCGGAAGTTCCGGCGCCGGGTGCTGGCTCTCGAGCTGATCGAGGAGACCGGCGAGACACGGACCGGAACTCGTCGACCGGCACGGCTCTACCGCGCCAAGGGTCGGGAGTCTTGTGAGGACCGGGATCCGCTCATCTCATCCCGCCTGATCCTCCTTTGACGACGCGGACCAGCATCTTGCCGAAGTTCTCGCCTCGCAGGAGCCCAATCAAGGCCGCGAGGGGCGTTCTCCAGGCCATCGACGATGTCCTCGCGGTACTTGATGCGGCCGTCTGTACCAGCGGGCCAACCTCGGCCAGGAAATCCGGCTGTTGGTTCGCAAAGTCGGACACGATGAAACCACGGAGCG
>CAWAAW010000084.1:0-122686 GCA_963779785.1 uncultured Planctomycetota bacterium
GGACTTATCCGGGACCCAATGATGGCGAATAAAGGTGCGGACCTTCGCGTGTCGCCTGGTTATCCTGGGGTTGTTGACAGCAACCAGGATCATAGCCGCACGGAGGTCCGTTCCCATGGATCAGCTTATCCCCAGTCTCGTCGATCTGGTAGCTCCGTTCCGCGATTGCTTTCGCATCGAGGTCTTCCAGACCTTCCAAACGCTCATCGCTGGCTGGATCATCTGCGTCGGCCCGCACACCATCAGCGAGGTTTGGCAGGCTACAGGGCTGGCCGCCAAGCGTCACCACGATACCGCCTATGCCGTCTTCAACTCCGCCGCCTGGGAGTGGGACGACCTGGGGATCATCCTGGCCACCTTGATCCTCACGCATCTGGTCCCTGGCGGCGTGGTCTGGGTCGCGGTCGACGATACACTCTCCCACAAGCGTGGGGCCAAAGTTGCCTTCGGCGGGATCTTTCTCGACGCGGTGCTCTCCTCGAAGCGGCACAAGACACTGCGGTTCGGACTCAACTGGGTCGTGCTGGGCATCGCCGTGCCAATACCGATGCGGCCCGATCGTTACTTCTGCCTGCCGGTGCTCTGGCGGCTTTATCGCAAGAAGGGACACGACGGCTTCCAGACCCGGCCGACGGCGGCCGCGGTGCTGGCACGAAAACTGGCCGAGGCCAATCCCGGCCGGACTTTCTGGCTGGTTGGCGACAGTGCCTACATCAACGCGGCGGTGTTGCAGGATCGACCGAAGAACCTCCAGGCGATCGGGCCGTTGAACTGGAAAGCCGCGCTGTACGACCTGCCCGGTCGCGCCAGCCGCGAAAGAAGGGGCAGCCGCGAAAGAAGGGGGACCGGCTGCCGAACCCCAAGGCGATGATCGAAGACACCGCGACCTACCCCGCCGAGTTGTTGGAGATTGCCTTCCCCAACCAGACCCGGGAGTTGCGCGTGCAGGTGATTCGCAACGTGCTCTGGTATAGTGGGTGCAAGACCGCTCCGGTGATGGTGGTGCTGGTGCCCGACCCCTTGGGCAAGTGGCGGGACGAGGCCTTGGTGGCGACCGATCCGAAGGCCTCGGTGGCGTTCGTGATTTTGGGATACTGCCGTCGCTGGAGTGTGGAGCTGGCGTTCCACGACAGCAAACAATTCCTCGGGCTGCACGACCCGCAGGTGTGGAGCGAGCGAAGCGTGGAGCGTGCACACCCGATGGCGTGGTTCATCGGGTCGCTGACGATCCTGTGGTACTGCCTCAAGGGCCATGAGGGTTCTCACGTGGAACGCGAGCGGCCATGGTATCCCCACAAAATCACACCGACGTTTACCGACATGCTTGGAGCGTTACGCTTGCAGATGTGGGAGTACGAGGTTTTTGGAGAGTCTGGTGAGAAAACACCTTCGCCGGAATGCATTCTTCGCCTGCTCCACAAGTTGTCCGCTGTCGGCTGAATGTCCGAAAGTCTAGTCAGAGTTGAGAATTTATTAACCGAATCGTTAGAAATGTTGCTCGCGGCTCACCGGCAAAGCCAAAGCGGCGCACGAGCCCATTGGCTTAGTGGCCGACCAGCATGGCGGGCAGGGACGCATTCGCACCATGATCGAGGAGCTAACGCTAATCCGGTTCATGACCGGCACAGTCAATTTGATGCTCGACGAGATAGGGTTCACTGGCGACATCTGCGATAGCCTGCGCCGCCATTACGAGCAGATCTCCAACCGCGGCAAACGGGCCTCGAACGCCGCAGGGATCGGCCCGGCTTTCAGGCCAATGCCGCTGGAAGACCACCAAGTTTTCAGCGATGAAGACGGGAGTCAGCCCCGATGAGACGCGAGCGATGGATCGAAAAGCTGGAGACGATCGTCTCGCGGGTCGAGGCTGGCCAGGCTCCGGCGAGGATACGGGAGATCCATGTCTTCGGGTCGTTCGCACGTGGGGCCCTCGAACCCAATGATCTGGACTTGATCGTGATCCACGATAAGCCAAGCGAGGAGATCTTGGCGCCATTGATGCTCGCCGTGAAGAGCTATTCCTACGGCGAGCTGGATCAGTCGTGCAAAGCCTATGACCGGTTCCAGGCGGCAATGCGGAGAGTATTCCGCCGTGGCGGGGAGCGCATGGACATCAAGCTGGCAGAAAGCCTCGACTCGGCCGCCAATCAATTACCCGATGTCCCTGGCGGAGAGATCCGCCTCGTTTGGTCAGAATCCGCTTGGGCTTCGCGGGGTCAGCCTTTGTTTTTTGTTTTCGGTCGTGCAGGTATCCACCTGGGCTTCGCGGGGTCAGCCTTTGTTTTTTGTTTTCGGTCGTGCAGGTATCCACCGGACGGAAACGACGCGTGGGCTTCGTGGGGTCAGCCTTTGTTTTTTGTTTTCGGTCGTGCAGGTATCCACCGGACGGGAACGAACGCGCGATCAAAGTCATGCTCCAGGACCAGCGGGGGACGCACGCACGGTCGTGATTTTTGGCCGCTGAACGCTGATGACAGTCTGATCGCGCAGCGGAAGAAGATGGGGAACGGCGAGTCCCGTGGTGCTCCACGATCAATCACCGAGCCAACTCTCACCCGGACCGCAACAGATCGACGATCATGGCCCTGACGGAAGATGTCAGGCTGTGCCAGTTTGCGACCGACTCGTGGAGTGCCGCACCCTCCCGGCCCATTTCCGGCCGGGCTTCAGTCACGATGTCGTAACCACATTGAGGGCAGATAATTGCGGAACCAGGGCTTCGGTTGCAATTCCCGCCGCCCGAACGTGCCATTCGAGAAACGCCGGACACCGAGCTGCCGATTTGCGAGGACGGGAGGCACATCCTTCGGGCCATGCGACCGATGGAGCGCCAGTGATGATCCAGGGCTAGACGGCTGCCCTGCCGCAGCCGTCGGAACGGTCGGATCGTCGAGCTGGGGGTCCTTGGCGGTAGGATCGAGAGCCGCCCGACTTGGTAAGAATTTGGTAAGACGACTGGCCGTGCGAGCCCAATGCGACCACAATCGATCCCGAGAAATTTAGCGACGTAACTAGCTTATAGAGCAACAACTGAAACGTCACGCCAACATCAGCCCAATGCCACGCTCGCGGCAGACGCTGAGGACTTAAAATCCTCTCGGGCGGTAATGCCCGTGTGGGTTCGATTCCCACCGCCGGCATTGAATTTACGACGAATAGTGGACGAATATTTGCTGAGCGGACTTGGCAACACGCCCGGCGTCGCATTGGGGTGGCATTGGCCATGTCGTTGACGTTGAGTGGAGTTACGTACGGTGTCCCCGGAACGCTCGTCAAGGATGCCAACGATTTTCTCACTGGGTTTCTTCGCTTGGAAGAACCAGCAGGCTTCAGTCGTCCAGGCGAAGTTCCTCAAGGGACTGTGCATTGAGAAGGTCGAGCTGGAGTTGGGCCAGCGCATTCGACGACAAATCCTCAATCTGTTGTTTGACTTTCGCACTCAGCGGGCCGAACTTGGCTTCCATCAGCCGCAGGGCCGACCGCCGTTCGCCCTGCTCGATGCGTCGAAGCTTCGATGCCGCGTTCATAGGTGGTCTTCATGAGGGGTTCGATCTCGCGATACGCCTCGGCGTGCAGCAACGCTTGCAGCCGCTCCTTCTGCGACTCGTCCAGCTCCGCGTAGGCCTCCAGGCATTCGGCCAGCAGGAACCGCCGATAGTCATTCTCTCCCGAACCCGCGATCCGTTTCAACCCCTCGGCGTACAACTCGGCCCGGCGGTCCGCCGGCAGCCGCATGAGGGCGCTCAGCGCCACCCCCAGGAGGTTCTCGCCCGTCGCGTACGGCTCCCCATCCAGGGCCGGCAGGCCGACGTAGGCGTAGTCGAAGCGGACGATCCGATGCTCCCAGAAGTGTTCCTCGTAGGCATCCCAGCCGATGCCGTCGAGCCCCAGACGCAGGAACAGGGCAATCGGGAGGACCGGCAGCCCGGTGTCGCGCCGCAGTTGGATGTAGTACTCGAACATCCGCGGACGGAACGCCAGGGCGCTGGCTCGCGACTCCAGCTCGAGATGGACCAGGGCCACCAGGTCGGTGGCACCCGCGCGGGGCGGCGGGCCGCCGGGCCGCAACTTCAAGCGGGCCACCAGGTCTAGCTGCCGTCGGTCCCCCCGCGGCGGTGCCAGGAAGAGCTCCTTGTCCAGCCAGTCGATATCGACAAACTCGAACCGGGCCGCCCAGTCGGGGAAGAAGCAGAGAAAGAAGGAGTGGAAGAACTCCTTGATCAGAACCTTGAGGCGCTGGTCATGATCGGGTGCGTCGGACTGCGGCATGATCGACACCCCGTGGCACCAGACCCCGAAGGCCGGGACCGGCGAACAACCCGCCAGCCTTTCAGGAGCGAGACGACACGCCATGCTACCAAGAAGATCGGTTCCGAGTAGGTTGGATTCTCTTCGTGTGATCATCATCCACGCCATCGGCGCGGCGACTACCGCGATTGCGAGCCGAACGTGGAGCTCGGTTGCCATGGCGGGCGTCAGGAATCCGTCCACGGGGCGTCAGGTGGCAGACCACGGGTGTCAACGGGACCGGAAAAGGCCGGAAAAGGGTTAAGACCGAGGTCGGAATCGGTTCCTGACCCCTTTGATCCGCCCCGCAACTGATACGTCGCTTCCACGGGACAGTTCACGTATCTGGGCGGTGTCTGTGGCCGGGTCGTCATCACCGACGCGACCGTCGAGGGGACATCTATCGCAATTTGCGATATGATTTGTTGACCGATCGCATCTTGGCGGTTACCCTGGCTCTGGTCGGCTCCAAGGGCCACTTGGTACCAAAAGTGTGGGTCATCGCTAAATCACACCTTCGGCGGTTCTGGGAATCCCGGAAGGACGATTCCGAGGTCGCCCAGAGAGATCTGCTCACTTGGTTCAAGCTGGCCGAAAGCGCCGAGTGGGCCAACTTCGGGGCGCTCAAACAAACCTTCGGATCGGCCGACCAAGTCGGCAACTGCGTCGTCTTTGACGTGGGCAACAACCGCTTCCGACTGATCGGGCGCGTATTCTACGCGACCGGCAAACTTTACATCCTCGGGGTGATGGATCACCGAGAGTACGACAAGGGACGCTGGATTGATGACTGCGGGTGCTACGATCCACCGCCGAGGAGGCCAGCCGGAAGTGAAGAAGTCGCCGGCAGCGAGGGCGACGAAGCCCCGCCGGCGGAAGAGAGGGAGGTGAACAATGGCAGTCAAGGCTACTGCGCGGAGGGTGCCGGATACCTACTTGAAACTCGTGAAGCGATTCCCGCTTATTCATATCCGGGACGAAGCCCACCTGGACGAGGCCATCGAGTTGCTCAGCGACTTGTTGCGGCAGGAGCGGGATGCAGGGGACCCAAGAGTACCTGGACGTCTTGACCGATCTGGTCGCCGCCTACGAGGACGAGCATGTTCCGATGCCGGATGTCTCCGAGGCTGATGTACTTCGCGAACTGATGCGGTCCAACCGGCTCAGCCAGATGGAGTTGGCGAAGGCAGTCGGGATGGCGCAGTCCACCGTCTCGGCCGTCCTGACCGGCGCTCGCTCACTCACCAAGGGGCAGATCCTCAAGCTCGCGAAGTTCTTCGGCATCGCGCCGGCGGCCTTTCTTCCGCGAGATCCCCGTCGCGGCCCCAGGGACGGGCACCGCGGCGATGATCGCCTCTCTCTTGGGCTGAGCGTAAGCCGCACGCAAACTCGCGGTGGCTACAGTAACAACAGTTGGACCGGCCCGGGCCGGTGATACGTTCACAACTGGACGAAGAGGGGTCACGAGCCGTTCTTGACATCGGGTTGCTCCCAACAACGGCTCATGATCCCTTTAGTCTCAATCGCCGCGAGGGTCGCGTGAAGATCGGGGCGTGGTTGAACCTCCGGAGGCGTCAGGACGCCCGAGGCCCAAACGAAGAGTGCGGCGGCCACACAAAGCGCCGCCGACAAACCCATCACGGGCGCCACGCCCCAAGACTGCGCGGCCCTGCCGGTCCAGAGTGCGCCGAGTGGAACGGAGCCCGAGAAGACGATCATCCAGATTCCCATGACTCGACCGCGAAGGCGGTCAGGGACTGCCAACTGAATCACCATCATCGACGATGAGTAGAAGAGGACCGCGCCGAATGCCCGCGCCGAGCAGACAGAAGGACGCCACCGACAACCGGGCCGCGCTGGTCCAGCTCGGGCCCGCAATGAGCGGCAGATACGGCCGCCGCGGCGAGAAAGAAGGAGAACAAGACCATGCCCGCGATTGTCAATCGTTCCTTGCGGCGGACGCCACTCAACGTGGCGATGACCAACGCCCCCGCCGTCGCCCCGATCCCGCTGAAAGCCAGCAGCATGCTGTATCCCTCGACGCCGGTCTCGACGACCCGCTGAGCGTAGGCCGGGATCATCGCGTCGTAGCCCATCCCCACCACGCCGAAGAATGCCACGAGTGTGAATTGGGCCGAGATCCGCCGGTCGGTTCGCAGATAGCTCAGTCCACCCAGGATCTCCTTGAACTCGAAGCCCTCGGCATGCATCGGGCGGAGTCGCTTGGGAAGTCGGATCGACAGAATGGCCGCGATCGCCGCCACGTAGCTCAGGCCGTTCAAGGCAAAACATCCCGTCGCACCCAGCGTGGACAGGCAGACGCCCGCGAGCGCCGGCCCGAGGACTCGGGTGGCATTGAAGAGACCCGAATTGAGCGCGATCGCGTTGGAGAGGATCTCCGGCCCAACCAGCTCGTAAAAGAACACCTGGCGGCTCGGAAGCTCGAACGTGACACAGATCCGCGCCAATGCCAGGATCGCGGCCATCTGCCAGATTTGCACAACCTGAAGGCCGACCAATGTCGCCAGAACGAACGCCAGTCCCATCTGGCCGAATTCCATCACCACCAGCATCGTCACCGGTGCCACGCGATCGGCCAAAGCCCCGGCGAACAGCCCGACCAAGAGCCCCGGCATCAGCGACGCGACCTCGATGATTCCCAGCATGAACTCCGAATGCGTCTGGTCGTAGACCAGCCAGCTCACCGCCGCGGACTGGAGCCACGTCCCGATCAGACTGATCCCCTGCCCTATGTAATAGCGGCGAAAACCGGGATGATCCAGGGCGGCAAACGTTCGAGAACGGACCGAACGAGAATTCGCGGGAGTCGGTTGGGTTGTCGGCCATCAAGGTCCCTCTGGGCCGGTCAGGCTCTGAAAAAGCGAAGCCATAACATGTTCACGATCATCGGTCGACGTCTCGTTCGTTCACAAGCGATGCAGGCCGCTCCCATCCAATCCTGGCCAGCAGCCAGTAGACGACCGCGGAAGTCAAGAGTCCGTAAATCGCCGTGGGCTCTAGCCAGAGGTATGCGACCTGGAATCCGCGTCATCGACAGCTCGAGCAAAACGACAGTCCCGCAGCCGATCCCCCAGGCAATCAATCCGGGCGGGTTGAGACCGAGCCGAAGCCCGGTCCATCTCCCTCTCTGTCTCACGCAATCGCCGATCAAGGCGCCGACGGCCGGCGCGAAAAGGGCTCCCGTCCCACGATAGACCCATCCCGTGCGATCGACCGAAGAAGTCGCCATCAACACAAACGCGACGGCGCCGCCGAGCCACGTCCAGTGCGACTGGCGAAGCCGAGGCCAGTGAGTCGACAGCCGGAGTCCAAAAACCGAGGCCGAGTAGCAAGCCGGTGCCAGTGCCGCCAGGCCGAACAAGATCAAGATCGCACCAGCCCAATAGCCGCCGATTCCGTAAAAGACTCCCCAACGAAACGACAAAGGGAGCGGATCGCCGGGCATCATCGCGGCCGGTTGACTTGGAAATCCGATCGAGGCGACCGTCCCCGCAACGACGATCAGGGCCATCATTGCGGTCCAGAATGACGCGAGCGCAATGCCGGTCACGCCTCCCAGGACCAGCTCGCGACCGCTTCGCGAAACAGCCCCCCAATCGACGCTCATCAGTCCCGCCATGGCAAAAAAGCCAACGATGAGTGAAACGGCTGAAGACTCGACAGGCTCCGCCGTCAACAAGTTCGCTTCATCGGCAACGATCCGCCGAGTAATCACGATGGAACGAGGCGAGATGCGGCAGGAACCAGAGCGCCGTGGCCGTCAGGAGCAAGAGGGCCACAGGCGCGTACACCCGCATCAAGGCCACGACGACTCCTGTCAGCCGCCACAGGCTCGACATCCCCGTGATGTAGATCCAAAAAAGGGCCGTGCACAGAAAAACCGGGCTTTTGAGCGCGATCGGGCCCAGGTCCAATCCACTAAGACTCGTGCGCTCGATCAAGCCGCAAGCGAGTAGGCCGATCAGGGTCGAGTCGATCGCATAATTGACCGCGACCGCATACCAGACGATGCTGGCGAGCGCGATCACGACTCCCGTGATCCATTCAGACGCCGACTGTGCCGAACGTCGAAGCCGCCACAATGCGTCAGTCGCCGCCTGGTTCGAAACCCCCACCATGCGAGCGGTTGGTAGAAGACGAGATAGCAAAGCGCGGACGCGGCAATCGCCTTGCCAACGAGCCATCCGGGCTGGGAACGCGAGATTTCGCCGACCCAGAGCTGGTCGAAAAACGGCCCCCAGACGAATAGGCCGAGATATGCCGAAAGATACAGCCAGATTCCAGGGCCGAGTCGCAAGCGCGGGACTGGCCAGCTCCATCCTGAGAATGGGCGGAAGAACGACGCTCGACTCCGAAGTCGGTTCGGCAGAATCAATCAAGGGATTTGATCAAAAAAGGCGATGGTCTCTCGCCGATCGACATCGCGGGCAACCACGCCGAGACGTCGTCGGGATCCTCCTTCGGCACCAGTAAGAGCAAACTTGAGCCATCAATAATCCGAAGCGAGCTCCGACGGTGTGAGTTCCTTGTTCTGCAGCTCTTCGGGCTTATAGCCGCCGCGGAGCCGGTCGGAGATGGCAATCGCCACCGAAGACGAGGACGAGGATCACGGGGAGTACCGAGACTTTGCGAAAAGCCTGCCGCGCCCCTCGATCTCCGCGACTTTGACGACGGCCGGTTGCGTCTTCGGCGAGTCCCTGTAGCTTGTCGGCGTCGAGCTTCTCGCCCTGATTGACGACCGCCGGTCTCAGATCGCTCGGGAGTGCGCTCAAGGTCCCCGTGTCGTAGATGCTCCCCATCACCGGCAAGATGACGGCGACGGCGAGATTTCCGACGCAGCCCATGAGCCCCAAGAGGAACGCCCCACCCTTGGGAAACCGCTCGGCAGTGACACCGAGCATCGTCGGCCAGAAGTAGACAATTCCCAGCCCGTAGATCGTCGCGTAGGTGAACGCGGTCAGCGTCGAGTCGGCAAAGCTGAGCAGGTACAGGCCGACGGCCGTCAGGAGGGCAGACCCGGTCAGCATGCCGACCGGCGACAGGCGATGAGCGATCGGTCCGGCGAAATGTCGGAGCAGGAACATCATGAAGCTGGTGTACATGATGATCCAGGTCCCGCTGATGTTCGACGTTTTCGTCAATACCGAATTCTGCCACTGTTGCGGCCCCAGTTCGACCGAAGCTGTCATCAGCATGCAAATGGCCCAGACAAGGAACATGGGACGAAGCGCCTCGGCGTACATCGCCTTCGACGAGATGCCGGCCCCGACCCGCTCGGTGACCGGGAACTTCTCGAAGACAAACAGTGCCCCGTAGATCAGTGTCGGGAAGAATACGAGCGCGGTCTTGATCTGCCAGCCGAACAACGTCTTGGCTGGATCGACGACCAAGCTGCCGTCCGCGCCTGTGGTCGTAGCAATGCCGTTGTCGGGCAAACCCATTAAATTATTGATCAAGATGGAAGTGAGGAAGCCACCGATCAAAAGACCCCCTGGCCACCACGCGTGTAGCACATTCAGCATGTGCGTTTTTTCTTTCGAATAGATGGTGGTCGTGAGCGGATTGATGCCGATCTCCACGAATCCGTTGGCGGACCCGACCAGGAACATCGCCGCCCAGAGCACGTAGAAGGCGAATCCGCTCGCGCCCGACGGTACGATGTATGGCGAGCCAATAGTGAGTACGCTGCCACCCAGGTGACAGATGAACGCCAGCCCGAGCATTCGTTTCATCCCCAACGCATCGCAAATCGGGGCCCCGATAAACATCGAGATCGCCATTCCGAGAAAGGCCGCGCCGGCGATTGCCCCACGACTCGTCTGGTTAAGGTCGAACGTCGAGCCGAGCGCGGGCAGAATATCGCCCCGGGTTACGAACGAGAACGCCGAGGCAACGAGGGCAATACAACTGGCCACAAACAATCGTCGCGGTTTCATGCACTCGGTCTCCGAAGCGATTCACTCGGGATCGCGCAGGTACGGTACTTTAGAATAAAAACGGACGTGTTTTTAGATAACCGAGCGGGCTCAACTATACCAGGGGGCACTCGACCTGTGTCGAATTTGCATTCTTTCGATCGGCCCGACGCCTCGGGACCCTCACGTCGCCATGGCGGACGGCGCGTGCGTCGGTTCGCGCGATACGCCTGGGCGGCGCCCACGACCGTGGTGGGTCTGACGGCCGGTGTCTTGACGCTGTGTTCAGGCGGGAAGGTCCAGCGTCACAGCGGTGCGCTCGAATTTCACGGCGGCTTTTCCCGCTGGTTCGCCGATAAGATCGGTTTTTCCGCGATGACACTGGGCCACGTTATCATCGGCCGCGACCCGTGGTGCCTGGAGTTCTGCCGCGACCACGAGCAGGCTCACGTGCGGCAGGTTGAGCGATGGGGCGGGCTGTTCATTCCCGCTTACCTATTGGCCAGTCTCTTGGCATGGTACCAGGGTGGTCATTACTATCGCGACAACTGGTTCGAGCGTGACGCTCGCCGGGCCTGCGGCGAGCCCGACTGATCCGCCGATTACGACGTTGCTTGACCAAATCATCCCAGGAACCCGAACCCAGATGCACCAGATCCACCACACCGAGCACCACTTCACCGCCAGCGAGATGGTTCGAGACATCGTGATCGGCATGTCAGACGGACTTGACCGTCCCGTTCGCCCTGGCGGCTGGTCTGTCCGGAACCGACGTGTCGACCACGCTGGTCGTTACCGCCGGGCTCGCCGAAATCGCCGCCGGCTCGATCGCGATGGGTCTGGGAGGTTACCTCGCGGCCAGGAGCGACGCCGAGCATTACGACAGCGAGAAGCGCCGCGAGGAAATCGAGGTCGTCAACCTTCCCGATGTCGAGCGCGAGGAAGTCGCTCATGTCTTCCGCGAGTACGGGCTTGGAGAAGCCGAAATCGCGCCGATCCTGCGGGCTTTTCAGAACAACCATCCAGCCTGGGTCGACTTCATGATGCGATTCGAGCTGGGACTCGAGGAACCCGACCCGAGGCGGGCACTCACCAGCGCGATGACCATCGCCGGTGCGTACATCGCCGGCGGGATGATCCCACTCGCCCCCTACATGGTCGTGGCGAAAACGAGGCAGGGCCTGCTGATCTCGATCATCGTGACGCTCGTGGCACTGCTCGTTTTCGGCTACATCAAAGGTCGATTCACGGGGACTCAGCCGGCCCGGTCCGCTCTGCAAACGACCTTGATCGGCGGGATTGCCGCAGCCGCGGCCTTCTTGATCGCGCGCATGTTTTCCGGCGGCTAATTTCCGAGCAGGCTGCTGAGCAACCCGGGAGGCTTGGTTCCTGGCACGACAATCCGATCACCCGGCATTACCTGGTAGTTCGTCAGCGTATCGCCGCGATCCTTGATACCGAACCAGTCGATTTTGAGCACCTGGTCAGGACCGCCCAGCGGATGCGGGCGGACCAGGTACGCCTTCTCGGGTAGACTGTTGGGTCGCAGGCCGGCCTGCAGAATCGCGTCGAGGACCGTTTCGCCACCCGTGAGCTTGACGCGCCCTTGGGTCGTGACCGTCCCGATCACGTAGTAGCACTTGCTCTGCCCGTTGGCCACGCGGACGGAAACCTGGTAAGGCTGGCGCGGGTTTCGTGTCCGGCGTCTGGGGTAGACCGTTCAAGTGCTTGGCAATCCGCTCTTCCGCTTCGGCCAGCGTCAGACCGTAAACGTAGACGTTTCCGCCAAAACCGAGGTCGACGACCCCATCAGCTTGAACCGGGAAGGTCAACGATCCCGGCGGGCTCCAGTCGGGAAACGGTGGCCGCACCATGATCTCGAGCTCGTCCGGCGGCTCGATCGCGTACGGTTGAAGTGCGATTTTGCGGAGCTCGCCCGGTTGGCTCGCGTCGATCTCGCCATATTGCGGAATACTCTTCGCTTCATGCTTCTTGGCAAAACCGTGGCAACCCGAACCACACGATAGCGCAAGTCCCACGAGAAAAGTCACTTGGCGACGACGAAGGCTCGGCAGCATCCTTGCTATCATCGACATTGCACCTCGCCATTGCCAAATCGCCCAGACCCATGCACTCCATCACGATCGAGCGTGGAGTGGATAGACGTGAAGCCGGACGTTGGTCGCTCAAGCTTGTCGATGTAATGCTTGGAACCGAAGATGTCAATCTGAAACAATGTATGATGGACTACCAAGATTCATCGCCGACGGATTCGACACAAGCCCGCTATCGCGATAACTGTCGGTATGAGTCGACTGCGTTCTGCAGAAAAACTCAGGATTGACCGCAATAGGGAGAGCGGTTACTGTGCAAACGGCTCGTTATTCGACCTCATTGATCGGTCGAATCGATTCACCGTCTCGCGTTCGGTTTACGGGCACTGCATTCCGAATGTGGGAGTCCTCCGAGGCCATCATGGAAGATATTGCCAAGGTCGTCCATCATTTCATCTTGCAAGAATTCCTACCTGGCGAGGATCCCCGGGAGCTCACCACGCGTACACCCCTGATCACCGGAGGCATCCTGGATTCCATCAGGACCCTCAAGCTGGTCGTTTTCCTGGAAGAGCACTTCGGGATCACGGTCGAGGCGTACGAGGCGGGCGTCGAGCACTTGGACTCGATCGGTCAGATCGTCGAGCTTGTGGCGGACAAGAAGCGCGCCGCCTGAGCCGACGCTGGTGTGTCGTGAAATAGAATTCATTCCGGTCTACATCGGTTTATGTTTGCATCCCACGTAGCCCATATTAGCCCGACGCGCGAGCGAGGGGAACGGCGGCGGCTCTCCCCTCGCTCGCGCGTCGGGCTAGTGTTCGGACGGTTCAGGCCGAGCTGTAGGCAACCCGTCAGTAAGCCGCTGAAGGAGGATCAGCGTGGATCAGGCCCCACTTCGAACCTCGAAGACGACCTGGTCGGTTTGCCGCAAGAAGCCGACCAGCTCGCTCGTGAGAATTCCCGCGTTGTCCATCCTTGGGACCTTGTTCTGGCCTCCCAGCTTGCCGCGGCGTCTCATCCATCCTTCGAAGCCGCCAGCGCGAGCAACGAGTAAGGCCGGCGCAGGGATACACACCGCTCGCGCCGGTGTGCCTGATAGTCGGCGTTGCGTCTCGCTAGGTCTTCGTCAAGTGTCGACCGGAACCCTTCGAAATCAAGCGGCTCCTTGAAGAACTCGACAACGTACTGGTGGTAGCCCGAGCTGCCCTCGAAAATCGGGCCGACGTGCCAGTCGCGGACTCGCGCTCCAGTCGTTTTCGATGCGCACGCGATCGCCCCTTCGACTTCCTCGCTGACCAGGTGCTCTCCGAACGCGGAAAGTGTGAATTTCGTCCGGCCAGTCAACGAGATCAAGGGCGGATCCAGCGATTCGAATCGAATCGTGTCGCCGATCACATGAGCCCACATTCCGGCGCAGGTGGAAACTACGATCGCATAGTTTACGCCGGTTTGGACGGTTCCCAGCCAGTGGCGAATCGGTCGCGGCGAGTCGAGCTCGTCGACCGGCACGAATTCGTAGAACAACCCATGATCGACCAACAACCGAAGGCAGCCGGAGTCGGGATCACCTACAGCGATGAACCCCTCCGAACAGGGATAGGTCTCCTGAAGCCCGATCGCCGTCGAGCCCAGGATCGATTGGAACGATTCGCGGTACGGGTCGAACTTGACGCCGCCGTGGACCACAAGCTCCAGTCGCGGCCAGACTTCGGCGATGGTCTTCTTGCCACTGTGGTCCAGAATGCGCTGAAACAGCAGCAACAGCCAGCTCGGCACCCCACTGACCAGGGTGATCGGTTCAGCGCAACTCCGCTCGGCAAGCATGCTTAGCTTGCGGTCCCAATCGGATTCCAGTGCCAGTTCCACTGGCGGAAACGTGTAAGGTCTCAAGAGGGGCGACAATTCGACGGAAGCGATCGCGCTCAGGTCGCCCTGGTAGACCCCCGGCGCCGGCTGTTCCAGGTTGGTCGAACCTCCCAGGAAAAAGAGCCGGCCATGAAAGAGTCGTGAATCCGGGCGAGACCCGAGATGAAACGCGAGCATCGGTTTGTGCGGCCTTGCGATTGGAGGCGACCATCTCGTTTGAAACGGGAATGTACTTGGTCGCTCCTTGAGTCGTGCCACTGGTCAGTGCCAGGAAGGGAATGCGGCCCGGCCAGGTCAAGTCCTCAAACACCGGATAACGATCGCGAAGGTAGTTTTCCCAGAGAGCTTCATAGGTTCGGATCGGAACGCTCGCTTGGAAATCGGCTACCGTCTCGATTTGATCGAATCGGTGGTCGCGGCCGAAAAGAGTCTGGCTCGACTTTCGGATCAATCGCCGGAGGATACTCTCCTGGGTGCGGACCGGATCGATCTCGGCCAACGTGGCAAGACGGAGCCGAGCACCAAGTGAAAGCCCGCGTTCACCAGGCCACGAACGGCGGACGAACCCAAGACCCTGCCGTTCGGTGAGTGCGCCCCGCACCCATTCGTTATCGACCGCGCTGGCGAGCCCATCTTTGCTCAACCGATGTCCCGAACGCCCCGACAAAGATAGGCCCCCGCAGGGGGCAAGTTGCGAGGCTCGAATCGAAATTGGACGTCTTCAAAGAACCTACGATAAAACCGCCAGTAAACCCAGGGTAACTCCGTGATCTGGTTGAAAGTTCCATCGGCGCGAAGGACGTTGCGTATGTTCCGGAAAAGATCGAACTGAAGGTCGCGAGGAAAGGAAGGGACCGGCAACCCCGAAATCACATGATCGACCCGCGCGATCCCGCGGTCGGCCAGTATCGACTTCAGCTCCCGGACGTCCGCTTTGACGACTTCGAATTGGGGGCGGTCCTGAAAGCGCTCGCGCAAAAGGCGGGCGAAATCACGGTCGCGCTCGATCACGACGACCCGGCAGTCCGGCCGGACACGCTCGCCGATCACTCGCGTAATGGGTCCGGTGCCCGCGCCAAGCTCGACCAGAACCCGGGCATGTTCCCAGTCGATGTTGCGTAATGCGGCTGCCGACAGCCAACGACTGCTCGGCGAAATGCTGGCGATCGCCGTCCCCTGCCGGAGGAACTTTCCCAGGAAGAGTGTGAAATCGTTCATCGGCTTGCCGCGAGTTTCAACGGAGCCACCGCGAATCCCGCTCCAGACTTGAGCGACTCCGTGGACTCTGAAAGAAAACGGTAGGGATCGAGGCCGGCGGGATGGTGTGGAGCTTGTCGCGCAAATACTTCGAGATCAACTCGTTCACCAACCGCGCTTTCTCGATCTGAGGCGCGTGACCACAGTCGGGAATGACCACCTGGCGAACGCGCGGGATCTGTTCGGCCGCCCTGACGGCCCCGGACACGTCGGAGAGCACGCGATCATTGGCTCCCCAAATGACCAATGTCGGATGAGCGATCAGCGGGAGTAACGGAGCCACAGAGTGGCCCAGCGTTCCTCGAATGGTTCGCAAAACACCCTTCTTCCATCTCCGGTTCTGAAACTTGCGTTCAAATGCCCGCACAAGCTGATCGCTCCAGAAATGATCGCGGTGAAACACCGACTTGACTAGGGAGTTGTAGTTCGTGCGCTGAACCCCCTCGATCAGAGGCAGTTTTTCGTCGCCGTGAACGCCGGAAGGACAGATCAAGACCAGCTTGGAAACGTTCTCGGGTCGCCGTATCGCATAAGTCAAAATCACCTGTGATCCCAAGCTTGACCCAACGAGATAGTACGGTGGCCGCTGAACGAATTCGTCGAGAAACCGACCGAGCCGATCGGCTAAATACTCGATTGTCACGTCGCCACCGGAATCAATCCAGTTGTGGAGGGCGTCTCCGTCATAAACCAGGATTTCGGGCACCTTGAGATCGAACTGCCGCGACAGATGAGACCCTGTTGGCGAACCAACTCTCCGACTGCTCGGCTAGACCATTAACCAGGACCAGCGGCATTCGCCTTTTGTAGGTGTGCAGGAGACGAGGTAAATCAAACCACTTGCGAACGCTGGGAGACATGTCGACCGAAACTCCCGGGTGTCGAGCCGACGTCATTGCAGCGGCCGGGCCGTCTCGATCGGCGACGGTCGCTGTCGAGACGATGCAACTCAGCTCAGGTCATTCAACATTCTCCGTGGAATGTTATCAAGAGCCCGGCTGATGCCCAACACGTTCAGCGAAACTTCATCCGGAGTTTATGGATCAATGACCAGTCCTTCCGCGTCCGACACCGATCGAGCTTCGACAGTAGTCGAAACCCGCACCTTGACGATCCACCTTGCCGCGCTTAGTTTGATTGCGCCTGCTTGATCTCTTATGCGAGCATAACGTTCGTGCAGCGGGCTAGGATTGTCGGCGAGGATTTGATCATGCGTGTTTTGATCGCTGGGGGTTCCGGACTAATCGGCCGCCATCTCAGTCGAGCTTTGCTGGATGGTGGTCATCAGCCCATCATTTTGTCCCGAGATGCCGACCACCTTCGTCGCGATCCGTCGATGTGGCCGTTTCAAGTCATTGCGGGTGATCCCACGACGTCGGGGCGCTGGCAGGAGCAGGTTGACGGTTGCGACGCAGTCGTCAACCTGGCCGGCCATAACATCTTCAACGGCCGGTGGAGTCCGGAAATCAAGCGAAAGATTCGGGACAGCCGAGTTCACAGCGCGGAGAACTTGGTCGCTGCGATCAAACAAGCCAGCTCCCGTCCCAAGGCGTACATTCAGGGGTCGGCGATCGGCTTCTATGGTCCTCAAAAGGATCAAGAGCTCACCGAGTCGAGCCCCTCGGGCACGGATTTCCTGGCCGTCGTCTGCCGCGAGTGTGAAGAGGTTTCCCACGCGACTCGAAACCCTGGGTGTGCGGCGGTCGATCGTGCGGACGGGGATTGTGCTGGCTCCCAGCGGGGGCGCTCTCAAGATCATGACGCCGATTTTCAAGCTCGGCCCGGGCGCCCCGATCGGCAGCGGCGGCGGCATGATTCGCCAGCGGCCAGCAATGGATGAGCTGGATTCACATCGACGACATCGCGGGAATCTTCCAGTTCGCCGTGGAAAACGACAGCGTCATCGGTCCGATCAATGGGACGGCTCCCAACCCGGTCCGGAACGCCGAGTTCTCCAAGACGTTCTCTGACGTGCTTCGGACTCGGCTTGACCCCTTGGCGAAGGTTCGTCCCGCTCGGACCGCCCGATCAAGCACTCAAGCTCGTGCTCGGCGAAGTGGCTGGCATCATCACGACCGGCCAGAGGGTCCTGCCGGCCAAGGCACTTGAGCTAGGCTACCAATTCAAATATCCCCACCTCGCCGATGCCCTTCGTGCGATCTTCACGCGAACCGAGCGGCCAGCCAAGCCGACCGGTCATCCCGTCGGGGCGGGAGCGGGGTCGCATCATTGATAAGCCAATAGTGTTCAGTGTTCGGTGTTCAGTGTTCAGTACATTGAATCGAAGAGCGGTGCAACCATCGCTGAACACTGAACACTGAACACTGAACACTGAACACTTCATTTCAATGACCACCCAAGCACCAAGCCCGCGCTGAAGGTCAAACCCAAGGTCAGAATGCAAGGCCAAGATCGCACCGCGGGGACGTCGCTCGACGAATCGGGCAACCGGCGCAAACCAACTCGGGTAGCTGGGACTGACTTTCACGATCGGTGGCGATGGCGGCGGCGTGCCATTGGCGCGGGTTTCGGCTCGGGGGGCGTTTTGCCGTCACTCGCGGCCGGCTTGTCGGCTTGCGCGGGCGGCGGCGAGACCGAGGGCTGAGGGCTCGCCTTGGTTCTTGGGCCGGATCAGGCTCTGGAGGGCATCGGCCGCCTCGGCCGCCGTCGCATACCGCTCGTGGGGCTTGTGGGCCAGCAGCTTGTCCAGGACCCGAACGAATTGAGACGGGAAGGTCGGGTAGGTGCTCGGTGATCGGGACGTGCCGCCCGCTGATCCGCTTGCCGAGCCGCTCGATCGGCGAAGCACCCGGGAACGGAAGCTTGCCCGTCATCAGGTGATACATCGAGCAGCCCAGGCCGTACAGGTCGCTGCGTCCGTCCACTTCTCGGCCGCACGCTTGCTCGGGCGACATGTAGTCGACGGTGCCGACCGCGATTCCGTCGGCCGTCGCGAACGTCGCCGCGTCGTCCGCTTCCATCAGCACGCCCAAGCCCAGGTCGAGGACTTTGATCTTCCGCTCGTCGGTGATCAGGATGTTCGAAGGCTTGATATCGCGATGGACGATCCCCTGCTCGTGGGCATGGGCCAGTCCCAGCGCGACCTGCGCGGCGTAATCGATCATCTCGGCGGCGGGAATCGGCCCCTTTTTGAGCCGTTCGGCCAGGCTGCGGCCGGAGACGTACTCCATCACGATGTACAAGATCTTGTTAATCTGATCGGCGTCGTAGGCGCGAACCACATTGGGATGATCGAGCCGGCCGACCAGCTTCATCTCGCGCTGAAATCGGGCGACCACGCGATCGTTGGACGCGATCTCCGGCGCGATGATCTTGAGCGCGACGACTCGGTCCATCATCTGATGATGGGCCTTGTAAACCCGCCCCATCGATCCCGAGCCGATCCGGTCGAGGATGATGTACCGGCCGACGATCAGGCCTTGCGGCTTGTTGCTCAGGAACCGCTTGGCCTGAAACGACGTGATGATCTTGTCCTGGACCAACCGCTCGGCCAGGTCGACCGAGTCGAGCGGATAGTCGCCCTGGACGATCTTGCTCTTGATCTCGGCAAGCTGGCATCTGCCCAGCACGCCGGAGCCGCGGATCACCGAAAGCAGGTCGAGCGGAACGCCGTCCGCCGACTTCGGTCTATCGGAGCTCCCCATGCTGGCCCTCCCCGGACTCGCTCATGACGACACGTGCCGGGCGAATCGCTCCAGGAACGCGGCGATACGACCAACGTCACTGGCAAGTGTACGCCATTTCCTCGCAAGCGTGACCATTGAACATACCAGATCAGGCACCGACTCTCAATCGACCTGAAGGTTGTTCCCGGAGGCCGCCGCTCCGGATCAGCAAATCACGGCAAAACCCATCCGACGCTCGCGCCGCGCAACGCAGAGCCGTGCTCTCATGGCTGCAATGGAACATCGGACTGTCGCCGAGCCAACGACTGGACAACCTACTTCCCGCGGAATACGATTCGCTAAAGCTGCCCGCACCGACACCGACTGGCTGAAACCCTGGTAAACTCGTTCTTCACCAACATCTTACGACACGACAGCCGCGCCTGAACTGAGCGCTATTCGCCGACATCGCCACCCGCGAATCCACGTGGAGCCACGCATGACTGCGCCAATCGATCCACAGTCGCCCCTGCGCAACTTCGTGAAAACCAGCGACTTCTTCATCGGCATCGATAGCGACGGATGCGCCTTCGACACAATGGAAGTGAAACACAAAGAATGCTTTATACCAAACATCATCAAGCACTACCGGCTGGCGGCGATTTCCAAGTATGTCCGCGAGGCGGCCGAGTTCGTCAATCTCTATTCGAAGTGGCGTGGGGTCAACCGTTTTCCCGGGCTGGTCGTGACGATCGATCTCCTGGCCGAGCGTCCCGAAGTGATCCGCCGTCGCCCGCGGCTGCCCGCGCTCTTGGGCCTTCGGGAATGGCTAGCGCGCGAAGACCAGGCTCTCCAACCCGGCGCTCAAGCTGGAGGTGGCGGCGACCGGCGATCCCGACCTCGACGCTGGCGCTCGAGTGGAGCGAGGCGGTCAACCAAACGATCAGCGACATCGTCAAGGATGTCCCGCCGTTCCCGTTCGTGCGCGAGTCGCTCGAGAGCATGCAGGGCAAGGCCGACGTCATGGTCGTCTCGGCGACGCCCAGCGAGGCGCTCGAACGCGAATGGGAGGAGCACGGCCTCGATCGTTATGTCGGTCTGATCGCCGGCCAGGAGCGAGGGAGCAAGCAGGAACATCTGGCCCTGGCGGCCGTCGGCCGTTATGAGCCGACTCGAATCTTGATGGTCGGCGACGCCCTCGGCGACTGGAACGCGGCCAAGGCCAACGGCGTGCTCTTTTACCCGATCGACCCCGGCCATGAAGAGGAGTCGTGGCAGCGGTTCTTCGAGGAGGCCCTCCCCCGGTTCTTCGCCGGCACCTTCGCGGGCGACTACATGAACGCCCAACTCGCCCGCTTCGAGGCGTTGCTTCCCGAACGGCCACAGTGGAAGACTGGGATGAGGCCTGCCATGAGGAATCGATGGAGTCGTTACCGAGTTCAACAACCAGAAGGATGAAGCCGATGGCGACGGTTGACGATCCACGAACGGCCGAAGACCTTAGCGACTTCTCACGAATACCGGTAAGGCCGGCCCACGACGCTGGCGATGGACTGCGGAGCAGTATCGCCAACTGGATCAAATGGGTTTGTTCGAAGACCATCACGTCGAGCTGATCAATGGAGAACTCATCGAATTGACCACCAATCCGCCTCACGACACGGCCGTGGCTCTGGCAGGCGACGCGCTCAGGGCTGGCGTTCGGTCCTGAATACGTCGTCCGAGAAGAAAAGACGCTCGATCTGGGTCGACGTTACCAACCGCATCCCGACGTGGCCGTGGTGGAGGCAGTCTGCGCGATTATTCGACCAAACACCCAACTACGGCCGTACTTGCTGGTCGAGGTCTGCGACAGCTCTTTGCGCTACGATCGCGTGGTCAAGGCCCATCGTTATGCTCTGGCGGGCATCGCCGATTACTGGATCGTCAACTTGATCGATCGCCAGCTCGAAATCTATCGAAACCCAGAACCTGATCCCGGATCGGCCGGGGCGATTTCGTTACGCTGATTTGACAATCGTGCCCGCGGATGGCCAGGCCACGTCCACTTGCCAGGCCTGAAGCAGGGATCGCCGTTAATCGATCTGCTCCCGTGATGCTGGTGGGAGAAGCTTTCACGTCCGAGCGAATTCGAAACGTGGAATGCTTCTCTGACCTGATCCACGACGGGAATTAACTGCGCAATACCGTCGGATCTCGCGAGAAAGGGCCGGTGAGGTAATCGGATACTCGGCGCACGATAATCCTTGCGCAACGGGCACTCGGTCCGCGAACTGATCGCAGAAGACCGTGCCCGGTCGAACTCCTTCCGATCCATGTCGTCGATCTCCCTTCCTGATATCTAGTTACACCGTTTATCAAGATAAGCGTCATGAATTACCAAAGGGAAGCATATTGACTCGATGCAGTGCAGTCCCTAACCTTAAGGTGCGCAAGGATCGATTGAGATCGATGTCATTGTTTGTTTGCACCGCGAACAAACGCGGACCGAGGGATAAATGAGCAGACGGTCGCTCGGATTTCGTTGGATCAAATATCTGGAAAAACATGTACTCGCGTTGGGTCTGGTGTTCGGAATGGTTTTTGTTAATCCAACCGCCGCCCGACCGTTGAGTTCCGGTAACTCGGCATCCACCACGGTCTATCAAACCTATTGGTGGCCGGGAGAAACCGTGTTGGTCCGCGTGGATTTTTCGAATCCGACCGACCTGACGAATTACACGGGTGGTGATCCCACTACAAAGCAGATTAATTACTCGCAAACAGTGGGCAGTACGACCTACACGAGCATTTGGCCTTGGTTGAGAGATGCCTACATCGCGAATGGTGTCGGTTCCAAGCCATACTACTACGTCGTCTCGACGTTTTCGGCGAAACAACCTGTTGGAATGCCACTCGATCCCAACGGCGAAACGACACCGCAGCCCTCACCCCAGGCCCCTGGCGGCGGAGGGCGAAGGCCTACTCACGGAACTGGCACCGGTACGGTCGTTTATACGGATGCGAAGGGCCAATCCCAGACACTCAGCGGTACAAAATTGACCAATCTTACAAGCATACAGCCTTGATACTTCTTGCGCCGGTCTCCCGCGTCGCCACGGGCACGCGTGATCATCGCCGGCACACCTGCTGATCATGTGGGTGCGCGGAGCGCGTGTCCGCTTGATTCACATGGCATGAAAACGTTTCGAGGAAGTAAGTCTTGAGCATGCGACTCAGAGAGAGGGCGTGGCGTAATGGCGAAAGCGAAGGCAAAACCGGCAGGCAAGCGCGTGATCGATACGATTGGCAACCTTGTCGCGTATTCGCCTATCTGGCAGAACGGCGTCGCGGTGCCAGTGCTCCTGGAATTCGAAACGGCCGCGCAGCAGCATAACTTCCTCAATGGCACATCGGTAAGTATCCGATATGTGGACTTGGATACAGGCAAAAAGAGCCTCTGGCCGAGGGCTGTCAATATCACAGCGGCGAGCCAATCGCCATTCACCGTTTCTTGTTCCTTCACGGCGATCGACCCAAACGCCGCCTCCGGAAGGCGCTCACCGCCCCGAACACTCCTTCACGGAACAGGCAGTGGCACGATCGTTTACACGGACGCGATAGGAACGCACGAAATCAACGGGACCTTGACTCTCTATAACCTCTCGTCACTGACCGAGACTGAGTTCCTGAAGATCTTCACTTTCGAATAATTGGTGACTCGCGGCCTGGGCTTCGGTATTCCGACTCGGATCCAATTCGCCGGCCCCATCCGACTAAATCGGCGATTCGCGATCGCCAATCGCGGTCGATTGGATCGGGGCTTCCTAGTTCTTGGCCCTGTTCGGAACCGTCTCCGCCAACTTTTCGAGGCGCGCTTTGCACTCAACGGACAGGTCCTCATCGACCCGCCGCAATGGATCGATCCGCACGCATCTCGTGAGCTTGTCGATCGCCTTGATCAGGTGATCGCGGCCGGCTTTCGTGTCGCCCTTTGCAATCGTGATTCGACTTAAGATCTCGAATGTCCGTCCGAGAGAACTAACGTACTCCACATTTTCGAAGGGTCCAGACCGGGATTGGTCGTCGATCAGTTTTTCGAGACGCCGGCGTGCTGCTGAAGCGTCCGCCGCGGCGAGCTCGACACGCCCGATCGCGAGTTGAACGTTCGCCCGATGGCTCAGGCCGAATGCGAGCCCCTCTGGGTAACTGGTGTTCTCATTGAAGTCCTTGACGAGCAGTTCCAGATCGCCGATCGATTCATTCAAGCACTTGAGAGCTTCATCGCGAGTCGTTGGATCGAGAGCGAGGAGCTCTCCCTTGCGAATCAGAGTAATGTTTCGTTGGTATCGGGCGTCGTTATTCGTCGGGGCATCATGCAACGTCAGCAATGCGTAATGTTCCGCGGCATCGAAGTCTCGGAGCGCATCCGCGGTTTGGCCCGTCATTTTGAACACGCTCGCTCGATCCGTGAGTGCGAGCGCCATGTGCCATCGGTCCGTGATGGTGCGATCGGTCGGTTCGCTCACGTCGGCCAACGGTTTGAAGAGTTCGACGGCTTGATGGGCGGCCAGCCTTGCCGGCTCATGTTCCTTCTTCATCAACTTGACTTCCGATAGGTTGATCAGTGCCGCGCCCTTGGCTCGACGGTAGTTGGGATCGAGCGGCGTGGTGAAAAAGCCCTCGGCGTGCAGGATCGCCATTTGAGAATCCCGTTCCGCCTCCCGGGATTTGCCGTTCATCAAAAACAGGGCTCCGCGATCCTTGTATGCCTCGGTGAGCCAGCGCTTGTACACGGTGGATGTCGGATCTTCGTCGCACAGTTTGGTCAGAATCTCAATCGCCTGGTCGTAGGCCGCGAGCGACGTTGCAAACTGCCCGGTCGTGCGCTCGACGCCACCGATCAAACGATGAACCTGCGCCGTTTCCAGGCGAACACCGGGGTCATTGGGAAAACGTTCACCGAGATTGCGGTACGATTTGAGAGCCGAATTCGCGATCTTTTCGCGTAGTTTCTCGGTGTTCGGAACGGATGCCAAGCTCACACCAGAGACATTGAGCAACTCCCTCAGCGACTTTCGCGTCATCACGAGCTGGTCGGCGGTTCGAGCCTTCTCCGCACTAATGCTCCAATCGTGCAGGATGAGGGCGAGGAACGCGAACGCGAGCAGGCCGGCCGCGGTGGCGACCAACTTCTTTCTCCGGCGGACCCAGCGGGTGGCGCGCGCGATGAGCGGCTCCGGATACGCCGAGACCGGTTGATCGGCCAGCCAGTGTTCGAGGTCGTCGGCGAGGGCGCGCGCGGTCGGATAGCGGTCCTCTGCTTTCAATGCCATCGCTTTACGGCAGATCGCGTCGAGCGCCCGGTCCACACCGGGACTTGCTTGCGCGGGGAAAGAAATTCTCCGCGTTCGACCTTGCGAAGGACCGCGGGAATATCCTCCTCCATGAACGGCGACTTGCCCGTCACCACGTAGTAAAGGGTCGCACCCAGGCTGTAGATGTCCGTTGCCGGTCCAAGGTGATCGTTTTCTCCTCGCGCTTGTTCGGGGCTCATATAAGCCGGGGTGCCAACCTTCGAGCCAGCCACCGTGCGGCTGGACATCCGCTGCCGGACGGAGGTCGTATGGTGGCGTCGAACGGCTCTGCTTGTTCGGCACGGCCCACCACCTTTGCCAGGCCCCAATCGATGATCAGCGTTTCGCCGTACGGCCCGAGCAGGATGTTGCGGGGCTTGAGATCGCGATGCAGCACGCCGCGGCTATGGACATAGGCCATGGTTTCGCAGACCACCAAGAATCGCCGTAATAATTTCTGAAATTCCCGCCGTCGTGCCCCAGCATCCGTTTTTAGAGCCGAGTTTTTGTGAAATCGGTCGACCGCGACCTTGAGATTATCTCCACGGACGAATCTCATCGCATAGTAGGGCCGCCCATCCGGTTGGACGCCGCGTCCGTAGACAGGCACGACCCCGGGGTGCTCGAGGTTGCCGGTGATCTCGGCCTCGAAGATAAACCGAGCTCGACTTTGAGGATCCGTCGCGACCTCCTCCTTGAGCTGCTTGAGCGCCACCTCGCGATTGACCTCCCCATCCGTCGCCAAAAAGACACTTCCGATCCCCCCCTCGTCGTGCAACTGAAGAATGGAATACCGGCCTACTGATTCTTGGCCAATCGCATCCCACAAGCCCGTTCGATCTGGGTCGACTCCGGGCGCGGCGAGTGTATGAGCTGTGCCCAGCTTATTCAGGCTTTGCTTGAGATCGGGATCATCGAACATCTCCAGCGTCGTTCGGGCCGGCAAGACGATCTCAAGTGAAGAGAGAGACTGCTCGGGGTCGCCGCCATGTCGGGCGATGTGTCGTTCGACGAGGATTTCCAGGACGGCTCGATCCGCTGGGTCGAGGGCCCCACTCGCGACCAAAATCTCGCTCAATGGCTTTGATTTTGCGAGTGTCCACTGATGCATGGCCCCGATGAGCGCATCGCGGGAGATGAAATCCATCTGCAAGGCCACGATCCCCAGCAATAAGTTCCGGTCGGACGATGCGCCGCTCATCGATTGGCCTCCCTTGCGTGCGAGTTGTGCCGTTCCTTTCGCCGCGCTGCGATGGACAGGGATCATCGCCATCATCATACGACGACGGTCCGGCCTTCGCACCTACTTTTCCCATCACGTCGAACTGTCGAAATGCGGCTCAGTGCCTGATACAATCCGGTTTCGATTGATCCCCAATTGACGCCGTTAAGAGATGAGGGTCGCAACATGGCGACAACAGCACCGACCGCCGACATTGGCCTGATTGGCCTGGCCGTGATGGGTGAGAACCTTGTCCTGAACATGGAGAGCCACGATTTCACCGTGGCCGTGTTCAATCGCACGACATCCAAGGTCGATGCGTTCGTCAACGGGAGAGCCAAGGGAAAGAAGATCGTTGGCACACACTCGCCTGCCGACCTGGTCGCGTCACTCAAGAGGCCTCGCAAGATCATGATCATGGTCAAGGCAGGTCCCGCGGTCGATGACGTCATCAACGAGTTGGTTCCCCTGCTCCAGCCCGGCGATATCCTGATCGACGGCGGCAATTCCCATTTCGACGACTCGACCCGGCGCACCCGGGACTTGAAAGCCAAGGGGCTTCTCTTCGTCGGCACGGGCGTCTCGGGCGGTGAGGAAGGGGCGCTCAAGGGTCCCTCGATCATGCCCGGCGGCAACCCGGAGGCCTGGCCGCACGTCAAGCCGATCTTTCAGGCGATCGCCGCCAAGGTCGCCGACGGTACGCCGTGTTGTGACTGGGTCGGGCCTGAAGGGGCCGGCCATTTCGTCAAGATGGTGCACAACGGCATCGAATATGGCGACATGCAGTTGATCTGCGAGGCTTACCACCTGCTGCGGAACCTCTTGGGGATGAACCCCGCCGCCATGCACGACGTCTTCGCGCGCTGGAATCAAGGGCCGCTCGACAGCTACCTGATCGAGATCACGCGCGACATTCTGGCCTACATCGACCCGGAGACCAATCAGCCGCTGGTCGACTTGATTCTCGACGCAGCCGGACAGAAAGGGACTGGCAAATGGACCGTGATCGCGGCAGCTCGACCTGGGCGTGCCACTCACCTTGATCGGCGAAGCCGTCTTCGCGCGCTGCCTGTCGGCCCAGAAGGACGAACGCGTCGCTGCCTCCAAGTTGCTGAAGGGGCCCGCAATCGAACCTCACCTCGACCCGAAGGTCTACACTCGACGCCATCGAACACGCTCTTTACGCCAGCAAAATCGTTTCCTACGCTCAAGGATTCGCCTTGATGGATGCGATGGCGCGGGAGTCGAAGTGGGAGATCAACCGCGGCGGCGTTGCCTTGATGTGGCGAGGCGGCTGCATCATCCGCAGCGCGTTCCTGGGAAAAATCAAAGAAGCGTTCGACCGCGATTCCAAGCTCACCAACCTTTTGCTCGACCCCTATTTCCAGAGCGAGGTCGAGCGCTGCCAAAGCGGTTGGCGAAGCGCCGCCGCCGCCGCGATCACCCACGGCATCCCCGCCCCGGCGATGAGCGCGGCCATGGCTTACTACGATGGTTACCGCTGCGATCGGCTCCCCGCCAACCTTCTTCAGGCCCAGCGCGATTACTTCGGTGCCCATACATACGAACGCGCCGATCGGCCCCGCGGGCAGTTCTTCCATACCAACTGGACCGGCCGAGGCGGCTCGACTTCATCGTCGACCTACAACGTTTGAAGAAAATCGACCGATGCGACCTTTTCCAGGTCATTCAGCGATGGCATGGGTGTTTAGTTGGCTCGTCATGGATTTTGCCGCCGCGGAGCCGTCCGTCGCCGCCGAGCCCTTACGCCCGCGCGGACGGATCGGTTCTGCCGATTGCATGGATGCAAAACCTCGACGCGAAATATTAAATCATTTCATAACCGCTTATGTTGAAAGACTTTTGGACGAATCTTTGCGCCATCGGGTCGATTTTCAGCGCGATCGTCCGAATACTATGTCGCTTAGAGTGTGTGGATCGTCTTTTGAATTGGTAGCACGATTCATTCGACGAGAACAGCGGTGACGTGTGAGAAAGACGCAAGGATCACCGTCGTAAAGTCCTGAATCATAAGGAGTTAGTAAAAAGTCATTTATGCGAGACCGTACTCAATCGCGTTCGCAGGCGAAGTCGGCCCGACACGAGAAAAACCCGAAAGTCGTGGACGGGCCTGGATTAGCGGTCGATAGCGACGGTGGCAACTTGCGCCGGGTTCCGCGCGTCGTTGGGAAGGCCGCGCTCGAGGAGACGGTCGATCAGATATCGCCGGTTCCGAAGCATTCCCCGCACGTTTCCCGGCGCTTTAACCCGGACGCTCTGCTGGGCCGGCAGCTCGGTGAGTATCGGATCGAGTCCATACTCGGCCGTGGCTCGATGGCTTGCGTCTACAAAGCGAAGCACCTGGGTTTGCACCGGCCGTGCGCCTTGAAGGTCATCGACCCAGCTCTGGTCATGAAGCAACCGGTCACCCGGGAGCAGTTCTGGGCGGAGGCCAGAGTGGCCGCCAATTTGCTTCATCCCAACATTGTCACGATCCATAATCTCGGCAGCGCGGATCGGATTTCACTTCATCGAAATGGAATACGTCCCGGGCGGCATGACGCTGCGTGAATCGCTGGTTCGAGAAGGTCCGCTCGAGCCGATTCGCGCGTCGGAGTTGGCCAGGCAGGTCGTGCTGGCGCTGGGAGCCGCCCACGACTCGGGTTTGGTGCACCGCGACATCAAGCCGGCCAATGTTCTCTTGACCCCCCGAGGTGTCGCGAAGTTGGCTGATTTCGGCCTGGTGAGCCGGCTCGATGAGTTGGCTCAGGGCGGAGCTCCGCTGGCGGGCACGCCAACATTCATGGCGCCCGAGCTGTTCCAAGGAACGCCGGCCAGCCCGCGTTCGGACTTTTATGCATTGGGCGTGATGCTTTTCTACACGCTCTCTGGCCGCTTACCGTTCTCGGCCGACATGATCAGCCAATTGATCCAACTCCATCAGAATCAGCCGGTCCCGGACGTTCGCGAGATCGTCGCTTCGGTTCCCGGCGTGTTGGTGGAAATCCTGGAGCGCTGCCTGGCCAAGTCGCCGGCAGAGCGCTTCAATAACGCCGCTGAGCTGGCGGAGTCCCTTCAGCTCGCGATTCACCGTCTGCGCGATACGGAACGCTTGGTTCGGGACAGTGCCGACGGGCTGGATTGTTTCATCCAGGGGTGCCGTGACACGTTTCGGGTCATTCTCCCCCAACCCGGCGACCGTCTCCAGGAAGTGATGATCGAGGCGACGGAAGGGAAGAACAACGAGCGTTACTTGTCGGTATTCTCGATCTGCGGCCCTGCTGATCCGGCCTACTTCGAATACGCCCTGAGCCTCAACGCCCACCTGACTTACGGCAGTATCTCCATCCATACCGTACTCGGGACTCCGATGTTTGTGATGTCTCGAACCTTCCCGCGCGATACAGTACGTACCGAGGACGTTCGTGATGCTTTGGTGGAAATCGCGCGGCGGGCCGACCTCGTCGAGAAGCAGCTCACGCGGCAGGACCAATACTGAGCTTCGCTCGGTTTCCGAGTTGCGCACTCGGGCTTGGGTGGACGATACGCGTTTACAACGATTGCGCGACTGTCATCGGGAGTTCCGCCGATGCCGATCGCTCAGGATTTGACGTCGAGCGGCGTGTTGATGTCGACGGGCATCACGTTTATCGCCATTTTCCTCGGCCTCCGGCAATGGTATGAGTCGCGAGCTCGAGACCCGAACCTCTCGGAATTCGACCGCGGTTATTTCGTCCGCCAAGACCTACGACGCGGGCTAGGCGTCGGCATCATGTTGATCCTCGCGTTGGGGATCTGGATCGGCGCGCGGATCGAGCCGCGAGTTGCTGGAAAGGCCAACCTGGCGTTCGTGCAAGTCTGGTTTGTCATTATCGTCTTGATCTTGATCCTGCTCGCCGTGGCATTGCTCGATTGGCTAGCAACCCGTCTGTACGCTCGCAGGCTGCGTCGATCGCTCGCGCGAGAACGGGTCGAATTACTTCGCCAAGTCTTTGGCAAGCGTGCTCCGGCTGCGAGCGATCCCGATCCGGCCTCGGAGCCGGAACACGACCAAGATGAATGATCGACTCGCCGCGCGGCCGAGCCGGAGACGACGCACTCCCGATTCGGCAAGAAGCGAGGCATCTTCGCATTGAAGTAGCGCCGTTTCAGCCTCATGTGTCGAAACCGCGAAGCCCGCGTTATGCCGATTGCAAGGGTTCTGACGAAACTTTTTATGAACATTGCGCGCGAACCGCGTGAACTATTGGTTGACTCGATGTTAAACGTATCATAGTATTAGATGAAGTGATCCAGGACGGAACTGATTTCAAAGGTAGCGGATCGGCTGCATGCCGGTCGGTCTCCCCGCGACTTCGTTGATCTTCCGAAGAAGTGAGCATTGCCGTAACGCCTTGAATAACTCGATGATACGGCGCGCACTGCCTCGCTCCGATTCTCGTTTCTCTTCCTGGGCTAATCGCGTTCGTTTCGCCCCGTTCCAGGGAGATCCCGTCGATGAAACTGACATCGGATCGCGAAAAGCGGTTGATGGCCATGATGCTCGCCGTACTGGTCGCGTTGGGATCAGTGCTGGGAGGTCGGGCACGCGCCAGCGAGCCCGATCCCAAATCCTATTGGGACGTGAGCCAGATCCGCCCCGGCATGAAAGGGGTGGGTCGCACGGTGATGGTCGGCACCAAGCTCGAGGAGTTTGGTGCCGAGGTATTGGGCGTGATGCGCGACGTGAGCCCGGGCCGCGACATGGTGCTCTGCCGGCTGACCGGCTGCAACCTGGAGCATGCCGGGATCATTCAGGGGATGAGCGGCAGCCCGATCTATATCGACGGCAAATTGCTGGGGGCCGTGGCATTCGCCTGGGAGTTCGCCAAGGACCCGATCGCCGGCGTGACGCCGTTCTCGCAGATGATCCAATACGTGCGCTCGAACGACCGCCGGATCGCGGCTGAATCGAAGGAAGCTCGGCAAGAACCAGCAGTTCCATGCGTCGGTGCGTTCCTTTCGCCCCGCTGATCGATGGACTGGGACTGGCCGACGATGGAGAAGACGCCCCGATATCCGCCGTTGCCGATCACGGTTTCCGGCGGTGGAATGGGGGGCATGACGCCGATCGTCACGCCGCTGGCGGCCTCGGGTTTCGGGCCTCGGGCCTTGAGCCTGCTGGCCGAGCGGCTGCGGCCGCTGGGCATGGCCCCGATGTCGGGAGGGGCCGCGTCCGATCGAATCGTCCGCGAGGAAGGCGACCGGCCGCTGGTCCCGGGTGCTCCGCTGTCCATCGCCCTGGTCACGGGTGACTTCGACCTGTCGGGAATCGGCACGGTGACCCACGTCGAGGGAAATCGGGTCTACGGGTTCGGCCACCCGATGTTCAGCCTGGGCGCGTGCGAGTTCCCCATGATGACCGGGTACATCCACACCGTTTATCCTCGAGCCAGCGTCAGCATGAAGATGGGTTCGCCGCTCAAGATCGTCGGCGTGATCGATACCGACGTCAGCACAAGCGTCGCCGGCCGGGTCGGCCCCAAGCCCGACCTGCTCCCTCTCTCGGTGCACGTCAAGACCGGCCAATTCGCCGACGCGCACACTTATCACGTGCGGATGGTGCGCGAACCGGGCCTTCTGTCGTGCGCTGATCATGTCGGTGCTCACCAACGCCATCGACACCGAGGGAAACCTGCCCGAGGAACTGACCGCGCAGCTCGAGCGCCACCATCCGTCTGAAGGACATGGAGCCGATCACCTTCTCGGACACCTTCAGCGGTCCCCGCTACACAGGCCAGATGGGGGCCTCGGCTTTGTTCAGCCCGCTCGCCTCGATCGTCAACATCCTGGTCCGAAACTCGATGGCGCCGGTCCGGATCGAATCGATCGATTGCAACGTCCAGATCGAGCCTGGCCGCAAGATCGCTCAAATCGAGTCGGTCCGGCTGCTCTCCGACACGATCGAGCCGGGCCAAACGCTCAAGGCGTTCGTCACGTTGAAGCCGTTCAAGGGAGAGCGCGAGACGGTTGAAGTGGCGCTGCCGATTCCCAGCGATTTCCCGGAAGGCGTGCACGAGGCGGTCTTCTGCGACATGGGCAACAGCATCCGCAGAAGGTTCCGCAACGATCCCACGCTGTTGGAGCCACGCGACCTGGAGGCGTCGTCCATGCGATTCGGGTCCAGACCGAGCCCAAGCGGACCGCGGTCTACCTTCACGTCGCCTCGCCGGAACGCGGGCTGTCGGTGCAGGGGCAGGCTTTACCGAACTTGCCGGGCAGCGTGCGGGCCGTCTTCGCTTCCAAGCGCGAGGTACCGGTCGCACCGATCCGGTCCGATCTGGTCGCGTCGATTTCGACCGGCCGGGTCGTGGAAGGCAGTGCAGTCGCTCAAGTTCACGGTGGCCAAGGACGCGGGGTTGTCGTTATCGTTACATCATTGAGGTGCTCGGGCTCTTGCCCTACCCAATGATCACGAGGAACGACATGAGCGATCGAGTGGCGGCGATCGGCGACGGCGGTTTCGGGATTTATCACGGTTGGTCTGGGCTGGCCGTGGATGGGTTTTTGCTGGCATGCCTTGGGCTTGCCGGCCGGATGGGCCAAGGACGAAACCTGGCGGCAGGAAGGGCCGGCCGCGTTCGCCAAGTCTCACCGGGAAGGCGTGGTCGTCTCCGACACCGGGAGGGTCCGGCTCGGTCATGCGATCTCCCCGCTCGGCACGATCGGCGCCGAGCGGGTCTGGGATCTGGCACGAATCCGCTCGGGCGCCTTGTTCGCCGCCACCGGCGACGCCGGCAAGGTCTTTCGCCGCGAGCCAAGCAAGGACGCAGCCTGGACCGTCGCTTACGATTCGAGCGACTCTCAGGCCCTGTCGCTGGCGGTCTGCCCGGATGAAACCGTCTTCGTGGGGACCGGTCCCGGCGGTCAGGTTGTCAACCTGACCGACCCCAAGCACCCTGGCTCGCGGCCCGACCCGAAGGTCCAGTACATCTGGGACCTTGCCGCCGACCCGAAGGGCAACCTCTACGCGGCCACCGGTCCCAACGGTCAGCTCTGGAAACGAGCGAGCGACGGCAAATGGTCGCTCGTCTATGACAGCAAGGCCACGCATCTGCTCTGCGTGGCAATCGGTCCCGATGGTTCGGTTTACGCCGGCAGCGACGGCGAGGGCTTGATCTATCGAGTGGCCGCCGACGGCAAAGTCTCGATCCTGTTCGACGCGCCTCAGTCGGAAGTCCGGACCCTGTCGTGGGGTGCGGACGGAGCACTCTACGCCGGAACAGCGGCCGAGGCCGGCGGAGCGACCAACACGCGCAGCTCCTTGTTTCTGACGCAGGCGGGCTTGCCGCAATCGCTCGACGGGGGCTTTCCGCGATCGAGATCCCGGACCAGCCCAATCCCGGGCAACGACGATCCCGGACCGGTTCAAAAGGTCCAGGCTCCGCCGGACCTGGTCGCCCAGGCGAGGCCGCCAGGCACCCCGCTCTCCTCAAGGGGGCTCGGCCGCTCCCAGACCGATCTCGCCCGGCGATAACGCCGTCTATCGAATCGACGCCGACGGCGTGCCCCGGGAAGTCCTGAGAGTCAAGGCGCTGGTCCACGCCCTGGCCTGGTCGAACGACCGACTCCTGGTCGGCACCGGGCCCGAGGGCCAGCTCTACGAGGTTCGCAACCGCGGCGAGGAGACCGCGCCGATCGCCAAGCTGGATCACGGTCAGATCCTCTCGCTGCTGGCGGAGCCCGATGGCGGGATCCTGATGGGAACCGGCGACCCCGGCTCGGTCGTTCAAGCTCGTCTCCGGGCCACGCCGCGGTGGGCCAGCTGGTCTCCGAGGTTCACGACACCAAGCTCGTCAGCCGATTCGGTGCTCTGAGCTGGCGAGGCGATCAGCCGCCCGGCACGTCGATCGCGCTTCAAGCTCGATCGGGCAACGTCGGTGACCCCGACGAGACCTGGTCCGCTTGGTCGGTCGACCAGACCGATCCGACCGCCTCGTCGGTCGCTTCGCCGCCGGGCCGGTTCGTCCAGTATCGCGTCAAGCTCGCCACCAAGGACCCGCGACTCACGCCCGAGCTGCGGTCGGTTTCCCTGAGCTTCCGCACCTCGAACCTGGCTCCAGAAATCAGCCGGCTCGATGTCCCGGACCTGAGCACTGCCGACGGTGCCGCGCGTCAGACCCGTCTGAACGTGCGCTGGGACGCGAGCGACCCCAATGACGACGATCTCGGCTTCACTCTCAAGGTGCGCAAGGAAGGTTGGCCCGACTGGATCGAGCTCACCGAGGAGCCGATCACGGAGAAAACGTTCGCCTGGGATACGTCCTCGTTCCCGTCAGGGTCTTACCGAGTGAAGTTGATTCGCCAGCGATCGACCGTCGAACAGCCCTGCCGATGCGCTGACTCGCGAGCGTGAGAGTGTGACCTTCATCGTCGATCACGATGCACCCCACGTGAGCGTCACTCCGACACGGCCGTGGGGCCGCCATCGTTCTCAAGGACGAGCTGACTCGCCTGGTCAAGGCCGACTACGCACTCGATGGAGGCGCCTGGACGCCCATTTTCCCTGACGACCGGCTTGTTCGACACGACTCGAGAGACGATCAACCTGTCGCTCCCCGACCTCAAGCCAGGCTCTCATCTCATCATGGTCCGCGCCACCGATTCCGCCGGCAATATCGGCAGCGGAGACGCGTTGATCGAGGTCAAGAACTGATCATCGTCGCCGGTTCCCGGGCTGAAAAAAGTTGGTCTGCCATGTCACTTCAGCCATCCCGATTCTCACGCTTGGTATTTTCACCCCTGTGCAAGAGGGGGGGCGATCTTGTCGTAGCGGTGCGACAAAACGATCGCCGATCGGGCCATCCGGCTGGCCAACGCAAGGGGATTCATCGCGCCGGTCTGAGTTTGATCGAGTTCCTGGTGATCTTTGCGATCGTATCTTTGGTCTTGCTGGTCCTCCTGATGGTGGCGACTCGTGGCCGGGAAGAGGCTCGCCTTGTTTCTTGTCGGATGAACCTGGGCCAAATCGGGCTCGCCTTGGCCGCATACGACCAAAACTTCCGATCGCTTCCCGTGGTCACCGAGCTTGCACCACTCGACGCAAAGGCAACGAACGGAGCACCACCCGCCGGCCCACTCCGGATGCTTCTTGAAACGTTTCAACTTCCTGATCTGACTGAGTTTCGCGATCCCAAAACACCGCCCTCGGCGCGACCCGGACAGGTCCCTGGCGAGATGGCCGTTCCCGGTTTTGTGTGCTCAAGCGATCCCAACGCGACGGGAGGCTGGTTCGCAGCTCCGATCAGTTATCGAGCGGCCACCGGCGACTCGCCAGTCGGGTGATAATGGCGTATTCATGCCCGGACGTTCCATCAGTTTAAGCGAGGTGGAAGCGGCGGACGGCCTGAGCTTCACCGCCGGATTCTCCGAACGACTGGTAGGTGACAACCAGCCAAGTCACGCCAGCCTCAACAACTACCAGGTCGTAAATGGTCGTCTGACCCGTCCGGGATGCCCTGAGAACCCAGATCCTGCCTCCTGGCGCGGAGATGCCGGCTCATCCTGGCGAGCGAGCGACTACCGTTCGACTCTGTACAACCATGCTCTGCCCCCCAATCGTCAGCCGTCTTGCCTGGCCGGCGACGGCAAGAGCGCGTTCATCGGCGCATCGAGCGGACACGCACGCGGCGTGAACCTTCTCCGCCTGGACGGATCCGTGATCCGTCGTGCGGCCTGCGATCGACCCCGTCGTGTGGCGGCAGTTCGCCAAGATCGGTCCCGCAGAAGCGATTGAAACGGAGAAGTGAATTGTCGTAGGTCAGGCTTTCCGGCCTGAAATCCAATTAGAAAAGCTGGAAAGCCTGACCTCAATCTTCGTGGAGCGCCGATGCAACGCCCTGTGATTATCTTCGACTTTGGCAACGTCGTCGGATTCTTTGACTATACCAGAATCTACGAGCGGTTTACTCCGATCCTGGCGATCAACCTCGAAGAGTTGAGGCTGAGGCTCCAACGAGGTGGTTTCGCCGAACTCCTAGTTCAATTCGAGAGCGGGCGGATCGCCCCCACCGTATTCGCGGACAACATGATGGCGCAATTGGGATTGAAGATTCCCTATGAAGATTTCGTTCGCGCATGGGAAGACATTTTCTGGCTCAACGAGCCCTTGGCCCGCGTTATCGTATTCCTCGCGTCGCGTGAATATACCTTGATTTTGGGCTCTAACACGAATGTGTTGCATTTTGACCATTATCGCCGGCAATTCTCGGAGACCTTCAGCCATTTTCGCCGGCTGATCGCCTCGCACGAGGTCGGACACATGAAGCCCGCACGGGAATTTTATGAGGCGTGCGTCGCGGCAGCGGGGGTGCCCGCGGCTTCTTGCGTGTTCGTGGACGACATCGAAGAGAATGTGCAGGGCGCGCGAGAGGCCGGCCTGAAAGCGATCCGATATCGTCGACACACCGACTTTGATCGCCGATCTAGCGACGACTCGGCGTCGAGATCCCGCCGGGTCAGATTTGATTCGGCCCCGCGCCGCGCCAGGTCCAGAAATCGAATGACTCCGTCGTTGGCGACCAGTTGCAACCGCCTCGCGGCGTGAAGCATCCAAACGATAAACCCATCGTCCGGATCGAAGTAAAGCCGGTGCAGAGCTTTCTGGACTTTTGTTCCCGAGCGCATCGCGTATTCCGCCGCTGGGAAGCTGGAAAAGCGTGTGGATCTGAAAGCTCGTGCATCCCCGCAACGCATACTCAACGGCGATCCGGCCCGAGCTGATGTCGCCCGTGCCGCTGATTTCCAGCGGATTGCCGCCGATCTCGCCGCGCTGCTGTGAAGTGCGCAACGCCGACAACACACGCAGGTTTCGGTCGCTCAGGTCCGGTCCGCCATAGGCGACACCTTGTTTTCCCTCAAAAACTCGGTTCGGGTCGAACAGCCGGTTGGCATAGACCACGAAATCCGCGGACGATTTCCCGCGATGGACTTCGGCCAGCATCGCCAGTTGGAAGGAGTCGTCGTCGAGACTGTTGAAGAGCTTGAGTCCAACCTTGACCTGTCCCGGGTCGGTCGTCGCCGCACGGATCAAGTCGGGAACGCGCCGCAGCCATTCGAGAACCATGGCTTGCCCGCTCGCGCGGTCGGAGCCCGCCAGCGTCGGCGAAAAGTCTTTCTCAAGCGGCATCGGCGAATTGCCAATCGATGATTGATACGCATCGAGAATCGCACGGGTTGTCTCGACGTATTCTTCGGTTCGCCACTCGGTTTCGCCGGGCCCGGGCAGATGGTACTTTACGGATGGCACGACCAGGAGATGGTGGTCTTCGGCGATGGAACATGCCGTCACGAATCAACTGCAGATAATCGGTGAATGGCTGCCACCAACCCCTCCCTTTCCAGGTTACCGTCCAACCGGTCGCTCCGGTGTGTTCGCTCTGGATCGGCTCGGCGACCATTTGCGATTCCTTGATCGCCCAGGCGGACATCGACTGGCGCCCGCTGGCGTCCTGGGCGATCACGGTCTTGAGTACGACCAGTCCCAGGCCGGCCTCGGCGGCTTCCTCGATCTGCACGCGATTGAGAGAGAGTTGCCCGGATGCCTTGCCCCATGGATTGCGCAGCGGTGATTCCGGCGTAAGAAGCGGTCATGTCGAGCTGGTACGTTTGTCGGACGTAACGATCGAGATTCTCCGGCAACCCGGCTTGCGCGAAGCGATCATGATCGTCGCGGATCCGGGCCAGGATTTCTCTGGACACCTCGGCTTTCGCCGGCAACAAGTGAGGGCGTGGAAAAGGCATGGAGGTTTACCTTGCTCCAAGAGTAAGAACCTCGCGATTTCTCAGTCGTGCGACGCAATCCCCGATCCGGTCGAACTCGGCGGGGTCGAGTTTCGGTCCCCATGGGTCGTGGGCGGCCTCCGCCGGGATGACTCCCTCATGGACCAGGCACCAGAGCATTCGTTGAATGTAGCCTTCCATCGGAGCCAGGAACGTGTGTTGGGCGAGGTCGTCGATCGCGAGCGCTCAGGGCCAGGAACCTCCCTGCGTCGCCCAGGCGGAAGGCTTGGAGCAACTCGGCCTGCAACTCGGTGCAGGCAGCCGCCATGCCGATCAGGGCGGCTTCGGCGCCGCACATCAGGCTGTAGCCGAGAAATCGGTCTTCTCCCGTGATCAAGCAGTTTCTCGGGGGCGTGGCTTTTCAGCAGGCGAGCGATATCCTGAAAGGTGCATGACGCTGTCGAGAGTCGCGACCTTGATGCCCAGGACCTCGGACCTCGCAAGCAATTCGATCGAGAAGTTCGGGTCGATAGGAGATGCCACCGGCGGCCTCGTACAGGTAGAATAAGACGAGAGGTAAGCCGGCCTCGGCGATCCGGGAATGATAGTCGAGTACAAGAGCATCGCGGTCCGGGCGGTCACGAAAGGCGACCGGTGGATGGACCAACAGGGCATCGGCCCCCAGGTCGGCGGCTCGCCGGGCCATCGCGTTGGCCGCGCTCATCACCAAGGAGGACAGAATGCTCGCCGAGCGGGGCACCCGCCGCGGCGATCAGACAACGATCCGCAGGAAGTGCTCGTCGCCACAGCCGCAGCACTTGCTCACGAGTGGCGTCCGTCAGTCGCAGTCCGCGTCCGGTATGAGCCCATACGGCCACCCCGCCGATAGGCTGGCTCGCCATCCACGCTGCATAGCGTTCGTGTCCTGCCTGATGAACGTCCCCCCCTGGCCCGAACGGAACCGGCACTGCGGGAATCAAACGCCCGGAAAGGTCGCTCATCGTGATCGTCATGATTGCAACACCTGACGTGTTTCCAGACCGGAACCCTCGCCGAGGTTGCGCACTCTCGCCTGCTACCTCGGCCTCAGTCCCACATCGATCAAGGCTCCATTATTTCGCAAGTCGGGCCCAATGCAACACGACTCCGATCGCGTTCAAAAACGCACTTTGAACGACGGGACGTTTGACTTATTGAATCCAGAGGACAGACTCCTACTAACTCACGTTCCGCGCGTCCAGCGGGCCCCGGAATTCGCCGCGACTACTCCCCACCGATTCACATCCCTCCGAATTCTTGCGATCTGGGACTTGACGAACGGAAGTCGACGCTGTAATGATTGACTGCGTGCATGGAGCCAATCACTTCAGTGATGGCTCTCGCGTGTGCAAGCCCGGGTTGGCCGGTCTGGTTTCTCGGAGTGCCTGGCCTAATGGTTTGGTGGGCAAATGCCGTGCTGTCGCGTGTCGACAGTGCGTCGGGCTGAGATGCCGTCGTCGACTAGATACGGTGGGATCTGCCGAACGTATTGAGGCCCGGGTCCAAGGATCGGCGGGTTAGTTCCGCACAAATCAGAGTGAGGATTGCAGGAAGTCGGTGTAGGCAACGGATTGCGGGTGTGTCTTTCTTCACAGTGTACCCGTTGACCTACCGGCCTCGCATTTGGTTAAGCGAGGTGGTGGTCTTCATCGCGAATACTCGTGGGTCACCTTGATCGTGTAAGAGCCTGACCCTTGAGCGGAAACGTTTCGGTTCGAACGTTTCGCTCGGGTCGAAGCTCGCAAGCTTACCGGGGAGTCTGTCGATGGGGAGCTTCAAGGCATTCGGTCGGAATCAGCGGCTTGAGGGCGCAAGGGCCAAAAGAATCCAAAGCGGCAGGGCCTCCCTAGGATCGAGTTTCTCGAGATCCAGAAGGTTGCTGAGCGTGCAGGCCGCTCCGACGCATTGGACGGCGACGGACTCCAACTTGTTCGACGCCCAGAACGGCCCAATGGCCAATCTGGGAACCGGTCTGGTCGGGCGTTTACCAGACTTTTGTCAACAGTGGCGGCAATACTTCCCAGCTCGCATCCGAGTATCCGGAATACGAATTCCACAACGGCATGGTGGGCATGTCCAGGTCAAGAGCCTGGCCGGGTAACTTCAGCCAGTTCCTCACCCAGCTCACCGACGCCGGCATGCAGATCACGGACTCGAGCGCGGCATACGACCTCGTCGAGGGCTATGTGCCGATCAACGAGCTGCCGACGATCGCCGAACTGCCCCAGACGTGGAGCGGCCAGATCGCCATCACGCCGATCGCTTACGCCGCGCGGCTTGTATCAAGGTGTCGCGTACAACGAGGCCGAAACGGCGATGCAGGCCGATATCGCGCGCACCGAGTACAACGTCGACGGAACCGGCGTGACGGTCGGCGTCCTGTCCGACGAGCGTGAATCAGTACACCGCACCGGGCGCGACCGTCGGCGGACTGGCCGCATCGTACGCCACCGGGGACTTGAACGCCGACGATCCCGTTAAGGTCATCCAGGACGATCCGAACGAGCCGACCGACGAAGGCCGCGCGATGCTGGAGAACATCCACGACATCGCACCCGGAGCGAACTTGCAGTTCGCCACGGCCTTCATCAGCGAACTGTCCTTCCAACAGAACATCGAAGCGCTCCAAGCCGCCGGATCGCAGATCATCGTCGACGACATCGGCTACGCCGATGAGCCGATGTTCCAGGATGGCCTGATCGCGCAAGGCGTTGATGCGGTCACTCAAACGGGCGTCACCTACTTCAGCGCGGCCGGCAACGAAGGTCCCGACAGCGGTTATCTGTCCGCAGTTCCGAAGCGGCACCGGCACCGTGACCGGCATCGGCTCCGGAACGTTCATGAACTTCGCCCCCAGCGGTGCGACCAACTTCCTGCTTCCCATCACCACCGGGATTGCCAACGCGAACATCACTTTTGAATACGACCAGCCGTTCGGGACTCAACAGCCGGCGGGATCGACCGCGGCCGTGACGTCGAACGTGAATTTCTACGTCTTGAACTCGAGCGGCACCGTTGTGGCGACAGGCAACAACAATAACGTCGCCATCGATGAGCCGTGGCAATTCGTGACGGTTCCCACCGCCGGTCAGTTATTTCGTCGCGATTCAGCTTGTCTCAGGGATCGCTCCGGGACACGTGGAGTTCAGCGGCTTCAACGACACCAACGGAGCGGTCGACCGTCAGCACGCAGTACGGGAACGCCGGCGGTACGTCGTACCCGAGCTCGTTTGGACATGCGACGGCGGCCGACACCATCGGGGTCGGTGCGACTCCATGGTGGGCGCCCGCTTCGAGCCTCGGCATCGGGCAGAACCCTCTGGCCAACGAGCCATTCAGCTCGAGCGGGCCGGCACTCTACGTCTTCAACGCCAATGGAACGCCCCTGGCGACGCCCCTGAGACGGTGCAGAACCCGTCGGTCACGGCCCCGGATGGCGGCAACACCTCGTTCTTCGAGCCTGACTTTACCCTCGATACGTCCAACCCTCCTTTCCCCGGCGAGCCGGCGAGCACCGTGAACCTCGTGCCCGCGAACCAGCAGGCACTCAATGTCTTCTTCGGCACGTCGTCGGCCGCTCCCAATGCTGCGGCCGTGGCGGCCTTGATGCTCGAGAAGATCCCGCAGCTCACACCGGCCGAAATCCGTCAGGGCCTGGAAGAGTCGGCCTTGCCGATGAACGGCACGGCCGCCGGGCACCTGGAACTCGCAGTCCGGCTTCGGCCTGGTCGATGCCGTCGCGGCGATCAACGCCGTCGACTTGCTCCGCGTTGCCTCCACCAATCCCGCGAACGGAGCGACCGTAACCGTAACCCCGAGTGCCGTCACCGTCACCTTCAACAAAGCGGTCAACTTCTCGACCATTACCGCCGCGGACCTGACCTTCACGTCCGAGCCGACGGGAGTCACGGTCAACGTCGGTACGCCGATCGCTGTTGACAATGCCGACTTCGCCGACGATTGTCCAGTTTCCGATTAGCTTCACCAAGCCTCCCGGAACGTTGGCCAACGGCAACTACACTTTCTCGATTCAGAGTCCCGCGAGCGGCCCCATCGTCCAATCCACGGACGGGAAGGACCTGGTCGCGTCCGGTCCGATCAAGTTCACGCTCGCCGACGTCACCGCGCCGACGGTGATCGCCACGTCGACCAGCGGCCGGATCGTCACGATCGATTTCAGCAAGGCGCTTGACCCGAACACGGTCAACTCCAGTGATATCTTCGTCATTCGCCAAGGCACCATGCCGACCTGGCCGCCGACCCAGGCTGATGTCCTCGATTACACCAACCTGAACAGCGACCCGCGCACCACGATCAGCTACCAGGTCGTCACCAATCCGAACACGGGGGCCCTCAGCTACGTCGTCACGCTCAACTACACCGCCCTGCCGCAGACTGAGATGCCGACGGACAATTATGCGATCGTCGTCCTCTCGGCACCTGGTGGCACCGGCGGCGTGACCGACCTCGTCGGCAACCCGCTCAACGGCGGTTTCTCCGGCAGCATTCCCTTCTGGATCCACCGGCACACCGCACGGACTTCATCCAGAACCTGGGTCCGAAAACCGTCGTTGCGCCGACCATCACGAGCTTCTACATGACACCGACCGCCGCCAACGATACCGGGATCGTCGGCGACCAGAATACCAATGTCAGTGAGCCGCAATTCATCGGTCAGCTCTTCGCGGCATTTCCCAATACCGTGGCCAATCTGCCGGTTTACATCGAGTTCGGTGGGTTGCACAACGGCGCCATCACGTTGGCTCCTGGTCAGGGCGGACGAGGCTACAACGGCACCTTCGACTACCAAGTCACAACCAATTCGGTGGGTACCTTCACGGTGACGCCGACGACCCCACTTCCGCAAGGCTTCCAGTCCGCCGAGGCCGTGGTGGTCGGTCAGCCCGACGCGCCGCCGCTCCCTGGCTATTCGAGTGGCTACCTCGACAACTTCCGCATCGACGAGACGCCGCCGGTGATCACCGGAGCCTCATTCACATCCGGCGGCCCTTACGACCTGCCTTTGCCGGACTCAACACCACGTCCATCGCTTCGCTGACCAGCCTGTACTTGAATGTCGAGGACCCGGTCAACGCCGGCCGCGATAGGGAATCCCTTTAACACACCGTCCCTTTTGAACTTCCCGGCGCTCAACCCGATCACCGCCGAGAACATCAGCAACTATTCGCTGATCAACACGTCGATGGGCAACGCCAACGAATCGTCGTTCATCGCGACCGCGGCGTTCACCGCAGGGCCTGCGACGCTCGACCCCACAGGCACGTTCGTGGTCGACTATACGGGCTCAATCGCGTTAACCTTCACACCGGGTCTCCCGGCGGGTGTCTACGAGTTCGTCGCTCACACGACCGAGCTGCAGTATCCGGGCTTGACCGACGCCGCGGGTAACCCACTCGACGAGACATCTACGGTACCACCTACCGAGGCGACCAAGAGATTTCATTATCAGCTTCGACATCCAGCCCACGCCGGTCTACATCACCAACATGGCGTTTGAAAGCACCTATAGCGCCGAATGGTTCGACGGTGATCGGCGGACCGCAGTCCTACTACGAGCTGCCTCCGTCAGGTGGCACTAATACCCGCGATAACGTGCCGGCCCCGCCAACCGCCGTGGTGATCGACTTCTCCAACCAACTCCCCTACCTCGCCGCCGGCTACGGCCAACGACGTTCAGCTCATCGGCTCGGCCAACACGACGGCCTCAGGCGCCGATGGCGATTTCGGCAATTTGGGTGAAGGCGGACTGGGCAGCACCGATCCGTCATCCGGGTTCACTGTCCTTTCTTCCGATTACACAGTCACCCTGTACAACTATACCTACAACGCGTCGACGCAGACGTTTACCTCAACGTTGGTTCAGCCGGGCGGATCGGGCAATCGACTCGTGTTGCCGCTCAATTCGGGATTCACTCTGCCCGCTGACAACTACCGGGTCTACATGCCCAACCAGGTCAATACGCCCAGCTCGGGCACGGCGATCGACACGCAGAATCTTCGATATCTACGGCAACCAGCTCGACGGCGAATTCCTGGGTAATCAAACCTCGATCCCTGGCCACCGGCGAGTTCCCCACGCTGCCGCAGTACGAGAGATCTCCAAACCGACGGCACGAATCGCATGGATGACATGAGCGGCGACGGCGTCGCCGGCGGCGCGTTCATGACGGCGTTCGAGGTCGTCCCTTACGGCAACGTCGTTTATGCCCAGCCCAGCTTCGTCGAGAATCCACTGGCCGGCATTTACTCCGATGGCAGCATGGCCGCTCCCTACCCGGTCCTCGCTCCCGAGGGTGATCCCAATAGCGCTCTGTCGGACAACCCCACGAATAACCCCAACCTCGGCTTGAACAATCCGGCCTTCTTCCAGCCGTCGAACTTCAACGTCGCCTACGACCGCAGCGGCGACGGCAAGTTCGAGCAATCGGCACTCTATGCGGCGCAGGAGTTGTCGCTCCTAGGTCCGGTCGTCGTCGTGGCCGAGCCGGGCCTTCCGCAGAGGAACCCAACCACCGGAGTGGTCAGCATCGCGAGCTTCGTGCTCCAGGCGCCCGCCGGATCCAACGCCACCATCAATAACGGCAGCGCCTCGGTGCCGTACGACACGACGCTGGTTTTCCAGGCGGGGCTCGACCTCAAGCTGCAAAATGCATCGCTCTACGTGCAAAACCAGGGAAGTGCGCTTCGTGGTCCAGGGGACCAACACGAACCAGGTCTTCTTCACTTCGTATAACGACGCGAGCACCGCGGTCGGAGGCCCGTCCAACAGTAACCCCGACACGACGCCACACGCCGGGAGATTGGGGCGGCATCGTTTTCCGCAACTATGACGAGACGGCGCCCGGGAACTATACCGCGTCCACCGATACCGAATCCTTCCCCGTGGACGGCACGTTGAAAGGACCCAACGGCAAGCCTGGCCGTCTCCGGCGCTGATGCGGCGATGTCGATCATCAACTTCGCCAATATCCGCTACGCGGGCGGTGCCGTTCCCCAGGGTTCAAGCGACTTCGACAGCGCCATCACCCTCTTCGCCTCGCGACCCACGATCAGCAATACCAACATCTCCGATAGCGGCGGTACCGGTGGCACCGAGGCGGCCATCGGCGCCGACTTCGACTCGTTCATCGAGGACGATACGGCCCGAGGTCCGCTGATCCGCCAGGTTTCGGTCACGGACAACAGCTTGAACGGCATCTGGCTCATGTCCGAGAGCAACGGGTTCATCGAGCCGACCACCGCAATGACCGTATCCGACCAATCCGTCGACTCTGGGCGGATCGGAAAACTACACGATCGAACGCACCTCTGCCTTATATCGTGCTCGCTCAACTGGTCGTCGGCCAGGACCTGGTGGTCAATAGCGGTGGAATCACGGACTGGATCGGCGACCGGCTCTATATTCAGCCGGGCGATATGATCAAGTTCGGCAAAGGCAGCGCCCTCGATGTGCTCAACCCCGATGCCAGCCTCAACGTCGGTTCACGCTCCTACATCACTGGCTTCGACGCCGACAATGGGTACAATCCGCTGTCGCCCGGCTTTGTCGACGAGTCCGCCTGCGACCCGGAGGTCCTGTTCACCTCGATCTTCGACGACACAGGCGACCACACCGCTCGTGCCTGATCCGATCAACGTGACCGGCGAGACCACGACGCCCACTCTCACAATGGGGATGTGGGGAAGCGTCGGCATCCAAAGTGGTGCGATCGCGGTAATCAACGCGGCGACCTTCCAGTACGGCGGTGGCGCCGTAAACACGACCAACATTTCCATCCCATCGCAGTCGGTGCTGGCGTTCATCACCAATCAAGAGTTCTTCCCGTCGCTCCGGCCACAGACGACTCCTTGGTCGACGGCCTTTCAGACCTCGGCACCAAGGCCTACATCACCAATAACAACTTCTTCACAACTTCGATGCGGCGATGCAGATCGAGCCCAACGGTCTCATGGCCGGGGAATCCGCTCACTCCCTTGGAGTCCGGCGCACCCATTCTTCCGCGGCAACGTTCTCCAAGGTAACGGCATCGATGGCATGGCGGTTGTGACCGACTCGCGCATATCTCTCGAGATGCGGCCACGAGTTATCAATATGTCGGGCCGGTCGAGGCGATCGGACTCCCCGGCTACGTGAACCAGACCGTCAGCGCGGTGTGGGACCTCACCGATATCACTTATGTCCTTCGCGGCACGGTCATTCTTGATGGTGCATACGGTTTCGATTCATTCTTCAACGGGTATCAGCGGTACAACACGCGCCGGTGCCCAATCTCAACCAGCTACATGGCCGTGCCCAACCCGTTCCTCTCCCTGACGATCGAGAGTGCGTTGCCTGGCACCTTGCTGGCTGACGGCACGACGATCCCGAGCCCCGGCCAGTCGGTCGTCGTCAAGCTGTTGAGTGACGAGTACCGCAATGGCGCCGGCTCACTTGCACACGAGACGGCTCGACGGGCATCGGGGCGGACGAGAATGCCGGGGCGGGATTCATCGTCGGCGTCGATGACGGCGTCGACCCTCCCTCAAGCCCGCTGATCGATCCGGGTGCCTATTCCGAGATCCGCATTCTCGGAATTCCGGGCAACCAGACGACCGGTCAACAGCGCGTGCCGGTCATCCTGACATCACTTCGCGACGACACCGTCGGCGTGATCGCCCGCGGTGTGAAGGAGTACGACATCTTCAACAGTTGGCCGACTCAAGAACTTTCTCGGGCAACCCGAATTACATAGACTCAGAACCTGACGACTCCGGAACCCGGCGATGGTGGCTACATCTACATCGGCGGTAACTCGATGACCGAGTACGATCCGACCAACCCGCTGATCAGTGGCAGCTTCATCGACAACGCCGACATCAGCTACATGACCCGGATCGAGGTCCAGGGTGCCGGAATCACCGACGTCTACGACCCAGCGGGCACGACGACGCTCACAGTCGACGAGTGGCTCGCGGAGAAGACGGGCTACGGTTACTTGGCGCCGCTCTTGCCGGCAGCGAAGGATTCATCGGACCGCCGGGCGGACTCACAGATCCCAACGCAGCGATCTCCCAGCTCAATTCGGCGATGGCATTCACGATCGACGATTCAATCATCGCCAACTTCGCCGACGCCGCGGTGTTCGCCCATCCTGGCGCTGCCGCCGGTCTGGAACGGGATTGGACGCCCAATATCGCCGATCCGGCTCTCCCCCCCCCATACCGAAACGTAGCTCCTTCGACGGCCAGGGCGTAGATCTGTACATGTACAACGACGTAATCTACAACACCGTGCCGGACTACACGCCGCCCGGCACAACCGTGCCGACTCCGATTCCCTATGCCCAAGGGGTGCACATCAACTCGGAAAGCACCGATAACACGTCCGGCGAAAGTCCGCTTATTCGGCGGTACTGCTCAACGACACGTTCTACCAGACGACTTATGCCATACAGACCGTGGCACCGGAGTCCGACCTGAAGAACTCGAATTCGCAGTGTCAACAGCCTGGTGATGAACGACATCTTCGATAGCTCGAATGTTTTTGCCGTTGACATCTTGGGCCAGGCGTCATACACGCTGCTTCAGTACAACCTGTTCTACAACAACATCAACACGCACGACGACGCCCCCGTCGATCGGGAACGTGAACAGTACGACCAACCTTCCGGGACTTCTTTGGCAATCAGCAGCCGGTCTTCGGCAATCCCGATTTCGTCGACCCATCTTCTGGTAATTTCGAGCTCCAGCCGGATTCGCCGGCGATCGACGCGGCTCGGAGCGAAATCGGACCCTTACCGGCAGCCAACGCGATCTATCCGACTGTGAACCAGCAGATCATGGGGTCAACAGTCGTGGGCATCCGCACCGATCCGTCGACAGTGACCCGCCCCGAGGAACCCGGACGTATCAATATTGAAAGCGGACTCGGTAACCATAACCGACCCGCGGCAGCTCGTGACTTTGCCCGGTTCGGGTAACTTCAGCTTCTCCGATGAGTGGGATCCGGTCCTCGCGATCAATGCGGATGGCACGCCGAACACGACTGGCTACGCCAGCGCGGCCGCTGCTTGCCGGTTGGTACAACTACGCGCCGATCACCGGCCAGCGCGACATCCTGGGATACATCCGCGCTCCGCAAGCGACCAATCCGGGCGCTGGTTACGGCGGTAACCCGTTCATCGACATCGGGGCTTACCAGTATGTGAATCTGCATCCGCCTGAAGTCACCGACGTTCGGGAGGTTCCCGTCCGCCGGGGCCGCGGATCAAGAGTTTTACTCGGTGGGCGGGATCTCGGGCGACAACACGACGCCTTGGCAAATTAACATCTACTTCAATGGCCCGCTCGACCCCAACACGGTGAACGCGAACACGGTCCAGCTCGTCAACCTGGGGAGCAATCCCAGCCAGCCGCTGGACCAGGACATCAACCTGTCCGGTAAGCTCTCCTACGCCACGACGATCAGCGCCACTGGAGCAACGCAGTACGTTTTGACCATCAACCTGGCCGCCAGCGGCTTGACCCTGACCACGGACGCCTATCAGATCACCCTGTTCGGCAGCGGATCGCCGGTGCTCGCCAGCCCCCAGGGCATCGCATTGGACGGCGAAAACACGGTCGGCGACGCCCCGACCGGCGCGCAACTGCGCACTCCCGTCCGGCAACGGGTATCCCGGCGGCAATTTCTACAGACTCCTTCATCATCAACACCACGCCGCCGTCGGTCAAGCCGGGTACGTTCATCCTCGACCCCGCCAGCGACACAAACATCGTCGGCGACAACATCACCTCTGACGCCTCGCCCACCTTCGACGGCACGATCGTCGAGCCCAACCCGCAACTCGTGCCGCTTGCCGGGCAAATCGGCGTTTCTCGACATCGGTATCGCCTTGCCGAATGGCAGCGGCGGCTTGACCACGTACTTACAGCGCGGCGTCGCTGCCCGCCGATGATTCGCAATATGCCCAGTACATCCGTCCCAATGCCGCCACCGGCGTGACCACGGCGACGGGCACCTTCCAGGACACGGTCGGGAATCGATGGCGCCGCGACCGGGGACGTGACCAACACCTCGCCGTTGCCCAACCTGCAAGGCATCTACAACGTCGGGCCCGACGGCCTGTTGTCCCCCCTGCCCGGTGACGACAGCGGATTCTACGTGGCCAGGGTGCGAGTCGTCGACCAGAGCGGCAATCAGTCGAATCCCAGCGACCCCAACGCTCAGGTTCCGTTCGTCGTCGATACAACCCCCCCGACGGTCACCATCACCTCGCCGCAGCCTAATCAGGTGATCACCTCGTTGACCAACGGCCAGATCCAGTTCACGATCACCACGAACGAGAACATCGATCTGACCGCGCTCACCGCCGCGTCGGTCCAGGTGATCAACGCTGGCCCCGACGGGATCCTCGGCACGGCCGACGATGTGACCATCCCGATCAATCCGTCGTCGTTCCAGGTCACGCTGCTCGACAAGGGTATCGGAGGATCAGGAGCCGAGCAGATCACGTTCACACACTCAAGGCACCGCTGACCAACAACCTGTATCAAATCACGCTTGTGAACACACCCGCGAACGGAATTCGCGACATCGCAGGCAACGTCATAACCAATCCCGTGACCGTCCAGTTCCTGGTCGACGTGCCGTCCCTGGCCCAAAACCTCTTCGTCGGCGGCTCGAATTACGTCACCAACCCGACCGCTCCCGGTCGGTGACCGCAACAACCCCTATCCGACCATCAGCGCCGCCATGACCGCCGCGACCGCGGGCGACGTGGTTGCCGTGCTCCCCGGGGTGTATACCGAGCAGGTCACCCTCAAGCAGTTCGTCAAGCTGTACTCGGCCGCCACGACGAGCACGGATCTCACGGTGTTCACCACCAGCACCGGCGACGCGCTGTCCACGATCATTCGTGCTCCGTTCGGGGGATCCTCCACGACGGGCCCCTATGTCACGGTCTCCGCGACGGGCCTCGCAGAGCTTCGCCGACGTTCACGACCGAGATCGCGGGCTTCTCGATCGCCAGTCCGCTCCTGTCTGATCCCGCCCAGGGAACCATCGACCCCAACTCGGTCGGCCTCGACGTGACGAATTCGAACCTCATCATCGACAAGGATTACTTCGTCGACTCCGGCACGGGAATCCTCGTGACCACGTCCGGTGCTTCGGCCCTTACCCCGTCGATCTACAACGATGCCATCATCGGCAATGTCGACGGTCGTCTACATCACCGATGGCGGCTCGACCGCGTCCACGACAAGTCCGGCCGACGTGATCAACAATACCTTCGCATTCAATACGGTCGGACTGTACTTGAACAACACCTCGTCCACACCGTTGCAGGCGTACGTCGCCAGCAACATCTTCTGGGAGAACCACGACCAGACCAACGCGCGAAACGGCTTTGCGATCTTCTCGACGAATCCGGATAAAATCACGCTTCAGAACAACATGTTCTTCGGAAACGGGGCGAGTGACACCTCTCAGGCGAATGCGACCAACGACCTGGGCAACGGGTTCAGCCCCGCCCTGCTAGGCCCGCTCGCGGCGAATGCCGAGAGTAACCTGGGCAACTTCACAGGTAACCCCGCCTTCTCGTACCCGGTCGACCCCCGGCCGGGCTCGGATGGTCCCGCGAACTTCTTCATCAGTGCGGATTACTCAGTTGACAGCAGCCTCGGCGGCAATCGACAACGCCTGGGAAGCGACGGCGATCCCAACGGACTTGCTCGGCAACTCCCAGGTCATGATCCCGGGCACCGGGTTCGGCCTGCCCGGCTACGGACCTCGCGACGTGGGTGCATTCGAGTACGAGGGAACCACCGGCGGCACCAATCCCGATCGGTGGCGAGTTCCGCGTGGTCACAACCTCGCTGGTTCCCAACACCGGCGCCGCTTACGCCGACGGATCGACCTTGAGCGTCCCGTCCGCGCCGACGACCGTCGCCGTGACGTTCTCCGGCAACGTGAATCCCCAAGATATCGCCGCGACCGACCTGATCCTCTCCGGAACGGCACGTCAATCCGCTCAATCCGGCTCACGCCACGAGTCTGTCCTGGATCGACTCCCACACGGTCGAATTCAACCTGGCGGGCCAGTTCAACTCGACGGGAACCATCGACGTCGCAGTCGAGCGCGGCACGATCAAGAGCGCGGCCGGGACGACCAACCTTGGATATTCCGACAATCTGGTCCTGAGTGTGGTGCAAGCCGGTGACGCCGGTCACCCGACACCAGCTCCGCTGCCGTCCCCGGTCTCGCACAGCGCCGGCACCGACAGGCTCTCACAAGAAGAAGGCGCATACGGTGGTCGTTCACCACCCGGCGAAGCACGTCGTGGTCTCGCACCCCAAGACGACCAAACACGTCGTGGTCACGCACCCTAAGACCACCAAGCACGTCGTGGAAAAGAAAGCCGAGGCAAAGCCGGCCGTGGTTGTGCACCACCCCGTCAAGAAGAAGAAGTAAATCGATCACGGCCGATCGTCGGGCCTGTGCGAAGGCCAGAGAATCGAGAACCGCGGATCGATCAACGAACCGCCGGATCAAAGCGGGCGGCTTCCCCCGAGGGAGCCGCCCGTTTGGCGTCTCGGCCACAGGCGCTTGTCAAAGGTCGGGCGCAACAAAAACCCCGGCGTTTGCGTCGGGGTTTCGCGGTTCGAGCTTACTCGGGTTTTCTCAACTTACGATCAAGGCCGTTCCGATCCTATGCTCACTTCCGCTTCCGAGTCGTGTCGCACGATTCACTCTCGAGCGCATCTTTCTTTTCGGTGATGACCGGGCACTTCGGACACTCTTCCGCGTTCAAGGCCGTGAAATCTTTCCACTCCTCGGGCAGGTTATCTTCGTGGAAGATCGCCTCGACGGGGCATTCAGGAACGCATGCCTCGCAGTCGATGCACTCCTCGGGGTGGATGTAGAGCATCTGGGCCCCTTCGTAGAAGCAGTCGACGGGGCATACGACCACGCAGTCGGTGTATTTGCAGTCGAAGCAGGGCTCAGCGACGATGTGAGCCATTCGCGACTCCTTTATCTGACCAGAACAGGGTTACGCCAGCAGGTAGAGCGGTCCGAAAAACCGCAACGCTTGAAGGGGCATCGCCCGACAGTTTCGCCATCTTAGATCTCGCGCACGGCGGGGTCAAGAGTCGGCGACTGCGGGCGATTTTCAACCTCAGGAACAATTAGCCCTTGGGCTTCCGCCGAGCCGTCTTGATGATGACCGGTTCGACCGGGACGTACTCGATGAGGGCCCCGAGTCGCCGTCTCCACCTGGGCGATCTTGTCGACCACGTCCATACCCTCCGTGACTTTGCCGAAAACCGCGTACGGCGATCCGGGATTGTCCAGGAAATCGTTGTCGACCAGGTTGATATAGAACTGGTTCTGGGCGGAATTGGGATCGCTGGTTCGCGCCATGGCGATCGAGCCTCGCACGTTGGTCAAGCCGTTGCCTGCCTCATTCTTGATCTTGCCGTGCTGTCCGTCTTGTTTCTCCCTCAACTGGGAGTCCAATCCGCCCCCCTGAATCATGAATCGAGGCATGACGCGGTGGAAAATCAGGTTGTCGTAGAACCCGCCATCAACGTACTTCAGAAAGTTCTCCACAGTGATCGGGGCTTTTTCCCGGTCGAGCTCCAAGGTGATCGAACCGTACGAAGTGTCGAGGATCACCACGGGGTGCTTGTCGTCATCCTGGGCCGAGACCGAGCCTGCCCAAAGGCAGACGCTGAGCCCGATAACAAGGGCGCCGATCATGCGGATGCGGTTCATCGTTGGTCCTGGCTTCATGGCTCGCAAAGGCTCCTTCCAGGTTTCAGGTGCGATCGGGAGTCCGAAACCCGGAACCTCGATTCTGGCGATTCCAGATTGCGAAAACCTGGAACGGAGGGAGCGACCTGGAGCGCTCCCCGCGTTCCTCGACGTGGCCTGACTTTATCACACGCCCGCCGACGCTGTCGATGCGAACGCGCGGCTCAGCCGGCCTGTGCAGAGTGTACGAACAGGCAGCGACTCATCCCAGAGCCTCTTGATCCCGGCCATTACCCCGGTCGTCGATTAGCGGAACCGGTCGACGGCGTCCCGGTGGCCGGTTCTGCTGGTGCGGACGCGCCTTGTCCTGGTCGTCCATGAGCTGAACCAGTCGAAGGGCCTCCTCGTGTCATGGGCGGACTGAGACGTTCGCGGTTATGCAGTGCTTTGTTCAGGTACGTCCGCGCCTTGGAAACACGGTCGCGGTCGCTGAAGATCAGCTTGCCAAAGTGGAAGTTGAGGACCGGGTTTTCCGGCGACCTCTTCAGGCCCTCGAGGAAGGACTGCTCGGCGTCGCCCGTTTGACCGATCGCCTCCTGGATCGCGCCCAGGGTGTCGTAGAACTCGCCCGGGAGGAACGCGGCGTTCACGCGTTTCCGCAGGTCGAGAACCAGGTCGAGGGCGGTCTGCGACTTGCCGAGGTAGCTGTGGAGAATCCATGCCTTATTGTTGACGGCCTGGACCGAGTTGGGCTGCGTCTTGAGCACCAGGTTGTATTGTTCGACAGCACGTTCGAACGAGGCGCGCGCCTGACTCGGGTCAGATTGGCTCTCGGCGAACGTCAGCAGGAGATCGCCGAAGTTCAGGTGGGCGGCGGGAGTGTCCAGCTTGGTCGCGGCGGCCTCGGCGTGCGGGAAGGCGAGATCGAGCTGGCCGGTTTTGTGGAAGCCGATCGCCAGTGCCAGGATCAACTGGCCCTTGTCGTCACGACCGGCGATTTCCGCGGCCAGTCGCTTGGCCTCGGCAACGTCGGCCGCGGCGGGCGGCTGGCCATCCGGGCCGGCGAACGGTATAGGATCTCGATCAATCGGGCGACCGCCGTGGCGTCGCGCGGATTGTCCTTCAGATCATCTGTCCAGACGGCGATCGCCGCGGCTCGATCGGAGTCGCCCAGACGGATCTCGGCCAGCGCATGGTACGCCTCCTCGAACTTTGGATTGGTCTTGATGGCCGCTTGGAGACGAGCGATAGCTGCCTGTCGATTGGCCTTCTTCTGACTCTTCGTGGTCCCCGCGTCAGCCAGCGCGCGAGCCTCGAGCAGAACGGCGTCCGGGCCGGTTCTTGTCCGACTTCGAGGACGAACCTCGCATGCCGAAGTGCCTCGTCGGCCTCTCCCAGCTTGAGCTTGGTCTCGCCAAGCAGCATTCGCACGTCGAGCTGGCGAGGGCTGCGCTCGAGAGCATCCGTATAGGCTTGGGCGACGTCCTGCGGCTTGATTGAGAGCCGCGAACAAACGGGACCTCAAGATCGGACCCCTCGGCGAATCTGGGGAAATCTTGTCGATCTTCGCGGGTCATCTCGATGGCTCTCGCGAAATCGCCGCGACGCGCGACCAGATCGCACTCGGCTTGGACAAAGGCCACGTCCTTGGGAAACCGGCTGCGGTATTCACGGATCAGAGCCGCGGCTTTGTCGTTGATCTCGCGCTCCCGGTCGAGCTGGTTCGACGCGGCCGCGTCCGCGGCATCCAGCGCCAGGACGAAAACCAGGGCGACCGCCAGGCTTGAATCGTCGGGCGACTCCTTGCACAGCTCGTCAAGCAATGACTCGGAGCGCGCATAGTCCTTCTGGTCCCGGTAGACTTCAACCAGCATCCTTCGGAACGGCCCGTTGGGAAACTCCTTCGCCTTGGCTTCGACCAACGCCGTTGCGGCTCGATGTCGCCACCGGCTTTCATGGCGACATACTTCGTCTGCACCAGCTCGGGCGAGTCCGGGCGATCGCGCCAGACCTTCGTCGAGAACCTTGAGAGCGCGGCTTGAGGGCCGTCGGCCTTGGGCGGCGTTTCGTTCTCGACCGCGGCGAGCATCAGGTAGAAGCTCGCGGGCGCCTTGCCATTTTTGTTCGCCAGATCGATGGCCTTCCGCAGGATCGCCATCGCCTCATCGTTCTGCTTTTCGCTTGAGCAGGATGAAGGATCGCGTCACAACGGCCGCAGGATTGGTCGGATTGGTTTGGAGCACGTAGTCAAGCTGGGCCAGAGCCGGTTTGTCTTCGCCTTTCTGCCGGAAGAAGTTGGCGCCGCGAACGCGTTCGTCGTCGCTGGGCGGGTTCTTGGTATCGTTAAGGATCGCGGCGATTTCGCGTTTGGCGATCGGCCAGTTGCCCTTGGTGACGTAGGCGGTGATCAATTGCCAGCGGTCCGACTTGCTCAGTGTGCCGTTCTGGCTGTTCCGCTTCAGCTCCTCGAACCGCCGAATCGCTTCGTCGAATTCGCCTGTTCGCAACGAGAGGTTGGCCAGTGCCGACTGGGCCGCCGACATCAGCGTCGTGCCCGGATCGACCTCCTTGATCGGCTTGTTTCGGACGATGGCCTCGAGGGACTTGGCCGCCTCCACCGACGGCGCCATTGCGGCTATCGAGCTGGGCTTTCCAGAACTGGACGATCTTGTTGTCCGGGTCTTTCTTCAAGGCGGCATCGAAGTGTTCGATCGCTTCGGAGACATGGCCTCGCTTGAGAGCGAGCTGAGCGTCGAGCACATCGCTGGTGGCGGCTTCCTTCCAACGCGCGCGGATCTTGGCGATCACTGCCGCAGCCGCGTCGAGTCGGTTCTGCTCCATCTCGAGGGCCGCGAGCTGCACCAGGGGCTCGGAGTTTTGGACCCGATCCGCCACGCTTTCAAGAGGGCGCGAGCCTGGTCCGGATTCTTGAGCGATTCAGCCTGGAGCTGGGCTCGCATCATTGCCAGCTTCGTATTGTCCGGATCGCCGGACAGAAACTGAGCCAGGATCCGGTCAGCCTCTTCCGGCTTGCCGTCCTTGGCGTGAAGGGCGGCATCGACGCCCGCCAAGTCCGCGCTGCGTGGGAATTCTATCCGTGCGGACTTCAGGCGTGAACGCGCTTCGGCCTTCTTGCCTTGTTCCTCGAGGGTCAAGACGAGCAGTTGCTCGACGTTCGGCCCTCCCTTTCCCTTGCGTGCGCAGATCGTCCAACCGCTTGAGAGCTCGGTCATGTTGACCAAGCTGCACGTCGATCTGGGCCAGACGAAGGACGACCGAGGCTGGCGGCGATTGCTCGTTGCGCCAGGACTTTGTCGAACTCGGCCACGGCCTGTTTCAAATCCTCCGGGGTCCGCTTCGCCTGGTGCAGCTCGCCGTTGAGCAAGTGGAGGGCGCCTTCCAGGTCCCGCGAGGCATTGCCCTGGTCGACCTGCTGGAACAGCGCGGTCACGATCGGCTCGGCCTCCTCGGGATAACCAGCCTGGAGGATCGTCCAGGCCGCCCAGAGCTGGTACTGAGGCTCGAGGCTTCCCAGCCGAAGCGCGGTTTGCAGAAACTGGCGTCCCAGGTTCTGTTCACCAGCGAGGACCAACGCGACACCGTAACGCGCCTGGGCTTCGGCGATGTCGGGCAGTTGAGCGGCCGCCAATTTCAAGTGGTTCAGCGCGCTGCTCCGCAACTTCGGCTCGGACCTCGCTGGTCGACGGCTCACCCGATATTTCCCGAGCCATGCCCGACCGTTCGAGGTCGACCGACCCCGGCGAACAAGTGGGCCAAGCCCTGGAACCGCCGGTCCGCGCAGTCCAGCAACGCCTGGATATGGGGAGCCGCCTTATCAAACCGGCCTTTGTCCTGCGACATTCGCCAGCGCCATCTCGACCGCCACGGTGTGCAGACCCATCACCGAGCTGATCGCCGTTCGTCGAGATGCCTGAGGAGATCGCAGAGCCTGATCGATCACTTCCAGACAGCGGTCTCGCTGCTGGCGAAACCTGAGGTGATCGGCATAAGTCAAGTAAGTCTGCATATCGGGTTCGTTCTTGCCTGCCAAGGCCTGCTTGAAGATGGACTCGAGGTCGACTTCGATGGCATTGACGAGGGCCTCGACCGCCTTTTTGCCGGTCGGCCCGACCTGGTCCGAACGCTTGGTCAGGTCCTTCTGGGTTTGCTCGAGCAAGACTCGAAGCCGTGCCACCCGCGCCGGTGCGAGAACTTCGGGCTGTCCCGAGCGCCTTCACATGCTGGAGCAGATCTTGCACCTGACGCTCCAGTCGAGCCGGATCGGTCACGGACCGAATCGCCAGCGATTCGAGCCGAATCTGGGCCATCCGGTCATTGGGATCGGCGTCCGGCGGGAGGGCCGTCTTCGAAGCCTGGGCGAACGTCTCGTCTCGAGCGGTTGGGTCTCCGTTGGCATCCGCCAGTTTCGCACGAATCCAGAGCCGGCGGATCGGTGCCGCGTTCTTGTCATCCAAGGCTTTCAGATGCCGGCGGATTTCGGGAACGTTCGGAGTGCGCGCGTCGAGCGCCTCGGCGGCGAGCACGTAATGGGCGTCGAGATTGTCGGGGTCGATGTTCAGGAGATCCTTGGCCCAGTAGACGGAATCACCGGCCAAGTCCTGCTGCATCATGGCGTCCTTGAGAAGCTGCTGCCGCGGTCCTTTGGCCGTCTTGTCCAATCTTGGTCGCGCTCACGAGGTGCTCCAGCCATTCGCTACGGAGGGCCGCCTTCTTGTCGGCGGGTGCGTGGTTCATCCAGTCACGATAGAGACCTGCAAACTCCTCGTGAATCGCGGCGTTCTTGGGTTCGAGCTGGAGCGCTTGCTTGTAGTAGATCTCGGAATTCTCGAAGCGGCCGGCCTCACGTGCCCCGCGCGCCATCTTGAGGATGCCCTGAGATGACCGCGGCACCAGCGAGAGTGTGATGGCGACCACGCCGACAAGGGCCACAACCAAGAACAGACCGGAGAGGACCAGCAATGGTTTCCAGCGAACGGTCATCGGGCGATTCTCCTTGAGCTCGAGGCGCCGTGCCATGCGACGACGGAAACCACCCGGGTCCGAGACCATCCGGGTCCCGGCGCGGATCGGCGGCGCACGGCGGTGGAAATCCGAGGAGCGACTGATTTGGAATAAACCAGCAATGGGATGCGACGAAGCTCGACGAGGCGCCGTCGTGCTTCGCGAGGATGGGACCAGGTTCGGGAGGGGCAATACCATTTGCCCTGATACCTCAATGAGGTCGCAATCCATTGCCGTTCTATCCCGGCATCAGGCGAGTCCACAGAATAGAGATTTCCCGCCAAGACATCAAGCCAAGTTCTGGGCGTCGGCACATTTTTGGAGACTCGCGCCCGACACCACATCGGTTTGGCGCAGCGAAACTGCGAGCGTCCGGCGGTCAGGCCCGTTACCCGATCATCCTCCCCACACGAGGCGAGGGCGATTGGTTTGCTCCGTCGCACGGTCGGTAAACGCACTCCGAGGCATTCGTCTCGACCATCTCGCCCAACCGGCGAGAGGTCATCCGCAGGCCTGGTGCGGGGGCAGGCTGATGCGAAGCTTGGATTGACAGCAAGGATGCCGTACGGAGATTTGTCTCGCTTTTATTCTTGTTACATGCGACTCGGCTTCATGTTCGGCGACGGGTCTCACGACCCCGCCGGAGTGCCTGACCGAAGGTCTCCGTCGCTCACCGTCGGCCCTGGCTTCAGAAGGCATTCGTGCTCTCAGAGCACACTCCGAAGGAAGGAGACCTACGGTCGGGCACTCGTGCGGGGTCATGAGACCCGCGCACAACACGCAATGCCGATGCCTCGCGTAACAAAAGCGGATCGTCCAAAACATCCACGAAAACCGCGTCAATAGCAACTTCGCATCAGCCTAGTGTGGGGGCCCGGACGTGGCGTTCACCGAGGAGTCTCCACGTTTCGGCAAGAGGGTGGCCATCGACTATCGCCGACAAGTGCCTTTTCAAGGCCGGGAGGGCGCACCGCCTCGCCCCGAACTCCCGGGGATCTCGCCGCCACGCCGGTGATTGCTTTTCCTGAGTGTACTCGCGCTTATTTCTTTACATGCTTGGCGTCACGTGCTTGGTCGCGATCGAGACGTGCTTGGTCGCGACCTTCTGCGTTACCTTGTGGAAGGCCTTCGACGAGCCCCCGTTCGGCTTGGGATGTCCTTTGCCGACGACCTTTTTCAGGGTGTGGGAGGATCGGCCCGGCTTGGTCGCGGCGCTGACTCAAACTCAAAGCGCTCGGCGCGTCGGTCGTGGTGGTCAAACTCACCGGACCTATGACGCTCGGGGCGGAGTGTGTGGTCTCCGTACCTGGAGTGATAATAATTGTCGACTGCGTCTGGTAGGCACCGATATCGATGCTTCCCGCCGGGCGAGGATTTCCGCGCTGGTCGGTGGCTGGTACCGTGACGCCGGCAATCGACGAGCTGCCGGTGCCGATGGCGGTGCTGTTGGGCAGAAGAGCGATCGTCTCGGTCGGACCGCCATTGTTGGCCAAGACGCCCAGGTTCGCCGTGGTGCTGGATACTCCGACCTGATTGCCATTCACGTCGTTAGTCAGGCCGCCAGCGCCGCCGATACCGATCAGATTGTACGCACTCGTCGTCGCCACCGTACCGGCGATGTCGCCGGCCGAGCCGCTTGTGCTGCTGCCCAGGTAGTTATCCACGACGATCGTGTTGTAAAGGTTGGCCGTCCCCCCGGTATTGACCAGCCCGCCTCCCGCGCCGCCGGAGGCCACGACGTTGTAGGCGATGGTGTCGTTGATGGCGGTGAGCAATCCGACGTTGTCGATACCACCGCCGTATTGCGTGGCCGTGTTGCCGGCGATCGTACTGTTGACGAGCGTCAGTGTGCCGAGGAGATTGTTGGAGATGCCGCCTCCGCCGACGCCGAGATTGTCGGCGATGGTGCTTGCGGTGACCGACAGTATGCCATCGTTCCAGATCCCGCCGCCCAAAGTGCCCGTGTTGCCCTGGATCGTGCTGGTCATGATCGTCAGGTCGCCTGTGACACTGTTGTCGATACCACCGCCATAGAAAGATAGATTGTTGTCGATCGTGGAGTCCGTGATCGTCATAGTCGCGGTGGTTGTTGTCGTCGTCGTTCCGCTGGTCGTCGTGAAGCCCGTGTTGTCAATGCCGCCGCCCGTGCCGAAGGTCGATGTATTGTTAGTGACGGTGGCGCCGGAGATCGTGACCGTACCCCCGTAATTGTAGATGCCGCCGCCAAAGTTAATCGTCGAATTGCCGCTGACGGTCGTATCGTTGATCGTCAACGTGCCAAGATTGTTATAGATGGCACCGCCGTACTGGCTGGCCCCATTGTCCAGAACGCTTGAGTCCAACAGCGACAGGTTGCCCGCGTTGTTGAAGGCACCGCCCGAAGTGGCCGTACCTTGGGTGAATGTTAAGCCCGAGAAAGTGGCCGTCACTTTGCTGTTGACCGCAAACAGGCCGACGAGCCCGCCACCGCTGATGGTGAGAATCGGGGCCATGACGCCGTTTTGGAGGAAGTAGCCCGGTCCGTCGATCATCGTCGGTGAGGTCGTATTCGTGAGATCGATCGTGCCGAGTGATGGGGACAACGTGATGGTCTGCGGCGTCGCAGCCGAGAACGTCGTGTCCGAGAAGACAATAATGTTGGTCACTGGATTGAGCGGATTCGATGCGTTCGAGTTGGCCCACGCAATCGCGGACCGGAGCGTACCGACGCCGAACGAATCAACCGGTGTGGTCACCAGGTACGTTGAGCTCGATTCGTACGCACCCACATCAACGGTCGTTCCATCGTTAAGATGCTGGGGATTCCGCAATGCCCCGCGCTGGTCCGTTGTGGGGACTGTTACTCCGGAAATACTCGCACTGCCGGCCTGGCTGGCGGGACTACCCGCCAACAAAGCGATGGTCTGGGTCGGACCGCCGTTGTTGGCTAGACCCGATGCGAGGCCCGGATTGGTGACTCCCACTTGATTGTGGTTGACGCCGTTCGTCAGCCCACCAGAGCCTCCGGTGCCGATTAGGTTAAATGATCCGGTCACCGTCGGACTGCCCGTGATGTCGCCGCCGACATTCAGTGCGACGATGGAGTTGTCGAGAGTGGTCGTATCTCCCGTGACATTCAGGCCGCCACCCGACGTTGTAAGCGATCGTATCGTTGACCGCCTTCAGCGTTCCGGAGTTTTCGATGCCGCCGCCGCTGGCAGTGGACGTGTTGGCGGCGATTGTGCTGTTCGTGAGCGTGAGCGTGCCTGCGTTGTCGATCCCGGCCCCCGACGCGGCGGTGTTGCCAGTAACGGTCGTTTGAAGGACCGTCAAGGTACTTCCGACGGCATTGAAAATGCCGCCGCCGGAAGCGGCGGAATTGTCAACGAGCGTGTCGGCGTCGACGGTGAGCGTGCCATCGTTCAGGATACCTCCTCCTGAAGACGATGAGCCGCCACTGATCGTCAAGTCCGTGAGCGTGGCCGTGACGCCACTATTGACCTGGAATACTTCGACCTGATTACCACCGCTGATCGTCAACGCCGCCCCCGGGCCGTCGATCGCCATTCCGGCCGCGTTCGTATCGGATAAAACCATCGTGCCCATAGTCAGTGTGATCGTCTGTGGCGTGGCGAAGACGCCTGACGTGTCGAACACCACGGTGTTGGGCGCAGGTTTGCTCAGGTTCTCCGGATTATCATTCGAGCTATAGTTCGTCCAACTCACCGCTGCGCGGAGCGTTCCCACTTCCGTCGAATCCGCGGTCGTGTTCACCAAGTATGATGAGCTGGCCTCGTACGCTCCGATATCGACGGTTGAGCCAGCGTTCAGTCCGGCGGGCCCGCGTAAAGCTCCTCGTTGGTCAACAGTGGGAGTCGTCACGCCGGGAATTGTTGTCGAGCCGTTGTCGATTGCCGGACTGCCACCGAGGAGTGCGATGGTATCGGTCGGACCGCCATTGTTGGCCAGAGTGCCGAGGGACGAGGTCAATGCGATGGTGGGGACATTGACGATATTGCCACTGATGCCGTTCACAAGGCCGCCCGTGCCGCCCGTGCCGATGAGGTTGTACGCGCTAAAGGCTGAGAGCGACCCGCCGGCCAGGCCGATGCTATTCGAAGGGGCACTGACACCTGTGCCCAAGGTGTTGAGTGCGATGAGCGTGTTGTCGAGAGTTGCGAGCCCGCCGGTACTGACGTATAGCACCACCGCCGTTGCCGCCAACGATCAATGTGTTATAGGCGATCGTGACGTTGATGGAGGAAAGTGGCCCTGAATCAGAGATCCCGCCGCCCAGGAAGGCCATGTTACCGGCGATCGTATCGTTGGTGAGGCTCACCGTCCCACCGAGGTTGTCGATGCCTCCGCCCGAGGCGGTCGCCGAGTTGGTCGATAACGTCGAATCGAGGACTACGAGCGTGCCGCCGGTCTCGATGCCGCCGCCAGAGCCGCTACTGATCGAAGTTGCCGGCTGTATTGCCCGACAGAGTGCTATAGCTGATCGTCACCGAGCCCGCCGCGTTATCGATGCCACCACCGGAGCCCGTCGCGGTGTTGGTCGACAGTGTCGCGGTGATTGTGACGGTTCCGAGATCGACGAAGATTCCGCCGCCCGCGTTGGCCGTATTGCCACTGATCGAATAGCTCGGGGCATTGGAGATCGTCGCCGTGCCGCTCTGGTCATAGATGCCGCCCCCGAGGCCTGTGGCGATATTGCCGGTGATGTTGTCGTTTCTGACCGTCAGTGGACCGGCGTTAAAGATGCCCGCTCCGTTGCCGCCGGTCGACGTGTTGCCGGCGATCGTGGAACCGGTGAGCGTCAATGTGCCCAGGCTATCGATGCCGCCGCCATTGCCTGCCGACGTGTTGCCCGCGATCGTCGTGTTGCCGGTGATCGTCAATGCGCCATGGCTATCGATGCCGCCGCCACTCGCCGGTCGACGTGTTGCTCCGAACGTCGAGCCGGCGAGATGGTCAAGTGCCCGCGCTATTGATGCCGCCGCCGCTCCCCCCGTCGACCGAGTTGTTGCGATCGTGGAGTTGCTCGATCGTCAACGTGCCCAGCGTTATTGATGCCGCCGCCGCCCCCGCCGTCGCCGTGTTGTTGTCGATCGTGGAGTTGGTGATCGTCAATGTCCCCAGGTTATTGATGCCGCCGCCGACCGTGCGCTGAGTTGCTCGAGATGGTGACGCCCGAGAGAGTCAGCGTCCCCGAGTTATTGATTCCACCGCCCGCCGCGGCCAGTCCGACCGAAATCGTCAGGCCGGACAAGGACGGCCGTCACACCGCTGGCAACCGAGAACACGCCAATGGCGTTGTCGCCATCGATCGTCAACGTCGCTGGCGCCAGGTCCGTCGATCGCGATCGCGGTGGTGGTATCGGTCAGAGCGAGCGTGCCCAGACTCGGTGTAAGCGTGATCGTCTGAGCCGTCGCGAACGTGTTCAGTCGTGTCGAACACGACTGTGTTAGGTTTCGGATTGGCAATGTTCGCTGGATTGTCGTTGACGCTCAGGTTTGCCCAACTGACCGCCGTGCGTAACGAGCCAAACACGAAGGTATCGACCGTATTGGTCACCATAAACGAAGAGCTGGCTTCGAAGGCTCCGACGTCGGCCGTCGGCCCGGCGTTGAGCCCGGCCGGTCCGCGCTCGGCTCCGCGTTGATCAATCGTGGGGACCGTTACACCGGCTGATCGAATTGCTTCCCGCGTCGATCGCCACACTGCCCGTCAGAAGAGCCATTGTCTCGGTCGGTCCGCCGTTATTGGCCAACGGACCAAGATTCAATTCCGCGCTCGTAATCCCGGATTGATTGTGGTTGTTCCACCCAAGCCGCCATCGCCGCCCGTGCCAATCAGGTTGTACGAGCCGAACGCCGTTCCGGAAATGTCGCTGGCCGACGGTGCCGTTGGTGTTCAGCGCGACGATCGAGTTGTCCAGCGTGGCCATGCCCGACGGCTCGACAAACAGACCGCCGCCCGAACCGCCGGAGGCGACGCTGTTGTCGGCAATCGTCACATTGACGGCGATCAAAGTGCCGCATACTGTCGATGCCGCCGCCCTGTACGTTGGCCGTGTTACCTGCGATGGTCGAATTGGTCAGCGTGGCATCGCCCACAGTTCTCAATGCCGCCGCCCTGCGCGGTCAGCCGTGTTGCCCGCGATGGTCGTATTGGTGAGCGTGGCGTGGCCACCGTTGTCGAGGCCGCCGCCGTCATTCGCCGCGTTATCGTCGAGGCTGGAATCGATAATGTTCAGCGTCCCAAGATTCTCGATGCCGCCGCCCTGGCCGTGGCCGTGTTGCTCGTGAGTGAGCTGGCGGTGATCGTCAGGCTTCCCGTCCAGACATAGATCGCACCTCCCGTAGCTGGCCTGGTTGGCCGAGAAGGTACTGCCCGTCACGGCCACGCTTCCACTTCCGCTCAAGTAGCATGCCGCCGCCGCCGGAGCTGCTCGATGTCCCTAATGCCGTGTTACTCGAAAAACTGCTGTCGAGAACAGTCAGTCGACCGCGCCCTGTGTTAAAGATGCGCGCCGCCCGAGACTGACTGGTTGCCGCTGAAGGTGGTGTTGATGACATGCAGCGTCCCGGCGTTGTAAATACCGCCGCCTACACCCGCCGTGTTGCCGGTGATGAGACTCTGTTGACAGTCAGTGTGCCACCGTTGTCGATACCGCCTCCCGCGTCCCGCCGAGCCGCCGGCAATCGTCAGTGCCGTGAAGATCGCAGTCACGCCGGAATCGATCAGGAAGTCCTGGAACACTCCGGCACTGGTGATCGTCACACGTCGTGCTGCCGGTATAATCGATGGCGATCGGCGTGGTGGTGTTCGTCAATTCCAGCGTGCCGAATCCGGGCCCAGTGAGCAGCGTGATTGTTTGCGCGGTGGAAAACACGTTGGCGATGTCAAACAGAATCGTGTTCACAGTTCCGGTCGGGGCCTGCGTTGAGATTGGCCCAGGCGACGGCCGATCGCAACGTGCCCTGCGCGTATGAGTCGGCGGTGTTCGTGACGAGGTAGCCAAATCCCACTTGGTAGGCACCGACATCGAATGCTGGACCACGCAGAATGCCGCGCTGGTCGGCGACCGGCAGGGTCACACCGGGGATGCTACCGCTTCCCCCGGGGCTGATCGCAGGGCTGTCCGGGTTCAGGGCAATCGTCTCGGTGGACCCGCCGTTGTTGGCCAGTCCCGCCGACTAGCCCCGGGTCGGCAACGCCCACCTGGTTGCCATTGGTGCCGTTGGTCAACCCGCCCGAGCCGCCGGTGCCGATCAGGTTGTAGGCGCTGGAAGCGGAGATCGTACCCGCCACGAGAGTTGGAGATGTCATCGGGCAAGGTCGTGAAGTTGTTGGTGTTCAGCGCCACCAATGTGTCATACAGAGTGACCGTTCCGCCGGAAACATCCAGGCCGCCGCCGATGCCGGTGAGATCGGCCGTTCCATCGCTGTTGTACGCGATCGTGACGTAGATCAGAGTCAACGTGCCGCTGTTATTGTCGATGGCGCCGCCAGCGAACGCCGACGTGTTATTCGCGAGGGTGCTGTTGGTGATCGCCATGAGGCCGTTGTTGTAGATCGCCCCGCCAAATCCAAAGGGGCCCGACGAACCATCATTGGCGACGTTCGCGTTAAAAGTGTCCCGGGTGATGGTGGCCACGGTCGCGGACTGGCTGAACAGGCCGCCTCCTTCGTAGGCCGTGTTCCCGGTGAGCGTGGTATCGGTGAGCGTCAGAGTCCCGTCGAGGTCGTTCACGATCGCGCCGCCAAAGCCGCTCTCGGCCGAGTTGCTGGTGAACGTGGACAAGCCCACTGTGAGGGTGCCATCGCTGTAGATGGCTCCGCCGTAGCCGAAAGAGGCGGAATTGTCCGTGAAAGTCGTGTTGGTGACCGTCAGCGTGCCATTACTCCAGACACCGCCGCCGCCGGAGTCCGGCCCCGCGGCGTTGCCCGTGAAGGTGCTGGTATCGATCGCCAGAATTCCGAGGTTGTCAATGCCGCCGCCGGCACCGCCGACGTTCGTGTTGTCCGTGAACGTGCTGCCGCTAACGTTGACTGATCTGGCCTGCGACATTGTAGATCGCTCCACCGCCGCCAACGTTGGCGCTGTTGTTGTCGAAAGTACTGTCGATGACAGTCAGTGTCCCCATGTCGTTGAAGATCGCGCCGCCATAATCGTCCGAGTTTCCGGACAGCGTAAGTCCATTGAGCGTGAGCGCGCCAGAGCTCCAAATCGCACCGCCGCCACCGCCGGCGCCGGAGAAGCCGACATTATTGGCAATGGTGATGGCACCGGCGAGGCTCAGGATTTGCCCTTCGTTGAAGATGCCAGCGCCGTTAGTGGCCTGATTCGATTCGATGGAGACGGAGTTCCAGGTGACCAACCCGCCGAATAAATAGATACCGCCGCCGTTGCCGGAAGCCGTGTGCCCAGCCACTCCACTCGCGCCCGTGGTCGCCCGGAACCCCGAGCTCGTCGTGGCTTGCGAGGTTGCCCCACCGATGCCACCGAAGCCCCCGGCCCCACCCGGGCCGCCCACCGCCGCGTTGCTGGTCAGTGAGGTCGCGGTTAGGCTGAGCGTTCCCCCGGAGATAAAGATTCCGCCACCGAACGCCGCTGCCCCATTTCCACCATCTCCACCGGGACCGCCAGGCTTACTGAAAACGCCGCCGTGACCGCCATTGCCGCCCCTGCCACCGGAGCCGCCGACAGCCTGGTTCGACTGGAATACGTCGCTCGAAAGGACGACGCCGCCGTGAGCGACGTAGGCGCCGCCACCGGTTGCCACTCCGCCGTTGCCGCCGTGACCGCCGGCTCCGCCGGTGACGGCGTCTATGAACGGGTTGTAGTCGAACGTGAATGTATAACCGCCCGACCCGCCGGAGCCGCCGGCACCGCCGTTGCCCCCCTTCGCGGTGTTGTCGATGATGGTGTCGTTGTTTAAGGTCAGGCTGCCGGAAGACATGAAAAAGCCGCCGCCACGCGCATGGCCTCCGCTGGTGCCATTGCCGCCGGGACCGCCGGCTCCTGGGTTGCCGGCGGACCCACTCGTCCCGTTTACGCCGGCCGCCACATTTGATCTCACAGCAACGTTCGACATCGTGACGTCACCGCCGTCGATGACGAGGCCGCCGCCCACCACCGTCTGCGGCAGGTTCAGCCCGGCGTCGTCGGTCGCAAGGCCGCCTTCGATGGTCAGGTTCTGGAACACCACCGACAGGGTCTGTGTCGCGCTCGTGTCCAAAATGTCGAACACGCGGCTGGTCTGGTTCGCCGAGATGATCGAAGTGTTCTCACCCTGGCCGATGATCGAGATGGACTTGTTCGTCAACGCCGATGTGTTCTCGACGACGAGCTCTCCGCTGCTTAATGCGAACGTTGTCGGGTAAACCAGGTATAGGATGTCAGTTGGGTCGCTATTCGAGCCGGCCAGGTTGATATCACGGTGCAAGCTGCTGTCGAGCGGCAACGGATAGAACACGCCAATTCCCGATGTCGCAGGGGTGGCGACGTCGATCGGGTCGCTGGCTATCGTGTCAAAAAGCGAGCCGTCCGGATCGAAAACCTTGACGCTGAGGATATAGTCGGTCCCATTGGACAACTGATCCAACGACAGCCCATCGAAGACAGCCAAACCGTCGCTGAACGGCACGGTGGTGGTGCCACTGAGCGTGCCACCGGAGGGTCCGCTCGCAATCGAGATTTCCGCCGTGCCGGTGAAGCTCGAGTCGACGCCGCCGTTGGCCGTCTCGGCCGCGAGCTGAAGGCCGAACTGGCCATCGGCAATGACCGTCGAAGGCGGCTGGATGGTGACGGCCGCCTGCGTTGCCAGCCCGTACGCCGCGAGGTCCGGTATCAAGAGGTTGCCCACAGGCGTCCCCAAACCCGTCACGAGGTCGTAGCCAACGGTGGGGGCGAAGGGGTTGCCGAAGCCGGCCGTGATGTCGTGAAAATCGCTCGAGTAAGGCAAGCTGTAGAGGGCTGGGAGTGTGACCGAGGGACCGCCGAGGTCCTTGCCTCCGTCGAGAACCCGTCCTTGGTTGGCGATTGCGATGAAGCCAGCCCAGAGGGGTGAGGCGAGACTTGTGCCGCCAACCTCCTCCCATCCTTCGCCAGCGGGATTGTTTGCCGGATCATAAACGGGCACTCCGGTGCTGGGGTCGGCGTCGGCGGAAACGTCGGGAATCGTCCGCTGGCCGTAGCTCTGGACCCCCTCTTGCCACGAAGGCTCCGTGTAGGTGTTGCTGATGCCGCCACCGCTGCCGCAGGAGGGACAGTACGAATCGCTCCCATAACCCCAGCTTTCTTCACTCCCCCACGTATAGTGACCCGAGGTTCCGTTGATGTGCAGCGAAGTGCCGCCAACTCCCACGACCAGGGGCGAGACCGCGGGATAGCTGACGCCGGGATAACCGGCGGGGAAACCCGGCGCGGAATTGCCATGGTCGCCGGTCGATGCCAGAAACGTGACGTTCGGGTTGAATTGGAGGGCCGGCTCGAGGAACAAGCTGTCCAATACCGGTTCGAACCCTCCGTCGCCGAAGTACTCAAGACTGGAGCCAAAACTCATGGAGACGACCGACGCTCCAAGCTTAGTGACCGCGGTCTCCGCGGCCTGCAGCAGGTCGAAGCTCGTGGCGCTGGACGCTTCAACCAACACGATATTCGCCGCGGGCGCCATGGCATGGGCCCATTCGATATCAAGGGCGATTTCCGTCCCGAAGCCGGAGACTGGGGGCGGAAGGGCGGTTCCCCCATTCTGGTTGAATTTCTGGAAGCTGGGTGGGTCGGGGATGCCAAAGGTCTGGTCGAATACCTGGAGCGCACTGCCTGCGTAGTTCGGTCCGGTCGGTTTGAACCCGGGATTGTCACCCGCGTCGATCAGGGCGATCGTCTGACCGGAACCGTCTCCCTTGATCGCCCCGAAGCTAACCTGGTTGATCCCGTAAGCACCCTGGATCTGCTGCGGCGTGTAACCGCCAGCCAGCGTAGGCGTCGGTGCTTGCAGCGGAATGTACTTGCCAGCCTGGCCCGGAACCGCAACCTCCCTGATGATATAGTCCGGAAAGTCCTTAAGTGCGGCCGCAACAGGCTGAGACGACAGAACTAACCTTTGTTCCAGGTCCTCCATCGATCGGGTGGATAGACCGTCGCAGGTTCCGGTTGCCAAGTCGGCGCGTAGATCGCTTGCGAGAGGACATGGGTGATTCATCCTGAGTGCTGGGTCAAGGTGCGAGGCCAGGAATCACAGGGTCATCAATTGCGGCGATCCAACCCAACAACTCAGAGGGGTTGAATCAGTTTGACGAGTCTATCACGATGCGATGAATGATTGCAAGATAGCAGACCGGTTTTGAAATCCACGCCGTGCGGCCGGAGCGCTGGCACTGGAGGCTTTTTTTGATTCCCGCTCGGAACCATCGGTTAAGGCGGCCCTGAGTCGTTCACCAACGAGTGCACAAATGAGCCAGCTCGATCCCCATCGAAGTTCGGCGCCGAGACCACTTAGACGGCAATGCACGTAAAATATACAATCTACGCAGTCTGCGTCAAATACGATAGAAAATCAAGAGAAAAGGCAACAGGATTTTGGCGGAATAGGTCGTTGCGAGGCTGATCCGTTATCGAACCCATCGGCCCAAGCCGTGGAACCGGTAAATCGGAATGGTGCCCGGCGCCTTCATCCTGGGTTTGATTGGATCGGGGTTATTCTGGAGCGCGTGGCAGCCTCGTCTTGACTGTGGTCCGACTCGTTGACGAGAGAAGTCAAGCCGTCGGGAGAGGGTACGAAATCCGTTTCTCCAACCCGACAGTCGCGGAGCCGTGCCACAGGACAAAGAAAAGAGCCGGATGCCCGCCGCGACCCGATGCACGTGCTCAGGCTCATTCAATATCCGCTACCGTGCTTCGTCAAGCGTATGAGAAAGACCGCGAGCGCACAAGCTCCGACTTTTTGGATTTTGCCGCGCCGCGAAGCGCGGTATCGTCTTGCTCACGACGCTGGACAGAAAAGCAAGCGAGTAAAAAGATAAAATCGTGTAGAAATACTCAGAAATGGCCGCGTGATCGGTCTCGTTCTTCATCGCTACCGCGGCGCAGACGGACCAGGCCAAACGCCGAGGCTCGCCGGCGTGAAGGCACTCTTTAACGCGAATCGGCCGGACCTTCGGTGGTGGGCTTTCGATTCTACCTCCGTACCACCTCCAACCCGCCCGCCTGCCGCCGAAGAAATCCGGTCGGCGGCGGTGCTGGAGATGGTCAGAGTGACATTCACAATGGTCTGCGCGTCGAAACGCTGTCGCTCATTCTCACGTTGATGGCGAACGGCCCTTGGCGTGCGAATTGTGGGTCTGCGTGACGGTGAACGGGCCGGTGGCGATCGAGTCCGTGGAAGTCATCAGCGACTGAGAGTCCGGCACCGTACCCATGAACGTGTATGTAAGGCCGCCCGCGATGATCACATCCGGCCCGTTGTGAACGACAAACGTCGTGCTGCCCGCGCCGGACAGGGTGAAGGTCATCGGGGACGACGACACGCCACTGCCGGCTACCGTGAGATTGCCGCTGGCGTAATTGTCAACGATGGTCACCGTGAGGGTCACGGATCCTGGCTGCGTATAAGTGTGGGTACCCGAAACCGTGTACTGACCGGAACCGTTGGGGCCGGTGACGACTCCGGTCGTTTTCGTTCCATCGCCCCACGCGATCGTCGCGCTGTACTCGCCCGTGTTCTCGCCGTTGGGGTCGGTAAAGGTGGCGACGGTGACGTTATTGAGCGGTTGCCCAACGGTTGCGGTCTGCCCCACGGCGGTGACACTTGGCGGCGAGCTGATCGCGGCGGGCAATGAGAAGCTGACGACACTGGATCCGTTGACAGCCCCCACACCGGTAGCGTTCCAGTTAGTGGTGCGCGCGTAGTATGTTGTGCCGATATTGGTCGCAACGCTGACGATCGGATAGTTGGTGTCCATCTCGGCGTCGTCGCCGTAGGTGGCACCCTGCGACGCGCCATTCAGGGCCGAACCAAGCGAGAGTATAGCTATTGCCCGAGTTGTGGAAAATGGCCGCGATCGAGGGTGTGGATGACGAGACCACCGGCCCTGTACCCGTATAGACATAGAGCTGGGACGTACCGCCCGCCGTGAATAGGGCCTGCCCGTTCGGCAGCATCAGCATGCGACCGGTGAACGACGGCAGCGTCGCGAGTTGGGAAACGAGGCTGGAGGGGTCGCCTTTGGCGACGGACGGGGTAATATCCGTGATCGTGTTCGTGGCATAGTTGTAGTCGAAGACGTGGGTCGGGGCGTTGTAAAAGCCCGGGTCCGCGGTGAATATGAACTGGCCGTTGGGCAGAAGGACGCCCGGCGCGTCGTCAGAGACATAGCCGCCAGGGATGACGGGACCGGCGCTCCAGGTACCGCCGCCGTTGTTCGTGTCCGTCGATGGGTTGAACAGAGCTGTGTTATTGTTGCCGCCGACCTGAAAGACCTCGCCATTGGGCAGCAGCGCGTTGGGACCAAGCTCATATTCCGCGGTGTTGGAGAGCGGGACCGGGACCGTGCCGGTGTTAACCCACTTCCCCGTCGAGGGAATGTAGCGCTGTGCCAGGCCGGGCGATTGGCCGGTGTTATAAAACACGTCGTAGGACAAGATGCTGTTGTCGGGCAGCTTGACCCAGCCTTCCTCGTCACTCGGATCGTTATTGTTCTTGGTCCCAGTTTGCGTCCACGTATTCGTCGAGATGTTATAGATGTAAGTCTGCGGGCCGTTCGGGTTGCCGCTGAGGATGTTGCCGTTCGGCAAGAGCATCGTGGGGTCGTCGCCATGCTACGGTTGAGGAAAGTTCGTGATTGGCGACCAGGAGTTGGTGGTCGAGTTGTAGATCTCGCCGGTGTTGGTAAGGTTCTGGTCCCCGTTCGGGCCGGAGTATTCGCCGCCCACGACAAAGACGTTGCCGTTCTGCATCACGTTCGAGCCGTAATACAGGCGTTGGGTGCTCATGGACGCGATGGTCGACCATGTCCCGTTGACGTAACTACCGTTTGAGTCGGGAGTGAGCAAGTACCAGATCTTGCTCACGCCGTCGCCGTTCGGGTTCGAGGTAACTTTGTGCCATGACGTCGCCGTTGGTCAGCAACATCATCGTGCCAACGGCGGCGGGTGCCGGGTTTGTCAGCGCCGTCCAGTTGCTGGCGAGTAAGGTCCGGGCTTCGAGTAGCTCGAGCGATACACGCCGAGTCGTCCGGACGCGCCGGCCGGGCTGAGCACCGAAAAGACGGAAGCGCTTGAGCCACGGTCGTTGGGAGGGGGAAGATGGCCATTCGATCGCTCCAGATGAGAGTCAGAGGTTGTCAGTGCCCCGAGGGCCGGTGCGAAGCAAAGAAGATGGAAAGATTCGTGATCGCTCACTTATCGAGTCGATGCGAATGGGCCGCCGCTTTCTCGCAGTCATTTGCGATTACGGAGTGAAGAGGTGTTGCCTCGGATCGCTCGCCTGCTTCGCGGTTCGGTGTTCCATCCGATCACTCCACCTCGAGTGTCGAACCTGACGTCGGCAGTCGCCAAAGTCGAGCACGAGCGATAAATACGTGCTACCTTATGATAGAAGAATCTTTTCCACCTCTTGATTGCCCTATCAACCCCGCGCGAGCTGATCATCGATGTTAGCTTTTGTAATCCTGTCGAGAGACGGATTGCAAGTCCGCTCAGACGATTCGCATCGAAGTCAGGCAATCTGAGACGGATTTTGCCGATAATGCGGACTGTGCCGAACGTGACAGCGATCGTACTGGCAACTGATGGGCGGACAACGAACGTACGTTCCGTCTGCGCCGTCCGCAAGTCCAACCATCGACGTTGGATCGCGAGCGAACCGACATTGCTCGGCGTCTCCCCTCGAACCCAACGGGCGTCATCGATGAGGACTCGGTTCTCAGCGTCGTGACGTCAAGAACGCGTCGCGGTGAGCGACGTCCGGAAACCAGTATCGAACGGCCTTCGCGAGTGATCTCATGCTGCGAGTCGCCGCGAACGAGGAGGCCCGACTGCTCGATGCAGTGCACACAGAATCCCTGCTCGGCGACATCGACCATGGAGTAGCGCTCGGGGCTCGTTGAGAAACAGTCGCCGTTCGGCCTCGGTGGCGCACAGGAACAGTTGATCACGGTAGAGCACCCCCCACTTCGGGTCGCCCGGGCGTGCCGTTCCCTTGTCGAGTTGCGTGACCGGACACGAGCCGCCGTTCAAGGGAACATACCGGTGAGGTTCCTTGCGGAACAGGTCGATCATGACACGATCGGCGAACCGATAGATGCGGCCGTCATGCTGAACCGTGTACTGGACCTGGCCCTGAACCAGTTTGTGGCCCTTGATCAAGCTGACGGGGCAATAACCCGGAAAGGGCAAGCTGCGTCTCTTTCTTTTGAGGAGTGTCGCCCGGACGCGTCCAGGCTGGATCGCATTCGTCGAATGCGGTTGTGCGGCGCTTGGAAGCTGCTCGATCCAGGGTGACGCGCCAGAGCGTCTCGGAGAAACGCGTCGAATTCGCTCCGGTCCCAGATAGCCTTGATGCACGGCGACGATTTCGCGATTTGGGGCGACCAGCACCGTCGCGGGTAGCCCAGACAAGTTGAAATCCAAGGCAAGTTGTTCGTGGACGTCGGATCGCAGTTTCAGCGGCACGAACGACTGACGCGCGTGTTCGATTATCGTGGGATGCGGGAACGAATCATCGCTCCATGCGCGTGCAGTTGGGACACCAAGGACCCGTGAATTGAATCCAGAGCAATCGGTTGGCGGCCCTGGCTTCCTCGAGGGCGTTCCCGTAATCATCGCGCCAGGAGATGGACTCGGGCTCGATCCCTCGGGCCGAGCGATCGATCAGGCCGGCAAAGATGAAGGCTACGCCGATGGTAACGATGAGACAGTCACGGCGCTGGGGATGGACGTGCGGAGTCATCGAGCATCTCCCCCGTTGGACGGCAGACACGTGGTTGTAGGGTTGAAGGTGCGGTGCGCAGCGGGACGCTGCGCACTCCTTCCATGGAGATGCCACCCGTTAAGCTCGAGCGGGCCAGACCATTGGCGTGAGAAGACGGCGATTTTCTGAAGTGAGAGATCGGCCTTGCGTCGTCGATCGCTTGATCGAAGTGCGCATCAAATCTCGGTTTCGGGCGTCAACTCCGGACTTTTCCGCAGAACCCTCCCGATTAACGCGACGGGAGCCCGTCGAAATCAGCCAAAGACCCAGATCGTCAGATTAGCGGCGGTGGCGAGGAGAGCGCAAGGAGACGGGAGGCTGCAGAAGCTCGCTCAACAGCGCGATTTCACGGAGTTTGCTGGATGTGCCGAGCATCCCTCGCAGCTCGGTACTGGTCAGGGCGGTGTGCAACTGGTACGAACCCGGGTGTTCGATTGTGGTCCCTAAGGACGTTTGCGTCAGAGGCGAGGCGATCGGTGCGAGCGAGGCAGCCAACGGCGTGATTTCGAGGGGACGGTTTTTTTTCTGAGCCAATGATTGGTTGACCAGGGATGTGAGTGCTCGCTGGTGGTCGGCCTCCTTCGGTCGGGGTGGACCCGTGATCGAGGCGGGGCGGGCGCGCGAGCCTCGACGAGTCTGGGGACCGCGTGAGTTTCGGCCACTTCCCGCCGTAGCGGGTTGAGCCCCGCTCGAAGGCTGTGGTCGGTTTCCCCGATTGTCGGGCCCGATGATCATGAACCCCTCGTCAGCGACACCGACTGCGAAGGGGTCCGGGTCGAGCTGATGGATTCCCTTCGGGCCATCGCTGAGCCGGCGCACGCTCGATCTGGGCGGTCGGAGGCTGGAATCTCGCGGCGCTGACCGGCTCGCCGCGGCCACTCGGCGGATTCGACCGTGCCTCGGACCCGTGTTGGACGCTGTTCCGCGAGTCGGCAGGGGCTGTGCCTCCTTGTTGAGCAGGGAGGTCAGCGCCCACATCGCCATGATCGCCAGCGGAACGAGGAACTGGATCAAGATGTCGAACCTCATCGTGGTTGTCGCTCTCGAGTCAGGGTCGGTAGCTGATCCGGGTCATTGAGGCACAGGCACGTTATCGCGGCGAGCGTTGCCGGTCCCGGCGATCGCGTTGCGCATCTCCGTGTCCGACTGGACGTTTCGCAGGTTGTAGTACTCCATGATCCCCAGGTGTCCCTTGCGGAACGCTTCGGCGATCGCCATGGGGATCTCGGCCTCGGCCTCGACGACCTTGGCGCGATTCTCCTGGACCCTGGCTTGCATCTCTTGCTCTTTCGCCACTGCGAACGCGCGGCGCTCTTCGGCCTTGGCTCGGGCGACCCGCATGTCGGCTTCCGCCTGGAGGGCCTGAAGGTTGGCACCGATGTTGTCGCCGACGTCGATATCGGCGATGTCGATCGACAGGATTTCGTAGGCGGTCCCGGCATCGAGCCCCTTCTCGAGCACGCGCTTGGAGATCGATTCCGGCTTCTCCAGCACTTGCAAATGGGTGTCGGCCGATCCGATCGCGTTGACGATGCCCTCACCGACTCGGGCGATGATCGTCTCGTCGGTGGCGCCTCCCACCAATCGATCGAGATTGGTCCGCACCGTCACTTTCGCCTTGACCTTCAATTGAATGCCATTCTTGGCCACGCCGTCGATCGTGAGCCGGCCCGAGCCGGGATCGGGACAGGGGATCACCTTGGGATTGACGCTCGTCTGAACGGCCTCCAGCACGTTGCGGCCGGCCAGGTCGATCGCGGAAGCGCGCTTGTAAGACAGAGGAATATCGGCGCGGTTGGCCGCGATCAGCGCGCGAACCACGTTGGGCACATTGCCCCCGGCCAGGTAGTGGGCCTCCAGGGTCCGGGTTGTCATCCCGTCCTTCTCGGACAGGCCCGCTTGATAGGCCATGATCTTCGATCGCACGATGATGTTTGGGTTGACCTTGCGAAAGGACATCCCCACCAGCTCCCAGATGGTGACGTTCGCCAAGGTCATCTTCGCCTGAATCCAGAGGTTGAAATACTTGGCGAGGAAAATACAGATGATCGCCGCGAACAGGGCGATCCCAATGATCATGAACCAGACGTAGGTCGTCCAGGGATTCGGTTGCATTTGTGCGAGCAAGTGAGCGATCATGATGGATCCTCAGAATTGTCAACGACGACGGCGGTGAGCTCGATGCGATGGTCGACCGGTCGGCCAAGCGATCAATCAATCGACCATCCTCTTGACGATGATCCGAGAGCCCTGAACGTCGACGACTTCGACCAGGGTGTCCGGCTCAACGAAGACGCGATCGGCGGTGACATCGATCAAGAGATTGCCGAACCGCGCCTTGCCGGTCGGGCGTAACGGCGAGGTGGTCCGTCCGGTCTCGCCGATCAGGAAAGTCGAGTGATTCGTAGCCATCGGCCGATGACCGGGTGAGCGAATCGGCGGGCTCGACGGCCGTCCAGGGCTCAGGACGGAGTACCAGGCGATTGAACAACGGCAACGAAGGCAGGTATCGGGCCAGGATGCCCGCGCCCACGCCCACGGCAATCAGCATCCCGGTGACTTGCAGCAAGGTGTATCCCAACTCGCGGTACTCGTAGTCGTGGGTCGGCCAGATGAACGTATGGCTGGCCATCACGATACTCGACAGCATCAGCAGGACGCCGCTCATGCCGAAAATGCCGAAACCGGGGAAGACAAAGACTTCGAGAGCCAGGCAGACGAGCCCGATCAAGAACAGGATGATTTCCAGTTGATCGGCGGTGCCGCTGAGGTAATGGCTCCAGAAGAACAGGAGGAATGCCAGAGCGGAGACGATGCCGGGCAGCCCGATTCCGGGCAGCTTGAGCTCGACGACCAGCATGAAGGCACCCACAAACAGGAGCAGCCAGCTCACATAGGGATCGGTCAAGATCGTGACCAGCGTATCGACCCAGCCGGGCCCGTCGATCCGGATCGGCCGTCCGCGCAGTCCATACAGACCTTTGAGATCCTCGTCCGAACCCACGACTTGACCCAGGCCATAGGAAGCGGCGTCCTCCGCCGTGACGGACAAAACCGAACCGGGGACCTTGCGAATCTGCAGCACCTGAAAGCGTCCGGGCTCGGTCTCGAGTTGCGATGCGAAGGATCAGCTTGGTCGCCCCGGACTGCGAGTCCTTCGCCTCCAGGACCTCGGCGTTGGGGTCGACCATGGCCACGGCGACCGCTTCGGAATGCCCTTTCTCGCGAGCCAGCAGGGCCGCTTTCTTCGCGAGACTCGTAATCTGCAGCTCGCTCAAATCGTGAAGATGGCCGTTCCGCGCGGTCATGGTCTGCCGAACCTCGCCCATCTGCGCCGTTTTTGTGAAAACGATGTCTCGGCACGCCAGCGGCAACAAGGCTGCGACTCCCGTCGCGCGGTCGCTGATGTAGGCGACCGTCTTCATGTCTTTGATCGCGTACAAGAGATCGGCGAGACTATCAGCGACCGTGTCGATTCCCCCGGTACTGTTGATCTGGAGGAAGAGGAGATTCACGCGCTCCTGGCGCGCCTGCTCGAGACTGCGGGTGAGATACGAGACCATGACCGTGTCGAGTGGACCATCGAGCTTGATCCAGGCGGGACGGATGGTTTGCCCGAGCGTAGGGTCCTCGACCGTCGAATGGCCGGCCATCTGGTACATGCTCGCCAGCTCGGCGGGGCTATCGGCGATGCGTTTGCAGAAACCTTCTTGACGAGCCCGAGCCGCGGTTAGGATCCCGCGCTGTCCGCCCTCCCAGGCTGGCTCATCCTCGATCACCTGGTGCGATTTGAGGAATTCCTTCACGTTGGTGGCCAGGACATAATGGACGCTCTTGTCGGCCGTGCGGATCAACCGCAGGTCCGCGTCGCGGTCGAGCATTCCCAGCAGCAGATCGGGATCGCGCGTATTCCGTAAGGCGAGCGCCCGCACCGGATCGCGCCAGGCGGCGTCGAACAGCTGCCCTTCCGGCGTGATCGGACCGAGAGTCGCGGTCGACCCCATCACGATCTCAGTGCAGGCGACCGCTGGGAGAACGGCATAGCCCGTGAGCGGCTTGGGTACGAAGGCGACGGTCAGTTTGGCACCGGCCAGGTCTCGGGATATAAAACTGGCGAGATCGTAGCACACGCCGATTTCGCTGCTCCCGGGCGCAGTCTCGCCCGGGAGAAACTCGAATACCAGGATCGGTCGGGTCCCCTTCTCCTTCCCCGTATTCTGATTGAGAAGATGCAGGGCTTCCGCTCGGATCCGGGAGATTTGTTCATTGGTGATCGGCTCGATCACCGAGATAACCTGGCCCGGGGTGGATTCGGCTGAACCGGCGGGTCCTTGAGCCGAGGTTCGGACGCAGATCAGGTTGACGAAAATCGCCAAAAAGATCCAAGTCCTTCGCCTGGAGACACGCACCATGGGGGCGAATCATAGAAGTCGGACTCCATCCGATGAGTCGGCCGCGCCTCTCTTCTCGTTGATCGCCACACGACGAGACGAGCGGGATAGCCGCCCGGTTCCGATCAACTCCTTCATCAAAGTCGATCAAAGCCATTCGCCGTGAGCGAGAGAGCGCGAACCGATCAATCGAGCCACTCACGGCATGATTATAAGCGGACCGCAAGGGGCGGTCAAACAGCGCCTCAGGCGAAGACCTCGGCCCGGGTGACCGTCTGCTGTGATTCCGCGTACGCGATTAAACCTGCTCAGCGGCCCTTACTTCCGGTGCCAGACGCCGGCAACGTCAACGAGGCTGATCGGCGTCGGACTGGGGAGATCGCGAAGCCGGCCCATCGGGCGGACGCCGAGCGACTGGTCCCTTGGCGCTGGCGCGTGCGTGGCTTGCCCGAATGCCGCTCAATCTTCCAGGGTTTTCCAGGGACGATGCCGTGGAAAAACGCCTCGTTGACAGGTTGGTTCGCCTGGAAATGCGACAGGGTCAAGTCCTCGGTGAGCTCGTTGCCTGGAAATGACAGCAGGATTCGCTTCGGCAGGAGAGATTGGGCGTCAAGGATGTACCATGCCGCGCGGAAACTCGCGGGGTCGTCTGTCGCGCTTGGGCGTGATCTTCAAAAGATACTCGCCCGGATTCGGATCTTGGAGCGTCATCTCGAAACGCTCTCGGGCCTCGGCGGCCTTCACATTGAATACAAGGGGATAGAGCGCGTCCTCAAGTGTGCGCATGCGGATACTCGTCGAGCCGAAAAATGGAGACGTGCTTCGTGTCATAGTGGTACTGCCAAAGTTCCTCGTCTGTCCAAATGAGCGTTTCCAGAGGCGTCGACACTCGCTTCTTGCTGGCGTCGAGTTTGGGGACCATTTTTGTCGTTTTCGCGTCGTTGGCAGGGACCAGCTTGACCTTCCTCAGAGTCGAGATAAGCCAGCTTCGGATGCTTGAAAGCGGCATGCCCCTCATAATGTTGCTCATTCAGGTTCTGGTCCCTGTCAATCCGGTAGAATGAGAACTCGAGCGTTCTCAGCCGCGCGCTCCGACTCTCCCATTCGTTTAATAGCCGCTCAATACTGACTGGATTCCGCGGCGCGACCGGTCCATTCGCTTTGGATCTCGGCGCCTCTGGCCGTTCCGTTCCGCGCTCATTGTCATCCGCGGCCGTGAACCCAGTTCCAATCAGGATGACGAACGGAGCGATCAAGTTCGCTCTCAGTCGCGGCATGGCCACCGTTCTCCCTTGGTTCCGGCCTGAGCGATTCACCAGCGTCGTCAACGCGGCTGGTCGACGTCTGGCGCGCGTTGTCGCTGGGCCGCCGGTCCGTCAAGCATTCGCCGAGGGGGAAGTCCGTTGGCGTCGGCAGGCGCTGACCGCCCGGATTACGCTCGATCTTCCAAGGTTTTCCCGGGTCGAAAACCTTGAAATAAGCCGCGGCGACGGGCTTGTTTGCCTTATGCGTGAGATAAAAGTCCCTGGTGCTCTTCTTGTCGGGGCTCAACAGGAGGATTCGCGTTGGGTAAAAGGTACTCTGGCATCCAAGATGACCCAAGCCGTGCTGAAGCTGTCCTGGTCCTCCTTGAGCTTTGGAGTGATCTTAAGGAGAATTTTCTTTGCGTCTTCCTCCAACAGCACCATGTCGTAACGCGCCTCGGCTTCTTCGGCCTTCATATCGAAAAGGAAAGGGAGGGGCCCTTCTTCGAGCGCGCGCTTACGTGCATTCTTGTCGAGCGGAAAAACGAAGATTTGTTGGTTGTCGAAGCGATACTGCCAGACCTCATTCTGCGTGCAGATGATCCTCTCGAAGGCCGTGGTGACTCGTTTCTTGTTCCTGTCGACCTGAGGAACCAATTTCTTCTTCGCGTCGGGGACCAGCTTGACCTTCCTGAAATCGAGATAGGCAAGCTGAGGCCGGCTGAAAACGGCATGGCCCTCATAGTGATCCTCGTCGCCCCAGGCCGGCGCGAGATCGATCCGGTAGATCGAAACATCGAGCGTTTTCAGCTTTTGCGCTCTGTCCCTCCCAGTCCTTTAGCAGTTTCGCCAACCTGGCTGGGTTGGGACGGAATCGGAGGCGGTGCACTTACCTTGTTTTTCGCCGGCGCGGTCCGGCCGCCGCCTCCGTCTTGGGCGACCGCCATCGCGAATCCCGTCGCGGCCACGGCGACCAAGGGAGGGATCAAGAATCGTTCTGAGTCGCGGCATGGGCAATCGTCCTCCGTGATACCCGCCCGAGCCCCGCTGGCTCTTCAGAAAGATGCGACGTTTCGGTCGTCTCATCAACCGCAAGACGCGGAACCTAGCATAGTTCGCCGATTGCGACCAGTGCAGCCCGTTCGACGCCCAGTCTGACGTCTGCGCCAGAACACCGGTTCAGATCACTCCCCATCGAGTCAGTTGGTCAAAATCGTGGCGTCAACGCCACAAAAACGGGCTGGTCGGCGCCATTGACCCACGCGGAACCACAATCCCGACGTAAGCGAGGATTTCGAAGTTCCGGACGCGAAAACTCGTTGCCAGCGATTCGTTTTGAGAAGAACGGGCGCGATCGGTATGGTTTTTGCTGCAGTGAGTTCGAGAGGGACGAAGGTGTTCTGCTCCAAGTAGGGTCCTGATCAAGTCATGATGAGCGAAGAACCGTGCGAGCAAACGCTCTGGGATCTTCTGTTCATTGATGAACAGTTCCATGTGTAGCGGAGACGGAACATGCGACCCGAACCAATTCGAGAGATTGCCCCGCCTGCCTGGCCTTTGCCTTTGATCGGCAGTCTTCCGCGGGGCCCGCGGCGCTCGACTTGACGGCTGACGCCACTCGGTTAACATTGAATATGGATTCCGTGCGATTCGGATCGGGTGTCCAAGTGTTGGACGTGCGTTCTGATAGCCAGGGACGTGGTTATGTCGTCTCTCGAACGACCCAAACTTCGTCCAGTCATGCCTCGGCGGGTCGAGCATCAGGGTCAAGTCGTTCGTCGTGCTCCAGGATCCGTCCGGAGTCTTCCCTCAACCGTTTGTCCTTCCCCTCGATCTCTTCAATCACATCGTTCGCCATTTCGACGGCCGATCGAGCTTGATCGAGATTCAAGCGATCGTCCTTCGCCAAACGGGGATGTTCGTCGCGCTCAAGGAATTGCAAGACCTGGTGCGGCGGTTGGACGCGGCCATGATCATCGAAGGGCCGACCTTCGAGCGGTTCTTCCAGTCGTACCGAGAGTCGGGACGCCGACCCGCCGCGATGGCCGGCCGGTCGTACGCGGGGACCGTCCGTGCCCTCACCGCGCAACTGGAACAGTTTTTCGTCGGCGCAAACGGCGCCGGCGTACCAGTCGGCAGCAGCCTGCCATGGCAACCATCGGCGATGCGCGGCATCCTCAGTCCGCATATCGACTTTCAGCGCGGCGGATCGGTGTATACCTGGTCCTACAAAGAACTTGTGGAAAACTCCGATGCCGACACGTTCGTCATCCTGGGTGTCGCCCACCAGTATTGCCGCCAGCGGTTCGCCCTCACTTGCAAGGATTTCGAAACGCCGCTGGGCGTCGTCGCGACCGACCGATCGTACGTCGATCGGATCTCCGCCTTGGCCGGGCGTGAGTTGTTCGAAGACGAGCTTTCGCACCGTTCGGAACATTCGATCGAGTTTCAGGTCGTCTTCCTCCAGTATCTGTTGGGAGGGCGCCGCGACTTCACGATCGTGCCGATCCTCTGTGGATCGTTTCACGACCTGATGGAGCGCGGGATCGATCCGATCGACGACCCGGCAGTGGGCCGATTCGTCGAGGCGTTGCGGGCCGCCGAGGCGTCGAGCGGCAAGAAGAGTCGCGTACATCGGAGGGATCGACTTATGCCATGTCGGGCCTGAGTTCGGCGACCCGACGCCCGTCGATCCGGGACTTCAAGAGCATGGTCGGCTCGTTCGACGATGCGATGCTCGACCGGGCGGCGGCGTGCGACCCTCGGGGCTGGTTCCAGACGGCGGCCAAGGTCGGCAACCGCTGGCGAGTCTGCGGTCTGGCCGCGACCTATACCATGCTGCATGCCATCGGGCCCGCGCAGGGCCGCTTGCTCAAGTATGCCCAGGCGCTCGACGATCGCCGGACTTGCTGTGTGAGCTTCGCCAGCATGGCATTCCATGCGGTCCCTTCCTCTTCTTCGACGCCAGCCCGAGGCCCATGTCGCAACCCACGCCTGAACCGCTCGTGACGCGTCGCGTCGAGCTCGCCCGATCCTCGAGCCGCCTCGCCCCCCCTGCCCGGCCCCAGCCAATATTCGCGCCGAGGTGAAAGCCTACGATGCGTCGGCCCAAGTCGGTCACTGGGCCGGTCCTCGCTACCGGATGACCTACCGGATCAAGGGGCAGGGACCACCGCTGATTCTGGTTCCGGGCATCGCCTCGACCTACCGCACCTATGCGTTACTGCTGAACCAGCTCGGCGATCGGTTCCGGACGATCGTTTATGACTATCCCGGTGAAAACCCGGGCGACGGTGCGAACCTGGCGCAAATCAACCACGATCAGCTCGTCGACGACCTGTTCGGGTTGATCGACCATCTGAACATCGGCCGCGTCTTCCTGGTCGGCTTATCGTTTGGTTCGACGATTGTGCTCAAAGCGTTGCACCGCGAAGGGCGACGATTCCCCAGATCGGCCGTGCAAGGTGGGTTCGCCCACCGCGATTTCAGCCGCGCTCGAGCGGTGGGCCCTGCGGCTGGGCCGGTTGGTTCCGGGCACATCCCGGCGTTTACCCCTCCGTCGAACCGTTCTGACCTATAACAACAAGCTAGAGTTCCCCGCATTGATGGACGATCGCTGGACGTTTTACCTCGAGCAGAACGGTTTGACCCCCATCCGAGCGATGGCCCATCGCGTCAAGCTGCTCGCCGATCTCGACTTGCGTCCGATCTTGCCGGCGATCTCCGCCGAGGTCCTCTTGATTCAGGGCAATGAAGACCGGATCGTTCCGCGTCGCAATTACGAGGAGTTGAAAAACGCCCTTCCGCGGGCCGAGGGCGTGGTCTTGCCGATCGTCGGCCATCAGCCCCATCTCACCCACGCCGAGCTCCTCGCTCGCCTGATCGGCGACTGGCTCCTCCCCTGCGCACCTGGAGGCTGCCCGCAAGAACGGAGCTGAGATTCGCCAACAAAGCAGAAATACGAGACTTCACCACCCAGAACACCGAGAGCACTGAGAAAGACAATACAATGTATATCCCATAAATTACAGAATATTACGATACTCATTATTTCTTGCATATTCGTCTGTGATTCATTTCCTAAGTGTTCTCTGTCGTGAGAATCCGGTTCTTTCCTGTTGGCTTGAGGAGCGGATCGGTAGTACAATGCCGGTCGCTGAGAGGCGGACGGGAGGATCCGCGGCATTGAGGCGGGCGAGTAAGGGATGGCGACGTTGAGCGAGGCCCGATCGAAGCTGGTGATTCTGGGGATTGGTGACGACGGGCTCGCCGGTCTGACCGAGCCGGCGCGCCGGCTGGTCATGGGGGCCGACCTGATCCTGGCGGCGCCTTCGATCCTCGACGTTGCTGGAGTCGGTTCCGACGCGAAAAGCAGGCACTCGAGCCGGACATGAGCGTGGCGCTGCGGCAAGTTCGTGAGGCGCTCGAGTTCTCGAATCCGGTCTTGATCAGCAGTGGCGACCCACTTTTTTATGGGGTCGCGCGGTATCTTTGCGACCGGCTGGGCAAGGACGTCTTCGAGGTTGTGCCCCACGTCAGCAGCATGCAGCTCGCATTTGCCCGGATCAAGGAGAGCTGGGAAGACGCGTATCTGACCAACCTGGCCGGCCGGCCGATCGAGGCGGTCATCGACCGGATCAGAACGGCCGAGAAGATCGGCCTGTTCTCGAGCGAGGAGTGTCCGCCCGCGCGACTGGCCAGGGAATTGCTCGAGCGAGGGATCGACTATTTTCGGGCTTATGTGTGCGAGAACCTCGGGTTCACCCGATGAGCGGGTCACCCAGTCCGAGCTCTCCGACCTGGCGACGATGGAGTTCAACCCGCTCAACGTGATGATCCTGATTCGCAAACCGAACCGGCCCGATCGGGCCAGTCGGGCCAGCCGCCATCGCCTGTTCGGCAATCCCGACGACGCGTTCGCGCAGTCCCTTCCCAAGCGCGGGCTGGTGACCCATGCGGAAGTTCGCTCGATCGCCCTGGCGCAGCTCGACATCCGTGCGACCAGCATCGTCTGGGACATCGGAGCCGGGCTCCGGCTCGGTGGCGATCGAGGCGGCCCAGCTTGCTCATCTCGGAACGGTGTACGCGATCGAGCCGGAGCCGGCCGATATCGCGCTGATCCAGGCCAACGCGGAGGAGTTCGGCGTCCCCAACGTGCGCGCGCTGCTCGGGCCGCGCGCCCGAGGTGTTGGCGACGCTTCCGGAGCCCGACGCCATTTTCGTGGGGGGAACCGGCCGGCAGGTCGACCTCGTGCTGAGCGCGGCGTATTCCCGGCTGATTCAGGGGGGGAGCATGGCGGTCAACGTCGCGACCATCGAGGGACTGGCGACCGCATACCATACTTTGAAGAATCTCGCGGGGGAGGTTCGAGTCTGGAACGTCGTCGGTTGCGCGGGGAATCGAACAGATGGACCGGCTCCGATTCGAGGCGATCAATCCGACCTTTCTTCTGGCCGTGACCAAGCGGGACGAATCCGATGACTGAACGCTCGGTCAAGGTGATCGCGCCGCTGGCCGACATTCCAGATGGCTTGCCCTGTCTGAGCGGATCGGTTGGTTGTGATGAGGCGATTGCATCGACTATATTGGAATCGAGCGCTGATCGTACATTACGGATTCGCGAGGTAAGCATTCGCATGGCCGAGTCACGGGACCCGGAACTCGACCTATTGGCGGTGGGCGCGCACCCCGACGATGTCGAAATCGCCTGTGGTGGCACACTGGCGAGCCTGGCGCGGAAAGGTTACGCTGTAGGCATCGTCGATTTGACCGACGGTGAGCCGACGCCTCATTCGCCGGGGCCGGAGGTCCGACTGGCCGAGGCGGAACGGGCGGCCCAGATCTTGGGAGTTTCGATCCGTCTCAACTTGAACTTGCCCAATCGCCGGCTCTTCGACTCGTTCGAGACGCGGATCGCCCTGGCCAAGGTGTTCCGCCGGCTCAAACCGAAAGTCGTCCTCGGATTCGGGGGCAAGACCGTGCTCGCGTCTCCCGACCATTATCAGGCGATGTTGATCACCGACGCGGCGGTCTTCTACAGCCGCCTGACCAAATGGGACGAATTCTTCGACGGCCTGCCGACCCACACGATCGGCAACCAATTAAGTTTCCCGATCGCGCTTCATGGATTGGACTTGCCCGAGGCATCCGGGTACATTGTCGCGGACATCGGATCGACTCTCGAAGTGAAGCTCGAGGCGATTCGTGCGTACCAGACCCAGTTTCCCGCCAGCAAGGCTGGGATCTTTCGAGCCGTCGAAGCCATGAATCGCTATCAAGGCTTGACGGCGGGTTTCGAGGCGGGTGAAGTGTTCATGACATATCGGTCCGTCGGCGTGGACGACCTGATGCGGTGGGCCAGTCCAGCACATGCTCGACCTATGAGTGTTTCAATTTTCGCACGATCCCATCGTCGGGAGGGCTCTGACGTTGATCACCGGCAGGTTGACCCACTTGATTGGAGGTCGTAGGTTCCATCAGAATCGTAACGGATGCGATTCGCCGTTCAGACAAAGTCGCGATGCCGGCCTGTGTCTGAGCGGTTTTGACGATGGGAAGGCTGAGTGGGTGAGCACGCAAATCGGTAATATTAAGCTGGATGAGCAGGCCTATCACGGGGAAGGGTGAATCTGAGGTGAGCGGGTTTCGCGATTGGTGGAGCTGGATGAAACACCGCTTCAGGCCGGGGCCTGAAGAGGGCGATGGCGAATCGACCGAGGAATTCGCCACGCTTTCTTCGTTCACGCTCCTCCCGGGCCAGCTCAAGCTGAAAGTGGGAGTCGTCTCCGTCCGGGGGAACTACCGGGAGCACAACGAGGATAACTTTTATGTGCCCGGCCGTCGGTCGGTGCGGCACGATGTCACCACCGAAAGCAACAGCGAGGCGTCCGCCCTTGACGCTCGAACCGTCGAACCTGTTCATCGTGGCCGATGGGATGGGAGGCCAGCAGGCCGGCGAGCAAGCCAGCTTGATGGCGGTGGAGCTGATCCCCAGAGCGATTGCCCGACGACTGTCTCCGGACGAAAAGGAAACCAGTCGCATCAAGGAGGCGATTCGAGATGCCGTGGCCGAAGTCAACCAGGAAATCCTCGGCAGTTCCGGAGCGGTCACGGAATTCTCCAACATGGGGACGACGGTGGTCCTGGCCCAGTTTCGCTTCGACCGGGTCTTCGTGGCGGGCATCGGCGACTCGCGCGCCTACCGCCTTCGCGACGGCCGCCTGGAGCAGCTCACCAAGGACCACTCGCTGGCCGACGCCTTGCTCGATGCGGGTACAATCACCGCGGACGAGCTGCCCAACCACAAATTCAAGAACGTGTTATACCTTTACCTGGGCAGCAAGGACGCGCGCGGCGGTCCGGAGGATGTGCGGGTTCTCGACGTTCGGCCCGGGGACCGGTTGCTCATGGCCAGCGACGGGCTTGACCGGCGTGGTCTCCGATAAAGATCTGACGCGGGTCCTGGGAAGCATCGACGATCCGCAGCTTGCCGCGTCACACTCAAGGACATGGCCCTGGACAACGATTCCAAGGACAATGTGACCTGCCTGATCATTCATGCGGTCGCCCAGCAAGACGCCACCGCCGGGGCCGCCTGACCGTCATGCGATTCGATGGACCGCGGAACAAGCCTCGTTGATGCTTCGACTGAACGGGGTGTGTGCTTCATGCTCCGGCTGGACGACTTCACTGCCAATGCCGTCAAGTCGGGATTGGTCCCGCCCGAAATCTTGACTGGGTTTCAAGCTCAGCTCGAGCTCGCCTCGTCTGAAGACGCGCCGGTTCGCCTGGCCCGGCAACTGGTCCAAAACGGCTGGCTCACTTCGTATCAGGCCAAGAAACTCCTGGCGGGGGCGACCCTGGGGTTTTTCCTCGGCGGTTATCGACTGCTCCGTCCCCTGGGTGAAGGGGGCATGGGCAAAGTCTATCTGGCCGTCAATGACGACGAGCACCGGGTCGCGATCAAGGTGCTTCCCCCCCGCAAAGCACTCGAGGAAGAAAATGCCCTCCGCCGGTTTCGCCGGGAGATGGATCTCTCCCAGCGCTGTTCGCACCCCAACCTGGCTCGAACGCTCTCTGTCGGCAACGAAGGTGATGTGTACTTCATGGTCATGGAGTACATCCCGGGTGAGAGTCTGTACCAGATGGTCAAGAGCGACCGGGTGGGACCGCTCCGGGTGCCGGACGCGGCTCGGCTGTTCCTCAAGTTGATCGACGGGCTGGAGGCCGCCCATGCGTCGGGGCTCGTCCATCGCGATATCAAGCCGTCAAACATCATGATTACACCCCAGGGTGGTGTCAAGCTGCTCGACATGGGCCTGGCGCGCGCGCCTGGACGACGAGACCGGACTGACCCGAGCCAACACCGTGCTCGGCACGGTTGACTACGCGAGCCCCGAGCAACTTCGAGACGCCGCCAAGGCCGACGCGCGCAGCGATCTTTACAGTCTGGGCTGCACGCTCTATTTCGCCCTGGCCGGGAGAGCCCCCTTTGAGGGGGGCGACATGATCAACAAGATCTTCAAGCAGCGCATGGAAGACCCGGAGCCGCTCGAGAACGCTGGCACGAGGTGTACCGGCGGCGTTCGCCGCGATTGTCCGCAAGCTCATGAGCAAGGAGCCGGCGGAACGCTATCAAGAACTGTGCCGAGCTCCGTGCCGACCTGACGCGCTGGACCGATCCGGCGCGCGTCCGCGCGATCCTGGGTGCCGAGGCCGACGCCGCACGCAGCTTTCATCCCCCGCCGCCCGATTCTCGACGAGGAGGACCTGCGCCTGCTCGGGAGCGACCTCACAACCGGTCCCGATCGTTTCTCGCTCCGCGACCTCGGTGATGGCCGAACCATCCACGGCCCCCCGCCATCAACACCCCCTGCCGCCCCTGCCCGTCAAAATCCGTTCCACGACAACGGTCCCCGCTGCGGAGGACGATTCCGGGGAGCCTCAGGTCGCACCCCGGAAAACAGCGACCTCCGCTGGCTCGTGCATTTCGCCATCATCGCCATCATCGCCGGTCTCGTCGCGATCCTGTTCATCACGGTCTTCTTCCGCTTCTAGAGCTTGGCGCAACATTTGCTCTTAAAGTCTGGCAATTGTTGCAAAAGCCGTGATCACGACCGGTTCGCCGAGGAATTCTTTATGTCGACATCCACGTTGGCTCCGCCATTAGCCCCAAAAAGTGCTCCTCCTGCTTCATTCTCCGGCAATGCGACTCCGGATGAAGTCGTGGAGATCGGCTTACTTTTACCGACGGGACTGGGCGACGGCCCTTGTTGAGCTCTCCAAGAAACGTCAACAAAGCGTCGGGTTGATCCTCCGCTCGATAATCAGGCATGCCCTGATCGACAGTGACGCATCGCGACTGACTGAGATCGGAGATCAGGGAGGGCCAACGGCCCGTTTGATCAAAAGAAACTGGCTCTTCTCATAGTCGAATAACGGAATCAGTGCTTCACGCCCGTACTTCGGGACGAGGACTTCCTTCACACGAGCCGGTGTGAAGTTGGCGAAAAAGTAGAGATCTTCACTATTCAAAAGATCGAGCACCGGCCCAGCCTTGGGATGTAATTTGAATCGATAACTCATCTGCGCACTTCCCTGGTCACAACGCGACAGGTTGATCCCTGCCGTTTCATTTCTTCGCTGATCGACGTCCTGAGTCTGTTCCTTCCGTTCCGAGAGTCGTCGTTCTTGCTCCAGGATCGAGCAGTACTCACGGATCATCTCGCTCAGGTCGGGCATGGTTCACGTCTCCGAGAAGGACTGAGTCGGCGCCGTTGAAGTTCGACTCTTCGAGAATCATAAGCCGGCGCGGAACTCGTTGACACGGCGAGTATGTCTCAATCGTCCAATCGATTCGGGAGTGCGATCGACATCGACATAAACTTTTGTACAGAAAATCTCTTGCGAGACGCGGGACGATGAGTCAGAATCAAAGGCCTTGATTTAGCGAACTGGCACAAGTTCGACCGACAGGGCAGACGATCGATGGATAGTGGATGCACTGACTCGATTCGCGTGCTGGACCGGTTCCATCCCGCGGTGTCCTCTTGGTTCCGGGAGCAGTTCGGGGAGCCGACGCCGCCTCAACGGCTGGGCTGGCCCGCAATCGCGGCCGGGCAGAACACACTGATCGTGGCGCCGACCGGTTCGGGGAAGACCCTCGCCGCGTTCTTGGCGGCTCTCGACCATCTTTGGCGAACCCCGAAAGAGAAGCCAGGCGTCAGAATCCTCTATATTTCGCCGCTCAAGGCGCTCAATCAGGACGTCTGGCGCAATCTCCAGGTTCCTCTCGAGGGAATACTGGCCAAGTCCGAAGCCATGGGCGATCGGCTACCCGATTCTGAAGGTCGCGGTTCGAAGCGGTGACACGCCCACTCAGGAACGGGCCAGATTGGTCCGGAAGCCACCGGACATTCTGATCACCACGCCCGAATCACTCCACTTGATGTTGACCAGCCGGGCCAGGGAGATTCTTCGCGGGATCACGCACGTAATCGTGGATGAAATCCATGCGGTCTGCGGGAACAAGCGAGGCGTGTTCTTGGCTTTGCTGCTGGAACGACTGGAGGCGAATAATCCCTCGAGTTTCGTTCGGATCGGCCTTTCGGCCACCCAGCGCCCGCTCGAAGAGGTCGCCCGCTATCTCGGCGGGCTAGAGCGTATCGGCGAGAGCTCATCCGAGCGTCGAGCGGAGCCGCGCCCGGTCACGATCATCGACGCCGGTTGGAGACGAGACCTTGATCTCGAAGTGATCTGGCCGAGACCGCTTCTGGGCCCGCCGCCTCCAGCAACGGCTCGATCTGGCCGGAGATCGAGCAGCAGTTATCCACGCTCGTCAAGAGCCATCGCTCGACGATCATCTTCGCCAACAATCGGAGAACGGTCGAAAAGCTGACCGCACGCCTCAACGAATTGGCCAGTTCCAAGCGAGGGATCCAGGCGAAGACGACGGTCCCGACGGAAGGCATTGCGATTTGACGCGGATTCCGACTCGACGCCAAGATTACGTGCTCATCATGGCAGCATCAGCCTGGAAGAGCGACGAGACGACCGAAACTGCCCTCAAGGAAGGGGAGCTGGCCGCGGTCGTGGCGACCGCGTCCCTCGAGTTGGGGATCGACATGGGGGCGGTCGACCTGGTTTGCCAGGTCGAATCGCCGGGAAGCGTCGCGCAGAGGCCTTCAGCGGGTGGGCCGAGCCGGCCATGTCGTGCGAGGTGTCAGCAAGGGACGGCTGATCGCCAAGACGCCGGCCGACCTGCTCGAATCCGCCGCACTGTGCTCGCTCGATGCTTCAGGGTCAAATCGAGCATCTCCGCGTACCTCAAGGCTGTCTCGACGTTCTGGCCCAGCAGGTGATCGCCTGCGTGGCCATGGAGCCCTGGGACGTGCCCGCGCTGTTTGATCTGGTTCGCGGCGCCTATCCCTATCACAACCTGCCGCCGGACGCGTTTGAGAGTGTCTTGCGGCTGGTGTCCGGTCGATTTCCGACGGAATCATTCCGCGACTTGCGGGCTCGAGTCGTCTGGGACCGGATTCACAACCGCCTTTCCGCGTTGCCGGGCACGGCCCACCTTGCGCTGGTCGGCGGCGGTACGATTCCCGATACGGGTCAATTTCCCGTGTATCTGGGCGAGGGTGGACCACGGTTGGGCGAGCTCGACGAGGAGTTCGTCTTTGAGCGTCGCGTCGGCGAGACGTTCGTGCTGGGCAATTCCACCTGGCGGATCATCGCCATCGACCCGCATCGCGTGATCGTCGCCAAAGCGGAAGGCCAGACGGCCGTGATGCCGTTCTGGCGTGGGGAGAGCACATCGCGGTCGCCCGAGCTGGGCGAGGCGGTGGGTGCCCTCACCCGCGAGCTGGCCGAACGGATCGACGATCCGGAATTGCTCCCGTGGATCGAACGGGAATGCCGCCTTAATCCGGCCGGCGCGCGACAATTGAGACACTACATCGCGCGCCAAAAGCGGTTGGCGGGTGCGGTACCCGACGATCGCACGATTCTGATCGAATCCTTCCTGGACCAGGCGGGCGAGCTGGGGTTGGCCGTGCTGTCGCCATTCGGCGGCAAGTTTCATCATGCGCTCAAGATCGCGCTCTTGGGAACGATCCGCCACCGGTTCGGGCTGTCGCCAGCGTGTCTGCATACCGACGATGGCCTGCTGTTCCGGCTTCCCGGCATGGACGACCCTCCTCTGGATTTGTTCGACGGTCTGACCGGCGAGCTGGCCGAACGCTTGATCCGCGAAGAACTCCCCGAGACCGCGCTCTTCGGACTCAGGTTCCGTCAGAACGCGGGAAGAGCGCTCTTGATGCCTCGTCCCGATCCGGCGAAGCGCACTCCGCTCTGGCTGCAGCGGCTCCGCTCAAAAGACTTGCTGCAGGTCGCCAAGCAGTTCGCCGATTTCCCGATCGTCGATCGAGACGATGCGCGAGTGTCTCGACGACGACCTCGACCTGCCTCGCCTTCGCGAGGTCCTGGACTCGATCCAGAATCGGACGATTCGGGTCGTCCGTCGTCAAGGCGAAATCCCTTCGCCGTTCACATCGGAACTGATTTTCTTGTTCACCGCCGCTCAAATCTACGAGTGGGACGAGCCAAAACGGAGCGATCGGAAGCCCGTCGGCTCGGCGATCGACGACGACCTGCTCCAGCCCCTCTTGCGCGGCGGACGGCTCGACGACTGGCTTGACCCTCAGGCGATCGGCCGAGTCGAGAATCGGCTCCGCCGCGCTGGGGCAGCCGCCGCGGACCGCGGACGAGATGGCCGAACACCTTCGCCTGGTCGGCGACTTGACGTTGGCCGAAATATCCGGTCCGATGAACGCGCTTTTGATCGAGCTGCGTGAAATGGATCGAGCCGTCACGATCGAGCTGCCCGGAGTCGTCGAACCGTTGCGATGGATACTCGCGGAGGAGGTACCACTCTTTCGCACGGCATTCCTGGCCGGGGATGGGACCGCCGGAGAGGCAATCGATGACGCCCGCGAGGCAATTGTTCGAAGGTTTCTGGGAACGCATGCCTTGATCGGACTGGCCGAGCTGACCGCTCGTTACCCGATCTCCTCGGCCGAGGCGACCGAATTGTTGGATCGGTGGTCTGAGGAGGGGAAAGTCGTTCGGATGGTTGAGTCGGGATCGAACCGGGAGACGCGCTGGGCGGAGCGGGAGAACCTCAACGAGATCAGAAGAATGACCGTGGCGGTCCGCCGTCGCGAGAGCTTGGCGGTTACTCCGGAAGTCTTCGCGGATTTCCTGTTACGCTGGCAACACGTTCATCCGTCGACACGCGGTGACGGGCCGGCATTCGTCGAGGTCGTCCTGGACCAACTGCAGGGGTTCGCGGCTACGGCGGCGGACTGGGAAAGCGAGATCCTGCCAAGCGACGGATCAAGGACTACCGTCCCGGTGTGGCTCGACGATGTTCTCGGACGAGCGGCCTGGCTCTGGCGAGCCGAGAAGGGGACGCGGGACGAGCCGAAAGTCGCCTTCTTCCCTCGGGATTTCCTCGGCGAGCTCGGCCGCAACGGAGAATCATCAGCCGCTCTCGCCTCAGGAAGAGACGGTGATGGAGCTGCTGGCAGCGGCACGGTGCGAGTTTCGCGACTGACCTGGCACGGATGGGAGGAATGGAACCGTCGCGGTTGCATCGAGCCCTTCGCGAATTGTTGGGTCGAGGTCTGGTGACGAACGACCGATTCGACCCGTTGCGTTCCGGGTCTGACTCGACTCTCCACGCGCTCAGCCGAGGCCGCCGCAACGAGCCGCCGGGGCCACTCGCTCCGAATCCGGCCGAAGCGGGTGCTGGTGCCGCAGGCCGAGGGGCGATGGTCGCGTCTGGATCGTGCCGGCTGTCGATCCGGAATCGGGATTGCTGGCGTGGACTGGCAGTCCTGCTCGAGCGATATGGCGTGTTGACGCGCGAGGTCGTTGCTCTCGGAAGCGTCGGCACCCTCCTGGGCCGATCTGGCTCCGCTGTTGGGAAGAGCGGAATGGCGTGGCGAGATCCGTCGGGGTTATTTCGTGGAAGGACTATCCGGCGTGCAGTATGCGCTGGAGGAGGCCGCACTTGAGCTGGGCCGGCTTGGGGCGGCATCGCCGGCTTCGCCACCCCTGGTCCTCGTATCCACCATCGACCCGGCGAATATTTACGGCGCCGGCGCCCCGCTGGATATTGAACTATTGGAGGGGGGCGTCGCGCGATTGCCGCGAGCCGCGGGCAACTCCTTGGTTCTGAAAGCCGGCCGGCCGATCTTGATCATCGAATCGTTCGGCAAGCGGTTGACCGGACTTTCCTCGGCATCCAGCACCGACATCGATTCCGCACTCAACTTTCTTCTGAGCTTAATCGGCTCTAAACGGCGAATCCTCAAGGTGGAAACGTATAATGGGCTCGCCGCCTTGGAGAGTCCGATTGCGGCCCGGTTGGCGGAGCTCGGTTTTGTTCGCGATTATCCCGGGATGGCGTACTACGCGGGCTGGTCGCCATGAGCAGGCAGTGGAGACCTCCTGCGTGCGATGGCTTGCCGTCGCCATCGGCGAAGCGACTGCCTACAGCGACCGCCCCTGAGCGTGACTTCTCCCTCTCCGATTTCAGACGATCTTTGATGCATGCTATGCTTTACCGGAGCCGAGCGATGGAGACGCCCCCAAATCCCCTTGATCTGGCCGATGCGACTCATCACTACGACTGTATCGTGATCAGCGACCTGCACCTGGGCAGCGAGGTCTGCCAGGCGAAGCTGCTCGAAGGGTTCTTGATCTGGGCCGTGCAACATTGCGATCAGCTCGTCATCAACGGCGATGTCTTTGACGACTTGAACTTCAAACGGTTGACAAAACGGCATTTCGCTTGCCTCAAGATCATTCGTCGCAACTCGGACCGCGATGACTTCCGCCTCGTCTGGATTCGAGGCAACCATGATGGTCCCATCGACATCATCAGCCACATCGTCGGAGTCGAGATCCTCGATGAATACGTTTACGACAATCACCAGATCCGTCTGCTGATCCTTCACGGCGACCAGTTCGACACATTTACGACAGCCTATCCGTGGTTGACCGAGATTGCATGCGGCATCTTTTATTTCATTCAAAAATGGATGCCCCATCGCGCTGCCCGCTGGGTTCGTCGGATTTCGAAGCGATGGCAGCGCAACAGCCAACTCATCGAGCGCCGGGCCATCGAGCACGCTCGAGGGCACGGCTTCCGCTATGTGACGTGCGGGCACACTCATCTCCCCATGGTCGCCGAGCATGAGGGCGTGCTCTATATCAACAGTGGCACATGGACGGAAGCCCCTCCGTGTCCGTTCGTGGCGGTCGCTGGGAAGGAAGTCCGACTGGAATACTGGCCGATGGCCGAGGCGGTCATCGGCCAAGCAGCCGAGGAAGAGGTGCCACTCGCCCCGCCACTTCTGAATCCACCGCCCTCTGCCCGCAATGGGATAGCCGTCGCGCAGCGGGTCCGGTTTCCGCGGACCGGTCGCCGGATGGCCGAGACCGACGTGATGCAGTCGATCATCAGTGTTCAGGACAGCCGACAATTCTGGTACACTGGGAGAGTCTTTTGGACTGTCCTGGTTTCGTATTCTCAAATTGCATTTGGGCTTGCGAGCATAACGAGACTGGTCAACGGCGATTGGAGACGAAATGCGATGGGGAGTGAAACCGACCGCTCGTTGGAGGTCGACCCGCTCGATGACTGCACCGAGAACCGATCCCCACCCGCGAAACCGGTCGTCTTGGTTCAATACCGCAACCGAGGGGTGCCATTATGGCTGTTCATTCCCTTGATAATCATCGTGCCGATGAGCGTGATCGCGATTTATCATCGGCTGGTCGTGGTCAGGTATCGCACGCAGGAGGCCCTTGCCAGACAAGCATTCGAACGCCAGATCGAACGAGGTCAGGATGTCGTTCTCCACTCCGCCGTGAGCAAGCCGGCCGAGCCACTGGCGCTCAACTCACAGCCGTTTGTCGCGGAAGCAGCCCCGTGGCTCCGATTCCCGCTCCGGGCTCGACGACGCCCTCGGATTCAATCCGAGGCGCATCCGCACCGCCAATCGGAACCGCCGCTCCGGCGTCGCCGATCAGTGTGGCAGCACGTTCGCCGGCCGTAGCGGCTGTCAAGAGTTCCGATTCCGGCTCGCAGAAGCCGATCTCGGCTCAACCCAAGACGGGCTGCTGGTTCGGTTCCAGTCGCCGGTTTGGCTTCGATGCCCACCGCGACCGAGAACCCACTGGCCGCAGCCGGCAAGACAACACAATCGCACCGCTCAATCGATCCTTAAGAACCCGATGATCCAATTACGGCAGCCCGACAAAGCGGCGACGCCGACCGAGGTCGCCGAGCCGATCGTCGCGACCGACGAAGCCTCGAATCAAGGCAAAGGGTCGCTTGAAGACTCGCACGGTCCAATCGGCTGTGAAGTCCGTTAAAGCGGATGGCGAGCCAGCCGGTGTGTTTGACGTAGAGAGTGGGAATGGTGAAGTCGTCGAAGTCAAACCAGAGCCGCTTCCGACCAAGGAAGAGTCGGTCCGCGAGATCGCAGAACGAAGCCGCGAAAAAACAGGCTGAGATCGATGGGTTCGAGCGAGAACAAGCTGGCTGAGTTCCGTGCGATCCGGCAGAGCGAGCGGGTCAAGTTCAGGGATGAGCTTCGCGACGCGCTGCAATCGTTCGGGGACCAGGCGGGCCCGGAAATCGACAAGCTGGCCAAGCGATATGGCTACGACGATTGATCGCCAGAAGCAATTCAGGGCTGACAACGCCTGGAAACACACGCGGATGACCACGGCCGAGAAAGTTCGATTCACTCGATCGCTCGATCTTCCGGAGACGGCGATCCTCAACTTCCTGTCCGATGAGATCGCCCAGCAGATCGGCACGCGCGACGGCCCACGTAACCGAAACGAGGTGCGGATACGGGCGGCCAAGATGCTCTTGAGCTATCGAGCTGCCGGCGACCGATTCGACCGCCGAGCCTCGATCAGTCAGTCCGTCCCAATCCGGGTGTCGCCTCGAGCAAGACGCCACAAAATGCGACGTCCAGCACTGGAGTCGGTCCGCGCTCACAATGAAACCGGACCGTGCGGATTTCTCGAGTCTCTCCAGTCTTCGACCAATCAATCAGGACACGCCCATGCGCCTTCTTTCGGCCTTGTTCGTGATGACGTTGGCCCTTACTCTTTTCGTCCCCGCTCACGGGACGCGCGGACGACAAAGCCGCCGCGATTCGCGACGGGACAAAAATGCTCGACGAAGGCGATAAACTGGCCGACCAGGGTCAATTCACCGAAGCCGTCATTCGCTACAAACGCGGTATGGAGCAGCTCCTTCCTCAACTGCGAAAGATTCCGTTCAAGCACGAGGTCAAACGCGACGTCACAAAGCGTGAGAACATGAAAGCGCTGATCCTCAAAGAGATCGACGAGGACATGACACCCGCGGAGTTCCGTGCCAACGAGCTCGCGATGAAGGCATTTGGGCTCTTGCCCCGCGACTTCAACCTCAGGGAGACGATCGCACAGGTTTATGCCGAGGAGGTCGCCGCGTTCTATGACCCCAAGACCAAGACGATGCACCTGATCGAAGAGCCCAAGGTCGAGAAGAAAAAACCACCCACTTTGCTCGAGCGGCTGTTCGGCAAGAAGGACGAATTCGACAAAGATGAGAACAAGACAGTGATCGCCCACGAACTGACCCACGCGCTGGCCGACCAGCACTACGACCTGGACGCCATGCAAGAGGCGGTCAAGAAGGACGACGACCGTTCCACTGGCCATCTCGGCACTGATCGAGGGCGAGGCGACCCTGGCCATGTTCGGCGCCGGCATGGACGATTGGGATGGGGACGAAATCGTCAAACTGCCTGCCGAGAATCTCGAGTGGACCTTCAACTTGCTGTCGTCGTTCCTTGCCATTTCTGGGAGGGGGAAAGACCCTCCGGAATGCTCCTCCAATCGTCAGCGAGTCGATGATCTTTCCCTACTTCAAGGGCATGGTCTTTTGCGCGAAGTTGACCAATAAAGGCGGTTGGGCCGCGATCGACGAGGTCTATCGAAACCCCCCGCTCTCGACCGAGCAGATCCTCCATCCCGAAAAGTACCGAGCTGAGCCTGATCTGCCGGTCTCCATCGACCTGGGTGTGCTCAAGCCGGGGGAAGAATGGAAGGAAGTCGGCCGCAACGTCCTCGGTGAGATGCAACTTCTCGTGTTGCTCCGCAAGCATGGCGGCAAGCCGGCCGCCGCCGGTTGGGATGGAGATCGTTATGCCGTCTTTGAAGGTCCGAAGAACCAGCTCGGCCTGGTCTGGCTCTCGACCTGGGATAGCGAAGACGATGCTCGGGAGTTCGCCAAGGGATATATCGATTACCAAACATCCAAGCTGGGCAATATCGGAAAGCCACCGAAACCCGTCCCCGACAAGGTCTGGCGGAATCTCGACAGCAATCTGTACGTCGTTGAGCGCCGAGGCCGTGACGTCGCCGTCGTCGAAGGCTTTGCACCCGAGGCGACCCCCGGGTTGGTCGAAGCCGCTTTCCTCGCCAAGAAAACCGAGTTGAAACCGGTCGAGAACAAGAAGGCAACCCCAAAGCCGGACCAACCGGCACGGTCATCCCTTGTGCGTTGAGCTGAGCGGTCTACGATAGAGGATGAACCCCGGAAGAGTTCCGGTCGGATTGGACTTTGGTCATCGTGGAGGGAGAATCCGCCATGCGTCGTCTCCAAAGCAATTGTGGTCGTGGATCTCGATGGCCGCTCTGCTTGGATTGATCGTCACCATATCGGCGTCAGGCCAAGACGCTCCTGAATCCCAGTCGAAATCGGACTCGAAGACCTCGGACAAGACCAGCACCAAGTCCAAAGACGCTTCGGATTCCGACAAGACTGCTGAGAAGACAAAAACGAAAGTCGAGCCGGAGTTCATCGTCAAGACCGATGACGAATGGGCGAAAGTCCTGACCGCCGACCAGTTTTACGTGACCCGTCGTAAAGGAACGGAACTGCCGGGCTCAAGTCCGTATGCCTCCAGCCATGCCACCGGGACCTTCGTTTGCGTATGCTGCAACGCTCCGCTTTTCAGCTCGCGACAGAAATTTGAGTCTGGCACGGGTTGGCCGAGCTTCTGGAATCCCATCAATGCGAAAGCGGTCGGCTTCGCGATAGACAACAGTGGAGAGGAGCCGCGAAAAGAAGTGATGTGCCGGCGCTGCGGGGCTCATCTTGGGCATGTCTTCGACGACGGGCCTCGCTCCCACCGGCGTTCGCTATTGCATAAACTCAATCGCCCTCAAGTTCAGATCCGCTGACCGGCGAAGATATGCCGGCGAAAACCAAGACCAAAGCCAAGGCGAAGGTGAAGGCAAAGGCAAAGGCAAAAGCAAAGACCAAAGCGAAGGTTGCCCCTCCCAAAACGCCTCCGAAGGACACCGACTCCGCACCGGATTCGGAGCCTCGCTAATGGCGAGTTCGTAGTGGTTGAGAGTCGCTATTCAGCTCCGGTGGTTGACGGTGGTCAGGGCCTTGAGCGCGTTGCGATTCGTTTGCACGCGCGCGGGAACCCCCTCCTGACGCGTGGGCTGATGAAAAGCTGGCGCTGATCGTACTCGAGGGGCAATCGCCGATTCCGGCGTTGTTAATCCTGTGGGGCGGGTTTCCGAACCGGGCTGGATGCACCAAGGAGGGAACCAGCGGGTTCAGGAAACCCGCTCCACCGGTCTTTGCTATCCACCACCACGGACTATTGCACTGTTAGCGAAATCGCGGATTTGGTTTCGCCAAACCGCCTTCCGGCATGCCGAAGACTCCCGGTTCGACGTCATAGCGGTCGCGTCCGGCGTCCTTGGCTCGATGGATCGCCCGGACGGCCGCGTTGGAGGACAACCCAAGGTTGGCAGGGTTCGCTCGGGTATGCCAGTGCGGCTCCCAGACTGATCGTGAGCCGCGGGGTTTTGCCCGCCACATCGAATCGTAGGCCACGAACCGCCCTCAAAAGGCGACCCGCTAGCCCCGGCATCTCCGACTCGTCAGTACAGACACCCGCCAAGAGGAATCCGTCACCCCCGTACCGGCACACCCAGTCGCCCGCTCGGACCGAGTTGTGCAACTTCCGCGCGATCGCCTCAAGCACTTCATCGCCCGCTTCGTGTCCGAACGCCTGGTTGATTGTTCGGAACTGATCCACGTCGGCCATCATCACCCAAACGAGCGTTCCTTGACTGCTGGCCTCGCGCCACAGGGCGTCTAGTCGCTCAAAAAGCCGTCGCCGATTCCCAAGCCCGGTCGATATGTCGGTCGTATCGTCCGGATTCAACCCATAGCGCGACTCTTCGAACTCCGTATCGAGCTGAACCAATTGCTCGACTAACTCCAAAGGATCCTCTTGGTCACGGCCCACGGCGATAATACGACTCTGACCGCAATCGCCCGTGCGGCAGAAACTATAGGTGATTTGACGGGTTGTCTCGGTTTGCGTTCGATGCGCCAACTCGATCACGCAGGGACGATCCGCCATCGTTTCAAGCAACAAGCGAGCCCTGAGCTGGCTCTCGGCGTCTAATAACTCGATGAAGTTCGATCCTGTGGGGTCGTCCGCGGCGATCTGAGAATCCCGGAAACTTTGGTTGGCGGCCAGGATCTTGTACGAAGCGTTCATCAGAAGGACATACGCGCGGGAGCACGAGAGCAGTGTGAGGAACTCCTCGGCAATGAGTCCACTGGTCAATTCTTCGGCCAGAGCTAGGTTCGCCTCGCCCGGCCGATCGGGAGAGCCTCGGTCGGCGTCGTGCTGCGAGGCAGTCGTGGGACGTTTCGCCAATGATCTGGCTTCCGCCCACCACTTCGACCAACGACCATGACCCGCCGCCTTGATCCCGCAATCGAGATCCATCGTCCAGCCCTCGTTCGGTTTAATAGTCCGCCGCCCTCCACTCATACAGATAGGTCATCTTCTGGAAGCGAATCGTGCGAAAGTCAAACCAGTCGATCCTGCGCGATGACGGATGATGGACAATCGCGCTTTTCGTCTCACCGACGCGGGATCACGGTCCAGGAGGGGCACGCCCGTTGTGCGCCGTATTCAGACCACTTTGGGTCTTGGTCTTGGCGTCGTGAGCGTTGATCCAGTTGGCCAAGTCGAGGGCGTACCGTGATGGATCAGGTTCGAATTCCAGCGTATGGTGACCCGTCGGGGTATTCGATGACCTCGCGGTCGGTTGACGCCAGCTTTTGAAAGTAGGCGAGTGTTTCCGCGTTGTCGACGATCCGATCCTGACCGGCCAGCATCAGCAAGGCCGGCTGGCGAACTTTGGCGGGTGCCCGCTTGACCAATCGATCGATGAAGAAGCTGGCGGCGAGTAAGCCGGCTGTTCCCTCGTGCAGACTCAACGGGTCGGCGGCGATGAATGCTTGGCCCTCAGGGTTGGCGGTGAAAAGCGCCGGGTCGGACAACGGGATCGGGAAACATTCTTGTGGCGATTGGTCAGAAAAGCCCAGGCAATCTGGAGTCGCTCGCGGCGAGTGACGCCGACGCGAGGATGAAGTCCGGGACAGATGAGCGCGATCGCGTCGACCAGCTCGGGCTTTCGAGCCGCGGCGATCACAACCAGCTTTCCTCCCCAACTGATCCCGCCACGGCGATTGGTAGAGCCGGGCTGTTCGTTGCGTATGGCTTCGAGCCAGTCAACCAGGTCCTGAATCAAGCGCCGAGCGGATGGGGTGTGGCCTCGATCGCGCTGGTTGGCCCCGGACCCGCGCCGGTCCGGGAAATGAGACGTCATAACCGGCGGAAGCCAGTGATCGCCCCAGCCGTTTGTACCAGCCTCCGTGACTCTGAACTCCATGCAAGATCACAACATGACCACGCGGCGGCTTGCTGGGCCACCCGCCAGAGCGTGACATGCAACGGATAGCCGTCCGAGGCCACGAACGTGCGGACTTCCATGCCCGGCTCACTCATAATTCACCTCGCGAGTCAGGACCGTCATCGCCTCGAGCAAGGCCGGATCGACCTCGACGCCGAGCCCCGGACCAGTCAAGGGGCGAGCCCGGCCACCGTAGCCGAAAGTCAGGTCGTGCGCGGGTCAGGTTGGCGGCGAGGATGTGACGGTCGTAGGAACCTTCGACGTAACGGAGCCCCGCGACTCGACTGGCAAGATGGCGGCCGGCGGCCGACAGCAGCGACGGTCTCGCCGGGGTGGCAGCCTAGTTGGATCCCCAGGCCCGACCGCCGAGCGAGGCCGATGATCCGTAACGATGGAAAGATCCCGCCGCATTTCGACAGCCGCACATTCAGAAGGTCGGCCGTTCGGTCGTCGACGGCCGCCTGCGCATCCGGGTATCCACACAGGGACTCGTCGAGCATGACGGGGACACCCAGTCGTGGACGAAGCTCGGCAAGAGCCCCGACCTGGGCATGCGGAACGGGCTGTTCGAGGGCCGACGGACCGAACGGAAGCAGCGGCGACGACCCGATCGATGAGCTCGGACGCCGGCCACGCCTCGTTGGCGTCGAGCCGGATATCCATGCGACGCCCGAGAATCGTTCGCATCCGTCCGAGCCGCGACGGATCATCCTGGCCCTCGGCACCCACTTTGATCTTCACCTGGTGGAACCCGTAAATCCGCATCTTCAAGGCGGAGATCACGCTCGGCGCGGGTCGATTCGGCGGTGATCGCGCCACTGTAGCGAACCCGCCGGGGCTTGGGAAAAAGTTCGAGGCCCTCGACACGCAGCCAGTTCGATGGCTCGTCCCACCGACTCGTTGAACCGGCGGCCATACGCATCCAGCACCGCCAGCTCGAGCGCACAACGCGCGGCGTTCCCCGCCATCCCCCTCGGGTCGGATTCGATCTCGGGGAGCGTCAATGCTTTCACTCGCTCGACGACCTCGGCGAAACTCGACGGCCGGCCAATGATTCGCGCCCAGTCCTGTGTTTCGAGCGCGGCGAACGCGGTCTCCAACGTCTCACCGGTGACATACGACCGCGGAACTCCCTCGCCGTAGCCGACGACGCCATCGGACAGCGTCACGCGGACAACCAGGTTCTCACTGACTGACCGCTCGAACGAGGCGTGCCGAACGACTTTCTTGAGAGGGACCGCGACCTTGAAGAGCTTGAGAGTGGGAATGCTCATCGATTTGGCTTCACTCGAAGAAGAGATACAGGCCGATCGCCGCGAGCATGACACCGCAAGCCAGACCAAGCCGTCGCTGCCAGATCGCCGAGTGGTCAAACCGTTCGTGGCGGATTTCATTTTCCCGGCGAGCCAGGCGACCGCGACCAAAACCGCGGCCATCCCGCCGCTGAATGCGATCACCAGTGCCACACCGGTGGCCAGTCGCCCCAAGGCCGCCGCCAGCACGAGCAGACCGACGGCGTCCCAGCAGGGGACCAGGCCACTCGCCATCCCCAGTCCAACGATGCCCAGGTTGCTCATCTTGATGCGATGGAACTCTTCAGGCGAATGTTCGCCATACCCCCCCAGGTGACGCCCGATGCGCCAGAGACCGGCCGCCGCGATGGCGAAGCCGGCGAACTGAGCTGAGACCGCGATGCAAAGTGCCGACCTGGGTCGCCCCGGTGTACCACAGTCCCACCGCGATCAGCAGCACGCTCCCCATGTGAGCCAAGGTCGTGGCCAATCCCCAAGAGCACTGCCTGGTAAATGCGTGCATCCGGGCTGAGCGCCACGGCTGTGACCAGTGTCTTGCCGTGCCCCGGCTGAACCGCGTGTGCCGCGCCCAGCCCAGCGCGATCAAGGCCAACAGAAACCAGGAAATCCGCGCGCGTTTTGTCCAGCAGGTCCGAGATCCGATTCAGTCGGCTCGTTCGCCTTTGCGGAAGTCGGCTCTGGTGCGAACCTTGACGCTCGCGACGGCAATCTCCGAGACTGCGATTCAAGTCGGCCGTCTTCCCGACTGGTAACGAACGCTTACCTCCTTGGTCCGGCGTTCCTCGTCGTCGCTGAGCTGCCAGACCGGTCGGATCGGGATCTGGTCGACATCCGCCGGCAGATCATCGCCTTTGACCTTGACTCCGTCCCGACCGCGGATAGCCAGCCGGCTGGTCCCTTCACTGGTCGCGTAATTCGTGTCTCGAACCGAGAGTCTCCCGTCATCCGGGTATCGGCGACTCGAAATGAAACGTGTAGCGCGGATGTTCCTCGACGACGAGATCGTGACCACGGAAAGAGAGCTCCGCCGGTTGCTCGTCGATGGAAACAAGAATCCCTTTGGCATCCAGAGGACCGGTCACCTGGGCATAGCGGGCCAACCACTCCGCGCGGTCGGCTCCCGGCAGCGTCCCGATCAGGGCACGCAGATCCTGCGTGAGCGTCAGCTCCGTCAGGCTGACTTCATAATCGATCAAGATTCGACCGGGCTCGAGCGAAACCTGGATCGACCGATCGACCCGTTGGTTGGGAATGTCGTGCGACCACGCATCAGGCGCGGCCAGACAGAGGCTGACAAGACCCAAGACAGCAGCCACACGCGAGCGCCATCCGGCGGGACATCCACACAGGATGGGTTACCGCTAGTTGTAGTACTTCTCAAGCACCTTGTGCACGACGTAGATGACGACGTGCTTGCTCACGGGTTTGGCCAGCACGCAGAACGCATGTTCGGAGAGAGCCCGGCGCATCAGGTTGTCGTCCTGGTCGGCCGTGATGAGAATCGCCGGGATCACGCCCTTCATCTGCCGGACGATGGCGATCGTCTCGAGCCCCGACAGCCGGGGCAGGTGCATATCCATCAAGGCGAGATGGACCTCGTGCTGACGAACCAGGTCGATCGCTTCCTCGCCGCTCTCGGCCATCAACGTATGGAAACCGTGCGGAGCCACGATTTCGCGCAGCGTCTCCCGAGCGGCGGGATCGTCGTCAGTGATGAGGATCGAGAAGATTTGACCTGAGGTCATGAAAGACTCGCTCCCGATCCATCGAACACGCGGATGGACAGATCATATCACGGACTTGCATGCACGGCTCGCGCCGTCGCGGATAATCCGTGATCCATCCATCTCAACCTAAAGTGGCAACTCATTGCAAGACTGATATTTACAATTTTACAAAATCGCTCGAATCCTTGTTGAAGTCACGGCAACATCAGTCGGCTTGAGCGTCAGTTTGGCAGTCAACGCGTGGTGGATTGGCTGGCGGTTGGCTGAGCAGGGCCAGCTGCCGCACGCGCCAGGCGAGAGAGCAAGCCGTTCGATCGACCCCAGCGCTCGATCGGGCACGAAGGCGCTGGCCGTTTTCAGCTCGGCGGGATTCTCGCGGACTTCACGGTAGATGTAACGCTCGATGAGCTCGCCTCGCGAATCCTCGGCCGAAACCAGCCGAGGCAGCAGGGTGCGCGGAATCGAGATAGACATTCCAGGTTTCGCCCGAAGGCGTCTTGCGCACAAAGTGATGCGACGGCGCGTCGAGGCCTGGAGGCGTCTCGATTCCTTTGTATTCGAGTGAATCAGTGACCCTGCTGTTCCTTTGTCGCCGTTGCCTGCGCCTTCGGAGATTGTCGATGATCGTGTCAAATCCCGCTTCCGTGATCGCGTGCCGGCTGTTCCTCATCACGATCGGACTATCGACGGCGATCTTCATCGTCGGAATTGGAATCGGCGAGCTGGGCATGTGGACGAAGATCATCTGCGGATCGAGCGTGCTGGAATAGATGACCTCGCGTCCCTTGTTGGGACCGTCGGTCCATTCCAGGCGAACCGCTTTGGGATCGCGCTGAATCGAGAGGAGAATATCCTCTTCCGGCTGGAGCTGGCCGCCCACGCGCTCAATCCGGGAAATCTTGACCTGGTAAGTGTTCATGCCGTTGAGACGGGCTTCGGCCTGGGCCAGGATCGCTTTCGCGTCGAGCACTTCGGCCTTTCGGGGCGGAGTGTTGGCCTTCGGAGCGAGCGCGGTTTCCGAGCGTGGACTTGGCAGCCACTTGTACTGGCGTCGGAACTGCTTCCTTCTCATTCACAGTCTCGGACGTCGTTCGACCCCTCAGCCTTCCATTGCGACGACGACGGCTTGGAGGCAAGTTCGCCGTTCGCAGTTGGCGGTTGAGCGGGACTTCGGAGCGGTTCGGGGCGTCCCAGCGTGACTCGGATCGTTTTGTCGCCCACCGGCGTGGTCGTCGGGGCTGATTCCGACGACGATGCGTCGCAGGTCCGTCACGGTTGCAAGTTCATTCGTCGGACGAGTCGGCAACTGGTGCGGTCGTCAGGACTGCCCGGGGCCAGCTCGGTCGTCTCGGCTCGAAATCGGTTTGGAGTCGCCAGCATGCATATTCTGGGCGTAAGGATCATTTGCGGGCGTCGGTGAAGGAGCTTGGGAGGAATTTCGGAACCCGAAAAGCGATGGCCGTTCAGTTCCGACGGAACGGAATCCGCTCATTCCCGCGCAGCCCAGGTTCGAGAAAACCAAGGCTCAATACCCACAATCGCCACCAGCAGACGTGTCGGTCGGTCTGACGCGATCCATCGCCTTGATCATCGATTCAACTCCCCTCAAGGGGATCGTCGGTTCAGGAGGCTCGCGTTCCGCCGCCGCCTTCCTCTGGCGTGAATCCGACGTCGGTGCCCGACGTTCCCGCCGCCGCATCAGATCAATATCGTGATGCAGCCACTCACTTTGCCTGCAGACAGACAAGGCCGAAAGGCGATTACCATAACGTGGCCGTCTGGGCAAGTCGAACCTGCCGGACGATCCGACTGTCGATCACAACTGGCGGCGGTCGCCTGACTCTCGATCGGCACGTCCAACGGCCTGGCGGCGGCGCGGGTCCAGCCGGAGTCGAAAGCTCGCGATCACCTGGAGATCGGCGACCAGGTGAGGCTGTTTATACTGTTCGACCGTGCCGCCACTTCGGACCAGTCGCCGTTTTTGAAAATCGATCCACGAGCCCGACGAATCCGCAGGATATGGACTGGGCCAAGCGGAGGGTCTCGCGCTTGTTGACATACTCGACATTCTGGCGCTGCAACTCGCGTTCCACGGCCGGGCCAGACCGATCGGTCATCCCTGGCGCCACCAAGTCATCCTCCTCGACCAGGAGCGAGTAGTAGGGAGGGTCGCCCCAGGTCGGGACCAGGAGGTAGGATTTCAGACGCAAGCCGGACGAGCGCTGGGCCGCCTCGACAGCGGCGATCACCTGATGTTCCGAGAGCTTTTCGCCGGTGAGACTTGAGTAGTGCGCCCCTTTGTTCAAGAACTCGATCAAGGGCGCCCTGACCGTGGTAACCGACGCAGCGGACCAGGTCGGAGATGTTGTAGCGATAGAGCCCGCCGGCCGTCGTCAGCAGGATGAAATAATTGCGGCCCTCGATCAGGTCGGTCGCCTCGACGGTTTCCGGCTGCGCGCGCTCGGCCTGCTCTTCGGGGATGAACTCGAAATAATGGTGGCGGATATCGAGAATTCCCGCGGGCGTGCCGTCCTCGATCGGGATGGTCATCCGGCCTTCCGACGCGATCAGGCCGACGTCGCGAACCGGCGTCTCCCCGAAGTACTCGGGATAGCCCCGCAGATACGCCCGCATGGTCCCACCCATCCAGTTGGACAAAAACTGGAGGTTTGGCCAGTAATCCTTGGGCAGAAGTCGGCCGGATTGGTTGGCGATCTTGTCCAGGGCACCGAGCGGCCGTCTTGTGCCGCGTCGCGTTCTGAAGCGGAGCTGCCGGCGGATCTCGACCGGGATATCCCAGCGGGCGTCGAGCGTGCCATCGGCCAGGTCGCGGATCAGGACCTCTTTGGCGCGATCGCCAAGCCGGGCCATCGCCAGGATCGTGCTGGGATTGGCCGCGATGATCGTGCCGAGATCGCGGTAGACCGAGAACCGAAGCGCGACGTAGTACTTCGACTCGATGTCCTTGATCCGCGAAGCGACGGCCGGCATGCAGTACTTGGTGCGGACAAAGCGGTTTTGCATGTGAGCGGTCAGCCCGGTGATCGCCCCGCACGGGATGCCTCCGGGCGTCAGGCTCTCGCGCCAGTCGCTGGCCACCTGAAGGATCGGTTTCAGGCCGTCGCGGAGCATCTCAGGGTGGGCGTCGAACGCCATGATCCCCCAGATCGTCCAGCCCTCGCGATAATCGTTGAGAGCCTCGGCGGTGACAGGGATCGTCTTGGGACGGTTGGTCGTTCCGGACGTCATCGCGAACATCAAGACTTCCGTGCCGGAGCCGAAAAGCGCGTTCACGTCGCCCTGGCGCACGCGATCGATGTAGGGCTCATGGCGATCGTAACCGCCGATCGGAACACGAGCGCGAAAATCGGCCGGCGAGCGGATCTCGCCAAAAAAGTGGTCTCTACCGAACTGACTGTCCGCATGGCGGGCGATCCGCCGCATGAGCAGCTCGCGCTGAACGTCGCCGGTGCGATCGAGTCTGGTCGAGAAAGGTCTGGGCCAGGCAGCGCGCACGCTTCGCGACAGGCGCGCCGATCATCCGCATGAAGAAATTTGATCATGGTTTCCGGTCGCCACGACGCTTCCGTCAGCCTGAGATGGGGGTGACCACTTCACCCCTGAGATCCGCCGTTGACAGTTCACCGGCAAATTCGCTCGAAAGTCTGGGCGTGCGTCGAGACGACCCGCGGCGTCGCCTTCGGTGCCTTGGTAAGAGGACGGCGAGGGGCATACCGGTCGAGAAAGTCCAGAAGACGGGCGGCGTACGCCTCCGGATCGCAATCTCGGCAACGATTGTGCTTGGCTTCCGGCACCAGCCAAAGCTCCTTGGGCCCGTTGCCCCTGGCAAAAAGTTCCCGCGCGATCTCCGGCCCGATATAAGTGTCCCGCCCGCCATGGATCATCAGCCAGGGCCGAGGTGCCAGCCGTGCCACCGACGATTCCGCGTCCGGGAAGCGACAATTCTGGCGACGTTCCGACCACCGGCGTGCAAACCAGGCCAGGAGTGGATAAACCCAGCGCGGTAACAGCCCGGAGGATCAAGCGATTCTGGACGTAGATCTCGGCCCAGCGGATGGTATACGGGACCATGGTCCCTCGCGTCGGAAAAGCCCCATCGGTGATGACTCCCCAGACGCTTGGCTCGACCGCGGCCGTGATCAAGGCCGTGGTCCCGCCGCGACTCACTCCGAAAAGTCCAAAACCCGCTGGATCGTGATCGGGACGCGACCGCAGGTAGGCGAGCGCCCCGCGGAGATCGCGAACTTCGCGGTCGGAAGTCCACTGCATCGGGGAATAGCCGGATTCGTGATCGCTGGCTCCGTGGTTGCGAAAGTCGAACGTGAAGATGTCATATCCGAGGTCGCGAAGATGGTCGATGTAGGGATGAAAGCTCCAGCGATTGCTGAGATATTCGTGGCAGTAGACCAGGACTCCGGCCAGCTCCTCGGTCCTCTTCCGGAAATAGGTTCCCGCCAGTCGCAGGCCGTCCGCTGTCGGGAACTCGACCGATTCGCCCTGCTCCGCGGGTTTGACTCGCAACGGCATGAAAGAGCGGCTGCTTCTCGAAGTTCCGGCCGATCACAGGCGTGTATTTGATCGCGAGATAGACCAGCGCGATGAACCCGGCCAGCACGGGGACGATGAGCCCGAGCACCAGAAGGGACAACACGTCAAAAGAGCCAATCACGGAAGCACTCCTGGTCGCACCGTCCAGCACACCCTGGGTCGCGAATTGCCCACCCGTCTTCTGAGAGCGGGACCCGGGGTACAGCTCGACCTCACGGCCGCGACAATCGATTAGTCAGTGAAGCGTCGCAAGATGAGAGTAATGTTCTGCCCGCCGAACCCAAAACTGTTGGAAAGAGCCACGTCTATCTCTTTGTGCCTGGCTTGATTGGGGATGTAATCGAGGTCGCATTCGGGATCCGGATTATCGAGATTGATGGTCGGGGGGAGTATGCCGTCCCGGATCGCCAGCAAGCAGACGATCGCCTCGACACTGCCGGCCGCCGCGATCAGGTGCCCCATCATACTCTTGGTGCTGGAGATCGGCACGCGTGTAGGCCGCGTCGCCGAATGTTCGCTTGATCGCCAAGGTCTCGATCGAATCGTTGACCGCCGTGCTGGTGCCATGGGCGTTCACATAATCGATGTCCTCGGGACGGAGCCGCGCGTCGGCCAGGGCTTCCTTCATGCAGGCGATCGCCCCGCGACCCTCATCGTGACTATCGGTGATTCGAAAGGCGTCGGCAGTCGAGCCGTAACCGACGATCTCGCCATGAATCCGCGCTCCACGGGCCTTGGCGTGCTCGAGTTCTTCGAGCACCAACATGCCGGCCCCCTCACCGATGATAAAGCCGTCGCGATCGCGATCAAAGGGTCGGCTGGCGCGTTCGGGTTCGTCGTTGCGAGTCGAGAGTGCGGTCAGTCGGATAAATCCGGTGACACCGAAGGGATGGATCATGCTGTGCGTGCCGCCCGAGAGGATGACGTCGGCATTGCCCCGGCGGATCAGCTCGAAAGCCTCGCCAATGGCCTGCGAACTGGCGGCGCACGCGGTCAGGCAGTTGGCATTCAGTCCCCTGGCTCCGAACAGGCTCGCCAGGTGGGCGGACGGGGTGCCCGGCTCCTGTTCGGCTTCGCGGATCGCGTGCAGCTCTCGTCATGCCCTGGCGGGTGAATTCCGCCGTGTCGACATGGCCGTCGTGCGAGGTCTGGTTCATCAGCTTCACGAACCTGGGAAAATCCTGCTGACCTTCGCCCGAGCCGAGGTAGACGCCGAACCGAGTTCGGTCCAGAGCCGGGCGTTGACGCGTCGAGACCCGGCGTCCTTCATCGCCATGGACGCGGCGGACAGGGCGAATTTGCTGTTGCGCGAGTGCTCGACCCAGCGCGCGGGTTCATCGATATAATCATCGAGCCGGAAGTCCTTGACCTCGGCGGCGATGCGGGTGGGAAAGCTGTGCGCATCGAAGAGCGTGATCGGACCGACGCCGCCGTGGCCGGGCAGGAGCGACGACCAGGTCGACTCCAGATCGCGGCCGACCGGAGTGAGCATTCCCATTCCCGTCACGACAACCCGCCGCATCAAGGCTCTCCTCGGATCACGACCGCGGCCGCCTGGCCATGGGGTGTCAAATTCGTGTTGACAAACGTCGGATTGCGAGTCGGATCGCGGCGACTTCAGGACCAGGTCCAGCTCACATTCCGGGTCGGGATTGTCGCAGTTGAGGATTGCCGGGATCTTCCCTTGATTCACGGCGATCAAGCTCGCAATCAGCTCGACGGCTCCCGATCCCGCGGCCAGGTTGCCCATGTAGCCCTTCAAAGCCGTGACCGGCACGCCCCTTGCGCCGAAGATCCGCCCGAATGCGCGGGCTTCGGCCAGGTCGGAGACCTTGGTGGCCGACCCGTGAGCATTGACGTGGCCGATTTCGGCAGGGAGCCAGGCCGGCTTCTCGAAGGGCGGCGGTGATGGCGATTTCCGTGCCCCCTCCCTCCGGATCGAGTCCGCCGGCGGGCATGGCGTCACGCACCGGAGCCTCCGCCGAGAACCTCGCCGTAGATCCGAGCCCCGCGCCTCAAGGCGTGGTCGCGCTCCTCCAGAATCACGAATGCCCGCTCCCTCGCCGGGCACCCAGCCGTCCCGACGCCGGTCGAACGGGACGACAAGCCTGGCTCGGCTCACCCTTCCACCGCGACATGTTGTCGAACATGGACATGCGGAGCAGGCTCAGCGGATGGATCTTGGAGTCGGCGCCGCCGGTGATCATCACGTCGGCGCGCCCTCGGGCGATGATCCGCGCCGCCTCGGTGATCGCCAGGTTCGACGACGCGTCCCCTTCGGTGATCGTGTTACTCGGCCCCTGGCAATCGATCAGGATCGAGATGTGGCAGGCCAGCATGTTCGGCAGGTACTTCAACAGCCAGATCGGCTCGACCATCCCGATCGATTCGCGGCCCCAGACCTCGAAGTCGAAAGACTTGCCACCCTGATAGGCATGCGTGATGGCAGGTGCCAGCTCATCCAGCTCGCTGGAGATCAGACCCGCACCCAGGTCGATGCCGATCCGGGTGGGATCGACGCCGCCGTCGACCAGACCGCGCATCGGCCACGCCAAGTTGCGCGGCCGTGACGGCGAGCTGGATGTCCCGAGCCAGGTATTTCTTCGTCTTTTGCAGGGCGTTCCAGTACTTGGGCAGGGCCGAATTCTTGAGATCAAAATCGCGGATCTCGGCGCCGACGTCGTTGGAAAGCCCGGCGACCCGGAAGGCTTCGAGCGGACGAACCATCCCCCGCCCTTCGGCCAAGGACGCCCAGACGCGGTCCGGACTATCACCCAGGGGTGTCACCAAGCCCAGACCGGTTATGACCACGCGGCGTTCGTAACCAAGCATGAATCACTCATCGATCTTCGGCGGAGCTGGTCTCAATCGTCGTCAAGTCCGCAAGCGATCACTCGAACCAAACTGCACTACTATTATGACTTCGAAGAGCGATCGCGGCGGCATAAACTTGACGCAGCTCGCAAATTTTTCGCAGACAACCAGGACATCCATTCCGCGCAACTCGAAGATCATTGGCCACTGATCCGGAGCTTCAAGGCGATCGATTGCGCTTAACGCGATTCGTGGGGCTGTCCGTTCGAATCGGGCGCTGCCACCGGCGACTTGATCGGCCTCGAGCGCTCGTTGCTGTGCTCGGGCCAGGTCGAGCACGCCCAGCAATTGCTGAGTGAACACGAAATTCTTGGGTCCAAAGATCTGATTGGCGCGGGAGTTGTCGAGATGGGCGAAGACGATCTCGACTTCGGCGAGCAGCTCGCCGTCCAAGAACGCCTTCCCCTCCACGACGGCTCCTTCGCTCCGCAAATCCGTCAGCGTGACCTCGTAAATGAGCTGGTCGCCCGCGCACGCCACTCCGTAAAACTCGGCGCGGGGAATCTTGGCCAGGACCACTTTCTCGGCGAAGCCTCCCGCCTCACCAACCAGAATCCCTCCCGTCTGCGCCAATCCCTCGATTATCAACGAGGCAGGCATCACGGGATAACCCGGGAAATGGTCGTGCAGATGCTCTTCGGCCAGCGTCAAGTTCTTGATCGCCCGCGCAAACTGTCCGCTCCGAAACTCAAGAAACTTGTCGATCCAGATCCATCGCATTGCGTCGAGTACCTGCCGAAAGAGCCACTGACCGATCGAAGGCCAGCCGCGAGGACACGTGCGGCCGAGAGACAAAGAATCAAGTCCGCTCTCTCAGCCGCCTGACCACTCGACACGGAATTCGCTCACGACCACAGTCCATCATCAGGCTCATGATTGTGAGCAAGGTTGCAATCTTCGATCAGGCCGCGAGCTTGCTCTGCACATATTGAACGAGCATCTCGACCGTGTAAAGGTCTCCGATCTTCTCGACGACCGGATTCGCCTCGAACTTGGAGAGATCGGCGAAGGGAAGACGGGCCTTCAGCTCCCCGACGCCTTTGGCGGTGAGCTTGCCGTCGGCGATCCATTCCGGATCGGCCATCAGGTTCTCCGGGAACAGTTCGCCGCGCGGGATCTTGATCCCGAAATTGCGCTCCAGGCGGAAAACGATGTCCAGAAAATCGATTGACTCGGCGCCCAGGTCGCCCTGGAGCGTGGCCTCGCGGGTGACGTCTTCCTCGTCGACGCCCAAGGCATCCACCAACGTGGCTTGGACTTTCCCGTAAATCTCATCGTATGTTGGCATAGTATCCTCAGGACCAAGATGGGATTGCCCCTCCAATCCCAGACCGAAACGGGCGTTTGACGCGCCGAAGATCAAAACGCCTCAGCTAATCGTCGGCGGAAACGCGTGTCGAACTTAAGATGGACGGACGCAGGGGTAGGACTTCGTGAAGCTGTCCGTCGGGCGACCGGCTCCCGCAAGCGCGGGTCCGAGATTCGAGACATATCATGAACAAAAAGGCGAATCGTTGCAACACCATCAGGAAGGAAGCGAAGGCAGGGTTTCGCATCAAGCCGTCCCGGCGACGAGGCTCAGTTCTGGGCCGTCCGACCATTGCGACGGCGGCCTCCCGGTCGGGTCGCGGCCGATCGAGGCCTCGATTCCGGTCGAGACTCGATGTGAGACGACTTCTTTGATGAAATTGCCTAGACAGGCGTACGCACTTCCGACGCCTCGGGACGACGCGTGATGGCTCTGCGCGCCGACGGAGCCCTTTCGCAACGTCGTGTACAGATCGCGAAGGCCCGCGACGATCGAGGCGTCGGTCCCGTGCAAGTCGGGGTTCTTGTCTCTTAAGTTGTAGCGTGTCAAGGTGAAGCGACCTTTGACCATCTCCTGACCGTCGATCACGCCGACACCTTTGAACACGCAGTCGCGCGGGTCGTGAGAAATCAACTCGACCCGCAGCTCGAGTTGCCTGCCAGGCTCCACGAAACTATGGTATTTGATCGTTTTGGCTTGCTTCAAAACGATGATGCTATGTGCGAAATCTTCCAACTCGCGGATCAACCAGCCGCCGGCCTGAGTGAGAGCCTCCAGCATCAAGACGCCTGGCATCACCGGAAAGCCCGGGAAGTGGTCGCTCAGATATTCCTCGGACAAGTGAGAGATTCTTGATGGCAACCAGCGAGGGGGGCGGACTCGTGAGTGTGCCACGTGCCGTAAGCCGGCAACGAGCCGGTTGCACATCCAAAATCCGATCGATCAAGACAAAACGCATGAATCCACCCGGAAGTCAATTCAGTCGATTGCGACGCACGACCCCGAGACGCGGCAAACAAATTCAACAAGCCTCACCGGTGTCACGTCTTTGAATCAGCATTTTAACGCAAGCTCCCGCGTATCCATTCAAGAGGCGCGTGCCGGGCATCTCACCGTGTCTCTCGACATAACCCATTGCTGCTAACATACAACCTGCGATCAATCCGTCAAATGCGCGCCGGTGTTTTCCCGGCGCAGATCGACCCTTAGGCGAGACCCAGGCTCAACTTACGGATACTTCGGAATCGTCTTCCGCTTTGGGCTCGAATCGAACTCAATCCGTTCTCCGCGATTGGTTCCGACCCCGAAATGAATTCTAGGAGGGGAAACGGAGTGAATTCCGTTCTCCAAAAGGTTTGCGTGATCGTTCGGGCTGCCGTCCTCCGCTGTTCAGCCTCGAATTCCCCGTCTATACTGTCTAGTGGAATGGCAAACCTGGTATGACGGATTGGCGTACCGCCATGAGGCGGGCTGGACCGGATGAGGCCGCGGACTCCAACCTGTTAATAATTGAAGAGTCACGGCGTAATCGTGATGAGCTACTGGTACCGGACCGGCGCAACACGCCTGACAGCGACTCGTCGTAACTGTCCAACCAGTCGGGCGATATTTCAGAACCCGCGGGTCGACTCTTTTTCACTTCACTTTGGACCGCCCCATGATTCCCTTCATCATTCAGCAAAGCCTCGTCAGTCTTTGGCTCCTCACGACGACAAGCATGGCTGGCTGGATGAATTCGCCGATGTCATGGTCACCCGACGGTGAGTGGCTGGGTTACACGGCCGTCGTGGACCCCGGTCGAGACGATTGGGGACCTGGCTGGCTCTTCGACACGGCTTCTTGGGAGGCGACGGCGCAGGGATGCAAGGGCGGTCGGCGATCGGAAATCTTCGGCACGCTCACCGGTCTATCAAATCTGGGTGGCTCATCCAAATAACGAGGCTTCGGTGCTGGTCGAGGAAGCGCGCTGGCCGCTGACGGCACCGTCGTGGAGTCCGCGAGGAAAGTCGATCGCGTTCGGGCGTTTCGTCCCTCAGTCGATGGAGCCGACCCAGTCGGGCCAGCGCGGTCGATTTGAAGTCGTGATCCAGGACGCGATGAATCGAAAGCGGGTCTTCTGGGCCTCTCGGAATTCGAGCTCGATGACCAGACTCGCGCGTGCTTTCCCCAGCTCGCGGTCGCCTGGAGCCCTAACGGACGATTTCTGGCGGTCTCTCAGCCCGGTCGCGAGCCCTCGATCCTGATCATGGGAACGGATTCGGCAAAGGTTTTGGCGACGCTCGAACATGCGACGCTACCAGTGTGGTCACCCGATGGATCGCAATGCGCATTCATCCGCACCAAGAACGACTCCAACAGCCTCTGCGTGGTCGAGCGCCACGGTCAAACCTTCGCGCCATCCAGACAGTTTATCGACACGGGTTCGGTCGCGGCGACCCCGGGCTGGAGCAATGACGGCCAGTGGATCTTCGCGGTCGTCGAGAAGTCCACGATCCGATCGCGGGAGCTCGCGCTGGACCGTGTCTCATCCAGGACCGGAGATGCGGCGCGGGTTCTGAGCCTGATTGGCAGAGGCGGGGCTTCGTACGGGGCGTCGGTTCTGGGGGTTGCGATCGACTTCGATCGGGATGGCGAGCGTTGTTTTTTCGCGGTTGACATCGAGGGCCGAGAGAACGAGCTGGGTGTGGGAGTTCTTCGCGACCAGCCGCACATCCCGAAACGGTGTCACCCGATCGACGGCCGTTTGAGAATCGGTGCGATGGCGGTCTCGCCCGGACGACCACTACCTGGCGATCCGATTCGGTTCGCCCGGCTCCTTGTCGCCGCCGGCCCTGTTGGACTTGGCGACGGAACAGCCCACCCTGATCGTCGCCTGACGAAACCTCAAGGCGGCAATGGCTCAACACGCTGATCGGCGCATCCCGGAGCTTTTGATATCCGGCTTGCCGCCGGTGACTGCCGACGGCCACGTCGGGGAGCGCCCGACGCTACTGCCTCTGCCGGGAGAATTACCGGCGAACGAGGAGATCAAGCTCCGGCTGGCTCGAATTGCCCGATTGGCCGTCCCCTCTGCGACCCGTCTTTCCAACCAGCGGGAAGACCCGGACAAGCAGAAGGCCGACTCGCTCGCGACCGAGGCTCGCCTCTTCTTCGCGTACCTCCTCGACGATTTCCCGGCGGCCGACTTCCGACCTCGACGCTCTGGAGCCTCGGATTACATCGCTCGACGACCGGCTCTCACTGCTCAGCTTGCGTGCTCAGATCCTTTGGTCGCAAGGCCAGCAGGCACGGGCCCGGGCGATCATCGATTATCTGGTCGCGGTGCGAGGGACTGGTACGAAGCGCGTCGAGGAAACGCCGGCTGGATTGACGGTGAAGGTGGAAGCCAGCTCCGAAGCAGGTCTGGGGTCGTTATCTCACTGCACGTGCCGCGGAAGGGGCTGCGACCCAATCGCATTCACGACTCGATATGCTCAATGAAATCAACGACATTCCCCTCAATAACCCGTTCGCCGCACCCGAACCGCTCCAGATCGACAATCGGGCCGGCAACGCTCCGTTTGCTCCCTTCTTCCGCGACGGGGAAGCGTTGCAGGACTTGAGAGTCGCCGACCCGGACCGACCCGACGTGTTCCAGCCGGGTCGACCGAATCCCCCTGCGGACCGGCCCGGCGCCACGTTTCTTTCCTTGATTTCTCGTCCCACGAATTCCGACGGTCATCCTGGCGGTTATTCGGACGGCCAAACCTGGTCGGCTGTGTTTCCCCTCGCCACCATTGATGGTGATCAGTGCCCGCAGATTCCCGGGAGTTATGGATTCGCGCAAGAATCGTGTACTCGCGTCGCCGAGGACCACGTTGGCTCCGCCAGGGTGCTTGCTCGATATGGCCGGGCGCTTCGGGTCGTTGAGCTGGAAGCTCATCGATCCGCACATCAAGGTCCCAGGGCGCCGTCCAGGGGATGTTGACGTTTGCGACCTCGACAACCATCAGCGTGTTCGAGAGCCCATCGGTGACGTCGTCGAACTTGACCGAAGTGGCTCCGGGGAACATGGTTCCCGGTCCAGTGACGACCACATAACTCGTCAAGTTCGTCGGCACGTTGAACCGGCTCGGGCAGGCGAGGATTGCTCGGCATGCTATCGAGCAACTTGATGTTGTTGGGACCGTTCCAGGGCTCGCTGAAATCGTATTGGTTGTAAAGCGTCGACTGCTCCATGAATGGCATGATCAGCATCCGCCAGCTATGCATTGGCTTACCGTTGGCATCGGCGATATAGGCCGGCGGCAGGGTTTTGTAGGTCTCGTGATAATTGTGCAGGCGCCAGCTTGATCTGACAGAGATTACAGGTGCATTGCGACCGACGGGCTGCCTCGCGCGCGGCCGCGACCGCACGAGCGAGCGCAGGCCAGCAGCCCGAACGCAGCACGCACAGGACGAGAACGAGTTTGACGAGACCGTCCAGACACTGATTCGCAACCGACTACCGGGGCTGGGCGGATTTGATCTTGCTGATGGGTGTGTCGAGCTCAAATTCGATTTCCATGGTCGGGTCTCCCGTGGAACGTACCTGCCTCTCATCGCGACGACGCGGGCGGGTCATCGATGACCTTGGCGCCGCTCGATCGGGGATCGGCTTCGACCGATTCGCCGCCGTCGATCGTCAGCATCGCCCGGAGTGTCGTGGGCGAAAAGTCGTCCGGCAGCTCGAGCACGCGGCCCGGTGGCCAGAAGAGCACGGGCGCCGCTGACCTTGCTTCCCGGGCCCTTGCCCGAGCCTTCATTGACCTGGAAGGTCATCCGGTCGAAGTTCAGGTCTTCGGGCTTCATCCACGGGATGCCTGACTCGGCCATCTCAACCAACAGGATCGTGTTACTGGGACCATCGCGGATGTCCTTCTTCGACCGCGACTCGGCACCCGGCCAGGCCGTCTCGGGGCCGACTACCGCGACGAAGCTTGTGTGGAATGGTTCGTTCGGATTCAGCCCGCGGCGACGATAGAACTCGCCGATCCGACCCGCGAGCTGGGCGTTATGCGGACCATCCCACGGCTCGTCGAACCGATAGGCGTCGTAGAGGTCGGAATACGTATGAGGCGCGTTCTTCAGGATCAAGACTCTCCAACTATGCCAGGGCCTGCCGTCGGGCCCCTTGACCATCGCGGGCGGATAACATCCCCATTCCGAGTGGTAGCTGGCAACTGCCAGCCCGATCTGGCTGAGGTTTCAGGTGATCGCCGCGCGCTGCGCCGCCTGCCTGGCCTCCCGGACCGCCGGCCACGCCAGGACGCCGATCGACCCGAGGGTCCCGGCCAAGATCAGCGGAAATCGAAGGAATCGATAGCATCTCACGCCGCGAGTCCCTCCTTTCCTTGAATCATAATGAATGCTCGAGACGATTTGCTACAGCGTGCGGCCAGGCCCGAAGTCCGGCATCGGCTCAGAGCACGGTAAAGAGCACGACCCTGGCCGCCTGGATCACGCGAGCACGCTCGTCCGGCGTAATCGTGCCGCGAGCCACGATGCCGTCGAGTGTGCCGAGCGTGTTCTTGATCACGAAAAGCGGAATCGGCGCGATTTTGAGTCGATCGCTGTTCTTGGACAAGATTTGCAAGACATCGCGAATCGTGACGGCTTCCGCGAACGGGTTATCCGGCTCGGATTGCCATCGCGGAACGGTCGGGGCGTCGACCGCCTTCAGTCACAACCTGATGGATCACCTGGCTGATTGCCGCCAACTTGGGATAGTCGAGCGTCTCGGCAGTATCGTTGGGCGTATGATAGCGCGGGTTTTCACCGGTCGTGAAGAAGAGGAACGGAATGCCGCGGCTCCGGAACGGGCCGTAATCGCTGCGGTTGAGAACGAGCAGATCCGAGCCGAGCAATCCGAGCTTCAAAGGACGATCGCGCGCGGCGTCGACGATCCAGGGTCGGAGTCCCGGGGCAGTGTTCGGTGCCCATCACGAAGACGTGCGATTCGCAGACCCCGGCCAGTGCCCGGCCGATCATGTCGGCGGTGATGAACAGGACGACTCTGTCGAGCGGGACCGGCGGATGCGCCACGAAGTAGCGCGACCCGAACAGGCCGACCTCCTCGAGGTCGAAGCCGATGAACATGATGCTTCGCTTCGGTGGCGACGGCCCTCGGACCTCGGCTCGGGCCACTTCGAGCATCATGGCGACTCCCGAAGCATTGTCGTCGGCACCTGGATAAAGCTTGCCGCCCCGGACACCCAGGTGGTCGAAATGAGCCGACACGATCACCCACTGGTCGCGTAATGACGGGTCGGAGCCCCGCAAGATCGCTCCGACGTTCCGGCCGATGACCGTGCCAGGCTCCTGGCCGGGAACCGGCTGGGTGTATTCTCCCTGGAACAGTGGCTCGAGCTTGAGCCGCCGGAATTGTTCGATCAAGATAGGCCGACGCCTTGTCGCCGCCCGCTCCCCTTCGGCCGCCGAATTCGGGTGAGGCGAGAAGTTCCACCACTTCGCGTAACCGCGCCTGCTCGGGATGCGGAGGACTCTGGGCGTTGGCCGTGGTGACGGATGAGCGTCATCAGGAACGTCGCGACTGCGGCACTGGCCCGGGCGATCGTTTGGCTCGTTGCCAGCGCTCTCGCCGCCCGTTCTCCGCGAATCCGTGCGTCTGTCATAACGTCGTTTTTCCTCCGCGCGAGAAATTCGCGAATTTTCGACTTGCCCGCCGATTGTGTGGCATAGTACCCACGGTTTGGGAATGAGTTCCCTACACGGAGGTGGATAGTGTCGCGCTTCTCATGGCTCAAAGTGTTGGCCCTGACGCTCGCCCTCGCCGGCTTTGGTGGCACCAAGTCGGCCCAGGCGCAAGACTGGACTGACTCTCTCCATTGGCCTTACGTCCCGCCCCAAGTGCCGGGCAACGGCTTCGAGTATAACGGCCTTTACGACGGTTGGTACCGTTATCCGCGGGAACAGCGAATTGTTCCCCAGATCCAGGGACCGTATTATCGCAACGAATACGGCGGATACCGGATCTTCGGATTGTTCCGGCACAACCGCAACATGATTGGCGATGGCCGAAACAAGAAATTCTATCAGGGCAGCCACTTCATCCTGGATGTCTTCTGAGCGTCCGGGATGATCCTGTCCGCGGGTCTCACCTCCTTGGCTCGACCGGGCCCTGGTCATCTCCGAGATCGGAGGATGGCCAGGGCTTATTTCGTGGCAACGGATCAACGGTAGTTGTCCCAGCTCGACGGCGATCTGGAAATACGCTTGAGCGGCCAGGCGGACTTGCTCGAGCTCGATCCACTCGTCCTTGGTATGGGCCTGGGCGATGTCGCCGGGTCCGAACACGACGCAGGGCGTCCCTTTCTCGTTCAAAGGACCCGCGTCGGTCCCGAACGGAACGCCCATCACCGACGGGCCGGCGTCCGGTCGCGGTCGCGATCGCGTCGCGAAGTGGGTCGAGCCAGTCGGCCGCTCGGGCCGACAGCGGCGGCATGTGCACCCAGGGTTTGCCGAACTCGAGCCAGTCGGGCTTGCCCAAGCCGATCGATCGAGTACCTGGCGCAGACTGCTCCAGGCATGGTCCCGCATCTTCACCGGGTATCAAGCGACGGTCGATCTCAATCTCGCACCAGTCGGGAACAACGTTGACGCTCTGTCCGCCCTCGATTCGACCGACCGACAGGCTCGGCGGTCCGAGCACCGGGTCGGGGGTCGACTCGGAGAGCGAGTCGGCGTAAGTCTCGAGTGCTTCGAGGACGCGGCGCATCCGGTAGATCGCGTTCTGACCGAGGTGAGGCGTCGAGCTGTGGCAGGCGACCCCGCGGGTCCGGATCTTCCACCTCAGCGCGCCTTTGTGACAGTCAACCAGGTTCAGGCTGGTCGGTTCGGCGACGATCGCCAGATCCGCCTTGTGGTCCATCTCGGCCAGTCTCGAAGAGCCGGTATGGGTAAACTCCTCGTCGACCGTGAAAGCCAGCAGCACGTTGGCCGAGCCGGTCGGCCGTTCGCGGACCAGGCGGGCGAAGGCCGTGAGCATCGCCGCCATGCTCCCCTTCACGTCGCACGAGCCGCGGCCATAGAGCCGGCCCCGATCGATCCGTGGCTCGAACGGCGGGATCGTCATGCCATCGGCCGGCACGGTGTCCTGATGGACGTCGAACAGGATGAGCCTGCGCGACTGCGGCGCGTGTACCTGGCCAGCAGATTGTCTCGACCGGGCGCGACCGGCTGCCGCACGCAGGCAACGTTCAAATCTCTGAGCCAGGCTTCGAGGTAGTCCGTCAGCCTGGTCTCGAGAAACTCGGGACCGGCCAACGCACGCCCCATCGGATTGACACTCGGAATGGCGACCAGGGCCGACAGCAACCGAGTCAGGTCATCCACGGGGCGTCCTCCTCCAGAACCAGGGCACAGTCGTTCCTTACTTGACCCGCTCGAGATATTCGCCGGTTCGGGTATCGATCCGGATCTTCTCGCCGGGCTTGACGAAGGGCGGAACGGAGATCTTGAGTCCCGTCTCGAGCGTGGCTTCCTTGTATTGATTGGTGGCGGTCGCCCCGGCCAGGGACGGCGGCGTGTCCTTGACGGTCAGCTCGACGAAATCGGGAATTTCGATCGAAACCGGCTTGTCATTGATGTACTTGACCATGACCCGGCTGTTCGGCAGCAAGTAGTCCATCGCCGTGCCGATGATCTCGGGCGAAAAGTTGAGCTGGTCGTAGGTCTCGGTGTCCATGAACACGTGCTCGTCGCCCGCGGAATAGAGGTATTCGTATTCCTTGGTCTCGACGTACGGGACCTCGATCTGATCGACCGACCGCAGCCGCTTGTCGATCAAGGCGCCGTTGTTCATGTTCCGCAGCTTGGTCTGGACCATCGCCCGCAGGTTGCCCGGCGTGTGGTGGGCGAAGTCCTGGACGACGAAGTTGACACCGTCGATGGTGATGACCATTCCTCGTCGGATATCAGTCGCTTTGAGCATCATGGCGGATCGCAACTCTCCTGTTGAATACAGGCCGGCGCCCTCGGAGCGCCAGCCGATAGTCGTAACGGTTATATCGATTAAATGTTAAGTCCGTCGGCCGATTTTGGCTAGGCCGCTTCTGCCGGGCGGCTGTGGTGAAGCGGTTATGCCGCCTGGACCGGTGGGACAAAACCGGAGCTGTTTGCCGGTGATAAACGTGCCGTGGTTCAACAACTCAGGTGCTTTGGTAACACCTCTGGCTCATGGGCCGAAATTGATAAACTTGCCCCCTTGACTTTGGCTCATCGGCGCATCTGATTCAATAGACAGGGTCTCCCGCTTTCCAGGAGCATTGGCGATGGATTTCCCGATCCATGACTTGATGAATGAGGATGCATGCTATCAGTTCCTCCTCGATCTGTTCCATCTGGCCGGCCTGCGATGCCCGCGCTGCCATGCCGCCGAGGGATTCTACACCCAACGGGATTTCCGTGAGCCTGTGCTGGATTATCGCTGCTCGCGTGTAGCCGGGTCTTTAACGCCTGGACCGGGACCGACTTCCAGGGCACCCATCGGCCTCCCTCGCAACTGGTGCTGATCCTCCGCGGTTTCGCCCAGGGGACGTCCACCTCCCAACTGGCACGAGAACTCTCCGGCAGCCGGCGACATCTCTTGGACTTGCGCCATCGCTTGCAGGCCCAAGGCCAGGCTGGGTCGGATCGGACCGTGTTGGAGGACAAGGTGGTCGAAGCCGATGAGATGTACCAAAATGCTGGTGAAAAAGGGGTGCCGCACCAAGATCCCGAGGATCCGCCCCGGCGGCGGGCCAACAAAGCCCGAGGCCACGGGACCATGGAGAACGACCGCCCTCCGGTAATCGGGGTGGTGGGGCGCGAATCCGCAAAGGTGCGGCTGGATGTGGTTGAGCATTCGGATCAAGATACGCTGGATGAATTTGTAGTCAAGATGACAAAACCCGGTACACTTGTGAATACGGACGAATGGGCCGGCTACAACCGTCTGCCGGCGAAGGGTCGGGGCCGGGTCGCGGTGTGCCACACCCCTGGGAAGCGAGAGTGGGCTCGCGATGATGACGGCGATGGGGTGCGTGAGGTTCATAACAACACGATGGAGGGGATATGGACCGGGCTACGCAACTATCTCCGGCCATTTCGTGGAGTCAACAAGTGGTTTCTTGTCCAATACGTGGCAATGTTCGAGTGGTCATATAATATTAAGGAGGCGCGTCGGATTTCCTGCGGGCCCTCCTGGGAGTCAAGCTTGTTATCAATTTGGGCCCATGAGCCA
>CAWAAW010000085.1:0-47348 GCA_963779785.1 uncultured Planctomycetota bacterium
AGGTCCCAGTGCTGCGCCGAGCCACTGGAGCAGCCTACTACAAAGGACTTGCCGTCCGGGCTGAAAGCCGCGGCATCGACTGCGCCGGGTTGCGGAATGGGTTGGCCGAGGGGCGTCCCGGTAGATGGGTCCCAGAGTGTACCATTTGATCTTCGCCGCCGGTCATGATCGTCTTGGCATCGGAACTGAATGCCACCACGTTGACGCGGCTCGCGTGCTGGAGCGGTGGTCTGACTGACCATTCCGGTTGTCGAGTCCCACAGGCGCCCTGTGTTGTCATAGCTGCCGGTCAGTAGCGTGTGATCCATTGGGGCTAACGGCCACCGCCACGAGTGCGGCCTTGATGGTGAATGGTCTGCCCGATGATCTCACCGGTGGTTGCGTTCCAATGCTGAGCCGTGCCGCGGGCGTGTCCCGTCAAGATCGACTTACCATCGGGGCTGAACGCCACGGTGTGACCAACGTTTTGATTATCGAGAATTAGCCCGTAAGGTTGCCCGGGGTCCGCATGCCAGAGACGCACCGTGTTGTCGCTACTGGCGGTGAGAAAGCTCTTGCCGTCGGGGCTGAAGGCACGTCCGCGACCGGGCCTTGATGTATCAGCGGTAGCCCGATCGGTCGATTGGTCACCGCATCCGAGAGCCGAGCCATCTTGTCCTCGCTCCCCAACGACACCGTCCTGCCGTCGGGGCTGACGGCCACTGCCCGGATTTTGAAACGATGCAACATGGGCTGGCCCAGACGGTTCCCGTTGACTGCGTCCCCACGTCTGCACCGTGCCGTCAAGGTCCCCCGGTTAGCACAGACTTTCCGTCGGGGCTAAACGCCGCTGCGTCGACCGGAACGATCGAATTCGAAGCGGCAAATTAATGGGCCGTCCCGTTGCGGCGTCCCAGAGCCGTGCCGAAGCTTCCTCGCTCCCTGTGAGGATCGCCCTTCCATCGGGGCTGAACGCCACCGCTCTCACGGAGTCCTGATGCACGAAAGGCTGACCGATCGGACGAAGCGTGGCGACGTCCCAGAGTCGTGCCATATTGTCCGCGCTTCCCGTGAGGATTGTTCTGCCGTCGGGACTATAGGCAACGGCCATAACCACGCCCTCATGACGGAGAGGCGATCCGACGGCTTGGCCAGTGGCGACGTCCCAAAGCCTCGCGGCACCGTCGTCGCACCCGGTGAGAACGGTCTTACCATCGGGGCCGTACGCCACGGACCAGACCGGGCCTGGATGGTGCAGGAGCCGGCCAACTGGCTTCCCCGTGGCGGTGTTCCACAGTCGTGCGGTACGGTCGTCGCTTCCCGTGACGACGAACTTGCCGTTGGGGCTGAAAGCGGCTGCTGCGACCGGACTTTCGTGGGAAAAGACCGCCTTGAGCCGGGCGTGGTGAGGCTGCCACGCGGCGAGGTTGGCCCGCGCGGCGTGCTGCCAGGCCGGGTCGCCGGCAGCGACCGCCGACCGCCAGCTCTCGATCATCCAAAGCAGGCCCGCGCCGATCTGGTCCTTCTCGAAGGCCGCCTGACCGCGATCGAAGTTGCGGATCGCCAGCAGACCGTTCGATTCGGCAAGGGATTTGGTCAGTTTGTCCGCCAGCTTTCGATTTTCCCCGTTCGCCTTGGCTTGCTCAGAGGCGTAGATTACCGAGATCACGGCCACCGATAACAGTGCGGCCGCGACTGCGCCGATCGCGGCGGCCAGTAACGGGTTTCGCTTGCTCCATCGCCACGACCGTTCGATCGCGCTGACCGGCGGGCCAGGATCGGCCGGCCCGCGACGAATCGACGCAAGTCCTCGGCCAAGTTTCCAGCCGACGGATAGCGATCCCCGGCTCCTTCGCCAGCACCTTGTGAACGATCGTCTCCAGGTCGCGTGGAACCCGCCGGTCGACCTGGCGGATCGGCGGCGCTGTTATGCAACACGCGCTCGATCAGCTTCACGCGGTCCGACTCCTCGAACGCCGGCCTTAGCGTCAACATCTCGTACAAGGTCGCCCCCAGGGCGTAGACGTCGCTCCGTGGGTCGGACCATCCCGTGAACCGCTCTGGAGCCATGTACTTGAGCGTGCCGACGACGTCCCCGGTCCGAGTGAGCTCGTCGCTATCCTGCCCCTTGGCCAGGCCGAAGTCGGTGACCCAAATTTGGCCTTGTGCGTCCAGCAGCAGATTGGCGGGCTTGATATCGCGGTGCAGGATGCCTTGCTGGTGAGCATAGTCTAGAGCGTCGGCGACCTGGATACCGATCCGAGCGACGCTATGGACATACTCGGGCTCAGGCTGCCCGGACAAGTCCGATCGTTCGCTCGATTCGATCGTGATTGGAGATCTTTCGCAATCGACCGCGCTCGGGGGCTGTCGGTGTCCGGTTGCTCCTCATCCGCTTCACCTGGCGCAGCACGACGTCCAGCCCATGCCCACGAATAAACTGCATCGTGTAATAGTGAAGGCCGTCGTGCTCGCCGATCCCGTACACCGGGACGATATGCGCATGGTGAAGCGCAGCCGCGGCCCGGGCCTCGCGACGAAACCTTTCCAAGCGAGTCGCGTCCGCAATGTGATGGAAAGGAAGTGTCTTCAAAGCCACGTGCCGCCCCAACGATTCCTGGATCGCCTCGTAGACGATCCCCATGCCGCCGGAGCCAACCAAACGAAGTAAGAGGAAATCGCCCAGGCGCTGGGGCATCGCACCAACTGGTCCGGTATGACTCGCTTGTGGTACGGCGGGTGGTCCACCGCGGGAGCCGAGCTCTTCCATGACCAGCAAAGCGGGGAAGATTGTGCGAATCCGCTCGGCCAGCTCGGGATGCTTGTCGGCGTATTCCGTCACCGCTGGACCCTCACCTCGGCGGTATCGCTCCACGAATTCCTCGATCAAGTCTTCGACCGGATCGAGCTCGGAGAAGGCTTGGCTCATGGCTTAAGTCCTTCGAGGCCGCCACGACCTTGCTCCAGCGTGGACCTGAGCCGTTCCAGAGCTCGGAGGTAGCGCTTGCCCGCGGCGGACTCCGAAATGCCGAACATCTGAGCGATTTCAACGCGGCTCAACTGCTCGAAGTGCCGTAGCGCCAGCACCTCACGATCGAGGGGATTCATACGTTCGAGAGCGTCTTGGACGCGAATCCTCACCTCGGCACGGATCGCAGCCTCGCTCGGACGAATGTCATGACCCAAGAGTTGAGCGGCCAAGGCCACTGACGACGCTTCAGGCAACGAACCAGCGTAAAGCGCAACCTGCTGGTCAGCATTACGCATCTGGACACCCAGATGATGCCGGTGCAAGGTCACCAGTTTTTGGCCGGTGAGGAACCGGAGCCACAAAAAGAACGGCATCGATGGTTTATCCACGTACTCGGCCAGCCGAGCCGACGCTTCCACATACGTCTCCTGGAGCACGTCGGATGGGTCGATGCGTCCTTGCAGCCGACGATCGAGCCGCAGCGCAATCATGCGGCGGAGCCGGTCCTTGTGCCGGGTCAGCAACATTCCCAGAACCTCTCCATCTCCTTGCGCTGCCTGCTCGAGCAGCCGGTCGGTCTCATTGGTATCGTCTGGCATGGTCTCCCAATCCACGATGGCCGGCACGCAAGCATCGGCTCGCCCGTTCTCGGCCACTGCGCTCATCGCATCGAAGCCCCTATTATCTTGAACCGCGCACGACAGCCAACGAGGGACAGCGATTTCAATCTTTATCGTTTTTTCATTACCATCCTACGGCGGTGCAGCGTTTGCGTATGCGGCACCTGCACGATTTCGGCATCGTTCGAAACCATCCTTCCGGCTCGGAAGTTGCATAGACGGTTTAGGGTCGAGGACAAGCCATAAGAATCCGCTTGCTTTCGGATCCTTGTAAGTCCCGGGCCAACTCACAAAGCGCTTCCCGAAGAAAACCGAGATCGTTTTGTCCCGTCGAGAGGCACTTGCGCGGTTTTACGGGTATGGAGTAATCCAGATCAAACAGACAGATCAACTCGAACGCGAGTCTCGCTAAAGGTTATTGCCATGCCGCTCTCCAGTCACGGGTGCATTGACCAATTGCCGATGCCAGAGCCGCCGCCGGTTATCCGACACTATTTCACAGGTTCAGACGAGCCGGCCCGCGGCGCTTGTCGATCCCAACGGCGACATCTCACGTTCTGGGGAAGTAGGGTCTTCATGGGTATCGTGATCGCGGTGGCACTAGCCGGGTTGACGGGTCTTGCTTCCCAGGTGACTCGACAGGATCAGGAGCTTGAACTCGCCAGCAGTCCCGGCTCCGGCATCGTCGTTCGCTCCGACGTGCTGGGGATCTGGCTGCCTTATTCAATCTTCGAGCTTGCGAACGGCGCGACCCCGGTGCCGGAGATAAGCACCCACGAAGAATTACAGCATGTTCTCGAGCGACAAAAGCAGAAGAATCTCTGGTACGCATTAACGATCAGGGGGCACCAGGTCAACGGTGAGTTCGTTGATCTTACGATCGTTCGGCGGCCATACGATGATCCTCACGGCATTGCGGAGATGGTCCAAGTTCTCGACGCAGTCGCCGGTAACCCACCACGCACACCCGCACGGGATTTCTCGACCGCCTCGGTTCACATCATTCCCGATGATTCATTGAATCGGGAGCCACGAGAGGTCATCGCCGAGTTGTTGGGCCATCCGTCGGAATCGATTGTTGAGCCGCCATGCTTAGAACCTTGCGAACACCCGAAATGGTCGTCACCGGCCCCGGACGAAATGGACGACGTCCCGTAAGGTTTTCGGGAGGGCGTGGCTCCGTCCGGCCAGATCGCGGATGGCTTTTCGGACGGAGCCTCCCGCTGGCTCTCATGACGATGACGGCGGCTGGACCCGGGCCACGTTTGTCGCCGACGACGAAAAGAGGATTTCGTCCTTGGAAGGGACGACTGTCTTGGTGGTCGTGGTCGAATCGAGGTCACCTCGGTTCGTGGTGATGATCGTCTGGTGCTCGACCGTGCCGTCGGGCTCGATGATCGTCTTATGAGCGGTCGTCGTCCGGCCGTTCTTGATCTTGGTGGTCGTCCAGGTTTCGACGCCCCCGTTGGCCTCATTGATCGTTGCGTTGATCACGGTCTTATCGCCCGTGATGAGTACGTGCTCGGTCTCGGTCTCGGTCGAGCCGTTGGGCAGGGTTGTTGTGATCGTGTGGGTTCTATTGTTGCCTGAGAACGGAGTCGTGCCACCCGAAAACGTCTCGGTGTCGACGACCGTCTCAGTCCCGCCGTTGTTGCGCAGGTTGATGGTTTCGGAACTGGTAACGGTGTTGTTGGCCGTGTTGGGGATCCTCAAGAGTGACTCGGTCTGGGTCGAGCCGTCGTTGTACTTGATGGTCAACTGCTCGGCGACCGGCAATCCCGCGTGGATGGTATTGCTGGTGTTCAGCCCGAATGCGGCATCGCTGGCGTTGCTTTGCGCGATCTCGGCCGCCGGGAGCTTGACCGGCCGCAATTCGGCAGCGAGGGCAGCGGTGTGGGCAGCCATCGCACTGGGCACTACGCGGCCTTCGAGTTCGCGCATCGCGTGGGCCGAAACTTTCGAGAGGCTCTCATCGCGAGTCTCCAACAAAAAGGAGCTGACGGATTGATTCCCATTGAGTAAATCGCCGCGAGGACGGCCTTCGGTGCGGCGATGGCGTGCGCTCGTCCATCGCGCGGCCCGATCGTGTCGGTGACGTGGCCGGCCGGACAAACTGTTCCTGCCCGTATCACGTCGCCATCCTGGGATAAGGGCTAAGTTGTCATGACGCGGGCTGTCGTGTCGGGCGAATCGGGCTCAACAGCGGCAAGGCAGGGAGCGGTCGAAGGAGTAAGCTGTTCGGCGACGTGGTTGGAAATGGGTCGACAGGTCGGCCTGAGTCCCTAATGCCGAGTGCGGAAAGGAGTTGAATCCGAAGGCACCGCCATCGAAATTGTCGTCGTCCTCGCCTTGGATGGCCGCGGGATCGCAATAGCCAGCAGTGTGTGTGGAAAAGGCGTCTGTCTGCTCTATGGAAAGGTGTGAGTGAGACCGTGACTCATCGCCCCTCGGGGCGGACACAGGCTCAGTGCGCAGGCGTGGAAACGTAATCTGTTGCCCCGAGCTGGAGCACGGAGATCGACCAGAGAATCACGATCGGAAAGAGATTCATCGCAGACTCTGCCAGCTCGACGACAGGGCAACATGTCGCATACTGATATCGCCGGTCCCTTAACTATCTCATTCGTCTTTTTTGATCAAGTCGAATCAGCCAAGACGAAAAGGATTCCGGAGTGCGTCATTCAACCGCCGGAGTCGAGAGCAGGTAGACGGCGAACGAGGCCAGCCAGTGCTCGCCGGCATAGTCGCCGCTGGCGACGTGCTCGAGTGCCGCCTCGGCGTGACGGGCTGCCGACGCGGCCAGCGCCGCTCGGGCCGGGTCGCCGGCCGGCAGAGCGCCGGCGATGCTCCGCATGCACCACGCCCGGCTCAGGTTCAGCCCGTCGAGGTGGACCAGTTGCGGGTCGGTCCGGTCGGTCACGGTCGCTGGGTTGAACAACGCCTTCGGCTCGCCCTGTGGCCGCCCCCGGCAGGAACCTGCCGAACCACGCGCGGAACTCGGGCGGCGGGAGCACCCGTCGCATCAGGTCGGCCTCCATGAGGCTCGGCGAGAAGAAGTCGGCCCCGCCGGGCTCCCATCCGGCCGGGACGTCGGCGTCCGCGCCGAAGTAGGTCCTCGCCCGCTCCTCGACCAGCCCGATCAATCGCGTGTCACCGACCGACCGGGCGTAATCATGCGCGAACGCCAGCCCAAACGCCGTGTTCGGGTGCACGCCGGTTCGGATCGGGTATGTCTGCTTGGGAAGAAAATCCAGATAACGACTCACGACCACGTCCGCGAGCGGCCGGAGGTTCTTCGCCCATACCTTCGCGTCCGGGGCATCGCCAGCCGTTGAGCTCCTCGGCCAGCTTGAGGAGCCAGGCCCAGCCGTACGTGCCGCTCGAACGACTTGCTTTCCTTGCGGGCAAAGTAGTCGGCCTCGACCTTGACGTTTTCGGCCGTCAGGTGGGCTCCCATCATGGCCCGGATCTCGGCCGCTTCGGGCAGGTCCGGGAAACAGGCGGAGCAGTCGCGCCAGCATCCAGTGGCCGTGCACCGACGAGTGCCAGTCGTACGATCCATAGAACGCCGGGTGGAGGGCCATTGGACCCTTCACGTCGGCCAGTCCCGCCATGGACATGCTCGGGCTTGTTCGGGTACTCCTTGCTCGATCGCCTTGAGGGCCAGCCGGGCAAATGCCGACGCCCGCTCCTTGGTCAACACGGGCGACGGCTCACCGGCGTCGACTTGGCTGGTGGCATGACGAATAAGATCGAGGAGAGCGATGAGGACACGAGGGCCGGGAAGGTCATTGTCACTCGCATTCGCTCCATGGGTGGAAGTCTCTGGCGTATCCATCGGCGCGCGCGTCACCGGTTATTACCGAAGGATCGCTGTCAGGATACCATATCATTGCCTTCGCCCGAACGGCGTTCCGCGCCGTCTGAGGAAGGTTAGACTTGATCGAAACCGACTCTTTCCAACTCACTTTCGAGGGATCTTCGCGATGAACACGTTCCGTAAGACAGCGATCGTCACCGGTGCGGGGTCGGGGATCGGGCGGGCGACGGCGCTCGCTCTCCTGGAGGAGGGGTACTCGGTCGTCCTTGCCGGACGCCGACCCGAGGCGCTTGCCGGGACAGTCGCGGCAGGCGGGACCGAACGGCCACCTGGCCCTGGCGTCCCGACCGATGTGACCGACCCCGAGTCGGTCCGCGCCCTGTTCGACACGACGAAGCAGACCTTCGGCCGCCTCGACCTGCTGTTCAACAACGCCGGCACAGGTGCACCCGCGGTTCCGCTCGAAGACCTGACGATCGAAGACTGGCGGCGGGTCGTCGACGTCAACTTGACCGGGGCGTTCCTCTGCATTCGAGAAGCGTTCCGCCTCATGAAAGACCAGGATCCGCGCGGGGGCCGGATCATCAACAACGGGTCGATCTCGGCTTATGCGCCGCGGCCGAACTCGGCTCCGTACACGGCGACCAAGCACGCGATCACCGGCCTCACCAAATCGGCCGCCCTCGACGGCCGGAACTACGACATCGCCTGCGGCCAGATCGACATCGGCAACGCCGAAACCGAGTTGACGGCTCGGATGAAGACCGGCGTCCCGCAAGCCGACGGAACGATCGCCGCCGAGCCGACGATCGACCCGGTGCACGTCGCCCGGGCGGTCGTGTACATGGCGAGCCTGCCCTTGGACGCCAACGTCCTGTTCATGACCGTGATGGCGACCAAGATGCCGTTCGTCGGGCGAGGCTGACACTCATCGGTCAAGGCGCTGTTTGCGGTGAGACTTGCGTTCGCTGTCTCCGATCAAGATCGACTTGGCTCGTCGAAGAGCGGCCGCCCGGAATCGCACGAGGCGATTCAGCGAGGGATTTCCTTGATCCGGATCCGCCGGTATTCGACCACATTCGTCTCGGATTGCAGAGCGATCGTGCCCGGGCAGGAAGCGCCAGGCTCTTCTCCAGGACCTCGCCGTTGCAGGTGCAGAGGGCGGTCGCCCCCTTGCCCGCGGAGTCGTTTTTCACACGTCACCTCGATCGCATTCCAGTCACCGTCCTTGTAGTGGGAGCGTCTTGTAAGGGCCGACCCGCGGATAATCGCGAACCTGAAGCTGGTGTTTGAAATCACGATCGCGAAGGTGAATGCCACTGTTGGCATCGCGCGAGGCGCGGAACTCCAGTCGCAACACAAAGTCTTGATTGAACTCGGCCACGGTATCGATGGCGTTCATCGGCGGTTGGCCAGGACTTGCGCCGGTGATCACGAGCACTCCATCCTTGACGACGTACCGACGGTCGGTCGTCGCGGTCTTGCCGTCGAGCGTGTCTTTGTCGAGCCGCCAACCGGTCAGATCCTTGCCGTTGAAAAGGCTTTTGAAGCCCGGTTCCACCACAAACGCATCCTCGGCGCGGCTGGAACCGGCGAATACCAGAGCGAAGAGCGAGACCCAAGCCATATCGTATTGAAGACGAATCGCATGAGAGAGGTCCTTGATACTGCGTGGCTGACGGCGAGGTCAAAACTCTCGGGCATACCCGGCTGTCCAGCCGCCGTCGACTGTCAGGATGTGCCCATTCATGTAACTGTTTTCTGGGTCGGCCAGGAAGAGGGCGGCCACGGCGATCTCGCGAGTCTCGGCGGGCCGGCCCGAGCGGGATGTGCGCGAGCATCTGCTTGACCGAGTCGTGGAACAGGCCCCCTTCGCCGTAGAAGAGCTGGCGCGTCCCGTCGGTCAGGGTCGAGCCGGGGGCGATTCCGTTGACCAGGATTCCGTGCGGTCCGAGCTCCAGGGCCATGGCCTTGGTGAGGTTGACGACGCCCGCCTTCGCGGCCACGAACGCGCACTGGAGCCGCAACGGGACCAACCCCGCGATCGAAGCAATGTTGATGATCCGCCCCGAGCGCTGTTTGATCATCACCCGGGCGCGAACCGGCTGACATCGTAAAGACCGGTGAGGTCGACGGCCAGCAATCGATCCCACTCGGCACGAGGGAAGCGGTCGATCGTCACGCGGTCGTGAAGCGTGTTGACGCCCGCGTTGTTGACCAGGACATCCAGGCTGCCGAGGCTGGCCGCGACCGAGGCGATGACCTCTTCGACCTCGGCCGACCTTGGTGACATCCATGACCCGCCAGTGGGCACCAGCGACGCTTGCCGCGGCGTCGCGGACTGCCCGCTTCGTCGACATCGGTGAAGACGACCGTGCCGCCGTTGGCCGCGAATTGCGTCGCAATCTCCTGGCCGATCCCCCGAGCGGCACCCGTCACCAGACAGACCTTTCCCGACAAGTCGCATCGCATGGGCGGACCTCCTGATGTTCACGACATGAGCCAAGGGCTGGGATTCTCGATCAACCGGGCGAGCTGCTGGAGAAATCGAGCCGCGGGCGCTCCATCGACGATTCTGTGGTCGAATGTCAAGCTGAGAAACATCCGTTCTTGTCCAACGACTTTGTCTCCCTCCATCACCGGCCGGCGGTCGATCTTGCCGATCCCAGGATCGCGCATTCGGGCAGGTTGATGATCGGAGTGAACGTCTCGATGCCGAAGGCTCCCAGGTTGGTGACGGTGAACGTCCCGCCCTGCATGTCGGCCGGCCGGAGCTGCCGCTCCGCGGGCGCGCGCGGATCAGGTCGCGGCTGCGCGCGGCGACCGCCCTGATTCCGAGCTCCGCAGCGCCATGGATCACGGGGACGAGCAGGCCCGCCTCGGTGTCGACGGCGATCCCGATATGGGCCTCGCCGGAAACGATGATGGGAGCGTCGCCGTCGTCCCAGCGCGCATTCAAGAGCGGGTGGTCGCGAAGCGCGATCGCGGTCAGCTTGACGACGAAATCGGTGAAGCTCGGCACCGTCGACGCCGTCCGCCTCCGCGGCCTTGAACTGGCGACGGAGGCCGACGAGATTGGTCGCGTTCGACCGTGGTCGACAAGGTGACCGGGGCCGTCGTCCGGCAACTCTCGGTCATCCGCTCGGCGATGATCCGGCGCGTCGGGCTGACGGGAGCGATCGGACCGGCGACGTCGCCGGCCGGCGACGGCTGCACCTGACTTTGCCTCGCTCGAACGGCTGCGAGGACGTCGACTTTCCTGATCCGACCCGTGATGCCGCTGCCACGGAGCTGGGTCCAATCGATGCCGTGCTCCCGGGCCACGCGCCGGGCCAGCGGCGAACTGCTCGGCCTGGCCGCACGCGGCCGCGATTCCGGAGGGCTGGCATGTCGACTGACTCGCGTTCGGCTCGGAGCGTGCGTCTGGCCCGGCGCCGGCGGGGGCTAGATTCCCCAGCGCGAAGCAGATAGCCGATGACGGCTCCAACGGCCACTTTCTCGCCGGCGACAGGGCGCGTTCGAGGGGATACTCAGCGTGCCGTCGTCGATCGCTTCGACGTCCTGGGTGGCCTTCTCGCCCTCCAGGCTGAACAGGGGGTCGCCCGCGCGAACTGGCTCGCCGTCGTGCTTGAGCCAGCCGGCGAAGACGCCTTCTTCCATGCTCCAGCCGAGGCGAGGGATCGTGATCTCGATGGCCATGACTCGCTGGTCCTTCACTCGGCGATCAAGGCGCGGACGGCCTGGACAATCGCGTCCGGGTTGGGGACGACGGCCGCTTCCAGCGGCGGGCTGTAGGGCGTCGGCGTATGCACGCCGTTGAGGCGACGGATCGGTGCGTCGAGATCGTCGAAACCCGCGTCGGCGATCTGGGCCGCGATCTCGGCGCCGAGACCGAACGGCGCGAACGTCTCGTCGACGATCAGGAGCCGCCCGGTCTTCTTGACGGACGCCTGAATCGTCGCGATGTCCAGCGGCGCGACGGTGCGCGGGTCGATCAGCTCGACCGAGATCCCTTCGCGGCTCGAGCACCTCGCAGGCTTTCGCGACATGATGAACCATCAACGCCAGCGCGACGACCGTCACATCGCTCCCCTCGCGGACGACCGACGGCCCGGCCGAACTCGATCTCGTAGGGCTCCTCCGGAACCGGTCCTTTGATCGAGAGCACGCCGCGGTGCTCCAGGAAGAGCACGGGGTCGTCACAATTCAAGGCCCGGGCGAGCAAGCCCTTGGCGTCGTACGGACTCGACGGCACGACGACGCGCAGGCCGGGGAAGTGGGCGTACATCGAATAATAATTGCCCGAGTGGTGCGTCGCGGCCGAGTTGCCGATCCCGATGCAGCCGCGGAGCAAGCACGGGCATCTTGAGCCGGCCGCTGCTCATATATTGCATCTTGGCGATCTGGTTGAGGATCTCGCCGACGGCGTCGAGCACGAAGTCGGCGAACATGAAGTCGATCAACGGGCCGCGTGCCGGTCATGGCGGCCCCGGCCGCCATGCCGACGAATCCGCGCTCGCTGATCGGCGTGTCGCAGAGCCGGACCGGGCCGTATCGGTCGAACAGGCCGGTCGTGGTGGCGAAGTTGCCGCCCCGCTTGCCGATCCCCTCGCCCATCACGAAGATCCGCGGGTTCTTCTCCATCGCGTCGACAGGGCCTCGAGCGTGGCCTTCATGAACGTGGTCTCGCGGCCGCCGAGCGCGGGCAGGTCGTTGCCAGCGTGGCTTCGACTCTGGGCGTCGGCGGCGTCGCATAAACGTGGTCGGCGGCCGTCGACGGGTCGGGCCATGGCGCTTTGCTCGGCGAACCGGATCGCGCTCTGAGCCTCGTCCTCGACTTCGTCATCGATGGCTTGAAGCTCGATTCGCGTCGGCGATGGCCTGCTCGGTCGAGAAGCCGGCGGAGCCTGCGCGATCGGGCAGCGGGTTTTCCACAGCTCGACTTCCTCGCGGGTGCGATACGTGTAGTCGCCCATCCCCTCGGCGTGAGGGCGGGTGCGGTAGGTCTTGCATTCGATCAGGGTCGCGCCGCCGCCTGCCCTGGCCCGCTCCACGGCCTCGCGCCGCCGCTTCGAGACGGCGAGCACGTCGTTGCCGTCGACTTCGACTCCGGGCAGTCCGTAGGACGCGGCCCGGGCGGCGACGCTGGGGCTGCCGCTGGCATAAGGGAACGGGACCTCGGTGGCGAATCCGTTGTTCTCGCAGACGAACAGGACCGGCAGCTTCCAGATGCCGGCCATATTCAGCCCCTCGTGAAACGCTCCGTTGTTGACGGCGCCGTCGCCGAAGAAGGCCACGGCGACGTGGTCCGACTTCAAGAGCTTGAAGCTGTATCCTGCCCCCGCCGCCTGGAGGATGCAGGGGCCGACGATTCCGCTGGTCCCCATCATGCCGACCTCGGGCGAGAACAGGTGCATGCTCCCGCCCCGCCCGCGCGAGCAGCCGGTCTGGCGGCCGAACAGCTCGGCCACCAGTGACGCGGCGTGACCCCCTTGGCCAGGGCGTGGCCATGACCTCGGTGCGTGCTGAAGACCACGTCGTCTTTGCCGAGGTGAGCGCAGACGCCCGCGGCGATCGCCTCTTCGCCGACGTAGGTGTGGCAGGCGCCGTGGATCAAACCCCGCTGGTGGGCTCGCGCCAGGTGTTCCTCGCAGCGGCGGATCGTCTGCATGCGGCGGTAGAGCGCCAGCAGGTGGTCTTTGTCATGCATGGGTCAACATCCGCGTTTCTTCATGATCCGCAAATTCCATCAGACGTGCAACATTTCTCTCAACATCGGCAGTTGTTTGGTCATGAAGACCAGGAGGGCCATCCCCAGGTAAAACACACCACAGGCGACGACGCCGGCCCGCTGGTACCAGCGGGGACGCAGCTCCCGCGGCAGCATCCTGCAATTGATCCAGAGCACGTGGAACGAGGTCAAGCCGATCGCCAGGTTGTTCAGGTTGGCGATGACCAGCGTCATCAGTTTCGGCGTACCATAGGTGCTGAAGAGGTAGGCGCACACGACGGTCCACGACACATAAATGCCGAGAATGCTGTAATAGATTCGCTTGACGGCATTACCCTTGAGCGTGCCTCGAATGCGCCGGCTTCCCGACCAGAGGATGTCGGTCCAGCGCCGGCTGAAGTCGTCGACGATCGACATCTGGCTGGGCAGCATCACCAGCAGTCCGACCAGGACCGTCACGATCCACAACAGCTTGGCGATCGTCGCCGAGAACTGAGGAGCATGGCGGATTCCGTCGGCCGTGATCAGCGATTGAGCCCACTCCAGCTTGGCCCCGGTCAGCCCCGAATAGGGCGCGAATTCCAGGGAGAGCAGGGCGGGCAACGCCATCCCCATGAAGCATCCGGGCCCCCAGACATAAATTTGATCCACCAGAATATAGCGCCACCACATCTTCCAGCGGGCCAGGTTTGCGTCGTTGATCACGAATACCTTGCCCACATGGCTGAGCGTGACGTGCCTGCCGCCGATCGCGCTGGGGATCGCACCGACGACGCTGCCCATCCCCCAGCCTTTGTCGCGGACGAAGTTGGAATAGGTGGCGTTGGACAGTCCGCCGCCGCCCGCGTAGCCGGCGAAGGCGCCGATCACGGCGATGTTGCTGAGAGTGATCAGCGGCCAGGTGCCTTCGGTCAGCCGGTACTGCACGAGGTTGACGGTGGTTTCATGGCCCTCGACCATGGTCGGGCACGGTGCCGAACTTGACGAATCCGCTGAAGACGTTCCACCAGTTGGCCGCGCTGACGCAGAAGACACCGATCATCAAACAGAAGCCGAGCACCACCGCGACCTTCACCGTCATGATCGCCTGGAGCACGTTGTAGACCTTGCCTCCCACCAGCACCGGCAATGCGACGGCGAGCAGGAACACATAAGCGAGCATCGTGACCAGGCCGCGATCGGCGGCGCTGGGAGGTCGATCGAGCCAGAGTGCGGCGGCCATCGCCGCCCCGTGCGTCGACAGCCCGGGGATGAGCGCGCTCAGGTTGAGGAAGAGGATCATCCCCATCCAGAAACGCGGTCCCGGCGCCGTCCTCATGAAGCCGGTCAAGATCGGCTCACCGCAGTAAAGCGCATACCGCCCGCATTCCAGGTTATAGAAGACCTGAAAGACGATCGCGAGGGTGGCGATCCACATCAGTCCGCCGCCGTACTTCGCGGTCACCTCCGGGCCGAGCAGCCATTCGCCGCCGCCGATCTGGATCCCCATCATCACAATGCCTGGCCCGATGAACCGCGTCCATTGCCGCCAGGTCAGCGGTTGCGGCGACGGCAATTCGGCCACATCCCAATCGGGCAAACGGTTTTGTGGTCGAAGCGAGTCGTCGGTCATCTGCGAGTGGTCCTGCGTGACGCCGTTGACGACATTGTTGAGCGGTTCACCACGGAGCGCTGCCAGAGCGAGGTTGGCTGCGGTTTCTCTCAGCTTGCGGACGGCCGGGACGCTCGCGGACGCGATGTGGCGACGCCACGATCACGTTGTCCATCTGCAGGATCGGATGATCGGCCGGAATCGGTTCGGGATTGAACACGTCGAGTGCCGCGGCAGCGACATGGCCTTGCCGCAAGGCACTCGGTGAGCGCTGTCGGATCCACCAGATCGCCCCGAGCGACGTTGATCAAGATGACGCCCGGCCGCATCAGGCCAAGAGTCTCACGATCGATCATGCCACGAGTCTGTGCGGTCGAAGGGCAATGCAAAGTGATCAGGTCGGAATCCGTGAAAACTCTGCGAGAGCTCGACGGGTTGACAGCCGTGCTTCTCGATCTCCGACGGCGCGATCGCGGGATCGTGCACGAGTACGCGGCACTTGAACGCGAGCAACCGAGCGGCGACCTCGCGTCCGATCCGGCCAAACCCGACGATGCCCACGGTCAGGTGGCGCAGGGTGAGCATCCGATCGAGCGGCGTGGCCAGTCCCGGCTTGCCCGCGCGGACGCGGAGGGTGTTCGGCACGACCTGCCGCGTGGTTGCCAGGATAAACGCGAGGGTGTGATCGGCCACCTCGTCGATGCAGTAATCGGGCACGTTGCAGACGGGAATCCCTCGCGCACGAGCCGCGTCGAGATCGACATTGTCGACCCCGATGCCATACCGGACGATGACGCGGGCACGACTCATGGCCGCGATGACGTCGCGCCTTGACCGGGGCGAATTGAGTGATCACCGCATCGGCGTCCGCCACGAGTGGGATCAATGTCTCCGCAGTCTTGCACTGTCCGCCGACGAGCTCAAACCCTGCGGGACGCAGGATCTCTTCTTCTATATCAAGCGACGGAAATGTATAATCGGTGACGACGACTTTCATGCCTGCCCCCCGCACGACTTACCATCGACCGGCGATCGGTCGCGACCATTGACGAGATCGGATTGTCTGATAATCTAAGTGGTAGATGGACGGTTCGCAATCGTCTCGCCGAGAAACATTCCGACCGCGTGAAATGTCAGTACGATTGTGACTCGACTCACCGCCGATCATCGACATCCGTGGCAGGGTCGATCTCGCCTAGACGACTACCATCAATCGAGTGCACGAACCCAATCGAGGAGTGACGTATGAACGTCAAATACACCTTGGTCTTCGCTCTTTCTGCTGACTCTTTCCACGTCGCACCACTTCGGTTTCGGTGACGGACCGGCGGATTTTGATGAGATCGCCAGAGCATTCGATGGAACCGCACTCCCGCTGTTGAAACAATATTGCCTGAAATGCCATTCGACCGAGGAACAAGAAGGCGACCTGGACCTCGAACAGTTCACGAAGCTCGACCAGGTACGCAAGGCTCAGCCGATCTGGCAAAAAGTTGTCGAAATGCTCGACAACGGCGAGATGCCGCCAAAGAAAAGTCGGCAGCTCTCGCCGTCGAGAACGAAAGCAACTTCGCGATTGGGCGCGAAGCTATCTCGACGCCGAAGCGAGGGCAAATGCGGGCGATCCGGGATCGGTCGTGCTCCGTAGACTGAGCAACGTGGAATATGACAACACCGTCCGCGACCTGACGGGTGTCGATCTCCGTCCTGCCCGTGAGTTTCCAGTCGACGGAGCGGCCGGAGAGGGGTTCACGAACGTCGGCGAGGCGCTGGCGATGTCTCCCTCGATGCTCGACAAGTATGTCGCGGCCGCGAAAGCGATCGCCTCGCACGCCGTGTTATTGCCCGACGGATTTCGCTTCTCCGAGAAAACAACCCGACGCGACTGGACCGATGAGATCGTCTCGGACATCCGCCGATTGTATGCTCGCTACACCGACCCCGAAGGCAGCCGTCGCGTCCAACTCCAAGGCCTCGACTTCCAGGCCGAGTCCGGCGGCCGCATCCCGCTGGAACATTACCTGAAGGCAACCATCGACTACCGCGAGTTGCCGATCAACGGTCGAAAAACGATCGCGGCATTCGCGATTGAGAACCATCTCAGCGCGAAATACCTGCAAACGCTGTTCGACATGTTCAGCAGTCAAAGCTCGTCGCCGGTGCTCGAACAGATTCGCGCACGATGGAGGACCGCTCGAACCGGCGATGTGGCCGCGCTGGCCGCCGAGATTCGTCGTTGGCAGGGATCGTTGACCAAGTTCAACAGCGTCGCGCACTTCAAGCCGTGGATCGAGGCGGTCAACCCGATTGCCGAGTCTCAGACGATTCGCGTGAAGATCGAGCCACCGCCCGGCGGCGGAGACGTCGTACTTGCGTCTCGTCACGCGCGACGCGGGCGATGGCCATTCAGGCGATTACGTCGTCTGGGAACGGCCGCGGTTGGAGTCTCCCGGTCGCCCTGAGTTGTTGTTGCGAGACTTGCGAGATGGACTCCGAGGACTCGTCGCCAAGCAGCGAACATTTGCCGAAACGGTGAAGTATCTCGCCGCGGCGGATGAGGCACGGAGCCGGCCGACAAAGGTCGACCTCGAGGCTCTGGCGAAAGCAACAGCAATTGGACCCGAGCATGCTGGCGGCCTGGTGCGACTATCTCGGCATCGCCGGTCGCGGGAACGCTCAAGGTCGATGGACTCTTCACCGATCGCATGGAGACCGGCGGCGGATATGCATTCGTCAAGGGCTGGGGCACTCCGGCCACGCCGAGCGTGGTCGCCAATTCATCAGACCAGGAAGTTCGCATTCCCGGAACCGTAAAGCCTCATAGCGTCGCCGTTCATCCGTCGCCAACTCAAAATGTGGCCGTCGGTTGGCGCAGTCCCATCCGAGGTCGAGCGCGAGTCGAAGCCAAGGTGGTCCATGCCCACCCCGACTGCGGCAACGGTGTGTCGTGGTCGCTGGAGCTGCGCCGCGGGAGTGAACGTCGACGACTCGCGGGGGGCGAAATCGACCTCGGCAAAGCCGCCAAGATCGAGCCGATCGAGAACATTGGCGTGGAGTCGGGCGACCTGATCGCTCTGGTGATCGGTCCTCGCGGAAACAATCATGCTTGTGACCTCACTTCTGTCGACTTGATGATTCGCGAGTCCGTCGACTTCCGGACGGAGCTGGACCTTGTCGCGCGATGTTTCCGGCACGATCCTTTCCGGAAATCCGCATGTCGATTCCCTGGGAAATCGTGACGTTTGGTACTTCTATCAAGAGAAGTCGGTCGGGGGAAACGACGCCTTGCTCTCGAGCATTCCCCGCGGCTCGTTGCTCGACCAATGGCGTGATGAGCCGTCGAAATCGAAGCGAATCCAGCTTGCCGAGCAGCTACAGCAATTGCTGACGCGAGGGCCGCTCGGCGAAGAAAGATCACCCTGATACCATGCTCTACCAACAACTGACGTCGCTCGGCGGTCCCCTGCTGGGCAAGCTCGACTTCGGCCGGATCGCCTCCGAAACGGCTGGATCGATGCCGGGAAGGACCCGGCCGACAATCGCGATCGACGGGTTCGGCTTGCCTCGCGAACAGTTCGGCAAACACCCGCTGGGCAAGCCGTCCGAGGGAACCAGTCTGATCACCAGTTCCCCCTCCGTGCTGGAAGTGCGCGTGCCGGCCGACCTTGCGGTTGGACGCGAGTTCGTCGTCACGGCATCGCTGGATCGTCAGGCCGGCGCTGAGGGGAGTGTTCAGGCCCAAGTGCGTCATCGGTGCCGGCACAGCGGAACCCGGATTGGTCCCCGGTGTTCCGATCTTGGTTCGTAACGGCAGCGCGGCCAAGAAGAGAGTCGAGAAATCGTTTGAGGAATTCCGCCGCATTTTCCCGGCCGCGGTCTGCTACACGAAGATCGTTCCTGTCGATGAAGTCGTGACGTTGGTCTTGTTTCATCGCGAGGATGAAGCTCTCGAGCGACTGATGCTCGATGAACCGGAACGCCTGAGACTTGATCGGCTCTGGGACGAACTGCGGTATATCAGCCAGGATGCGATCAAGGTTCAGGAGGCGTATGGCCAGTTCATGGAATACGTCACTCAAGACGGTGACGTTCGGCTCTTCGAACCACTACGCAAGCCGATCAAGGAGCGGTCCGAGGCTCTACGAAAGCGTTTGATCGACACGGAACCGGCCCACCTGGATGCGTTGATGACATTCGCTTCCCGCGCCTATCGTCGACCGCTCGATCGTGAAGAGCAAACCCGTTTGCGTTCGGTTTACTCCGGACTTCGTACGACAGAATCTCGATCATGACGCCGCGTTCCGCTTGACGCTGACCCGGGTGCTGATGGCACCGTCGTTTCTTTATCGGGTCGAACGGTCATCGGCAGGCTCGGCGGCGACCCCGATCTCGGATTGGGAGCTGGCCAGCCGGCTCAGTTACTTTCTGTGGTCTTCGATGCCGGACGACGAGCTGCGGAGTCTCGCTGCGGCAGGGAAACTTCAACAGCCGACGATCCTGGCGGCCCAGGCCCGGAGGATGCTCAAGGACGAGAGGGTGCGTGCACTGGCGACGGAGTTTGGTTGTCAGTGGATCGACGTTCGTGGATTCGACACATTCAATGAAAAGAGCGAGAAGGTCTTCCCGCAGTTCGCTGCTCTCCGAGGCGCGATGTACGAAGAGTCGGTCCGGTTCTTCATGGATCTGTTTCAGCGGAATGGTTCGGTGCTGGAAGTGCTCGACGCCGATCATACGTTCGTCAACGAGGCGCTTGCGCGGCACTACGGGATTCCGAACGTCAATGGACCCGAGTGGCGGCGAGTCGATGGGATCAAGTCGCTGGGCCGAGGGGGAATCCTTGGCATGGCGACCTTGCTGTCGAAGCAATCGGGAGCGTCGCGAACCAGTCCGATCCTGCGCGGCAACTGGTTCGTGGAGATGTTGCTGGGCGAGAAGCTGCCGAAGCCGCCCAAGAACGTGCCTCAACTGCCCGAAAGCGAGCTCGACACCAACGGTCTGACCATGCGGCAGATCACCGAGAGGCATCGAGAGACCGCATCCTGCGCCAAGTGTCACGACCGGATCGATCCCTTCGGCTTCGCACTCGAAGGCATTCGACGCCATCGGTCGCCGAAGGACGAACGACCTGGCGGGGCGCCCCATCGACACCAAAGTCCAGCTCAAGGACGGAACCAAGTTCGCCGATATCGCGGGCTTACGTGATTACGTTCTCGTCAATCGTCGCAATGAGTTCCTTCGACAGTTCTGCCGGAAGTTACTCGGCTATTCGCTCGGACGAGCGGTCCAAATTTCCGACGAGCCGTTGCTGGCGGAAATCCAACGAAGCCTGGCCGCAAACGACTACCATATTCAATCCGCCATCCAGACAGTGATCGAGAGCCCTCAGTTTCGCCGTCATCGGGGACTCGCGTCGCTGCTCGAACAAGAACACGTCCCACCCATGATCGATCGGAGGAGGTTTGTCATGAGCTCAGACAAAGATTGGCGGTTCTCGCAGACGCTGACACGTCGCACGATGCTCCGCGGCCTGGGAGTTTCCATGGCGCTTCCCTGGATGGAATCGCTCCCGGCGTGGGGTGGGGAGCCTGGGCAACCTGAAGCGGCCGGCAAGGCCCCGTTGCGATTTGCTTGTTTATTTTCCGGGAACGGGTTCCATAGCAAGGAGTGGTGGGCGAAGGGGACCGGCCGGGCAATGGAGCTCGGCAAGGTCTTGCAACCGCTGGAGAATCAGAGGGAAAAGCTGCTCGTAATCCGCGGCCTGTACAACGAAGAGGCATTGAAGGGAAACATCCATAGCTCGCAGACCGGCAACTTGCTCTCCGGTGCGCCGCTGGCCTCCGGCGGGGCCATTCGTTCGGGCACGAGTATCGACCAGGTGCTCGCCCAGCGCATTGGTCGTCAGACCAAGGTCTCCAGCCTTGTCCTGGCGTGTGAGCCGTCGATGGCGGCCGTCCACAAGAATTATTCGATGCTTTACAGCTCGCACATCTCGTGGAGCTCGCCGACGACTCCCACGCCGCTGGAACTCTATCCGGCCCTCGCCTTCGACCGGTTGTTCAAGGACGACGATCAGCAGAACGACAAGTGCGTTCTCGACGCGGTTCTCGAGGAAGCGCGCTCACTTCGAGGCCGGATCAGTCGTACGGACCAGATCAAGCTCGACGAGTACTTGAACTCAGTACGGGAAGTCGAACAGCGAATCGAGCGGGCGGGCCAAGAACAACAATTACAAGGTTGGCGCCCGACACTCGGCAAGCCGAATATTCCCCGTCCCGCCGACGGCGTCCCTCACGACATCGCCGAACATATGCGATTAATGTGCGATATCCTCGTGCTGGCATTCCAGACGGATACCACGCGATTCTGCACCCTGAAACTGAATAATGATCACTCGTCTCTGAGATTTCCGAACCTCGGTGTTGATTATATGATTCACCACTTGCTCTCCCATACCGACTCGGTGGACTGGCTGAAGGTCAACCGGTTCTTTGTCGAGCAGGTCGCTTATGTCGCCGGTAAGCTCGACGCCATTCAGGAAGGGGATCGCACGGCCCTCGACAACTCCATCCTGATGTACTGCTCGAGCATGTTGACCGGTGGCCATGATGCGACGCAGCTACCCGTGGTGATCCTCGGTCGAGGCGGCGGTCAGCTCCAATCGGGTCGCGTACTCGATTATCGCGGGAAATCGAATCGCAAGATGTGCAGTCTCTACCTTTCGCTGATGGATAAGTTCGAGGTGAAGCTCCCCGAGTTCGGCGACTCCGCGAACGGCTCGCGGACGTGTGATCGCGCATTGGCGATCGGCTCAGGCTTCAACACAGCCTGAGCAGAGAGGAGCGTGCCTGGTACAAGTGGCTCGCGGCCGGCACCTATCAACGGCCCGGCGGCGCACGCGATACACCCGCGCCGGCCGAACGATCTAATCCGAAAGAATTTCGAACGATCGAATATCACTGCGGCTCGGACGCGAGTTGTTCCGACACAATTTGCAACAGCCTCAGGTCGTCTTTCGTGAGTTTCAGATATTGCGTCATGTTCCCGTCGCCTACGATTCCTCATCGACCGTGAGGAATTTGTAAATGACAGGAACCCCGTGAACCGCGTTCTTTGCGGCGTCTGGACCGATGGCGTCGGTGAGAATCTGGTTGACGAACTCGCGAACGCTGCCGATGCGCTTCCGGCCGACCATCCAAAAGTGGCAACCTTCGGCAAACCGGCCGATGGTTCTCAGCCGATCGGAATCGTTGCCCGGATCGAGGATTACCGCTCCGTCGTCAAAGTAAAGGTCGTAGGCGGATTTTAATTCCGGAGTCACGTCCGCGAGCTGCATGCCGAGCACGGCGTACTTCTTCACGTCGGCGGGCAACGGAATTGGTTTCAGTCGGACTTGAAGGTCGTTTTGATCGCCGTTGTCAGCAATCCGCATGTGGACCGTCTGCTTGATATCCAGGGCGCGGGCATAAAGCATCGTCACACCTTCGCCAAGGCCGCGCAACGCGAACTTGCCGTTCGCGTCGGTCATGGTCGCTTTGTTGCTGAGGTTCCCATCGTCGCGAGCGACCTTGACCAGCGCATTGGGGACCGGCCTGCCGGTCACATCAATCACCGTGCCCGCAACTATCGTGACCCCTCTTCAGGACAATCCGCAAAGCTTCGCGCTTATCCGATGCAAGCGCGTAAATATCTCCAATTTCTTGATAGATGTATTCGGGATGGGAGAAAATGACGATTCCCCTGGTCAATTCGGTTTTGAATAACGCGCGGCTTCACCGGATAGTTGAATAGTTCGAACGACCCATCCGAACGGCTGGCGGTGCTCTCGACCCCGCCCCCGGCGGTGCCGAAGGCGGCATTGGCCCAAATCTCGACCCCCGAGATCGGCTTCCCGTGCTCGTCCACCACGATGCCGGCAAGATGGAGTGCGGGCTTAAGTATCAGAGAGGCTTCCGCCGCCGCGCCAGGCACGACTTCGACGCTCCTGGAGTCGCCGCCAGCCATCAAGGTTCCCACGAACCTGCGATAGCCGGGCTTCATCGCATCGATCGAGACCCGCGTGGGCGCCGCGATCCCGGGGATCTCCAGGCGGTAGTCGCCTCCGGCGTCGGACCTGGCTTCCAGCAGCTTGTGCAGCTTGTGATCCCTGGGACTCACGAATCCCCGCTCCGCGCCGGCGTCGACGAACCGCATATCCGTGGCGGGAATGGCCACGCGCACGCGGACGCCGGCCAGGGGCGCGCCTGCCTCGTCTGTCACCCGACCGCGCAGGATCGCGGATTGGGCGCCGGCGGATTGCTGGCCCTTGGGTGTAGCCTTGCTCGTCTGCTCCGGATCGACGGCGAAGGCAGCGACGAGCGGAAGCGTGACAAGTCCGGCGGCGAGCGCGGCACTCAGGGCACTCAGACGATTCGTTCGGCTTTGGGTCAACATGCGAATTCTCCTGGACAATGAGCCAGTGGAATAGATCGCGGTGCGCAATGCAGGCGAAGTTAGGGCATCCGGCCTTCCTCGAGCTGAAGCAGGTAAGCGGCTGCCTGCAAGCTCTTATTCGAAGTCGAATCGTAGCTCCATCGTACCACCTGTTCCTTGAACGGCCATGGTCGAGCTGGCCTCGATCCATTTGAGCGTAGGGATCCAGACGCGTCAACGAAAAGCTGTACAGATGGACGGAATGATACCAAACTCGATCGACAAGGTGGTCCAATCGGCGCGGTGCTCGCGACTGGTCGAAAGGGTTCGTTCTATCTTGTGTGGTTGTGGCGGTCATGCCGAGTTGTCTCAAGACACCGAGGCGGCTCGCGAAGATTGCACGAAGGTAGCGAAGATTGCACGCGCGGCGAACCTGCAATCTTCGCTACCTTCGTGCAATCTTCGAATGAACTCAAGGACTGGGTGCATGAGTGGGTAATTCCCAGCTCCATTGAGCGTCCCTGTCGAAGCCTTCCTTGCGGGCGACGGCACCGAGCCGGACCTTGGCGCGTCGAACCTGGTCCTTGGAGAAGCCGGCGACGTGGCCGGCCTTGAAGACCTCGGTTGTGGACGTGAGTCCGCCGGCGAGAAAAGTGCGAAGCCAGTCGTCGCACTCGTGACGTTCGCCCGCCGGCTCGCCACCAAGGGCGAGAGCCCCTTCCGGTCGAGACGCTTCCCCGACGGTGATCGCGACCGGTTGGTCGGACCACTCGACTCGTGGGCCGACGCCACGGTCGTCGATAACGTAGGCCAAGGTCGGCGCGCGCGGGCGCAGGTTGCCGCCGTTATCGAGCATGAGCACGCGCCGGCCGGCCGGGTCGTGGGGATCGCTGACGAACAGATGGTTAGCCCGGCAGGCACCGACGTACGCAATCGAGCCCAGGACCCGATGCTTGCCGTTGGCCGAGGCTCCCTTGGTCAGGTGGCTAACGAGCACGACGGCGGCGCCCAACCGCTCGGCCAGTCTGTTCAACGGCGCGAACACACCGCGCAAGACGGCGTTGCGATTGTCGTCGACCCCCTTGAGGTAAGCCGACACCGGGTCGATCACGATCAACCGGCAGTCACCCAGACGGGCGGCGACGGCCGTGATGGCGTCGATGTCGGCCCGCAGGCTGGGGAACGTCTCAGAACCGTCGGCGAGGATCACCGAGTCGAGGAAATGGACCTTCGCCAGCTCGGCGCCGGCCGCCGTGAGTCGGGGCACGATCGTCCGGGCCGGATCGTCCTCGGCGCTCATCAGAATGGTGCTCCCCGCTCGGTCCGGGCGTTCGCCCATCGGCAACGGCAGCCCGCGCGAGAGGGCGGCGGCCATGGCCAGAGTGACGTAGCTCTTGCCCAGCTTGGGGTCGCCGGCGAACATCGTGATCATCCCGAGCGGCACGCGGCCGAACCAGAGCCACTCGACTTCGCGCGGCTCGAGGTTGACCGCGCAGGTCAACCTGGCCCGGCGCTCTGGCTCGACCGCACTCTCCTCGAGTGCGGTGGGAAAAGGTTGCAGCGGGCTCGGCGGAGTCGTCACCGCCGGCGCTACTGGTTCACGCGTCGCGGAAGCGGCCTCGCTGAGCGGGTCCGGCCGCAGACGTCCAGCCAGGAAATCATCCCAGATCGGCTGGCGCTCTTGGGGCAGCGCCGAGTAGGCGCTCGGCCAGCGGCTGGAATATCGGCGAGAGCCCCAACAGGTCGTCCCGTCCACGTTCGGCCTTCAGCGTGCCATTGACGAGGCGGGCCAAGAAGAAACTGTCTTTATGAAGCATGATGGAACTGTTCCGCCGTGACCTCGCCAATACCATGAGCGAAAGCCCGCTCTCTCCATCCGCCATCGCCCAAATGTCCAATCCAACATCGGCCTTCGCGGGGTCGATTCTCCATAAAAAGCGTTTTGAGGGGGCAGAAAGAGCCTTAAAAAGACAATCGGGTAGAACCCAACAAAGTTACGTAAAGTTCCGCGGGCTGGCGTCCCCTTTTTCTTCCGGCAGACCGATCCAGTCTCCCGCCGTCTCAGCGGGCCGCATCGGCTCCGAGCGGACTCGCGTCCCAGATCCGGATCGTCCTGTCTCGGCTGCACGAGAGGATCCGCAGGCCGTCGGAGCTGAAATGCACTTTCCAGATCCAACTCGTGTGCCCGCTCAGCGTCAACAGTTCCAAGCCGCTCTCGGTGTCCCAGATCTTGATCTTTGCGCCGAACCCCGCCGAGGCCAGCCGCCGGCCGTCCGGGCTGAATGAGAGGGACATGACCGACTCGCCCGCGGTCTGGGGGATCACCTGTGCCTCGGCCCCGCTCTCCGCGTGCCAGATGTGGACCGTTCCACCCGAGGGATTGTCAACGAACGGGGCCGCGGCGATCCAGCGTCCGTCGGCGCTGACAGCCAGGGCCACCGGATAAGAAGAGAGCGGCCCGAAGGTTCTGAGCTCCTGGCCTGACGGAATCTCCAGGACGGCCACTCCGTCGTTCTTACCCACGACGACCGAGTTCGAATCCTTCGTGAACACAGCTCCACCGAAGAGGGGTGGATTCTGCCGTGCGAGCACAGGCTCCCACGTCGCCGCGTCTCGCACAATCAGGTCGCTCTGGCTCCGCGTCTCATCGCCGTCATGATGGTTCCGAGACATGAGCCAGCGGCCATCGGGACTCACGGCCAGGCTGCCGAACGGCACGCCGTCGAGCTTCTTGAGTTCGCGGCCCGAGTCGATGTCCCAGAGCACGAGCTCGCAAGGCTTGGTATACGGCGGCGGGCCCGTGTACCGTAAGGCCACTGCGCGATGACCGTCAGGATATAGCGCCGTTTCTCGGATGGCCTGTCCGCTCGGGGCCGGGATCGTCCCCACGACTGCGCCGGTGGCTGCGTCGAGGACGGTCCCCAGAGCGCTGAGGATCCGTCGGCCGTCCTGGCTGAAAGAAGCGTTGGAGAGACTCTCCTTTGCCATATGAACGAGAGCGCCTTGCTCCTGCCTGGCATCCCAGAATCGCACCGTGCCCGAGTCTCCCGCCGCCGCAACCCTCGCCCCGTCCGGGGTGAAGTCGAGATCAGAGCCGGCACCGCGGATCAGGAAGCGGTACTCGCCGGTTCCCCCGTCCCAGATCTTGGTCCAGTTCGAAGCCAGCGTCGCCAGGGATTTGCCGTCGCGGCTGTATCGACAGCGCAATGGAAGCTGCTCGCAAACCCGCAACGACTGCACGGGCTCCCACCCGGGGACCGACCAGATCGTGGCTTTTCCGCTGTCGCCAACCACGGCCAGCCGCGTCCCGTCGGGTCGGAAAGCCGCATCGCGAAGGGACACTTCCTTCGTATCGATCGTCCGCACGACCTTCGCGGTCGCCGCGTCCCAGACGTTCAACTTGCCTTCAGACCCCGGTCCGACGAGCAAGGAGCCATCGGGGCTGTACGCCAGGGCTTCATTAATCCACTTAAACTCGAGCAGCGTGCGAATCACCCGACCGTCGTCCGCGTTCACGATGAGCACCCTGCTGTTCTTCTGCTGGACTTCGGATTCATCCACACGGACTGCGACCTGCCTCCGGTCCGGACGGAAGGCAAGTCCGCCCTCGTAGCCTCTCCCGAGTTCGATCGCACGGAGTCGTTCGCCGCCGGCCAGGTCCCAGATCTCAAGGAATGTCGTCGAGTCGCGCACTCGACCGGTTGGCAGGACGTACTGCTCGGGGGGCAGGTCGACGGCGAGCACGCCTAGCCATTTCCCGTCAGGGCTGAACCGAGCATCGATGATGGCCCTCGAGGAATTCTTCAGCAGAGAGACGGCCCGGCCCCCCGGGATCTCCCAGGCGAGGAGATTGCCAGAGGTCACGGCGAGCAAGCGCGCCCCGTCGGGGCTGATCTCCAAGCGCTCGACTTGGCCGAAATAAGGGTGTCTCAGGAGACTGTCCGGAAACTTCAGCGTCTCCGGCGGGTCATCGCACTGGCGGCGGAGGTAGCTCCACTCGAATGCACGAAGCTCGTCCTGACTTGCCGCTGGCTTGAGCGAATTGAGCACCGTCCGGACACGGGGGACGTTGCCCAGCTCCCACTCACGCTGGGCGAGCTGCATCGCCGAGGCGTAGCCGGTCAGGCGGAGCCTTCGGTTCGAACGAGCCAGCTCGTTTCCTCGTTTGACGGCCTCTTCCTCGTTCTTCACTGCCCTGGCGGCGTTATCCGTGGCTTCCCTTGCGCTGATCACCGCAGCACTGGCATTGGCGACAGCGGCGCGCCACTGAGTGCCTGCGCCAATGACTCCAGCAACCGCCACCACCGTCAGCGCGGCTGACAGCCCCGCGATCGCCGGGCGACGTCGGCACCACATCCAGGCGCGAACCGATAGCGAGACTGGCCGGGCGGTGACGGGCTCGCCGTTCAGCCAACGGTTTAGGTCGTCGGCCAGCTCACGAGCCGAGGCATACCGCCGCCGAGGTTCCTTCTCGAGGGCCTTCAGGCAGATCACCTCCAGGTCGCGCGGGACCGCGCGGTTGAGCCGCGACGGCGGATCGACGGCGCGCTCGCGGACGGCCTGCAGTGTATCGAGCACGCTGTCTCCCTGGAAGGGAGCATGACCCGACAGAACGGCGTAGAGCACCGCGCCGAGGCCGTAGACGTCGGACGCGGTCGTGACCGCGCCTCGGCGGCCCAGCGTCTGTTCGGGGGACATGTAGGCGGGGGTTCCCATGACCGAGCCGGACTGGGTCAGCTCGATACTCTCCTCTAATCTCTTGGCCAGTCCGAAATCGGTGACGTGGGGTTTGCCCTGCCCGTCCAGCAGGATGTTCGCGGGCTTCAGGTCGCGGTGCAGGATGCCCCGTGCATGGGCGTGCTCCACCGCACCGGCCACCTCGGCCAGCAGGGACGCCGCGGCACGCGGGTCATCCTCGTAGGCGTCCAGCCGGCCGGCCAGGCTGCCGCCGGGAATCAACTTCATGCTGAAGTATCTCTGGCCTTGGTGCTCCCCAACCTCGAAGACCGGAACGATGCCGGGATGATCAAGCTGGGCTACCGCTTCGGCCTCGTTCTGAAACCGGCGGAGCTCGACATCGTCGGCGAGAACGCCGGCCCTGATCATCTTCAAGGCCACCTGGCGGTTGAGCGACACCTGGCGAGCACCGTACACGACCCCCATGCCGCCCCGGCCGAGTTCGTCGAGGATCTCATAATCGCCAAAGTAGCGAACGCGATCGCTTCGCTGCAGACCGTTCTGGACCGCACCGCCGGTCGGAGCGCCGGTTGCGTCAACAGAGCCCGGTTCCGTACCAGGGCTTCGTCCCTCGTATCGTCAGCCGCCGTCGAATCCGAATCGGCGGCCAGCGTCGGGGCGGGTTCGGCAGTGGCCGGAGGGTTGGCCGTTGGCAGCACGGTCGGCTCGTCGATGGCAGGCTCGCTTGTCGGACCGAGGACGTAATGCGCTCGCTCGTGAGCACGCAGCAACACGTCAACACGCAGCCTCAGCTCGGCATCTCCTTGACGGCCTCGTCCAGGTATGCCGTCCGCGGCGCGCCAGACTCGCGGTCGAGCGCAGCGACGAAGATCTCTTTGACTTTCGGTCCCGAGTGGCCCAAAGTTCACCTCCGGCGAGCAGCATTTGCCTTGACCCCACAATCAATGCTCTGTTTGTGACTCCGGTGCGCCAGGACGGGTCGGATTATTCTGAAATCTCGGAATCGGGCCGGAATCGCCACTCAAGGCATCGCAGAGCCAGGCGCGTGCATAAGCCCAGTAGCGATCGGCCGTGCGACGGCCGATTCCAAGGACATCGGCCGCCTCGGCGAGCGTCAGACCGGCGAAGACCCGCAGCCCGACCAGTTCGGCCCCGACCGGATCGTCCCGTGCCAGGGACTTGAGGGCCTCGTCGAGGGCGAGCAGATCGTCGCCGGGTGGTTCGACAAGGATGGCCTCCAGATCAATCCGGACGCGCCGATGGCCGCCGCCCCGCTTTTTTCGGCGGCGATCCCGGGCACGGTCGATCAAGATCCGGCGCATCGCCTCAGCCGCGGCGGCGAAGAAATGACCGCGTCCGTCGAACGCCCGGCGGGGGTCGTCGCCAACGAGGCGCAAATAGGCCTCATGGACGAGTGCCGTCGCTTGCAGGGTCTGCCCCGAAGGCTCATATGCCAGCCGTGCCGCAGCAAGTTTACGCAGCTCGTCATAGACCAGGGGGAGCAGTTGATCGGCCGCCACCCGCTCTCCCCGGGCGGCCGCATCGAGCAGCCTGGTAACCACACCATGATCAGGCCTTCCGAGAGGCGAGGGAGACCGATCGTTACTCGACTCCTGAGTCATGTTGCGAGTCCAATTCAAGTGAGGTAGAACCCCACAAACGTACGCAACCTTTGAAGCATGCCGCGCAAAACTTCTCGGTCCCTGTTCGGCGGGCAGCCCATCCTCCAAACGTCATAACCGAGGGGACACGCCGTGTTGACGGGATAACAGATCCCCCAGAGGGCACAACTATCGATTCAGCGCACGACGACCGTGTAATCGCAGTTCTCCCTCAGGACCCAAGTAGCGGTAGAGGGTGACGCGACGTCACTCCCAGTTCTTCGCATAAGTCGCAGACACGGGTCTCCTTTTTCCCCATGGCAGACTGTGCGAAGCGAACCTGAGCCTTCGTCAGGGCGAACTTCCTACCGCCTATTCGACCGCGAGCCCGAGCGGCTGCCAGTCTCGCCCGAGTCCGTTCCCGGATCCGCTCCCGCTCAAACTCCGCCAGCGCAGCGAAAATCCCAAAGATGAGCTTGCCGCCAGCGGTGGTCGTGTCGATGTCCGCCCCCTGACCCGCCAGGACCTTGAAGCCGATGCCGCGATCGGCAAGGTCGTGGACGGTGTTGACCAAGTGCCGAAGGTCTCGGCCCAAACGATCGAGCTTCCAAACGACGAGGACGTCGCCTTCACGCAGGGCCTTCAGGCAAGCCTCGAGGTTAGGTCGATCGTCGCTCTTGTCTGAAGCCCTGTCCTCGTAGAGTCGCTTCAGAGAGACGCCAGCCTCGGTCAAGGCGTCCCGCTGGAGGTCGAGTACCTGGCTGCCGTCGGCCTTGGAGACGCGAGCATATCCGATGAGCATGGCTGTTTTACAATCGGTCGTTTGAGTCACAACTGGAACAGACGGGCTTGGGCCGTGATTTTCCGTATCCTAAACCGTGTCACATTGTATGTAAACGGAACGCCTCCACCCTCGATTACGAATCAGCCGGTCCACGATGCCACGCGCACGCATCCTCGCCGCGGCCGAGCAAGAGGCGTTCGACAGCCCACCAGCGTTCACCGCCCTGGAACGGAAGAAGCACTTCGCCCTCTCCGAGACGGTCCGTTCCCTGGTGGACACGCTCCAGACACCGACCAACCGCGTCTGCTTCGTCGTGACCCTGGCCTACTTCCGGGCGACCCGGAAGTTCTTCGCCCGCCAGTTCTACCAGGGGGACCTGCGCTACGCGGCTGGGCTCTTCGGGGTCGAGGTCGCGGACATCGGTTCCACTCGGTACGCCGAGAGTCGCGCCCATCATCACCGGGCTATGGTCCTGGAATACACGGGCTGGGCGCCGTTCGACACGCGGGCGCGGCAGGTTCTGACCGACCAACTCCGTCCCCTGGTACGCCCTCGTTCTCGGTCGAAGACGACGTTCATCGCTGAACGGCACTTCCTCTACCACTCGACCGTGATCAGCTCGCCCGAGCGAGAGGCCCCTTTTGTCATCGACGGGCCGATGCACAACGAAGTCGTCAAGAGCGACATCCGCTCGACGGACACCGGCGGGTACAACGAGATGCTCTTCGGCGTGATGCGATTGCTCGGGTTCTCGTACGCACTACGCATTAAGGGATTCTCGAAGCAGCAACGGTACGGCTTCCGGCGGCGCAAGGAGTACGAGGAGGAGGGCTACCGCATCGTCCCGGATGGCTACATCAACACGTCCCTGATCGAAGACCAATGGGACCAAGTCCTGCGCTTCGTGGTCACCATCAAACGGAAGGTGACCTCCGCCACGCAGCCATTCAAGCGGCTCAACTCGTACTCTCGGCAACATCCGCTCTACGCGGCGTTGAAGGAGTTCAGGAAGATCGAGAAGTCGCTGTTTCTCCTCAAGTGGATAGACCTGCTGGATCTCCGTCAGGCGGTCGAGAAGCAACTGAACAAAGGAGAGAAAGCCAACAGGTTTGCGGATGCGATCTGCGACGGCCGCAACCAGGAGTTCCTCCACGCGGAGAAGCTGGAGCACGAAATGGCGGCGGGATGCAACCGATTAATCCGCAACGCCATCATCTGCTGGAACTATCTGTACCTTTCCCAACGACTGGCGGAGGAGCCGGACGTGGAGCGACGGCAGGCGCTCCTGACCGCATTCCAGAATGGTTCCATCGTCCACTGGCACCATCTGAATCTGCACGGGGAGTACGACTTCTCGGAGGAGCGGCTGCGGGATTCCGTGGGCCTGGACCTCTCCAAGATCTTCGCGGTGGATGTGCCGTGAAGGGGGAGGCGCGGAACTTTACGTTCCTTTGTTGGGTTTTACCCACAATCCGTGCAGGCGGTCAGCTCCGTCAATGCAGGTTGTCGGATCCGGTTTTCCGTTGTAGGCTTTCCGGCGGCGATTTCGGGGAGCGAGTTTGCGACGTCTAGCGCTCCGACACGACCGTGGGATGTCAATGTTGCGCCTGGCTGTGGGACTAATAGATGAGCGAGCACGTTTCACATACGAGAAAAGCTTCCAGTCCCGCGGTCAGGATGAGGCTGCGCGCCGTCACCGACGGCCCTCGAATCAGGGTTTTTGAGAAGCTACCGCCGACCTGCCTTGGGCTGCCGACCTCCCTTGGGCGGTGGAACGCCTATCCTGGCTGCCTTGGGCGAGTAGGGAAAGCGCTCCGGATCGATGGCGACAGGGCGATGCCGGCAGCTTCGCGGACCCTGGCGTCCCCGTCGACCTGCTCCGCGTTCTGGAGCGCCGGGATGGCATCCTTGGCTTGTTCGCCAAACGCACCAAGTTTGATGGCGGCGCTGCGGCGGACGTGGTTGTCCTGATGCTTGAGGGCTTCGGTCAACGCCGGAACGACCTTTTCCGCGTCGCCCACCGGCAAGGTGGCGCCGCGATAGTCGCCTCTCCGCCTTTGCTCGACTTCAGACCCGCGATCAACTCATCGGTCGATCTCCCACCGCAGCCGCCGCACGAAAGCCAGCAAAGCAACAGAACCAAACCTGTCTGCACGCGCATAACTCAAGTCCTCCCTCTGAATAGCGGCGAAGACCAAGGCGAATGGCCAGCGTCCGCCGGCTCGTGAGGCGCGGCCCGTGGCAATCAATACGAATCCGCCGAGATTACCTCGCCGCCGGCTCTGGTCATTAGGTATTGATACGCGGTCGGGGCGATGCCGCTCTTGAGGAAACGCACCGAGCCGTCGCCGAACAGGAAATTGCATCCACCTGGGTGCATGCTCCAAAACACATCGGGGTCGTAAATCGGGTTGTCGCTGTTGGGCTTGTGCGTGGCGTTGCCGTGGGCGAGGCACAAGGCTTCGTCGAAGTCCGCATTGTCGTAGGCGGTGCCATTGCCCTGATTCTGGCACTGGGAGGGAGGAGTATTGGGGGTTGTCCAGGGTATGGTAGCCATCCACGCCGGGACCCTTGCTCCCGTCACTGCGCCGACCCAGGTGGTTGGGGAGTGGGCGGTGCAGCGCTCGCCGATGGCGTTCGTGTTGCTCAGCCCGTCAGTGACGGCGGCGACGCGCGTGTTACTGTTACGCCAAAACATGCCGATGCCCCGCGCCAAACCCACAGGCAATGCCGCTGCCATAGATGCCGTCCGTGGGGTCTCCTGTTGTAATCGGACTGTCGTTGGGGTCGTTGTTGTTGAGGTAGAAGGGTTGGGGGTTCCCGCCGGCGTTCATAAAGCATTCCTCCCAGCCGCAGACAGCGGCATAGTTGGAGTGCGCCACCGTGATGATGGGGGTGGTAAACGTGTTGTCGTAGAGGATGCAGGGCTGCGGGTTGTAACCATCTGAAGGACACTGGAAGATCGCTAACGACGTCACCACAGCCGTGCTGTTGCTCGGGCTTCTGATATCCAGGTTGAAATTGATCGCGTTATACAGGGGCTGCTGTTCCAGGAAGGGCAGCGCCAGGGCCGCCCAGCCCCAGCCCGATCCCATGTCCAGGTCGGGAGTATAGTTGGGGTTGTTTTGGTAATCGATGTAGCCGGAAGGGAACGCGCCGACACTGCTCTCGTAATTGAACAGCGCGATGCCGATCTGCTTGAGATTGCTTACGCACTGGGCGCGCCTGGCCGCCTCGCGGGCCGCCTGCACGCCGGGCAAGAGCAGCGCGATCAAAACACCGATGATCGAGATCACGACCAGCAGCTCAATGAGCGTGAAGCCTTCTTCGGGCCTCGCGCTCCGCGTTGAATCCGCATGAAAGTCTTCCTCCAGTTGTAACAAGGCTAGAAAAGATAAAGATACGGAACGAAAGATCAGATTGGGCCTACCGCAGGCCGTGATGCCCCTCGGGTAGCAACCTCCCCAAGACCTCGCGGAGAGCTTTCCGCGAACGGTTGAGACGCGAACGCACGGTTCCGATCGGGATCCCTAACGAGGCCGCGATCGACTCGTAATCCTTCTGATCAATGACGGCGAGGACGAGGACAGCACGTTGATCCGGTGCTAGCGATTGAAGCGCCTTCCTCAGAATGTGGCTTAGCTCATCGGCTTCCATGTGTCGCGCGGGATCGTCTTGTTCGCTCGCTTCTACACGTCGGAGTCGGGCGTGATCTTCATGCCTGCGGCGACGGGACCGGCTTCGCGCGAGGTGCAGGCTGCGATGAACGACGGTCCCGACCAACCAGGCTCGCGGATTCGAAGGCATCTCGCCTTCGAGCCAGAGAGTCACGAGCGCCTCCTGGACTGCGTCCCATGCCAATTCTTCGTCGCCAAGGACGCGACGGGCCACGGCGGCGAGGTGCCCGATGAGCGGGCGCGTGACCTCCGCAAAGCAATCGTCGGCCAGCGTTCGACGCGGCTGAGGTGTATACTTCAACAACCCGGGCGGTCGTTCCAGGTTCCGTCCAGGCTCCCGAGCGAAATCGGCTCGGGGATTCTTTGGAAGGGGCCGGACCCCCTTCGTCGCGCCGACGGGAACGATTCAAGGTCCGCGGCTGCCCACCCGGCGGCTCACTTCCGCCCGGACTTAAACGGTGAGGATCATGAACGAGCAAGGTCATACGGTCCTGCCTGGCCTGGACTGGCCGCATGGGCGACTCCGGCATTTCTTTGCGACGGACGCTCGTCGTCGCCTCGGCCGGGTCAAAATACGGCGCTTGTGCTGGAAAACCCTGTGAAAGACGCCGCGGACGGATGTCACAATCCCAGATGGATCGTCGCAGCATCACTCAAACCAACGCCACTGGACGAAGGGTTGACCTCTCGGCGAATAGCCAGCACGGAACGATCGGCGCGTGTGGAGATCGCTCGTGTCGCCCGACGTCTCGGATCGACGTCGTTCAGGACACGATCGTGGGAGCGACAGGGGGACCACGCGGGCAGAAGGGCAGGCGGGGCGGGGCGGGGCTGGAAACGGCGTCGGCGATCGGTTCAAACTCAACGATGAGCCGAACCGATGCGATGCACGAGGACTCGATCGGTAATTGCCCCTGTGCCAGGAAGTGGCAGATCGGGCAATCGTCGATCGAGGCGTGGCGTGCGCCTGCGGAATCGACAGCGTCTTGTCGCTGGGCGGAGGACTCCAGACCCGAGCCGTGACCGAACCCCGGCATCGCGTGAAGGCACGGCCCACACAGCGTCACCGCCGCGTGGAATGCGATCACTAAAGCGATCAGAGTTGGTCGGACAAATCGGGGCATGTCGAATCCAGTTTCAAACGGATCAACGTCAACAGAGAAGGGTGACTCAATTCCGGTCGTCCAGCGAAGCGAGCGAGATCATGTCGCCCATCCGGGAGTGGAGAGGCTTGCGAAAGACGGCGACGGGAGACTGAATTTATATTGAACAACATCCCCACGATTGTCAATGATCATTTTCCCGCAAACGTCAGGTTGCCGCATCCTTCTCACGTCAACACGGACGAACGGTGGACCGAGTCAGCGAAGCAGCATCGCCACAATGTCGCCCTGTGACTGACTGACATTGCGACGACTACCCCAGTGTAGGTGCCGCTGGCCGGTCGAAAGTTCCATCCGGCAATAAAAAGTCCGGCGACCGAGCGCTCATCGGACTCTCGGCGTGCGCAAGAGCATCCCGGACGAGATGGGAGAATCTTTGCTAGGCAGCGATTCGCGATTCGCCTGCCAGAGCGACTCGACCTCGTCGGTCGTGCCGTAGATTCGCAGCGGCCACATCCGATATCGTTTCGTCTGCCTCGACGACTGTGAACGCCGAACGAGGGCGTCGAACGACCGCGATCCTGCTGGCGGTCCGCGCGTTGGCCAACGTCGAAGACGATGCGATCGGTGAGGAAGGAGATCGCACTGAAGCCGGACGGCGATCGGCGCCGAGGAGGTCAGGACCGCCCGATCCCGGCGCTTCCGCGTTTCGGCCAGAATCGTTTTTGTTCGTTAAGCGTCGGGCGGACGAGACGATCGTCACCGACGACGCGTTCGATCGAGCCGTCGAGGCGATCGATCTCGAAGAGGATGACGTCTGGCGTCGTGGCCGCACGGCGTGCGAACCGTCGATCACTCCGCCTACCACTGCGTCGCTTTTGTTCTGGGGCCGCTCGAGGAGGGTCACGTTGGAACAGTGCGACCGCGAAGAAGCAAACTATCAGCACGCTCAGAACGATGCTCGGTCCGACTTGGCGGTTCATGGCTGTATTGCGCGCGAGGGGAACTCTTGGGTGTTACACTCAATGCCGTAATCTTAGTTATCGGCTCGAATCACGGGCCACTTGAGCCGATCCGATCCTAACCCCACATCCACCGAGAATCCGATGATTCGACGCGATTTCCTGGCAGCGTGCGTTTCCCCGGCTTGGCTGGCGATGACCACGGACATCGCGTCCGCCTCGACTGGAGAAGAGCGACTCATCCGTTTCCTTCTGAAGGAGAGGGTGGGACTGCGGCGGTTCGGCTACCCTGTCCACGTCAATCTGCCGATGGATTTCAGCCCCGCGGGTATCGGCGACGATGACGGCTTTGCCCTCAAACGAGATGGCCAGGACGTGCCAGCGCAATTTCGTCGGGTGCGTCAGCGGGATGGAACCTCCTTGGTGTCGCTCGATTTCAACGCCAGGCCTGGCCCATTCGACGTTCAGAATTACACCGTCCACCACAACGCAGGGCTTAAGACCGCCGTGGTGAGGGGTCGAGGCATGAGCGTCCAGAGGAACGGGTTGACGATCGAGGTTTCCCACTCGCCTCACATTCGGTATGCAATCGTCAGAAGACCTGGCCGGTTTTGTCCAGTCGGTCAAGGTCCCGTCGGTTGAGTTCATAAAAGGCGATTCCTTGGGGCTCTTCGTGATAGTGAAGGGTCAGAAAACGGCAATGCCATTGCGTGCTCTAGCGACTAAGCCAGGTCCAATGGTGCGCATCGGTCGCCAAGGGCCACTGGCCATTGGGCTGCAATCCGATTGCCAAATCGAGCTCGAGGGTTCAGATCCGGCTGCATCGCTGATCGACATGACCTTTCCCAGTTCGAAAAGTTGGATCGAGACCGTCTGGTCCTTGAACGACCCTCGGAATCAGATCGAAGCCATGGGCGTTGACCTGGGATTGTTGGTTGAGGAACCGCCAATCCTGGTTGACTGCGGCGCGAAGTCAACCGTTTACGCGACTATTAAGGACCGGGAGTTAATCACCTTCGAGGCCGGTCGACTGCCATTGGCTCAAGGGGTGGTGCCGAGTTGGGTCATCCACCACGGGACTGCCGAGAAAAGTGATGTCATAGCGATGATGCGACAAGGAATTGGAACCGAACCAGAAGGCTGGGTACACGTAATAGATAAGAAGACGTTGCACGGCCATTGCGGTCGCTGAATTTGGCCGGGCCGTGCCCGTCGGTGCTGGATCGGTTCGAATTTCACGGGAACGGTCGCTTCCGGTTCGAGCGGCGATTTCTCACTGAGAAGATTGGTCAAGGGACGCCAAGGAATCCGATTAAGACGTTGAAATTCTGGTTGCATTTTGTCACCACGCCCGTCCAGGTCGGGGCGGCCACCAGCCCGCAATCGATATTGGCTCCGCTCGACGTGGAATGGAGCCGCGCCTGACGCCTGCGAGGGCTTCAAGCGAGTGAAGGAACGGCAACCACCACAACGTTGCCGAATTCCGGCCTGGAAGAGTTGAACTGGGGCGGGGATGCCCTTGTCCCCTAAAGGATTCACGGTTAAGATTGATCGGTTGAGCGTCGTTTCTGATCGAAGCGCGGCGACATAAAATCAGGAACTGAACCCTATGCCTCGAGTTGCGTTACGTCCGTTGGTGCTGGTTGCGGTCCTGGCGTTGATGGCGGTGATCGTCGGAGCTCAAGCTCCCGCGCCGCAGCCGGAGGAACAGGAAACCGCGCGGATCGTGGTCGAGCTGCTCGAGCGGGGTCATATGGCCCGTCCGGTCGTCGACGATGAAATCTCTGAAAAATGGTGTGCCAATTTCCTGAAGGATCTCGATCCTGGCAAGCAGTACTTCTTGCGGGCTGATGTCGACGAATTCAAGAAGGAAGAGAAGACCCTCGACGATCAGGTGCGCAAAGGGAATATCGAGTTCGCACGCAAAGTTCTCGATCGCTTCCTGATCCGCCAGGAGGAGCGATTCAAGACCCAGATGGAACAGCTCAAGGCGAAGCCGACTTTACCGTTGATGAGTACTTTCCGACGAACCAGATAAGCTTCAATATCCCGTCGACAAGGCCGAAGCCGATGAGCGGTGGCGAAGAAGGTCAAGCTTGACCTCCTCGTTGCCAAGGTCGTCGAGGAGCTAGACGAACCCGAAGCGATTCGCAAGTTGACGGTCCGATATAGAGACCGGAACCGGATGTTTCACCAGATCGATACGAGTGAATTGCTTCAGATCTATCTCTCGAGCCTGACGCAAACGATCGATCCTCACACGTCCTACATGGGACCCAAGGATCTGGAGGACATGCTCAACCAGCAGCTTCATCTCCGTTGGAAGGGATCGGAGCGTCGTTGCGATCGGAGGACGGCTTCGCCGTGGTCACGGAAATCGTGCCTGGAATGGCGGCCGATAAAGACGGCCGGCTTCAGCCCGAGGACAAGATCATCGGAATTCAAAGGGAAAACGGGGAAGAGATCGACTTGGTCGAGAAAAAGCTCAACGACGTGGTCCGCTACATCCGTGGTGCCCGGGGGACCAAAGTCCGCCTGATCGTGCTGCCGGACGGGGTCAAGGAGCGTCGGATCTATGAGCTTACCCGCGAAAAGGTCGATCTCAAGGAGCAACATGCCAAGAGCAAGATCATTCAGGCCAAGGCGACCAACGGCAAGGATATCAAGATCGGGGTCATTAACCTGCCGGCCTTCTACGGCAACTCGGTCGACATCCTTCGGGGAGATCCCAACGCCGTGAGCGCGACGGCCGACTGTCGCAGGTTTCTCGACGAATTCAAGGCCAGCGGCGTGGACACGGTCGTGGTCGATCTTCGTGGCAACGGCGGTGGACTGCTTGAAGAAGCCAAAACGCTATCCGGCCTGTTCATCGACACCGGCCCGGTCGTTCAGGTCAAAGAAGTCTTCGGCGTCAAGCATCTCGACGATGAAGACCAAGGGGCAGCATGGGAAGGCCCGCTGGTCGTCCTGATCGATAAGGCGAGCGCGCATGCTTCGGAGATTTTCGCGGGCGTGATCAAGGACTATGGCCGCGGGCTGATCATCGGCGATTCGAGCACGTTCGGTAAGGGAACCGTTCAGAGCATCGTAATGATCAGCGACCACACGCGGAACCGTAACCGCAAAAATCCGCCCCCCAATCGCGGTGCACTCAAGTTGACAATTCAACAGTTCTACCGCGCCAACGGCGACAGCACTCAGATTAATGGCGTGACGCCACATATCCACATCCCTTCCGTGAACGACTACCGAGAATTTGGCGAAGGGAAAATGGATAACGCCCTTAAGTTCGAGAAGGTTGCGGGTCTACCACATGACAATTACAACCGAGTCCCAGACGATCTTGTCACCCAGCTCAACGAGCTTTCGGCCCGGCGCCGCAAGTTGGACCCGAAGTTCCAAAAGCAAGACGAACAGATCAAGAAATATCTGGACAGAAAAGCACGGCACTCTATCTCGTTGAACGAGGCGAAGTTCCGAGCTGAGTATGTCCCCGAAGACCCCGAAGAAAAGGCCGCCGAAGAAAAGGCCAAAAAGGATCGCAAGAAGAAGAAGTTCTCCGAGCGCGAATTCTGGACGTCGGACTATTACACCGACGAGGTCGTGAAGATCGTCACCGATTACATGACGCTCGGTTCCAAGGTGCTGGCCGCCGCGCCGGAACGGGCCAAGATCGCCGGCCAGTGACGATCGAGTCCAGCACGCAAACTGAACAAAGAACGGCCGGACCAATTTGGTCCGGCCGTTCTTTGTTTTTACTTTTAGGCCCCGATGACCGCTCTGTTGTTCAAATCGCTTTCGGTCTTCCGGCCGTGCGGCACCCGGCGCCAAGGTTCACTTCCCGGCGGGCGAAGGTGCGAACGTCCCGCCGCTTGACCGAATCGAGCGCAAGTATGCGATCAGGTTGGCCAGGTCTTGCCGGGAGAGCCCTTTCTCAAGCCCTTCGGGCATGAGGGAAACCCCCGAGGACGTGATCGCCTCAATTTTTTCTCTCGGGATCATGTCGGACGTTCCTTCGGCGCGTTTGAGCACCAGCGCGGTCGCCGACTCCTCCGCGATGATTCCCGATACGACCCGGCCGCTCTCGGTCGCGATGTTGTAGTTCACGTAGTTCGGCGCAACCTCTCGGTTTGGGTCGAGGATATGGACGAGAAGATCCTCCGGTGAGCGGCCCGCGACCGTCGCGAGGTCGGGACCGACGTCGATGCCGCGGCCCTCGGCCTTGTGGCAGTGGCGCGGATCTTGACGAAAGTCTCCCGCCCCTGCTGGTGGTTCCCGACCAGAGCGAGTGCCGGGCGGTAGGATGCAATGACCGGACTTCGATCGCGCGAGGCCGATGTCTCCGTACCGAGTATTCCTTGGGCCCGCGTCCGAATCGCGACATTCGCGTGCGTGCGTAACCGGGCTTGGCGAGCCGGGTCAAGCTCGGATACGGTCATGGCTCGCGATTCGAGTGCGTCGATCACAGCGATGATCCCGTGATCTCGGCCAAAGAGCACCTCGACTGCCTCGCGGCGCACCTCCGGACTCATCGACTTCCAATGGAGGAGGATTTGCCTGGCGGTGCCGGGGTCGAGAAGTCCGGAAAGAGCCTGCAACAACGCCAGTTGAACGGCGGTCGGCTGGCGGGCATCGAGCAGGGAAGGGAACAATTCGCGCCGTCTTCGTGTCAGCCAATCCGACCAACCGGATCGCGATCAACCGGCGGTCCAGCGGTCCGTCTGAGCGGGCGGCCTGGATTGCTTCGGCCAGAAGCGATGCAATCCCGGTTGAAGCAATAGCCCCGCCCCCGTCGAGCATTTTCTGGATCGATCGTCCCGAACGCTGTGGCCCTGTGCGAGTGCCAGGACGACACCCATCAGCGTCTCGGAGCGAGCACCGGCGTCTCGCAATGGTCGCAGCAATTCGTCGACGCCGGCAGGCTGCTGTTCTGTGCCAACCAAGTACGCCAACTCAGTCAGCCAGGCTTGACCGCCCGGGTTGTTCAAGAATTCGGCGCGTTTGGCGAGCGCCTCAAACAGGGCCAGCGGCCGCTCGGCGATTGAGCTCAGGACGGCCGTCCGAGTCCAGGGACTGTTGATGTCCTGGATGGCGATCGTCGCCAGTGCCGCGATCGCACTCGGCTCCTCGTTCGCTTCTCCCAGAGAAAAGGCAAGTTGAAACCGCACCATCGGATCAGGATCGCCGGCCAGGTTTATCAACTGTTGTCGCACCGCTGGTGCACGCTTGAGGCGCGGCTCAGCCAGCCGGATTGTTTGTTCGCGAATTCGCGGCTCGGGATCACTCAGACCCAGAATGATGGACGCGTCATCGAGTGCCACCATCGAGCTGAGGACCCATAGCGCGTGAAGTCGCGCCAGCGGCGCGGGACGGTCCTTGATCATTTCCCGAAGGAGACGAACGACCGACTGGTCGCGGCGCTCGATCAAGAGCCGCTGAGCGGTTTCGCGCCACCAAGCGTCCGGGTCCGCAAGTCGCGATACCAGCTCGGCCGACGTCGCCCCGCTCAAACTTGGTTTCGGACGGCGCGAGCTCCCTGAATAAACCAGGTTGTACAGCCGGCCACGATCCTTGCCGCTGGTGAGGTCGAGGTGCTTTTTGATCGGATCCGGGATCGACAACGGGTGCTCGATCGTCTCGCGGTACATGTCGAGAATCAAAAGCGTGCCATCCGGCGTGTTGGCGAAATTGACCGGTCGAAACCAATTGTCCGTCGACGCCAAGAATTCTTCGTTGGGATCGGCTCGGTTGGCGAGATAGGTCGCGCCGTCAACCTTGAGGAGCTTTCGATGGACGAGATTGCCGCCTACATCGCCCACGAACACGTTGCCGCGATAAGCCGCCGGGTAGGACGAGCCTCGATAAATCGTGATGCCGGTTGCTGACGTGAAAAAACCGGCTGCGAAAAGCTCTGTCGCGGGCAAGCGGCGCGACAGCACGGGATCGGCCGCGCGCTGACGCGTGCGGACGACCCGCCACGGTTCCGGTGGACTGATCCGAAACACAGGCGCGGCCGGCCCTTCGGCAGCGATGTCGAGGATCACCGGCGGAGGAACCAGGAAGGGATTGCGTTCCAGATATTGCGACGGCAATACGACCTGTCGGACATGATTGCTGTTATTACAGGTGAAGCGATGCCCCCATTCGTCAAAAGAATGGCCGAACTGCCCGCCTCCCGAGATCGCCTCGAAAGCGGAGCCGTCGGGCTTGAAACGAAAGTCGCGGCCGCGAACCGAGACTACCTTCGACTCCGGGCGCGAACGGTTGTGGATCATGCCGCCGTTACTACTGGTCACGCCATAGATCCAGCCGTCCGGACCCCAGAGCAGCCCGTTGAGCAGTCCCTGGACGTTTTCTGTCCCGAACCCCGTGAACATCACCTTCTTGACTTCGGCAACACCGTCACCATCGATGTCCTTGGCGTAGAGGATGTCCGGCGCGGCCGCGATGAAGACGCCGCCATCGTAAGGAACGATGCCGGTCGGCCAAGATAGCCCATCAACGAAGATCGTACGCGTCTCGAATCGGCCGTCGCCATCGCGATCTTCCAACCTGCTGACGTTTCCGGTTGGTGTTTTCTCCGGATACGGGTAACCCCGCATCTCGACGACGTAAAGTCGCCCATCGGCGTCGTAGCAGACACTGACCGGATCGGTGACCACCGGCTCGACGGCTACCGGCTCCAAATGAAATCCAGGGCGGATCCGAAACGATTTCCGTGCCGCCGCGGGCTCCAGCGGTTTGATCCGTGGCAGCTCGCGAGCAAGGTCTTCTTCCTGGGCCCTGGCATGGGGAAGGAAAAGGGAGGGCATCAGTCCGATTGCCAAGGCAGCTAAAGCCGAGAAATCGTCTGGGCTGCCGCATTGTCCCAGGTGTCATCCTGTAGTCTTTTCGTCGAGAAAGACGGAACACGATGACCCACTTCGGGCTCACTCGGGTCGTTTCGTTCTCAAGGATTCGATCTCGCTGCTCAACCGTTGGATTTCCGCCTCGGCGACTCGCGTCGCTGTCTCGGCTTCGCGTCGCGCTCTTTCGGTGTCTCGACTCTTCGCTTCTGATGGCCTCTCGCTGAGAGCGGTCGAGTTCCAGTGAGGTCGGTTGCCACAGCCCAGTTCTCGGGTTGAAGAGCCGCAGACTGTGACGGCGTGCTCGATGTGCAGATCGAGGACTTCACTCGGAAGTCGATTCCCCACCGCCGCAATTGGCTTATATGTCCCTCCCAACAGTCGGTAGCCCTGGAGTGATGGCTTCAGATACTCCTCAAACGGGTCGAACAGAAAGTACTCCCGCACTTTCAAGCACATCGCGGTACAACTCGAATTTTTTTCCTTGATCCTCGCGACGGGTCTTTTTCGATGTCACCTCGATCACCAGCTCGGGCACTTTGCCCTCGATCCAGACCTTGAAGCTCCGGCGATTGATGTCGGAAGGGACCCCCAGGGCCACGAAAAGGTCAGGGCAAACAATTGCACTTGTGGTCGCCCTCAACGTAGTAGACGAACAGGTTGGAATGCACGGCGACCTCAAGTTCGGATCGTAAAACCGGCGAATCACGTCCAAGAGATCCAGCACCGCGACTTCGATATGAACTCCAGTCTCACCCAACGGTTTTCCATCCGAATCGGGGTACTCGATCTCGGTCGCGAGAGGGGATCACGGTTTTGGTCGCGCGAGTCAGGGCCATGGTCAATCGTGCTCCGAGAAGAACAAACGAGCCGGCCACGTTTTCACAACGGCAATTAGATCGGTATTTCAATAAACGTAGTTCTGGGAATTATCCCTGGATCGCGTTGGTGCGGCCCAGCGCGATGTCGAAATCGCCGACGGCTGGGACCAGCATCGCCATGAGGGCGAAGCCGTAGATGCCCGCGCTGACCAGGAACGCGGCCATCATGTCACCGTTGACCAGACTGATGATGCAGTAGAACGTCCAGAACGGAGTCAGGAGTGCGACCAGGGTAATGGCTTGGGAGGGGTTCTTGGCCCCCATCGAGCCGAAGAGCGCCACGCTGCCGGCCCCGATAAAGATCATAAAGCTCAGAAGCTGGCGGCCGAATTCCCCGTTGCTGAGCACGATCAAGAACGAGCAGAGCAGGATGCCGACCATCAGGAAGAAGATCGTGCCCAGGCTATTGGCCACCGCGGTCCGGCTGCTGGTGTAGGTGATCGCCGCATGCAGGCCGAGCATCGCCGCGAAGTGGCACAAGAGGAGAAAATCAATGAGGAAGAAGATCAGGTTTTCCCCGGAAAGAATCCCCAGTAGTCCACATCGCGATCGCGGTCAAGACGGGAAGGGCGATCATCTCCTTCGAGTTGTACAGGGCGCCGTAGAGTTTGCCGTAGATGAATTCCTTGGGGGAGAGTTCCGAGACCAGGAGGAGATCGAGCGCCCCGGTGTCCGCTCGCTGGTCAGGGCGGTGACGCCTTGCGCGTTGATCAGGATCAGGCTGAGGATCGCCAGGCCGATCGGGATCAGGCACAGGCCGGTTGCCAGCGGATTTTCGAGGCCCTGGCCCAGGTTGAAGAACAGCCCCATGCCCAGCGCGAACAGCAAGACATAGCATCCCTTGATGATCAGCGGCTTGGCGCCATAGGCGCGAGTCATGAGCTCACGCCAGAGGATCGGGTTGGACCAAGGTTGGCGATACGGCTTGGCCGCGGGCGCGATCCGTCGATGGGTCCGCCGGGGGACGTGGAGTCCCGTCGTCGGCCCCGGCTCATCGTCGGCCGCCGACCCGTTCGACGTCGCGATCGCGGAACTTCGCGCGCGGAAATCGTCGTCGAGCGGTCGGAAACGCCATTCTCGGAATGGCCAACCGCGGTCGTCGACCGACGAACCCACGCCGACGCTCGCCATGGCTGGCTCTTCGTCGATTTCGACAGCGACTCGATGGCCTCGACCTCGCGCGTCCTCTCGATCCTCGCGCGGCTCGTTGTAGCCGGGGTTCCATTTCCGCAGTTTCCATGTTCCGAAGGCGACCAGCGCCGACCGCGAAAGTCATGCGGACCGTGATGTAAACCAGGCTCGACGCCCGGACGACGCCGGTGAGCTGATCGGACCGGGGATAGAGCACGGCCAGCATCGCCCGATAAGGGTTGAGCACTTCGACCAGCGGCACTCCCATGAACTCAAGCGTGGGAAACGCCATCGCGAACGCCTCGACCCCCGCGACCGAGAAGACCACCATCAGGATGGTCAACGAGATCGACTGAAACGTCCGGTCGCGCCAGAGCGCGATCAAGAGCCCGAGCGCCCCGCCGGCCATCCCCGAAGCCGCCGTCACAGCGAACAGGTTGATCACCTGCCCGAACGAGATCCCGCCGAAGAACACGCAGAGCGACAACAGCCCGACGCTGGCCCCCAGAATCGTCAAGATATTCAAGAGCCCCGCCACCAGCTTGCCGAGCACGATCTCGAGATCGCTCAGGTCGGTCATCAGCAACAACGTGAACGTCCGTCGGTCCTTCTCGTACGAAACGGCCGCGGCGGTGAACAACGGGGCGAAGAACAGCACCAAGGTCAACTGGAGCATGGCGAACATCCAGTAGATGATGTTCCCGAACCGGGCGAGCACACCGACTTCGCGGATGTCTTGCCACCCGATCAGGGTTTGCCATGCCGTCCACAACAGGATGAACAAGAAGCAAGCGAACGACGCCCGCCACAGGTAGTAACGCAACGGCCGAGGGGTGGTCATGACCTCTCGGGCAATGATAGGTCCGGCAAACAAGGACGAGCCTCCAAAGTCGGCACGCACGCACGCGGGCGGGATGAAGCTTCCGGGATGATACAATGAGAACGGCCGTTCAGAAGCGCGGGCCGCGACCTCTCAGGATCGGGCAACTCAGCGCCCCGAGATCGATAATCATCGGTGCGCTCCGCTCCAGAGGCTCATACGTTCCCAATCCGACGGTTTGTTCGCTAGGTCGACCAACTCGTCAGAATAATGAGTGTAACAGATGGCGGATTCGCTGACCAAGTCAAGGTCGAAGGCGACTCGAAGAGTGACACGTGTTCCCTGCCAACGGCCATTGACAACCTAACACGAAGCGCCATACGATCAAATGATCCCTTTCGCGTAATCCGAATGTGGTCTACCGGAGCGACTTCGACGTGACTCGGTCGGTACCGACTCACTTCTGCCGCGGCTGGGTCCTCGTGTTGTCGGGGGCTCTTTGTCTGCTGAGCGGGCTGACGCCGGTCTGCGCGCGCGGGTTGTCATGTCCCGACGTCCCGGTATTGCAATCTCGGTTTTCCTGGGAACGCGATCAGGGTCTTGATCGGAATGCATACTTCGTCGTTCATGCTCCGCCGATTCTCAGCCATCCCCCTTGCCAGGGCGAATCGCCTCACTTCCCGGACTCATCAAGAGTGACGAGCCCGGCCGTTTTACTTGTTTGCGTTCGATTTGACCATCCGGGAGTGGCGGCCGTCTCGCTGTTCTGCCGCATCATCAGCATCGCCAACCAGTTGTGATTCGACGTCAATCGCCCCCCGCGGCCGATCGAACTCGGTGCAAGAATCGAGTGGCCGGCCTGAACGGTTTCGTTCCGCCGGCATGTCGCCCGATGATGCGGCACGGGAATCTTGCCCGTGCCACTCTGATCAACGAAGCATTGTGGGGGGTTGTGTTCTCGTGGTGTGCGCGCCGAACAGGATCGTGAGTTCGTCTATATTACTGGCCGCTTCGGTTGCAGTTGATTTCGGGATGTCAGCCGGCGGGGTCGCTACAGCGGTCGGGCGTCGTGATCTGACGCCCCCATCGACCTGGCGGCCGGTCGAGCCCTTGACGTGGAGAGTACCTGGAGTGGCGCTGGCAGCCTGGGCCGGTCCTGACGGTTCCTCGTTGGTCGTTTACCGGACGTTGCCGGCGCCCGGCGGGACGGCGGCGATGATCGCCGAGGCTTGGGAAACCGGTTGGAGAATCTGCCCGGGTTGCGGCTCGACGTCAAGCGAACCGAGACCGTGGCCGGCACGTCGCCGCGCGAGTCGAGGTGGTGGCGCCGGGAGCCGGCGACGCAATGGCCCCCAGCGGGACCGGACGCCAACCGCGCCGGCCGGAAAGACCTTGATACCCAGCGCCAGGTCACCATCGGCTTCGTTCGGCCCAGCGAAACGCTCTATTTCACCTGGCACATGCCGGAATCATCCCACGCCCGGATCGCGCCCAAAATCGACACAACCCTCGAATCGCTCCGCTTCACATCCAGCGGAAAATGGCAACATACCGATATTGATTCTATTATTTGACAAGCGATTGATTCAATGAACTCCGTCGTGCCGGTCCGTATGATTCGGATGGCCGGCGAGGTCTGGGGAGCCACCGCTCATGACAGTTCAGACGCGTCCCATGCGAGACCGTCTCGGCCGGGCCTACACGCCCGCCGTCGGCTCACGGTTG